>NZ_JABTEL010000009.1 GCF_013285155.1 Winogradskyella undariae | reverse complement strand
ATTGCTAGTTCTAGCCTACTTACGAAAATCCTCGCGGATTTTCTATTCGGTTTTTATTTGCTAAATTAGGTGCTTAAAACACGCAACAAACCATATACAACAACGTTGTAGTGCATTTGACGATGAGAATACTGAAAAAGATACTTGCGAAAATAAAGAGGAGTAAAATCATCCCTGAAAACTCAGATGAAGAGGTTTTATTTGAAAGCAAAAACACTTATGAATTTTCGAAAACTAAGTTAAGACTAGTTCACAAAGGTTTGAAAGAATATTATCCATATTCATTTGATGAATTAGAACAAAGTCTTAAATCAGAAACTGATTTAGATGACACTTTAAACTATTGGATTGAAGTGGTCAAAACATTTGATAAATTAAAGCTTGAGCCTAGGAATAAACATAAGGTTTGGTATGAAATTTTAAGCAATGCTCACGGGGAAATACAAAAAGAACGAAAACAAATTGTACCGAATCTGTGGCTGTTTAATAACATTATAAATATTAAGCTAAAAAGATTTTTAAAAGAAAGGAGCTCGCATAATTCTTTTGAAATCAGAAAAGTAGAACTGACCACAAATCAAAGAATGAAAAGTTATGATAATGGTAATAAAGCTTTTTGCAAAATAACGAGCAATTCTTTTCAAATTAGACCTACAAGATATAATTATGAACCAATAAAAAAGTTGATTACAGGTCAAACTTATGATGTTTTTCAAGCGAAGTTTATGAAATGCGGAGCAATTATATCGAGTAACTCTTTTTTAATAGAACCTTTGTTTAGTCATATTCATTATTATACCAGACATAATGTATTTTGTGCCCTAATAGAGCAAACTAATAAAAAGGATTGCAAAAAATATTATTTTGATATTAAAGGTAATCTAATTTTAGAATCATTTGGAGGCTATGATAGGAAGCAATTGCCCGAAGTAGGAATTAATTATAACTCACCCAAAGAAAATAATATTGTTAAAATAAGTACAGAACTAATTGACAGGGATTACAATAAGGTATTTTCATCATCTTATTACACCAATGGAAATTCATATAATCAAATTGGCATTATTGATAATAAAAATAATCAGATTTTACCTAAAGAATATGGGAATTTTATAGTATTTGAAAAAGAGAAAACAATATTAGCCTCAAAAGACGATAAAATTTACCTTTTTGAATTAAATCGTGTTGATTTATTTAAAACTCTTGATTGTAATATTTTCATTGATGATAATAATTATTATAAGGAAGAAGAAATTTCGCCTTATACTAGAGTAATCAACAACATGCATAACAAACCTAAAAATGAAATCTATAAAAAATGGGGTCTTATTGATGCAAATGGAAAATTTAAATTACCCTTAGAATATGACTATCTCGAAAAGTGCGGTAACTCAAAGTTTTTCAGAACATTCAAAGCACCAGCACTAAAAGTTAATCATCATAATTGGATTGATGATGAAGCAGAATTATTTTCATACAATAACACAGAAGAATCGCACAAATGGTGGTTCGACTATGAGAATAACTCTTATACATCTAATTTATATGTTATTAGTTCTTGGAAAGGTAATTATCTAGGGTTAGTGGATATAAATAACATTATAATAATTCCGCAAAAATACAGCTGGATTAAATTTATTTCATCTGATTTATTAATTATTAGCATAGATAGTGAAGTTATTAACTATTTCGATAAAGACAATAACGGAGAAAAGACCTATGTAATGGGTGGTAAATTTGGTGTTATTGATATAAGTAACACATTAATAGTACCAATAGAATACCATGTTATTACATTAAAAGAAAACAAAATTTATGCTCAAAAAACTAGCTGTGATTATTTCGACGAAAATGAACCACACGACATTTATGATTTGAATGGAAATAAACTTAAATAAAAAACGCACTACAACACCGTGTATAATTAATTGCTTGGTTCTAGCCTACTTGCGAATATTCCTGCGGAATATTCACGGGTTCGTAAAAGTTTACTAAATTAGTTGCTTAACCACGCAACTAACCATACACAATCACGTTAGGCAACATTTCTCAACATTACTATGAAAAAAGAAACATACTTAAATACGGGTAAATCCATTCACATATTTAACGAGATAGAATTATTCCTAAATTTAATTATTACCCATCATATTGACCCGAAAGACAAATCATTCTTCCTCGAATACATATTAAACACTAGTGTAATAAGTTTTGGCGCTAAAATTAAAATTCTTATCAATCTAGATATCTTTAATAAAGAACAGATAAAAAAAATAAGAAAATTATCAAATAACAGAAATGTTTTCGCTCATACCAATAGAGACTCTCATTATGTTGATGAATTAATTCAAGACCCAACTACTAACTCGGTCGAAATAAAAATAAAGGATATTATCCTTGAGACTAATTCAGAAGGAAAACTTAATAAGACAAGTTATAAAGATTTCATTGAAAATAATATAAAACTACAAAATGAAATAATAGATTTTATATCAGAATATATAATTATAAATAAAATTAATACCCATTATAATCATATAGAAAATTTAAAATTATTAAAATAAAAACGTTGCCTAACACTGTGTATAATTAATTGCTGTATTGAGCTTACTTGCGAAAATTCCTGCGGAATTTTCACGGGTTCGTAAAAGTTTAATAACTTAGTTGCTTAACCACGCAACTAACCATACACAAAACCGTTAGCATTAATTTGATGAAAATCCTCAACTACTACAAAAAAGCTCTAAGTTATTTTTCAATTATAGTTTTCTCAACTTTATTCTCGACTATAATTACGGGGAAATTTAATATGGGAATTGACGGATTTACTAATCTATTAATGTTAATTATAGGTTTATCTATTTTTCTTGGAACTTTACTCTTTATTTATGATAAATACTTTGGACCAAAACAAAGGTCTAAAAAATTAAAAACTGCAAAGTTTACTGATTTCCTCAAAGTTGGATTCAAAACCGAAAAGGATTATTTGATTGGAAAAATTAATGGTTATACTGTGATTATTAGCTACAATTGGAGAAACAAAAACGGAATAGAAAGTTTGATTACTATGATTCTTTTTGACCCTAGAATAAATGGCAAACATTTGAACAGTTATTTCCTTAACAAATGGCAAGAATCAATCAAAGACGATTATAATTATTGAGAATATGGCAGACTTTTTACTGATTGGCCATATATGAATGGAAATCCCAATCTCAAATCTGTTTTAAAAAAATTAGACAAAAACACAAAACTGATTTCAAGCAAAGGATTACAAAAAATTGAATATTCGGAATGGGAAACGGAAATTAAAAATTATATCACTAAAGAAGAAAAAACTAATGCTAACACCGTATAAAAATAATGCTTAGTTTAGTGCTTAATCAAAGGTTAGTGCAGTTTTGCTAGCTTCTGATTTTCCTTCGGAAAATCCTCGCACACAAAACCGCACTATTCTTATACAAAACCGTTGGCATTAATTTGAACCGTGTACTTTCCTGAAATAGGTTGACTAAAAATTAAGCAATTAATTACTGTCACTTATGAAAACAAAAAATGAACACTGGCTAAAAAAAAGCTATCAAAAAGCAACTTTAGAAACCAAACTTTTAGTCGTTGACCAAATCTTAAATGGTCAGATTTCAAACAACCAAGCTTCTAAAAAATATGATATTCCTAGAACAACTATTTCCTATTGGTTAAGAAAATACAGTACATTAGTACAACAAAACATGGGTATGAGTAAAAACGATGAGATTAAAAAGCTAAAGGAGAAGATTGAAGAACTTGAGTTCCAAAAAGACTTCCAACAGGACATTATCGCTGATATGGAACTTATTACAGGTGTCGATATGTCAAAAAAGTCATTACCCAAAACATTAGCAAAAGAGATAGAGCAAAAGAAAAAACAGCGTATAAAAGAAAATGGCTCTATGGATGTTTTGGGATTTCTAAACAAGCCTTCTACAAAAGACTAAGAACGCAACAGAAAAAAGAAATAGATCATCAAAAAATGATCAAAATGGTCAAGGACTACCGTAATAAAGTAGGCTCTAAAACTGGTGGAATTAAACTACATGCGGAACTTAAAGCTAATTTTACTGAGGCTAATATTAGATTGGTAGAGACAAGTTCTATCGCTTCCTCAGACTAAATAATCTTTTGATTCCCAAAACTAAAAATTACATCACAACGACAAACTCAAACCATATGTACAAAAAATATAAAAACCTGGTAAAAGACCATGTCCCTACTCGTCCTGAACAACTTTGGGTCAGCGATATCACTTATATTAAAACACAATACGGTCATAATTATTTAGCCATTGTTACAGATGCTTATTCTAAGCAGATTATGGGATATAAACTCGATAACCATATGAGAACATCGCTTTGTACGGATGCACTCGCTATGGCTATTAAAAATAGGAAATACCCTGATAAAAAGCTTATCCATCATTCGGATAGAGGTTTCCAATACTGCAACCCCAAATACACAGAATTCGCCGAAAACAATAACATTACAATGAGTATGACTGAGCAATACGACCCTTATGAAAATGCTATTGCAGAACGCATTAACAGAACTCTTAAATATGAATATGGATTAAAACAAACTATTAAGAACACTGAATTAGCACAAAAAATGATACAACAAGCAGTATATATTTATAACAATTTGAGAACCCATTTTAGCCTAGATCTCAGAAAACCTGCTGAAGTCCATCTGAATCCAAACATCAAATACAAATCCTATCGGAAAAATAATGTAAATTTACCTGAACTTACGATTTAAAAACAGACCTAGTTCAAATTATTTTTTGCCTTCTAAACGGCTAAAAAAAATCTTTTGAACGTCTAAATATTAACTAAAAAGAGTCAACCTATATCAGTATAATACAAACGCACTCATAGAGAAAAAACTAAATGAATAATAAAGGAAAAATACTTGCTTTAATTCCTGCGCTTTGGACAAGTTTATTTGACACGATAATTACAATTAAGGGGCAATCAGAGGAATATTGGAATGGAAATTTGAATATGGCGAATGAAGCAAATCCAATCGGAAATTTTATGATGAAAAATCACGTTTCTGGGATTTTTATTATTTGTGGAATTTGGTTAATACTAATTGGGGTTTTAGGTTATTATTTACCCAAAAAATATGCTCGTATTTTTTTACTATTCGTTTTAATTGCTCATAGTTTTGGAGCATCGACTTGACTATCTATGAATTATGGATTTTGGACTGCTATCATCTTTATTTTGTTTAATTCAATACTATTTTACAAAATTAAAGATTTGATCAATAAAGAAAAAGTAAGAATTGAAATTGAATAAGTTTACGGAATAAGAACTCAGCATACATCTGACTGACCAAAACAATGCGCAACTGTTGCGACGGACTGAATAGCAAAACGAAAAAAAAGATTTGTCGACTAATCCCAAACTGTAAGAAAAAAAAACGAAATGGCAAACCGTATATAAAAAATTGCTAAATTAGTACTTTACCAATGTCAGTTGCTTTGTTTGCTTGCATCTGATTTTCCTTCGGAAAATCCTCGCACTCAAACACGCAACTTTCCATATACATCAACGTTGTGCACAATCTAACAGAGACAGGAAAATTGAACGAAATAAGCAAATATATTGATAACAACGGAGATGAAATCACAATTAAAAAAGAGACTCTAAAAGATCTTCCTGAATATCTTTTTGAAACTCATTTTAAGAATGGGAGAATTATGTTTAAAATACAATATGAAGACGGAAAAGAACCTATTACTTCAACTTATGCCTATTCAGAAAAAGAAGTACAACAAATATTAGAAAAGAATAAAGATGCTTCAATAAACTGGTTATATCTTAAAAACTCATATAGTATTGAAGAATCTTTATGCTTTAAAAATAAAAAAGTCTCTTCCAAATTTGTAAGCGTGAACGATAAAGGTGGAAACAATATTTGCTTAAAAAAATACAATTTAAAAGACTCTCGATTAACTCTTTTGTGGACGGAAAAACGATATTTCGAAAATGGAATTGAAATATATTCTTTTGAATATAGCGAAGACGGAAGTTGCTTCCACATTGATAGCGTACAAACATATCAAGAAGATATTTTTGCTTGGGATTTCGAATGGGAAAATTTTGAATATTACAGAAACGTTGAACCAACAATCCCTGAAGAATAAAGACTGTGCACAACACCGTGTATAATTAATTGCTAGGTTCTTCCCTACTTGCGAATATTCCTGCGGAATATTCACGGGTTCGTAAAAGTTTACTAAATTAGTTGCTTAACCACGCAACTAACCATACACAAAACCGTTGTACAACATTTTGACCCGTCCTGAATAAAGGCTACATAATTTTAAACCTGAAAAATATATCAAAATATTTTTATCATCTTTACGAATATTTATTTATTAAACTCTTCACATTTTTTCCAATTTAATCATCCAACTATAAGATCATTAGCTTTATCTAGCACTGTGTTGTCGAAACTTTTCAAGTAAATTTCGGTTGTCCTTATAGATTGATGTCCCAGCCCTTCGCTTATAATTTCTGTAGAAATGCCCATATCTTTTGCGATTGTTGCCCAAGAATGTCTAATATAATAAGAGGTGATTTTTTCTTCAATATTTGCATCCTTCGCAATTATTTTCAATAATTTATTGACTAATCTTCTATCTGAACGATATTTTTTAAATGCTTCAACCGAACCATCATAACCAATTGGGAATATGAAGTCATCTGGATTTTTATCAAGGGTATATTTCTTAAGTATTTCAGAAAATTCTGTTGTGATTCTAATTGATAAAGGGTCGTTTGTTTTACTTCTACCATAATATATTCTATTTCCTTTTATATCACATAATTTCAATTTAGCAAGGTCAATTAAATTCATACCTCTACAGTTAAACATAGCTAAGAAATAATTTCTTGTATGCCAAAGACTACTGTTTTCTTCATATATCAAATTTCGAATAGCAATTATTTTTTCTTTAGACAAAGCCTTTTTTTTTGTTCTCGTTGTAGATGGAATTTTATAACTGGAAAAAGGATGTTTAAACGGTATAAATACATCTTCTTTAATTGCACTATTATAAATAGCTCTAATTGCTCTAGTGTATGAACTTATACAATTTTTAGAATTTCCTTTTGACAAATGTTCTATTTCAAAATCAGTTAAAAAAGTTACTGTAACCTGATGAAACTTTACAGGAGAATTATTATTAAATTTTTCAAAAGCTGTTATTGCATTTTTGTACCAATTAGCAGTTGCTGGCTTGTTAGATTTCAGTTTTCGATTTATTAAAACGTTCCCCCATTCCTCAATAGTAATTTCATTAGAAAGATCTTTCTTAACTTTTGAATCTAATTTATCATCCCATATTTTTTTAATATTCTCAACTAGCGTATCAACTGTTATCTGATTAAGAGTATCACCAAGTTCATTGATCAAAGACTTTGCTGAATGAAGTTTTTCATATAACGTTTTATTAATCTCACTGCAATCCAAATCCTTATTTACAGAAACTGATTTTTTAATAGTCATGTTATTTGCATCCCATCCAGCTTTAGAAGTCTTATAAGGAAGACGAATCATTCTAGGACTTTTATGAAAAACTCTAACTACGATTGGAAACAACCCATCCTTCACAGTTTTTGACTTAGCTCTGGTATCCAAAATTAATTTTGCTCGTGCCATTTCTCAGTTATTTTAGATATAAAGTTAGCAAAAATTACGCACACTTTACGCACACTTTTGTTTGAGTACAATTCATATCAAACAACCTCAAAATTAACTAAACATAACAAAATCAGATATTTATAAATAATATTGCTTGTGAAAATAGTCGCTTTTTTGGCCTTCTAAGCAGGCGGTCGAAGGTTCGAATCCTTCTGCGATCACAAAAAGCCTTAACATTTATGTTGAGGCTTTTTTGTTGTTTATAATATACCTTCACTTCACTAAATAAGTGACAGACAAAAACGTTAGAAAAATAAAGAAATATTCACTTTGCAAATAGAAATAAAAAATCCAAGATCAACATGCTACAAATGCATGAATCCTAAAAGCACATGTATTTGTAAACACATTAGTCCCTTACAGACTAAAACTCGTTTTATTATTCTTATGCACCCTAAAGAGTACAAAAAAGAAAAAAACGGAACAGGACATATGACTAAGCTTCAACTTAAAAATTCTGAAATTATAGTTGGAGTAGATTTCACTAATAATAACCGTGTAAATGAAATTCTGACTAAAGAAAAAAATTCTTCTTTTTTACTTTATCCAGGTAAAGATAATTTCAACTTATCTGTAAGAGAAGGTTCAGAGATAAATTCATTTATGGGCAGTAATCCAAACATCTTTATTCTTGATGGTACGTGGCCTTGTGCCCGTAAAATGCTAAAACTAAGTAAGAACTTACAAGAACTAAAAAGGGTCAGTTTTGATAATGAAATTAAATCAAAATTTATCATCAAGCAGCAGCCAGAGCCTCTTTGTCTTAGTACTATTGAGTCTGTCTATACAGTCTTAAATTTACTTAAAAAAGGTGGCTTAGAACAATGCGATACAAAGGACTTTCTTGTTCCTTTTGAAAAGATGATTGAGCATCAACTTGAATATCTGCAAAACCCAAATAACAAGAATTATCGTTCAACTGAGAGCAATGAGATTATTACTAAGAACTTGTATAAAAAAAGTACAGAAAGAAATATAATTTTTGAAAAAGAGAATTAAATCATCTATCCTAAAATAGATTTAAAATTAATCATGAGATAATTTTACTCTATTATCTTTTGCATAAAAACCCGTTCTAATTATAATTAGAACGGGTTTTACTTTTTAAATCATAAAAATTCTACTACTCCGGATACTCAATCCTTAAGTGATAAATATTTGCTAACTTAGATTTTAGTACTTTTTTAATTGATTGAATCTCCTTAAAAGTGATATCTGCATTTAAAAACTGTCCACTTTCCATTTGTTTATTTATTATATTCTCAACAAACTCATTAAGCTTTGTTGTTGTAGGCTCTTTTAAACTTTTAGATGCTGCTTCTAAGCTATCACACATCATTAGTATTGCTGTTTCTTTACTAAAAGGTGTTGGTCCAGGGTACATAAAATCTTTAATATCTACATTTTCATTTACAGCTTTTTCTTTCATGTAAAAATAATAGACAACACTAGTTCCATGATGCGTTCTAATAAAATCAATAACACGATCTGGTAAATTATATTTCTTAGCAATCTCAATACCATTTATAGTATGATCAATAATTATTTGCGCACTTTCTCTACTCGATAATTCATCGTGTGGATTAATTCCGTTACTCTGATTTTCTGTAAAATAAGTTGGATTATTCATCTTACCAATATCATGGTAAAGTGCCCCTACTCTAATCAGCATGGCATTTGCACCAATTTCGTTTGCAGAGGCTTCTGCCAAATTAGCTACATTAAGCGAATGGTGAAATGTACCAGGAGCTCTGTTAGATAATTCTTTTAATAATTTTGTATTGGTATCAGAAAGCTCTAAAAGTGATACATCAGATACTAAACCAAATATTTTTTCGTAGATATATATTAAAGGTTGAACAAATAATGTTGCCAAACCGCATAATATAAACAATCCAAAAGTTTCTAGTTTAAGCCCCGTAAGTTGTCCTTCGTGAATTACAAAAAACGCGAAATAAGCAATAATGTAAATAAATGTTATCTGCCCTACCGAAATAAATAAATTTGCTCTTTTATACAGTTCAGACACAGTTAATATGGTCACCATACCTGCTATAATTTGAAGAAACATGTACTCATAACTATTAGGCACAACAAACCCTAAAAGTAATACGGTAAGAACATGTGTAAACAAACCTAACCTTGCATCAAAAAATGCTTTTAAAAGCAAGGGTAAAATACACAAAGGAACCACATAAATAAACTGAGAATTCACATTAACCACTAACGAAGTAATTAAAATCATCAATGCAATATTGAAGAAGATAAACGTGACTTTGGTATTATTTAAAAACACTTCTTTTCTATACTTGCTTAAAAATAACAATAACATTAAAAGTGTTAATGCAACCAATAACGTGTAAGCAATAAGCACCCAATTATAGTTTGTAGTATTCCAAACTTGAGACTCATATTCGGATTTTAAAGAACTTAAAATATCATATTGAGACTCTTCAATCACTTGCCCTTTTGAAATAATTAGCTGATCTTTTTCAACCCGTCCTCTAGTTAAAGACAATTTAGAGAGTTCTTCTTCTAAAGCTTTTTTAGTTAAAATTTCATTAAGCTTTATATTTGGTTTTATAACATCAAAAAACACAGATATCATTCGTTTCTTAGCATTTATAGGAATCGAATTTCCCATATCTGCTTCTACACGAAGTCTTAAATTACTAAGTTCAAATAAAGTTCCATATTGAACCTCTTTTTCAACCTTGTTAGCTGTCGCTAATTTTACAGCTCTGTCATCTTCATAATCATAATCAGAATCTAATATCCCCCTGCTATACAGGTTTTCAATTATGGATTGCCCCTTTTTATATAAGTCTGAATTATTAATATTAAAATCAGTAGAGTCTTTAAACACCTGATTAAACCTTGTGAGATATTCAGATAGCACTTCATCTTTAACCTCTTTATTTAATTCAAAATAAACAAGACTTCCGCTTTTAATTTCAATTTCTTCTTTTTCAATCTCTTTTTGCGATTTTTTAATCGCAAAATTAAAAGGAGCATATAGGTTTTCCGATTGCCACGGTTTTCCTTTTTCAAAAGAATATCTAAATTTTCCTGTTTTAGGAAATAGGTACACAATAAACAATGTTGTTACAATAAATAACAAAACCTTATAGACCAGAGCGTGGTTTTTATACCACTTATTATAGAATACATTCATATACAATCAAATGTAATAAATATTAAAATTTTAGAAGGCTAATATCAATAATACATTCTCAAATCTCTCAAAAAATGTTTAATTTCGCAACAAACAACAATCAAACATATTATATTTATGAACAAGGATGTCGTTATCGTTTCAGCAGTAAGAACTCCAATTGGAAGTTTTTTGGGAAGCTTATCTACAGTACCAGCAACAAAATTAGGAGCTGCTGCTATTAAAGGAGCTTTAGACAAAATTAACCTAAAACCAGAATTGGTTGATGAAGTTATTATGGGAAATGTTGTACAAGCCGGTAACGGACAAGCACCAGCTAGACAAGCTGCAATTTATGCTGGAATACCAAATTCAGTACCTTGTTCTACTGTAAATAAAGTATGTGCATCGGGAATGAAAGCCGTAATGCAAGCTGCACAGGCTATTCAATTAGGAGATGCAGAAATTGTTGTTGCCGGTGGTATGGAAAACATGAGTTTGATTCCGCATTATTACCATGCAAGATCAGCTACTAAATTTGGACCTGCTACATTAGAAGATGGTATGCAAAAAGATGGTTTAGTAGATGCTTATGATAACAATGCCATGGGTGTAAGTGCAGATGCTTGTGCTACTAAATATGAATTTTCTAGAGAAGATCAAGATGCTTTTGCTGTTCAATCTTATGAACGTTCTAAAGCCGCTTGGGAAGCTGGTAAATTTAAAGATGAAGTGATTGCAGTTGAAGTACCACAACGTCGTAGAGAACCTGTAATTGTGGATACAGATGAAGAATACACCAATGTAAAAATGGATAAAATTCCGGCTTTACGTCCTGCTTTTACTAAAGACGGAACAGTTACTGCCGCTAACGCATCTACAATTAATGATGGTGCCGCTGCATTAGTATTAATGAGTAGAGAAAAAGCTGAAGAATTAGGATTAACACCTTTAGCAACAATAAAAGGATATGCCGATGCTGCACAAGAACCAAATTGGTTTACTACAGCACCTGCAAAGGCTTTACCTAAAGCATTAGCAAAAGCAAACTTGGATATAAACGCTATTGATTTCTTTGAATTTAACGAAGCATTTTCTATCGTAGGTTTAGCCAATATGAAAATTTTAGGATTGAATGATAATAACGTTAATGTAAACGGAGGAGCGGTTTCTTTGGGTCATCCCTTAGGTTGTTCTGGGGCTAGAATCTTAGTGACCTTAATTAATGTATTACATCAAAATGATGCAAAACTAGGAGCAGCTGCTATTTGTAATGGAGGTGGAGGTGCTTCTGCAATGATTTTAGAACGCGCTTAACAAAACCCTATGCAATACGGCATTTGCAATCTTGGAATTGTACCTATTAGAATTGAACCTAGCGATACCAGTGAAATGGTAACGCAGGCTTTGTATGGCGATTATTTTAAAGTGTTAGAACAACGCAAAAAATGGAGCCGTATTCGTTTTGCATACGATAAATACGAAGGCTGGATCGATAATAAGCAATATTTAGAAATTGAAGAGGCTAATTATAATGATTTATCTAAATCTGAAATTAACCTTTCTAAAGATTTAATCGAGTTTGTATCTGATGATACTGATAACCTCTACCCTATTCCTGTTGGATCTGAGTTAAACGGTATAGATCTATTGAATCATCATTTCGATGGCATTGCTTTAACCTCTAAAAGTGCTAAAGAAAATATTGTAAAATCATCATTTTTATATTTGAATGCTCCTTATTTATGGGGAGGCAAAACACCTTTTGGTATTGACTGCTCTGGGTTTACCCAAATGGTTTATAAATTAAATGGTTACAAGATTCTAAGAGATGCTTCAGAACAAGCTAAACAAGGTGAAGCTTTAAGTTTTATTGAAGAAAGTGAGCCTGGAGATTTAGCCTTTTTTGATAATGCAGAAGGAGATATTACACATGTTGGCATTATAATGGAAGACAATTATATTATTCATGCACACGGAAAAGTAAGAATTGATCGTTTAGACCACAGTGGTATTTATAATATTGACAAAAATGCACATACACACAAACTAAGAGTTATTAAAAAGATTATTTAAAAATAATAGCTAAAAAACGCGACTATAATTGTCTTTACTTTAATTCTTTTTATTTACAATTTTCAACTTTAAATAACGTAATTACTACACTAAAAAATAACACTTTACCTCAAAAAAAGCACCTATTCTAACTTCAACGATATAGATAAGGTAACACTTTTGAATAAAACCTTACAACTTTAAACTTTTCCCTTACCTTTGCACGTTCTTTTTTTACAAATAAAAAACTGTAAAGAAAGACTAAACAAGAATACTTATTATGAGATTACATAGAAATTTATGCTTTGCAGTGATTGACGGATTACACCTTATTTTTAATGAAGGTGAATATGCTGATAAAGTAATACAACAATTACTAAGACGCGATAAACGTTGGGGAAGCAGAGACAGAGGTTTTGTTGCAGAAACGGTTTACACTATCGTTCGCTACCAAAGATTATATGCAGAAATAGCTGATGTTAAAGGGCCATATGATAGAGATAACCTTTGGAGAATTTTTGCGGTTTGGGCAACACTAAAAGGAATAAAATTACCTGATTGGAAATACTTTGCAGATACACCTTCAAGAAAAATTAAAGGTCGTTTTGATGAATTATCCAAAACTAGAAAATACAAAGAATCTATTCCGGATTGGATTGATGAATTAGGAGTTTCAGAATTAGGTGAAGCAGAATGGACAAAAGAAATTGCTAAACAAAACGAACAAGCAGAGGTGATTCTTAGAGTTAACACTTTAAAGACTAACAAGCAAGATTTACAATTAAAGTTAGAATCTGAGAGTATTGAAACTGATTTGTTACCAGATCATCCTTCAGCATTAAAACTTAAAGAGCGTGCTAACGTTTTTGTTACTGAAGCTTTTAAAGACGGATGGTTTGAAGTACAAGATGCTTCTTCTCAACTTGTTGCAGAATATTTAGACGTAAAACCAGGGATGAAGGTTGTAGATGTTTGTGCTGGTGCAGGTGGTAAAACTTTACACTTAGCCTCACTTATGGAAAACAAAGGGCAATTAATAGCAATGGATATTTACGAAAGTAAATTGAAAAAACTAAAAATTAGAGCTCGTAGAAATGGTGTTCATAATATTGAAATGAAGGTTATTGACTCTACTAAACCAATTAAAAAACTTCATGGCAAAGCTGATCGTTTGTTAATTGATGCGCCATGTTCTGGATTAGGTGTTTTAAGAAGAAACCCTGATGCTAAATGGAAATTACAACCCGAATTTATTGAAAATATCAAAAAAATACAACAAGAGGTTTTAGAACAATATTCTAAAATGGTAAAATCTGGTGGTAAAATGGTTTACGCAACATGTTCTGTTTTACCTTCTGAAAATCAGAAACAAGTTGATAAATTCTTAAAATCTGAAGCAGGACAAGATTTTACTTTTGTAAAAGACAAAAAAGTTTTAGCCTATAAGTCTGGATATGATGGATTTTACATGGCTTTGTTAGAAAGAAAATAACCAAATCATTTTTAAACAAAAATCTCGAATGAAAAACTTTTACTTACTAAGCATAACTTTACTAATCTCCTACATTGGGTTTGCTCAAATTCCATCTAACTATTATGATGATGCAGAAGGTTTAACAGGTTATGATCTAAAAACAGCATTGAAAACCATTGTTACTGATGGTCATTCTGATCAAGGATATGGATCATTATATTTTGGATATGAAACGACTCATGTAGATAATGTACAAGATGGTGGCTATGAAAATGACGGATCTGTTTTATTATTTTATACTGAAAATCCTAACGGAACTGACGCGTATGGATATCAACAAGGTTCTAATCAATGTGGTAATTACACACAAGAAGGCTCTTGTTACAATCGTGAGCATTTAGTACCGCAATCTGCTTTTGGAAGTGCTTCTCCAATGAAAAATGACATACATCACGTTATTCCTAGTGATGGCTATGCTAACGGAAAACGAGGAAATCTTCCTTTCGGAACAGTAGGATCTGCTGATTGGACCTCTTTAAACGGGTCGAAACAAGGATCTAGTAATGTTTCTGGATATTCAGGAACTGTTTTTGAACCTATAGACGAATTTAAAGGAGATATCGCTAGAGCAATACTTTATTTTGCCACACGTTACGAAGATAATATGGATAACTATGGTGGTTTTGCTATGTTTAATGGAACTGAAAACCAAGCACTTTCTGATTGGGCTATTACCATGTTATTAGATTGGCATTATAATGTAGATCCTGTAGATCAAGTAGAAATAGAACGAAATAATGCTGCTTATAATTACCAAGGTAATGCAAATCCGTTTGTAGATCATCCTGAATATGCGAACCTTATATGGAACCCAACGACAGATACAGAAGCACCAACTAATCCAATAAATTTAGTCGCTTCTACCTCTACAGATTATAGTATTACTCTAACTTGGACAGCATCTACAGATAATATCGCTGTAACATCTTATGATGTTTATATTGATGGGACTTATAGTTTTAACTCCGCTAGTACAACTGCTACAGCATCAGGATTAACTCCTGATTCTAATTACTGTTTTACTGTTAAAGCTAAAGATGCAGCAAATAATATATCTGGTTTTAGCAATGAAGATTGCGAAACTACAACTAATAACGGAAGTGTTAGTGGTGAAGATTGTTTAGCTGAAACTTTTGAAAACTTAGATACTTCAATTAGTTCTTATTCAAATATAGACTGGACAGGTGACAATGGAGGAAGTTGGAGTGCTACAGATGCCAGATCAGATCAACAAATTAATCCTTCTGCTGCAATTACTGTAAGAGATGGAGTTTTAACCCTTCCTTCAACTACAGGTGGAATTGGTTCTTTAACCGTAACAACTAAACGTGTATTTTCTGGATCTGATGGAACTTTTAATGTAAACGTTAATGGAAATTCAGTAGGAACTATTTCTTACACGGATACAGAACAAACGGTTACAATTTCAAATATTAATATTGAAGGTAATGTATCTGTAATTATTAACAATAATAGTGGTACTGGAAATAGAGTTGCTTTTGATGATTTATCATACACATGCTATTCTGCATTAGGTGTTGAACAAAACACCTTAGAAACAGTAAATCTGTACCCTAACCCGGTAAAAGATAACTTAACGGTAAATTTAAAATCTGAAGTTAATACCAATATTGAAATTTTTAATATTCTTGGAAAACGTGTTTTTAATAACATGATTACTAAGACGAGTACATTAAATGTTCAAAGTTTAAAAACAGGTATTTATATTGTGAAAATCACACAAGGCAATTCTACTATAACGAAGAAACTTGTAAAGAACTAAAAAAAGCAGATTTATAGATATAAAAAATGGTCGGAAGAAATTCTGACCATTTTTTATATCTATACTTTTATATTCATCTTAGATATTAAAAAGTAAAGATTAATTCTATTCATTTATATCACAAAAGAAACTAGTTAGCTTCTTTTGGTACTCTAAAAAGCAAAAGAATTCCTGCAATAAAGAAGACAACCAAAAACAAAATTGCATTTCTCATGCTTCCTGTTAATTGATCTATTGTTGCAAATAAGACCATTCCTATAACAATTCCTATTTTTTCTGCAACATCATAAAAACTAAAATATGAGGTTGTATCTTCTGTTTCAGGTAAGAATTTAGAATATGTAGATCTTGCTAAAGATTGCACACCTCCCATTACTAAACCAACAAGTGAAGCTGCAAAATAAAACTGCATTGCGGTCACCATAAAATAAGCGTAAAAACATAAGCCCATCCAAAAGAAATTAATAACAATCAATGTTTTTATGTTTCCAAATTTAGCAGATGCTCTAGATGTTAAAAATGCACCTAAAATAGCAACAACTTGTATAATTAAAATACTTGATATTAGTCCAAATGTTTTAGCATCAGCACCACCCCAAGCAATCTCTTCTTCTCCAAAGTAAACTGCAACTAACATAATAGTTTGTACAGCCATACTAAACACAAAAAAGGCGACTAAATAACGTTTAAGTCGTAGATTCTGCTTCAACTGTAACCAAACTTGTCTTAATTCTTTAAGACCATTAAAAACAACATCTTTAGTTACTTTACCACCTTTAGAAATTCCTTTTGGTAAAATGTAAAATGTATATTGACTAAAAAT
This sequence comes from Winogradskyella undariae, assembly GCF_013285155.1. Classification (GTDB taxonomy): domain Bacteria; phylum Bacteroidota; class Bacteroidia; order Flavobacteriales; family Flavobacteriaceae; genus Winogradskyella; species Winogradskyella undariae. The sequence continues at coordinate 168,413 of NZ_JABTEL010000009.1, read as the reverse complement.
AATCCACCATAAACCAACGGTTATAAAAGAAATACGCATGGCTTCAAATGAAGCACTATTTTTAGCTTCTTTTAAAGCTTCTGCAATTTCTTTTTCTGTTCCTGTTTCTAATAACGTTTTAGAAATACTAATATCAAAACCAAAAAAGTTAGGAAACATTACCATAGCTAAATTTAGTACCAGAAGTAAAACACTCCCCAAGTATCCCATGCTAAAACCTTTTGCACTAATGCTATCTTGTTGTTCTGGAAAAGCAATATCTGGCAAATATGAATTGTAAAAAACTAAACTTCCCCAATAGCCTATTAATCCCATAAAATAAAACAACAGACTGATATGAATACTATCTAAACTAAACCAATATAAACCTATACAACCAAGTGCACCGACATAGCAAAAGAATTTCATGAAAGTCTTTTTATTCCCCACATAATCGGCAATACCGGAAAGAATTGGAGAAAAAATAGCGACAATTAAAAACGTAAATGCTGTAACGTAAGTAATTAGTGCAGTACTTTTAAAAACCATTCCAAAAGCAGAAACATTCTTCTCTACTTGTGAAACAAATAAAGCCGAGTAAAATATTGGGAATATGGAAGAAGCAATTGTTAAGGTATAAACCGAATTTGCCCAATCGTAAAAAGCCCAAGCATTAAGAAGTTTTTTACTCCCTTTTTGAAGTTGATCCATAAGAATTATATCGTTAATTGTTTACTTGATAAAGTGAAACTTTATACTGAGTTTACATCACTTCATCAAAAAAAATCAAAAAAAAAAAGCCACTCAAATTGAGCAGCTTCGAAAGTAATCAAATATTATTAAAATTTTAATTTATAGCTCTAAATGATGTTACACCAAATTTAGCAGCCTCTTCTTTTGCTTTTGGAGCTAAAGCTTTTAAATTTTCTATTCTAGAATCATTACTAGGGTGTGTACTCAAAAATTCTGGAGTAGAAGAGTCGCCACTATTTGCTTTCATACGCACCCAAAGTTCTGCTGCTTCATCTGGGTTATAACCTGCAATAGCCATAAGATAAACTCCTATTTTATCTGCTTCTGTCTCATTACTTCTACTAAAAGGTAACATACCTCCAACATTAGAAGCGATACCAAAAGCTTGGTTATAAATACCTAAGTTTTTATCATCTGCCAAAGCCACATTACCAGCAAGAGATATACCTTGTTGAATATAAGCAGCACTCATTCTCTGTTGTCCATGATTAGCAAGTGCGTGGGCAACTTCATGCCCCATAATTGCTGCAACACCTGTTTCATTAGCTGCAATAGGTAAAATCCCTGTGTAAAAAGCTATTTTTCCTCCTGGCATACACCAAGCATTAACTTCATCTGATTCTATAAGTGAATATTCCCATTTATAATCTTCTAAATACCCTTCAAAACCATTCGCTGTTAAATAACGCTCGGCTGCAACTGCGATTCTTTGTCCTACTCGAGTAATCATCTCTGCATCTGATGTTCCTGTAATAACTTTATTTTCTGTAAGAACCTGGCTGTATTGTGCAAAAGCTGATGGAAACAATTCATCATTACCAACAAATGCCATTGTTTTTTTCCCTGTAAAAGGGTTTGTAGCGCATGAAACTGCCACAATGACTATCACAAAACTCAATATTATTTTATTTAGCTTCATATTTAATTCTTTTGTAAATATTATTATTTTCAACGATACTATTAGGACACAAAATTAGGCAATAAGTCACTATGATTTTACCTTTAATCCTTTAATATGTAACTGAGAAAAATTCTTGTCGACTATAATATATTCAATATTGTCAATTTTTTGACTCTTATAATCTACTTTTTCATTATCTAAATATACTTCATAAATATCAAAAGGTAACCCATGAAGTTGAATTTTAAACGTCTCATAAGGTGTCACAAATTTGCCTTCCTTATATTGATTAATAATTAATTCATTTGATTTCCCTGTTAGATTAAAGTTTCTTAAGCTGTAACGCCCTTTAGTATAATCGAACCCATCATTTGCATCACTAAAAAGTTCACTTTCTTCTTTCCCTTTTTTATAATAAACATTTAGGGTAATTTCTGTAATTTCTTTCTCTCCAACGTATTGTTGAATAGGATATTTTGGAATTATAGCTCCTGCTTTAATATAAATAGGCATACTATCTATATCTGCATCAACCCACATTTCTTTTCCTCCTTTTACAACATTGTCTGTCCAGAAATCATACCATTGTCCTTTAGGAATATACATTCTACGTCCTTTAGCATTAGGCTCTAAAATAGGACAAGCTAAAATTTGTTCTCCAAAAATAAATTCGTCAGTTCTATAATGTGTTTGCACGTCTTCTTGATCGTATAAAACTAAAGACTTTAATAACGGTGTTCCGTGATCTACATAATTCCAAAATGCAGTATATAAATAAGGTAATAATTGATATCTAATTTCAATAAACTTTCTTACAATATCTGTAACATCTTCATCAAAAGCCCAAGGTTCTTGATCACCATGATCACCAGAAGAATGTACTCTAAAAAAGGGATGAAAAATACCTAATTGAATCCATCTTGTAAATAATTCTCCTTGTGGTTGTTCTGCAAACCCTCCAATATCACTACCTGCAAATGAGAAACCAGACATTGCCATACGTTGTGCTTGGATATTTGCAATCCATAGATGCTCCCAAGTTGCTACGTTATCTCCTGTCCATGTTGAAGTATAACGTTGTGTACCAGAATAGGCAGAACGCGTAATAACGAATGGACGTTTTGGAAATGAGTATTTTTTTAAACCTTGATACGTTGCTCTGGCCATCTGCATCCCATAAATATTATGAGCTTTTCTATGGCTACAAGGGTTTCCGTCGTAATCGTGACGTACATCATTAGGGAATGTTTTATTAGGAACTTCCATTACGGCTGGCTCATTCATATCATTCCAAACCCCTTTAACTCCTATATCTTCAATTAATTCTTGAAACAGCCCTGACCACCAATCTCTAACTTCAGGATTTGTAAAATCAGGAAAATAACATTCTCCTGGCCATACTTTACCTTTCATATAATCGCCATCGGCACGTTTACAGAAATAATCTTTCTCTAAAGCTTCATTAAAAACAGAATACTCTTTGTCTATTTTAATTCCTGGATCAATAATAGCAACGGTTTTAAATCCATCATCTAATAATTCTTTAACCATTCGTTTTGGATCCGGGAAATATTCTTTGTTCCAAGTGAAACATCTAAAACCTTCCATATAATCGATGTCTAAATAAATAGCATCACAAGGAATTTTAAGTTTTCTAAAGGTTGATGTAATTTCTTTTACTTTACTTTCAGGGTAATAACTCCATTTACATTGGTGAAATCCTAATGCCCAAAGTGGTGGTAAATGATGTGGTTTTCCGGTTAAATCAGTATAACTTTCTACGACGTCATTCATTTTAGGTCCATAGAAAAAGTAATAATTCATCTCCCCTCCTTGTGCCCAAAAGCTTGTTACATTTCTACGTTCGTGTGCAAAATCGAAAGACGATTCAAAAGTATTATCAAAAAATATTCCGTAAGCTTTTCCTTTGTGCAAACCTGTGTAAAAAGGAATGGCCTTATAAATAGGATCTGTATCTTTTCCGAAGGCATAAGAATCTGAAACCCAATTGCTATAACGCTTTCCTTTTAAATTAAGATGATTTGGCTTATCTCCTAGCCCGTAATAACTTTCTCCATCATTAGAGACTTTACTCATTTTTACAACATTCCCTCCATGCTCGTAACTTTCTTCCCAATGGAATCCACTTTCATCTTGACTTATTAAAACACCATCAACAGCATCGTAAATAGAAGTACGCATATCGTCTTTAGAAATTTCGCACCTTAATTTTGATGTTGTAACGACATAGCACGTTTCTTTCTCTTCAATTTCTAGTTTATTATAACCAATACTTGCATATTTAGTGATAGCATATGAAAAGTCATTATTAAAATTACCGACTGTTGTATACCTAAATCTTAGCAAACTATCTCTTACAACAGTTAATTCTAAAATAACATCATTATTTGCAGTGAAGTATAACTTATCAACGTCTTTTTTAAAGTCTATGATTTTTGAAGGAAATAGGTTTCCTTTATTTTCTAATTCTGTATTTATAATCATAAGTCAATTTTTTAAGCAAAAATTACTAACAAAAAAACGGAAAAAAACCAACATTAAAAAAGGTTCTGTTTGGTTATTAAATATTATTATCAACTATAACGTTTTCGAATTAATTATTGATAAAAAATCAATAATTATATTATTAATAACAAATACGCAATCAATAATTTATACCTAAAAAAGGTATAAATAGATACTTACAAAAACTTAATTGTTATACTTTCTATTTTTTAATTTCCAGAAAAAAGGGAATTATTTATTCCTTTTAATGAAATCCAAATTTTGTAACTACTAATGTAATACAACCAACTACCATTAACACATATAATAATCTCAATTTTAAGTTATGGCATAAAAGCAGTCCACAAATTGACAATAACGCCATAAAACCTGTTTCTAATCTTGTACATAATACACCTAAAATCATCATAGCAAAAAGTAAGTGAGTCCAAGTATTTTTAGGTTTAACAAGTATAAATAAAGCTACCAAAAATTCAACAAAAATAGTTACCCAAGCAAATACCAAACTAACACTAGCTTGATGTGGAATAATAGTCTTCAATTCTATTTTTTTATATAAATTTGGATTTGTATTATTTAAGTCTAAAAAACTTTGATAATTACTTTTTATCAACTCGAATTTTTCAGGAAAAAATCTAAAAAAAACGCGGAATAAACCTCCTTTATTCATCATATCGTAATAAAAATCTCCATTAATAAACTGACTTGACATCAATTTCTGAACAACAGAGGTTATTACTACTACAACTAATAGCATTTGGATATTTTTTTGTAAAATTTCAGTACGTTTATGGTAAAAGTAAAGCAATACCGAAAGTACCATGTATAAAAGCATAAAATGGTGATTAGCAACACCAAAATACAAATTACATAAATCAACAATAAGGATCATAAAAAGCATAATCCAAATAATAGGATATTTGGTTTTATTACCGAAAAAAAACCAACTTAATAAACCAATAATAAGCAAAGGAATTTTCCAAATACGGAATTCTTCGGCCATGATTATAATATAAACACCAACAAGTAATAGCAACAACTGTAATGCCAACGCAATGTTGTTTTTTAGCCTTTCTTCTATCGTCATCCAATATTTCACAATTCAGAGTTTTTTAAGTAAATTTCATCTATTAAAACTCTTGTATATGTGTTATCTACCCTGCTAATAGCGGGCTTCCATATCTGTATATGAACACTATCTTTATCTCTTGTTTTTAAAACTAATATTGCTGCTTTTTTTAGGTTCGTTTTATTAGGCATTAATTTTAAGCGATCAAATATGCTTTTCATTTCACCTTTCTTACTAATTAAAGAATCTACAGACATTCCTGGTATATATATTTGATTGTATTGATAATGAATACCTGTATACATACCGTATCCTCCACCTTTCCATGCATTTAGATTTTGAGTATTAACAAAAAAGAAGTGAATAGCAATAACCAAAACAGCAAGGCTTGGAATGCTATATTTTAAAATATACTCTTTTGTTTTTTCAGTCATAAATTATGATTAAACTACAATATTAACATTATTTAGATGCTCTACTGGCTAAAATAATAAGACCTTTAAGATTAGGAAACCTTAAAAGCCTTTTTATTTATTACAGTAAAACCCTCTTAGATTGAGAAACTAACAGGGCTATGGTTTTATTATTTAGAATACTTAAATACCACCATTCCTAAAGGAGGAATAGTTATCTCTATAGATTGATCTCTATAATTCCAAGAAATAGCTTTTGTTGTTTTTAATTTATTTTTATACTGACCTGTACCAAAGTATTTCTCAAGATCGCTATTAAAAACTTCTTTCAACTTACCTTTTCTTGGTACTCCTAATTTATAGTTTTCTTTAGGATTTGGCGTCATATTACAAGCTATAATTAAATCTTCTGCTTTATCATTTCCTTTTCTTATATAAGTGAAAACTGAATTTTTAGAATCGCCATAATCAATCCACTCAAAGCCGTCTATTGAAAATTGCTTTTCATATAATGCAGGTTGTTTCTTGTATAATGTATTTAAATCTTTTATTAATTGTTGTACCCCCTGATGAGGACTAAATTCTAATAAGTGCCAATCGAGACTATTTTGAAAATCCCATTCGTTACTTTGTCCAAATTCTGAGCCTTGAAACAATAAATTAGTTCCTGGATGTGTAAACATATAACTGTATAAAAGTCTCAAGTTTCCAAAGCGTTGCCACTCATCTCCTGGCATTCTTCCTAAAATAGATTTTTTACCATAAACCACTTCATCATGACTTAACGGCAACATAAAATTCTCTGTAAACGCATACGTCATAGAGAATGTTAAATCATTTTGATGATATTCTCTGTAAATCGGTTCTTTTGCAAAATACTGAAGCGTATCGTGCATCCAGCCCATCATCCATTTCATTCCAAAACCTAAACCTCCCATAAACGTTGGTTTAGATACCATAGGAAATGCGGTAGATTCTTCTGCTATAGTTTGTACATCTGGAAAAGAAGCATAGACAGCTTCATTCATTTCTCTTAAAAATGACATGGCTTCTAAATTTTCGTTTCCACCATATATATTTGGTTCCCATTCGCCATCTTCTCTACTGTAATCTAAAAACAGCATAGAGGCAACAGCATCGACTCTTAAGCCATCGGCATGGTATTGATCTAACCAAAATAAAGCATTACTGATAAGAAAAGACTTTACCTCATTACGTCCGTAATTAAATATTAAACTTTTCCAATCCTGGTGATAGCCTTTTCTTTTATCTGGATGTTCGTAAAGTGCAGAACCATCAAAGAATCCTAGACCATGAGCATCTTCTGGAAAATGAGAAGGTACCCAATCTAAAATAATTCCGATATCGTTTTGATGTAATTTATCGACTAAAAGTTTAAATTCTTCAGGATAACCAAATCGAGAAGTTGGTGCAAAATACCCTGTAACTTGATAGCCCCAAGATGGATCGTATGGAAACTCCATAATAGGCATTAATTCTACATGTGTAAAATTCATTTCTTTTACATAGTTGACCAATTCATCTGCCAATTCTACATAAGAGAGAAATCGATTCTCTTCAATTTGCTTTTTCCAAGAGCCTAAATGAACTTCATATACAGAATATGGTGCATCTAAAGCGTTATGCTTAGTTCTCTTTTTTAACCATGTTTTATCTTTCCATTTATAATCATCTTCCCAAACAATAGATCCTGTGCTAGGATTATATTCGCAGCGTCTTGCATAAGGATCTGCTTTTTCGGTAACAATACCATTATTATTGCTATGGATTTTGTATTTATAGATACTTCCTTTATTGACATTAGGAATAAAACCTTCCCAAATTCCACTAGAATCCCAGCGGACGTTTAAAAGGTATTCTCCATCCTTCCAAAAATTGAAATCTCCTACCACAGAAACCTGATTAGCACTAGGTGCCCAAACAGCAAAATAAGTGCCTTCTACGCCATCTACAGTTGTTAAATGTGATCCAAAATTCTCATATAAACGATAATGTTTACCGGATTTAAAAAGGTTGATATCAAAATCTGTAAAACGACTGTGTGCGATTACTTTTCCCATAAATTAAAGTACAAAACCTTTAGGAATAACAACTCCTTTTTTAATGACTACAATACCTTCTTTTATGACATAAGTATCTGTTTCTGTATCTTCAAGATGTGCTCCACCATTAATTCTTACATCATCACCAATACGCACATTTTTATCTATAATTGTATTTTTAATATAACAACGCTCCCCTATTCCTATTAAAATTTCGGTATGATTTTTATTAATTCCAGCTAAAGATTCATAATCATCATTCCCCATCATATACGTATTAATTATGGTAGAATCTTGACCAATACGCGAGCGAATACCAATTACTGATTTTTCAATTTTAGCTGCACCTATAATACAACCTTCTGCAATAACAGCTCTATCTAAACTTGTTCCTGATATTTTAGATGTAGGAAGTATACGAGCATTAGTATAAACACGTTGTTTAGAGTCATAGAGATTAAACTGAGGCATGGCATCTGTTAAACCAATATTAGCTTCAAAAAACGAATCTATATTTCCGATATCTGTCCAGTATCCTTCAAACGGATAACTTACTGTTTTATATTTTTCTATAGATTGTGGAATGATTTCTTTACCAAAATCCACAGTACTTTCATCTGCCATAAGCTCAATAAGCAACTCTCTATTAAACACATAAATCCCCATAGAACCTAAGTATTCACGACCTTGACTTTTCATTTCTTCTCCAACATCAGATTTCCAATCGACTAATAAATCTGAAGAAGGTTTTTCTATAAATGAAGTAATTAAATTGTCTTCATTAGATTTTAAAATTCCAAAAGAAGTTGCATCTTTTGCATTTACAGGATAAGTTGCTACAGAAATATCAGCATTACTTTCAATATGTTTTTCAATAATATCATTGTAATCCATTTGATACAGTTGATCACCAGAAAGTATTAGAGCATACTCAAAATCATGTTGTAAAAAATGATCCATGCTTTGTCTAACAGCATCTGCTGTACCTTGAAACCACTTATCACTTTTTATCGTTTGCTCAGCTGCAAGTACATCTACAAATGCCGAACTAAAAAAACTAAAGTTATATGTGTTTTTAATATGCCTATTTAGAGAGGCAGAATTAAACTGCGTTAAGACATACATACGTTTCATCCCTGAGTTAATACAATTAGAAATAGGAATATCTACCAACCTGTATTTACCCGCAATTGGTACTGCTGGTTTAGATCTTTTTTCAGTTAATGGGTAAAGCCGAGATCCCTGACCTCCTCCTAAGATAATTGATAATACTCTGTTGTTAATCATATTGTTTATTAGTTTATTGAGTTGTATAAGTTTATGTAGGCATTAGCTGAGGCTTTCCATGAGTGATCTAAACTCATGATGAATTTTCTATTGGAGTTAAATTGGGTTTTATTCTTATAAAAATCTAATGCGCGATTAATCGCATTATTAATATCGGTAATTGTAACTTCGTTATGACATATTCCGAAACCATTATTATTTATATCTACAACGGTATCTTTAAGTCCGCCAATACTTCTCACTACAGGAACTGTTCCATATCTCAAGCAATACATTTGATTTAGTCCACAAGGTTCTACGCGAGATGGCATAATTAAAAAATCTGCACCAGCATAAATAATATGAGACAGTTTTTCGTCATAACCAATGTAAACATTGTAATTTCCTTTGTATTCATTTTTAAGAGCATTAAGCTGCTCTTCTGTGTCTTTAAGACCAGAACCAAGAAGTAAAATATTTGCTTCCTTATCTTGCAATATGCTTCGAAATACTTCAGGTAATAACTCCGCTCCTTTTTCTCCTACCAAACGACCTATAAATGCTACTAAAGGTTTACTTTCATCTAAATTAAAGGTATCGCAAAGCCATCTTTTATTTCCATGCTTACCTGAAGCTACTGAGGCTTGATTATAATTATCTATAATAAAAGCATCGGTTTCAGTATTCCAAACATCTGTATCAATTCCGTTTAAAATCCCTAAAGACTTAGCACTTTCATTCGCTAACAAATGCTCTAATCCGTTAGCATTTTTTTTCAATTCTTCCATATAACTTGGAGAAACTGTAGTTACTCTCCAAGCACATTTTATAGCTGCCGCTAGTGGATTTATACTATTATCCCAATCTAATAATCCTATATTTTTCATATTGAATTCTGGAATTTTATATAAGTATTCATAAGACATCCAACCTTGGTATTGTGCATTATGGATTGTTGTAATAACAGGAATTTTATTTAATGACTGATATTTAAAGGATTCTTGAGCCATAAAAGGAATTAACCCTGTATGGTGATCGTGACAATGAAGAATATCTGGTTTATTTTCTAAAGTTAAAATCCAATCTAATGCCGCAATTTGAAACGCTAAGAATCTATCGATATCGTTTTCGGAATACACATAGTCTTTATAGAGTAAATCCTCTACATGCACAAAAAACACATCAAAATCTAAACTATCATCTGCTATTTTTAAGATACTGTAAGGATACTTTACATTCCCCAGATCAATTTCATCATTAAAAACAGTTATAAATTTATGAGCCTTTGTAAAGTTATTATTATAAAATGGCATTATTACAGCACTGTCTTCACCAACTTCATTTTGGTACTTAGGCAAAGCCCCTACAACATCTGCTAAACCTCCAATTTTAGCAATAGGATAACATTCTGCACTTAAATGGAATATCTTCATTTACACAAACAATTTTGTCTATAAATTTAACATTTTTTTTTCATAAAAAGTCAAGCTTTTAGTAAATAAATTAAGAGACTATCGTAATTATCAAAAGACTATTACGACTTAAATAGCAAACTGTATAAATAAACTTATAAAATGAAAAAATACTTCATAATTGCCTTAATTACATTATTTTTTAGTTGCAATAGTTCTGCTCAGAAAAGCAATCAAAAAGAAAACGAAAAAGTAACTTTTAATGTTACCAAAACAGAAGCTGAATGGAAAGCTCAACTGACCAAGGAGCAATATTTTATATTAAGAGAAGCCGGTACTGAACGCCCTTACTCAAGTCCTTTTAATAATAACCACAAAAAAGGTGTTTATCATTGTGCTGCTTGTAATGTCCCTTTATTTAAAAGCGAACATAAATTTGAATCTGGTTCTGGTTGGCCAAGTTTTGATCGCGTTATAGAAGGTAATGTTGCTTTTGGTACAGATACCAAAATTGGATATACTAGAGATGAAGAACATTGTGCTAATTGTGGCGGACATTTAGGACACGTTTTTAATGATGGACCAAAAGAAACGACAGGAAAGCGCCACTGTATTAATGGTGATGCACTAACCTTTGTAGAAGACAAGGAGTAATTAGACATAAAAAAGCTTTCTCTGAAGCTCTTATAACGATGTTTCTATCCTTTTTAATTAAAAGGATTCTAAATATCAATTTATCTTAAATTAGTATAATTTAAACCCTATAGATTGTGGGGTTATGTTTTTGAATTTCTTATTTTTGTAATAACAAAAATTCAATAATTCAATAAATAAAACTTACCCATGAGTAAATACGATATTATAGTATTAGGAAGTGGTCCTGGTGGCTACGTAACAGCAATTAGAGCATCACAATTAGGATTTAAAACTGCAATTGTAGAAAAAGAAAGTCTTGGTGGTGTGTGTTTAAATTGGGGTTGTATTCCTACAAAAGCCCTTTTAAAATCTGCTCAAGTATTTGAATATTTAAAGCATGCTGGAGATTACGGATTAAAAGTTAAAGATGCAGAACATGATTTTGATGCTATTGTAAAGCGTAGTCGTGGAGTTGCTGAAGGTATGAGTGGCGGTGTTAAATTCTTAATGAAAAAGAATAAAATAGACGTTATTGAAGGTTATGGAACTCTTAAACCAGGGAAAAAAGTTGAAGTTGACGGAAAAGAATATTCTGCTGACCATATTATTATAGCTACAGGTGCACGCTCTCGTGAACTTCCTAGCTTACCACAAGATGGTAAAAAAGTAATTGGTTACAGACAAGCCATGACTTTAGAAAAACAACCTAAGAAAATGATTGTTGTTGGTTCTGGAGCTATTGGTGTTGAATTTGCATATTTCTACAATTCAATAGGAACTGAAGTAACTATTGTTGAGTATTTAGATAAAATTGTACCTGTTGAAGATGATGACGTTTCTAAACAATTAGAGCGTAGCTTTAAAAAAGCAGGAATTAACATTATGACTTCTGCAGAAGTAACTTCGGTTGATACTTCTGGATCTGGTGTTAAAGCAACTATAAAAACTAAAAAAGGAGAAGAAGTACTAGAAGCTGATATTGTATTATCTGCTGTTGGTATTAAATCTAATATTGAAAACATCGGTTTAGAAGATGTTGGTATCGCTGTTGATAGAGATAAAATCTTAGTTAACGATTTCTACCAAACAAATATGCCAGGTTATTACGCTATTGGAGATGTAACACCTGGTCAAGCTTTAGCACACGTTGCTTCTGCTGAAGGGATTCTTTGTGTAGAAAAAATTGCAGGACAACATGTTGAAGCTTTAGACTACGGAAATATTCCTGGTTGTACTTATTGTTCACCAGAGATTGCTAGTGTTGGTATAACTGAAGCACAAGCTAAAGAACAAGGCTTAGATGTTAAGATTGGTAAATTCCCTTTCTCTGCATCAGGAAAAGCGAGTGCAGGTGGTAACAAAGAAGGTTTTGTAAAAGTAATTTTTGATGCTAAATATGGCGAATGGTTAGGATGCCATATGATTGGTGCTGGTGTTACAGATATGATTGCTGAAGCTGTTTTAGGTCGTAAATTAGAAACAACAGGACACGAAGTATTAAAAACAGTTCACCCTCACCCTACTATGAGTGAAGCGGTAATGGAAGCTGTTGCTGCTGCTTATGATGAAGTAATTCACCTATAAGCTAGAAGCTAGAAGCTAGAAGCTAGAAGCTAGAAGCTAGAAGCTAGAAGCTAGAAAAATAAAAAAGTTCCAGAATATAATTCTGGAACTTTTTTTATGTAATTAAATGAATTGGATATCGTTTAAAACATAAATCCAAGACCTAATTGTAAAACTTCATTTTTACCATCTACATTTTCGAAAAGCGTATCGTCTTTAAAAACACTTGATAATCCCATAGTATAACGGGCACTAACAAAAAAACCTCCATCAAACTTATAAGATGTTCCAAATGCTAAACTTGTATCAAAATCCTTCACATAAGAATCGTCTTCATTGATTTCAAAATCACCACCATCAGAGTTAGGTTCAGAATCAAATTCTTCATGAATCTTAAATCCAAATTGTGGTCCTGCTTCTACACTTAAACCTTTAATTAAATAAACTTTAAGCAACAAAGGAACCTGAATATAGTCTAACTGATATTCTATATCTTCACTGGTATTAAAAAATCGATCTTCGGCTTGTACAACATTGAAACCTTGACCTGAGTAAAACACTTCTGGCTGAAATGAAATTCTTTCCGATAATGGAATTTCAGCAACTAATCCTGCATTAAAACTTGTTCTTGAATCTACATCTTCAAAATCATCTCCTGTAATTTTAGAGAAGTTAACACCTCCCTTTGCTCCTAATTGCACAGCTTTAGAATCTGATTGCGAATACGAATAACTAGATGATAATGTGAATATAAATACGGTTGCAAATACAATTAAATTTCTCATAATTATTATTGATTTATTTTGGTTAATACCACAAAACTAAAGAGCTAAACACCAATAAAACAAGGCTTAACAGCAGTTTAACAACTTTCGTTTTTTAGTCAAAAAACAATCGAAAATCAATTACAATAGGTTAAACTCTATGAAGAAAAAGGTTAACTCATTTGTAAAAAAAGACAAGAATTTATAATTTATATCCTAATCCTAAAAACAATACGTTGGGTGAAATTTCTTCAAAACCGATGGTGTATTTCATATGAAGATCTAATTTTGAAGTTAAATTATACGCAAAAGCTAAATCTGCTCTAACTTTTAATTTCGTATAAAAAAAATTAAGAAAATAATTTATACTAGGACCAACAAGAATATTAAAATCCTCATCAAAATTATATTTGAGATAAATAGGAGCATTTAAAAACTTAAAATCTCCAAGACCTATAAAAAGTAATTCGGTTTGTAAATTAAAACCATTTTCAATTTCAAAATCAACAAAGCAGCCTGCATAATATCCGAGTTCTACTTCTTGGTTAGATCCAAAAGAACCTTCTTCAACATTAAAAAAAGTTAAATTAACCCCTCCTTTAATTCCAAATTCTGATTGCGCTTTCAAACCATTAAAACAACCTAGGGTTATTAAAATTAAGACTGTAAAAATAAAGCGCTTCATATATAAAAATTTAAATATTCTTAATAAATCACATACACCAAAAGATTAAAATCAGCTTAAAAAGCTCTCAATAGCCAATTCATAGCTTTGCAAACCAAAACCTAAAATGACTCCTTTTGCATTAGGTGATATGTAAGATTGGTGTCTAAATTCTTCTCTAGAGAACGTATTAGAAATATGAACTTCTACAACAGGTGTTGTCACTCCTTTAACAGCATCTCCGACACCTATAGATGTATGCGTATAGGCAGCTGCATTTAAAATAATACCATCATAAGTAAAACCTACTTCTTGAATTTTATCAATAAGCTCTCCTTCTATATTAGATTGAAAATATGCTAAGTCTATATTGGGATATTTTTTAACTACAGAATCAAAAAACTCCGTAAAAGTCATACTTCCATAAATATTAGTTTCTCTTTTACCTAACAAGTTAAGGTTTGGTCCATTTATAATGATTAGCTTTTTCATCTGTATATTATATATATTTAATTGTAATATGTTTTTTTTGTTATAAAACATATAATTTGAAGCGGAACTTTTAACATGTGAGCTTCATAAAGTAAAGATATTAAAATATACGCATAAAAAAACCGAAGCTGATTGCTTCGGTTTTAATTTATTATGTAATTATTTCTTTTAGTTAAAGAAATATCCTACTGATACTTGAAATACATTGTTTTGAACACTATAGTCATCATCAGCATCTTTAGCTATATTTGCTAAACCTAAGTTATAACGAACAGCGAAGTTTAAACCATTATCCATTTTGTAACCAGCACCAAAGTTTAATCCAAAATCAATTGAGTTAAAATCATCTTTAACATCTACACCATCTTCTGATTCAGTGTAACTTACTTCTCCGTCAAAAGATTCTGTATAATCAGAATCAGCTTTAGCAGAAACTAAGAAACCTATTTGAGGTCCTGCTTCAATACTAAAACCTTCAGCTACATAATATTTAGCCATAACAGGAACACTAATGTAAGATAAGTTTACTTCATACTCTGAAGCATAAGCATATCCAGAAAAAGATTCAGAATACTCATTACTAGCACCTTGCATAGAATATAATAATTCTGGCTGTACAGAAAATTTCTCAGAAAAAGAAATTTCAGCGACACCACCAACATGAAAAGATGTTAAACCATCAGTATCTTCAACATCACCAACAAATGTAGCAAAGTTAACACCTGCTTTAGCACCAAAAGTAACTTCTTGTGCATTTACGTTTGAAAATCCAAGAACTGCAACTGCAGCTGTAAATAATAATTTTTTCATAATTTTAAATTTATTTTTGATTAAATTGATGGTCAAAAATAGCCTTTGAAAATTGTAAAAAAAACCTTAAAATGTTAAATTTTAACGCATTTTATCGATGATTCTAGCTCGTTAATCTAAAAAAAACACTAACTAATTGATTTGTAAATAATTAATGAAAATCTACTTTTTTCAATAGACAAAAAAAAATAATAGACCTTATATTAAGTTTATTTTTTTATTAAATGAATAGACTAAAGGATTTTAATTTTGAAAAAAAATGTAGCTATTATAAAATTTAATAAACTACAAATTGTTATTTTTAACTATGAAATGGGAACAAGCAATCATAGACTACAAACATTATTTACAAATTGAACGTGGTTTATCTAAAAACTCTATTGAAAATTACAGCTATGACATTAAAAAATTGATTTCATATCTTGAAAGTCATGATATAAAAGAATCTCCTATCACAATAGATACAAATGTTGTTAAGGAATTTATTTATTCTGTTTCAAAAGATATCAATCCTAGGTCTCAAGCGCGCTTAATTTCTGGACTTCGTAATTTTTTCGATTATCTTATTTTTGAAAATTATAGAACCTCAAATCCATTAGACTTAATAGAAACCCCTAGAATAGGAAGAAAATTACCCGATACATTATCTGTAAAAGAAATAGATACTTTAATTTCTAGTATAGACTTAAGCACTCCCCAAGGCGAACGTAACCGAGCCATTATAGAAACCTTATATAGTTGTGGATTAAGAGTTAGTGAATTGACAAACCTTAAACTTTCAGATTTATTTTTTGATGAAGGTTTTATAAAAGTGACCGGTAAAGGAGACAAACAACGCTTTGTACCCATAAGTGATTTAACTAAAAAATTTATTAGCATTTATGTAAAAGAAATTCGGCCTCATGAACCAGTTATTGAGGAATATAGAGATGTTTTATTTTTAAATAGAAGAGGAAAACAACTTACAAGGGCTATGATTTTTACCATTATTAAAACACTTGTAAAAGAAACAGGCTTAAATAAAACCGTATCGCCTCACACTTTTAGACATTCATTTGCAACCCATTTATTAGAAAATGGAGCTGATCTTAGAGCGATACAAATGATGCTTGGTCATGAGAGTATAACAACTACAGAAATTTATATGCATGTAGATCGTTCTCATTTAAGTGAGGTTTTAAATAAATTTCATCCTAGAAAATAAAGTGTTAAGTTGATTGTTTTATATTAAATAATCAATAAAAAATAAGTTATACTTAGAATTATGAACTATTTTTATGAGATAAAGGTTTAATTGTCAGCACACATGTGACAAAATCAAAATATTATGCTCTAAATAATAAAGAAAAAGACCATGAAATTCCCCAATCTCAACCTAATAAAACAGATCCATAATCTTTATAATAATAAGTATTCTTCAAATTCTCATAAAGACAAAAAGTATAAAATTGCAATAGAGCTATCTAATATAGGACTATGGGAATGGAATATAAACACAAATAAAGTATTCTACTCTAAAGAATCTATACAAATCATTGGTTATTCTGAAAGCGATATAAAAAACACCTCAAAGTTCTGGGATGATAAAGTACACGCAGACGATAAAGATGAATATTTTAAAGATTTTAATAGGTTTTTAGAAGGTTATATTGATTTCTATGAAAACGAATACCGAATTCGCTGTAAAGATGGGAGTTACAAGTGGATATTAGATAAAGCTAAGGTTGTAGAAAAAGACAAAAACAATAAATCTACATGTATAATTGGTACACATACAGATATTACAAGTTCTAAAGTTAGCGAAGAACTTTTAGAAAAGAATCTTCAATTAATTACTTGTCAAAATAAAAGACTTTATAGTTTTACACATATTGTTTCTCACAACTTAAAAACTCATATTGGTAATTTTAAAAATATTTTAGAGTTTTATGATGAAGCTGAGTCTGAAAATGAAAAAGAAGAATTAATAGGACATCTACAAACTATTTCAAAGTCTTTAACCACTACTATTGTCGATCTAGATGATATTGTAAGTATAAAATCTAAGAGTGACTCTCAAGATCTTAATGAGCACATTAATCTTTATGATTTTACTAATAAAATAATAGAAAGCCTAAAAATAGATATAGAGAACAAAGAAATCACCGTACATAATGCGATAAAAAAAGGAGATACTCTTTTTACAAACAAACCTTATTTAGAAAGTATATTTTATAATTTAATTTCTAATGGTATAAAATATTCTGACCCTAAAAAGGATAGTCAAATAATTATTGAAGCCATACACATAAACAATACCATTAAAATTTTAATTTCAGATAATGGTATTGGTATTGATATGGATAAATATAAAAATCACATTTTTGAAATGTACAAGACGTTTCACGGTACTAAAAGAGCAGACTCTAGAGGTGTTGGTTTATATATTACAAAAACACAAGTTGAAGCCATACACGGAGAAATACAAGTAGAAAGCACTTTAAATCATGGTACTTCTTTCTCCATAACGCTTAAAAAATAAAAAAGCACTCTAATTTAGAGTGCTTTTTACTTTATATTAAAATACTATTTACTTCGCAATATTAACAGCTCTAGTTTCTCTAATCACTGTTACTTTTACTTGTCCTGGATATGTCATATCTGTTTGTATTTTCTGAGAAATCTCAAACGATAAACTAGCTGCCTTTTCATCTGTAACTTTTTCACTTTCTACAATAACACGTAATTCTCTACCTGCTTGTATAGCATAAGCTTTCTTTACTCCTGTAAATCCAAAGGCTACATCTTCTAAATCTTTAAGACGTTGTATATAAGAATCTAATACTTGACGTCTTGCTCCTGGTCTTGCTCCTGAAATAGCATCACAAACCTGAATTATTGGCGCTAGTAATGTTGTCATCTCAATCTCGTCGTGGTGAGCCCCAATAGCATTACATACTTCTGGTTTCTCTCCATGTTTCTCAGCCCATTGCATACCTAAAATGGCGTGTGGCGTTTCAACATCTGTTTCTGATGACGGTACTTTACCTATATCATGTAATAAACCTGCACGTTTAGCTAATTTAGGATTTAACCCTAACTCAGCAGCCATAACACCACAAAGCTTAGCAACTTCACGCGAGTGTTGTAACAAGTTTTGTCCGTAAGAAGAACGATATTTCATACGACCTACCATTTTTATTAATTCAGGATGTAAACCATGAATTCCTAAATCGATAACCGTACGCTTACCTACTTCTATAATTTCTTGTTCAATCTGCTTTTCTGTCTTTCTTACAATTTCTTCAATTCTAGCAGGGTGTATTCTTCCGTCCGTAACTAACTTGTGTAATGATAAACGTGCAATTTCACGTCTTACAGAATCGAAACAAGATAAGATAATTGCTTCTGGTGTATCATCTACAATAATCTCTACACCTGTTGCAGCTTCAATTGCTCTAATGTTTCTACCTTCTCTACCAATAATACGACCTTTAACGTCATCAGATTCAATATTAAATACAGACACACAGTTATCAACTGCTTCTTCTGTACCAATACGTTGAATGGTATTGATAATAATCTTTTTAGCTTCTTGCTGTGCTGTTAATTTAGCTTCTTCAACATGATTTTGAATGAAAGCCATGGCATCTGTCTTAGCTTCCTCTTTTAAAGACTCTACTAATTGTGCTTTTGCTTCTTCAGCAGACAATGAAGAAATCACTTCTAATTGTTTGATTTGATTTTGATGAGATTTATCAATTTCTTCTTGTTTCTTATCAAGAAACTCTAATCTAAAATCGTAATCTTTAATCTTACTTTCTAAAGATTGATTAGATTTTTTAGATTTATTTAATTCACTAGAAAGCTGAGATTCTTTGTCTCTTATGCGTTTCTCTGCTTCAGACATTTTTTTATCTCTAGAAAAAATCACCTTTTCGTGCTCTGATTTTAACTCAATAAATTTCTCTTTAGCTTGTAATATTTTTTCTTTTTTTATTGATTCTCCTTCTGATTTAGCTTCTTTCAAAATTGATTTAGACTCAATTTCTGCATTAGCAATTAATTTTGAAGCTTTACTTTTTTCTAAAGCTTTAGCTATAAAGAACCCTATTATTATTCCTCCTATTATTCCTCCAACAATAAATATTATTGCGTAATTATCCATCTTTCTTATTTAGTTTTAGTGTATAAAAAAGCCTACATCAGTTTTGGTTTTGTATAAACTCCTTAAAACAAGTTTAGGGCTAACAAGCTGATCAAAAATCTGTCTAAGATACCGAAACGAGTTCAGTACTAACAGCACGATTTTACAACTTAAACTCACCCTTTTTAAAGAATTGATCGTTGAGTTTATCAAAAATGTAACTAATGTAGGCAGTAACCTTATTTTATTTTAAAGAACGTACGAGTTAAAGATGTTGATTTAAAAGTTCATTTAAAGCTTCTAACTTTTCCTGTACTTCTTCATTTACATACTCTTTATCTATAGACTTTTGCTCTACTTGAGAAGCAAATTGTAAGGCACACATCGCCAAAACATCTTGCTTATCTCTTACAGAGTAATTCTGCTCAAATTGCCCAATCATCGCCTCAATATTTTTTGAAGCTTTGCGTAAACCTTCTTCTTGCCCAGGGTTTATCGTTAACGGATAAACTCTATTAGCTATAGAAAGTTTAATTTTTAATTGTTCAGGCATTATAATTTAAATTTACAACTTTATTCAGAGAGTTGACCAATACAATGGTCAATATCTCTAATCAGTGCATTTATTTTGAGTTTTGTTTCTCGTTTATTTTCGTCACTACCAAGCATTGAATTTGCAATTTTGAGTGTGTCATGTTTTTCTACCCAAGCAGAAATCTCTTCTTGTTGTTCTAAAAGTTTTTGCTGTTGCGCTTTTAATTGACTTTCGAGTTTCTCATTAGTCTGTTTTAAAATCGCTTGCTTATCTAAAATCTTACTGATTTTATGTTCTAATGCATCAACAATGTCTTCTATTTTACTCATTAAAGTAATTCAATACTATCGAAACAAAGTTAACATACCTAATCAACAATCACAATTGTTTTACAATTATTTTTTATTAAAGCAGATAAGTTTAAAATTCTATAATAATAAAATTGGATTTTATTTAACTTATATCCTTCTATAATATACAAGGATACTAATAGTTATAAATGTATACGCTTATAAAAAACAACTAAATAGAAAAAACAATATTCGTATTTTTAATTTTTATTTGGTATTATTAGAGGTTCAATATAATTTATAAAATGCTAAAATTATACCGTTTTAGTGTTTGCAAAATGTAAACAAAGTAATATTTTCGCTGTCAGAGCTAATCCTATGAAACAATTTTTAATCCTCTTTTTATTAACTAGTTCATTATATGGACAATCGGAATATCCTCAAGATTATTTTCGCGCTCCTTTAGATATTCCTATTGTACTTTCAGGTACTTTTGGCGAATTACGTTCTACACATTTTCATGCTGGATTAGATATTAAAACACAACAACGAGAAGGTTTAAAAGTCTATGCGGCGGCACTAGGTTACATAAGTAGAATTAAAATCTCTCATTTTGGCTACGGAAAAGCCATCTACATTACACATCCTAATGGCTATACAACTGTTTATGGGCATCTTCAAAAATTTTCTAAACGATTAGAAGATTATATTAAACAATGTCAATATGATAAAGAGAGTTATGAAGTTGAAGTTTTTCCTCATTCTGAAGAACTTTTAATAGAGCCTGATGAAGTTATTGCATATTCAGGAAATACGGGTGGTTCTGGAGGTCCTCACTTACATTTCGAAATTAGAGACAACTTAGAACGTACAATGAATCCATTACTCTTTGGTATAGAAGTAGAAGATTCTACAGCACCCTACGTCACTGCGGTATTTGCCTATCCTAAAGACGAAAACGCAATTATTAATGGAAAAAATGAAAGAGTGTCCTTACGCTTAATTCCACAGAAAACAGGTGATTATGCTGTTGAAAAGATTAAAGCTTACGGAAATATTGGATTTGGTGTTACCTCTAACGACAAACAAGATTTAGCACCGAATAATAACGGTGTAAGTAATATTCAAACTTTTTTTAATGGAAATAAAAGTTTAGAAATAGATTTTAAACGTATTAGCTTCGATGAAAGTAAACATATTAAACGTTTTGTCGATTATGAATACTACGTTCGTAAACGCTCTAAAATTCAGAAACTTTTTATTGAAAAAAATAATCCTCTAAGTATTTATAAAGACGCTTACGATAAGGGCTACGTTAAAATTGAAGACAGTACAGCTTCAGTTTATAAGATGAGAATTAGAGATTATAACGGAAATGAATCCTGGGTTGTAATCCCTGTAGATGGAGAATTTGAAACTATAAAAAAAGATTCTACCACCATAGATCGCTCTAAACAATCACTGGTTTATAGCAATAAAATGTCGACATTAACTTCAGGTAATTATACTGTCAACTTTTATGAAAACACATTGTATGATGATACCTATGTAGATTTTAAGGTAAGCTCTGACACGCTCTTTTTAGGAGATGATAATGTTGCAATGCAAAAGAATTTCTACATTAATTACGACTTAAGTAATTATAAAAAAGAACATCAAGACAAGCTTTATATTGCTCGATTTTATGGGTCTTATAAAAAACCATATTATGCTTTAACCTCACGCAAAGGCAATATTTTAACAGCAAAAACTAAAGCTTTAGGCACTTATGCTTTAGCAATGGATACTGTACCACCAACCATAAAACCTACAAATTTTACAGATAAAAAATGGATTAGCAACTACCGTTATCTCAAACTTAAAATTGATGATGAGTTAACCGGAATTAGTAAATACAGAGCTACAGTAAATGGAAAGTGGATTTTAATGGAATATGATTATAAAAAAAATACGCTTATACACGATTTTAGTGATAATATCGTTAAAGATACTAAGAACGAATTAAAAATAATTGTCACTGATAATGTTGGAAATAGTTCTACATTTGAAGCAACATTTTTTAGAAAGTAGAAATTTAGACCTTAGACTGTTACATTTTAAACGCTAAATTATAGAATCATTATGATTGTTAATCTATATTCTAAACCGCTATTCAACCTAACTAAGATTAAAAACAAAATATTTGAAACGCTTAATTTTCACCGTCCTCTTAGGCTTATTTTTTAGTCTACTTTCGTTTTCACAAAATGCAATTATTAGAGGTGTCATTTTAGATGAAGGCAACACTCCTATTGAAGGAGTTAATATAAAAACCAACACTGGAGAAGGCACAGCAACCAATAGCAACGGTTTTTACGAGCTTAGAATTCCTTACGGCATTGAAGTTACCGTTATTTTCACGCACGTTTCACATAAATTAGTTGAGCAAAAATTCAATTTAAAAAACGGACAAGAAATTGAATACAACCCTGTGATGCTTATTGAAGTTGAACAAATTGCTACCGTTGTTATTAATACAAATACAAGACAATCTGTAGATGGTGTTACTTCTATTTCACCACAAATGATAAGAACCATCAAAGGTGCGCAGCCTGGTGTAGAAAATATTCTTAAAACCTTACCTGGAGTAAATATTTCTAATGAATTAAGTACACAATATTCTGTACGTGGTGGTAATTTTGACGAAAACTTAGTTTATGTAAATGACATAGAAATTTATAGACCTTTTTTAATTCGTTCTGGAAATCAAGAAGGATTAAGTTTTGTAAATACCGATTTGGTTCAAGATGTTGATTTCTCGGCAGGTGGTTTTCAAGCTAAATATGGTGATAAATTATCTTCTGTATTAGATATTACATATCGTAATCCTGTTAATTTTGGAATAAGAGCCGATTTAAGTTTACTTGGAGGAAGTATTGCTGCTGAAGGAGTTTCAAAAGATGGTAAATTTTCTGGTATTGCAGGTGTACGTTATAGAGACAATAGCCTATTATTAAACAGCTTAGAAACAGAAGGTAATGTAGAACCGGTTTTTGCAGATGCGCAAACATTTTTAACCTACCGTTTTTCGAGTAAGTTTCATTTAAATTTCCTTGGAAATATTTCTTCAAATAAATACAACTTTCAACCCGAAAATAGACAAACTAACTTTGGTACTATTGATGATCCTGTTGCGTTATTAGTATTTTACGATGGACAAGAAAAAGATCAATACCAAACCTATTTTGGAGCATTCAAAGCTAATTACTTTGTAAATGACGATTTAACGCTTAAACTTATTGCCTCTGCTTACCATACTACAGAACAAGAATATTTTGATATTTTAGCAGAATACCGTTTAGGTGAAGTAAACACAAGTATTGGTGATGAAAATTTAGGTGAAGTTGAATTTAGCGAAGGGATTGGCTCTCAACTTACACATGCCCGAAATGATTTAGATGCTTTTATAGTTAACGCTGAACATAAAGGAGATTATAAAATTGATGACGAAAGTACATTAGAATGGTCTGCAAAATACACACACGAAGATATTAGAGACCGTTTAGTTGAATATGAAATTATTGATTCTGCTGGTTTTTCAATTAGACCACCTTCAATAAGTCAGCCTAACGATCAACCTTACAATTCTTTTTCTGGCCCTTTAACTGCTTATGAAGATATTAGAGCGACTAACCGAATTCAAATTAATAGATTTCAAGCTTTCGTTCAATATAGTAAACAAACGGATTGGAATGGACATGAGGTTTTTTATAACGCCGGTGTAAGATCTCATAGTTGGGTTGTAAGCGGTGATGATATTGAAACAGGTGATACGCAAACCGTAATTAGTCCAAGAGGACAATTTGCTATTAAACCCAATTGGGATAAAGACATGCTTTTTAGAGTGGCTGCTGGTTTATATTACCAACCTCCATTTTATAGAGAATTAAGAGATTCTTCAGGAACGGTGCAACCCAATGTAAAAGCTCAAAAATCATTTCATGTTGTTTTAGGAAACGAGTATAGTTTTGAAATTTGGGACAGACCATTCAAGTTAGTAACTGAAGCTTATTACAAAGGAATGACAGATGTTAATCCTTACACGTTAGAAAACGTTAGAATTCGTTATAGTGCAGATAATAATGCTGTCGCTTATGCTTATGGCTTAGATTTAAGAATTAATGGAGAGTTTGTTCCTGGTACAGAGTCTTGGTTTAGTTTTGGATATTTAAAGACTGAAGAAAACATTGATGATCGTGGTTATATTGCTAGACCAACGGATCAACGTTTAAAATTTGGTGCTTTATTTCAAGATTACGTCCCTAACATGCCAGACCTTAAAATGTATTTAAATTTAGTCTATAATACAGGTGTTCCTGGAGGTTCTCCAAGCTATGCAGATCCATACAATTACCAGATAAGATTACGTGATTATAGACGTGCGGATTTAGGAATTTCTTACGAATTAGTGAATCCTGAAAAAACTTATAATTCTAAATGGAAAGCCGCTTTTAAGGAACTCTCAATTGGTTTTGAAATCTATAATATGTTTAATAACCAAAACTCAATTACAAATACTTGGGTTAGAGACGTTTACAGTAAACAACAATATGCAATTCCTAATTACTTAACACCACGTGTTTTTAATATAAGAATGTCTGCAAGGTTTTAAGAATTAACTAAAGCTTTTAAAACACCAACTACATAATCTAATTCTTCTTTAGTATTATATATACTGAATGAAAAACGAATAGAAGGTTTTGCTAATTCATCATTAGGTAAAATAGCTTTTAATACATGAGACTGTTGACTGCTTCCACTTTGGCAAGCACTACCTCTAGAACTCGCAATCCCTTTTAAATCGAGTTGAAACTGTAACATTGATGCTTTTCCAGGAGCCATTGGTAAACGAACGCTTACTAATGTGTATGTGCTTTCTTCAGACTTTGAACAACCGTTAAAACTCACATTAGGAATATTATTTTGAAGTTCCGTGATAAAATAGTTCTTCAAATCTAAAACATAGGCATGTTCTTCTTCAAGATTTGCGTAAGCTATTTTTAAAGCCGCATCCATCCCAGCAATATTATGAAGAGACTCCGTCCCTGCTCTATGGCCTCGTTCTTGCTCTCCACCAAAAATCAATGGTTTTAATCCAGACTCTTTTCGTACAAAACAAAACCCAACACCTTTAGGTCCATGAAATTTATGTGCACTTGCGGCTGTAAAATCTATAGGTATTTCCTTTAAATCTATTTTATAATGTCCGACAGATTGTACAGTATCAGAATGAAATAAGGCTCCATAAGATTTTACAATCTTAGCTATGTTTTTCAAATTTAACACATTACCAATCTCATTGTTAACATGCATTAAAGTCACTAATTTTTTTCCATCAGAATGACCTAAAACAGATTCAAGATCTTCTTCATCTATACTTCCATCAGCTTTCAGTTTTACATAAGTGACTTTTATGTCATATTCTTTCTGCAATTGATCTAACGTATGCAAAACAGCATGATGTTCAATCTGAGATGTAATAATTTCTGTAACACCTAGATCTCTAACGGCACTTCTTAAAGCTAAATTATCGGATTCTGTTCCGCCAGCAGTAAAAACAATTTCTGATGCCGACACATTAAAATAGCTTGCTATATTTTTTCTACATTGTTCTAAAAGTGCTTTAGACGCACGACCAAAACTATGACTAGAAGATGCATTTCCATAAGTTTCATTTAACACTTGCGTCATACGCGTTACAACTTCGGGTCTTAAAGCTGTAGTGGCTGCGTTATCTAAATAGATTGAATTCATGTTATTTATAGTATTTTTATGGTCATACTTCTTCTAAGCTCAGTACAGTAGTGCAATTGATTAGTCATCATTTCTTTGAATGATACAATTTTGTAGATGATCAATTCATCCTACAAAAATATTGTAAATAAAATTATTTAGATAATGCAACGTTATAATTTTACAAATCCTTTATTTTTGCTAAAAATAGAATCTATGATACGTCGTTTTTTTATACTCTTATGTTTTGCTTTTTTAACTACTTGTGATGATGGTGACATTTTAACTGTAGATTTAGAATTTGATGAAGAATTAGCACAATGTACTAATTTTGAAGACTATCACCTTGTATATGATACACGAGAAGATCCTAACGAAGCGCTTATTTTAATTTTTGAAAAAGGAGATGATACCAATGACGCATTATTTACACATGCAACAACTGAAGGTTCTCCAACAGAATTAACAATCGACGCTAGTACAACTCGTTTTATTTATAGAACATACAATAGAGAATTAACTTCTAGTGACATTTGTGCTGTTGTACCACCTTCAGATTTAACAATAAGAGAAGATTATGAAGCTGGCTCTGGAGATGTTTACATAACGTCTACGATTGTAGATGATGATAATGATGGTGTTCCTAGTATTTATGAATATGGTCCTGGAGGAATAGATGATCCTCAAGACACAGACACAGACGGTACTCCAGATTATTTAGATATTGATGATGATGGTGATAATGTTTTAACTGAAAATGAACTAGACGAATTGGATGAAGACGGAGATGGAGATCCTTTAACTAACCCTTTAAATACTGATGCAAATCATCCGACGAATAGTGATGATCTTCCTAATTACCTAGATGATGATGATGATGGAGACCTAATTCCTACCCGTTTAGAAGATGCGAATGGAGAGAATGGCCCTGGAGATGACAGAATTGCTGTGAATGATGTTTTAGTAGAATTATATCTAAATGCTGCCGAAAATACCTCTTACGTTTTTGATGATTATGATGCTTTTGAAAATTCTTACACCAGAACTGTTGAAACAGTATTTGTAATTAATAATACAGATTTAACAATCTTTAGAACTACCGAAATTACACTTGGTACACTAACAACAATTATAGAAGACTTTGATCCTGATGATTATGATTACGATTTCTAAGATTAAGGCGCTACATTTTGAAGTATACTAACTTCTGTTGCTCCTAAACCGTAGGTTTTATAATCGGCATCGTAAAATCTTACATTATTATAACGACTAAAAAGTGTTTCTAATTCTTGGCGTAGCACACCTTCGCCAACACCGTGTATAAAAACTACTTTTGGGATACGCTTACGCATGGCAAATTCTAATTGGCCTCTTGCTGTATCTAGTTGTAGATTAAGCATTTCATAATTAGACATTCTTTTTGAAGATTTGGTTAAATGATGAATATGTAGATCTACTTCAAATTTAGGTGCATTTCTTTCTTTAGGTTTTATTGTTGGAGCAGATTTTCGTTTTAAAGATTCTTTTTCTTTTTTTACGGCTTCAAAATCTGTATTGTAGACAGCACTTTCAAGCGAATTACCTGAAGACATTAACATAAGTTCACGAGCTTCAAATTGTAAATCAAAGCCATCAATATCTTCAACTGTAATTATATCTCCAGAAATCTTTGTTATTATTCCTGAAATATCATCGTCAATTGTTTCAACCTTATCACTTATTTTAAATTTCATCTTCTTTTTCTGTTTTTACAAATGATTCTTCTGATTCTTCATGTTTGCTCGGAATATTTCTAGAGGTTCTATAAACACCGACCATTAATAATGCAATACCTCCTATTAATAAGTACGTATTTTGTTCTTGCTGTGCTTGAGCATAAAATGCAATTATACCTCCAACTAGAATACACATAAAATTTAAGCTTCTCGAAATATCCATAATTCATTAATTAAAACAGGTCGTAAAAGTACAATTTAGAAAAATATTTCTCGCAATTATAAAAGTAATAAATCAAATTGTTAATTTAGCGCCATGTTAATACTAGCAAAAGGACTTGAAGAATATATGTTACCATGCATGTGGAAACAAACGTTTAATGTTGATTGTATGGGATGTGGCATGCAAAGGGCTATTAACTTCATTTTTAAAGGAGAATTTGTTGCTGCTTTTTTTATGTATCCTGCAATTTACACACTTATTGCAATGTTTGCCTTTTTACTATTGCATCTAAAATTTCAATTTAAAAATGGTCATCGCATTATTTTAGGCTTTTTTATATTAAATATTAGTATTATTGTGGTAAGCTTTATTATTAAAACTTTTTTAATCAACTAAAAATCAATTTATATAATGGAAAAACAACCAATACCAAATGGAACTTTAGTCCTTGTCATGGGGATTTTATCAATCATCGGCTGTTGTTGTTATGGTCTTCCTGGATTAATTTTCGGAATCGTAGCAATAGTATTAGCTGGTAAAGCCACTAAAACTTACATGCTAGCACCTGAAACTTATTCTGGTTTTGGAAATGTAAAAGCAGGTAAAATAATGGGAATTATCGGTGTAGTATTAAGTATTGCAATGGTTTTATTTTACGTTTGGATGTACACAACAATTGGATTAGAAGCAATGCAAGACCCTCAATTAATGGAGCTTAAAATGCAAGAATTATTAGGACAATAGTAGTTTCCTAATTCTTAATAAATATAAAAGCGATTTTCAATTAAGAAAATCGCTTTTTTTTGCTCTTATTTCAAATGCTTATTAAGCTTCAAATTCTTTTAAAGTCTTTGTAATAATAGATACACAATCTAATAACTGTGCTTCTGTCATTACTAAAGGTGGTGCAAAACGAATAATGTTTCCATGCGTTGGTTTTGCTAATAAGCCGTTATCTCTTAATTTTAGACAAATATTCCAAGCAGTTTCGCTGTCTTCGTCATCATTTATTAAAATAGCATTTAATAAACCTTTTCCTCTTACAGAATTAACAATAGGACTAGTTTCTATAAACTTAGATATTTCACTTCTAAATAATTGCCCTAATTTTTCTGCATTGTTTGCTAAATCTTCATTTTTAACAACTTCTAAAGCCGCAATAGCTACAGCTGCTGCAATAGGATTTCCACCAAAGGTACTTCCATGATTTCCTGGTCCAATAACATTCATAATAGCATCATCAGCTAAAACTGCAGATACAGGATAAGCACCACCACTTAAGGCTTTACCTAAAATTAAAACATCTGGTTTTACGTTTTCATGATCTACTGCTAACATTTTTCCTGTTCTTGCAATACCGGTTTGTACTTCATCTGCAATAAATAAAACATTATATTTTTCACACAATGCTTTGGCTTTAGATAAGTAACCTTCAGTAGGTACATAAACACCAGCTTCACCTTGAATTGGCTCTACTAAGAAACCGGCAACATTAGCATTGCTTTTCAATGTGTCTTCTAAAGCTTCAAGATTATCATATGCAATCTTAATAAAACCATTAGTATAAGGTCCAAAGTTTTTACGCGCTACAGGATCGTTACTAAAAGAGATAATCGTTGTTGTTCTTCCGTGAAAGTTATTCTCGCATACAATAATTTCAGCTTCATTTTCTGCAATTCCTTTAACTTCGTAAGCCCATTTTCTACAGATTTTTAAAGCTGTTTCTACAGCTTCAGCTCCCGTATTCATTGGTAAAAGTTTATCAAAATTAAATGTTTCAGAAGCATATTTCTCATACTTCCCTAACATGTCATTATAAAAAGCTCTTGACGTTAACGTTAGCGTTTGCGCCTGTTCTGTCATTGCTTTTACAATTTCAGGATGACAATGCCCTTGGTTTACTGCGGAGTAAGCAGAAAGAAAATCATAATATTTCTTACCTTCTACATCCCAAACAAACACACCTTCTCCCCTGTTTAATACTACAGGTAACGGATGGTAATTGTGCGCACCATACTTGTTTTCTAAATCTATCGCTTGTTGCGAATTTAATTGGTCTAAAACAGCCATTTTAAAAATTTTAAAAGTTAATATCCAAAAAAATGGATATCTAAAATAAC
Organism: Winogradskyella undariae; assembly: GCF_013285155.1. Lineage (GTDB taxonomy): Bacteria > Bacteroidota > Bacteroidia > Flavobacteriales > Flavobacteriaceae > Winogradskyella > Winogradskyella undariae. The sequence continues at coordinate 138,321 of NZ_JABTEL010000009.1, read as the reverse complement.
CATTCCTTATCTACCTTTATCCTTTCGAAATGTCCGAAAATTCAGCGTGGGAAAGAAATCATCCCTGAATGTTGCAAATTACAAAAAATAATAGAAATTTATTGCTAGCGCCTACATCAATTAACGTTATGCTATTTGTAAAATTGCAACTATCTTTGCACCCTAATTTATATAAGAAATGCCAAAAAGAGAACGTAACAAATTTGTAAGACGCGGAGAAATCATAGAAATCCTAATTGAAGGTTATGCCTATGGAGGAAAAGGTATTGGTCGTATCCGTAACGAGCATGGCGAATTTGTAGTCTTTGTTCCTAATACTTTACCTGGTCAATTAGTAAAAGCTCAGATTAAAAAAACGAGCAAAAAGTATGCAGAAGGTAAACTTTTTGAAGTTTTAAAAGCATCTGAAGATGAAATTGACATGCCTTACCAAAGTATTCCTGGCGCACCTTATATCAATTTACCTATTGAAAAACAACACGAATACAAGAAGCAAAGTACTTTAGAGTTATTTAAACGTATTGGTAAAGTTGCTGATATTGAAGATAAGTTTGATGAATTTGTTACGTCTCCAAATACCTTTCATTATAGAAATAAAATGGAATATGGCTTTTCTGCTATTGGTTATGATCACGAATTAAAAACGGATGTAGATGAATTTACGCTAGGGTTTAAAAAACGTGGTACTTGGTGGTGTGGAGATAATTTAAATAAAGAATCTGGTTTATTTGATGCCGAATTTGAAAACCTAGTTAAAGATATTAGAACCTATTGTATTGAAACAGGTCTAGATCCTTGGCATGCTCCTAAAAGAGAAGGTTTCTTTAGATATTTTGTAGTTAGAAAATCTTACAAAACCAATCAACTTTTATTTAACTTGGTAACAACATCTTACGACTTACCTAAGTTCGATTTAGATAAATTTGCAAATTACCTCGTAGAATTACTTGGTGATCGTGTTGCTGGTTTATTACATACTATTAATGATGAAACAGGAGATAGAACAATCGCTACAACAGGAAGTATTTCTCTTATCTATGGTGATGATAAAATTGTTGAAGAATTATTAGGTCTTAACTTTGAAATTAGCATGAAAAGCTTTTTTCAAACCAACCCAAAATGTGCTGAAAAACTTTACACTAAAGTTGTTGATTATGCTTTAGAAAATAAAGAAGCTATTGATAATACTGTTGTTTTAGATTTATTTTGTGGTACAGGGACTATTGGTCAAATCATTGCTAATAAATCTGAAAACACTAAAATTGTTGGTGTAGATATTGTAGCTGCTGCAATTGAAGACGCTAAAGAGAATGCTAAACGTAATAATATTGAAGGTTTAAAATTCTTTGCTGCTGATGTTGGTAAATTCTTAACTGAACACCCAGAATACACCAATAAAATAAGAACTATTATTTTAGATCCTGCTAGAGCTGGTATTGCGCCTAAAACCCTAAAAAAAATAATAAACCTAAATGCAGAACGTTTGGTTTATGTATCTTGTAATCCTGCTACGCAAGCTAGAGACACAGAACTATTAATGGAATCTGGCTATATCATCAAAAAAATGAGCTTAGTAGATCAGTTTCCACATACAGCGCATATAGAAACAGTTGTGCTATTTGAAAAACAATAAATGAAAAACGTAAAATTCTTAATTCTTTTAATAGCCATTGCTCTTATCAACTGTGAGCGCGATGATATTTGTGCTTCTACAACGCAAACTACGCCTCGGCTAATTGTTGAGTTCTATGATGCTACAGATACAGATGAATTACTAAACGTATCTAGAATTACCGTTTATGGTGAAGGTTTAGTAACCGATGATGACGGTAATATTATTGAACCATTAGAAGAGTCAGATGCTACACTACTCTTTAATGAAAATGCAAATACCATAGAATTACCACTTATTATAGGTGCAGAAGGAGTCGAAGCCACGATAACCACACGCTATGTGCTAGAAAAAGACACCGATTTAAGAATTGAAGATGAAGATGATACAACCAACTCAAATATAGACATCATAGAAATCACCTATAACACAGAGTTTGTTTATGTTTCTAGAGCCTGTGGTTATAAAAGTAATTTTAATAGTTTAGGTGTTTCAAGAGAGACAGAGACAAACGGTGATAATTGGATTTCTAATATTGAGATTGAAGAAACAACACAACAAAGTATAGAAGATGAAAACACAACACATGTACGTATCTATCATTAGAAGCGTAATCTTAATGCTGTTGTTTTCTACAATAGCTTTTGCCCAACAAGAAAAGACTAAAACTATTAAAGATACCGTAGTTTTTAAACAAAAGTATGGACTTAGAATTGGTGCAGATATAAGTAAATTCGCACTTACTTTTTTTGATGATGATTATTCTGGATTTGAAATCATGGGAGATTACCGCCTTACTAAACGTATTTATATCGCAGGAGAAATTGGAAATGAAGAACGAACACTTGAAACCGATTATATAAATAACACCACAACGGGTAGTTATTTTAAAGCCGGAATTGATATGAATTTCTATCAAAACTGGTTAGACATGGAAAACATGATTTATACAGGTTTTCGTATCGGAGCATCAACGTTTAGCCAAAAGTTAAATAATTATACAGTTTACGATGTTTACAACCAGTATTGGGATAACCAATATTCCGTTGAAGAAGGTCAAGAATTCAATGGACTAACTGCGTTTTGGGTAGAAATGCAAATAGGATTAAAAGCCGAATTATTTAATAATTTCTACGCAGGACTTAATGTACAATTAAAAGTACTTGTATCTGACAAAGAAATTGATAATTACGAAAACCTATATATCCCTGGTTATAATAGAACTTACGATAGTAGCCGTTTTGGTGGTGGTTTTGGTTTTAATCTCTCTTATTTAGTCCCAATTTTTAAGAAAGATAAAATTATAATTCAAGATAAAGAAGTTGAGGAATAAAAGGTCTTAAAACTTAACCTTTTCAACTTTTAAAAACACGCTATTTCTCTCTTTTTTATTAAAATATTAGTTGATTTTAATCTAATAAATACGTACATTCCTTTATCAAATTCCCCTTTATGGATAAAGAAGATATTGCCAATTTAATAGAATTAAAACACTTAGAATTAATTAGTTGGCTAGAGCAACAGCCTGACGAATCTTGGACACATGGCCCAGACGGAAAATGGACAACAGGACAACAAACATTACATCTACTTCAAAGTATAGTTCCACTAAACAACGCTTTAAGTTTACCTAAGTTTTTACTCCGATTAAAATATGGAAGAGCAAATAGACCTGTTAGGTCTTATGACGCTATTGTAAAACGTTCTCAAGAGCGCTTAAAAAACACTAAAGGTAAAACTTTTAAAGGATCTAGAAACATGAAAGTTCCTACACTTCAAGACAAGCAATACCTCTTAAACAGATTGCAAACTGAAGAAAAGAAACTACAGTATAAAACGAGACGTATCAGTGACGAAAATCTAGATACTGTTGTATTACCACATCCTTTAATGGGAAAAATGCCCGTTCGAGAAATTATTATGTGGACAGCACATCATGTTGAACATCATACAGAAATATTAAAGGCTAATTATTAAGAAATTGACCTAAAAAATAAACCTGACATTAATATGTCAGGTTTAAATCAATTTTGAAAACTATAATTTCTAATAAATTGAATTACTTTAAATACACCAATACATTATCTTCTATCCTTTTCTGGATATCTGAAAGATCAGCTTTTACAAAAGTATCTCCTGTAATATTTTCATAAAGTTCAATATAACGCTCGCTAACCGATGTAATATATTCGTCACTCATAAAAGGAACCGTTTGTCCTTCTAAACCTTGAAAATCGTTAGAAATTAACCATTGTCTTACAAATTCTTTAGACAATTGCTTTTGAGCTTCTCCTTTATCTTGACGTTCTTGGTAACCTTCAGTATAGAAATAACGTGAAGAATCTGGGGTATGAATTTCATCAATTAATACAATTTTACCCTCTTTTGTTTTACCAAATTCATATTTAGTATCCACTAAAATTAATCCACGGTTAGCAGCAATTTCTGTTCCTCGTTGAAATAATTTTCTTGTGTAATCTTCTAAAACAATATAATCATCTTCAGAAACAATACCACGTTTTAAAATATCTTCTCTAGAAATATCTTCGTCATGGTCCCCCATTTCTGCTTTTGTAGCCGGTGTAATTATTGCTTCAGGAAATTTATCATTTTCCTTCATTCCTTCTGGCATAGCAATACCACAAAGTATACGCTTTCCTGCTTTATACTCTCTAGCTGCATGTCCAGACATGTAACCACGTATCACCATTTCAACCTTAAACGGTTCACATAAATGACCTATAGCAACATTAGGATCTGGAGTAGCTACCAACCAATTTGGCACTATATCTTCTGTTTCCTTCATCATTTTAGTTGCAATCTGATTTAAGATTTGCCCTTTATACGGAATCCCTTTAGGCATCACCACATCAAAAGCACTTAAACGATCTGTAGCGACCATTACTAATTGCTTATCGTCTATATTGTAAACTTCTCTTACTTTTCCTTTATAAACGCTTTTCTGATTTGGAAAATTGAAATTGGTATCTATTATGGTGTTCATCTAGTCTTCATTTAATTATGTACTACAAATGTAATTTCTTTACTTATTCCACACAATAAACTGCATAAAAAAAGGAGAAATAAAATTTCTCCCTCTTTAATTTAAATAATCTTATGATTATTTATTTAAACCTAATATTATAAGTTGCTCCAATACCTACAGATTGTATATCTATATCGTTCTCTGCAAAGGTGTTTTGGTAATATGCATAAATATTCCAATCACGATTATGGTAACCAATTTGTGGGTTAACATAAAGACCACCTTCGTTCTCATCTACACCTGTTAAAAAACCATAACCTACATCAGAACCTATAAATAGGCCACTAGGTGTAAAATAATAACGTATAAACCCTGCTACTGGAATAATACCAAAATCATCATTTCCATCTTTCCCAAAATAATTGGTATAACCTGAAGCCAAACCAATACCTAAGTTAGGATTAAACAAGTATTGTCCTCTCAAATCCAAACCTAAAGCAAAAGATGACGCATCACCTGCATCATTTACTGGTACTCCAGCTGTTAAACCTGCTTTAAGCCATGAGTTGTCTGAATTAAAATCTATTTCATCATCCTGAGCAAATAATGGGCTTAATCCTAATGATAATCCTATAATCAAAAATACTTTTTTCATCTTTCCTTTTTTATAAATTTTTAATATAACAGCAAATTTATATAAGATTACACTTAAGAATTTATATAATTTCTCTTTTAAATTATATAATTAAAAGACAAAATACTTAAAGATATAACTAATAAACACTTAAATGTTATTCTATATTTTCAATACTTTTATAAGCCGCAATCACTTTCTTCACAAGCTTGTGACGAATGACATCTTTATCATCTAAATAAATAATGCCAATCCCTTCTATATTTTGCAATACTAAAAGTGCTTCCTTTAACCCCGATACGCTACGACGCGGTAAATCGACTTGTCCAGGATCTCCCGTTAATAAAAATTTAGCATTTTTTCCCATTCTAGTTAAAAACATTTTCATCTGAGCATGCGTTGTATTTTGACCTTCATCTAAGATTACAAAAGCATTATCTAATGTTCGTCCACGCATAAAAGCTAATGGTGCAATTTGAATGACTCCTTTTTCTATATAACTTTCTAATTTCTCATGAGGAATCATATCGCGTAATGCATCATACAAAGGCTGCATATATGGATCTAATTTCTCCTTTAAATCACCGGGAAGAAATCCTAAATTCTCACCTGCCTCAACAGCAGGACGTGTTAATATTATACGTTTAACTTCTTTATTTTTCAAAGCTTGTACCGCCAAAGCAACACCAACATAGGTCTTACCTGTACCTGCCGGCCCGATAGCAAAAACCATATCGTTTTTAGACATGCTATCAACTAACTTTCTTTGATTAGCCGTTTGTGCCTTAATTAACTTGCCACCAACACCATGAACTAAAATCTCACCGCTTTTTGCTGTTGATTCATAATCGTTTTTACTTTGGCTGGTTAAAACACGCTCTATAACATTCTCATCAATCTTGTTATACTTCCCAAAATGTTGCATAAGCATGGTCATTCTACGATCAAATTCTTCAAGAAGATCTTCATCACCGTATGCTTTCAATGTATTGCCTCTAGCAACAATTTTAAGCTTGGGATAATATTTTTTTAAAAGTTCAATATTAGCATTTTGGGCTCCGAAAAATTCTTTAGGAGATATTTCTTCGAGTTCTAGGATAAGTTCATTCAAAAGCGAGCTCTATTTAGTGCGTTAATATATTTTCTTTTCTTAATTTTGTAATTCTATTGTACACACACAAATTTAACAATTTTACAATCATAATTCTCAAAAAAATATCAACAATAAATCTATGGCAATAATCACTTTAACGACTGATTTTGGACAAAAAGATCACTCTACTGGTGCCATAAAAGGCGCTATTTATAGTGAGCTTGATCAGATTAACATTGTAGATATTTCGCATTCTATATCTCCTTTTAATACTTGTGAAGCCGCTTATATTATACAAAATGCTTATAGCTCTTTTCCAAAAGGAACTATTCATTTAATAGGAATAGATTCTGAGTTAAGTCCTGAAAACAAACACATTGCTGTATTTTTAGATGATCATTACTTTATATGTGCTAATAATGGTATAATGAGTATGATTTGCTCAGATATTACGCCAGATAAGATTGTTGAGATTAATATTCATGACAGAGTAGAAACAAGTTTTCCTGTTTTAGATATTTTTGTAAAGGTGGCATGCCACATAGCTAGAGGTGGAACTTTAGAAGTCATAGGAAAAGTTATTAACACAATTAAGCCAATTAAAAACTTAAATCCTTTCGTTAATGACGAACAAAATCAAATTATTGGAAATGTAATTTATATTGACAATTATGGTAATGTAGTAACCAATATTAAACGTAAGCTGTTTGAAAATATTCAGAAAGGAAGAGCTTATGAAGTTTCTGCTCGTAACCATAAGTTTAAAACAATATTAAATAAGTACAGTGATATTTTAAATCATGATAGTGAAGATTCTATACGTAATGCTGAAGGCAAGGCAATGGCGGTATTTAACTCTTCTCAATATCTAGAAATTGCAGTCTATAAAAGTAATAATAGCACTGTTGGTAGTGCAACCACTTTAATGGGCTTAAAAACTAAGGATACTGTAACCGTTAACTTTTTAAATAAATAAATAAATAAATAAAGCTTTGTTAGTAAGAATTGTAAAAATGAGTTTTGAACCTTCTAAAATTGAAGAATTCTTAGCTAATTTTGAAACAGTAAAAGAAAAGATTAGAAATTTTGAAGGTTGTAACTTTCTAGAGCTATATCGAGATAAAAACGATACCAATATTTTTTTTACATATAGCTATTGGAACTCTGATGATGACTTAAATACTTATAGGCATTCTGATTTATTTAAAGGCGTTTGGAGCAAAATAAAACCAATGTTTAATGCAAAACCAGAAGCTTGGAGTGTAGATAAAATTGCATCACTCAAATAGCCTATCACAGAACTTAATTAAAAATATAATTGAGTCTAAATACAATAATTAAGATCGAATACTAATTTATGTTAGCAATACTAAAAAAAGAAATAAATACCTTCTTCGCTTCACCTATTGGCTATTTGGTTATTGGGGTGTTTTTATTACTCAATGGCTTATTTTTATGGGTTTTTAAAGGAGAATTCAACATTTTAGATAATGGACAAGCCAGTTTAGGTTCTTTCTTTTTACTGGCACCTTGGATTCTTATTTTTTTAGTACCAGCAGTTACAATGCGTAGCTTTAGTGATGAAAAAAAACAAGGCACTTTAGAGTTATTAGTAACCAAACCTATTTCACATTTTCAAATTGTTTTAGGTAAATATTTTGGTGCTTTCACTCTAATAATAATGGCTTTAATTCCTACGCTTTTATATGTCTATACAATTTCATCATTAGGAAATCCTGAAGGAAATTTAGATATGGGAAGTACAATTGGTTCTTACTTTGGACTTTTATTTTTAGTTGGTGCATACACTGCAATTGGCGTATTTGCTTCGACACTTTCAGATAATCAGATTGTTGCATTTATTATTGCCGTTTTTATATGTTTCTTCTTTTATTTTGGGTTTGAAGGCCTTTCTAATTACAATATTTTAAACGACTTTGTTTATATGGAAAATATCGGTATGTCTGCGCACTACAACAGTATGAGTCGCGGTGTTATTGACACTAGAGATTTAATCTATTTTATAAGTATTTCAATCGCATTTTTATTATTCACAAAACTTAGAATTCAAAAACAATAAAATGATCATCACACCCCTATTAATCACATTTTTAATCGTCGTTTTTATACTGCTTTTTTTATTCTTAAACACGGTAGATAATCGTAAATGGTTAACTGCTCTCATTAGTTTAGTGCTTACACCTTTTGCTTTTTATTTTATGTTTTACCCCCTATTAAACATCGTAAGTAATTATCACCATCAAAAATATTTTAATAGTGAAGCTTGGATAGAAAATCCAAACTTACGCTACGAAATGATTGATTATACTATTGAATCTGATACGTTAGTTGGTATTTCAAAAGAGAAAATAAAAACATTATTAGGTCCTGAAGAATGGCTGACTTGGGATGATGCAAAAAAAGCACACGATACTAATAAATGGAATTATGGATTAGGCATAGAACCAGGAGCTTTTACAGAACATAGAGAATGTGTAGAAATCATTTTTGAAAATAATAAGCTTATTTCTTTAAAACCTTATCGTGAAGCCATAACTTTTGAAAAGACTGAAGATGAAAAAGAATAAATCTATACTATATATCGTTGCTATTCTTATTGGACTCATCATTGTAAATGCAATATCTAGCTCAATATATCAACGGTTTGACTTAACGAAAGACCATCGCTATACACTTTCTGATAATTCTAAATCTTTAATTACCGATTTAGATTCCCCTTTAGTTATAGATGTCTTTTTGGAAGGCGATTTTTCATCTGAATTTAGATTACTTCAAACTGAAGTACGTCAGATAATAGAAGAATTTCAACTTGAAACTGATCAAATTTTCATCAATTATATCAACCCTATTGAAGATGAAACAACACGAGAACGCAATATAGAAGAGTTAACAAAATCCGGATTAGAACCTTATATCAATACAGATAATAGTACAGGAAAAGTAACACAAGACATTATATTTCCATGGGCATTTGCTAGTTACAAAGGTGCAACAGTAAAAATTCCTTTATTAAAAAGAAGCATTACTCAAGGTTTACAAGAACAAATTAATAATTCTGTTCAAGCTTTAGAATATGCTTTTGCAGACGGATTTAACAAACTTGTCAATGCTAAATCTAAAAAAATAGCCATTTTAAAAGGAAATGGTGAGTTAGAAGATATTTACATGGCTGATTTTCTAACAACCGTGAAACCTTATTACAATTTAGCTCCATTTACTTTAGATAGTGTTGCCAGTAATCCGCAAGGCACTTTAGATAAATTACAAGATTACGACTTAATTATCGCTGCTAAACCTAGCATCCCTTTTTCTGAAAATGAAAAACTAGTCTTAGACCAATACACAATGAATGGTGGTAAAAGTTTATGGTTAACAGAAGCTGTTGCCATGGATAAAGATAGTCTTTACAATGCTGCAGGACGCGGTGTTTCTATTATGAAAGACTTACTCCTCAATGATTTTTTCTTTCAATACGGAGTAAGAGTTAACCCTACATTAGTAAAAGACCTCTACTCTGCTCCAATTATGTTATCTATTGGCGAAGGTAGCCAAGCACAAATGCAACCTTTACAATGGCAATATTCACCTTTGGCAGCATCTAATCCTAACCATTCTATTACTAAGAATTTAAATTTAGTGAAATTTGATTTTGCAAGTCCAATTGATACTTTAAAGAATAGTATTAAAAAATCGATCTTATTACAAAGTTCACCAAAATCTAAATTAGAAGGCGCACCAACCACAATTTCATTAGACGCCGTAACACAATCGCCAGACGAAGAAAGCTATAACCAAGGTTCTCAAAATTTAGCGGTACTCTTAGAAGGTGAGTTTTCTTCTGTTTACGACCAACGTGTTTTACCTTTTAAAGTAAAGAATTTTAAGTCTAAAAGTATAGCAACTAAAATGGTTGTTATTTCTGATGGAGATGTTATAAAAAATGAAGTTTTAAGAAATAAACCTCAACAATTGGGTTTTGATCAACTAACAGGAAAATCATTTGGTAACAAAGAGTTTTTACTAAATACAGTCAATTACCTTTTAGACGATTCTGGACTTATAAACATAAGATCTAAAGAAATTAATATCGCTTTTTTAGATGCCGATAAAATAAAAGAGAGCAAATCAAAATGGCAATTCATTAATATTGCTTTGCCAATCATCCTTTTAGCATTGTTTGGTTTCATCTTTAATTATTTAAGAAAACGTAAATACACCTCTTAAAACTTTATAATTAATTCGATATAAAACAACATTTATTCAATTAATTTGTTAATAAGTTTGTTTTATAAAACCCTTCTATTAAGATATATTTGTAAGAAGAATTAAAAGTATTAAACACATATATTCAGTATGAAATTTATTGTTTCAAGTACCTATTTATTAAAACAGCTTCAAGTATTAGGAGGTGTTATTAATAACAGCAATACATTACCTATTTTAGATAATTTCTTATTTGAACTAAGCCAATCTAAATTAACCATTTCGGCTAGTGATTTAGAAACTACAATGTCTGCAACAATTGATGTTGAAAGTGACTCTGAAGGTAGCATTGCTTTACCTGCAAGATTACTTTTAGATACCTTAAAGACATTCCCAGAGCAACCATTAACCTTTGTTATTGAAGAAAATAATACGGTTGAAATTAGCTCTAATCATGGTAAATATGCTTTAGCGTATGCTGATGGTGCAGAATTTCCTAATGCGGTTTCTATTGAAGATGCAAGTACTACAACTATAAAAGGAGATATTTTAGCAACGGCTATTAGCAAAACTATTTTTGCTGCTGGTAACGATGATTTAAGACCTGTAATGAGTGGAGTGTTTTTTCAATTCTCTCAAGACAGCTTAACATTTGTTGCAACTGATGCTCACAAATTAGTTAAATATACAAGAGCAGATGTTACTGCAACTGAATCTGCAGAATTCATTATGCCTAAAAAACCTTTAAATCTTTTAAAAGGTATTTTATCTGGTAGTGATGATGATGTTTTAGTTGAATACAATGACTCTAACGCAAAATTTACTTTTGAAAACTCTATATTAATTTGTCGTTTAATAGATGGTAAATATCCAAACTACGAAGCGGTAATTCCTAAAGAGAATCCAAATAAATTAGTAATTGACAGAACACAATTTTTAAATTCTGTAAAACGTGTTAGTATTTTCTCTAACAAAACAACTCACCAAATTCGTTTAAAAATTGCTGGTGCTGAATTAAATATTTCTGCAGAAGATATCGATTACTCAAACAAAGCAGAAGAACGTTTAACTTGTGATTATCAAGGGGACGATATGCAAATTGGTTTTAACTCTCGTTTCTTAACTGAAATGATTAATAACCTTAATGCAGATAATGTACAATTGGAAATGAGCTTACCTAACAGAGCCGGAATCTTAACACCTATTGATGGTTTAGATGAAGGAGAACACGTTACAATGCTTGTGATGCCAGTTATGCTAAACAGCTAACAAATTCCTTAAAAAAAAGGAATCTCTTTAATAATATTTTAAACACTCATTTTATATGAGTGTTTTTTTTTGCTATAAACTGAAACGAGAATTAAAAAATATAATAATTATATAAATTAAAAAAGGCCCACTAAATAGCGAGCCTTTTTACTTCCATTATGTAAATTCCTAACTAACAAAAATAAAAGACAATGGATAATATGGTAATTCGCCTTTACTGGCTTTTATAGCGTTCACTATTGGCATAATAAATGCCAAAATTGCAACAAGTATTAAAGTTATAATCCCTAACCCAAATAGAAAGATTAAAGGGATACTGATTATAGAGTAAATGAAAATACTAATCTGAAAATTTAAAATAGATTTCCCATGCACATCCATACCTTCTACTTGTTCTTTTTGTGTTGCCCAAAGAATTAATGGTGCAATAAAACCTCCAAATACAGTTGCATAAGTTAGTAGTTGAGATAAGTGTGTTAAAACTAATAATTGATTGTCTGTTCGTTTTAAGGTGTGATAATTTGATTCCATGATTGATGATTTTACAACTATAAGACGCACATATATTTATTATGTTACAGAATACTTTAAGAATAATCTAAAATATTAAAATATTAATTTAACATTAGCTTATTAGTTTAACATCAAAGACATACATATATAACACTTAGATAAAATAATTATACCGCCTTACATTATAACTTGCGATAAAAGTTATAATAGATATGAATAAGAATTTTAGCCGAAGAAATTTTATAAAAAATGCAGCCTTAGCAACTGGAGGAATTTTATTAGTTCCAAATTTCATTAGCTGTAGTAGTGATGATGATTTTACCAGTGGAGATATAGATTTCACAGGGTATACAAATCAAAACTTCAATGAAGGTGTCGCTAGTTTCGATCCCACACAATCACAAGTAATTATTTGGACACGTTACACAACTAATTTACCTTCTATCACACTAATTTGGCAAATTGCTACAGATGCAGATTTTACAACTATAATAAGAGATGGTGAAGTAATAACAGACAGCTCTAGAGATTTTACTGCTGCCGTTGAAATTCAAGATTTAGATGCCGATTTAAAATTATATTATCGTTTTATAAACACAGAAGATGAAAGTACGTCGCCTATTGGAGAGACGATAACTTTGCCAACAGGTAATGTTAATCAAATTAAATTAGGTGTAACCTCTTGTGCTAATTATGCTGCTGGTTTATTTACCGTTTATAATTCTATGGCAAATTCTGACTTAGATATTGTGATCCACCTAGGAGATTATATTTATGAATATGGCGAAAACGAATATGGTACAAATGAATATACAGCAGCCTTAGGAAGAACGCATAGCCCAACTCATGAAACAATTTCATTAGACGATTACAGAACGAGATACAAACAATACAGAAGTGATGAAAATCTTATGTTACTTCACCAGAAGAAACCATTTATCTGTGTTTGGGATGATCACGAAATATCAAACGATACTTATAAAGATGGTGCTGAAAATCACCAAAGTGATGAAGGTTCTTTTGAAGCTAGAAAACAAAGTGCATTACAAGCTTATAGCGAATACCTTCCTGCTAAAACCAATGATATTAGCATTATCTATCGTAGTTTCCAAATAGGAGATTTAGTTAATTTAGTCATGTTAGATACACGATTAGTTGGTAGAGATAAACAATTAGTAATTACCGATTATTTTGATGCTACGGGTGGTTTTGATGCTGCTACATTTCAGCAAGAATGGTTAGATACAAGTAGAACCATTTTAGGAACCACTCAGAAAAACTGGCTTTTAAATGAAGTAAGCGGTAACAGTGCAGAATGGCAAGTAATAGGACAACAAGTTTTAATGGGTAAAATGATGGTTCCTGCTGAATTATTAATGGCTTTAACAACTATTATAGCTGAAATAACAGCAACAGGATCTGCTTCTGCAACATCAATGGCTAGTTTTCAACAACAATTAGAAGAGCTTGTAACATTAAAACTAAGAGTTCTTGCCAATGACCCTACACTTACAGAAGCAGAATTAGCACGAATAAATACTGTTTTACCTTATAATTTAGACGCTTGGGACGGTTATCCTGCCGAACGCGAAATTATATTAGAAGCTTTTGCAGATAAAAAAGTGGTTGTTTTAGCGGGTGACACACACAATGCATGGTCTAATGAAGTAACATCTAATAGCGGAAACTCTACAGTAACCGAATTTGCGACCTCATCAGTATCTTCTCCTGGTTTTGACACCTATTTAGGTTCTGAAGCGAGTTTTGTTGCCGGTTTTCAACAAGCCATTACGATACTTATTGATGACTTAAATTATTTTGATTCTGCAAGACGTGGTTATATGGAAGTAACTTTTAGCCCAGGTTCTGCAACATCTAATTGGATATTTGTAGATACTGTTTTTTCTGAAACATATAGTACACAAACCGGAAATACGGTTACTGTATAATTTTAAAACTATACAGTAACTCCAAATCTATATTTATAAACAAAAGAAGGCAACCGTTGTTAGCAAGACTTACAACTACCGCCTTCTTTTTTTATGCCTAATTTCACCAGAATAGTTTCTAATAAACACCATTTGGTAAAAGCAGACTGAATTAAATTTACGCCAATAAATACGGTGAACCACATCCAATTTGGACTTACATAAACGGTAAGTACTACACTTAGTAATACCATGACACCAACAATAACTCTAAAATATGTATTTAACATGTTTTCTTTTTTTTTAAGTTTAAATAGATTTTTCAATAGGAACCACAACCGCTTTAATAGGATTATTAGTTTCTACATTAGTATTAAATTCTTTTAATAAATCGAATAACGCATCAATATTCTCATCTTCTGCAAACGAGAAAAATAAACGCGATTCATTACCAAATTGCTCTCCTGGAAACCAACTAGAAGCCATCGTTACAGATGGTCCGGTTTTATGACCATCAATATCGGAACTACTTAGATTCTGAATATTGGCTTTTTTGAATAATTTCAAAACCTCTTTTTGAAATTCTTCTACTGCTGTAACTATGACTAATTTCATGTTGTTTTTGTATTATGTTATGACCGTAACTTCAAGTGATTTTCGATAGAAAACTATATCGAGAAGTCTTGATTAATATATTCTCGATACAATTTTTTTAATACCTCAAAAACTACTCGAAGTGACGACCTGTTATTTGACGACCTGTTATTTATAATTCTTCTTCTCTATCATGTAATACACTAATGGCACCACTAATAATGTCAACACTGTAGAAACAATCGTTCCTCCCATTAATGAAATGGCTAATCCTTGAAAAATCGGATCAAATAGAATTACGAATGCTCCGATGACTACGGTTCCTGCGGTTAGTAGAATTGGTGTTGTTCTCACAGCTCCTGCTTCAATTGCAGCTTGTTTTAATGGTACACCTTCTGCTGTTCTTAGGTTTATAAAATCAATCAGTAAAACAGAGTTTCTAACCATAATTCCTGCTAAAGCAATCATACCAATAAAAGAAGTTGCAGTAAAAAATGCGCCCATAATCCAATGCCCGAGAATAATTCCAATTAACGATAATGGAATTGCAACCATCATTACAATTGGTGCTTTAAAGTTTTGAAACCAACCTACAATTAAGATATAGATTAAGATGATGGCTCCTAAAAAGGCAATTCCTAAATCTCTAAATACTTCCAAAGTAATTTGCCATTCTCCATCCCATTTTACGGTATAATCATCTTCAAATTCTGGCTGACCTAAGTACATTTCGTTAATAGCAAAACCTGGTGGCAATGGAATTTCTTTTAACTTTTCTTCCATTCCTAAAATAGCATACGCCGGACTCTCTAACTCCCCTGCCATGTCTGCCATCACATAAACAACACGCTTTTGATTTTTACGATAAATACTTTTAGCTGCCGATGCTTCTGTAATAGTTACTAAATCCGCGATTGGTACTAAATTCCCTTGCTTAGACTTCACTTTTAATTGTGAAATATCAGTAATCGTCGATTTCTCTTTTTCATCTAAAGCTAACACCAAGCCTATTTGGCTCACCGCATCCTCATCATATAAATTAGTAATCGCTCTGTTAGATAAAGCCATATTCATGGTATAAGCAATTTGCTGTGGTGCTACGCCATATAACATTGCTTTTTCTTTATTAATCTCAAATTGATATTCAGTTTGGTCTGCTTCTACCATCCAATCTACATCGACAACATCAGCTGTATTATTAAGAATATTTTCTACATGCTTAGCCACTTTAATCTGCTCATCGTAATCAGGTCCATAAACCTCAGCAACAATTGTAGACATTACCGGTGGTCCTGGTGGTACTTCTACCAATTTCACATTCGCATTGTATTTAGATGCTATTTTCTGAATATCTGGTCGTAATAACTTAGCAATATCATGACTCTGTGCTGTACGCTCTTCTTTATCAATTAAATTCACTTGAATATCTGCCATGTTAGATCCACCACGTAAATCGTAATGACGTACCAAACCGTTAAAGGTTATTGGTGCAGAAGTCCCAACATAGTTTTGATAATTCACTACTTCTGGTCGTGTAGATAAATATTGTGAAATTTCTTGAGCCACAACACCTGTACGTTCTAGCGTAGATCCTTCTGGCATATCAATCACAATCTGAAATTCATTCTTATTATCAAACGGTAACATTTTTACGGCTACAGAATTGGTAAAAAATAATACCATAGTTCCCATTAGCACCGCAAAAGTTCCTAATAAAAACAACCAACGCATTCCTTTATTTTCTAAAAGCGGTCTTTCAAATTTGTTATAAATCTTATAAATACGTGTCTCTTCAATCGCAACTTCTGGTTTATTTTCAGCGCCTTTTTTCTCTTTTTCTCTTAAGAAAATATAACCTAAATACGGTGTAATAGTTAAAGCTACAAATAGTGATAAAATCATAGCAATAGATGCTCCTATTGGCATTGGCGCCATATAGGGCCCCATTAATCCAGAAACAAAAGCCATTGGTAAAACCGAAGCAATTACTGTAAATGTGGCTAATATAGTTGGGTTCCCTACTTCATTAATCGCATATAAAGCCGCTTGTTTAAATGGCAAGCGTTTCATTTTAAAATGCCTATGCATGTTTTCTGCAATAATAATTGAGTCATCCACCACAATTCCTGTTACAAACACCAAAGCAAAAAGTGTAATTCGGTTTAATGTGTAGTCCATCATGTAATAACTCAACAGCGTTAAAGCAAACGTAATTGGTACTGATAAAAACACGACCAATCCTCCTCTCCAGCCCATGGCTAACATTACCACAATAGTAACCGCAAAGATAGAACCGATAAGGTGCCACAGTAATTCCGATACTTTATGAGATGCTGTTTCTCCGTAGTTTCTAGTAATTTCTACATGAACATCATCGGGGATCAAAGTGCTTCTTAAATGATCTACTTTATCAATAATCACCTCTGAAATTTTCATTGCATCCGCACCTTTTCGCTTCGCTACAGAAATAGTAACTGCGGGATATTCTGATTTATAATCTGCTGATTTTACACTCCCTTTACCGAAGCCTAAACTCACATAATTTTGCGGTACTTCTGGACCATCAATAATTTTAGCAACTTGTTTTAAGTAAATAGGTTGATTTTGTTGAACACCAACCACTAAATTTTCTACATCGGTAACAGATTCTAAAAACTTACCTGTATTAATTAAAAACTCTGTATCGTTTTTATCAAAACTCCCTGAACTCAATTGACTGTTATTCGCCTTAATCATTTCTGAAACTGATAAGAAATCTAAACCGCTTGATGCTAATTTATCTTTATCTAAAACCACACGTAACTGACGGTTTCGACCTCCAATTTTATGGGTAATAGCAACGTCATTCACCTTTTTAATTTCCGCCTCAAGCTCTTGTGCCATTTGGCTTAATTGGTAATCGTCGTAATTCTCACTCCATAGGGTTAATCCTAACATTGGCACATCGTCAATGGCGCGTGTTTTTACTAAAGGAAACGTTACCCCTGCTGGCATTTGATCCATGTGTTTATTGATTTCGTTGTATAATTTTACAAACGAACGCTCAATATCTTCCCCCACATAAAACTGAACAATCACCATCCCTTGTTCTTTCATCGATGTAGAATACACATATTCCACCCCTTTGATATTCGAGATTAATTGCTCTAATGGTTTAATGACTCTTGATTCTACTTCCGTAGGACTTGCGCCTGGATAACCAACAAAAATGTCTGCCATCGGCACATCAATTTGTGGTTCCTCTTCACGCGGAATTAAAAACGAACTATACACACCAACAACCATAAATACAATCATTAACAACACAGTTAACTTAGATTGTATAAAGATCTTGGCAATTTTCCCTGCGATACCTTCTTTCATTTGACTTTTATTATTTTGAAAAGTTGACAAATGGAACTCGTATATAAGACTTCTTTTTAAACTTTAAAATCCGTTTTACTCGTTTCATTATTTTATATTTTTTGGGCGTTTTAACAGGCTATCCGTTACAATCTTTTTTCGCCATTTATGGCAGCAAAAAAAGGATTTCTACTTCTATCCTTAACGCGCTTACTCTTATGTGATTTACTCTTATTTATACCTACAAGGTTTCAGAAACCTTGCAGGATACTGCAAACTGCGACTAAAAACTATCTACTGAACATTTATTTTTACTCCATTATAAAGTTTTCCTTCAGCTGAAACGATATAAGTTTCTCCTGCATTTAAACCCGCTAACACTTCTACCTGATCTCCGTAAGTTCTTCCTAAACGCAACCAACGTAATAGTGCTGTATTGCTTTGACTTACCGTATATAAACAGGTTAACTGCCCATTGGTAATAATGCTTTCACTAGGTACTAATACCAGTTCTGATTTCGATTTTCTTTCTACAGGAAATTGAACCGTAGTAAACATTCCCGATAAAATATTTACTTCAGTTTTATCTAAAGCTATTTTTACGAGATATTGACCTCCTGTATTTTTAGCAGAAGTACTTACTTCTGTAACTTTACCTTTAATGGTTTGGTTAATAGATTTTACCAAAACATCTACAGTCGTTCCTTTTTTAATTTCTGAAATTTCTGTTTCAGGCACCATTGCCATCACTTCAAAATTCCCAGGGGTTTCAATACTTATTAAAGGCACACCTGGATTTGCCATATTACCAGCTTCTACATTTTTACTTGTCACTATTCCGCTAAATGGTGCTGTAATATTACTGTAAGTGAATTGTGCATTGACTTCATTTTTCATCTGATTAGCAGATTCTAAACGCGCTTTTGCCATTTCAAAATTAGCCGTCATATCATCCATTTCTTTTTGTGAAGCACTATTTTCTGCAAACAAATTTTTAAAACGGTTATAATCTTTTTGTGCATTATTAAAAGCTGCTGCTGCTTCTGTTATCCCAGCATTAACTTGTGCTTTTTTAGCTTGTAAATCGGCATTATTTATAGACACTAATAACTGCCCTTTATTTACTTTATCACCTACATTAACATGTACTTTATTAACGTATCCCATCATTCTAGTACTTAAATCCGCACTATTTGAAGCTTGAATTTTTCCACTTACACTTAAAAATGGACTATTTCCATTAGTATCTACCTGGCTTATCTTTACAACAATTGCAGGTGAATTATCTACAACGGCTTTTTTGTCTTCGCTGCCACAACTTGTTACAAAAAAGGCTGTTGCTGCTAGCGTTAATACGTAAATATATTTTTTCATTTTGTAATTTGTTTATTAATTAGGTTTCGACTGCGCTCAACCAGACAACATTCTGTCTCCTCGAGCGCAGTCGAGAGGTTTTATTCCTTGGTTAAAAATTGTAAATAAGCTTGTGCGTAATTGTATTCAAAAATGGTTTGATAATATTCGAGTTGCTTCTGTGAATACTGTGTTTCGGCAATTAATAAATCTGATGTTTTTTCTAAACCCTCTTTAAATCTATTGGTTCTTATTCTTAAAGACTCTTCCGATTGTTCTAAAGCTAAGGCCGTTAATTTTAGTTTGTTTTCAGCATCTGTAAAAGCACGTTTCGCTTTGTTAAGTTCTAAATTACTTTTTGATACGTATTGTTTGTATTCTAGTTTTGACTTTTCAAATTCCGATTTACTTTTTTGAGCTTTTCCAAAACGTTTAGAGCCTTGAAAAATATCCCAGCTCAATTGCGCTCCAAATAAATAACCACTCGCATCGGCTTGAAAAATTTGATCATCATATAATTCATAACTTCCAAAAGCATTTAATCGTGGTAAAAAAGCCATTTTATCTGCTTTACTCATAGCCTCATAAGCATTTGAAGCTAGTTGCATCGCTTTAATATCTGAACGATTTTCTGAAATCGATTTGTCTTCCATTCCAAAAGTTGAAACCGTTAAACTATCTGTTGGTGTGTAAACCACGTAACTTTCATCATTCATTAAAAACGACAGATAATTAGAAGCATTTTGCACATTACTTTTAGCCGATTGTAATTGGTTTTGCACTTCCGTAACACGTACTTCTACGTTTAAGACATCTGCTCTTTGTAAATAGCCTTGTTTTAAACTGTTGTCAGCTAATGATTTATTAGCATTTGCAGCTTCTAAGGCTTTTTCTAAAACATCTACCGCTTTATATGCTAACTGTAATTGCATATAAGCTTTCTCTACTTCAAAGGCTAAATAATCTTGTGTACGCTCCGTTTTTAAAGACATCGCTTCCATTTTAGATTTCGCTGCCTTACGCTGAAACATACCATCGACATTAATTAATGGTTGTTGAATTTCGAATTTTGTAGCGTAGTTTTCTATTTGTGAAGGATCGTTTAATAACGCTGGACTAAAATCGTTTGAGGTCAAAATTTCCTGATTCAATTTAGAGCCAAAAGCCATTAATGGATTTGTTGTTGCCATAGCAGTATGACTTGCTGTAATGTTTGGCAAAAACACCGCATTGGTTTGTCTGTAATCTGCTTTAGCTTGATTGAATTCTTCTTCAGAAATCTTAATAGAAGTATTATTCTCTGAAACTTTAGATAAGACCTCTGTTTTAGTTATAGGTACTAATTGTTGGGCTTGCACCATCAGGTTTAAAGCAAAGCATAACAGTAATATAGAAACAGTTTTTTTCATTGATTGTTAATTTATATGACAAAATTAGCACAATGTATTTGTTAAGTCTGTAACCAATGTTACTTGGCGTTTTTTCCTTTTTTAATTCGTTCTATTTTTTACTTTATTATTTCACTATTAAAAAGTATACTCATAATAAAAAATAGAACTTTCTTAACACTACGTTTTTTGAGTGACAAAATATTCTTAAATTTATTCACTCTATTTTTATGAATATTGTGATTGCTTACACTAAGCGATTTTAATGCAAATTTGCCCAAGTTAATTTTAACTAAACCTGTACAAAAATTCTACTAATGAAAACGTTACTGATAATTGATGTACAAAACGACTTTATGCCAAATGGGTCACTTCCTGTTCCTAATGGACATCAAATTGTACCTATAATTAATAAAATACAACCAAAATTTAATTTGATAATTGGCACACAAGACTGGCATCCTAGTAATCATGTAAGTTTTGCTAGCAATCATAAAGGAAAATCTAATTTTGATGAGATTGAAATTCACGGTAAGCCACAAACCCTGTGGCCAGACCATTGTGTGCAAGGCACAAAAGGCGCTGAATTTCATCCTGATTTAAATACAGAAAGTTTTGAAGCTATTTTTAGAAAAGGAACAAATAAAAATATTGATAGTTACAGTGCGTTTTATGACAATAGACATTTAAAGTCAACTGGATTGGCAAATTATTTAAAAGAAAAAGGAACTACCGAACTCTTTTTATGCGGTTTAGCCTCAGATATTTGTGTTTATTTTTCAATCTACGATGCTTTTAAAGAAGGTTTTAACTGTACTTTTATTGAAGATGCCTCTAAAGCATTAGATAATGAAGGATTTGAAAAACTTAAAACGGAAATGATCGCTATGGGAATTAATATGGTAACATCAGAATTTTAAATTTAATAAAAATTACGATATCAATCACATAGAATTGGTTAATTATAACTTTTTAAATTCACAAAACACTACAGCATAAATCTTATGCCTAACGTCTTTTATAAAAAAAACTTTAGCAACACTCACACACTATCGCTCATATAAATTCATAATATTTATATGTTTTTTATCATGTTTTAAAAAAAAGGAAGACTCTATTTTTGCAAAAGACGTATGCTTTATTTTAAACTATTCATTGATTCCTATTAGAAATGATAACATTAGAATCCGCCAAATTAAACCTGAAACAAAAAGGGTATTTAGATATTGAAACACCAAATATTGATTACGTAAAAGAAATAAAGCGATTAAAAAAAGAGAAAAATGCCATTCTTCTTGCACATTATTATCAGAGAGACGAAATTCAAGAAATTGCCGATTTTGTTGGTGACAGCTTAGCTTTAGCTCAACAAGCAGCAAAAACGGATGCGGATATGATTATTTTTGCAGGTGTACATTTTATGGCAGAAACTGCAAAAATTTTAAATCCAACTAAAAAAGTATTACTTCCTGATTTATTTGCTGGTTGTTCTTTAGCCGATTCTTGTCCGCCAGATAAGTTTTCAGAATTTAAAAAACGATATCCAAACCATGTCGTAGTAACTTATATTAATTGTTCCGCAGAAATAAAAGCCTTAAGCGATTATGTCTGTACGTCATCTAATGCTAAAAAAATAGTGGATTCTATACCTAAAGAACAGCCCATTATTTTTGCACCCGATAGAAATCTGGGTGCTTATTTAAATAAAGAAACAGGACGTAATATGGTTTTATGGGATGGGTCTTGCCTTGTCCATGAAGCTTTTTCTATGGAAAAATTAATAGAACTACATAAAGCACATCCTGATGCTGAGATTATAGCGCATCCCGAATCGGAAGCTCATTTATTAAGAGTAGCTAAATATATTGGTTCTACCGCTGGCTTATTAAACTATGTAAAAAACAGTAATAAAACAAAATTTATAGTAGCGACTGAAGCCGGAATCTTATTTCAAATGCTTCAAGAAAATCCTGACAAAGAAATCATTCCTGCTCCTGCAAAAGAAGATAACACTTGTGCCTGCAGTGAATGTGCTTATATGAAAATGAATACCTTAAAAAAGCTTTACTTGTGTATTAAACACGAATTGCCCAACATTGAGGTTGATGCTGAATTAGCTAAAAAGGCGATTGTTTCGATTGAAAGAATGTTAGAACTTTCAAAATAAGTATATAAAATGGTAAGTGAAAAAAAAATAATAGAATGCGATTTTTTAGTTATTGGCTCTGGAGTTTCAGGCTTAACTTTTGCTTTAAAAATTGCAATTCAATATAAAGATTCTAAGATCATTATTATTACCAAAGATGAAAAAACAGAATCGAATACTAAATACGCTCAAGGTGGTATTGCAACGGTTTATGATAAAACGGTTGATAGCTTTGAACAGCATATACAAGATACTTTAATTGCTGGTGATGGTTTGTGTGATGAAAAAGTGGTGAGAATGGTGGTAAAACATGCTCCTGACCGCTTGCAAGAATTAATAGATTGGGGAACAAAATTTGATAAAAATGATGCAGGCGAATACGATTTAGGCCGCGAAGGTGGTCATTCTCAAAACCGAATTTTACATCATACTGATGTTACAGGTGCAGAAATTGAACGGGCTTTAATTGCCCAAGTAAATGCGCAACCTAATATTGAATTTTTAGAGCATCATTATGCCATTGATTTTATTACTGAACACCAAGCTAAAAAAACAAAAACAAAGCGACACTCTAAAATATCTTGTTTTGGGGCTTATGTCTTAGATGAAAAAAAAGCGGTTGTAAAAACCTTTGTAAGTAAATTTACCATGTTAGCTTCTGGTGGAAGCGGACAAATTTATGAAACCACCACCAATCCTAAAGTAGCAACAGGTGATGGTTTAGCCATGGCGTATAGAGCTAAAGCTGAAATTGCTGATGTAGAATTTATTCAATTTCACCCAACCGCATTGTATAATCCAGGGGAATATCCTGCTTTTTTAATTTCTGAAGCTGTAAGAGGTTTTGGAGCCAAATTAAGAACTATTGAGGGTAAAGCTTTTATGCACCTATATGATGAACGCGAAGAATTAGCATCGAGAGATATTGTAGCCAGAGCTATTGATAATGAATTAAAGAAAAGTGGTTCGCCACATGTGTACTTAGATTGTACCCATTTAGATTTTGAAAAATTTAAAGCTCATTTCCCTAATATTACCGAAAAATGTGCTTCACTTGGTATCGATATTAGAACAGATTACATTCCTGTTTTACCGGCTTCTCATTACATCTGTGGTGGTGTTAAAGTTAATAAAAGTGCAAGAACTTCTATTAAAAACTTATATGCGTGTGGTGAAGTAACCCGAACAGGATTACATGGCGGCAACCGATTAGCTTCGAATTCATTATTAGAAGGTTTGGTTTACGCACATCGAGCTTATCTTCATGTTCATAAAAAATTTGAAAACGTGACGATGCCAAAAGGAATCCCCGAATGGAATGATAGCGGCGTGATTAAAAACATGGAAAACATTTTAATTACACACGATAAAAATGAAGTTAAAACCATAATGAGTAATTATGTTGGTATTGTAAGATCTAACGAACGCTTATTACGTGCAGAAAAACGCTTGCGTGTGTTACATAAAGATAACAAACGTTTATATGACCACTCAGAATTATCTTCTGATTTATGTGAATTACGAAACTTGATTATCACCGCTTATTTAATCACTAAATTTTCTAAAAAACGAAAGAAAAACTGTGGTGGTTTTTATAATATGGATTTGGTTTGAAATAAAAAAACACTTGATCTTTAATTTTATTAACATGAAAATGAATAAAGAGTAACTTATAAGTTATGAGCTACTCTTTATTCATTTTACTATAAATCATTTTAGTTACAATTAAACCTAAAACACCACCTAAAGCAGACACTAATAAATTAATAATTAAGCGCATACCATCAAAGTCTCCATCATTCATAATAGACCACGGATCGAAGCCTAATCTGCCAAATGATTTGATAAGAAAAACACTTCCAAAAACACCAATTAAGGTATTGCCTATAACTCCGAATGAATATTTTTTATAAACATATCCGGTTACGTTTGCTGCGACTATTCCTATTACAATACTTATTAATGCGATTAGTGTTCCTGTCATAATATTATGAATATTCTAATGGCCATAATCCATGTTGTCAATTTTTCCGCTCATTAATCTTTTTTGAATAATAAAGTAAACAACAATCAAGGCAAAGCCTATAATCCCCCAAATTAAAGCTACAGACAACCCATATTCTGATGCAGACGTATTATAAATGGTTAAATCCTCATGCTTATTATTAATTGAAGGTAATATTACTGGAAATAAAGATGCCAATGAAGAGGTAATTCCACCTAAAATCAACAAAGTTGACAACAAAAAAGCATGACTATTCTTTTTAATTTTTTTAACAAAAAATAATCCTATCAATCCTGTTAAATAAATGATAGGAAATAACATTAAATAAGGCTTATGAATAAAATTATCTAATGAATTGGAGTTCACGTTTTGCCATACAACTAAAGAAAAAATGGTAAGAGCTGCTAAAGCGATGTTTAATTTAAAAATAACACCTTTGAGTTTCTTATTTATAGAGGAATTGGTTTTTAGAATGATCCAATTGGCACCATGAATTGCTAAAGTAACTACAGCTATTAAACCAATTATTATAGTAAACCAATCGATAACTCCTGGATGGTCTGTTAATGGACTAAAACTACTGTCCCATAACGGTAAGAAGAAATAATGCCCTTCGTGAGCAGACACGCCATTTTCTACACTTCCTAGGTTTACTCCTCTAACGATATTACCTAAAGCGATTCCGAAAAACAACGCTAATAACAAACTAGAAACACCAAAGGATTTATCCCAAATATCTTTCCACATTTGATATTTAAATTGCCCTCTAAACTCTAATCCGATGGCTCTAAAAATAATTAACCATAACACAATTATTAGTGGCAAATAAAATCCACTAAAAACAGAGGCATAAAATGTTGGGAACGCCATAAAAAGCATACCTCCTGCAGCCACTAACCAAACTTCGTTAGAATCCCAAAATAAGCCTGCAGATTTTGTAATGACTTCTTTATCTTTTTCTTCCTTCGCAAAAAATAAATGAATAATTCCCGCACCAAAATCATAACCGTCTAAAATAAAAAACACGGTTAGGACAATTCCTATTGCTATGTACCAAAATATTTCCATAATTAATGTTTTTGAGGTGTTGGACCGTGGTTAATAGTTTTACCAACTAAGACTAAAAATAACAATCCTAAAAGCATATATAAAGCAACAAAACCGAGTAAAGTAAATAAGGTATTCCCAGATGAAACCGTTGGTGAAATACCATCGCTTGTTTTTAATAGACCGTAAACTAAATAAGGCTGTCTTCCTAATTCTGCAGTATACCAACCGGTAATGTTTGCGATGTAAGGAAACGGTACCAAAAACATGATGGTCCAAAGTAAAGACTTCATGTTGTACAATTTTTTACGCCATAAAAAGAAAAGCGCTAAAGCCATGACCCCTATAAAAATAGTTCCTAAACCGACCATTATATGATAAGAATAATACAGCGCAGGAATATTATCTGGTAATTCTTCTTCTTCAAATTGATCCATTCCTGGAATCTGTTTATGCCATTCTTGATAGGTTAAAAAGCTTAAGATATTAGGAACGGCAATTTTATTGTCTAATTTTTTCTTTACCATATTGGGTTGACCAATAAGTACTATTTCTGCACCAGCATCTTCAGTTTCAAAAATACCTTCCATTGCTGCAAAAGCTCCTGGCTGATGTTTTGCTACGTTTTTAGCGTTCCAATCTCCTGTAGGAAAAGCTACTAAAACACTAGATATTAATCCAAAAACAACACCTGTTTTTAAAAATAATCTTCCGTATTCTGAATGTTTATCTCTTAAAATATAAAAAGCTCCAATACTTGCCATTACAAAAGCTGAAGTTACAACAGATGCCATTTGATTGTGTAGGAACGCTGGTAGTAACCAAGGATTAGTAAAAAGCTCTGAAAAATTGTCTAATACAAATTTTCCATTATCTAAGATTTCATAACCTACAGGATGTTGCATCCAAGCATTGGTGGCTAAAATAAACCAACCACTTGCCCAAGAACCTAAAAAGACTAAAAAACCAGTTAAGAAATGTAGTTTTTGTCCCATTAATTTCTCACCAAAAATAAATAGCGCTAAAAATGAGGATTCTAAAAAGAAAGAAAACATACCTTCCATGGCTAAGGTCTGACCTATAATACCACCTGTTAATTCAGAGAACTTTGCCCAATTGGTACCAAATTGAAATTCCATTGGAATCCCTGTAACGACACCCATTGTAAAATTAATGGCAAAGATTTTCATAAAAAACTTTGCTGCATTGTTATATTTTTCAATTTTATTTCTGAGGTATTTCCATTTGAAATAGACTATCATTAAGGATAATCCCATGGTTAATTGTGGAAATATGTAGTGAAATGTGATAGTAAATGCAAATTGCAATCTATCGTAAAAAATCATGTCTTCCATAAACTTTATTTTGGATAATACAAAGTTATGCTTTTTGAAAGTTTTGCTACGTTACATTTGTTACAATTTTTAAGTTCTATTTAGTTAAAATTACAACGGAAAGATATTTGGTATTAAGTCTAATAACTAAATCTAAAACACAATAATATAAAGCACTCATCACAGTATAAATACATTTATAGTTTTACACCTATAAACCGAATAACGTCTGCGTTTCCTTTATGAAATTCACCTTCTGAGAGTTCTACTATTTTTTCTTCCAAAAATTTAAATTCTAAACCTTTAAACTCTTGTTTTATCTCTTCTATAGAAAATAACATTGCTTCGTTTTTAGGACCACCAGAATTATTTTTTAATTGCGCTTTAGAGAAAGCTTCAAAAATAACTATACCTCCTTTTTTAAGAAATTTTAATAGGTGTTGGTTTGCTTGTTTACGAATATCTATAGGGAAATGCGTATAACATAAACCTATAACATCAAATTGTTTATCGCTTGTATAATCTAATACGCCAACGACATCATAAGCTATTGAAACATTATTTTGTTTAGACAAAAGCAATGCTTTTTCTTTTCCGCTTTTACTGATATCAAAAGCAGAAACATTCCAATTATTTGTAGCGGCATAAACAGCGTTACGACCTTCTCCTTCTGCTGGCAAAAGAAGCGTTCCTGCTTTTAACTTATCTAGCGCTTCTTTAAAAAAGACATTAGGTTGTGTACCATAAACAAATTCTTCGTTATTAAAACGATCGTTCCAAAAATCTGCTGGGTTGTTTTTCATATTGACATCAATTATCTTGTCTTTATGATCTTAATTTTTAGAACGAATAACATCAATTATCTCATTCTTTTGAAGCACTCCAGATTGTCTCCAAACTTGTTTTCCATTTTTAAACAACATTAGTGTTGGCACACCTCTAACTTGATATTTAGCTGCTAAAGCTTGGTTTTTATCGACATCTATTTTTATAATGGAAACACCATCACTTAAATCGTCTTTAACTTGCTTTAAAATAGGACTCATCATTTTGCAAGGGCCGCACCATTCTGCAAAAAAGTCGACTAAAACAGCTTTATCTTGATTTATTATTTCTGAAAATTTACTCATACCTGACTTGAATTTATTTATCGAAATTAATACTCCAAATTCCTCTAACTTCATTTACATTATAACCAATAGCTTTATCCGTAGGGTATAAACTCTTGATTTTTGTTAATGTTGATTTTTCTATGGTTTCATTTGGTTTTCCGTGACATTGCAGACACATGGCATTTGTCGTAATTGGGTAGTAAACCCTTACTTTATTTTCTAATTCTTTTACAATTGGTTCTACTTCTTTGTTACTAGCAACCATGCTTTTAAAGGTGTTAATATAAACTAATTCTTCTGCATTTGCTTTATTCTTTGGATTTCTTGGTTGATCTGTCACACGTTTAATACTTGCATTATGCACAACCGCCATGCTATCTGTTAAAGGATATGCTTGTGCATTACAAAAAGCTAATGCTTCTAACACTCCTTTTTTCTGAATGGTTCCCATTAAGTTTTTACCTAAAACAGCCTTTGTTGCTAAAGCATATTTTAAACCACGTTCGCCATATGGTAAATCTTCAAAATTAGATTGAGCTTGTTGCATTCCCTTCTTATTTCCTTGTCCATTACTCATTCCTCTCCCCTTTTGATTTCTATTTCCTTTATTGTAATGTTCTTCAAACCATTCGGGTTGATCTATTTCAAAATCAAACATATATTCTGAAATTTCAGCGATAGTTTCTTCAGGAAAATGCTGTTTAGGCATAACCCCATATCTTTTAACTGCACCTAGCATTTTTGCGTTTTCTTCTAAAGGATTTTTAATCCAAGCTTGCATTGAAGCTGTAAATTGTTCCTTAGTCATTTCATTTCTTAAATAACGTCTTTTTATGGCTATCATCGGTGGTCCTATTCTATCTGTTTCACTAGCTGTAGAACTGTGACAGACATAACAATTGGTCTCCATTAATTTTTTACCTGGGTGATCTGATTCAATTTTATTAACCTTGCTATATGAATTTTCTTCTTTTTTATTAGAATTACAACTCACAGAAACAAGGACTAAAACAAGTATTAAAATACTATTTTTCATTTTACGAAGAAATTTAAATAAAGTTACAAACTTTAAACTTTAAGTTAAGCAACTTATGTTACAGTAATTACCCTCTCTAAAAAGCTACATTTTATACATCTGCTTACATTTTTATTGGATAATTACAAATGACCACTTTAATACAATCTTAACTATATAACAAACTTCTATAGCATACTTTAATACTAAAGATTATCTTTGAAAACATTATGGATTCACTCACACAAATCGTATTAGGAGCAGCTGTAGGAGAAGTTGTTTTAGGAAGAAAAGTAGGTAATAAAGCCATTTTATATGGAGCTATTGCAGGTACAATTCCAGATTTAGATGTATTTGCTTCTCACTTTACAGATACAGTTTCTGCTTTGGCAATACACCGTGGATTTACACATTCAATTTTATTTTCTGTGATTTTTGCTCCAATATTTGGTTGGATCGTTTCACGCTATGAAAAATATAAAGATTTTAAAGGTTGGTCTTGGTTATTCTTTTGGGCTTTAATAACACACCCAATGCTAGATGCACATACCACTTGGGGAACACAATTCTTTTGGCCTTTAGATTTAAGACTCGCATTTAAAACTATTTTTGTAATTGATCCTTTGTATACTGTCCCGTTTTTAGTGTTCTTAATTCTAACAATGTTTCAAAAACGAACTTCAGAAAAAAGGCGTTTATACAACGGAATTGGTCTTACTTTAAGTACGGCATATTTAGCATTCACTTTTATTTTAAAAGACTTGGCTATAAATCAGTTTGAAGATGCATTATTAAATCAAAATATCAATTATAAACAAATAGACACCAGACCATCTGCACTAAATACCATTCTATGGAATGCGAATGTTGAAACCGAAAACAACTATTTATTAGGAACTTATTCCTTTTTTGACACTAAACCTATCTCCTTTGAAACCTATCCTAAAAATCACGAATTATTAGGAGATTTAATCAATAATGAAAAGGTAAAACGCATGATTGCGATTTCTGAAGGTTGGTATACGATTACTAAATCTGAAAATAAATTATATTATAATGATCTACGATTTGGGTTATTAAGTACGGAACCTCAATCTCAAAATTTTGTTTTTAAATATTTGATTGATACAGATACCGCAGGAAATATTAACTTTATTGAACAGGAAAAAACACAACGAGACGGCAAAAAATTAATATCAGATTTATGGAAACGGGTTAAAGGAAATTAATTTATAGTCTTTTTACTTTTACCGTTAAACCACTTAAATTCATTGGTTCTAATCACATAACCAACCCTAATCATACTTTGTGATTGTTCATAATTTAACAACCCTTCAGCTTGCCCAACATACCATTCTAACATTAAGTATTGATTAGAGATATTGTTACCAAATGGATTATAATAAACTCTTGCTCTAACCGAACCTTTGGCTTCAAAATTTAAACCTTTTCGCAATCTTAAATCAAAAATTAACTTATCGGGCTGATAAGTATGCGAGATATTTACTTCTCCTAATCCAACATATTCTAAAAGGTCTGGGTTTCCTTCTTTATGAGAAAATGGCACCCATGCTTTAAAACTAGCGACTGTATTTTTAGAAATTCCTGTGGTATATTCTAAACTTATACGATTCCAACTTCGAGAAGCTAAGCTATCTCTACCATTAGATTCGTGCTCAAAAGCTAAAGTACCTATTCCTTTTAAGCGTTCATTTTTATCGTAAAAAACTTTACCTAAAGCAATCGATGGATTAAAATTTATATCATTAAACGGAAATGATTCTTTATAAATATTCCAAAATGCTTTTTGAGTATATGTCATATACAAATAGGTATCTAACGGCAATTTACTTCGAGTTAATATCTGTTTAAAACTAATTTGATATTTAGCATTCGCCGTAGAACTATTTATTGTCTTATTTGTAGGAACACCAGTAACAAAGAAATTATCCTTGTGTATTGAAAAATAAGGTTGTGTAGCCAAGGAATCCTCTAATTCTTGCTTGGTATATGCTTGTGATTGTACTGTAGATATTGTAAAAAATGAAAGAACAATGAAAGCCATTGTTTTAATTAGTCGGTGGTTAAAACTCAATTTAGTCATACGAAATCGAAAATTTTAGATGGTTTAGATTAAAAAACAAAGATCTCTAATTGAACCGAGCTTCATTAACTCATATACGGCTTAAACTAATCTAAAAAGAATTAAAAATGTTCGATTTGTAATCAAAGCAATTAAATATCTTAATGAGCACCTCTTCTATTTCTTCTGTCACTAAATTTAAATTCTGGCATTAAAATCTATGGAGCTTTCAATAATTTTAGTCTTTATTATAATAGGGATAAGTATTATCTTATTTATCACGGAGTTTTTTCCTGTAGATAAAATTGCCTTTTTTATAATAGTTGCTTTGGTATTGCTTCAATTAACAACTCCAGAAGAAGCTATCAGCGGCTTTGCAAACCCTGCAACAGTTACCGTTTTAGCTTTAATGATACTTGCTGTTGGTCTTGAAGAAAATGGAGTGATTCAATTACTTTCTGATGGTATTAAAAAACTAAAGATATTACCTCTCATTTTATTAACTCCAACATTTATGCTTATTTCAGCGAGTATATCTGCTTTTATTAGCACTACAGCTGTCGTTATTATTTTTATTAAAATAATTACAAGACTATCCGAAAAATGTGGATTCTCTTCTTCTCGATTATTAATGCCAATATCTTTTGCTGGAATTTTAGGAGGTAGTTGCACACTTATGGGAACATCAACCAACCTTATCGTTAACGCAATTGCGAAAAAACAAGGTGTTGAATCTTTTACCTTTTTTGAATTCTCATGGTACGGTCTTATATTTTTAGCTATTGGCCTGGTTATAATGACCATTGCCTCTCGCTTCTTACCAAAGAATAAAAAGAACAATCTAAACACGGATTATCATATAGATTCTTATGTTTTTACTATTAAAGTAACTGAAGATTCTCCTTTACTTGGAGAAAAATTTGGAGACATAGAATTTCTAAATCAAGAAGATTCTAAAATCCTTAAATTAATTAGAGATCAGCAAGTGATTAATGATCCTGGTAAATACATAAAATTAAAAGCTAAAGATAATTTAGTGTTAATGAGTAATTTGGAGAACTTTCAATCTATTCTTAAAAAAAATGGATTTGTCCTGAATGAAAAACGACAAAAGCAACAATTAGAAAACGTTAATACAATAGATAATGACACAGAAAAAAATGATGTAACCTACATAGAAACACTTATTCTACCTGGCTCTAACCTAATTGGTAAAACCTTAAAAGACTTGAGAAGGATTTCTTTTGAAGGAGCATTCCCTATTGCCATTAAAAAGCGAAGAAATTTAAGAAATACAAAAGAGCGTTTATTACGAAAAAACATAGAAGACATCAACCTAAAGCCTGGTGATCGTGTTTTATTAGAGATGCAAGAACATAAGATTTCTGATCTATATAATATTGAAAATATAGCGATATTAAATGAACATGAATTTAAACCCAATATTGCTAAGTCTAAAACAACTGTAGCCTTATTAATACTACTTGGAGTGATTGCATTAGCAGCAACAAGTGTACTAACCATATTAACAGCTTCTTTAGCTGGTGTTGCTATGATGCTTTTAACTAATAGTATTAAACTTGAAAGCGTTTATCAAAAAGTAAATTGGCAGATTATATTCTTACTTGCTGGCATGATTCCTCTAGGAACTGCCATGACTAATAGTGGTGCAGATATTTGGTTATCAGAACATTTATTAACCTTAATGAGTAATCAAAATCCAATAGTAGTTTTAGGATTACTTTTTGGAATCACAATACTATTATCAGGAGTTATATCTAACAATGCAACTGCAATTATTATGGCACCTATTGCTATTGCAGTCGCAAGCGGATTAAATTTAGACGTAAAATCTTTCTTACTCGCCGTAATGTTTGGTGCAAATTTTAGTTTTTTCACACCTGTAGGTTATCAAACTAATACACTTATATATGGAACTGGAGCTTATAAATTTAAACACTTCCTAATTATTGGAGGTATCTTATCTACTACATTATGGGTTGTAGGAACTCTACTTCTATCAATAAACTTATAACATAGATTTAGGCACTTTGTATATTTCCCTTTTTAGATTCTTCAGCAAGCTCTTTTCTCATTTGCTTGACTGTTAATGTGCTTCCATCATGGCTCCAACCTGGAGGTCCAAAGATATACATTAACTTATGATACCAATTTTTAGATTTCTTAGTATCCTCCCAAATGTTCTTATACTCATGGGTTAAAATTATAAACACATTATAAGAATCTGGAGGCGTTGAAACACCATATTCAATATCAATAGATTCATCTAATTCTTTCCAAGTTCCAAAAATTCGATCAAAAACATTTAGAAAACCACCATGATTTTTATCCATATACTCCAAATTACGAGCATGATGTACTTGGTGCATTGTGTGGGTATTTAATATCTTTTCTATAAAGCCCATTTTCTTAATGTATTGCGTATGTAATTGAAATTGCCACAGCGCCTCAATTCCTAAACAAACAACAAGCATTTCTGGCGGAAAACCAATCATTATAATCCAAACATAAAAGAAAGGTTTATAAAAAAGAGTAAACCAACCGTTACGAACAGCGGTTCCTAAATTAAAATTATCTGAAGAGTGATGTACAATGTGTGCTGCCCAGAAAAAACGGACCATATGGTTTTGTCTATGAAACCAGTAGTAGCTAAAATCATCTAATAGCATACATAACAACCATACATACCAAGCATAGCCAAACGATTCATATCCAAAAATATTAGTTCTAACACCATTTACTAATGGGTTAAATAATTCATCTGCATAATAAAAAATAGTAATTATAGAAAGTGTCTTTATTAGTGCTGCAAGTACTGCAGATCCTAAACCTAGTAATACACTAGATGTTAAATCTTTCCAATTGTAAAGGTTTTTCTTATCATCTGAAGTCTTACTGTATGTAAGCTCTAAGGCAATAAGACCTAAAAAACACGGAACTCCGTATACTAAAGGGTTAGTAAAATCCATTTATTTTAATTTAAAAAAAAGCTATTTATTTAGAAGCATATCCTTTCTGATTCATGTAACCTGAAAATATTTTATAATATTTCAGGGCTTCTAAATTATTGTTAGGGCGTGAATATACAGTATCACTAATAGAAATCCGAATTTTAAATCTAGGTTTTGATTTATTTAATACTTAATCCACTTTATTACTCTCATAATATTTAAACTGATAAGAACAACTTTTATTTCAAAGTAGCATACTTTAAAATAAAAGATAAGAAACTAAAGTCTAAAAACCATAAAAAATACTCTTAAAAAAAGCTTAATGCTTAAACGATATAGCACAGTTTAAAACACTTTATATCTACAATATTAACCCAAATATTTGTAGGATTAACCTTAAACTTCATTATCATGTTAAAAAAAACTTAATAGATTTAAACTCATCATTGTTCACTTTTAGTATTGTTATCTTAGAAGCTCATCGAAAACCTAAACACATGAAAAGTAAGTATCCAGTTTCAAGACGCGATTTTATAAGACTATCAAGTATGGCCACTGCCGGTGCATTGTTTTTACCTTTAGGAACTAGTTTCTCTGATAAAGCACCTGCACCTATGATGAGACCATTTGGCCGTATGAAAAACAAAGTAACTACTTTAGGTTTAGGTGGACAAGCATCTATACAATGGACAGCAGATGATATCGATCCCGTTAAAATTATTACCAAAGCCTTTGATTTAGGAATAAATTATTATGACACATCAAATGTTTACGATCTAAGTCAAATGCATTATCACTCTGCTTTTGAAAAAATGAACCTAATTCCAGGGAAATCGAATTACGATAAAAAACTTAGAGAATCTATTACCATTACAAGTAAAACATTAATGAGATGGGGAAAACCAGGATGGAAAGAAGTTGAAAATGTAAGAAACAAATCTAATGGTGAAGATGTGCAAACAGCTGCAGACGATATAAGAAGAACTATGACTCAACTTTTTGGTGATGGAAAAGGCTACTATCCAGAAGGTTCTTATGTAGATATCGTTATGGTTCATGCTTTACAAGCTATCGAGGAAAACGATATATTATACAAAGGTATTGAAACACCAATTAAACCAGATGAAAATTTTGGAGCTCTAGTGGTATTAAGAGATTTTAGAGATGGCACCAATCTTACAGGAACAAATCCTAAAAACGAAAAATTATTGAAACACATCGGGTTTTCAGGACATAATAATCCTGAAGCCATGATTGACTTTATGCAACGTGATAAATATGGATTACTAGATGCTTTATTAGTGTCAGTTAATTCGAATGATCACTTGTATTTTAATATGAAACACAATGTAATTCCACTAGCTAAAGCAAAAGGAATAGGTATTATTGGTATGAAAGTTTTTGGAGCAGGAACCATGTATAAAGAAGTGCCAGGTTTCTCTAGAAAACCAAGTCAAATTTATCGTAAAGTAGGTTCTGCAGAATTGCCAAGTAGCGATCTTATAGAATATGTATTAACCACACCTGGTGTAGATACTTTAATTATAGGAATTGGTAAAATAGATGAAGATCCTCTTAAATGTCAGTTAACTCAAAATTATTATGCATCTCAAGTAAAACCTGATGCAATGTCTAAAGAAAGAAGACTTGAAATAGAAGCTAAAACAGCAAAGGCAGCAGGAGAACGAACAAATTTCTTTCAGCTTGATAAAATAGATATGACAGGACCTAGAGACCTTAAGCAAGAAGTTGTTAATGGAAGAACAAAACTTACTTGGCAAACCGCTTATGCTGCAGAAAACCCTATATCTCATTACGAAATTGTTTCTAATGGAAATATTTTAGGGACTGTTAAGCATCAACCACAAGTTTTAAAAGATAAGCCTTTCACTTTTGAGATAGAACAATCAAATGCTGATGGTTTTAAAGTCTATACTGTTGACGAAAAAGGTAATAAAGCTTAATAATTTAATCATTCAGTAAAAACAAAAATCAATATATGTCAAAATTAGCATTGCTAAAACAATGGTTTAAAGACCATAAAGGAACCGTTACAGCATTTTCTGGAGGTGTAGATTCTTCCCTTGTGTTGTATGTTTCAAAATTAGTGCTTGGTGATGCTGCTATTGGATTAATCTCTAATTCAGAAAGTCTAAAATCTAAGGATTTTAAAATCGCAACGGACTTTTGTAAGACACACAACATAAACTTAGAGGTTATTAAAACTACCGAATTAGAAGATCCTAATTATACAGCAAATCCGGCAAATCGCTGTTTTTTCTGTAAAACGCATCTTTACGAAGCTATGGTAGATATTATTCAGGAACGCTATCCTGAATACACTATTTTAAACGGCACTAATTTAGATGACTTAGGCGATTATCGTCCTGGTTTAGAAGCCGCTAAAAACCATCAAATAAAATCACCTTTAGCCGAGCTAAATATTAATAAAGCTGAAGTTATAGAAATGGCAAATGCCTTAGGCTTAGAAACTGCTTTTAAGCCACCAAGTCCTTGCTTAAGTTCTAGAATTCCTTATGGAACTGCTGTAAATAATGAAAGACTGAAACAAATTGAGCATGCTGAATATGTTTTAAACAGATTTGGCTTCAATAATGTTAGAGTCAGATATAAAGGAGAAGAAGCTTCCATAGAAGTTCCTGTAACAGAATTAGAAGTATTAAAAAGTCAATTTAAAAAAATCACTAAAGAAATAAAAGCCTTAGGTTTCTCTAAAGTCACAATAGATGAAGAAGGATTTGTTTCTGGTAAATTAAATCGCGTATTAAATGGATAAAGCCTTTATCATAGATGAAGACAGAAAACGCCGTTTAGGTTTTGAAGAAGTCATCTTCGGAGCCTCAAAAAGCGTAGCATTACTTTCAGATTTATTGAAAGATTATGTTGAAAAAAATAAAAACGTACTCGTAACAAAGCTGCAAGCTAAGAAAGCAAAAGTGTTATTAAAAACATTTAAAACAGCATTCTATGATGATGATTCTGAAATCTTTATGCTTTCACATCAAGAAATATCAGAAGACACAACGCCTAAAATAGGAATTGTTTCCGCAGGAAGTTCAGATATTGGTGTTGCCAATGAAGCCTTTTATACTTTAGAATATATGGGAATTAAATCTCGTGTAATTCATGATGTAGGCGTTGCAGGTTTACACCGCTTGTTAGACAAATTAGAAATCTTAAAAACATTCGATATTTTAATTATCGTTGCAGGTTTTGAAGGCGCATTACCAACCGTTGTTGGTGGACTTATCCCCCAGCCTATTATTGCTGTACCAACTTCTGTAGGTTACGGAACTGCAAAAGATGGAGAAACGGCATTACGTGCCATGCTTGCCAGTTGTGCAAACGGAATTACCGTAGTCAATATTGATAATGGTTATGGAGCCGCCATGAGTGCTTTTAGAATGTTAAAACTAATAGAAAAATGAAAACAATATATATAGAAGCTTTTTCGGGACTCTCAGGGAACATGTTTTTGAGTGCTTTTAGTGAATTGCTCGGTGATTACGACAAATTACTAAATTTACCTAAAGATTTACATTTACCTGATGGTAAAATAGAAATCCAAGAGGCCGATAAAAATGGGATTACATGCAAGTATGTTGAAGTCTTAGATTTAAATGTAGAGGGAGGCACAGCGCATAGCCATGAACATGATGATCATGGACACTCTCATTCTCATGATCATTCACATAGTCACGATCATGCAGATAGCCACGATCATTCGCATAGTCATGATCACTCGCACAGCCATGACGACCATTCACATTCACATGAACATGAGCATTCTCACGATCACCATCATGGAGCACATCGTCATTTAAGTGATATTAAAAAAATAATTGACAATGCACATATCAGCGCTAATGCAAAGAAAATAGCACACGAGATTTTTCTAATGATAGGAGAAGCCGAGTCTAAAATTCACAATATGCCATTAGAAACCATTCACTTTCATGAAATAAGTGGAGTCGATTCTATTATAGATATTGTTGGAAATGCTGTGTTAATTGATAAGTTGAATATTTCAAAAGTATATTGCACACCTATTTGTACCGGTTTTGGAATTGTAAAAACACAACACGGTATGTTACCGGTTCCCGCTCCTGCTACCGCAGAATTACTTCAAGGTATGCCTATTTACCCTGGTAATGAAGAAGGTGAAAAGATTACACCAACAGGTGCTGCTATTTTAAGATATCTTAATCCAGATTTTAAAAGTAAAGCTTACACTCCAATAAAAACAGCTTACGGACCGGGCAAAAAAGATTTTCATAATGCTAATGTGGTTCGTATTTCTTTAATTGAAGATGAAGCTGAGAAAGACACTTACCTTCAATTAGAAGCTTCTATAGACGATATGTCTCCAGAATACTTAGGTAATGACTTTCAAGATGGTTTATTAACTTCAGGAGCTGTAGATTTTAGTATAACACAACAACTTATGAAAAAAGGAAGATTCGCTTTTTTATTAAGTGTTATTCTTCCTAAAGATGAATTAAAAAAAGTATCAAATTATCTATTTGATAATACGAGTACTATTGGACTTCGTTATTTCCCTATAGATCGAATTGAACTGCCAAGAGTACAAGTAAAAAAGCAAACAGCATTAGGTGAAATTGAAGTTAAAGAAACAACGACACCTACAAATCACACAAAAATTAAGCCTGAATTTGACGATGTACAAAGACTGGCTAAAGAAACAAATCAAACGCCTTATCAGGTTATAAGCAAACTCAATATTAACTCTTAAAACTCTAAACAATGAAAAAAGTATTTTCAATTTTATTATTCGTAATAAGTTCTCAAATTTTATTAGCACACCCAGGTGTAGAACATCATTCTCATGACTCTTTTATGGGAGAATGGGCATGGTTAGTTATCCCTGCAATTGCTTTAGTAGCTTTAGTATGGAAATTTAGCAGCAACAAATCACAATCTGAAAAAAGTAAAAACAATTAATCGTATTTCTTCATAAAAGAATATTATTAAATAATCACAAAAAGCTCTTATTTGCGAATAAGGCCTTTTTATTTTAACATTCATTCTAAAATATTTTAATTTATAACCATTGCGTATTCATATTAAAAAAACAAACATACACAACTAAACTAGAGCACATTAAGAAACTAAGAAAGCTAAAAAAGACATTAAATACATCTGTCACTTTAATTTCCTTATTTATTCTAAATGAACTTTAGCTATATTTTAACCCCTGTTTATATGTTATTCAACGGAATAATTATATTTTCGCCTTTTCAAATTAAAATTTTAACAAAGAACATATGAAAGAATTAATCGAAAACATCCAAAGTACAATTGAATCATTTCAAACTGATGCAAACTTACAATTAGAAAGCGGAAACAAAGCTGCTGGAACTAGAGCTAGAAAATCATCTTTAGCATTAGAAAAATTGTTAAAAGAATTCCGTAAGGTTTCTGTTGCAGAATCAAAAAAATAAAAAAATACACCTCCCCTTTAGCGATAAAGGGGAGGATTTGATTATTTCTTCTCGTTTAAAAACGGTTATTATATTACAGTCTTAAAAGCTTAATCTAATCAGATTATCTTAAAAATTCCTATTCAGCTTTTTATTTCTCTCTTTAGAAGTATTTTTAATAAGCAAAAAACAACCTTAATCACCTACCAATAAGTCTTTTAATTTTCAAGAATTAAAAATCATAAATTCTTTAGAATTCTCGTGCTTAAAATTAGGTTCATTTTATAAAATATTTATATATTTGCATCCGCTTACCAATACTGCGAGAGTAGCTCAGTTGGTAGAGCGTCAGCCTTCCAAGCTGAATGTCGCCAGTTCGAACCTGGTCTCTCGCTCAAAAAGACTTCATTTTATTATGAAGTTTTTTTATTATTAAATTGAAATATTGAATTAAAATTTTGGGGAGATACTCAAGCGGCCAACGAGGGCAGACTGTAAATCTGCTGACTACGTCTTCGCAGGTTCGAATCCTGCTCTCCCCACAAATAATTTTTAATACAACGTTTTTTTATTAAAACGAAATTTAAAAATTTATCAG
This sequence comes from Winogradskyella undariae, assembly GCF_013285155.1. Taxonomy (GTDB): domain Bacteria; phylum Bacteroidota; class Bacteroidia; order Flavobacteriales; family Flavobacteriaceae; genus Winogradskyella; species Winogradskyella undariae. The sequence continues at coordinate 97,611 of NZ_JABTEL010000009.1, read as the reverse complement.
ATTGCGTGTCATCAATCTAAAAATAAACATGACGATTTTAAATATTGAAATACCATTAATTAAAGTAATTTAATTACAAAATGCGAGAGTAGCTCAGTTGGTAGAGCGTCAGCCTTCCAAGCTGAATGTCGCCAGTTCGAACCTGGTCTCTCGCTCAAAGAGCTTCATATTTCTATGAAGCTCTTTTTTTTGCAATAAAGTGTATACCTTTAGATTCTAAAAGGCGCTTCACTATCTTCGTCATCAAATTCTCTTTGAGATACCAATTTGTTTTCTAAGGGTTCATAGAGTTCAGATTTCATATTACTACCATTAAATTTAGAGGTCCAGTATACCAACTTCTTTAAATTCATATTTCTAAAGTCTTCAGATACTTTTTCAGAAAATTCACAACCGCTAATACTTAATACTTCAAGCTGTTTTAATGATGCTAATTCTACAGGTAAAACAACTTGTTTAAAAATGTTTAGACCTAAAACACGTAGATTTTTCATATGGGCAATCCAAGTCGGAATTTCTTCTTCTTTATGATGTGCACTGATAAAAAGCGTTTCTAAATTTAATTCAGAAATTGATTCAGGATATATACCTCCATTTTCATCTAAACCTTCTAACCAAAGGTGTTTTAAAGAGTTCCAACGCGATATCACTTCAATACTTTCATCGCTAATATGATCACAATGTATCAGTTTTACCGCTTCAATAGTTTCTACTTTTAGATTGTCTATGGTTTTAACAGCTACACTCTGCATTAATAATTTTTTAAGCTGAGGCAATGTTACCGCAGGAAAAGCATCAAAACCTCTGGCTTCAAATACATCTAAAAACTCAAGGTTTGGTGTATGTGATAATAAACGCTCTAAAGCTTCAGTAGTTCCGTTATAATTATCAATTTTTAATACTTTTAAATTAGAGTGTTTAAAGGCCGTTAATGCATTGTTATGTTCTGGGTTATTTTTTTTAAACGTAATGGTAAGCGCTTTTAAATTTATGAAGTTTTTAAGTAAGCTATCTAACTGACTCACATCACTGGTAAAATCAAACGATTCAATTTTTTCTGGATGTCTAAAGTTTTCAAAATCTAACACATTATTGACATCATCATTTCTATGCCCAAGATTAAATTTAGCCGCACTAATTACTGCATAAAATTCCTGTAAATTAAGAATTGGTGTGGCTTTAACTTCCACATTAAACACATCAAACTCTTCTGTTCCTGCTTTTATGCCTTTAATTTCAGAAATAGTTAAATTGGTTATATGCTTAGGTAAATGGTCGGTGTCTACAACTAAAGCACTAGCATTTTTAATGGTAAGGTTTTCTAACTGCGTTATTTTTGAAAATACTGAAGGGAAAACTCTAACAGCTAATTTTATATCTCTAGTACCAGACTCTTGAAACCTGTATAATTCTACATTTTTTAGTTTTGTACATTGCTCAATCCCTTCTAAAAGCCAATCTAGTTTATGCTCTAGTTTGTAATTAAGCGTTGTTAAGTTTTTAAATGCAGCTAACGCTGTTTTATGTGGGGTTTCTGGTGCTTCACAATCCACTGTTATAGTCTTTAATTTAGGGAAAAACGACGCATTATCTAACACAAAGTTAAGCAGTTTTGGTGAATCTATTTCTATAAATTCTCGCTGACTTACTTCCGTCATTGGTGATATATTAGTTTCGCTATATGTAATTTTTGTTACCAATTTAGGTCTAGGTGTATCTCCAAAACATCTAGACGCATCGCCAAAAAATAAGGTAGATGATATGGAATCTATCTTAGGTGCAATAAGCTCAAAATATTCTAATTTTGGTAAATCCTCAAAACCACTTGGTAAGCTATCTATGCTTTTAGATAAAATCTGAAACTTTTTTAGTTGCTTTAAATGACTAACATCTTTAGGTAATGCTCTTAATTCACCTAAGCAAAAAAATTCTATACGTTTTAAGGTTGCCGGAAACACGACCTGAGACATATCTTCAACACCAACATGGTACAGCTTTAATACTTTTAATTTCGTAAGATTTGTAAGCCAATTAAAATCATTTAAATTCAGGTTGTCCTTACATGCTCTATTCCAATAATCACCTTCAATACGTAGTTTTTTTAAGGATATTAGCTGAGACATTGTACTTGGAAACTTTTTTAAACAAGGGGCAACAAGTTTTAATTTTTTTAAATTTGATAAATTACCAAAATCCTCTGGTAGTTGTTCGTAATCACCTTCTAGATCTATTTCTTCTAAAGACGTTAATTTTGATATCTCTTTAATAATACTATCATACTTATTGCCTTTTCCTATTAAATGGATTGTGAATTTTTTAACACCGTTAAATCGGCTTATTATATGAGGATGTTCTAACAAGCGATCTAAAAAATGTACCGAAAACCAAAAAAAATCCAGTTCTCTATTCTTTCTCGTCATTAGATCGTGTAATTTAAGAAGATCTAAGTCTTTAGATAGCAATCCATATTCTAAAAGAGATATCATTCTATCGTCGTGCCTTCCTTTTTGTGTTATTTTTTTTCGGCTTTTAAAGGCTAGTTGCAAAGCTTCTGGGGCTTGTTTTTTTATGATGTTAGCACACTCTGCTCTATTTTTTTTATCTGTTGTTGCTTTTGCAATCGTAAAAATTTCGTAATAAAAATCTTCTGGAAAGTTTTTACCCTTTTTAATCTCTTCATAATATTCATCCATTTTATAATAGGTGAATTCAGGGATTTCTGTTGATTTTGTCATAGTAATCGTTAATTTTTAAGGTATAAATTTCTTTTGGAAACAGGGTTTTTAGGTTGCGGTTCGCTGTAAATTATTCTTTTTAGCTACACCCTAAAAGGGACTTCACTATCTATATCATCAAAATTACGTTGAGACACCAACTTATTCTCCAATGGCTCATAGAGTTCAGATTTCATATTACTACCATTAAATTTAGAGGTCCAATACACCAATTTTTGTAGGTTAAGGGTTCTAAAGTCTTCAGATACTTGTTCTGAAAATTCACATCCACTAATACTTAATACTTCAAGCTGTGTTAATGTGGCTAATTCAACAGGTAAAACAACTTGTTTAAAATTGTTTATTCCTAAAACACGTAAATTTTTTAGATTAGCAATCCAAGTAGGGATTTTTTCTTCTTTATGATGTGCTCTGATAAAAAGTGTTTCTAAATTTAATTCAGAAATCGATTCAGGGTATGTGCCTCCATTTTCATCTAAGCCTTCTAACCAAAGGTGTTTTAAAGAATTCCAATGCGATATTGCTTCAATACTTTCATCGTTAATATAATCACAATGTATCAGTTTTACCGCTTCAATAGTTTCAACGTTTAGGTTGTCTATGGTTTTAAGAGCGACACTCTGCATTCTTAATTTTTTAAGTTGAGGCAAGCTTACAGCAGGAAAAGCATCAAAACCTGTGGCTTCAAATACTCCTAAAAATTCAAGGTTTGGTGTATGTGTTAATAAACGCTCTAAGGCTTCGGTAGTTCCGTTATAATCATCAATTCTTAACACTTTTAAATTGTTGTGTTTAAAGGCCGTTAATCCATTATTATGTTCTGAATTGGCCTTCTTAAATGTAATGGTAAGTTCCTTTAAATTTATGAAGTTTTTAAGTAAGCTATCTAACTGACTCACATTACTGGTAAAATCAAACGATTCAATTTTTTCTGGATGTCTAAAGGTTTCAAAATTTAAAACATTATTTACATCATTATTTCTATGTCCAAGATTAAATTTAGTCGCACTAATTACTGCATAAAATTCCTGTAAATTAAGAATTGGTGTGGCTTTAATTTCCAGGTGAAACACTTCAAACTGTTCTGTTCCTGCTTTTATGCCTTTAATTTCAGAAATAGTTAAATTGGTTATATGCTTAGGTAAATGGTCGGTGTCTACAACTAAAGCACTCGCATTTTTAATCGTCAAGTTTTCTAACTGCTCTATTTTTGAAAACACATTAGGAAAAATTCTAACAGCTAATTTTATATCTCTAGTACCTGACTCTTGAAACCTGTATAATTCTACATTTTTAAGATTTGTACATTGCTCTATCTCTTCAAAAAGCCAATCTAGTTTATGTTCTAGTTTGTAGTTAAGTGTTGTTAAGTTTTTAAATGTAGCTAACGATGTTTTATGTGGAATTTCTGGTGCTTCACAATCTACTGTTATCGTCTTTAAATTAGGGAAAAACGACGCATTATCTAACACAAAATGAAGTAGTTTGGGCGAATCTATTTCTATAGATTCTCGCAGACTTACTTCTGTCATTGGTGATATATTAGTTTCGCTATATGTAATTTTTGTTTCTAATTTAGGTCTAGGCGTTTCTTCAAAACATCTTGATTCGTCTCCAAAAAAGAGGGTAGACGATATGGAATCTATCTTAGGAGCATTAAGTTTAAAAAGTTCTAATTTTGGTAAATCTTCAAAACCATTTGGTAAGCTATCTATGCTTTTAGATAAAACCTGAAACTCTTTTAGTTGCTTTAAATTACTAACATCTTTAGGCAATGCTATTAATTCATCTAAGCCAAAAAATTCTATAATTTTTAAGGATGCTGAAAACTTGACTTGAGATAGATCTTGAACGCCGATAAAACGTAGTTTCAACTCTTTTAATTCAGTAAATTTTGTAATCCAATTAAAATCAGTTAGATTCATATTGGGAGTAGATTTCCCAGTCCAATAAGCGCCTTCAATACGTATTTCTTTTAAGGATGTTAACTGAGACATTGTACTTGGAAACCTTTTTAAACAAGGCGCAACAAGCTTTAGCTTTTTTAAATTTGATAAATTACCAAAATCCTCTGGTAGTTGCTCAAACTCTCCCTCGAGATCTATTTCTTCTAACGACGTTAATTTTGATATCTCATTAAGAATACTATCATATTTATTACCAAAATCTTTTAAATGGATTTCTAAACTTTTTACGCCGTTAAATCGTCTTAATATATGTGGATGTTCTAACAAGCGATCTAAAAAATCTGTCGAAGAATGAAAAAGCCATAGTTTTGATCCTCCACCAATTAGGTTATGTAATTTAAAAAGGTCTAAGTCTTCAGATAGCAATCCATATTCTAAAATAGAAATCATTCTGGCTACACGCTTTCCTTTTTGTGTTATTTTTTTTCGACTTTTAAAAGCTATTTGTAAAGCTTCTGGGGCTTGTTTTTTTATGATGTTAGCACACTCTGTTCTATTTTTTTTATTAGATGTTGCTTTTGCAATCACAAAAATTTCATAATAAAAATCCTCTGGAAAGTTTTTACACTTTTTAATGTCTTCATAATACTCATCCATTGTATAAAACTTGAAAACAGGTGTTTCTGCTGGTTTTGTCATAATAATCGTTAATTTTTAAAGTATAAATTTCTTTTGGAAACAGTTTTTTTAGATACAGTACGTTGTGCTTTAATTTCTTTAACAGTACAGATCATATTTTTCATATCTGTTATCAAAATCCTCTTTTAAGATTTTATTTTTAGCTAATGCGTAAAATTTAGAGGATTTCATATTGTTTCCATTAAATTTTGAATACCTGTAAATTAAATCCTCTAAATTCAGATTCTTAAATTTATCAGATACTTGTTCTGTAAAATCACAGCCTCTGATACTCATTATTTTTAATTGGGTTAATTCGGCTAATTCTTCCGGTAATGGACAATAATAAAACTGTTCTATTCCTAGAACTCGTAAGGATTTCATTCTGCCTATCCATTTTGGTATTTGTCTTTTAGTTAAAAATCCATCAATAAAAAAGGTATCTAAATTTAAGTCTGCAATGGTCTCCGGGTAGGTTTCAAGAGCTCTACTAATGTTCTGTAACCAAAGAAACTTAAGCGTTTTCCAATGCGATGCCGTAACCATAGCATCGTAACCAAAATTGTCACACGATAAAACTTTAAAAAGTTCTATGTTGGGCACTGTTAAGTTTTCTATAGACTGTATATCATCGCTATAAAATAATTTTAGCGTTTTTAGTTTATTTAAAGTAACCTTAGGTAAATCGGCAAGTCCTACACAATCGTAAATTTCTAAAAATTCTAGATGAGGCGTATGCTCTAATAATAATTTAATAACATTAGTGTTACCATTAAAATTTTTAATGGTTAAGTTTTTTAAATTATGGTGCGTATAAGCGGTTAAACCATTGTTTTGTTCGGCATTATCTACATTAAAATCAATGGTTAGTGTTTGTAAATTACAAAGTGCTTTTAATGCCTTATCTAAGCCTTTTACATTACTATTAAATATAAAATCTTTAATGCTTTCAGGGTCTTTAAAATTATCAAAATCTAAAGTCTCATTTTTAACGCTATTTTCATCGCCTAACTTCATTTTTTTTGCACGTATTACCGAATAAAACTTTTGCAATGCGGTAATAGGTGTATCTATTACTTTTAGATTAGTTACCTCAAAATCTTCAATACCTGGCTCAATGACTTTTATATCTGTAATGGTAAGACTGTCTGTCTTTATAGGTAAATAATCTGTATTTAAAACTAGTGCTTTTGCATTGTGTACTTTTAAGGTTTGCAAATGCTCTATTCTAGAAAATGCCTGAGGAAAATTAGTAACATCAGCGTTTGTTATTTCAGCATCAGTCCTATTATATATTCCATAAATAAGAACGTCTTCTAGCTTTTTACATTCGTGAATATCCTCTAAAACCCATTCTAAATGATGCGCTAATCTATACTTAAGGTTTTTAAGTTTTTTAAATGAAGAAAGCGTATGTGCACTTCTTCTTTTTGGTGCATCACAATTAATTTCTATCTCTTTTAAATTAGTAAAAGACAAGGCATTATCTAATACAAAACTAAGAAGCTCTGGATGGGTGAAATCAATTCTTTTTAGCTTAGTTACAGGTGTTTCACCATAAGGTATAAACTCTGTATACAAACCTAGCAAACGTTTAATATTGGGTCCAAAAATAAAAGCAGCAGGAACTTTCTTTAATTTAGATAAATGAACAGCTTCAAAAACCTCTAAGGTTTTAAATTCACTAACAGATGCAGGAAAGTGTTCTAGCTCCCTCATACCACTTAGCCTTAATGTTTTTAGTTTTGGTAAGTGACCAAGTGTTTCGGGTAAAGCGGTTAGATTTTCTAACCTAAAAAGCTCTAATTTTTTTAAACTTGCCGGAAGCTCAACATCAGAGAGATCTTGTACTGCAAAAGAGCCTATTTTTAAATGCTTTAAACTGGTAAGTTCTTTAAGCCAAGTAAAGTTAACGATGTTAGGATTAGGCTCGTCATTACCAAAAGCAAAACTTCCTCTAAACTCCAACTTTTTAAGTGCTTTTAACTTGGTCATTCCTATAGGAATCCAGACAAGGTTTGGTGCTGCTAGTATAAACGCTTTTAAGTTAACTAATCGTTCTAGTTCTTCTGGTATGTATTTATAATCAATTTCAAGCTCAAGTTTTTCTAATGAAGAAAGTTGCGTTATGTTGTTTACAACGTTTCTAAAACCTTCTTCCTGTCTAGAGGTGCTAATTGTTAATTCTTTAACACCGTTAAACTGACTTAAAAGACGTGGTGTTTCTATGAGAAGTTCAATAACTTCTTTACTTCTATATTCAAGCGAAAGCGTTAATCGCTTACAAACAAGTGTGTATAGTTTACAAAGGTCTAAGTCTTCTGAAAGTACGCCGTACTCTAATACAGCAATCAGTTTCTTGTTAAAAGATTGAGAATCTTGTATTGTCGTTATTTTTTTTCGACTCTTAAAGGCGAGTTGTAAAGCTTCTGGTGCCTGTTTTTTTATGATATTGGTACACTCAGTTCTAATCTGCTTGTTTTTAGTAGATTTAGCAAGTACAAAAATCTCGTAATAAAAATCTTCTGGGTAATTTTTACAAGCTTTAATTTTTTCAAAAGATGTTTCATCTTCATAAAAATTGAAACCAAGTTCGTGTTTAGCAAGTATCATAAGGCCGTTTAATTTTGGTTTTACAAACCTATTTTAAAACAGGGTGTTATTTGTCACTGTATTCTGTGATATTTAAAACTCCATCTAAATATTTAATTAAAAACATCCCTAAATACCGTGAGTAAAAAAACTTGAATTACTTTTATCTTGCCAACCATTAAGAGTAATCTTTTTTTATAAAGAAATAAATTGAAACAATAATCACAACTCGTCTTAGTAGAGTAAGAGTTTAATAAGAAAAAGTAATGATTCCAATAGAAGAAGCAACTAAATACGTTGAAAAAAATAAGAAACCAGATGTAGATCGGTTTGAATTTCGTGCATTTTCTGAACCTTATCGCGTTTTAGCTAAAATTTTAGGACGTATCGACAAAGGCGAAAGAAGAACCTATTATAGTGCCACCGATTACATTGCGGTTTCTGAAGATGCTATTAATAATAATCCTTGGCGAACTCAAGAAGGTATGCGTTTAGGAATGCAGTTATTTGGTATTATTCAAACGCCGTATTTAGCAGATATGTGGGATTTTATGGATACAATACCTTATCAGAGAGGTTATGATAGAAAAGCATTTAGATCTGTAAAAACAGAAGATACATTACGTAATAAATTACAAGTTTTTACGCATTTTTTAAGTTTAAGCAGAAAGGGGTTTGGCGGATTAACATTACATGAACATTTTCAATACAGCACCTATTTTCCTCACGGAAATAGCTTTTTTTTAGCGACTTTACTCCATAATGGAAATGGAATGTTTGACGAATTGTTAGATGATATTCTTCAAGCTGAAGATGAAATTGGTGGTATTAGTGCAGATATTATAAAAGCATTATTACTTTCTGAAGATGAGAAACATTGGGAAATGGTAGCCAAGTTATTACTCGCTGCCCAACGTCAAGAAGGTTTAAGACAAACTATTTTAGAAGCTTTAGATGAATCTAGTCTTGGCGCTCTAAAATATATGATTAATATTGTTTTAGAAAACGACTTAACGCGTTTTACTAGTGTAACTCGAGCGGTAAGCACTTGGTTTGGTTTAAATTGGGAAATCCCTAAAAAATCAGTAATTAATCGTGTGCTAGAGTTAGCACAATCTTTAATTTTAGATTTAAAAGAAGTTGATACACTTCTTAAAAGTAAAGATAACTTAGAAGTTTTAGTGGCCTTATGGTCTATAGCTATTTTAGATGTAGATAAAGCTAATGCAAAAGCTTTAGATATTGTTTATACTTCAGAAGATAGAAATAAAAAAATTCTAGCCTTATATTTTATTTCTTCAACAGATAGAACAAACGATTCTTTAGTCGAATACTTCAAAAATAACTTAGGTAAAGATTACGCTCTAGATCATTGGATGGCAGTAAACCTACCATCAACAGTAGTTATAGATAACACAACCTTCTTAAGGTTATTTGAAGTCGCTAAAACGGCCGAAGACCAAGGGAAAACCTTCGAAAGTAAAATATTCTCTTGGTGGAGTTTTACACCTAACTCTTATTATTTCTACCAGTTTTTAATCAATGGTGCTAATGAAGAACAACTAGAATTAATCGCGAATGATTTAGACATACTTCCAACAGAATTTAGAGAAAGCTACATCCGTAAAGTATTCCCTAAAGATTACAGCTATTCTTTTTACAATTACGAACAAAATACAGAGAAAAAAGAACGTTTAAATTACGATGAAAACTCTTGGAAAAGAGGTTTAGCGAGAAAAGCAATCTACAACAGAAATGAGTTATTAATGGCTACAGGACTTAACTTATTTAGTAGAATGCACTTGTATGATAAAGATTTAGAGATTGCTGAAGATTTATTAAGACGAAAACATAAAAACTTACGGACCTCATTAATTAAATTGTTAGTAGAATTACCAGCCGACCGTTTAAGAAACAGTGCTACAAATTTAGTGACAGCAAAAAGTATAGACCAGCGTATAGCAGGTTTAGAGATGTTGACTCTTTTACACGACGAAAATAAACAGTCTAATTTTGTAGAAGACCAAATTCGCCTCTATAACGAACGCCCTAAAATCACCAAAAATGAACAAGTCTATTTAGATAAATTTAAAGATAACGCCGAAGAATTCGACTTCAGTAATGGTTTTGGAGCTATTGATTATGACAACTTAACACCATTATATATTCCACAATCGCGTTTTGAGAAAAAAACGAGTTTCTTCGATAAATTAGGAATTACCACTTCAGAATCTTCAGGGTTTAAATTCAAAGAATTCATAGATGCAAATAAAATTATTAAAGCAGTTAATACGTTAATTGATATTGTAACTAAAAACAGAAATCACGAATATCAAACAGAAGTATATCAAGGAGAAATAGCAACAACTTACATAGAAAAAGGCATTCGTGATATTAAAAGTTTAGGCGATGATGCAACACCAGAAGAACTGTTACATAACATTCCTTTAGCTAAAATTTGGATCGCTTGGCACGAGCAAAGTAAGCTTAATGATTTTGAAATGTATGCTGCAATTCGTTACATTAAGAATCATAATAACCCATTTGGAGATTATAAAGATTTTGAGCCTTTTGCTAGACAGTATTATCCAGATTTAAGTGGCTTAAAATTAGATAAAGAAGATCGGTACAATTCAAAATCTGATGCCTATAACAAAATTTTAATACGTCTGTTTAATGTCTATGCAGAAGAAAGAATTATAGCTAATTTTAAGCTAGATATAATGGAAGATATGATTGCTAATTTTCCTAAAAACCTCAAAGCAATACAGTATCAAACCTCTAATTATCGCTATAATAAAAAAACGTTTAACTGGACAAATGTTATTTTACCACTTGTACCAAGTTTAAGTATGAATAATTTAGAGCTTCTCACAGAAGCACAACTTCAAAAATATTGGGGAACTTATATCTATTTAGTAGCTCAAGATATAGCTTATCCTAATACAACTGACGATGTAAAGGTAATTACAAAACAATTCAGTAGACCAGGAATAGTTCCATATCCAAGTATTGCTGTTACATTAAGACTTTACAAAAAAGGCTTAATTAATGATGATGACATCCTTTTTCAAGCCTTAAATTCTCGTGAGTTAATGGTCATTATGGACGGTGGTTTTAATTACAGAATGAATTATAAATGGATAGAAAGAGATTGCGTGCCTAAACACGTATTAGCACCTTTAAAAACCAATTTATTAGAAACAGAATTAGAACGTGGCGATTTAGAAACCACTGCCACAGGATACATGAATGGTATTCACAGCATAGAAGGTGTAGATTATGTCTTTAGAATTTTAGAACGTTTAGGAAAAGATAATTTTGAACGTGGTTATAGCTATTACGGCGATAGTAAAAAAACAATATTTAGTGGTCTTCTAAAAAAATCGATTTTTAAAGATACTGAAAGTTATGCCGATTTTGCGGCACGTGCAGATGCTTCTAAAGTCACTAAAAAACGATTAATAGAATTAGCGTGTTATGCCACACAATGGACTGGTGTAATTGGTGAATATTTAGGGTTAGAAAAACTTGAAGATGCAGTCTGGTGGTTTCAGGCACACGCTTCAGATTATATGAATTCTGAAAAAGAAACCATTATTTCGCGTTATTCTAACATTCCAAAAAGTGATTTTGCCCTTGGTGCTATAGATGTCGATTGGTTTAATAAGGTGTACAAAACTATTGGGAAAACCAATTGGAAATTATTACACGATGCGGCCAAATATATTACCGATGGAAACGGACATAGACAAGTAAAACTCTATTCTAGCGTCATGCTAGGCGAAGTAAAAATCACCGAAACGCTAAAGAAAATCAAAGACAAACGCGATAAAGATTACGTACGTGCATTAGGTTTAATTCCGTTAAGTAAAACCATACCAGAAAAAGATTTATTAAAGCGATACAACCTGTTGCAAGATTTCTTAAAAGAAAGCAAACAGTTTGGGGCGCAACGCCAAGAAAGTGAAGCTACCGCTGTAGAAATTGGTTTAGATAATTTATCAAGAACCGCAGGTTACCAAGACCGTGTGCGTTTCAGTTGGGCAATGGAAGCGAAAGCTACCCAAAAAATCATGGAAAATGCCGTAATTACCATAGAAGAAACAGAGATAGAATTAATAATTAATGACCTTGGTAAAACAGATTTTAAAGTCACTAAAGCCGGAAAATCATTAAAAAACATCCCTGCTAAATTGCGAAAAGACAAACAAGTTATTGCTTTAAAAGAAAACAAAACATACTTGTCTAGACAATATAGCAGAACACGTTTATCATTAGAAAACGCAATGGTAAACGAAGATGAATTTACAGCACAAGAAATTCATAATATGATGCAACATCCTATCGTTAAAGTGATGTTGAGCAATTTGGTTATGTACGTTCCAGAAAAAGAAATTTCAGGGTTTTACAAAAAAGGTATTTTAACAGATGCTACCGGAAAAACACACCAATTAGCAGAAGACGACGTATTACTTATAGCGCATCCATCTCACTTGTACAAAAATGTAGAATGGGATCTGTATCAAAAACACCTGTTTGCAGAACGCTTAGTACAACCCTTTAAACAAGTGTTTAGAGAGCTGTATTTAATTACCGATGATGAACGCGAACACAGCACACGTTCCGAACGTTACCAAGGACACCAAATTCAGCCTAAAAAAACCGTAGCACTTTTAAGAACTCGCGGTTGGACGGTAAGTATGGAAGAAGGCTTACAAAAAGTATATCATAAACGTGGTTTTATAGCAACCATGTACGCCATGGCAGATTGGTATTCGCCGTCTGAAGCCGAAGCACCAACACTAGAAGATGTCTGTTTCCATTCCATAGATACTTACAAAAAAATTCCGCTTACAGAGATCCCATCCGTAGTTTTTAGCGAAATTATGCGAGACGTAGATCTTGTGGTCAGTGTTGCGCATGTTGGTGGTGTAGATCCAGAAGCAAGTCATAGTACCATGCAAATGCGTGCTGCCTTGGCCGAAGAATCTGCAAGATTATTCAAACTTAAAAACATTACCGTTAAAGAACGTCACCTGTTTATTAAAGGAAAACTTGGCGAATACAGCATTCATTTAGGAAGCGGACAGGTTAGCAAAAACGGATTGGCATTATCCATCATTCCGGTACATAGTCAGCATCGCGGTCGTATGTTCTTGCCTTTCGTAGATGAAGATCCAAAATCGGCAGAAATTATTTCTAAAATGAAATTACTTTCAGAAGACAATAAAATCCAAGATCCAACCATTTTGGCACAAATTAATAGTTAATACAAGCATTAGGGCGTTACCTCGCTTAGGCGAGGTCGGGCTTTATGTTGCAAGTCCGCGTGCTAGCGCACTGTGGGCTTTCCACGGCAATCCCTAACGCAAAAAAATCCGTATTCAAATGGAACTAACATTACAACTAAAAAGATTAGGTAAAAAAAAGGTAAAACAAGTCCCTTTTACACTAGAAGAAAACCCGAAAAATTTAGAAGATTTATTAATTGGTTGTGTAAAAAATCAAGTGGAAGCCTTTAATAAAAAACGAACAGAAGTTAATGTCATTGGTTTCCTTAGTCCTGCCGAAATACAAGACAAAGCCCAAACAGGTAAAGTAGAATTTGGCGAATTAGCTAATACCGATTTAGCAAATTTAGAAAAGGCAATAGACAATGTATTGTTAGCTTTTAAAGACGGATTATTTGTTGTTTTTGTAGACGATGATGAAATTACCGATTTAAAAGCACCGCTAGAACTGACTTCAGAAAGTATCATTGCATTCATAAGAATGACGTTTCTAGTCGGTACGTATTGGTAGATCTATAATTCATGACAACCGAAACCATACAAAACCAATTAACCACACAAATTATAAATCATCATAAAACCTGGAGCAATTTATTAGTCTATCTAGATTTTGGAAATGAAGCTTCCAGTTATTGGGATCTTACTTTAGAACCAATCAACATTTCTGTTGAAGTTAATAATAAATCTTTCACTTTTAAAAATGCCAAATTTATATGCGATGTAAATTCTGGTATTTCTTATGGAGATGATGTTAGCATTTTAACGAAACAAGTTTCGGGCAAAGGAAGTTATCAATTTACAGATGACAAAACAATTCATCTTACAGAACTAAAAATTGAAGCGTAGGATTTAGAAACGAATAGAAAGTTAATGGAAAAACAATTTAAAACTAAAACAGGATTTTGTCATATTTTACCAGATAAAATTATACTCACAAGAGATGGAATTATTGGAAATGTAGCAAAGGTGGCTGTTGGAAAAAGCATAACTCGAGTTTTAATAATTTATGGAGGAATTTCTGCTTTCTTACTTTATTCAGCATTTGATAGCTTTCAAACAGGTCAAGTTCCGATATCAATATTTTATTCAATAATTAGTTTATTTCTTATGTATGGAATATTTACAAGCATTAATAATTCTACAACACCAATAATCGAAAGAAAAGATATTAAAAGTATCAAATTAAAAAAAGCAATATTAGGAATAACGCGTTCTCGATTTGAAGTCCTTTTTAAAGACGTAAACGGAAAAATTAAGAAACGAATAATTATGCTACCCGGTACAATGCATCATGGAAATAAACAAACCGAAATAGCAAAAAAAATAATGACAGAAGAGAAGTTATTAAATGAATAAAATATGAAGACCACATTTAAATAAAGGTTTTAGAACATCAAAATAAAAAAATATTACATATTATGAAACAGTATACAAATGCAATTATTTTTGGAATAGCAATCGTTGCATCTTCAATTTTCTTAGGAAAAGCATACACAGTCTGTAGAAATAGAATCTAAAGAAGTCGATAAAATAGAAAAAGTATCTCGAGAAATTACAGAATTATTAAATCAAGGCGTTCAGTTTTATTCGCAAGCACCAAGATATTACTACACCAAACTTGCCGATCTCAAGATTGAAATGATCTCTAAAGCTACAGAAGATGCCAGATTACGTGCCGAAAATATAGCTAAATTTTCAGGTGGTAATTTAAGCACTTTAGAATCTGCTAAAATGGAAATCTTTCAAATTACAGGTCAAAATTCAGGAGAAGATTATTTTTGAGGAGGAACTTTTAATACTGCTAATAGAAAAAAAACAGCTTCAATTACTATGAAATTGGTTTATAAAGTAGACTAATCCCCTACTCGATTTATATGTTAAAAAAGGTATGCTTATCCACTAGAATACCTTTCTTTATCTATTAAGTTCAATTAATAAAGAATAAAAGATAAAACGAATTGAAATGGTTGAAATTACAAAAGCAAACACAACACATTCCGAACTCATTGTAGAAATAGGAAAACAAACGTTTTTAGAATCTCATGGACATAGTGCTTCTAAAGAAGATATACAGGATTATATTTCTAGAACGTATAATAAAGCAGCCATTCTAAAAGAATTCGATAATTCCAATGTACATTATCATCTTATATATTGCGATGGAGTTATTGCTGGATTTTCTAAAATAGAATTGCACACGACCAACAAAAACATAGCAGATATTAATATTTCTAAGTTTGATAGATTGTATATTTTAGAATCGTTTCAGGGCAAAAAATTAGGTGCTCAACTATTTAATTTTAATATCGAATTATCTATAAAAAATAAACAAAATGGCATTTGGCTTGCCGTATGGACAGAAAACCAAAAGGCCTTACATTTTTATCAAAAAATGAATTTTAAAATTGCCGGCGCTTATGATTTCAAAATATCTGAGACGCATAGTAATCCCAATCATATTATGTATTTAAAATATTAATTTTTATCCTATAATAGACTAATTTTCTATTATCAAAAGGAGCTTTTAATGCTAAGAATACTTTTTTTTTATAACTCAAAATAACATTAGCTTACTTCTTTAAGTGAATCATTAGCTCTAAAAGTTGTTAGAATAGTAATGTATTTTATAGACAAAGGAAATTAATAATAGTTTTACGAGTTTTTTATATCACAGAATACAGTGATAAAACCTATCACATACGCTTATACATTTGTATTAAATTAATTACACATCACTATACTCATGACAGATCAAGAAAAAAAACAATATTTAGCAGAAATAGACCAAGACGTGCAAAAAGCTGTAGATGGAGAATATAAACTTTATCCTGTACTACAACCAGCAAGTTGGCCAGGTGTTAAAAATGGAGCGCTCTATAATGTAGAAGTTTATGAAGACAATGATGATCATATCCCTTTAGTTGTTAAATCTTATGCCGTAGAAACGCCAAATGGTTTGGTATATCTATCAAAGAAACATAAAGAATTCTTTGGGAATAGAAACTTATATCAAGAAGCTAGCGACAACTTAGACGAGCTTGAACAAGCATTTAATTTTGAAAAAGAATTTGATAATAAAGTGTTGAGTTCTAATGGTACTCGATTTTCTAGTGAAAGAGCTCTTAGTTATACACAGATGCGTATGGCTCATGATTTTTTAGAATCAGAAGAATTATTTGTATCTATACCTAGACGTGGTAATATACTTATTATTCCTAAAGATTCTGACAAAGAGCTCTTAGATATGTTTTTATACGTGCATAGACATAATTGGAACGATAAAACTAACGACAATACGCATATCGCTAATATACTTTTATACGTAAAAAGTGGTAATAGAGAAGGTATCGTATATCTATAAATCTAAACGCTATGTTGTAAATTTAGTAACGGCTTTTATTCATAAAAAATAATTATAAAAAAGGCTTCAATCCAAAACACTGAAACAATGAAAAGCGCAGGTCTAGAAATGGCAACGGGTAATTCTTCAAAAGAAAAAAGTGACAAAAACACGTTCTTTGTCATCAATGTTTTTGGCGCTCAACTTTATGAAAAACCTGCGTTAGATTCAAAATTAATAAAGCGCATTTCAGTTGGAGAGAAAATTGTTGCAGAGCACATTCTTGAAACAAAACAATCTATACACATTAGCGAAGGGTTTCAACTTCAAGGGGATTTTATTAAAGTAAAAAATCAAGTCTGTTCTGGATTTATTCATAGTTCAGACTTGACAACATTTAGACCCCAATTAGAGTCTATTTACGATGGTATTATGATTCCAAATTTTAAAGGAAAAATAATACATAAAACAACGGATAAGAGAATTGAAAAATTTAACGACAAGCCATTTGAAATTGAAGAAGAGATAGCAACCTATGACCATATAATTCATACCTATACAGATTTTAATGATTGTTTTGAGAATACTTACCTATATAAACATATGACATTGCATGAAGTCTACCAGCAACTACCAGTCCATAATCCTAATATTGATATCACTTCAAAAGGAAATTTTATTTTAATGCCTGAGTTTATAGAAAAGAAAGACAATAAATACATTTTTAAAGGCATAGGTATAACACGTAGTATCGCAATTATAAAAAATCAAGACGGTCTGTTTTTAATAGAGTTACTAGATTGTCCGTAAAGAACTTCAGTTTAAAACAGGCTAATTATCACAAATAATAAAGGTGTTCTTATCAACAAGAGCACCTTTTCTTTTTTTATGAAAAAGTAAAAAAAATCACTGTTTAGACAAACCATTATATTTCATAATAGCTGAATACCGTGATAAAAAAACTGAGATGTATCTCTAATTTTGAAATAAATAAAAAACATATAATCTTATGAGTAATACCATTCATGGCCCAGAAAAAACACCTGAAGAAATAGCTAAAATAGTAGAACAAACAGAGAATAGCGATAAAAAGATTTATCCTATTTTAAAACCTGGCGACTGGGTTGGATTAAAAGCAGGAGCTTTAAGCTCTACTTTAATACCATCTGAAGATGGCGCTGAAGTCGTTATAGGATATGGTATGGATACACCTGATAACTTTGTGTTTTTAACTAAAAAGCACCTAGAGACTATGGATGCTAAACAAATTACGCAAGAAGCCTTCACCAATTTAGAAAAATGTGATCCAGGATTAACATTTGTTGAAGCTTTAGATAATAAAGCCGTTGGTGCTAACGGAAACGATTTTTCTAGTGAAACCATTCTTTCTAGAACCCATATGTTAAAAGCACATACCATGTTAGACGCTGAAGAATTATTAGTATCTATTCCAAGAAGAACTTGTATGACTATTATTTCAAGACAAGCAGATGAAGATACCATTAATAAGTTTGCTTTTTTACACAATCATACTTGGGGAGATGATAGTTTTGGTAACGCACCAATAACAAATTCATTTTTTATTGTAAAAGATGGTAATATTGTAGGACATATTCCATTATAAATTCAATTAAAAAAAACAGATAAAAAAAGGCATTCTTAATTTTAAGAATGCCTTTTTTATGGCTTCAATGCTATATAAATAAGCGTTATAACTAATTAAGTACACTTAGAAATAGCGGAATACCGTGATAAAAAATGACAATTGCTACTCTAATTTTGCAGCAAACAATAAACACACAACACTATGAGCGGTACACTTTACGGAAAAGAAAAATCTCAAGAAGAAATAGAAAAAATCATTGAGCAGACTAAAAATAGGGATCAAAAAATCTATCCTATTTTAAAACCAGGTGATTGGGTTGGACTTAAAGCTGGGGCATTAAATTCTAATTTAATAAAAACAGAAGCTGGGCCAAAAGTAGTTATTGCTTACGGTATAGATACGCCTGATAATTTTGTGTTTTTAACGCAACAACATTTAGAAACTATGGACCAAAAGGAAATTACAAATGAAGCTTTTAGAAACTTAGGAAATTATGAAACAGAATTCACCTATTCTAAAGCGTTTCAAAATAAAATATTAACCTCTAGTGGCCATGATTTTTCTAGTGAACGCATTCTTTCTAATGCACATATGCTAAAAGCACACGCTATGTTACATGCCGAGGAATTATTTGTTTCCGTACCAAGGCGTTCTTGTATGATGGTCATTTCAAGAGATTCAGACGACGAGTTGCTTGGCGCGTTTCTAAGTATGCATAAAGATGCTTGGAAAGATGATAGTTATGGTAATGCGCCAATAGCCAATATCCTTTTTACGATGAAAGGAGGACATATTACTGGACACATAGCCTTGGATAATTTGTCTGAATACTAATAAAACATAATGCTTCAATAAAATTTAATATTAAATCCGAACAAAAAGAAGAACAACAAAAAGGTATTTACAAAAACGTGAATACCCTTTTTTTATGCATTAAACGGAACAAAATTGATCTTGTAAGATATACCACTAAATAAACAAATGGCTGAATACAGTGACAAAAAAACTTCTATGTGTCTTTAATTTTGTCATAAATAATAAAACAAATAACATGAAAATTAATACACTTAATAGAAAAGAAAATTTAGCCGAGATTAAAACCATCGTGGAAAAAGCAAGCCAAGGAGAATATAAAGTTTATCCTATTGTAAAAGCTGGAACTTGGGAAGGCTTAGATGGTGAAATTCTACAAACCACAGCAATAAAAGGTGATAATGAAGGAGATCCTTCTAAAATAGTTGCTGTGTATGGAATAGACACACCAGATGGTTTTGTGTACTTAACGATGGCCGATTTAGAAATTTATGATGGAACAACACTACTTAATGACGCGTATCAAAACTTAGACGATTTAGAATCTACTTTAGAATATGCCGAAGCGTTAGACAATAAGGCACTTATTTCTATTGATACGTATTTTGCTAGTGAACGCGTCTTTAGCAAAGTAGAAATGACAAAAGCTCACGCTATGCTAGATTCAGAAGATTTATTTGTGTCTACATCCAAATATGGTGAACTAATGATTATTTCACAACACGCAGATAAAGAAACTAAAGATAAGTTTGCTTACCTACATAAGTACAATTGGAATGATGATGAAAATCCTAACGAACGTATCGCAGACCTTGTGTATTCAGTAACAAACTGTGACATTGTAGGACATATCCCTTTATAATTTTCAGAAATCAATAAACAAATAGTTACCTGTGCACACGCATCGGTGACTATTTTTTCAACTTAAAAACACAAAAATTGAAAAATCTAGACTTTAGTATCAACGGCAGAGTACAAAATTTAATGGTGGATGTCTTTGAATCGATTAGTGCTTCAAAAGAAGCAGAAGTTAAAATCAATGAACTTTTAGACACCCGAAGCATTTTTGAACTCGTTTTTGAAATCGTTAAAGAGTCTGGGTTTTACAGTCAGGATGAAAATTTTAGTCTTATTAAAGCTTTAAATATAGATACTGATGAATCTAATATTGAAGACGCTTTGTATGTGACTTGGGTATCGATGGGTGAAAACTTAAATACAGCAAAAACTCAAGAAGAATTTAATGCTAAATTCGCTTTGTTTGTGCCTATTATTTTAAAACGTATGGAAGCGATTAACCGAATGTCGGCTTAAAATATCATCGCATTCCTTTTGAATTCTGTTACTAAAAAAATCAACGTTTTACTTTAGAAATTTATACAATGATCTTAGACCCTTCCAACCTTAATCGATATTACAAGCAATTAAAAACGCAACCAAATTATCCAAAAGCTTATCTTTATGAGCTTTTTGCTGTTGGTAAAACTTTAAGAGATCCTATTATTGTTGATGAGATTTCTAAAATCTTAGAAACAAACGGTACCCCAGAACTTCTTAGCGCTTTTAACACCCGTAATAAATTGCCTGCAGATGGTGAAAATTCTACAGAAGTTTTAAAAGCATTACTCAAATACGGACTTAAAGATCCATTATTTCCTATAGGTAAAATCTACAATGCTTTTCAATTTTCATCACTTTCTATAAGACAGGAAGCGATTGCAGAAACACTAGAAAAGCAACCTGATCTTATTTCACGTTTAAATGGTATTGCTCACCTAAAAGTAAGTGATGTATTTAGCAACGGTTTGCCTGAAGAAATTTGTGATATTACCTCTTTATCGACTTTAGAAATTAAAGGCGATTACCAAGCGTTGCCATTTTCTATTGGAAATTTACAACAGTTAGAAAGCGTTACTCTAGAATTAACTCAACTCGCAACATTTCCAGAATCATTTTGGTCTTTAATCAACATAAAGCAACTAGAATTAAGCAATATTACTACAGAATTTCAAGAGTCACTTCAGTTAGAAAAGTTTACAAATTTAGAAGAGTTAGATTTCATTCTAGTCAATTTAAAAAACGCATCTCAACTGCAATTACCAACAAGTTTAAAGGAATTGAATTTTATAAGATTAGAACATTTAACCAAACTACCAAGTAGCATTTCAACACTAATGCATCTCGAAAAATTCAACCTCTTTAAATGTCCAAATCTGAATGAGATACCTAGCGGATTTGATAAATTGCACAAGCTTTTTGTATTTAAATTGAAAGCAGTTCCTTTAATTAAAACCATTGAAGACAGTCAAATATTTACTTCTAATTGCGAGTATATTACGTTAGATGACAACATAGAAATAATACCTAGTACATCACCAATTTCAAATTCTGAATTATTAATCAGAGATGTCAAAATTTTAAATTACGTTTTATTGCACCCTGAACGGTTTACCGATCTAAAAAAGTTAAAAATTCATTACATCACTAATTTCTCTGAGGTTACAGCTAATTTAGGACAATTAACAACACTTGAATCTATTGATATTCATCAAGGAAGTCATACCGAAACCCTGTTTCAAAATATTGAAAACTGTACGCAATTACGCTATTTAAAATTGTATGGTGTTACTATTGAAAGCATCCCTGAAGGTTTAAAAGACTTGCAACATTTAGAGTATTTAAGTTTTAACAGTTGTCGTGATTTAGTTTTAGAGGCTATAAATTTGCCTTTTAAGATTAAAGACTTGCACTTATTTGACATTAAAGAATATGTTGCCACAGAAAAATTATTAGAAACAGAACAGGCTTATTTTGGGAATTTAGCGATTGAAGCACCTCAAGTTTTGTTTCAAAATTTAATCACGACATCACTTCATTTTTCGGGTATTAACGAGTGCGAAAACACCCAAGAAGATATAACACAATACTTACCAAAACCGGAAGTGTTAACCACCCTAAAAGCCTATACAAATACAGGTCATTTTCAAAATGTATTGGTCTATTGTACCAATTTAGAGCATTTACATTTAGATAATAATGAAGCTAGCGCTGTGGCTTTAACACCTAAACTCACGCCTCAATTAAAATATTTAAAATTAGACTTTTATAAAGCTGAAAATTTAGAAGAAATCATTTCTAATATGCCAAATTTAGAAACCTTAAATATGGCGCATTATGAGATTGCTACTACGTTTCCTAAAATCAAGTTGCCACATTTAAAAGCTTTAGATTTAAGTTACACCACCTTTGAAAGCCTTGAAACTTTAGAAGCACCCGTTTTAGAATCTCTATATATTGCCTTAAGTTATCAATTTGGAATGGCAGGCTATGCAAAACTAAATCAGTTTAAAGCCTTGAAAAAATTAAGTTTTATGGGCATTGGCGACGATGTCAACAGCATTCCTGAAAGTATTTCAGAATTAAAACTAACCGAGTTTTTAATCAACCATAAGTTTGAAGTATTGCCAGAATTCATTCAGCAGATTAAAACTTTAAAAACCTTATCCTTAGGCGGAAATGACTTTGTAGATTTACCGACTTGGATAGCCGATTTACCTCATTTAGAACGCTTAGATATTGACAATTGTAAATTTGAAAATGCAGTTCCTGAATATTTTCAGAAACTAAAACTGAAAGAACTAAAATATTACCTCTCTGGTTTTGGCGGACATAATATGAATCCAGAAAAATACAAGAACTTAATAACGCCAGGTTATACCCAATTGAAAAAAGAGTTCAGTAAAGAATCAAATGTGTAATTTTTGATGCTATTTAGTATTTAAACCAAAGCTATGAATATAGAAAAATTAATTAGAACTCGGGAGCCTTACCAAGAAAGGTTATTTGACAGTTTCTTAATCGAAAATATAAAATCGTACGAGGAACTTATGGAGGTTTATCAAACCTATAAACAAAATCATCCTGACAAGACTATAATCTTAACCTTAGATGATTTAGGTCAAGCCGAATATACTAGTGGGCACGCTTGTGATTACAATGCTCTGCTGGATACAGAAGGTTATGATTTATCTGGACTTGATAAAGCCTGCTATGATGAAGATAACGAGCATTTGGGGCATTTGTCTACACCATCTGAATATTTCATTATAAGAGAAAACTTTTTAAAACAAACAAAAGGAATTGATTTTGAAACCGTTTGTAAAAAAGACATAAGCAATTCTGAAGACGATGTTTTAGATTTAGAAAATATTAATGAATCCCCTTTAGCATTTTTAGACCAACAGGTTGTCCTGAAGATTCTTCCTGTAGAACAACCATACGAAGGACTTACCGGATTTCCGAATGGTTATTTTGATGCCGACTTTAGTCCTTTTGAAAATTATGCGTTATCAAAATACCTCTTTGAAACCTATAATTTTGAACTTTTTGGCATAGGGGCTTCCTTTTTAGGATTTATTAGAAATGAACCCTTAAAAGACAATCAATTAAAAACATTGGTAACTGACTTGGCAAAACTGTATAACACCACCGAATCAGAGTTTGAAAAATTAGCAGATATCATTAAAAATAAAAAGCATTTGTTTTTAAGATATACCGAATAATTTCAGTTATAAAAAAACTAAAAAGTCCAATTATAAAATTTATAATTGGGCTTTTTTTATTATTTACACTAAGTACCTAAAATTTACTCAGAAAATTGTTTAATAATTTCAAACAAAGTTAATTTAGTTCTCTTTATACTGCCATCATCGTGACGAAATAAATGTACTTTAGTATTATCATAGCAACCAAAAAATAATAAATCACCTTCAGAATTAGCACCAATAGCTTTACCTAAAGCTAATTTTTCTAAACTCCACTTGTATCCATTTAAATCATTAAATATAGGATTCATAAATTCACTTAATGTTTTAACATACGGGGTTAATGCGTGAATCTTACTGACTTCCATTCCATCTATGTTGGTAAGCTCCATCATCTTTTCAAAATTATATAACTTAAATTCCTCTTCCTCAAAAATTACAGTCCTTGGTTTTTCAGCAATAAACTCCCTGTAATTTTTTCTAAACATTGGTTTTAGTTCATCTACCGAGGTTATAATTAAATTTTCATTCATAGTTGTAACTTTTTAAAGTATTAGTTCTTAGTATTTTCTTTTGTTTTAGTATCTACAATCTGTAGTAATGTTGGCATTCGGTATTTACCGTGCATACGTTCTATGGCGTTACAAACCTCATCTCTATCTGTACCAATAGAGGTCACATACAATGGTTTTTTACTTTCGCCACGAAACACTTCTTTAAATACAGAAGTTTTAGATACAAACTCAGATTTTGCAATACCTACAACCGGAATTTTTCCTTCTAAAGCTTGGTACAAATAACCACCTAAGCCCAAGTGTTTTTCTTCTAAAATCACATAACCATCTACAATGATTAAGTCTACTTCTTCTAGATTTACTTGTTTAAGAAGACTTAAAATACACGGTAATTCGCGTTTGTAAAAAGATCCTGGTTCGTATGGTGCTACACCTTCAATAATATCAGTATAAATTTTTGTTGGTTCGTCGTCTTCCCAATCGTTAAAACTTACCGCAATGGTTTTGGCTTTTCCGTCGTAATAATAAGTGTCAAAAGCGAGTATCATAAGTTCATTTTTAGTTTTGTTATTAGCTAATAGGCTTTATTAAATCAGCTTTGCTAAGCGTATATTTTATCTCTGGATATGTAAAATCTAGACTTCTATTTTCTTGACCCCGCAATTTGTAAAATTCTTTTTCTTGCGTTTCATTTG
Organism: Winogradskyella undariae; assembly: GCF_013285155.1. Lineage (GTDB taxonomy): Bacteria > Bacteroidota > Bacteroidia > Flavobacteriales > Flavobacteriaceae > Winogradskyella > Winogradskyella undariae. The sequence goes on along the minus strand of NZ_JABTEL010000009.1, from coordinate 72,892 downwards.
CGAGTTCCATTACTGCACCTTCTTCAAAATAAGGCTTGTTATTTTTAAATTCAATAAAGGTTTTAGAGGTTCTAAAAGTGATGCCTAACCATTTGTTATCGGCTAATTTTAGTGCTTCGCGGTTTGGGTTTTCTAAAATGATTTTATGTGAATATTCAGCATTCATTTCCACAGAAAATAAAACAAAAGAATTGTGTGTTAATGCGATATCAAATTCTTCTTCGGTAGATTTATCTTTAATTCTGAGAATACGAGTTGTTGCATCCGTAAGCGTTTCTGGATGTTTATAACATGAAAACAAACCAATATAAGAGTTCGGTTCTAGATCTAAATTTTGATCGGAATGATAGCCCATTTTGGTATAATTCTCGTCATATATTTCAATAAGTCCACAGTTAAAAGCTGTTTTTGGTTGATTTTCGGCTTCTAATGTGTTATTAATATGATTTAAAATATCAAGATGATTTACAGTAAAATAATGAGCAGGAATACTAAACTTCGTTGTTGTTCTTACTACAGGAATACCTTTATCTAAGCACTTTATTATAGTATTTCCAACGCGTCCTTTGCCTAAGGCTTCAAAACTGATTTCTTTAGATAAAGATTCGAAACAATTGGTTTTTAAAGGAAGTGTCGTTTTATAAAACGGATACGTATTCATACAATAATGCTTTCAGATTAATAGATTGGTTTTTTATAATCTCCTGTATTCATACTAAAGTGAACTTTACCATAATCTACACGTTTTACGGTCTTGTTTTCTTCGTAATAAGACGTTCTTAAATCTTCTAGATTTTCGGTAACCATTGGTTCTAACTTAATCCGCTCGTCTTCATTTTTAATATAGGTTTGACCGTTTGTATAAACAGCCTCTAGATTAGAACAGCGTATAACATACCCCATTCTAATCGGAATTAAATCGATATCTAAAACCGATGGTCTTATCTCGTGCGTGTATAATCTATTGGTAGACAACGGAATTAAAAACACAGAATTCGGATATAAAGTCACCGAAAATTCTTTAACTAAAGTAGCATCGTTTACAAACGATTTAAGTTTGAAAAGTAAGCGACTTAATCCGCTAGATTTACCATAAACTCTATCAAACTTATTCGTTTTAGAAGGACTCAATTTATCAAAATTAGTTGTATCATAAAACGTACAGAAGGCAATTAAACCTTCTGTTGGCATATCTTTCGTTTTGTCGGAATGTGCTTTTATCTTCGCTTTTACATCTTTAGGATGGTCTTTATCTTTCTTTTTATTCTCGTAAATCTGAGCTAATACGTGGTTTAATTCGGTCTCTTTTTCAAAATCAAATTTTACCGCTTCATTAATTTTGTTGACTATATACGTATCTGTAGCTCTAAAATTATCTGTTGGTCCTGTTAAGTTGGTAGAACATCGTAATAATTTAAAATGAAGTTGCTCTTCATTTTTAGTCGATTTTCCTTTGGTGATTTCACTTAAATAAATGCCTTTTCTTAAAGCTACAGATTGTTTGGTAGATTCTGTTAAATGTTGAAATTGATGCTCTGTCTCTATTTTAGAAAAGTAATTCTCGTCTTCAAACAACTGACGATAAAACACACCTGCATTGTGTACATTTATTGGGACTTGTCCTTCACTAATCATCTTCAAATTTGACGTAGAATGGTTTTCGTAATTAGAAGAAAATTCTTTGATAATGAAAACGTCTTCAGATTTAACGTCTAACAAAGTTATATCTCCCAGAGCAAAAATTCGGATTGATTTTTCTGTGTTTTTAATATCAGAAAAACGTGTTACTACACATCCGTTAAAGTTGGCTAACAAGTAATCTAATGCTTCTGATTTAGTCTCTGAAGTACTTAAATTAAGTAAAATATTTTTAGTTTTTGAGAGTGCGTTTTCTATGTTCATTATTTTTCCATTTGATGTTCGTAATAACTCAATGCTTCCGCTCTCACTAAATCGGTATAATTCCTATTCTCAGAAATCAATTTTAATAAATCAATGTATTTTTTACGTTCTTCTTCTTTTAAACCATTAATAAACCGGTTCAATAAAAGTGTCGAAGTAATCGTACCATTTTCTGTATTGAATTTCAGCAATTCAGCATTATAAATTTTGTAATCGGGTTGATCTATAGCTTCTATTAAATGAATAAAAGAAAAATCTTCATCTAATTCTGGATCTTGACGTTTTAAAAAATCGAAAAGCGTTTGAATGAGTTGCTGCTTTTGTGCATCTGTAAAACGATTTATAGCTTCTAATTGGAAGCCAATAGCATCAAAAAATTCACTAATTTCATAATCTTCAATTTCGTCATTTACTTGGAAGTTTTCAATTAGTGTGATGGTGTTTTCTAAATTCATAATAAACACTTTAAACTATTTGCGTTCTAAATCTGTTATTAATAATGGATTTGTTTCTTTTAATTCCTTAATTAATTCTTCTACTGCAGTTGTTGTAGGGTTTGCTTTTAAACGTTCTACCTCATCTTCTGTAATACCTACAAGTTGTAAAAATGCAACTTCACCATGCGGGGTTTCAATCTTTCCTAATTCGGGGTCAACAGCAAAAACAAAACCTACAATTTTAGTTTCTGTATTGCGTCTAATTGGACCATTTGCAGGTATAAAATGATTCTCTTCAAACCATTTACCACTGCTAAAAACATAGCGCGCCAAATTATTCATAACTTGAATCGCCCAAATTGGCTCGCCTTTATCCTCTTTAAAAGGTTTTAATCTGAAAGTAAACTCAAAACCCCATTTGCTAAACTCTTCTTCTGTCTTATCTTCATCATAATACAATCCAGACATCCCATAACTCACCAAATGTTTGTGTGCTTCCTGATGATTAGAATCGTAAATACTGGCACCATCTATAGGATCTGTACCGCCTACACTAAAATAAATACCACATAAAGGGCCGTAATGTTTTGGCTCGGTGTATCCGTAAATATTTTCTAAAGCGTTGTCTATAGCTATCCAACCCACAGCATCTTCTTCTGTAAATTTATTTTTATATGTTGTTTTGTCCATTTTATTCTAAATTATCCTCATTAATAAACCCTATTTCATTATCCATCAGCATTTGTAAATAGGCTTCAAAACTATCTGCTATCACTTTAAATTCATCTGGATCGTGAAGAAACCGTACTATTTGTCCTTTTGTTCCTTTTTCTGAAGGACTAAAATCGATAAACAACTGAGACGTTCCGCCATTATTCATACAATCTGAAAAATGAAGCCACTTTAGATTTTCTGATTTATTGGTGATTTTTTCATCAATATCGACACCTTCATAAGCTCTTTCTATATAATCTGAATAATAGCTTGCTGCTACATTTTCATTTTCAATAATCTGTTCTGAAGACAATAAATAATATGGATATTCAGCCATGTCTGAACCTAAAAAGAACAAAATAATATCGTCATCACCATACGTTCTCCAATACGTGCCATCTACAAACGTTAGTAAATGCAATAGTGCTTCAGGAACCTCAGGAAAGATGAGTTTTACCTGATCTAAATGCTCGGATGCAGCACCGTGTTTTACGCTCTCAAAATGATCCCAAATGTCTTTTCCTTTTGCATTATAATAAGCGCATTTGAGTGTTGCTATGTATTTATTTGCTATCGTATCCATTTTAGATTTTTTAAATTTTTCACTTACTCTCAGTTACGAACTCTAAGGCTTCAGAATTCATAACATGGCTATAAGTTCCGTTTTGAAGTTCTAAGGTATTGATATTAAAGTTTGAAGATTTTATACTATAAACTTTAATATGCCCACCGTTTCCTTCTTTCACCCAGTCTTGAAAACTTCTTTTCATTGTATTTTGGTTATCCCAAACATATAGTTTTCCTAAAGATTTTTCAATAATTCCAAATTCATTATAATGTGTTGCGTCTAAAGTTCCAGTATTTACAGAGCGAAAAACAAGGTCTCCATCTATAATTTTTTTATCAAAAATTAAATCCATGCTTACATCTTCCTGATGGTTAATAAACAACCAAGAAAGTGCAAGTATGGATAAAATTCCTATAAAAATGGATGTAAATGTGGTTTTCATTTCAAAAATGATGCGTTACATTATTTTAAAACAGGTATAAGGTGTGACCAATTTAAAGCCGTAGCAAAGTCTAAAGCGGTTTTACCTGTATTGGTTTTAGCCGTTTTATCCGCGCCTAATTCCAATAAAATATCTACTGCTGTTTTGTTTCCTGCAATAGTTTCTGTGTGTAATCTAGTAACCCCGTTTTCATCTACAGCCTTTACTACGTCTAGATTAGCTTCAAAATAATCTCTAGCAGGTTGTTCCATCACTTTACTCATTGGGTGTTCAATAAGGTTTTCTTCATTGTCTTCTTGCTGATAAGCCACTAGAATATGGTTAGGGTTTCCAAAATCTAATCCCCAAGCCTCATCGTGTTGTTTTCTTGCTTCCGCCGTCATATCCGAACGTAAGACTTGTATGGTGTAACCGCCATAAGTTTTTCGGTCTATAGCTAGCATCCAATCTGATATTTCTGAGACTTTTCTAGTTACGGTATCACCTTCTGCAACATTGGTTAATAGGTTAGGTGAATTCATTAAAACACCAGTAATATGTTCTCCATCAAAAGCTATTTCGCTAATCCACATATGTTCTACTGTAGGTTGGTCATCACCTTCTGCCATTTGTTGAAAAGGAATTTTTACTAACGCTAAATTATGTGCAGGAACCACACGTTTTGCTTCCCAATATAGTTCTCTCCAGAAATAGTTAAACGTGTCTTGTGCTTTAAGGTAAGCCGCTTTCATTTTTTCGTTTTGTTTAGCAAAAACGATATTGTTGTCTTGACTCATAGTTTCTTGTTTTATTTATGATTTTTGTTATTATTAAAGAAAGAACGTCCCTGTTTTAGACACTCCGATAGGATGTGCTGTTCGTGCTATCCATTCTTCGTTATTTAAAATAGAATGTGGTTGCATTACTATTTTGGTATCTAAACTTTTTCTACCCACAAGTACTATTTTATCTTCTATATTAGATTTAGTACCGTTGAAAATTTCTAAATAGTCTTCATTAAAATGCATAAGCATAATCTGTGTTTTATGCCCAATTTTATAAATATCTAGAACTTTAAAATAGGCTCCAGAAGCAATTAAATGAAAACCATATTTTGCTACATCCGGATTTATGCCTCCTAAGTTAGAAGCCGAATTAGAGGCGATAGCAAAACGTACATTTTTAGCTAAACCTTCTGCTTGGTTAGAGACATCTGTAAAACCACGCTCTTGTATAATTTGGTCTATTTTATAGCGCGTAACCAAATCTTCTGAAAGCTCGCAATCTCTATAATACATTGTTAAACCTGAAAATGTATTTTGGTAGGCCTGTTCAATTTTTATGTTTTCCATTCTGCAATTTTCAATTAATAGAAATCGTAATACAAACTCCAATGTTTGGTGTCGTTATTTTTAGCAAACATTAAACTACCATTATCTACCACATTAAAATTTGCTTTTTCATCTGATGAAATTTGAAACACAAACTGAAACCCTTTTCCAAAACCATCAGCATCTCCAATTCCGGATTGACAAAAAGAAGGATAACCACCTATTTTGTGGTCGTAAATATGTGCTGTAATTTCATCTGTGATATCAAAATAATCGTCGATAACATCTTCGTCTTCTAGTTTTAAAATTTCTGCTTGATCTTCTAGAGATAAACCGCCACCATCCCATAACGGGAAATCATTTTCGTCTAATTCTGCGTGTAACGGAAAAGCATTTATAAACGAGTCTGAATTTTCTAGATTTTTAATTTGAATATTTTCTAAGTTGTTATATTCTCTTATTACCCAATGTTCTCCCATATCTTCAAAACATTCTGGCCATTCTGCAGAGACAAAAACAGTGATGAGTTTGGTATCCTTAAGACTTGGATGAACGTAAGGTAAATTAGGAAGGTAAAATTGCGCCAACGGAAACATTTGATCTCCGTTTTTATCTAACGGAATGTCTTCATCTTCATTATAAGCAAAGACTTTACCGATCCAACTTTCTTCAATAGTATTTTTGGGTCTAAATCCTCCAGTACTGAATTTAGTCACCGATTTAGAAATTTTACTTTTTAATTCTTCTACAGTCATATTTTTACTTTTTATCCAAACATCGTGGTATCATCAAAATTTTCGCAGTCATAAGATTGTGCTATCAAAGAATAATTTCCAAACATGCATCTTACAAAGATGAAACTTTACGTCCTTTTTCACCTAACTGTTTTCAGTGATATTCAATTTCACAAGAGCTCTTATAGTTCAGCTATACGTTTTTCGAGTCCTTTAACAAGTAAATCTATATTTTTTAATTTTTCTTCGTACTCACTTTTAATTACTTCTTGTGATGATTCTATAGTATCATTATAATCAAAATCTAATGGCTCTATTTTTTCTTGAAATTCTTGAGTGTTTTCTAAATTTTTAGACTTAAATAATTGTATTGCTACGCCTTCGTTATTTTCTAAATCTTTAATTGAAATTGTTTTAACAGTTCCGGACTGCGCTAATGCTAAAGAATCTGATGCAACAAAAACATCTTTCAGCGATAAGGTAAAATTCACTGTAGATGGACTACGATAAACAACACCTTCTATACCTTCTTCTATTTCTAACTGAGATGCTAGCGAAGCTTCTGGTTTTGGAATTTCTAATGTTAAAATATCCTTTAACACACCTTTACTTTCAAAAATATGCTTTGGATAAATGGTATGATAAATCTTATCATCTTTAGTATTAGACCAACGATTTTCTTCAGAATATAATGCTGTTGGATCTATAATTACAGTGTATTTTATTTTCGATTTTTTAACGTAAGGCTTAAAATCTTCATTTAACATTTTGAACTGGCTTTTATAGAAAGAGATTAAATTCAAAGCTAATTCTGCCTCATCTTTAGTCGTAATCTTATCTAATTTATCGTTCATTTCTAAAATTGCAGAATATGCTTCTGCTTCAATATTAGAATCTGTAAGCGAAGCTACTGGCAATGTATTACGTGCCATTATTTCTGAAGAAGGAATACTTATGGTTTGTTTTTGAATACTGTTTTTTCCATTTATTCCCGTATTTACAAATGAGGTTTCGGACAATTGCTTTCCGGTAACCACAAATGTTTGTGACTGATCTGCAACTAAAAGTTTTGTGATTTTAATAGGATCTTCAATCGTAACTTTAGTAGAACTTGATGTTAATGCTTGATCTATTCCATTTATAGAAACTCTTGGTTCATTTAGCGTATAAATCACCTCTAGTTTTAAAAGGTTTTTAGACAAATGATATTGAGTTTCATTAGCTGTTAATGTACTACCTTCTTTATATAAAGCTGTATAACTTTTTTTGCTACAAGAAGAAAATAGGCCTAATATTAACGTGAAATAAAGTAGAGTATTTTTCATTTTTGAATGTGTTTGTTTTACAGTTCAAAATTAGAACTAACACTCTATTATTTTATCCCTGAAACTAGTGAGATTTATACATACTGAATTCAGGTTGTTTTATTTTCTAACTAATAAACAACAAAAAAAGCACGCTTTTATAGACGTGCTTTTTTCTCTAAATACGATTAGTAAAGTGAAATAATTATGGATTCCTTTTTACCATTTCATTATAGGTTCATCTTTCCATAAAACAAGCCTAAATTCTTCGTAATGATTACCAGTCCCTATAGTGTGTTTATCTCTAAGCCCTTTTTCTAGTTGTAGTTTATGAAGCATTCCTGAAGCAGAACCAACCCACAGCGTCTTTTCATCTTCAGAAATGGTAATACCTGTAATTGTAGATCCTAAAAAATATCTCCAAATACAATTCCCAGCGGTATCTACAGCTCTAATATACCCGAATGCATCTCCTAAAATATAGAATTCCGAAGTAGAAACGCCGCAATAAACTCTCATTTCCGAATCTATAGTTGTACAATCTTCACTTCCGTCATAAGCAGGTATACTAAGGTTTTTTAAACTTGAAGTATCTACACCAATAGTTATACCGTTATAAAAGTGACACGAATTTGTAATTAACTGTTTATCGTCTTTAGAAAAAAGACAAAAATCGGGGTAATCAGATTGCGGACCAATTTCCCCAATTTCAGTACCATTCTGATCTAAAATTCTATGATCGTAACACTGATCGCCCACAACGATATATTTATTATCATTAGAAAGCGTTGCATTTTCCATATCCAAATAAGGCTCCCACTCATCATCTTCTGGGTCTGGTAAAGGATGAATTAAATTTTCAGTATCATTAGAAATAATGTAAATACCGTCTGATGATACTAAAAGAACTTTAAGTCCGTCGTTAAAAGGAATCAATTCTGTAATCCCTATATTTTTAGCTTCATCTAAAGTAAAAGTTGCTATAATTTCACCTTCCCAACCTTGTGTCGTTACAATAGTATTATTTGCGGCAATGGCAAAAACATTATGTTGTTTTGATTTCCCTATGGCTTTAATAGATGAATCAAGCTCTAAAGTCTCACCGTCTTTAAGAAGATAAGCTTGCCTTTTTTGATAAGCTGCTCCGGTTAAAAAAACAATTTTCTGATGATCTATAAAATGTAATTGCTCTACACTTTGTCCTTTTTCTTTCATAAATTGAACAAAAGGCGTGTGTGCGGGTGGAAAATCTGTTCTAAATTGAGCAACCGTATCATTTTTGTTAGCTTCTTTTAAAAGTTGATAGACCATATCTGCCAAATGACCTCTTTCATCTTTAGGTTCTTCCCCTTTCCAATTTTCCCATCCGTTAGTTTCACCAAAGGCAACCATTTTATTTACATCAGAAGCATATTTACTTCCTAAAGTATTCCAGTCTTGTTTAGTGTTTTCTATATTTTTACTTGTTAACTCCATTTGTCCTTTTTACTTAGAAATATCTTTAGTTTAAAGCGTTTCTATTTAATTAAAAACGATAGCTGTGTTGTTAGTGATGCTAAATTTTGAAGCATCTAAAAGTGTAGCACAAACCAATGTCTCTACCCAAAAATCACCTTTAGCTTGAATTTTCTCATTCAATTCTGGTAAATTTGAGACAATATCATCTTCGTTTAATGTAATTCCTAAATGTTTTGAAAGACTTTTTAATTCCCTTAAAAGATCGTAAGAAGAACCAATCATTGCCCCAGGAACGGGTGCTTCATCATTGTCAAAAAGAATTTCTGGTAATTCTACAGGAATATAAAAACCTTCTGAATCTGAATGTGTTAAAAGATGACTAGACATATAAGAATAGTGGTCTTCTAAAATAGAATCTGCACCAGGCTCTTCATCTTGTGAAAAAAGTATTGGCTTCCAATTATCATTACCTTCATTCTCCCATACATGTGCAGCAAAACGTCTTAAATAATGTAAAAAACTATAAGGAAAACCGCCTGAGGATAGAGGTGCCCTTTCTAAAACATCTGGTTCTTGGTGAGGTGTTACATTATTCTTTGCCAATATTATATTTATATTGTTGAAGTATGTTTGATAAGCTTCGTAACCTTCTGGTTCATTTTCCTTGAAATCTACTAATATTCCGCTTGTAATTGCTAATCCCATTATCTTGTTGTTTTTATTTTACAAGACAAAATTAGAATTAATACTTTTTTGTTTTATCCCTGAAACTAGTGATATTTATTTTTACTGAATTTAGCCTGTTTCATTTTTTCGTTACTAAAAAAAGCCTCTCACGCCTAATGAACATACTTTGCATAATCATCAATTTTAAATTGAAGCCTGACATTTAAATAGTTATTTTTATCTTGAAGTTTAAATGCAATCAAAATGGCTTCTTCGTGATAAGCTTTTATCTTTTCAGGATTCCATAAGCTTGGGGGTTGCTGTAAATTTGTAATCCTATCTGCCAATTTTACAAGACCAACTTCTTTCTCTAAACTATTTATTCGATTTAAACTATCAAGCATACGCTCGCTTTTAATCGGAATGGTATTATTTTTAGTTAACGCTTGCACTCCCTCGGCTATACTAAGACCAAATGTAGCTTCTATATCATTAAAACTCGTATCAGTATCTTCAAGCGTATCGTGTAATAATGCTATTTGTATGGCTAAAGCCAAATTAAAATCTGGTTCGTTTTGATAAGCCATTAAAACTTCCATCGCCACATTAGAGAGATGCAATACATAATTTGAATTACTTCCTGGCACCTTTTGATTGTGATGTTTTTCTCCTGCAAATTGTATGGCTTTTTGATATAAATCTTGAATCATAGGCTTTAATTTATTAATATTCTATAACGATTCTGCATCAATTCCTAGTGCTGAAAACTCATCATAAACACAATCTTTAGCATAACATAATGTTGCTTTTTTTAAATTAGGAAACTGTTTAGCATCTTCTGCAGATTCTATATCCCAATATTCTACTGCCCCACCTGAAAATGGAGATAAATTCATATAAATATCGTTTCCACCATCTTGATAAATCTCCGTGATTTCTGAAGCTAAACGTTTTGGGATGGGTAAATCTTTAAAATATTGCTCTACTTCTGCAATCGGCTCGTAGCCTTCTTCATTAATATCAATGTCACGTTCTTTATACCATCTTGCAAATTCGTGTATATCAAATAGAGGTTTTAATAATCCTTTAACATACATCAGTTCTTCAATAATTGACAGTTTAAATCCAAAATCTACAAAGGTGATTTCTTCTTCATTCAGTGGTTTAATACTGTACTTATCTTCCGGAATACCTTCCCAACGGTTATAAATTTCATAAGTACTTATTTCAATGGCACTAATACGGTTATCATTAACATCAAACCAAGCACTCATATTATTCAGTACTAAAGCACCACAATCATCACCTTCAAAAAGCGCAATATGCTCTGCTTTATGCGTTTTATAATAATTTATAATCTCTTCATCATTAAAATAAAATGTTCCAGAGAACTTGGTTTTCGGACAAAAATCGAAAGCATCAAGTTCTAACTCTAACGTTAGAGAATCGATATGTTCTCCATCGCCTGAATAGCCTAAAATCCCTAAATCATCCCAAGTAAAAATGGTATTCTCTTTTAGTTTTACACTTCTGTAATTCGCATCTAAACCATCTTTTAAAGTTTCTATTGAAACTGGAAATTCTATAGACACTAAATTAATTTTTAAACCTGTTGAAGATAAATGTATTGTCGTCATAATTACATGCTTTTAAAAGACCAAAGATAACAACATCCTTAAGAGTTTAAATGGCTGTTTTCCGTGATTTTTTATTCGGAATAAGAAAGCTCAAAACAATATCACGGTTATCAGGGATAAAAAAAACAATAGCTTCTTTTAACTTTGCTTAAAACCTTTTTTATGGAAGACCAAGTTAAAAGTGCTGCGTTTTTAGAATCCTTAAAACGTAACAACGAAAAAATAAGAGATGATCGTGCCAATGCTATTGCAGAAGATGCACAACTCATGTACAAACGCGAAACAGAAGATTTAGCTTTGTCTTTAAAACGTTTAAAACGTGAGCAAGAAAATATGCTAGATATGAGCCCTACAGATGCAAATAGTTTGGTCTTAGCTTCAGATTTTGATGCCAAAGATTATGTAGCCAAAGACTTAGAAATGTCAGTGAAAATTAGAAATTTTGAAATTAAATTAGAATTAGCCAAAAAGCGCTATACACACTTATTTGGCGGAATAATAAATGAACTATAATTATGGGAGGAGGAAGATTTAGTAACGACGCCTATAAGCGTTTACGAAAAATGAAAGACTATGGTAACAAGTCTAGAGAAGAAATATTTACATCCAGACACATAGATCCAGAAATGGATCCTACAAAAGCAGTCGTAAGAGAATCGAGAGATTCTGAAGAACATCCTGAAACAGTATCTATTATTGTCGCTTTAGATGTGACTGGAAGTATGGGGTTTGTGCCAGAACATATTGTAAAAGAAGCCTTACCAGACCTTATAGGTTCTTTAATGGAAGCCGGAATTGAAGATCCGCAAGTACTATTTTTAGGGATTGGAGATTTTATTTATGATAGTGCACCTTTACAAGTTGGACAATTTGAATCGTCTGCAGAATTGTTAGACCGTTGGTTAACACGCGTCTATTTAGAAGGTGGCGGTGGCGGAAACAATCAAGAAGGTTACAACTTAGCGCATTTGTTTGCTGCACGTCATACCGCTATTGATTGTTGGGAAAAAAGACAGCAAAAAGGTTTTTTATTCACCATTGGAGATGAACCTGTTTTTCCTACCATTCCTGCAGAAATCATTAAAAGATATACCTGTACAAATGAAGCAGAAACCATAACTACAGAAGCTATTATTGCAGAAGCACAAGAAAAATATAATGTTTTCCATATGCATTTAGAGCATAATGATTGGGCAAAACAAGATAGTCGTAAAGGTAATTGGAAGGCACTTTTGGGAGAAAACTTTATAGAAGTTCCTGATTTTAAAACCGTAGCAAAACGTATTGCAGAGGTGGTGATTCAAAATCATAAACCGTATAATGCTAAAACAAATACGTCTTCTGACACTACAGAAGTAGAAAACATGCTATAAATGACAAAGTGTAGTTTGGTTATAGATTTAGGTTTTGGTGATGCTGGAAAAGGGTTAACGACCGATTTTCTGGCATCACAAAATCCTAAAGAAAGTGTAGTGGTTCGGTTTTCAGGAGGTCACCAAATTGGACATACCGTAAGTACAGACACACTTACCCATACGTTTAGTAATTTTGGTTCTGGGACTTTATTGGGTGTACCAACGTATTATTCGGAGCACACTACCCTATTTCCTCCTGCCATTTTAGACGAAGGTGATTTCTTAAAAACCTATAAACCAAAATTGTATTTTCATCCATTGGCGATGATTACTACGTTTTACGATATTGCTTATAATAGAGCGATTGAAAAACAACAAAATCACGGCTCTTGCGGATTGGGTTTCGGTACAACCATCGCTAGAAATAAAGCAGAAGTATATCTTTATGCTAACGACTTACAATTTCAATGGATTTTAAAACAACGTTTAGAAAGTATAAAATTGTATTATGAAACGAAACTAGAAAGTCAGCCAAAATCGATTCAAGATTATTACAAAAACGAACTTAAAGATTACAACGAAGATTATTTTACTGACAGTTGTTTAGATATTAAAAAGTATTATAGTTTAACCTCTCTTTCAGAATTAAAAACAACATTCGAGCATTTTATTTTTGAAGGCAGTCAAGGTATTTTATTAGATACACAACATGGTTTTCATCCGCATACCACGTGGAGTTATACCACTTCTAAAAACGCTATTCAGCTTATAAAAACACATTTAAAAGCTGAAGTAGAAATAGATATTTATTACATAACGCGCTGTTACCAAACACGACATGGCAACGGACCAATGTCTAACACAAAACCTGTTTCACTTCAGAATAATGAAAATGAAGCGAATGTAACTAACGAGTTTCAAGGGGAGTTTAGAACACAAGCTTTAGATCCAGAATTACTTAATTATGCTTTAAGTTCTGATGCCATTCATCATCAAGATTTAAAACCTCAAAAGCATGTAATGATTACCTGTCTCGACCAGTTACCTGGTTTTTCTTACGAGAATTTACTTCAAAAATTAGATACAACATTCAAATCTGTTCACGGAAGTTACGGCCCTAGACGAGAATGCATAGAGAAACTTCAAAATTGATTTTATAAAACCATAATAAAAATATCTAAGAAGATATATTATAACGTATGAACAAAACAAACACTAAATCTGAAATTGAACTAAGTTCTAAAGCAAAAAACAAACCTTTGATTTTTGCACTATTTATGATAGGACTAAGCCTAATAACTCTACAAGCGACATCAATAGAAATAGTCTTTCCAATAGCATTTTGTATAATATTTTTTAGTCTATATGCCTTCAACAAAAACCTTAAAGTGTTTAAATTTTCAGAACATCACTTTGTATTTCAAGCCGGAATTATAGGTAAAAAAGAGGTGTCTTATAGTGCCCTTAAATCTTATGTTGTTGAGAGAAAGGTTATGATTATCACCTATCAAACCCCGAATGAAAAAGAAAAAAAGATAAGAATTCAGGTCAGTCAAATTGAACCAACACAATTTCCATTATTAGAAGACATTTTAAAAAGTAAGATTAGGTTTTAAACCAATACCTTCATTTTTATAAAATCACTAGTTTCAGGGATAAAAATTTTAGTTTTCTAGAGTACTTTAGCATTGCCAAAAATTAAGAAAACATGAATAATTACGTAACGTATTCAGAAGATTTCAAATTATTAAAATGGGATGATTTCAATTTTGAACCTATCAAAATAGAGACACTTCCAACTCTTGAAGATCCAAAACATTACAAGAATTCTTTTACGTTTAGAGATGCACTTTTAGAGGCTATTGAAACCCGCTCTGGGAAAAAATTATTCAAACTATCACTTATTACACCAGATTATAAATTTAATACCAAATTTTACGGAATTGGATTTTTAGAAGACAGAACTGTTGCTACTTTTGAAATAGAAAATACGCCACTATTTAAAGCATGGTTTATAAATATTCAGCGTTTTAGAAGTGATGACGTCGTTAAAAATTTTGTAGAATCTGTTTATAACTTTAGTACGAGTTTGTATAGTTCTCAGCCTGTTTCTAATTTTAAAGATATTACGTTTCAAGACAACACAGGTGCTTTTATTAATGAATTTATTCCTAATCAATTTATAGCAGAACAATTAGCAAAAGAAAAAGCCGATTTCTTAAAACCTTTTATTCAGTTAGAAGCTGAAATTAATATGAAAGAGGTTACACAATCTTTTATCGCTTTAATTACAGAAAAAAGATTAAAGTTAAAGCCACCAATTAACAATGATGCCATTTTTGCTCAATTTGAAAAAGAGGCCGGTTTTCCTTTTCCTACAATAATAAAAGAATACTTAACGTTGCATAATGGTATTGATAGATGTGCTATAATGGGCGCAGAAGCTATATATAAAGAATGGAAACAATGGAAAGATATTTACGATGAATGGACGCAAGAAGACCTGTTAGACACCTACTCAACCAACCAAGGTAAAGCCTTGTTAATGTACACCACACCCTATTGGATTCCGTTTTTCGATTTACAAAATGGTAATTTTTTAGCTTTCGATTTTGCACCAAATACAAAAGGAAAAGCCGGACAAATTATTCGTTATGGTGCAGATCAAGAAATTGGATATATTGAAGCCGAAGATTTAAATACCTTCTTGAAAAGTTTAATGGGTAACGAAGGCGAAATTGAAGAAAACGAATGGTTTTATGTCGAATAAAATCATCCTAAAAAGAATAAAACACATTACAATATAATTTGAATAATACCCAGCACATGTCTGCGATTTTTAAAGAAAAAATAGTACCAAAATTAAAGTTAGAATCATTAGCTCCACCTGAAGTAAAAGCAATGCTTCAAGTTTTAGAGATAATGGACGCTACAGATACCGATGTTTATAAAAATGCTGTAAATAGTAGTAATTTAAACGGTGTAACAGCTGAATTTACTAAAAACACAGCACAACACCTCTATTTTCACCCTAAGGTTTTTGCCAATGAACAGGAAGGTTTAGAGCTTGTTGGGTCTTGGTACCCACTATTACAAAAAGGATTATTTCCTGATGAAAAAAGCACGAATAAGCTCGTCGAGTTTTTAAATTTTAGTCTAAGTTATTTACAAACCGATGCCGTTTCTGAAGATTTAAAAACACAAATTTTTCAGGTTTTAAAAATGCTCGTACAAAGCGAATCGGAAGCCTCTCTTCCTATCGCCCGCTTTTTAATCGACCGGATTTTTGATATTCGAGATGTATTGAGTTCCGATTTTTTAATTCAGTTTTGTATTAGATATCAAATTTTAAACGAAACATATTCCGTTGTCCAGTCAGATAAAACGATTACTAAACTTCCGTTCAAAATAAACAACGATTTTGTTCAGCATTTTTTTGAGAATGATTGGAGTAAATTCATCACTCAATTTCATCGTATATTACCCGTCGGTCGCGTATACGTTACTGGTGCTTACGATTTAATGTTGCCTTGGTTTACCACAGATTTAGCAGCCTATTATTATAATAGCTTAGAAGTTATTTATGAAGCACATAAAGCGATAAAAGAACGCTTGATTTTTGGAGACGTTAAAAGTTTAGAATTACTTAATTTAAAAACGGCTGAAGGTTTCTACCCATTAATTGCTGCTTTAGGTCCTAAAGTTTGGGATGCTGGCGATACCTTATTATTTAATAATCGTGATAAAAACATACCACAAGAACAATTAGACGTTTGCTATTTAAGATTTATAGATTGGTTAACTGCCGATGGCGGAAGTAATTTTTATACGGAAGCTTTTAAAGATTATGGCAAACTCATTTTCACAGAAAATACAGCAGAAGCACTTCCGCTGCAATGCATTCCGTTTTGGTTTAATACATGCCATCCAGAAACAGGTATTAAAAACCAAACAGAAACATACAATACCATTTTTTCAGATCTATTGATTGAAGAACGCCAAGGCAAACTTCCTATAATGCGTTTTGATCATAAGGATTTTCAAATGACGGGTGAATTTTTAATTAAAAACGTTTTTCAAACTAAAGATAACTTAAAGGGGTTTCTTCATGGTTTTACTAAAGAAAGTATTAAAAATCCATTAAATCAGTTTTTAGTTCGTACGTTTTACGATGCTCGCGAGGAATTATTTAATTTATACAACGCAGAACAACAAGAGATTTTACAATTGTATTTGTTAGAAATGGCCTATTCTACCAGAGATGTTAGAGATGATATTAGAAAACAAAACCTGCCTTTAATCACAAAAACGCTCATTACGTTATGTGCGGAACCAGGAAATTATTCTCGTGTAAACGAAATTGGCGCTCTTAAAAGTATTGATGCTTGTGTGGCCAAAATTTGTAACACGTTTGCTGGCGGACATTATATCAATGAAGCGCGTCCGTTAGAACTAAATATTATTCAAGCGTGGTTTAATTATTTAGGCGATTTTTATTACAGTTCTAGACAAGAAGCCGTTTGGGTTTCTAATCTTTTAACAACCCAAGGCGTAAGGACAGCTACCTATTTTAATGATCGTGAAGATGACACCAGTTATTTCTTAGATAAGGCGATCAATCGTATCATCACTTTTCATAAAAAATGCAAAATTAAAACTTCTGAAAATGTCGCTTTAGCTGAAATTTCAACAGAAATTGAAGTGTATTTAACTGATTTTCTAAGTGAATTAAAAAAAGATAAACTAAACGTAAACACCACTAAGTTTCTTTCTGATTATAGTCAAAGTACAATAGCCGATTTTAATGATCAAACAGAATTAGTAACTGCTATTAAAGCTTTTTATAATTTTCATTTTACAGAAGAAACAACCACAGAAACACCCACAGCTGTTAATAATTCTCAAACCATTACAATTGAAATGGAAGTTACTGAGATCAATCAAAAATATGTAGATGCTGTGCTTAATAATCTAGAACATTATAGTGAAAATGGAAGTTACGACACCGAACTTTTACAGCCTTTGGATGAAAAAATAGAAGAATTTAAAACCTGGTTACTTGATGATGAAACAGCAATACAAGTACGAATGGGGCAAGCACTTTATATGACTTTGCTAGACACCAATTTAGCGCCAGGAACAGCACAAGAAACCTACGGAAATCTTTGCCGAAGTTTATTTATACACTTAGTAAAAGGCACTCAAATGGCACCTTCATACGGTATGGGATTACAGGCAATGGCAAAATCTGGAGCCTATTCAGAAGATTTAACGACGGCTTTATTACAAGTCGTTGATGATTTAAACGCTTAGAAAATGACACAAGAGATCACACCCGAAATACAAGACCAATTAAATTTATCGGCCTTGATTTTAAAGAAAAATTATAAAAACGCAGATTTAACAAGTTGGTCTGGTTTCGATTTAGAAAACCAAATGCATGTAAAGCAAGCCAAACGCCTTTTAAGTTTATTTGGCATAAAATCTGGTTTGCACTTACGCAATAGTTTACAACGCTATGAAAACGGACAAATGGTATCTCATAATTTTGAAAAATTGGCTTCAGAGTTTCGTATGATTACCACAACCGATTTTGATGCCAAATATAATGCCGAAGAAAGCCCAAGAACCAAAGGCATTTATAAAATGGTATGGAAATACCGTTTTAGTCTAAAAAAAGAAAAACTTATGGGGTACGAAATGGCCTTTTATATTTTTCAAATGCGTTTAGGTCACGTATTAGGTTTTATAAATACAGATGAAATGATTTTACGTCTAGAAGAAGCTAACGACACTATAAAATCGACCTTTTCTAGTTGGAGTGATTTTCATCGTAACGTATGTTTAGGAGACGAATACGCTTTAGGAGCAACAGAACAAGATGTGAGTAAATTCCCAGGAACAGCGACGCTTTGGGACTGCTACCAACGTTTACATATAGAACATGCCGACTGGTTTAAAACATGGAAAAAATGAGTTTAACAAGAAGAGAAGTTATAAAACAAATTGAGCATGCAGAAGCACTTTATAAAGCTAACCTTTATGCGCCTTTACAATCTGTAATAAGCAATATTCAAGAAAATTTTGACGTATTAGGAGATAACAATCTTGCCGATAATGCCAGATATTATCGTATTTACATGCTTTATCTTGGTGCTTTTGAAGAAATGAATATGGACGTTATGGAGTCTTATTTACAAGCTTTAATAGATATAAATGAAGTATTACCTTCCGATTACGAATATGTTTGTAGTTACTATAAAGAGTGTAAAGAATGGGTATATGAAACGGCATTAATGACGTATTCATATAATGAAACCTTACATATCCATTACGCGTTAAAACTTCAAGAAGACAAACGATTTGAAGAAGCTATTATCACGCTTAAATATGTTTTAGAATGTTATCCTGCGTTAACAGAAGCACGTTTATTACTTTGGGATATTCAATCGGCTCAGTTAGAACAGTTATGCGCATCTTCCGAAGAAGCAGATTGTTTTGAATTATTAGATTTAGCATCGGCTACCCATAATAAAACGGTTCTAAAAGGCTTACAATTAGATGATCGTTTAGATCAAGCTGGTAAAAACCTAGCAATGATACAAGTCGAGATTTGGTCAAAATGGTCGGCAGAAATAAAAAAGCTATGGGATAAAGAATGGAAACATTTCGATTTAACAGATCACACACGCTTATTATTAGCTGATTTTGCTAAGAATTTTATGAGATATGATTTTGTATCTCAAATAGTAGCAACACCGCCTGAACCGGAATTTCCAGAGGAAAACTACAGCAATTTTGAGGAGTATCAAACCTATATGAAAGCCTTAGCAAACTCTGGTTGGCAATCGGCACAGCATCAATATGTGTTGATAGGAAATGCAGGATATTATCATACAAAACACAAACCAACTATTGAGGCTTGTGTAGAACGCGGTTTAGCTTTAAACCCTAAAAACCCGTTACTTCATGTTCTAAAAGCAAAATCTTATTTCCTTGACAAAGACTATAACCAAACAGGAGCTGCCTACCACGAGGCTTTTAGAAACGGATTAAGAATGAGTGAATATTTACAATATTTACTAGAGGTTAATGGTAGAATAGAAAGCTGGCAAGGTATTTTAGATATCGTTGTACAG
Organism: Winogradskyella undariae; assembly: GCF_013285155.1. GTDB lineage: Bacteria > Bacteroidota > Bacteroidia > Flavobacteriales > Flavobacteriaceae > Winogradskyella > Winogradskyella undariae. The sequence continues at coordinate 53,226 of NZ_JABTEL010000009.1, read as the reverse complement.
TTTCATCGCAGAGAAACACCAACGCTTAAAACCTTATTTTTTCAAGCACGAGCATTATTTAGATTACATAGATTTGATGAAGCGCTAGAGGTGATTAATGAAGCGCTTGCAGATTTTCCGTTACCAAAACATTCTTTTGCGCCTTGGTTGTATAATTTACGAATGAATATTCATAGAATAAACCATAATTACACGGCCTTTTTTGAAGATATGCAAGAAGAAATCAACTTTTATGAGGATGATGATTCGGATTATTTTAGTACAATGAATATGTGTATTGAAGTACTTGTAGAAATGGGAGATTACGAAGAATGTCATAAATACGCCATCTATAATTTTGAGCAAGAGCAGTTACCGACAGAATTAAAACCTGTTTTTCAATGGATTTGTTATTATACGTTTCTGGAACACCCAGAAAAATTAGGTAAAGCCACTGCCGATGATTTAATAGATAACCCAACAACATTCAGTGAATACAGAAATAACGGATTCATTCAATGGATGTTAAGAGATAATACTGCTGGGGCAGAATCTTTAAAAATGGCAGCAGAGCTTTCAACTAACAAAGCCTGTTATTTAAAATTAGCCTTAGATTGTTTAACAGCAGGTTTTGATAATAAAACAACTATTACCCTTTGTGAAACCATCAAAAAAGAGGTTCCAGAAGCCAGAGATTGGCAACTAGATTTTGATTATGCCAATACTTTACAACAAGATAAAAGATATAAAGATGCTAAAATTGCGTATGAAAATCTATTGCAAAGTTATCCTGAAAAAACATTTATTAATTTCCCAAAAGACCAATATCATGTCATGTTAAGAGCTATAAAAAACATGGCTAAAGGTTTGGATAATGTAGAAGATTACACAAAATACAATGCCATGTATTTAAGTAAAGACAATCCGTCTGAAACGGCCCTATTAGAGCATTTAGAAATTGCACAAAAACATCATAAAGAGGATATCTTTCTTCAACATAATTTACTAGAAAGCATTTCTAAACGAAATATAGAATTTGAAAACGGAGAGCTAGAAATGTTAAATGAAATGAAAACTAGAATAAGAGCTGACTATTTCGTTTAAAAGTCATTAATTTCGCTCGTCAAATGAAAATTCACTCAAAATATAACCTACTTATTTTATTCTTTTTTTTGAACGTATTTAATGTCGTTGTTGCACAAACAACACAGAATACATCAAAAATAGACTCACTTTCTATTGTTTACAGTAATAATCTATATAAAAGCCCACAAGTCGCTAAAAAAGCAGCTTTAAAATGGTTAGAAGAAAGTAAAGCTTTAGAAATGGACTTACAAGTGGCTCGCGCCTTGTATGCTTTAGGAAATTTAGGAAATATTTCAGGCGATTATAAAAGTACTATAACGTACACTACCGAAGCAATTACCTTACTTAAAGCTGTTAAAGTTGAAAAAGGATTAGCTGCTTGCTATAATATATTAGCCTTAGGCTACAAAAACCTAGGGCAATATCCTGAAGCTATGGATAGTTTTATTCAGTGTTTAAATTATGCTAAACTAACAAAGAATAAAGTACAAGAATCCAATGCCTATCAAAATATAGCAACACTTTATTTACTTCAAAAAGAATATAAAAAAGCCGCAGAAAACTTAGATCGTGCAGCAAATCTTTACAGAGAGTTGGGCGATGATGATGGGGTACTTACTACCTTATTTAATTTTGCTAATATTTTAAAAGAAGAAGGGAAATTTGACCAAGCAAGAGAACATTACCAAACGGTTTTAGGCTACAGAGAAAAAGAAGGTAATAAAGCCGTAATTGCTTATGTTAATATTAACCTTTCGCAAATGCTTGTTGAAGAAGGCCGTTGTAAAGAAGCAGTGATTGCTTTACGCAAAACAATGTCGCTTTTAGAAGCCCTTAAATTTAATTCAGATCTTGTTATTGTATTAAATGATTTAGGATTATGCGAAAGTAAATTAGGACATAGAAAAGAAGCTATTGCAGCCTTTGTAAAAGCCTTATCTATAGGCCAAAACCAATCGCTTCAGCTTTATAATTCTGATATTTATAAAAATTTAGCACAACTTTACGAAGAAGATGGCGATTACGAAAATGCTTTAAAATTTTATCAAAAAGGTGTTATTACTGGAGAAGAACAAAACTCACTAGACAAAGAAAAATATGTCGCTAACATTCAAGAACGTTATGAAACCGAATTAAAGGAAACCCGCATTCAACTTTTAGAAAAAGAGCAAAAATTAAGTGATGCCGAGTTACAAAAAGTAGAACTGACTGTAAAACGACAAAAATTAATTAGAAATGTGCTTATTGCTGGGTTTGGCCTGGTGTTACTAACCTTAATAATTTTAAGACTTTTCTATCTTCAACGTTTGCGTGTGCAAAAAGAATTAAGCCTACAACAGGAAGAAAATGCCAAGCAAAAGATTAGTGAAATGATGAAGGATCATAAGCTATCTGTTATTGAACGTTACCAAGAAGGCCAGGATGAAGAACGCTCTAGATTAGCACGAGAAATACATGATGGCATAGGAAGTGATTTAGCAGGAATAAAAATAGCTTTTGAACATTATGTTGAAAGTAATCACGATCAATCACAATCAAATAGAATAGCAAAAGCTATAAGTAGTGCTTGTGTAGATGTACGTAGTCTTTCTCATCAACTACATCCTCTCTCTTTCTCGAAAATAGGATTTACCAGTTTCTTAAATGATTTTATTGATCAAATCTCAACAAAATCATCTATTGAAATTCAGACTTTCTTTTTTCCTGAAGAAGAAATCGATCAATTACCAGAATTACTTCTTGCAGATGCTTATCGTATTGTGCAAGAACTTATAAATAATATTTTAAAACATGCAGAGGCTACACATGCAGACGTACAATTGACCAAGCATGAAGACCATTTAAATATTGTAATAAATGACAATGGTAAAGGCTTTAAAAAGAATAAAAAACAAGGTATAGGACTTCGTAATATTAAAGAACGTTTACACAAAGTTGAAGGTGATTTAGATATTGATAGTAGTCCTGGTAACGGAACATCGATTACCATAAATATTCCTATAATTTAAAGATTTTGAAGAAAACAAACATCATTATAGCAGACGATCATCTTATGTTTTTAGAAGGCATAAATACCATATTAAGCGATATGGAAGAAATTGGTGAGATACATTTAGCTACCGAAGGCAAACAAGTAATTAGATTACTCAATCAGTTTGAAATTGGTTTAATTATAAGTGATATTAGTATGCCAAAAATGGACGGCATAGAGTTACTTACCGAGATTAAGAAAAAACATACGAGTGTAAAAATTATAATGCTGAGTATGCTAGATAACCATAGAACGGTACATAAAGTCATTCAGAAAGGTGCAGATGGATTTGTACCTAAATTTACGAGTAAAGAAGAGTTACAAAAAGCAGTGCGTACCGTTTTAGGTAATGAACAATATTTTTCAGAATTGATTAAGCAACGTTATATGGAAAGTGTTTTTGAACGTAAAAAGTATAAAAACATAGAACTTTCGCCTCGTGAAAAAGAAGTATTAGCGCTTTTGGCAGATGAGCTAACGTCTAAAGAAATTTCAGAAAAGTTATTTATTTCTGTTAATACCGTAGAGACACACCGAAAAAATATTCTTTTAAAAACAGGTTCTAAAACCACAACCGGAGCTGTAAAATACGCTATAGAATCTGGATTATTTGATTAATATAAAAACGGCTTGAATACCACTTTCAAGCCGCTTTTATTTACACTAATAGATCATTTATTTTGTTCTTATCCCCTCTGCTTCTACCGTTTTTATTAATTGTCTTAGTTCTTCAACGTAAGAATCTTTATCATTTTCTTCTGTTAGCAATTCTCCTCGATAAATAAATTTGGTATCTAAATCAAAATAGATAACATAAATTCCGGTCTGTGGATTTCTCCATTTCTCTTTTCTATTATTTACAATTCTTTTATCTTCTAAATACTGTATCCAAGCACCTCTAGACAAAGAAGATTTATCCATATAAATTTTGCTGCTTTCAGTAATTTTAAAATAAGGGTATGGTGTTTCTATTTTTGCCTGTATATTTTTTAGAATCATTGTTTTTAAAGTTTCAAAACCAACTGCTTTTTCGGACAATAACATTGGGTTGGCTTGCCATTTACTATCTTCAACTTCTAACGGAATGATCATAAAACCCTCTGGATGACTCGCTGTTCTAATCCGTAAACTAAATTGATAAGCAGAATCTAACTCTTCTATAGATTGACTTAACCGATCTATAAAACGTGCCACGATAGCTTCCAATTCATTTGGTTTTACATCTGCCTTAAAATTTAAATCAATAATTTCTGTAGAAAAATGTATTTCAGGAATTTCATTTTTAAAATCGGCTTTAACAGCTTGTCTCGCTTCATAGCGCTTTACGGCACCTTTATATAAATCGTCAACAGTCATTGAATCTATAGTAGGGTACATTGGCAAGGTGTCGTTTTCTAATATGTTTTTTAGATTAAGGTGTGTATAAAATTCAATTTCAGGAATATTTTTATCATAAATAAGCATACCATACATATTAGGATCCATAGTTGCTGCATTGAAAAACAAGCTTAAATCACTAAAGGCAAGTCTTCCTTTATATTTTTTTTGTAAATATTCTTCTAAATTAGCAGCAGCTTTCTTTTTAGGAATTCCGATGTAATTTGCACAACCTGCAACAATAAGTCCTATAATTAGGATACAAATAATACTTATAATTGTAATTTTCATACTTTTTTTGTTTAAAAAAATAAATGTAGCATAACACGCGTAGCAAATACTCACGGAATTCAGTGAGTTTGCACATTCCCTTAATAGTGGTGTTTTTACTATTAATACATCCTATACCTTTGAGATATTAATAAAACTAAAAACCACATATTATGGGATTACAGGAAAAAAGAGCTGCAAAATCAATAGAAGACCAATATTTAGGAAATTACCAAAAAGAAATTAATGAGATTGTTGGTAAAGAATTACCAATAAATATCAATTGGGATACCTTTGAAATGGATTTTATTAAATTTGTACCAAGTGTATGTTTACAACGCCTTACAGACGGACTAAAATTAGTTTGCAAAGACGACATGGGAAAAGAAGCTGTCGCAGAAAGTATAAACGCTATTGAAGTCTATTGCATCCCAAACGAAGGTGCTGAAGCTAAAAAAGAATTAAAATTAGAAGATGGCGTATTTTCATTAACAGCATGTTGGGGAGGGCACCACAGTGGTTATTTTATAGATTTAACAATTCGTGAGTATTTAGAAAACAACTTATAGAATTATATTTTTTTAATAACGTCTAAGTATCAATACAAAAAGGGAAAACGTAATACGCTTTCCCTTTTTGTATACTTCAATATTTTTTTATATCTGAAATAAAAAAGCCTTTAAGATTCATCTCTTAAAGGCTTTTTTTATTGTAATATGTTGTGCTTAATTTAGTTTTACATCATTTAAAACTACACCTGTTAATATCGCACTAAAGTAATAATCTTGAGACTGTACATTGTTCTCTGAAAATGACTGACTGTAATTATGAATTATAGCATTATCAAATACAAAACTAACAACAGGTTCTTCTTGGTTTTGATAATAAATTTTCAAACTGCCTGACCAATCGCCTGGTTTATGAGATAACCATTCTAAAAATAGCGTGCTCATCTCGTTCCTCATAGCGCCAGATAAATTTACATCTACCCCTCTTTCTTGTTCTTCGTTTGGATAGTATGTAGACGAAAAGCTATAATCACATTGCGAAAGCTTAAATAGCTCTTCTGTATGTTCGTCTTTTTTAATTCTTAATTCTATACGCTGAATTACATTTAATTCTTTCATATCATTCTTGTTTTTACAATTGCTTTTCTATTTGTGTTTGTAATCCTTTTGCCTTCGGGAAGCTTTTTAAACCTTTAGATGTATCTACAGTAATCGAAAGTACATCTTTTTCTAAACTTGATTTATTTTCGCTACCTAAATTAAAATTTATTGTTGAAATAGATTCTGAAAATGCTTCTTTTGCTAAATGATCAGCTGCTATACTAGAAAGCGTTTCTTTTAATAACGAAACTATTTTTGAAGCATAAAATTTATCAAGATCTTCGGGAGTACCTTCATGGATATAAACTATAGAAATTTCTTTTTCTAAAACTGCTTTAACTTCTAATTCTAACGCTTTTATATCTTTTTTAAGTTGAAGAACAGTAGGAATTTCATCTGCGTTTGGTACGAAAGGAATTTTCCCATCCGATAAAAGGTAACCATACTTATTAATGTTACTCAAAGAGATCGAAGAAATTGAATGTACTTCTATATATTGAAATTGTGCATCACGATCATAAATATCACATAATAAAACAACTTTCTTTTCGGCATCATGATTTACAAAAAAACCAGAAGCACTACCTGAATGTGTAGATATTGAAACTTTAGGCATATGGGGTCTATCTTCTTTTCTTTCTATGTCTGCTATTTCTTGAACTATCTTTAAAACGGCATTAGTATCTAATACTGGTAATTGTAACATTGTTTTAAAATCCATAATTGTATTTTTTTATTTTATACAAAGTTGAAATAATAGCGGTAAATATTTCTAACTGTTTTCAGGGATATTACAATCCCATTTAAACCACTAAAAAAGCAAAAAAAACTAAAAGTATTTGCCTATCCTCACTCTCTTTTAAAAACATCAACAAAAAGACCACAAGACTACACATTATGCAATTAATTAACATAAAAATTAAATAATACAACGTGCTTAATGGTTTAACTTTTTTTAAATTAGTAGTAGATTAACTAGTTTAATAAATATACTATATGTTGTTAATAAATAATAGTCATGAATTGACTCAACAAATCCCACTTTGGCCGTCAATCCCATTTTTTTTAATCCTATTAGCCATAGCCATTGGCCCTCTCATTGCAGAGGAATGGTGGGAAAACAATCGTAATAAATTATTAGTCTCAATAGTTCTAAGTGTACCTACTATAGGTTATTTAGTATATATGGATCTTACCGAACACCTAAAACATCAAGTTTTGGGAGATTACCTACCTTTTATAGTGTTATTAACGTCCTTATTTGTTATTACAGGAGGCATACACCTCAGTGGTGATATTAAAGCTAAACCAAAGATTAATACACTGTTTTTGGGTATTGGTTTTCTTTTAGCTTCTTTTATGGGAACAACAGGAGCTGCAATGTTACTAATACGCCCTGTAATATCTATTAATAAACAAAGACAGTTTAGTGTACATACCATTTTATTTTTTATTGCTGCTGTTGCCAATTGTGGTGGGCTTTTAACCCCACTTGGTGATCCACCATTATTAATGTTATACTTAAGAGGTGCTAGTTTTACTTGGTTCTTTAATCTCTTACCCGAATGGGCTTTTGTAGGAACACTACTTCTTACAGCTTATTATTTCCTTGATTCTTACTATTATAAAAAAGAACCTAAGGTAAATCTCCTTGCGGATGAAAGACAAATAAAACCGATACGCATTACCGGAGCTATTAATTTTATCTTTTTATTAGGAGTCGTTTTTTCTGTGGCTTTAATTAATCACGATGTTATACCTGCAATGGCTGAAGAAGACGCGTCTTATTTCCTTAAACATTTAAGAGAAATTGTTCTCATTGTATTAACTGTAATGGCTTATTTTACAACATCTCAAAAAATACGTGAAAGTAATAAATTTTCATGGGGACCAATCGCAGAGGTTGCTGTGGTTTTCATCGGAATATTTATTACCATGACACCAACACTTATTTATCTAAGCCAGCATGCGCCAGATTTAGGACTTACTGATCCATGGCAATATTATTATGCAACTGGTTTTCTTAGTGCCTTTTTAGATAATACACCAACGGCTGTGGCTTTTCATAGTGTAGCTTCTAGTATACCGTATGCAGATAGTATACCATTAGTCGCTAACGTCGCTGAAAACATATTAAAAGCTATTGCAACTAGTGCCGTTTTCTTTGGCGCATTAACATATATTGGAAACGGCCCCAACTTTATGGTGAAGTCTATTGCTGAAGATCACGGTATTAACATGCCTAGCTTCTTTGGGTATATGTTTAAATTTTCATTAATTATTTTATTACCCATATATATACTTACGCAACTTATATTTATGTAATAGAGTGAATATAATGTAGAACGTTTATAAAAAAAAGCTCCTATTTTTCATATGAGCTTTTTTTTTATCTATTTATGTGAATTAATAAAAATCGCATTAGTCTTGAAATAACAATAAAATTTGGATTATCCATCTAAAACTTTAATAATCTATTACGTTGTATTCCTATGGCTACCTTTGAAGAAGATGAAGTCACATGGTTTTTTAAGTCCTCGTTACGTTAAGTATAGCAAATAGAACAACAAACTATATAATATAGAAAGGAACCCTATTCTAAATAATGAGATGATCATTACATAAAATGGGCTCCTAATCAATTTCAATTCTTAAGTGATACAAAAACTAATAAGCTATAAAACTTTTAGGAAAAGCTTACAACACTAATTATATGATAGTTCAATCTAGACCATCACATGATAATTTTTATGAAAGACAACAGTTTTTAATGGCAGAAGCTGATATAACTGCGGTATCTGTAAATGTAGCTTACGGTTTTTCTACAGCTGAAGCGACAGTGAATGCATGGTTAAATAGCGAAAGCCATAAAATGAATATTGAAGGAGATCACACACATTTTGATATATCTGCAGAACAAGCCGATAATGGGAAATGGTATTTTACAAATATTTTTATAAAAAAATTATAACATATAATAACACAAACACTTTATAGTTTTTTCACTTTACAATACAGTATCTAATTGTCCTTTATTTATAAAGAGTTAATGGTTTATGCAGTACAAATGTGATGCAAATTTTACACTATTTATCGATTAGGTAAAAAAAGCAGGTTAACTCTAATTCTGTTTATTTTCAAAAGATATTCTATGATATTTACATCATTTATAAGTTCATTTGGGTATCTCAATAGAGATATTTGTAAAAAGCAAACCCTATAATTACAAATACTATTTTTAAGTTTTAAACTAAAAATAACGTTCTTCAATTAATTATTTTTTTGAAACACCAATGACATTTGGTATTGGCCAAAATTGATTGTTGTTATCATTTTCATTGAAGCCCGTTTCATAGCTCCCCATCTTTTCAATGGTTGTCTTGTTATGATTGAGGTAAAAAGAAGCTTCTGGTCCGCCTTCTAGATACATTAAATTATGTAGGTTTAATGAAGATTTAGAGAGTATGTCAATAAAATCGTGCACCGAATATGGCGACCGAGAAAATATAAAAAGGACATTATCTTCTTTATCCTTGCCAATAACCACCATACTCCATTTTTTACTTTGCTGACTCCATCTATTTTTCTGGTTGCAATCCATCATTCTAATAGATTGTGAAAACGAATTGTATTGTGTTTTTAATACGTCCCAATCTTGACAGGTTAAATCTATGATTTGAAATTCTGGAACACTATCCGTTTTTCTATTAAAAGCAACAACAGTATTATCGCTATTTAATCTTCCATTGTTTACAAAGTTAAAATTCTTCATATAGCCAACATTTGTAGCATGGTCTGCCATATACATGCCTGCATTTATTACAGCAATTTGATTTTCTTGCTTAGACCAATCTTTGGCTGTTTTAGAGCTCCCCCCTTTTTCCTTGGCACTCAACAAATTGAAATTATATAATTTAGAAGAGATTTTTAAAACATCTATTTTACTATCACTATGGCTCGACTTTATTGGCGCATTATATGTTGTATAATACAAACCTTCATCAATTTCTTTCCAAATTATTTCACCTTCAATAAACCTACTCGACAAAAGCAGACATCCTATTATTACAGCAATAACGACATATAAAACATTTTTCATCTTATTAATTATTATATAATTCAACTTTATTATTATCTGTAATTGATGTGCTTTGACTTAGAAATTAAACCCTACTAATTATATTCTTTTTCAGAGATTATTTTATCGTTTTTGTATTCTATCTCTTTTTCAATTTTTCCGTTTAATTTATAGTATTTCCATAAACCAGTTCTTTCATCCTTTGCGTATAAACCTTCACTATACACATTACCAGCGGCATTGTAACTTTTATAAATACCATTCTTTTTACCATCTACAAAAGTGGTCGTATTTTGAAGCATTTGGTCACTTGTATAAGCTGTCCAAACACCAGTTTGATAACCAATTTTATATTGTCCTTCTAATGTTAAATCGCCTGTTTTAGAATATTTTTTGTAAATACCATCCTTGTAACCATCTTTAGAATCTACAATTTCTTTTTTATTTCCGTTGTCATAAAAATTAGTTTCAGATTTTAAATAACCTTCTGCATATTTCTTTTCACTTAACAAAATACTTGAAGAATCAAAATACATACTAACACCATCTAACTTACCATCCTTATAGGTTTCTTCTGACGCTAATTTGTCGTTAACATGGTAATCTTTCATTACATAATCTTTGGCTGCTGTGTATTCTTTCTCCCAAATCATACGACCATCTTCAGTCTTCTGTGACCAAGAACCTGTTGGTTTGTCATTTTTGTAAAACGTGGTTTCAATTAATTTTGTTCCTAATCTTGCATCCTTTAAATGCACCACCCATTTCCCTTCTTTTAAATCATTTTTATAAGATTCTGTTCTCTGTAAGTCTCCTTTTTTATTATAGGTTTTCCATTCGCCTTCCTTTAAACCATCCTGATACTTAAAGTCTTCATTTATGCTTCCATCTGAATAATAAGAAATGCTTTTTCCGTTAGCTTGCCCTTTATCATTAAAAGTCATTTCTTGTTCTATGTTTCCAGACATATCGAAATCCTTCTTGACACCTATCATTTTACCGTTCTTAAAACTGACTTCGGTATAAGCGCCACTATTCTCAGCAATTTTGTAATCGCCTTCTAAGAATTTATTATCGTTTTTAAATAAAACATCTTTACCAAAACGTTGGGTTTCTACATCGTCCCACATTAAATAGGTGTCTTGAGCACTTAATTTTGTTATGGTAATTAAGCAAATTATTAAGATTAACTTATACATCTTTTATCCGTTTAGAAATTTATAATTGATACTGATGTAAAGATATGTGAGGTTAGACAAGAAGTAATTAGCCAATCTATATTCGTTAGCATTGCGTTTATATTAGTAAGATATAATGTAAGTACTTGTTAAAACGAGTTCAATAGCTAATACTCGGATGGTATAAGGCTATTATTAGCCTAAAGTACTTATTAGAGCATAGGTTTTTTATTCTGCTGAGACAGCACGTTCTCTATTCTTATTCAAACTGTATTCAACATAAATCATTATAAGATTAAAACCAATAAAAGCAATGGGCTCAAAGTTAAAAGACTTATCATCCATACCGAGAAAATGAATAGACAACATTGTTATGGGTACTAAAGGAACTAATACAAATAATGATGCTATACCTATTGAAAACGATTTTATGACTCTAAATATATTTTCGACTACAAATACATCGGCATATTTAATCATACGATAAGTGACATTTAAAATAAAGAACAACAAAGCAATGTCTATACCTTTAAGGACTAAATTATCTTGTAGAAAATTAGAAAACACCAACCAATCTTTATAAATAAAATATAAAATAACCAAAATACATGCTAACAGCCTTGAATAAAATAAACCTTCATTATTGTTAAGGATACGATGTAACGTTTTATTATTAATGTTACTTTTTACACGCTCCGGAATCCTTAAAAACGGATTTAAAACTCCTATAATACTAAATAGAATAGCAGCATTAAATTGAAAAACTAAATCGTCGTAAAACCGATTGTAATAAGAGTTATTATATGAGGCTAAGTTAAATTGAGATAGAATGATATTTAATAGTATTAAAACAACTAGAAAAATATGAAAATACATAGGATTGTAAAAAACATTATGACCAGTGGATTGTAATCCACTTTTTCTAGAGTTAAGAATTTTAGTTAATATAGCCTGTGAGCTTCCTAAAATTTTAACTTTTTTCATCAAAAAAACAATACCGACTAGCATGAACACCAAGGCAAACGAAATAAAAACATAAAAGAGCATTATTTTGGGTTCCTGAAATACAATTGAGAGTATAATGACTAAACAAAATCCTCCCAATAAGATATAAAGTCCTTTACGAATTAAGTTGCTATTATTAATATCTCCTTTTTTTTCACTCATAAATACTGCCAAATTCACCAATTATATAAATAGTTACAATTTGATATATTAAGGTAATTATCTACTATTACTCTTGTTGTAACCAGTTAAATTTTCCATCTTGCCAGTAAACAAAACCGCCTCCACAACTTTCGGAAGCATGCATGTAAATAGCGTTATAGTTCAGTTTAACTTTTTTATTTTCTGGCACATCTTTGTAGTCTATAAAATCATCTTCGAAATTAGACCATAACGCTTCTCCTCTATCTACTTTTTCAAAAATGCCAACCCAACTGTAATCCGTTATATTAAATGGATCATTTTCTAATCCTAAAATATAAACTCTAATCGTTTTTCCGTAATCAATAAAAGCAATTTTTGTTTCCTCTGCATCGTTTTTAAGTAGTACAATAAGATCATCTGTCTTATCTCCAAAAAAATCACCTCTTAAGTAAAAGGGTTCCATCTCTGCTCTAAAAGTATAATTTTCGAGTTCTTTTTGTTTAAAAACTTCAGCCGCAAGATTTTTAATGGTTGTTGATTTTTTCTTTAAATAACCATCAAACACATAACCAAATTCTTCGTTAGAAATAAAATAAGATTTATTTTCAATCTTTACTTTTACCCAAGTTCCCTTAATTTCTTTAGCATCATCTTGTATCGTTTGTGTGTATGCTGTTTCCTCAATGATTTGAACCTGAGCACCAAAAGGTAATTTACCCAATTTCTCGCCTTTAGAATTTGGCTTTTCTCTTAGAATAAGTCCATTTTCTGCAGTAACAATATATTTAATTTGAGCATAACTTTTTAATGCTGAAATTGAAATTATAAAAAATAAAATGATTGTAAATTTCTTCATAACTATAGTCTAAGTCGTAACTTTAATGCTCCTTTAATCCTTTATTTAAAAGGCTTAATAATAACTTCTTCCGTAATGCTTTCGTTCTCTTTTGTATTACAATAAAACAACACCGCTTCAATATCACCATAATAACAGTTATTTATATAATAATGGTATTCAAAGTTAGTATCTGGTAACTGCTCCATGGCTTCCATGAGTTGTGCCTTTGTTGTAATCTCTTCAGTATCTACTTTATTTTGTATAGTTTTTATAATTTCTATAGTTTCTTTTAACTCTTTCATTGAGCTATCACTAAGTACTGGATGACTAGAACTAGAGATCACTTCTAAATTTTTCTTAGACTTATGTATAGCTCCAATTTGTTGTGAATCATCTAAGCTTAAAAATTCAGTGTTTTTTTGGGGCACTATAATCTGAACTTTATTTTCTTTGAAACGGACTTCAATACTTTCATCTCCTTCCGTTATTTTTTGATAAGCTTCAGTTATTTTATAGACTTTGAGTTTTGGGTATTCTATAGTCAAAGTCATTTTTAGCTCTACAATCTCTTTGATTGTATCGATTTCGAAACTTAAGTCATTAAACACGATTTCATCTTGTGAGCTAGAACCATCTTTATATGTAATGTTATGAATTGTAGTTTTAAAAGCTATATTAGAATATTCTTGATTAGCAAATAACATCAGGTTTTCAACATTTAAAATTAGCTGAACTATAGAACCATCCATTCCAAAAGATTGCTGAAAAGAGATGTCTTCTGAAATATTAACAATCAATGAGACTGCTTTTGGTTTATCAAATGTAGTCGTCGTCTCAAAACTTTCAGTTGTAAATTTTAGTTCGTCTTGATCATTATCTTCATTACATATAAAACCTCGTTTCCGTGTTTCATTTTCTATAATTGAAGGTGACCTATCTATAAAATCTTTTTGAGTTACTACAAATTCTTCAAAACTACTAGACTTTAATTCATTTATCAATTCTTGTTTAAGTGTTGGTCTTTGTGCATTAATGGTTGTGAAGCTAAAGAAAGCGCATATTACACCTAGTTTAACAACATTACTAAAATTGAGGATTTTATAGACTATGCTGTTTCTGTTCTTATGTTTATTCATAGTATCTTTTATTAGTTTTATCTTTATTTTATCTGGTGATATGTAATCGTTTCTTTAGACTGGTCACAGTTGTGTTCTTTAATTTCTATGACGTCATTTTCAAATATTTTAGACTGCACACCACAGTAGGCATCACCTTTTATCGTAGAAGAAAAAACAAGAATAGGTGCGTCATTTTTATTTAAAATTAAATAGGCCAAAAGCCTATGTTCTTTCCAATTCTGAACAATTACCAAGTGTTTATTTCCATTAAAATTATCCGTTATAAAATAATTATCATGCTTATTTTTTATGGTATAAGTATATGGTATTTTATAAGTACTTAAATCTTCTTTTGTTATTTTTTCAGCCTCATGCATTTCATACATTATCGTAGGGAAATCTACAGTAAACACATTACATGGACTAAACCTTTGGTTTTCGTAATTCTCTAAAAGTTTTTTTAATCGCTTGTTTTCTAATTTTAAATCTAGATGAGCAACATAATCTTCTACTATAATCTTATTTATTTTCCTCAAAGCACTACTATCTTTATGAAAATCCATAAATCTTAACTCAACAAGACCTCTGTCTATTAAACTTTTTACAAAGGGTTGAGCATATTCTGGATTGTTTAAAAGTTTAAAATTTTTATGCACATCTTGTAACGTACTTAACATTTCGCTCTGCCTTTCAGCCTCTAATTCTAGCAATTCTGCTCGTGCTTCAAGTTGATGATTTTTTAAAAAATAAACACCTATTGCTGTGCCTATTAAGACACCAATAGCCAGTATGGTAAATGCTAGTTTATTTTTCATGTTAACAATTATTTTAAGAGATACAGCTTATATAATGAGGATACTTCACAATATGCTAAAAAAGCAATTGCTTATTATCTACAAATAATTTATAAAACGCTAGTGTATGGTAATGGTAACATTCAATTACGTGAGCTGTTAGACTAAACAACACCAGGAATATATATGTGATTTTAAAGATGAACTTCATTTTAGTCTTATTTTAAATAAAAATAGTAAAATGATGTTGTGACCTAAAGCGCCAATCTATATTCGCTAGTGTTCATTCTTTTTTAGATGCTTCTTTATGTGATGTAAGAGTTCATTTAAGGTATTTCCTTTTATAAAGTTTTCATTGATACGCATTGTAGCACCATCTAAAAATTTTAATTTCACCTTTCTAAACCGTAAATAGTTACTCCTTTTAGCATAAATAGCCAAAATAAAAAAGGCTCTATTAGACATTGAAAAATCTACGGATTTTATTTTAAAACTTACCAATGTACTCAATTTACGCTCTTTTGTAATAAGCCCTAAAAAACGATGAGTTTTAAAAAAATCATCTTCAATCTCGTAAGTTTTAATATTCCAAAGACCAAAAAAAACAACTATAACACCTAAAAAGCACCACCAAAAACTGATACTTTCTGTTTTAAAAAATTCAATATATAATCCTATGATTAATAAGATAACTCCAAGAATAATAGGCTCCAACTGAACGTTATAATCTATTTTAGTTTTTATATGCGTTTTGGTGACCTTCATTGATTATTTAAACTGGAGTGTTATATAATGATATTCATCGTTTTAAGAGTATACTACTTATACCTCGTTTTCTCTATCACTTTTCCCTTTTCGTTATATAACTTCCAAACGCCTTTCTTTTCTCCTTTTTCGTAGAATTTTTCTTGTTTTATGGTTCCGTTTTCAAAATATACTATCCACGCACCATCGGATTTAGAAAGCACATATTTTCCTGTTTTTTCAACTTTTCCATTTTCATGATATCTTATTAAAGTGGACGTACGTCCTTCTTTATAACTCACACCAATAAAGCTCTCCTTTAGAATATTACTTGGGTAGTAATACTCGTACTCCTCAAAAGAACCTAAGGCTTCACCTTTATTGTAATTTTGTTTTTGTTTTAGCTTACCATCTCTATTATAATAACTCCAAAGCCCATCTTTTTTATCCGCTTTATAATGGCCTTCTGCTTCTAATTGACCATCAGAATAATAGCGCTGATATAATCCTTCCAATTCACTATATTGGTTATAAGTGAGCTTCTTTTTAGTTTTAAACTCTCTTAATTGCCCGTTTTCGAAGAAATCTTTATTTATAGTAGTACCAAAAAAAGATTCATTTTCATTTAATGGATTTAGTAGTTTATCTTCTTGAATTATTATTGAAGATAGTTGCCCTTCATTTCTATAGTAATAGTCAATTCTTTTTGAAGGAAAACAACAATCACCAGAATAAATATCGTCGCTTACAATTTGTCCGGCTTCATTATACTCTTTCCAATTTCCTGTTCTCACACCTTCATTTCTATAACTAACAGATTCTAATTGTCCGCTTTCGTAATATTCTTTTATCTCTCCATGTAAATTTCCTTTTTTATATGAAGCACTGAATTTTAATTGGCCATTTGGGTAATACATCTTTTTAGTACCTTCCTCTCTTAACGTATTATACGCTGTAACAGACTTTAGGTTTTTACTCTCTTTATAGTATTCCTTTTTGGTGTCGACATGAGATTCTTCATCAGAAAAATCAACTTTTTTTGTCAGTTTTCCTTTTCTATCAAACGTTTTCCAAATACCAGTTTTAATACCATCTTGGTAAATTCCAGATTGGATAATAATTTTGTTTGAATCCATTTTACCTAAAGCAACCACTTTTTTATAATCTTGTAAATAGGTTGTAAATTCTCCCGTTAATTCTCTTTGATTATTGTAACTACCTTCTTCTAAAACATAGACTTGTGGATTAGCACCTTCTGTATTATAACCTTCTGGTGTGTATTTAAAAGCACCTACTTTTTCTCCGTTTACATAATTGTATTCATAAAACAACAAACCATCATCATTAAACTTTGCGTGCTTACCGTTTTTTATGCCTTTGGTATAATTTATGGTCTCTTTTAATTGACCCTTATAATCATAAAATTCTTGAGTGCCTTCTAACGTATCATTACGTTTGCGCTCTATTCTCTCTATGCTTTCATTATTATCCTTGTATGTTTTCTCAATGATATCACCTTCTGGAGTTTTTAATATTTTGGTGTCTACATCATTGTAATCACCATCTATTATGGTATACGTTTTCTTTAATTTCCCTGTTTTTAAATCATAACTTTTTAAGGTTCCGTTACCATTTTTTAAAGTTCCGTGATTTAACTTATGACCTTCTTTATCGAAAAATGAAAGTATATTATAAACTTTACCTTCTTTATAATTAGATGATTTATGCAACTGTCCGTTATTAAAAAAAGTTTCTGAAACTCCTGCTTTACGATCATCAATAAAACTTCCGGTATTTGCTACTCTTCCGTTTTCGTGATAATAAATAAAAACGCCATGCGCTTTGCCTTTATTAAAATTAAAAGTTCCACTTAATTTCTCTTGCGCATCAAACATCTTCCATTCTCCATGTTTTTGCCGTGGTAAAAGCCGACCAAAAAAGTCATATTTATTCTGTTTTAAAAAAGGACCTTTAGCAGATAGTTTTCCTTTTTCATCATAGAGCAATATGTCGCCTACCTCTAATGCGCCTTTAGTAAAAATGGTATCTGTGGTAAATATTGTTTTCTGTTTTATTACATCATTTTTATAATAGAGTAATTCTAAGTTTGCCTTGCCATAGACTTCATGGTCGATAACTTTAGTCTCTGAATGTTGTGCAAAACTCGCTGAGATGCTAAATGCAAACAGTAAAATGAAAAATATGTTTTTATTGCTGTTTTTTAATTTCATACGATTCTTTTTATCTAAAATTATTTACACAAAATTTGTTCTGCTAAAAGACTCACAACAAAACCTACTATAACCATAAGACCTGAAAAAACAGTAAAAAGTATAGAAACTATTGTTATAAAAATGGCTGACTATTTATTATTTCGAAATATGGTTTTTCACTTAATCGTAATACCTCGACCACCATATAAATGAACAGCAAACAAACTAAACTCTTCACCTAGTTCTTCTTTTTTTAACTTATATTTTTTGCTGTTTTCTACAATTAACTTCTTTATTTGGCTAGACTTAGACATTGCAATACCTGCAATAACAAAAACGGCAAGGATAATAACACCAACTATAGACAATTCCACAGCCATAATAGTATCATAAGTATCTATAGCATAACTATTACCTGCAATAAATATATTGTGGATTAAAACGAGTACAAATATGAGGGCAAAACATAGTTTTGCATAAGTTTCCATATCTATAGACGCCCCATAAAGGTCCATCATCTCTTGAGTTTTCTCCTTTGGTATAGCCTCTAAAGATTTTAATTCAATTTTTTCTGTAGTTTCATTCCCCATAATCTCGTTCTTTTGAGATATAAAAATAGAACAGGTAAGACTGATAAAAATTAGGCAATTAATATTTGATTGGGTTGAGTCTATATTCGTGAAATAAATTCACAAAATTCCATTATAGCTTTCTTTTAAATTAATTATGAATAGAATTGAGACTATTACATTGAAAACCAATATAGATATATCAAAGTGCTTTACCCTTTAATTAACTTAGAAACAAAATCGTCTTTTCTACGTGAAGCTACAGGTATTTTTTCGCCACTCTTTAAATAGATATACCCATTTTTATCATATCTATCTACAAAAGTCATGTTTACAATATAAGATTGATGCGTTCTCAAAAAATCACCTTCTGGCAACTGACCTTCGTATTCTTTAATTGGTTTTGAGGCTAAATACGATCGTCTATCCGTTAAAAAAAATGTAGTATAACCTTTGTCTGATTTGCAATACAATAACTCTTTAAAATCAATAACCTGGTACCCTTCTTGCAAACTCAAAACCAGTTTGTTTTTGTCTTTGTTTATTAACTGATCTTTTACAATTTGAATTTGTTCTCCGAGTATAGACTTATCTGCAACTAGAGCCTTATCTATGGCTTGCTCTAGCTCATCTATATCTACTGGTTTTAAAATATAATCAATAGCACCATTTTTTATAGCTTGCAAAGCGTATTGCTCGTAAGCGGTTATAAATATGACCTGAAAATCTAAACTCCCAACTTGTTCTAAAAAATCGAAAGCATTACCATCTCGTAAATTGATATCCAAGAAAATAAGGTCTGGTTTACAAGCATTGGCTACCGTTACAGCCTCTTTTACAGACTCACATTCTCCTAAAATTGTAATATCCTTATCTAAACTATTTATCATAGCCAAAAGTCCTTTTCTAATGTATAATTCGTCTTCTACGATTAACGCTTTCATCATGCTGCTTATATTTTATACGGAATCATTAATGTTACTTGAGTTCCCTTTTCATTATATTTTTCTCTGTCTTCGAGAATAAGATTCGATTCGATTTTAAAATCTTTAGATAACATTTTTAAACGCTCTGAAGTAATCTTAGTGGCAAGCGAGTTTTTGTGGCTTTTAGTTATATTTTTGGTCGCATTTAGACCAATTCCGTTATCTTTTATGGTACAAACAAGCACATTGTTTTGGGCTGATAGATGTATTTTAATTTTAGGATCGTCTATCCGTTCTTTAAACCCATGCTCTATGGCATTTTCTATAAAAGGTTGAATTAACATAGGCGGAATAAGAATATCTTCCTCATTAACAGAATCATCAATTTCAACCTTATATTCAAACGGCTGTAATCGACTTAAATTCTGTAACTCTACATAACTTTGTAAAGCCAAAAGTTCTTCCTTTACAGCGACTAATTTTTCGCGAGAACTTTCTAAAATTAGCCTCAGTAATTTTGAAAATTTAGACAAATATTTAACCGCTTTTTTATCTTCTTTATTTAATACCATGCCTTGAATTACAGACAACGAATTAAAAATAAAATGAGGGGTCATTTGCGAGCGCAAAAGTTGTTGCTCTGTTACGGATTTCTCGTGAGCAGACTTCACGTTTTTATATTTAAAGTAGAAAATAGTACTTATAAAACCTATTAAAGCCAATAAGGACACTATAGTTCCCCAAAGTATTTGCCTATCAGACGCTCTAACCTTTTCCCTTAAGTGATCCTCTCTTCTATTAGAAGTCTCTAGTGCATCTATTTCTTCATTAATTTTTTTTCTGTAGATATCTTCGTTTACTTCTGAAATTAATTCTAAATAATGGGAAGCTTTATCATATTTACCCTGAATTTGATAAAGCTTAAAGTAATTAGTATAAATACCTTTTTGGGCTCTTAATGAACTGTCATTGTATAAAACGCTAGCGGCAGAATCTAAATATACTTTTGATTCTGCCCACTTCCCTTGATTCATATAAACAATTGAAACGTTAGAATAGTTTACATTTAATTTTTCTGTATTGCCTTTAGACTTATATTTTGCGATAGATTTTTTAAAATAGAATAAGGCTTCATCCCATTTTTCTAAACCCATAAGGGTTAAAGCATAGTTATTAGTAAACAAGCTTAAGTCTCTATATTTTGGTAAAGTAATTTTATTGTAAGTATCGTAAGCGTTCTGAAATTCTCCTGTATGATAATACATCATTCCCCATTTAAAACATAATTTTTGAAATTCAATGGAGTCTTGTTCTCTAAAAACCCGACTTGACTGTTCACAAAATATAACGCCAGATTTATAACCACCAGAATCAATTAAATTTTCGGCTTTTAAATTAAAGGCTTTTACTAAATTTGTTGTGTCTTTTGCCTCTAAACTTTTACCAATCATCTCATTAGAATAGATCAAACCATTAGCATATTGCTTATTACGTCCGTAAGATTTTGTTAATAAAAAATAGTCGCGTAATGTGAGTGGTTCATTAGATTCCTTCGCGGTTAAAATCTCTATAACTTTAGCATAGTCTTCATTTGTAAAAAGTTCTTCTACATTATTTTGTGCGTTCAATTGTGTTGCAAAAAGCAACGTAAAGAAACAGACTGTGAGATAATGTATTCTCACTTTTAAATTGGTTTTAATAACCATATAAGTTGATATTTCTTTAATTATCTCTATTAAAATTCTTTTTGTTTTAATTACCTAACGTTCTAAATAGAGTTGTAAACCTTTTGAGTGTTGTTTTTCTATACAACCTGCCAAATCTTGACGAATGGTATTCTAAAAAAATACTCTTCATTTCAAAACTATAAAAATACATTATTAATAGTTCTGTAATAAATAGATTCAAGTATTCGTTTTTTAGATATAATCATATTAATTAGAAAATATTTGTTTCTGATTTTCCTATCTTTAAAATATGGCAAATATTATTCTTGTTTTCATAAATATCTAAAGGCATTTTTTACGCAGTATCATTGACATATCTTTTTAGAATAATGTTGGATTTTTAAAGTCTCGTCTTTTATTTTAAGATTAAAAAAAGATTCACCAATAGTAAGATTATCTATTTCAATTTAGAACTCAGTATATTTTCCTTCGTAGCTTGTTGTCCGTTACACGCAGAAAATAATGCAGTAAAAAGCACTAAAGTGACTATTGATTTTTTCATAAAATAGATTTACATATAAGCATTTATAGCGGTTTGTCCTTTTTTAAACTTTTTATAAGTCCAAAAAGCTAACCCAAGTGTTATTGCAGTACCTAATAAGATGGTGTTTAATGTTCCTAAATATTCTGCTACAGCAAGCATAATTTGCTTTAATCCTCGTCTCCTACCTGAAATAGTAACTCTTTTACCAGCTTCAATATCTTTAGCTGTCATCGCAATTGCCAATGTAAAAAACAAAGACACTAAAGTATAAGTTGCTTGTTTTATCCAAGTCGATATTGACTTACTTTGTATAGTTTGTAGTGATAAATGATGGGTCTTAGCTATTATATATTGAAGTGTTTCTGTATATTCTTCAATAGAATTTAATTCTAAATAAGTTTTCTCTTTTTTCTCTTTTTCAACAAAGAAAAGTTGAATTCCATTTTCGTTTTCAAAAGGCACTATTTTAGTTATTTTAGAATAGGCAATAACATGCTGCGTATCTAAAAAGCCTTTCTTTTCAGCATTTATCTTTTCTAAAAATGCATCTTTTGTTTTGTAATCTTCATCCGACAGTTTTAAACTATCATCCGTAATTAAGATGTTTTTTATTAAAGTCGCTTTTGTATTAATTATAAACTTTTCCATTTTAGTTAAGTTTTACAGATTCTTGTTGTTTCAATTTTTCTAAAATCACAAAAGCAACTGTCGCTGATATTAAAACGGCAGGTATCATAACAACTAAAATACCATCACTGTCTACATCAAAAAATGCAAATGCAATGATGAAAATTAATATTTCAATGGCAAACCAAGATATAAATGTGGCTGCGATCCACTTACCTGGTTTAATCCCTTTTTCTTCTGCTATTTTTTTTATTTGCCTAGCAAAATAACTCAGTGCTAAAATTTCTAACATAATATTTATTTTATTTTAATACAATGTTACAATACTATGACAGCGGTTTAAAGCATCAACATTTATTCGCTAGAGAATAGTTAATATCTGTCCTTAATTTCTCTACAATTTAGAATGATGTGAATTTAATTGTTAGCCTACGAATTTCATTTCTTAGTGTGTATTCTTTTTTTGTTGCTTTTTTTATAATTTGTAGTAGTTGATTAAGTTTATTTCCTTTTATAAAGTTTTCATTAATTTGTATTGTATCACCGTATATGAATTTTAATTTCACTTTTCTGAAACGTAGACAGTTACTCCTTTTGGCGTAAATGACTAAAATGAAAAGAGCGGAAGGTGAAGATGCCATATCTATGGCTTTTATTTTAACTTACCATTGTACTCCTAGTTTTTAATCTAAATGTATTTGGAACTATTTTGACATCAACCTTAATTTTAATTATATTTTTTGATGTTGTAGGTTGTAATAAGAATGATTGTCTTTTATGAAACTAAAAAAGTAATAATTTGTGAATTCAATTTTTCTAGAATCAGTAATAACGTTATTGTTATTGAGCAGGCCAATTCTAAATTTTGAAGAGTGATATTGATTAAGAAGTATTGCTGGTAAAAAATACCCTTTTCTGTTTTGTTCAAAATAACCCTTTTTAATTTTACCTTTAATTAGGTAAGACTTTATATAGGTTTCATTGACATGCAATGTGGCACTAATTCTTTTTTTATTAATGACTTTTAAGGTAATATAGTAACATGGTTTTTCTTCCAATTTCATGTTGTAAATAATCCTAGATTCCTTGCTTTTAAAATAAGAACCCCAAAAATAATCTAAGTATCCAGCGCTTTCAGCTTCATTATTTTCATAAGTTCCATCGAGTAAGTGTAAATTTTCTTTCGTTAATTCTATTTTGTTTTCAATAACTTCAGTTTGCTTTAATGTAGCGCAAGAAGAGGCTAATACTATTATACACAGATATGGTAAAAGTTTATGTATTGGCATTTTAAAATTTATTTTTGTTTTATGGTTTATAGTACTAGTGAAGTAAATCAACCATTACTGTTTTATAAATAGTATGACTAAATACAATAGAACTATTGGGTAACATATTTAAATTTACCAAACCTGTTTGTTCTCTATTGAGAGTAATGCTTACATTCTTGATGGTGTTTTCGGAATCCATTAAATAAGATTTTGGTATTTTATATTCACCATGTTTTGTTTTTAACGAATCTATGGTAACACCATCATAGGCATTAGATGTAATATTATCTGCTGGCTTAGGCTTTTCAATGAATTTATTAAATTTTAATTGATGTGGAGTAAGAAGGTTTGTCCATTTTATACGCATACTGTTTGCATCATAAATCGTATCTGGTATTTCAAATTTTGTTAGATTATATGCTTCATTTGGTTTTATAAAAGCCAGTGCATGTTTGGTGCTATCTGGTAATATAATTTCAAAATAGTAAGATGCTTTTTTAGATAAACTATCCGTAGTATAGAATGATGTTTTGGTGTAATACAATTCATCTTTCACATACAATTCCATAGGTATATTGTTGACCAGAATTTTTACTTCGTCATTAATAATTTGCTTATCTCCATCAGATAGGGAAACTTTAATCCTCCTTAAATCCTCTTTTTTATTATTGGTTTCTATTAGGATAGTTGCTTTATATTTAGACAAGTCATTTACAGCTTTGCCTCCAAGTGTTGAAACATCACAACGACTAAAAATCAGTAATAAAAGTAATAGCTTTAAATTTTTCATTTCTAAATGTATGATGAATAACTGTATTTAATATTAGGTACTATAAACTACTAAACCTATCGCTAAAGCAACTATCGTAATTGTAAAATAAATTAGAGCTGTAACCATTTTACCAGAAAGTTTATTATTTGTTTTATCTCCTAGTTTTCTTAATACTTTTTTTTCGCTCTTAGAGTATAAAAAATGTTCCTTAAAAAAACCACTAAACACCAACAGGACCATAAAAACACCAGCAAGTATCTTCTTAATCGGTAGCGTATTTAAAAAATCTTCCATAGCTTTTGATCTGTTTAAACAATAAAATTCAAATTAAACATTATACAATTCTGGATTGTATGTAAAAAACCCATAAATAAACAGTAACACTGCTAAAAACGATATAAAACCAAATACTATCCGTACCTTTTTTCGTCCAAAAACGTCTATATAATAGGCAATATTAAAATAACCACCTCCTGGTTCTAAAACCCAATCCCAATCTAAAATAAGTCCAATAATTATAAATAGAAATGCAGCTGCACCTAATAAGTAACCATATTCTGGATTAAGCGCCATAAAATTTGTAAATTCTTCTACCATAGATTTGTTCTTTTTAATGTTTCAATAATACCTGATTATGTATTAGGTATCGATATATTAAATATTTCCCTTGCTTTTTTAAAATCTACCTTGAGTTCTCCTCTCCAACCTGCTAATGGCATAACGATATCCGAACGCGCTGGCTGTTTATCAAATGTGTCTTTATGTGGCAAGATTTCTAAAATGGCTAGAGTTTGTAAAATCCCATACCTTTTATACTTATCTGTTTTAGGTAGTAATTTTTCTTTTCCTATTCTTTTTTCGAGCTGACCTGGCGTTTCATTATCGTTCGCCTTTTCTATAAAAAGTAACAATAGCACAAGCATATCTTTATCTTTCTCTGTAATTTCCGGAATTGGGTATTGCATAATATCTTCTAATTCTGCAACAAAGTGTTTAGGATACTCATTCCAAGCATGACCTAGATAATAGGTAAATAAGTTATGTGTTCTATCGTCTATTGTTTTTTCTGGTAGACCACAAATTTCACAATTAGAATATCCTTTTTGAGGTGTATAGTCATGAGTGCTAATATCTTGTAAATACAAATAACTAATTAGGGTTTGCCTAAACCTTGGAAATTCGCCAGTTAAACCCTTAATAAAGAGTGCTTTTGCATATTCTAAGCTTAGCTTATCATTCTTTTTTAATTTCAAAAAATCAGAAACTAAACTGTTGTGCGTATGCGTTTTAAATTGATTAGGCTTTAGATTATTTTCTTCTAAAATTTGCCATTGATCTTTACTAAGAAAATCTGTTTTATACCCCACTTCACCCAAATGAGTCGTATCATAATCTGTATTAGTGTAGTGGTAAACTTTTTTTAGAATTTTTAAGGCTTTATTCTTGTTTTTTAGCATCGTTTAAGCATTTATACAGTTATTCACTTTTGTAAAAATAATAACAACATTATTTTTTATACCAAAGGTTTGGTCTTTCTTCTTTACCCTATAATTTAATTAAAAAGCAACGTTAGATAAATAAGTGCGAGAAGCAATTTTTATTCTCGTATACTCTAAACGGTGTTCTCTAGTGATTCCTATTTTAAAAATAGATTTCTATAAGTTGTCATAATGTATCAATTCATATTTCTGTAAAAATCAATATTAACACTTTATCTAACGTATTAAAAACACCAATTGATATTCGTTAGTTATGAGTTAATATTTGAAAAAAAGGGATAACACCTCATATTAAAACATTCAATACATACTTATACCTTTAAAAACAAAGCTCTTAAGCCTTCTATATACGCCATAAACGATTACAAAACGGACACATCGTCTATAGATTTAGAAGCATTAAAGTAGGCTGCGCGTATAAAATTCAAATTAGTATGATCAAATATAGACTGATAACTAACGAATATAGATTGAGGCTATTATTCTCTTAGCTATTCATGTAATCTTGTACCGAACAAATAAATATTAGTCAACAATTATTGAAATACAACAATTAATCATCAACCATTTAGAGTTCAAAACAAAAACACATTTTTAATTTAATCGCTAATAGTTTTAGCGAAAAACAAACTAACAATTATGAAAAATATTTTAAAAACCTTTTTAGCCGTTTCAGTATTAACATTATCATCTTGTGGTATGGATTCTTTAGTTCCAAAAAACTTGAATGACGCTGATGACATTGCAGTAATTAAAGCTACCGTTGAAGAAAAACTTGGAGCTGACAAGATGGTTAACAAATTAACCCTTAGAGCAGATGACTATCTATCTAGCCAATTTGAAAGAGCTCAAATAACCTATATGAGAAATGGTAAAGAATATTCTCAAGATTATTTTTTAAAAGTCGTTAACGATCCTAAAAAATCAATGTTTCAAAGAAATTTACATGATGGTGCTATAAAAATATCTGAATTCAATTTTGAGCAGATTCCTCCAAGTTTTAATAAAGCCGTTGAAATAATAAATGCAGAAACGGATGAATACCACGAGTTTGTACTGTACGAATGGGAGTTTGTTGTAGACAAAAACAATGAGGTGACATCAACTTTTACGCTAAATGGAACTAAGAAATCTGAAGGAAGCCATATGGAAGGTAAATCTATAGTAACAAACTATTATGAATTTAAATTTACGTCTGACAAGGATGGTAATCTACAACTTAAAATGTAAGGTTAAACACTGTATACTATAAATTAATCAAAACTAGAATTATATGAAAACTACATTATTAGCCAGTTGCGCATTTCTATTTATTTTTCTTCAATCTTGTGGATCAGGAGGAAGCGATACTTACCTACTAAACAACGCAGAAGGTCTAAAAGGACTGCAAACTAATTTAATAGAAGAATTTGGTGGAGACAGAGCCGTATATGGCTTAGACTTAACAACAAAAGACCACTTAACAAGTGAATTTGAAATGGCAACCATAACGTACGTCGAAAATGGAAAAGCTTATTCTCAATCTTATATAACAGGTCCATATGGTGTGAAGATAGAACCTACAGAAGTTAAAGATATTGTAAAAAATGAATCATTCTTTAAAGACAAAAAAGGGAAGATAAAGATTAAGGATTTGGATTTGACAGTAATTTTAGAAAACTACAACAAAGCCATTAAAATGATTGAATCTACAACCGACCAGTTTTCTAATTTTCATATGAAAGATTTCAATATCGATGTTACAAATGACAATAAGGTAAAGGTTAAATTTGTTATAGAAGGGGAAAAACCAGATGGTAAAACTACGTATTATGGAGAACGTGTAAGAAATACGAATACTTTTCAATTTGAATTTAAAGCAGATGAAAATAATGTTCTAAAATCTACCGAAGGATTAGAGGGTTAAGAAACAAATAATTACAAACTAAAAAACATAAGTATGGGATTTAAAGACATGTTTTCAAAACTATTAAAAAGCGTAACACCTGAATATGATTTAGAAGAACTCTCTTACGAGAAGTTGAAAGAAATGGAAGGTCAAGGCTTTGACGTTAAAGAACTCCTTGAAAAATACGAGAAAGGTGAGAATAAAAATCAACTTTTGGCTCGTATAAGATTTGAAGATGTTAACATAGACCTGAGCAAAATACCCAATGCTACTGATGTTAGTTTGTTAAAACCTTATATAGATTCTAAACTCGATCCAGATTCCGATTTTATAAAGAAAAGCATGTCTGCTCCATTAATGGGAAAAGATAGCTGGAAACAGAAAGTAAAAGAAGGCGAAGTGATAATAGCTACAGTTATACAATGTGCGCCTCAATTATGGGAAACACACGAAGATGTTGGGTATGGTATGCTAGTTTGTGCGTTGGTTGAAAAAAACGAATACAAAAACAATCCTCTATTTTTAAAATCTATAAGTGAACTACTTAATAACTTTAGAGATGAAGATAATTTGCCTGCAGGTTTATCACAAAGAATGACTAAACTTCATAGTGATTTGGATAATCCGAATTCTACATTCGATATTAATTTAGATCAAAGTTTGTTAGATGCTTACAATTTTCAATTCGAAAACAAACGCGTAATGTCTACAGATATTAGAGTTGCTACAATTGGTTTCTCTGATAGCCAAAATGATAAATTGCCAAGAAAAGCAATTGGTTCTGATGGCCTGTTGCCATTCATAGCTTTTGATAATAGAAACGAATTTCATGTTAACAACTATAAGGTAGTAAACGGAGAACTTTACAGCATCTAAGTATTACTCAATAATAAAAGTTTAAGTCTCATAAAATTTATTTTATGAGACTTTTTTATAGCAATAAAACAGGTATTCAATAGGCGTTTTACAAACACTAATAATCAGAATACTTACGTATCTTAAATATTTGAGATGGGCTATTTGTATTTGTATTTTCAGGTGTAAAATCCCAAACCTCTTCTCCTAATTCGTTAACTTCAATAAAACGCCCTTCAACTCCTGAACAAATTAAAGTATTTCCAGAATCCAGACGTTGTGTTCCTGATATATGATCAGAATAAAAATGGTTTGAATAATTCCAAACAACCTCATCTGCTAATGTAATTTCTAAAACTGCAGATACGTTAGTTTCTGCATTATTATTAAAAACAAGGAGGTTGCCATTATCTAAAAACGTTGCATCATGCTGTCCTGATAAAGCACCAGAAGCTGTAATACTTTGCGTAATAGCTTTACTCGCTTCATTAATGATGTATAATGTATTTTTACCTCTTGAACTTATAAGTATATTTCCGTCTTTATAATCAACCGAATTAAAATGGAGATAGTCTACGTTGTCATTATTTACTGGTAAAATACCACCATCGTCCATAGCACTCCATTCCCAAATAATGGAATTATCTAACTTATCAATTATAATAACAACCTCATTCCAATACTCAGAATTGTTATAGGTTCTCAATTCCCAAGTTAATGCAATAATCGTGTTAGCATCTATTTCCTTAAAATCATGATGAAATGTTGCCGCATCACTAGCTTTTTCTATAGACCAAATGACATCACTATTATCGTCTAATTCTTCTATAACACCTGCAACTAGACCTCCTGTAGAAAAGGATCCACTAGCTACAAGTGGTAATTTCCCCAATCGTAATAAATTATTGTTTTCGGATAAATAACTCCCTCCTGAAGAACTATAAGCTGATGACCATGTCTTAACATCTACGCCCAAAGAATCAATGAGATGAGTTGTTTTATTTCCTATATAGGAATAGAGCACATAACCCTCTGTAATATGCGATGTTAATTCCGTATCTGTTTCACCACTTCCTGCCGCATCAGATTCGCATGCACAAACGGAACACAATACAATAAGAAATAACGATATATAAAAGCTTCTGATTTTCATCTTTATTTAGTTTTAATAATTAGTTAGCGTCTCGTACACATCTTATAAAATTATAAACTTTACGAATATCGCCTTGTGGTCCAAAAGAATCAGGAAAATCATCCGTGCTCCCTGCTTTTGGGTCGTTACGTTGCGCGCCTGCGCCGTGTACATCTAATAATTGACCGTTCATTTCACCTTCTGCTTCTCCAAAACAGAAATAAACAGCATCGGTATAAGGAGTTGGTCCATCTTGTAAAGGTGAGCTTGCCCAATAGTAACCATATTGACCAGAATTACCGTCAGAATCTAAAATTGGAGTACACGTAAATAAAGGGTCTATGGCAGGAGAATTGGTAGTTTGTGGAGACCTTGTGTAATCTACAATACTTTGTAATTCTTTAGCATTAGGCATTCTCCAATCACTTTGACCAGCAAGCGTAAGTGATTCTGCATAAGCCAAACCTTGTTCCCAATCGTAAGTTTCACCATTATCTGCTTGTTGCCACATTAAGCCTGTAGCATCATCTGTAATGGTACCATCTCCATTATCTATAAAATTATTTTCACCATAGGCTTCATTTCCTCTTACCATTCTAAAATACATAGTATTTGCTGCTCCAATCGCTGGACTGTATTTAGGATACCCTTTTAATCTACCGTCCACAAAATTATACCCAAATACAGCTTCATTTCCTGTCATTATTTGTCCTACGTATTCTGTAATAGACCATGTTTGCCCATCAATTTCTCGTTCTCCAATAGATTCATCACCAATAGGTTGGTCAAAATAAGTAACGTCAATAAACATATCTACAGCATCATCACCAAAACAACGCCCTGTAAAGTTCGCTAACGAATACAATTCTTTAATTGTTGGTATTCTCCAATCGGTATAATCACCTAAATTAAAGTCCTCTACCAACGCTATGGCATCGGCATAAGACATTTTATCACCCATATCTTGTTGCCACATTAAGCCAGTAACATTATCGGTAACTGTACCATCTCCATGATCCGTATAAGAAGGTTGATGACCAAAATATGTGGCATCTTGACCATAAAAAGCATCACCAATACTAGGTGATGAAATTATAGCATCATTACTATAAGAGTCAGAAACACCTGTATCTACAATAGCATAAGTAAGTTCTGTAATTACAGTCGCTCCTCCTCCATCTTCACCACTATCAGACGTATTAACATCGTCATCTGAACAAGAGATAATAGAAAAAAGAACAAGTAGACTTAATGTAATTTTTAAATATTTAAAATTCATATATTTTGTTTTAAGGTATTAGAATTCAAAGGTCACTAATCAAAGTGTTGTAAAAAAAAGGGATCAATAGAATTTAGTATTTAATCAATGAAAAGCCGATTAAGTTTAAACTTTTAAGATATAAGCCGCTTTTAAAGCTTCAATAAGCTAGAAAATTACATTTTAATTGTACGTACGCTCCGCACATAATTGTAGACATACCTCACATCACCTTGCGGACCGAAATATTTTGGATATTGATTTTTATTACCACTTTTGGGATCACTTCTTTGGCATCCTGCGCCATGCACATCCATAAGCTGATTTCTCATTCTTCCTTGCCCTTCTCCAAAAGCAATATATACGGCGCCAGATGTTGGGTTTACA
Organism: Winogradskyella undariae; assembly: GCF_013285155.1. GTDB lineage: Bacteria > Bacteroidota > Bacteroidia > Flavobacteriales > Flavobacteriaceae > Winogradskyella > Winogradskyella undariae. The sequence goes on along the minus strand of NZ_JABTEL010000009.1, from coordinate 21,866 downwards.
CCATCTAAATGCGTGGTACTCGTCCAAAAGAATGGATAGTGTCCTGAATTCCCTTCTGGATCTTTAATTTCCGAAGTTATAAAAACAGGATCTATTGCTGGAGAGTTTGTGGTTTGAGGCGATCTAGAATAATCTACTATACTCTGCAATTCTTTGGCATTGGGTAAACGCCAATCTGTATAACCAGCAAGTTCTAAGTTTTCTGAATATACTAAAGAGGCTTCCCAATCACGTCCTTTACCATCATCGGCTTTTTGCCACATTAATCCTGTTGCATAATCACTTACGGTGCCATCGCCATGATCTATAAAATTATTTTTTCCGTAGTTAGTATTTCCTCTAACCATTCTAAAATACATGGTGTTTTTACTATGTGTACGTTTCTTAACTGTAGGATACCCTTTTATACGACCATCAATAAAATTAACACCAAAAACAGTCGCATCACCTCTCATTGTTACACCAACATATTTTGTAGAAGACCAGATTTGTGCATCAATTTCTCGTTCTCCTATATTGGTATTTCCTAGTGACTGATTAAAATAATTGGTATCTATAAACAGTTTATTAGATGTAGCGCCTTTAACCTGACCTGTAAACTGAATTAGAGAATACAACTCTTTAATGGTTGGTACTCTCCAATCTGAATAGCCCCCCAAATGAGATTGTTCCGCTTTAGAAAAAGAAGCGTCATAGGTTATTTTTTCACCCATATCTTTTTCCCACATTAATCCCGTTACATTATCTGTAATTGTACCATCACCATGATCTGTATATGAAGGTTGACTCCCTGTATATGTGGCATCTTGACCATAAAAGGCATCGCCAATATGCGGTTCTGAAATGACAGTGTTAGCACTGTAAAATTCAGTAACACCAGTATCTACAATTGGATATGTTATTTGCGCGGCTGCAGAATAAAATACAGCGATACACATAACTAGTGCGGTAATTTCTTTGTTAATCTTCTTTTTCATAATTCTAATCTTAAAATATAACTTAGCTTAAAGGTCTCTATTTAGAGATTAGAAAAAAAATAAAATCAATAGAAGGGCATTTTCTATCAATGAAATTTCAGCTGAAGAAATTAGTACTCAAAAAATTCTTAAAAGCTTCTTGGTACGTATCGCTAACTACAATAAATTCTTTTTCTCCATAAATAATTCTATTCCGCTTAACAGTAACAACATGATTGAGATTCACAATAAAGGAACGGTGAATACGCATAAAGTTTTCTTTAGGTAATATGTCTTCAATGTTTTTAAGGCGAAGTAAGGTTTTTACAGGCGCTCCATGCACTAAGTTTATAGAAACATATTCTTTTTGAGCTTCAAGATATTTAATATCTTTAAAATGAATTCTAATATGTTGCTGACCAGATTTTATAAATAAAAAATCATCTTTCTTTTTGACTTCTGAAGCAAGTTGTCGCTCTTTATGTATGGTGTCTGAGGCTTTGTTTGATGCCAATAAAAAATCGACATATTCAATGGGTTTAAGTAAATAATCTATGGCGTTTACTTTATAGCCTTCTATGGCATATTCACTATAAGCCGTGGTAAAAATAATTCGAGGCGGATTTACTAAAGTTTTAGCCAATTCTAATCCGTTTAAATCGGACATATGAATATCCAAAAACAACAAATCAACAGGATTTTCTTTTAAAAAACTACCAACCTCTAGTGCATTGGTAAATTTCCCTCTAAGTTCAAGAAAAGGCGTTTGTTCTATATAAGACACAATTTGTCTAAGTGCCAAAGGTTCGTCATCTACAGCTATACAAGTGATCATATGGGTATTTTAATAGTTGAAAGATATACATTTTCATGCACTGTGTATGTAAACACGTAATCGTCTTGGTATAACAGCCTTAAACGCTGCGCTGTGTTTTCAATACCGATTCCTGATTTTTCAACTGATTTTAATTTTTTATGCACACTGTTTTCAATCGTAAATTCAAGCTCATTTTCATGAATACATAAGGTAATATATACAAACGATTTCTGCTCATAACTAATACCATATTTAAATGCATTCTCTAGTATATTGGTAAATAATAATGTTGGAATGGAAATAGTTGGCGGATCTTCAGGAAGATGCAATTCAATACTAACATCTTCATGAAAACGCAACTTCATAAGCTCTACATAACTCTCAATAAATTTAATTTCTTTGGATAATGGTATAGGTTTGTCGCTAGATTCATATAATAAATGACGCATTAAAACAGACAATTTCCCAATGGAACGTTTGGCTTCTTTAGTATCAAAATCAACCAAGGCATGAATATTATTGAGGGTATTCATTAAAAAATGAGGACTAACTTGGTTGCGTAAAAAGGCCAATTCATTTTTAATACTTTCTTTTTCAACTTCTGCTTTTTGTTGTTGCGTTTCCGCCCATTTTACAGAGATTTTCATTCCAGTATCAAAACCAACTAACAAGATAGATAACAAGATCAAATTTACATACGGCGGATACGTTCCTGCACCAGCTTGTGGTTCAAAACCCCTTTGTGGTTTACCCAATTTATTCGAATTAGGAAACTGAAGTCCAACACGTTTTTGTGGCGGATTCACATTTTGAGATGGCACTTCTTTTCGTAAGGAAATTGAGCCAATGACCGTTAACCCTATGACTATAATTACAGAAAGTATATATAAAAATTTCTTATTCTTAAATAATATAAAAGGGGTTAAAACAAATCTATTTATGCAGAATATAACCAATAAGGGCAAGTAGTCAATCCAAACGCTAAAGATTGCATTCCAACGAATAGTAGCACTATTAATCCATTGGTAAAAGAGCGGTAAAACAAACAGAAGTATCCAAAATAAACTGATAAAAGTGGACTCAAAGAAACTGGACCATTGTTTATTTAAGATTTTTTTATTCATAAGACTAAGATACATTTTAATTGAAGCTAATTAGCCAAAAACAAAAATGTATATTCCATCTGTAGTATTCAAATAGTATCAATAGAAAGTTAATTTTAATCAATGAAAAATTAAAACACTTAAAAACTACGGTTTAAAATTTACGTCCCAAATACAGTAACAAATTCCCCCTTCTTTATAGGACATCAACCACAACAACCACAACAAGGTACAAAATAGATGCAAAAAAAACATTTAAAGCTTTCAGTTGTCGTAAATTGCTTTCAGATTACTATTTTAGTATAGCATTTACAGGATAATAGCTATTTTCCAATTATTATTACTAGTTAGGCACAAGCTGAAAATCACTCAAATGGGAAAAAATTTCACTTCAATTTATAAGATTAGAGAATATGGTTTGAGTTGGGGAATATTGATTAAAATTTCAGCAAGAATTGAAAAAGATAACGGTGGAATAAAAATATCTGAGAACTTATTTTATGAAAATAAAGTCGAAAACATAAAATTGACTACTCAAGAAATTAACCTTTTGTTATCTGGAATAAAATGGGTAGACTCAATGATTACTGAAAAAACTAAACATACAACAAAAATAATCCTTGAAGAAATTGAATTAAATGAATGTGATTATCAAAGCGAGGGACTATTTTATGCAATTGCATTTTGGGCATCGGAAGCTTTCGAATTTAATTTACCCGATTATAAATTTGTATATGACAAAGAAAATGATAAATATATTTTCCCGAACCTAACTGAATATTAAAAAAAAAGCCAATGCCTAACACCGTGTATAATTAATTGCTGTATTCTTCTCTACTTGCGAATATTCCTGCGGAATATTCACGGGTTCGTAAAAGTTTGCTAACTTAGTTGCTTAACCACGCAACTAACCATACACAACAACGCTGTGCGCAAGCTAAAAAAACACTCTGCACTAAATGACAGAACCGATAAAGAAGAATTTTATGTCTGGAAAACATTGGATTATTGTTTTAATAATCTTGATTTCTGGTTACGGAATTTATAGTGGAATAAAAGATAAAAATCAAAGATGGACTGCCGAAAGCTCAAAAATTTTAACGAATAAATGTGTTTCTGACTCAAAAGAAATGGCGGAAAATTACCCTGAATTGACTCACGAATACTGTAAATGCTCGACCGAAAAAATTCAAGCGGAATTTACTCAATCGAAATATATTGAGATTACCAAAATGTCAATTGAGAATCAAAGAAAAAAATTATGGCCAGTATTTCAAAACTGTTTAACCGAATATCAAGTAAAAATAAAAGCAAAAAATCAAGAATAGGTTTATGATAAAATCTAATATAATTAAAGAAATTGCGCAAGAATTGGATTGCGGGTTTGACTGCTACTATAATATCAAAACTGATGAAATTGTTGCAATTCCGAGTTTTGCACAATTTTCAGATGAGGAAGATTTTAAAGAGGCTTTTAGTGACAGTTTAGAAAATGTAGAAAAACATAAAACGGATTTTATAAAGTTTGAGTCATTAGAAAGCTTTGAGTCATTTAAAATCATGGAGCTTTTTGTCGAGCAGTTATCTGACCAAAATATAAAGTCGGAATTGGAAAATATTTTAGCAAATAAAAAGCCATTTCAGAATTTTAAACATAAAATCGACCATTCTGAATTTAGACAAAGTTGGTTTGAATTTAAGAAAAGTGAGTTGGAAAAAATAGTAGAAAACCAATTAGACAGTGGAAAAGCCAGCGCACAACAAAATATATAATTTATTGCTAGTTATAGCCTACTTACAAAAATCCTCGCGGACTTTCTTGGTCGGTAAATATTTACTAAATTAGTGGCGCAACCACGCAACACCCGAGCGCAGCGAACAGACGAAGTAAACCATACACAACAAAGCTGTAAATGGCTTTCAGATTACTATTTTAGTATAGCATTTACAGGACTTAACAGCTATTTTCCAATTATTATTACTAGTTAGCTGTAATACCAACTCATCGCCCGAAAACAACAATTGAGAATACTAAAATTGAAACGACTGAATAAAATATATTCCTTTGGAGAAAATTTAATATTATGACAAATTCCACCAAAAGAATTTCAGCAATTGTGATATTTTACATTATTGCAATCGGATTAAGATATTACATAACTGAAATTAAACCTGATTTCTTTACTAATTCAAATCTTTATATTAATGTCTTGTTACAAGCAATCGGACCACTTTTAGGCGGACTTTTTGTTATAAAATTTCTTAAAAGACCAAACGAACTAAAACTGTTAGGAATTGGATTTTTAAAAACACTTTTAGCTATTAGCATTCCGATAGTTTTATTTTCATTAGTCGGAATTTTGAATACAGGAAAACCTTATTTGAATGCACCTAAATTTATTGCAATAATCTTGGTTTATGCCTTATTCGAGGAATATGGTTGGAGGAATTATTTACAATCGGAATTAAGCGAATTAAACAAACTAATCAAGTACTTAATAATTACTGTTTTATGGTTTATTTGGCATCTGAATTTTGAACTGACATTTAACAATTTAATCTTTTTCCTAATTCTATTCGCAGGTAGTTTTGGAATTGGATATGTAGCTGACAAATCAAAATCATTAATATTTGTGGCTTTATTTCACGCTTTCTTTAATATTTCACAAAACGAATTATTGAGCGGAATCGAAATGAAACAAAAATTAGCAATTATAATAATTAGTGCGGTAAGTGCCATTTTGATTGTAAAATATGATAATAGAATAAAAAGTACTACCGCTAACAACATGTATAATTAATTGCTTTGGTCGTTGATTATTTGGAAAATTCCTTCGGAATTTTATCGCGTTCGTTTTTGTTTACTAAATTAGTTGCTTAAACAAACCATACACAAACACATAAACAATTATAAACAAGCTTTGAACTAATATGAAACAAACAATTGTACTATTGATATTCGCTTTCATTTTTGGTTGTGGATCTGAAATAAAACCAAATAAAATTAATTTATCCGATATTAATCTGATTATAAAAGCCCACACTAAAATTGATAGTGTTTGGATTTCTAATATTGGACAAACAGAAAGTTTCTTTTTACCATTTAAGGACACAATTAAAGTAAACTTTAAAGAAAAATTAAATGATTTATATAATATCGATTTTTACACAGAAAATGGAAGAAAATCAAATCAACTTTGGTTAAATGGAGACAATGTAATTGTAATTGGAAAACTTAACAAAAAATTAGAAATCGATACAATTCTAAATTCCGAATTATATTATAAGTCTATCAATTTTTCAAAAAAATATCGTGAATTAATTCAAAATAAGGCTGATAGCATTACAATTGACAACTTTCTTCTTGAAAATATTAATCAAAATACCCAAAGTCCATTTTCATATAATATTGCAAGCCCATATATATACAGAAATCAGAATGACAAAGCCAAGATTGGAAAACTATTTGATATACTTTCAACCCAAAGCGATACTTTAAAAAATCATTTTATAAGCATTCACAGAAAAATAGAAAACATACTAAAGGTAAATTCTTTAAATACGGGAGATTATAAGTTTGCGAATGTTGAGAATGAAATGTCATCAATTGAATTAGAAAAATCAAAAACATATCTTCTTGATTTTTGGTTCATTAACTGTCCACCTTGTATCAGAGACCATAAGTTGATTTCCAGAAAATTGGATTTGCTTAAAGAAAAGAATGTAGAACTAATTGGGATTTCTACTGACCGAAATCACTCTGACTGGAAAGAATATCTAAAAAAACACAATTACAACTGGAAAAACTACAGAGAAATTGACTCTCTAAAAAGAGTTACAAAAGATATGGCAATATGGTCTTTTCCAACTTATCTGGTTTTAAACAATAATGGAGAAATAAAAGCAAGATATAATTCGTTTGAGGATTTTGAAAAAACATTAGAATAAATAACTGTTTACAACAACATGTATAATTAATTGCTTGGTCAATGCCGACTTACGAACATTCCTGCGGAATATTGCTTCGCCAGTTCGCTGCGCTCGGGTCTATCTGTGATTTATTTGCTAACTTAGTGGCGCAACCACGCAACACCCGAGCGCAGCGAACAGACGAAGTAAACCATTCACAAAACCGTTGTAAATGGCTTTCAGATTACTATTTTAGTATAGCATTTACAGGATAATAGCTATTTTCCAATTATTATTACTAATTACCCAACATTTGAAACAAAACAAAATGGAAAATAAATTAGAATTTTATACTTCTAAAGGAAGAATAACTAAATTAATTCTTAGTTCTTCAATAATCACAATAATAGGAATTTCGTGTATAAATTCCGATTTACTTATAATTGATATCATTGGATTTCTAAATTTGATTCTTGGTCTTTTAGGTATATCACTCGGATTATATAATTTATTAGATAATAGTCCTCAATTAATATTGACTGATATAGGAATTGAACATAAAAAAATCACTAAAAAGATGATTTCTTGGAACGATATTTCAAAAGCAGAGATTAAGAAAGAGAGAAACAATCATATGATAGTTTTAAAACAAAAAGGAAATATAAACTTTGATAAATTCAAATATCTTTTTAAAAAAACAGCTAAATCTCAATTAAAAAACAATATAATAAAATTAAATATTGAGCAATTAGTAGTTGACTATCCAAAATTAAATGCTTTTCTAAATTCAAAATTAAACAAAAAAAAAGCTGATAATCTTAGTTAAAGATTAATAATATTTAAGCAAAAAAAAAGTCTGGTACAATCAATAACATTAAAGAAAATTAAATAATGCCATAAGTATGTTAAGATTAGAGTTGTCTATATAATTAGAAATTTGAATTAATACTTAATAAGTAAAAACGTTGGGTAACACCGTGTATAATTAATTGCTTGGTCACTGCCGACTTACGAACATTCCTGCGGAATATTCTATCTGTGATTTATTTACTAAATTAGGTGCTTAACCACACAACACCCGAGCGCAGCGAACAGACGAAGTAAACCATACACAAAACCGCTGTAGCCAATTTAACTAAACCTGTCTGAATTTATTTCCTTTTAAATTAAACTATTTAGAAAAAAAAGTGTCTAAAAAACAAAATATTTAAAATGATAAAATACTTAGTCTTAATGATGGTTTGCTTGGGCGCACAACTTTTCGCTCAAGAAAACAACCATTTAACTGCAACAATAATTGGCTCTGGCTCACCTAAATTTAACACAGAACGTGTGGGACCTTCCGTATTAATTACTTACAAAAACACGCAGATTTTGGTAGATATGGGAAATGGTACACAAGCCAATCTGAACAAATTACGCCTAAAAATTAAAGACCTAGATGGATTACTTTTTACACATCATCATTTAGACCATAACGAAGAATTTGCTCCTATTTTTATTCAATCGCTACTAGGCGGAAATAAAATAACTATTGCGGGTCCAAAACATACTACTTCAATCATTGCTAATATTCTTGATATTTATGAAGAAGACATTGAGTATAGATTATCAAAATCTGGAAGAAGTTTAAAAAGTGTAAAGTCCAACTATGTTGCTAAAAACTTGATAGGAAGTAATTCTTTCTATATTGGAGACATAAAAATATCATACACGCCAGTAAACCATACAATTGCCACAAATGCCTATCGTTTTGATGCTGGAAATCAATCTATCGTGATTTCTGGAGACTTAACATATTCTGAGTCATTACCTATTTTGGCTAACAATGCCGATTATTTAATAATGGATTCTGGTGGAGCTATTGAATTAGGAAAAAAAAGAAATGCTACAAGAAGTAACAACAATAGAAGCGGTGCTAAAACTAAAGAAAAAGCACACGTTAATTTAACGGAAAGTTCACAAATGGCAAAAGAAGCCAATGTTAAAAATTTAGTGTTAACGCATTTCAACTTTACAAATGTTGATGAAGATGCTACATCTGCAGAAATTCGCAAAAATTATATTGGCAAAATTTTATACGCTAAAGATTTGATGGTATTACCGCTAGAAAATGAGGTTCATAGTCATAATGGCATATCTCATTCGCACAATAATGAACACTTGCCAGAAATAAAGAACTCTTCCAAGGAAAAACTATCACTTCAAAACGAAGTTTCTATTACAGAAGATAAAAAGAATGGTGTTCGTATAATAAAATCCAATGCCATTCCAAATCATACTGTCGGTCAATTTCCCACAAAAGGAAATCCAAACACAATTACAGAACAAAACAAAGAATATTCTATTGATTTAACACCAACATTAGCGAACAAAATCACCTATGTTTATGATTTAGGAATTGATAAAGGAAGACCAAGTTATGTATTTGGTGTTGCTATTAATGGAGTGAAATTTGAGCCTTCTGCCAACGAATATTTTAGAAACATAGAAACAAATGAACCTAATTATGAATGGACACTTGAACCTTTAAGTGAAGAAGTGAACTTAGGTGAAGACTATAACAACGCTCACGTTCAACCAAATGGCGAGTATCACTATCACGGTACACCATCAGGGTTGGTTGCTAATTTTGATAAAAACAAAATGACTTTAGTGGGTTGGGCTGCAGACGGATTCCCTATGTACTATAAAATGGGATATAAAGATCCAATGGATGCAAATAGTGGCATTATTCAGTTAAAATCTAGTTATACTTTAAAACAAGGAGAAAGACCAGGAAATGGAGTTTCTGCACCAAACGGAATTTATTCTGGAAAATATGTGCGTGATTACGAATACCAAAATAACTATGGTGATTTAGATGAATGTAACGGAAGATCTGGAGTAACACCTGAATTTCCAAATGGGACGTATTATTATGTGGTTTCTGATGAGTTTCCTTCTGCAAGCAGATGTTTTATGGGAACACCAAGTAACGATTTTAAAATTGGTGGAGGAAGAAACCAAACACAGCAAATGCAAAACCAACCACGACAAAGGGAAGAAAAAACAAATGAAAACACGCCTCCAAGTTTCACAAATATGCTCAAAAGAATGGACGCAAACAATGATGGGAAAATATCAAAATCTGAAGCTAAAGGAAATATAAAAGAAAATTTTCAGAATAGAGACAAAAACAAAGATGGTTATATCACACAAAATGAAATGACAAGAAGAAACTGATAAAAACTGGTTACAACACCGTATAAAAATAATTGCGGTTTAGTGCTTAATCAAAGGGCGTTGCGTGTTTGTAACGGCTGAATTTCCTTCGGAAATTCCTCGCATACAAACCCAAAACTAACCATACACAAGACCGTTGTGCAACATTAGAGAAAAATATCAACAAAATTATACGCTAAGCCATTTTTATAAATTACGTTTGTTTTCTATAAATCTTCAATAATGAAAAAGCACATTTTATTTCTAATATTTTTATTACTACCTATATTATTACTACAAGCCCAATGGGAACAAACTGGAGCAGATATTGACGGAGAAGCTTTAGAAGATCTTTCTGGCGGTTCAGTTTGCTTAAATTCTGATGGTTCTATTTTAGCAATTGGAGCAATCAGAAATGAAGGCAACGGATCATTTGCAGGTCATACCCGTATTTACCAAAATCAAAATGGAAATTGGATACAAATTGGAGACGACATTGATAGTGAAGAAGCCAATGATGGTTTTGGAGCCTCAGTGAGTTTAAATTCTGATGGTTCTATTTTAGCAATTGGTGGAAAAGGAAATGATGCTAATGGTATGGCCTCAGGTCATGTTCGAATATTTGAAAATATAAATGATACATGGTTTCAAGTAGGTAATGATATTGATGGTGAAGCTGCATTTGATAGTTCTGGTATTTCAATAAGCTTGAATTCTGATGGATCGATAGTCGCAATTGGTGCTTCAGGAAATGATGGTAATGGTCCAAACTCAGGTCATGTTCGTGTTTACGAAAACCAAAATGATACATGGGTACAAATAGGAGACGATATTGATGGTGAGGCTGCAGGTGATCTCTTTGGTCGTGCTGTAAGTCTAAATTCTGATGGGTCAATATTAGCAATTGGAGCTCCTAATAATGATGGTAACGGAGAAGATTCTGGACATGCAAGAATATATCAAAATCAAGAAAATACTTGGGTGCAAATAGGTGATGATATCGATGGTGAAGCATCAGGTGATTTCTTTCACTCAGTAAGCTTAAGTTCTGATGGCTCAATAGTAGCAATAGGAGGACAAGGAAATGATGGTAGTGCTTCAGCTTCAGGTCACGTCCGAATATTTGAAAACATAAGCGGTACATGGTCTCAAATAGGTAATGATATAAATGGTGAAGCTGCATTTGACAATTCTGGAATTTCAACGAGCTTGAATTCTGATGGATCGGTAGTCGCAATTGGAGCTATTGGAAATGATGGGAATGGCGAATTTTCTGGTCATGTTCGTGTTTACCAAAATTTAAATGGTCTTTGGACGAAAGTAGGAATGGATATTGACGGCGAAGCAGAAAATGACATGTCTGGTAACTCAGTAAGTTTAAGTTCTAATGGCTCTATAGTTGCTATTGGAGCGAGGTTGAATGATGGAAATGGAGAAGACTCAGGTCATGTTAGAGTTTTTAATAATAGTACACTCTCAGTTGAAGATTTTAAAAGCACAAATATTTCAATATATCCAAACCCAACAGAAGGTATTGTTTTTATAAATGAAGATCGTATTCATAAAATAGAATTGATAGATATGATTGGCAAAAGTATTTATGTAATAGAACGCAGTAATAAAATAGATTTATCAGGAAAAGAAAAAGGTATTTATATACTGAGAGTACATACCGAGAAAGGCATAGGTGTTGTTAAAGTAATTTTGAGATAGTAGATAGAGTAAAAACAAACAGCAAAAGACAAATTAATGTTTAAGGCTTTTGATAGTGTTAAAAGTTAAGATAATGAATAAAAAACGTTGCACAACAACGTTTTAAATGGCTTTCAGATTACTATTTTAGTATAGCATTTACAGGATAATAGCTGTTTTCCAATTATTATTACTAGTTACCCAACATTAACCACTCAAATCAAAAACTGAATTAAATGCAAGAAAAAATTGAAATACCATTAAGCAAAAACAAATTACTTTTAGGAATAGGAGGTTCTATACTATTTGTAATATTAGGAGTTTGGCTGTTTACAAATGCGGAGAGTTTTCAAGAACATTCATTTAGAATATTGAGAAATCCAATGGTAGCAAAAGGAGTTGGAATTTTAAGTATTTTGTTTTTTGGTGCGACAGGAATTTTCGGATTTAAAAAACTGTTTGATAAAAAAGTTGGACTGACAATTGACTCAAACGGAATAACTGACAACTCAAACGCATCGAGTGTCGGACTAATTGAATGGAATGATATAACTGATATCATAACAAAGCAAGTTATGTCGACAAAATTTCTGCTGATTAACGTAACGAATCCTGAAAAATATATTGAAAAAGCAAAAAGCGGAATGAAAGCCAAAATTATGCGTTCGAATATGAAAATGTACGGAACACCACTTTCGATTACATCCAATACTCTAAAATATGATTTTGGAAAACTGGAACAATTAATACAAACTGAATTTGAACGAAATAAAAACGTTGGGTAACACCGTATATAATTTATTGCTGGCTTCTTACTTACTTACGAAAGTCCTCGCGGACTTTCTTTGTCGGCAATTATTTACTAAATTAGTTGCTTAAACCACGCAACAAACCATATACAAACACGTTGTAGCACATTAAACCACCCAAGATACCAATGAACAAAATCGTAGTTTTTTTATTCCTTTTAGCAATCGGATTTATTTCTTGTAAAAACTCTGAAAAGACTATTGACAAGATTGAAATTGCTGAAAAATATTTCGTGGCACTTAACGAATCGAATAGTTCCGAAATGAAAGATTTATTAACTGACAGTCTCATAACCACGATACCGAAATATGAATATGAAGCGAGATATTCTAAAAATGATTACTTGGGTAAATGGTTAAAATGGGATTCAGTTTTTGAACCAACTTATAAAGTTGTTGAAATGAAATTGGAAAACGGAACTGTCAAAGCAAAAGTTTCAAAAACTGACAAGAGAATTCTTTTCTTTATGAAAAAGCCTTTTTTGACAAATCAGATTCTGACGCTTCAAAACAACAAAGTAATTTCTGTAGAAGAAGAAGCTTTAAATTTTGACGAAGCTACTTGGGAAAAGAACAGAACAGGACTTTTAAATTGGGTGGAGGAAAATTACCCTAAACTAGACTTAAAACGATATATATACGACCAAACAGAATTTGGCGGAAAGCAGTTGTTAAAAGCAATTGAGTTGTATGAAAATAAAAAATAACGTGCTACAACACCGTGTATAATTAATTGCTTGGTTCTAGCCTACTTGCTAATATTCCTGCGGAATATTCTATCTGTGATTTATTTACTAAATTAGTTCCAAACCACGCAACACCCGAGCGCAGCGAACAGACGAAGTAAACTATACACAAAACCGTTACCTGCAAGCTGAAAAAAACATTACGGCTGAATGAAAAATTGAGCGGATTATAGAATTTAGAATAAAAACAACGAATTGAATAGATGACAGAAATTACCTTTGAATACTGGAATAAACTTGCTGAACAAACAATTACAATTAGTTCATTACTTGGTGGATTTTCGATTGCTGTAATTGCAAATTTATTAGTTTCAGATATGAATACTAAATTATCGAAAACAATTATGGTTGTTTCAACTTTAGCTGCAAGTTTCTTTTTGATTACTGTTTTTGCAATGACTAATGTATTAATGAAAACAACTGTTGGATATCCATTTAAAGTAGTCGATAATGATTTATTCCTTCCACGAGTTTTAGGTTCTATTTCATTTTTTTTAGGAATCACATCTTTAATTGCAATGATTTCTTTAGCAGGTTGGACTAAATCAAAAAAAATGGGAAGATTTACCACAATACTTGGAATTATGACATTAATATTGATATTGTTTATGACAACCTAATAACTGAATTTGAATAAATAACTATTGCCAACACCATATATAATTTATTGCTAGTTATAGCCTACTTACAAAAATCCTCGCAGACTTTCTTGGTCGGTAAATATTTACTAAATTAGTTGCTCAAACACGCAACACCCGAGCGCAGCGAACAGACGAAGTAAACCACACAACAAAGCTGTAAATGGCTTTCAGATTACTATTTTAGTATAGCATTTACAGGGTAATAGCTATTTTCCAATTATTATTACTAGTTATGCAATATTTGACGAAATTAAGAACCCATTAAATAACTAAAGCAAAAATCTAAAGATTATGGTATTTGGAATTAAAAAACTTGGCAAAATGAAAACTTATGAAAAACAGTATGTTACTACTAGGTTTATCATTATTGGACTACCATTAATCCCTGTTGAAAGTTTATTTGTTGTTGATGATATGTCGTACATAGAACTAGGATTAAACATAAAGAGTATCTTTAAAACCTATTTAGCGTGGATTACTTTTGCTATCGCAACTATATTATTAGTAGGTTCACAATTTGAGAATGTTTTTCCTCTCAGCTCTGGAATTTCATTCTTTATAGGTTTAATCAGCTTGATTATCTCGATTTATTTCTTTTTCGTATTTCAAAAAACAACTGAGCAAGAAAATGAAGTTAGAGATTTATTTCAAAAAGCAATTGGAATGAGCTTATTACCAGAATATTTTAATTATGACAAATCATTTGATTTCCAAAAAAAACTAATACAAACTCTTAAAGACAAGTTCGGAATTAATAATTGGAGAAATACTATTAAAAACAATGATTATAACGAGGCACAATTACCTCTTTTATTTACAATTTGTGCTTTTCAACATAAAATGTCTAAATCAAAAATATCTCAAGAAAATTATGACAAATTATTAAATGAATATAAAAACATTGCATAACACCGTATAAAAATAATTGCGGTTTGGTGCTTATTCAAAGGCAATTGCGTGTTTGCCTGCATCTGATTTTCCTTCTGAAAATCCTCGCTTATAAACACGCAAATAACCACACAACAAAGCTGTAAATTCCTTTCAGATTACTATTTTAGTATAGCATTTACAGGGCATTACAATCTAGCACAAAACTCGGATTAGAAAAGCATAACAGAAACTGAAGCAATTAAACTTGTTCATAAATCCTTAGATTTTAGAATCAATTTTTTTGATACAACCCCAAATTATGGACATGCAACTGGTGAGCAAGATTAGGCAAGGCGCTTAAAGATGCTGACCGAAGTAAAATTGTAATTAATACAAATTTGGTATTTAAAACTCACTTTACTTCCGCTTCAACTCATCTAAGGTTTTACCATCCTTATCTTTCCACTCTATCCAACCATTAGCAGCTCTAGCTAGCACTACTGCTGCCGCTCCACTTGGTGAATTACAAACATAATCTTGTTGAAAAACATAAACACCATGTTCCATTTTTAAAATGGCATCCTCAATAAGTTGTTTTCGTATTCTAGAAACCCAAGAACCAATAGATTTAGTTTCTTTTATATTACTTTTCCCTCCTTTATAAATAAGAAAACCATCATCCGTTAACTCACCAACCGCAGAAGCCTCTTTACCTTGACAATAAAATAATTCTTTAGGACTTTTTGCTTTACGTTTTTCTTCAAATATGGGATAGCCCAATGTTGCTAATAGTATTTTAGCAGTATCAAAATTATCTAACAAATCATACTCCCTACTTTCGCTTATAGAGGGCTTTTTAGAACCCGTATCATTATCGGTAACATATCTACCAATTTCTTTGGCTTTAGCCAAACAGTAATGCTCTAAATACTTACCATCTGTTTTGGTGTACTCGTCTGTTTTGGTGGTAATGATAACACAATGTGTCCAAAAGTCTTTTTTACGGTTGTGCGATTGTATTCGTGTAAAACAATCTTCTCCTTCTCCAATATAAACTATTGGTTTTGCGCCATCCTCTGTACTACCAAACAAAAAATAAACACCTGTAAAATGTACCATCTCGCGTTTGGCTACTTCTTGCAGTTTATTTCTAGGAAACAGAATCGCTTTTACCAATCTATTGGTGAGTTCAGCTTCACGAATACTTGTTGGTGAACCGTCTGGGAGGAATATTTGTATGGTTTGTGGTTTGATCATTTTGCTTTATTGTATTACTTTTTTATTTCTTTAACCAGTTTATTCCAAGACTTTTTTGTTTGCTTTTTAATCTTATTTTTTGTCATAGTTTTTGCTGCTTTATTGGAATAAGACAAAAAATTACCCCAATCATAACTGTCAGATTTTACAAAACCCTTAATTAAGTCATCCCATTCCCATTTTCTTTTTCTATCTGCTCCTTTGTATGAGAATTTTTTTAATATTCTTCCTTTAAAAATCTGTCCTTTATTTTTACCTTTTTTAGCATAATGTTTAGAACGTTTTACAGTTTTTTTCATTTTCCTGTAGAAAGCTGAAATACTAGCTGAACGAACTAAAGTAATTTCACCATCAAATTCAAAACCTAAATAAATAAGGTTTTTATTCTCATTTATTCCGTTCTTAAATTGTTGACCGCAACTAAGAATTCCATTTTTTCTAGTAAAATGAAATATTTGTGTTTTAGAATCTTGAATTTCTAATTTTACTTTTTTTATTTCAGACATTACAAGGTTAATTGTTTCATCCTTTTTATTTAAAGGACACACAACTACCATATCATCTGAATATCTTCTGTAAGTACCTTCTTTTTTAATGAAATCATTAATTGTTCTATCAAAATTTAAAAGATAAGCATTTGCCAATACAGAACTTATTGGAGAACCTTGTGGAATACCAAATTTTTTAGGTAAACCTTTATTTTTACCTTTAGTTATTAGTTTAGTATTACGAACTAATTTATTTTTCTTTTTATAAAACTCTTTTTTTGTACAAAACGCAACAGCATCTTGATTCTTTAGAAATTTAATTTTAGAAACTTTGCTTCTTTTTTTGGGTAATAATTTACCACTAGCATCTCTTTTTTGAATAAAAATTTTATTCTGAAATTCTTTAAACAAATCAACAATATCTACATAAGTAAATCTTGTAATGTTTTTATATACGTTAAAATGATCTGGTGGTAGTTTTTTAAAAATATTTTCTTTTGTCTGTAGTAATTGCAACCAAACATCTCGCAGAATTTTATGGTCTAACTCATCAAAAAAACCTTTAATATCCAAAGCTACTGCAATAAACTCTTTATCAGGATAACTTCTTATATAGTTGAAAGTATCATTTGCAAAATCAATATTGCATTTATTGGGACCTTCTGGATTTTCTAATTTTATTGGAATAGACCTATAAGCAAGTACAACCTCTTCTAAATCATATTCCTTAATTTTATCTTCATAGTTTTTAGACAAAATTTCTGAATAATAACTATAAATTAAAGAATCTAAGTGAGAAGCATAATACAATTCTCTATCTTTAATATCAGGCTCTCTTAAAGCCTTTTGTGCTTTTGTATCTATAATTACTTTTCCTGTGTCTTCAGAATATTGTTTTCTAAATTTTCTTTTTTTAGAAGTTTTATGGATAAAGGGTAAGAAAGCATGTTTTTGTATTTCATCTGGAGAGGTTACATATTCCTCTATCCAAAGATACCTATCTTTAGATTTTAACGGAAAACCAATATGAGGATACCGTTTTAACTTAAACCAATCTTTCTTTTTCTTTTCCATTATATAAAAGTGAGCAGAGAAGCCAACTACGAAGCATTGCTTTTAGGGTTTATAAAACCCCTGAAAAATGCATGCTCTTTCGATTGGAAACCTAAGTCTACAACCGCCCCAATTCAAGTTGGGCGATAAATAATTACTGTATATTTGCATATAATAACAACGTTGCCGATGATATTAAATAACTTCAACAGAACTATTAGGGTATCCCCAGACATCTTTATGATGGTTCTGGAGGTAATACAAGACTTATTAGAAATTAATCCAACAATCTCTTGCATTTGTAAAATACCTTCTTCTTAACAGCTTTTAATGTTAAGCTTATACTTTGTTATTTACATAACAAATTACACCTTGAAACGCATTCTTCAGCACTTCTCTAACTCACTAGATTTTTATTTTTTAACTAATATAATTATATTTTTATTTAATTCTTTCTCCCCCTCAAAAACCTCCCACAAACAACACCGCATCAACACCGCACTATATTCTTGGCTTTGTTGTACGTCTTGCTCTAACCTATCACATAAATCCATTAAAGCATTTACTTTTTTCACGATGACTTTTTGTTTTGATTTATTTATCTCAATTTTCATTATGCTTAAATGCTACCCATAACAATATTAGCTATAGTTGATATTACTCCAGCTATAACACCTATCAATACAGGAACCCACCATCTTTTGTCTTGTTTTAGCTGTAATGCACGTGAATGTAGACTTATGGCTGATTCTATAAGCATGGTTATATCATCATTTTTTAATGGGTTTCTTGAAATACGAGCTTTTTTTTCATCCGAAAGTGCTAGAAAATCTGATTTTGAAATTTCATTTCTTGTATCAACATCGAAATTCTTTGGATAATTACGTCTCCAAACTAAAGATACTTTCTTTTTAGTTTGGTCTATTCTAAAAAACTCAGGATGCTCAATAAATACGTTTTCCCATTTAGCTGTTTCATTTATATCTCCACTTATTCTATCCGCCCATTGACTAAAATCAAGTTTATAAAATTTATAGATACCCATAACTTGGATTGCGGCAATAACATCTGCTAAACGGTTGTCATATTTAAGGTAAGGTGACTCTTTCATATATTTAATTTTATGTTATTCTAAACTTCAAAAACCGCCCGCAAACAACACCGCATCAACATCCCACTATGTTCTTGGCTTTGTTGTACTTTAACTAGTTTATTAAATACTACATTTTCTATTATTTTAAAATTCCAATTAATCGTACTTGAATCAATAATAACATCTATATCAACAGTTACATCGTTGTACTGAGGATTTGTATCCATAAACCCAGTATAAAATTCTTCTTTACTTGAAATTACTATTGACTGACTAAACATTTCACAACTCCCCCTTAAAAGCCTGATCTAACAAACTGCTCTTTAAAGCTTTTAAATGAGTTAGTTTTTGAGTTTGGGTTTCAATAATTTTATTATTTAATCTAAATGATTCTTTTATTTTATTTATTAATTTTTGTTGAATTTCTAGAGAAATAATTGGCACATCAATTGCTTCAATCATTGATTTTGTAATCGCTTCACGTGTTGCATTTCCTGATGAATCATATAAAAGCTTAGACTTCATTTTTGGACTTATTAAAAAGTAAAGCATGAACTCTGGTAAAATACGTTCATCTGTTCTGATAATACTGACATGCTGATTAACTCTTGCGGGCAAATAGTTTGAATCAACAATACAACATCTAGCAACAGATGCACCTGTTATATTTAACAAAACATCATTTTCTTGAATTTCAACATTTTTTAATTTGTCGGCTTGTATATCATCAATAAAAGCCAAGTTCTTAACCTTAAAATAACAATCATGAACATTCATACTTCTAATTAAGCTAATACCACTTTCTTTATATGAACTTTGCCCTCCTCTTGGTGTAGAACCACTTCCTATCTTTTTTGTTAAGTTTTTTAACTTATCATATTTAGTTGATAGTTTCTCCAACTTCCCAAACTCCTCATCCAAAACACTACCCATCAAAGCCTGCGTATGCAAAATATTAGCCTCTAACAACCCAATAGCTTTATCTATTTTGGCAAATAAACCATCTAATTTTGCAACAATGCGTTGTTGTTCTGGTAATGGTGGAAGTGGGATTTGAAGATTTCTTAATTCTTTTCCTGAAATTGCCTTAAATGTACTTCCTTGACCTTTTGATGAAATTTCTAATTCAAAATTCTGAAAATAATATAGTAGAAATTTTGTTTCAATTAAATCTAAATTCGGTCTTATTGAAGCCAGTCCTCTTCCAATACAACATTTTTCAAAAGCTAAATTTGTTGGACCTACAGGTGCTCTTACTGATAATAAAACATCACCAGACTCAGCAATTTTATTAGGCTTACTACACCATTTTTCAACAGTAGGATACAGTTCTCCAAATTCTTTTTTCCCTTGATAAAAAGGTAATCCTATTTTTTCTCTATTATAAGTATTTGATGGTGGTGATTGCCCCATTATTAATTCAGTTACCTTACCATCACCTAACTTTACTTCCTCCCACTTACCCATCAATCAACTGTTCTATTTGGTTCATTAATGTGTTTATTTCGGTGTCGTTTTGCTTAATAGCCTTTAATAAATCTTTTGGGGTTTGGTGGATCACCTCAACCACTTTGTGTGGGTTTTTGGCGCTTAGGTCGTAGTCTTTAATGTCTTTTACATTAACAGTCCAATCATTACACGCTTTACCTGTTTTGGCATTAGTAGCATTACGCTCTTTTGAGTTATGGAAGAGGTGCACAAACTCTGCAATATGATCGAAAGTAATAGGTTTATTTTTGGTCAGTTTATAAGGTGGTGTCACATCATAATACCAAATATCACTCGTTGCACCTTTTCTATCAAAATATAAAATATTAGTTTTTACACCACTATACGGTAAAAACACACCAGATGGTAAACTGACTATGGTATGTACATTAAAGTTTTCTAATAAGGTTTGTTTTACTTTGGTAAAGGCATTGTTGGTTTGAAAGAGCACACCTTCGGGTATCACAATAGAAGCACGTCCTTCTAGTTTTAGCATTTTCATAAAATGCTGTAAAAACAGAATCTCTGTGGCGTTACTTTCTACAGGGAAGTTTTGTTGTATTTGGCTTTTTTCTTTACCTCCAAAAGGTGGATTGGCCAAAATAACATTGTGTCGATCCTTCTCTTGAAAATCGCGTATGTTTTGTATCAGCGTGTTGCCTTTATATACGTTTGGACTTTCTATACCATGCAGAATCATGTTCATCATGCCCATAACATAACCTAAACTTGTTTTTTCTTGACCGTAAAAGGTGTCGTTTTGTATGGTTTCCCAATCCTTGGCAGAGAGCTTTTCTTTTTTATCGCCACCAGTTAAATACTCATAGGCTTCCACTAAAAAACCACCAGAACCAACAGCGCCATCGTAAATGGTATCACCCACTTTAATATCTGTAGTTTCTACCATGGCTTTAATAATGGCTCTTGGTGTGTAAAACTCACCCGAGTTGCCACCATCACTTCCCATTCCTTTTAGTAAGCTTTCGTAGACTTGAGATAGCTCAAATAACTCATCACTACTCTGAAAATCTAAAGCGTCTATAATATCTAACACCTCTCGTAAGGTGTGTCCGCTGGCTATTTTGTTATCTAAATACTCGAAAATAGCGCCTATTTTATAGGTTAGCGTTTTAGGATCGTTAGTAGTAGCTTTAAACGCTTGTAAATACGGAAACAAGGTTTTGTTAACGAAGTCTATTAAGTCGTCTCCTGTTAAGGCACGTTTAACATCTAGTTTACCTGCGTCATCCTTAGGACAAGCCCATTGTTGCCAGCGTAAATCTTTGCGCAGCACATAATTATAGTCTGTACCTTCTAAAAAGGCTTCGTCGGCTTTATTATCTTCGTAATCGTTAAGAAACTTAAGAAACAGAATCCAAGAGATTTGCTCTGTGTAGTGCATCGCTCCCGAAATACCATCATCACGACGAAGGATATCTGTAATTCTGTCTATGTTGTTTTGTATGCTCATTAATTGTTTTTAATTCTTTTATTTGTCACACTGAGCGCAGTCGAAGTGCCTCCCTATAACTTTTTTAATTAATATTTTAAAGTGCTTTTATATGCACATTATTATTTTATTTACTACTACTTGTCACACTGAGCGCAGTCGAAGTGCCTCCCTATAACTTTTTTAATTAATATTTTAAAGTGCTTTTATATACACATTATTATTTTATTTACTACTACTTGTCACACTGAGCGCAGTCGAAGTGCCTCCCTATAACTTTTTTAATTAAT
>NZ_JABTEL010000008.1 GCF_013285155.1 Winogradskyella undariae | reverse complement strand
CTACTACTTGTCACACTGAGCGCAGTCGAAGTGCCTCCCTATAACTTTTTTAATTAATATTTTAAAGTGCTTTTATACACACATTATTATTTTATTTACTACTACTTGTCACACTGAGCGCAGTCGAAGTGCAACCCTATAACGCTTTTTATTTCCTACTACTTGTCACACTGAGCGCAGTCGAAGTGCAACTCTATAAAGCTTTTTATTTACTCCATTTGTCACACTGAGCGCAGTCGAAGTGCCTCCTTATAACGCTTTTTATTTACTCCATTTGTCACACTGAGCGCAGTCGAAGTGCCAACCTATAACTTTTCTAATCTCTTGGTTTATATTTATAATGAGTCGCATTTCTGCATTCTGATAATATTTGTAACCTATCAAAATCTCCATCAATTAACGCTTTTTTCTTAGCTCTAGACCAACCCTTAATTTTTTTCTCAAAATAAATTGCTTGGATTACGTCATTAAACTCTTGCTGAAAAACTAATGTTAATGGTCTCCTGCTATAAGTATAACTATCACGTTTTGTACCTGCTTGATGTTCATTAAATCTTCTAGATAAATTATTGGTAATACCTGTATAATATGACTTATCCGCGCATAATAAGATATAAACAAAGTATTGGTAATTCATTTTATTAATGTTGTTCGTTTTATTGGGCTTCGACTGCGCTCAGCCTGACAAGTTTTGATTTTTATGCTTCTTGAGGCTTCGACTGCGCTCAGCCTGACAGTACTGATTTTATCCTGCTCTATAAATGTTTTCTTGTAGTTTATAATAGGCTCCTAAAAGGGTTTTCATGTCACCAAAAGCGATTTTAGCATCTTTAGGTGTACCTAGTTTCAATTTTACTAAATCACCTAACTTATCACGTTGTAATTCCTCAATACCATAATCTTCATAATGTTTTAAAATAAACTCCAAAAACTCACGTGCTTCTAAGTTTTTATAGACTTCAAAAAATTCGGGTTCGTCTTTTACAAACTTTACACGTTGCTTACGTGTCATTAAATTAGAGTTGAAAGATATATGTGAAAGCACATCAAAAATATCGCATTCTGGTGTGGCAATCATATTACGTAAATCATTGAGTTGCGCGTTATCAAAGCCTAAATCCCCTAACTGAATCAGCAAACTTGCTCGCGTATCAGGATTAGACCAAATGTTGCGTAAATGAGTTTCGTCTTTATAAATAGCAGGTAACTCACCTATCAGTTTTTCTAAGAACTCGCGTACGGTGAGTGGCTTTCCGTTTTCATCAATATAACGGGTATCAACGTCTGTCACTTTTAACTGTCTCCCATTAGACAATTCTATAATTAGCTTTTCTTTACGTTCGTAAGGTTCACCAGGTTCTTTAACCTTGGGTTGCCGTGGTGGTTTTGGTATTGCCTCTCCGCCTTCACCTCCAGCAGGTTCTTCGGGTTCGCCATCCCATGTGGCATCGTAAAATAAATTAGTAGCACCCACAAAATCGATAATGGTAAAAAAGTCTTTACCATCAAACACACGCGTACCTCGACCTATAATTTGTTTAAACTCTACCATAGAGCCAATGGGTGCTGTTAATACAATATTGCGTACATTTCTAGCATCTACTCCCGTAGTCAACATCTTTGAAGAGGTTAATATAACCGGAATATCATTGTCATTATCTTGAAATTTCTCTAAAAGTTCGCGTCCATGTTTACCCTCATCGCTCGTGACTCTAACACAGTAATTAGGGTCTGTTACGTCCTTATATTTGTTAATATAATCGCGTAAATCTAACGCATGATCTTGATTGGCACAAAACACAATCGTTTTATCCATTTTACCAATGTGTTGCAAAATAGTTTGCGCTACCAATTCAATACGTTGTTTTACGGTAATACTGTTATTGAAATCTTTAAGTTCGTATCGGTCTTTAGTCACTTCACCTTGAATAATCCTACTATCATTAGTATGGATGTATTCATCAATATTAGTGGTCACGCGCTTTACTTTATAAGGTGTTAAAAACCCATCTTGAATGCCTTCCTTTAAAGAATACTCGTAAATAGGCTGTCCAAAATATTTATAGGTATCAACATTATCGTCCCGTTTTGGTGTCGCCGTTAATCCTAAATGAATGGCAGGTTTAAAATGATCTAGAATGGCGCGCCATGAACCTTCTTCATTAGCACTTCCTCTATGACACTCATCAATAACAATTAAGTCGAAAAAATCACTTGGGTATTCTTTGTAAAAACCACCAATATCTTCACGTTCTGCAATAGCCTGATAGATTGCAAAGAATATATAGGCATTAGTGGGCACTACGCCATTACGTTTGCGAACTTCTTCACCATCAATTTTAATAACATCCTTCTCATAAGGATTAAACGTATTAATGGCTTGATCTGCCAATACATTCCTATCGGCTAAAAACAAAACTCTTGGTCGTCTATCATTGCCGTCTAAGTTCCATTTCGCTTGTAATAACTTGTGTACAATTTGAAATGAGATAAAGGTTTTACCAGTTCCTGTGGCTAAGGTCAAAAGGATGCGATCTTGACCATCAGCAATACTCTCCATCACTTTATTCACCGCAATTTCTTGGTAATAACGTGGCCCAAAATTACCTGTTAATAAAAATGGAATACGCTGAAGCTGCTCTTTTAGTGCGTTCTTTTTTCCAAAAAGGCGATTGTATAAGTCTTGAGGTGTTGGAAAATTAGCAACGTAGTCACCTTTTCCCGTGCGTCTATCAAACTCATAAATTTGTTTGCCATTTGTAGCGTAAACAAAGTTTATTTTAAGTTTTTCAGCATATTCTAAAGCTTGTTGTAATCCTTTTGTAGGGTGATCATCTAGCTTTTTGGCTTCAACTATTGCTAAATTGGTATTATTATACTTTAGTAAATAATCTAAAAACAATCGTTTTCCACGCTTGTTTCCTAATAACTTTCTACCATCTGTAAAATAATACTCTCTAACAATATGTATCGCTTCCCATTGACTATCAACCAGTTTAGGGTCTATAAAATTGGCTCTAGTATCAGATTCGGATATGTGTTTTGTCATTACCTTGATTTAACCTTAAATTCAATCAGCTATTTCTATTTTATAGGGAGAGCCTAAATATAGAACCTTTTTTAAAATTTTGCTTGTATATACTCGTAATTATCATAAAAACTGTAACACTATAAGGTAAATCTTACCTAACAAAAAATCGTTTCTTTTCACAAAATAACGTAGTAAACTTATAGGCTTGCAGTGGTCTTAATGCTACACATAGCGCATATCCTTTACATCTCCCGCCCATCTTCTACTGTACCCCAAGGCAAGTTAATTGCTCTAGACTCGAGAAAGGCGGCCACGCCTTCGTAGCAAGGCTTACCGTCAACGGACTGGGCATAGTCAGAATGGATGTCGAAAGGGATGAATGGTTGGTCTGCCTTGGTGGCGTACTGTTCAAGAAAACCGTCGAACAGTTTGTTCCAGGCTGCTTTATGAATGCGCGCTGTTTTAGTCAGCACCCCATCAAGATCAAACAAAATCGCGTCAAAGTCCTGAGGAGCAAGTGTTATTAGGGTTTTCATCTTAGTCATATCTATTAGGTTAGTTTAGCCGCCGTGTCGCTCGGTCTTGTGACATCTATTTTTAAATTCCGCTGCACATACTATAGTGTTTTTGCTTTTTTAACTAAAACCCAAACACTATTAAATCATTTTTTTTCCGGATCAAATAGCTTATAGGCCAAAAGTTTAATCCTGTCATTAATAAGAAACCAGGCCAAGGCATACCCCCAAACAAAACCAGCCCAACCCCAACCTAGAGGCGTCATAAATAAACCATAAACGGCTATGAGTGTCGCTATAATTTGCGTACCCAGTACGGCTATCCATAAGATCTTAGCTGGACGAATAGACCAAAACGCGCCCCGTGTTCGTGTAAGGAAGATTGTAAGGTGACCTGCAACAGATAATTTTAAATACATTAAGGTTTGTATATGCTCACGGTCAAGGTGAAAGACCCGCTCAGCTAAATAAAATAAGCCAAAAGCAGAAACAACACCAATAACACCCAGCACTGTAGAAATCCCCAGTACCATACGCATATTCCAAGCCTCTGGTTCATTCTTATAGTTAACATTATCATACGCTATAGATAAAATAGCCCCATCATTAAGCAAGGCCAACATCACAATCATAACTGCCGTTACTGGGTAAAAATTAAATACCAATATAGAAACCGTCATAAACAATAACACACGTAATGTTTCCGCGATGCGATAAATGGCATAGCTATTCATCCGTTGAAAAATTTTCCGACTCTCCTTAATGGCGTCAATAATCACTGACAATCCAGGAGTCATAAGAACGATGTCTGCTGCGGCACGAGCAGCATCCGTTGCATCAGATACGGCAATCCCGCAATTGGCTTTCTTAAGTGCTGGGGCATCATTAACGCCGTCACCTGTCATCCCTACTATGTGTCCACGTTTTTGTAACACATCCACAATGTGATATTTATGTTCGGGAAACACTTGTGCAAAACCTTCAGCTTTTTCTATGGATTCTGAAATGTCCTCCGTTTCTTCCTGCTTCGAATCTCCTAAACTACTAGCATCAAGAATAGTGGTGCCCATAGCTAACTTCTCTGCCGTTTCCTTCGCAATTGCCAAGGCATCTCCCGTTACCATTTTAATTTTTACCCCCATAGCTAGTGCGGTCGCAATGGTTGACTTAGCATCTTCACGAGGCGGATCAAACAAAGGTAATACTCCTATAAACTGCCATTCGCCTTCGCCATCAGTACGGGCTACTCCTAAGGAACGAAAGCCTCGAGCTGCAAAATTATTAACAGCCTTATCAACGGCAACCTTCAACTTCTCAGAATTGGTCGCCAATTCCAAAATCACCTGTGGTGCACCTTTCGTTACCTTAAAGTCTTTACCATCCTTCCCTTTAACCGTTGCCTCTGTGCGTTTATGTACAGGATCAAACGGTTGGAAATGAATCACGTTATAATCATTTAATATTTTTTGGTCTTTCAAACCTCCCAAAACCGCTAGGTCTATTGTGTCGTTATTTTCAGCACGCGATGCCAATGCACCACTGAGTATAACCTCATCGGCAGAGATAGCGTTAACACTAAAAGGATCTCCTAATGTTAACTTGTTCTGGGTTAATGTACCGGTTTTGTCGGCGCAAAGTATATCCACTCCTGCCAATTCTTCTATAGCAACCAACTTGCTCACAATCGCCTTTTTTTTGGCTAGTAATCGTGCGCCAACAGCCATGGTTACCGATAATACTGTTGGCATAGCAACCGGAATCGCTGCCACAGTCAACACCAAAGCAAACTGCATGGTAACCAGCACTTTGTCTCCACGGAAGATAGCCACAGATATAATTATGGCGACTAAAACCACAGCCAACACTATCAGGTAATTACCAATCTTCAAAACGGCCTTCTGAAAATGACTAACGGTATGTGCTTCTTGCACCAATTGTGCTGTTTTTCCAAAATAGGTATGAGTACCTGTAGCATAGATGATTGCGCCTATTTCACCACGACGAATGATTGATCCTGAAAAAACGGCTTCACCAGAGTTGCGCGTAACCGGTAAGGATTCACCCGTCAATGCAGACTGATCTACTTCTACCGAATCACCATCCAATAAGCGGGCATCGGCAGGTACAATATCACCCAAGCGTAAGCGAATAACATCGCCGGGAACTAATTCGCGTGAGGCCGGAGTAATCCACTTGCCATCACGCTTTACACGCGCTTTAACCGCCAGTTGAGCCTGAAGGGCCGCTATGGCGTTACCTGCCTCACGTTCTTCCCAAAACCCCACCACTGCATTGGCCAAGAGTAAAATAAGAATGATGAAAAAATCGGGCCAATGTCGCGCCACTGCAGAAAGGATTACGGCTGCTTCAATCATCCATGGAATGGGGCCCCAAAAATAAGAAAGGAATTTCAGGAACATATTGGTTTTCTTTTCCTCAATTTCGTTGGCTCCGTATTGAATTAGACGTTTCTTAGCTTCTGTTTGAGTGAGCCCGTCTACTGATGAATCTAGTTGTTTCATCAGTTCCTGCATAGGCAGGGATTTTAGGTCGTCGTTTGCATTGGGTTTTGATGCTTCTGCCTTAGACTGATCTCTATTTGATGTCATATCTTAAAATTTTATTTTATTGATTTACGTCTAATGCCATCCTGCTGTTATGCTTGCTATAACTAGTCTATCCAATATCTTGTCTCCAAAACATCTTCTGTTAAGTTTATAAACGAATGCATTTAGATCTAATTGAAGGTATTTAGCCTTGATTTTAAAGGAGGGTTCTACAAAGTTTTGTTGGGCATTACGCATGGCAATATCAACCCTTTTCAATGTTTCTTTTGTAATGTGTTTTGTTGATTTTTCACTTATGTGAAGATCTATATTTCCAGCAATATCAGCAGACAACGTACTGTTGTCTGTAAATACAATAGAGTCTTCGTTTTAAAAAACACCTAACACCTTTAAGCCCGCTTACGCCCTAATAAGTCTAATCTGGCCCCCTCTTAATGTAGGTTCTTTATAGTGCTTCAAAAGGTTTTAACTCATCTTTCTACAAATCGAGTTCTCCCTTCCTCAGTTGGTGTTCTATAGGAATAGTTACGCTGTATAAAACTTCTTTTTCCACAATCATGAGTGATGTTTTTATATTTTTCAAAGGTTCAATTTTATATAGTAGCATGAAATGATGTAGGTCATTTTGTAAAAAAAATTAAATTGAGCGTTTTAAAATTTCAATAAAACCTGTAGGCATCTCAACCAGAATAATCGTGCCGCCACTTAGTACGGT
The DNA here is from genome assembly GCF_013285155.1 of Winogradskyella undariae. GTDB lineage: Bacteria > Bacteroidota > Bacteroidia > Flavobacteriales > Flavobacteriaceae > Winogradskyella > Winogradskyella undariae. The sequence continues at coordinate 191,960 of NZ_JABTEL010000008.1, read as the reverse complement.
AGCTTGAATTATAAGCGTTAAGCGCTCCTAAATCCTCATGTAAAAAGAACTCATCGTTTATTTTAAGGCAGATGAATTCGCCCCTCCCCCCCCTTTTTACGAAGGAGATGTTTTTATAATAAACGAAAGATGATTTTCCTCAGGAAGAATGATAAAAGCGGACAAACATTTATAATCCCCCCCCTTTTTATGTATGAAACTGCTCTAGCTTGTACTTTAAAATAAGGTAATAAATCATAATAAATCAGCATATAAAGAGCAAGCAAGAACAAGAGCAAAATAAGGATACGTTTTTATAATAAACACAAGATGATTTCCCTCAGGAAGAATGATAAAATCGGACAAACATTTATAATCCTCCCCCCTTTTTTATGTATGAAACTGCTCTAACCTGTACTTTAAAATAAGGTAATAAATCATAATAAATCAGCATATAAAGAGCAAGCAAGAACAAGAGCAAAAGCAAAAGCAAAAGCAAAATAAGGATACGTTTTTATAATAAATACAAGATGATTTCCCTCAGGAAGAATGATAAAAGTGGACAAACATTTATAATCCTTCCAACCCTTTTTATGTATGAAACTGCTCTAACCTGTACTTTAAAATAAGGTAATAAATCAGCATATAAAGAGCAAGCAAGAACAAGAACAAGAGCAAAATAAGGATACGTTTTTATAATAAACACAAGATGATTTTCCTCAGGAAGAATGATAAAATCGGACAAACATTTATAATCCCCCCCCTTTTTATGTATGAAACTGCTCTAGCCTGTACTTTAAAATAAGGTAATAAATCATAATAAATCAGCATATAAAGAGCAAGCAAGAACAAGAGCAAGAGCAAGAGCAAGAGCAAGAGCAATAAATAAAACTGTATAGCTTTCGCTTTTATTGCTTCATAATTTATTTGAACATCCAGAAAATTCAAAATTAGGTTTAACAATAAAGAAATAAGCCCCTTGTAAATATAAAGAATGGGATACAAGTCTAATAAAACAGATTAACTCAGAAACACCAAGTAACCCTTTTAAAGAATTTATTGAAGAAAAAAGAAAACAATTTAATAAGACTAAATGTATTTAGAACTAAAATCTAATAAAAAACGAACAACCAACCTCCATCATAAAATTCTTTAGATTATCAAAACATAATTTTACAACGCAAAACCAAAAACTAAAAAATAACATCATAAAAAGTTTTAAAGCACATCTAAAACCCAAAACCCTACATACATTTCAAAACCGAAATCCCAACACTATCCTTGCCGTTCAACGCATACAAAGCCCCATCAATAGCTTGGTAAAAACGTACACCAAGCACACAAAGTGTCGTACCTAGTCCGCTAGGTAAAGTACCAGGTGTTAACGTTAAAGAAGAAACCATATCAATGGCATCCAGTACTAAAGTAGGCGCAAAATGCAATTGAGAATCCAAGCTGTCAAAATCAAAATCCAACACACCATACAACAAAGCAATATGCGTAGCACCTTCCACAAAGCCAACCTGGTTAATATCAAAATCAGTAATAGTCAACTCAAAATTAGAGCTGTTAATTGCAAATCCAAAAGGCAATACCTGACCTACATTACAAACAGGGGTATAATTAAAATGCTCCACCAGTTTTAGCCCATCACTATGAGCAATACCATTGGCAACACGTCGCTGGCCGCGTTTGTTTATCGCATCCAAATCCTTTAAACGCGTAAACAACCCCATCAATCGACTATGAAAATAGGGAAACCTATAACCTCTAAAAAAAGGCACTAAAGCCGTCCTAAAAGCTTTATTAACAATAGAGCAATGCCCAAACTCACTAGCGTTTTCGCGTACACGTTGCATACTCCGCTTCGTCTTTATGGCCTTACCATTAAAACCACCACCTGCTTTTCGGGCAATAGCCTTACCATTTAAATAATAAAAATTAATACCTCCCAAAGTCCCCACTAAAGGGATAATGCCTTTCTGCTCTGCCATAATTCAACATTTTAATATAAACAGCTATAAAACAGCAATATACAAAAAATTAAATTATAGGTTATAGCGTGGTTATAGCATACTTAAAACAACCTTAAAACAAGCTTAAAGCAGAGTTGTTGTATAAAAGAAGCAAACAAAACCAAATAAGAAGATAAAAACGAGCACTACTTCCCGATACAGAAATTAGCAAATATATTACCCAACAAATCATCATTGGTTATCTCGCCCGTTATCTCACCAAAGTGATATAAAGCTTGCCGAATATCAATAGCCAACAAATCTCCTGACAGATCTGTTTCTAAACCGTATTGTACTTTTTGCACTTCTTCAAAAGCCTTTAATAAAGCATCATAATGACGAGAGTTAGTAACAATAGTTTCATTATTTCTTAAAGCTCCTGTATTAATTAAATTAAGCAGTTTATTGGTCAATTCCTCCACTCCAAATCCTGTTTTAGCAGAAATAGGAATCACATTTGAAGCCTTAACTTCTAAAGCCGTAGTTATGGTTGCTAATTCAGAATCCGTTATTTGATCTATTTTGTTTAAAATAACCAACAACTGCTTTTGTGGAAACTGATTTCTTACTTTTTCTATTTCAATTAAAAAATTAGCGATGGCTTTACCTCCAACAGCTAATTGTGGACTTCCTATTAAAAACAGCACCACTTGGGCTTGCTCTATTTTTTCAAAGGTCTTTTTAATACCAATACTCTCTACAACATCTTCAGTGTCCCTAATTCCTGCAGTATCTATAAAACGAAAGCCAATACCTCCTATTGAAATTTCGTCTTCTATAGTATCTCTTGTCGTCCCTGCTATTTCCGATACTATCGCACGATCTTCATTCAGTAAAGCATTCAACAACGTAGACTTCCCCACATTAGGCTCACCGACAATAGCTACTGGAATACCGTTTTTTATAACGTTTCCAACAGCAAAAGAATCAATCAAACGTTTCAATACAAAAGTGATACGCGCTATCAACTGCTTAAATTGTGTACGGTCTGCAAACTCTACATCTTCTTCCGCAAAGTCCAATTCTAATTCTATTAAAGACGCAAAGTTTAAAAGCTCTTCCCTTAGCTTAGCTATTTCCGAAGAAAATCCACCTCGCATCTGCTGCATAGCTATTTGGTGAGAGGCTTCATTATCACTAGAAATTAAATCGGCTACAGCTTCTGCCTGACTCAAATCGAGTTTTCCATTTAAAAAAGCACGCAGTGTAAACTCACCTGCTGTCGCCATTCTACAGCCTTTTCGTAAAAATAACTGAATAATTTCTTGCTGAATATAAGATGATCCATGGCAAGATATTTCTACTACATTTTCACCTGTATAAGAATTAGGGTCTTTAAAAACAGAAACTAAAACTTCATCTATAGTTCTACCGCCTTCAACGATATGACCCAAATGAATGGTATGTGTTTTTTGCTTATTCAGATCTTTATCAGATACAGATTTAAAGCTTTTAGATGCTATTGTTATGGCTTCTTTTCCCGATAAGCGAATAACTGCTATAGCTCCACTCCCAGAGGGTGTTGCTAAAGCTACAATGGTATCATTATGCATATTCTAATTCTTTAATGCAAAAGTATTGTAATTTATGCGATTGATTAAACATTATCCTTGCCAACTTTTAAGTGGTCGCTTTTATAAGCATACTATTAATCATTGTTTTTATATTTGCAATGCACACTTTAATAAAGAACAATATTAATTCATGAAAAATCTATGCCTCCTTATTTTTACTTGTCTATTATGTTTTAGCTGTAAAGAAGCAGAACCTAAACTCCCTCATTATACGATTACCGGTACTGCAAAAGGAGTTTATAATGGTGTTAGAATTCATCTAAAAAGCTCTGATGATAAAGAAAAAGATAAAATAGTGAGTACAAGAATGGTTAAGAACGAAAGCTTTTTTATTGAAGGAAGAGTAGATATGCCAACGTTATACAATGTTACAATAGATGGCATACAAGGAAAACTACCTATAATGGTTGAAAACAGTAACATCAATATCGACATTAATAAATCTAAAATAGAAGAATCTAAAATAACGGGGTCTAAAGCGCAGGAAGATTATGATCGTTTTTATATTGGATTTAATAAACTTGATAAAGAAATTTTTGCAACTGTAAAAGAGTTTAGAAAATATAGATCTCAAAATAATAAAACAAAACTAGACTCACTTTCTAATCAAATGAAAATCATTGACAATAAAAAAACTCAATATGTCATTGACTTCATTAATAATAATGAGGATAATTTTTTTAGTTTATTCCTAATCAGTAAACAATTAAATAACAAAAAATTAGACGCAAAAAAATACATGGATGCCTTTAATAACTTATCCTCTGAAATTAAATCTTCTAAAAAAGGAATAGAAATTAAATTAAAACTAGAAAACTTACTTGATAACTATTTAAAAACCAATCAACCTAAAATTGAAAAGTAACACCAAGTTTTGAATCTACAACCCCCGATGGTAATACTATAAACCCAAAGGAAAGGCATTAGAACTAAAAGTTAGAATATAAATTAAAGTTGGACAATCTTCAGATTATTCAGCTTTTTTTTAGTTTGTACTGCTTTCTTATTAATTTTTCTTTTCTAGATCTATAGCATTATCTACATTTAAGAGTTCTAATTTATAGAGCTACTATTTAACCATTGTTTTTATATTTGTAGTATACAAACTATCTATTATGAAAAGACTCGTTACAATTGCAATAATTAGTTTACTTTTTTTAAGCTGCAAAACAGAACCAAAAAGAACAGATTTTATTATTAACGGAACGGCTAAAAACATCTACAATGGTGTGCGCACTTATTTAAAAGTGAAACAGCAAAATGGAAGAACAAGAGTCATTGATACAGCTATCGTTGTTAATGAAAAATTCACTTTTACAGGTAAGGTATTAAACCCTACACTTCATTTAATAACTGTAAATTCTGTAAAAGGAGAGTTAGATTTTATGCTAGAAAATAATCAGATTGATATAACTATTAACAAATCTGATATTACACAATCTACAGTCGTTGGTTCTAAATCTAATGCAGACTATAAAACGTACAATGATAATCTACAAGAATTAAATAAAGAAGCTGAGGCTTTAAAAATGCAATTAAGAAATAGAACAACAAGAGATTCTATTTCTAAACTTTATACCATAGTGCAAAATAAACAAAAAGAAGCACCTTTAAATTTCATTGATAAAAACAGAAGTAGCTATTACAGTTTAGTTTTAATAAAACAAAAAAACTCTAAAGACAATACAAACATCGAAGACTATATTGAAGCTTTTAACAAACTAGATGCTGATATACAAAACTCTCCTGAAGGTGTTGCCATTAAAACAAATCTCGATAAAGCATTGGCTGATTACTTAAAAACAGCTCAAATTAAAGTAGGTAAAGTAGCTCCAAATTTTGAAGCTCCAAATCCTGATGGTAAAATGGTTAGTCTTAATGATGTAAAAGGTAAAGTGACCATTATAGATTTTTGGGCCGCTTGGTGTGGACCTTGCCGCCGCGAAAACCCTAATGTGGTTAGAATTTACAACAAATACCATGATCAAGGCTTAGAAATTATTGGGGTGTCTTTAGATGGAACACGCAATCAAAAAGATCCTAAAAACGCTTGGCTAAACGCAATTAAAAAGGATGAACTAACTTGGACACATGTTTCAAACTTGCAATATTTTCAAGATCCAGTAGCACAGCTTTATAATATAAATGCAATACCCGCAACGTTTATTTTAGATGAAAAAGGAAAAATTGTTGCTAAAAACCTTAGAGGAAGAGCATTAGAATTAAAAGTGCAAGAACTTCTTAAATAAACATCAAAAAAAAGCCTTTAAAGAAAATTTAAAGGCTTTTTTTATGTCAATAAGTTAATAAAATTCTAAATAGAAAAGTTAAGCCAATTCTAATTCAGGAATTTTAACAGCTATCAATTCTTCTTTATTTACCTGAAGTTCTTCTTGAATAGTTTTATATTCTGAAGAAACTGAAGCTACAAACACATCTTGATAGTATGCAATACCATCGAATAAATGGCTTTTAAAAGCATTCCATTTTTTTATTTGTTTAGCAGAAAGATCTTCAGACATAGTCTCTATTTCATTTTTTAAATAATCGATATACATCTTTAATTCTTTAACAAACATATTAGGACGCTTAACATTAGAAAGTACAGATGCATTTCCATTAATATGCTTCATCATTTCAAACAAAGAGACTTCCTTATCAAAATAAGCTAAATTAGGACCAGGGCATATAACAACGCCTTGCTCCTGCCCTTTTATGCTAATCTCATTTTCTAAATAAGAGGCATTTGCTAAACCTACACAAAGACAAGCTTTCTCGGTTATTTTAGCTTTTGCATTAGCATAAGCTTTTGAAGATAAATCTGCTTTTTCAGATTCTAATGCTTCCAATTTAATATCCTGATATTTCTTAGAAGCTGTACAAATCCCTTCGGCTCCAAACTCTTTACTTAGAGCCAATAATTTTTTAGGACAAGAACTTCCTGCTTTATCATTATCAATACGTTTTTGTTTATGAAATTCATTAGATGTACCTTTAATAGTGTTAAAAGGAACTCCTAAAGGTGATATTCCGCTTAAATACAAATCTTTTTCTTTAGCGTTTGCTAATAAATCTCGTGTTACTTTATCTACAGAGGTGGCTTCTGGCACTAATAAAAACGGTGTTCCCCAACCTACAGAATCTACATTATAATTATCAAGTAAAAAAGATTGCTCATCAGCAGTACCAACTCCTCCTTGAACAGTAATTTTCAACTCTAAAGGTTGCTCTGGTATTACCAATTCTTTTTGACTTAAGCCTTTTACATAAACTTCATAGGTATCGTTTATTAATTCTGATTTTTTAGTTTTAAATTCCTCTAAAATAGGACCTAATAAAAAACCTTCGGTAGCAAAAGCATGTCCGCCACAGTTTAACCCCGATTCTATTCTATATTCTGAAACCCAAAGTCCTTTTTTTGCTAAAAATTTTCCTTGAATCGTTGCAGAACGATAATCACTAACTTTTAAAATGATTTTCTTTTTTAATTGTCCATTTGCATCAGGAAAGAAGTCTTTAAAGTTCTCAAAATAACTGTACAGTCGTGGATTCATTCCTGCAGAAAGTACTACAGAAGAACTTAGGTTACTATTAGCAAATCCTCTAAGTGAAGCATGAGCATCATTAAACGCGGTTGGAAGTTGTTCCCCTTTTTCAAAATTATCTTTATCAACTTTGGTCATGATGTTAACATCAATATCCCCTGCTTTTAAATGTGTTTCTAGATAAGTTTTAATGTGGTCCTTAAACGCTGTTCCTTCTTGTAATAAGTTAGAAAGCCCTTCTTTAAAGTCTGACTTATGCGGTAAGGTTGAAATAAAGTTTTCTAAAGCCAATTTACTTTCCGATAATTCAGCTTTAAACTTTGAGAATTTGTCTTTTACAATGGTATCCGCTAAGTTTAAATAGGACGTAATACGTTCTGCACGATAGTCGTGTGCCTTTTTTGTTATTTCTTTATATGGTAAGTTGAATTTCTTACTATAAAAAGCATTCATTTTTTCTACAAGCTCGTCATCTATAATAGATATTACAGACGAAATACCATATTGAGCCACTCTAATTGGACTATCTATAGTATAAGCTAATCCCATAACTGGGATATGAAAATTATGTGTTGGGTGAGATGAAGCCATCTTTTTTATTTTTAAAATTAGATAAGCTACGAATATAGACTCATCACTTTCTAAAAAACATGACAATTGTCATACAACCTCAACCTTTATTTAATAAGCTAACACTTAATTAAGTTTCTCTGTTTTATAGAGTACAAAAAGAATAATGATAGGGATTGCCAAAATACCTACATGCAATAAATCGGTTTTAAATAGGCTTGGCATCATTATTAATGTCACCACATAACCACCAATAGCACCACCAAAGTGAGCATCATGTCCTATATTACCAATTCTATTTTTCATTCCATATATTGAATAAAGTAAGTAACCAATACCAAATATATAACCTGGAATAGGGATTGGTATAAACATCATATATAAACTCATTTGTGGCTGAAGTAAAATAGCGGCATATAAAATTCCGGTAACAGCTCCACTAGCTCCTATTGCACTATACCAATCTTCATCTTTATGAAAATAAAGCGAAAGTAAGTTTCCAAATATTAAACTCGCCATATAAATAATAACAAATTTAACAGAACCTAATTGCCTAATTACAGCATCTGCAAACATGTAAAGTGTAAACATATTAAACAATAAATGTGTAATATCTGCATGTAAGAATCCAGAGCTAATCATTCTTATTTGCTCACCGCGTTTTATGCTCCCAACATTAAATTTATAGCGTTCAAAAAACATACGATCACCAAATCCTTTATAGGAAAAAAGAGCGTTTGCAACAATGATTACTATTGTTACGATACTTAAATTATACATAAATTCTAAATCTTATAAATCAAATATAATATATTTGCGCCTTAACACTAACATAGTTTAATGCAACTTATTGCTTACATCATAATCTACCCAATTCTTTGGCTAGTTTCTATATTACCTTTTAGATTACTCTATGGGCTTTCTGATGTTATTTACTTTTTAATTTACAGAGTTATAGGCTACCGTAAGTCTACTGTAAAAGAAAATCTAAGATTGGTTTTCCCTGATAAATCAGAAAAAGAAGTCTCTAAAATAACGAGTCAGTTTTACCATCACTTTTGTGATATGATGGTCGAAGCTATAAAATCATTAACAATTACAGAAGCGCAAATGAATAAACGCTTCAAATTTACCAACGTAGAACTTATTAGTGATTTAGAAGCAAAACAACGCAGCATCATTTTAATGTGTGCACATTATGGAAGCTGGGAATGGATTTTCATTTTACAAAAACACGTAAAACATAAAGGTTATGCTGTTTATAAACGTTTAGCCAATAAGCATTTTGATAAATTAGTAAAACGCATTAGAGCAAAATACAACTCACACCTCATCACCACTAAAGAAACTTATAAAGTTCTTTATGATAGTAAGAAAAAAGGTGAATTAACAATTAACGGATTTGTATCTGACCAATCTCCAAAAGCAACCAAAGCCTTTCATTGGAATGAGTTTATGGGTATAAAAGTACCCATGTACGTAGGTGCTGAAATATTAGCAAAAAGATTGGATATGGCTGTTGTATTTTTTAGTGTAAAACGTATTAAACGCGGTTATTACGAAACAACTTTTAAAACAATTACAGAACACCCAAAAGAATTTAAGGATTACGAAATTACCGATTTATTTTTCAAATTAGTAGAAAAAGAAATTCTTGAAGCACCTCAATATTATCTTTGGACTCATAAACGTTGGAAACACAGAGATAAAGTACCTGCTGAATTCCTTTAATTAATTCCTTTACAAAAGGAATCTAAGCGTAATTCTACTTATAAGAGGCAAAGACTATTTTAGTATTTAAACTAGGTTTTCTTTAGCAGTCTCGGGTTTCTGTAAATTAGTTTTTCATTTTAAAATAAAAAATCAAACTTTACTTCTTATTTTTTTTTCTCCGTACTTCTTTGTGTAAACTCTAAGAATCTTTGTGAAAGTATTTTTCTCAAAAAATATCAAAGAAAAAATCTAATATTACAACTCAAACCAAGCATCTACATTAGTCGCTTTACAATCTACATTAGCTATAGACTTGTGAATAAATTCATTATTGCATTTAGAATAATCATAATCCTTAGCCCAATCAATATGATTTTTAGCTAAGTCTGCAATACTGTTGCAAACATATTCAATTTCAGAATTTGTAGTTGTTGGATGAATAGACATACGAATCCAACCTGGCTTGCGTACTAAATCTCCAATAGAAATCTCATTAGTTAACTCATTAGACATTTGCTGATCTACATGAAGTAAAAAGTGACCATAAGTACCAGCACAACTACAACCACCACGTGTTTGAATACCAAATCTGTCATTCAATATTTTAACGGCTAAATTAAAGTGTAAGTCATCAATGTAAAATGAAATTACCCCTAAACGATCTTTATGTTGACCAGCAAGAATATTAATATTAGAAATACCATCTAACTTATTAAAAACAATGGTGACTAATTCATGCTCTCTCCTTAAGATATTATCGACTCCCATTTGTTCTTTTAAACGAATAGAAAGTGCTGTTTTTATAGTTTGAAGAAATCCTGGTGTACCACCATCTTCACGGTCTTCAATATTATCGATATATCTGTGTTCGCCCCAAGGATTCGTCCAACTTACAGTTCCTCCTCCTGGACAATCGGGAACCATATTTTTATATAGTTTTTTATTAAATACTAAAACACCTGAAGTTCCTGGTCCTCCTAAAAATTTATGAGGTGAAAAGAAAATAGCATCTAGTTGTGCTGCTTCATCTTCAGGGTGCATATCCATAGCAACATAAGGTGCAGAACAAGCAAAATCTACAAAACAGACACCTCCATGTTGATGCATCAGTTTTGCCACATCATGATGAGGAACTTGAATTCCTGTAACATTAGATGCCCCAACAACAGAAGCGATTTTAATGGTACAATCTTTATATTGATGTAATAATACTTCTAAATTCTTCAAACAAAATAAACCATCTTCATCTGGCGGAACCACTTCAACTTTTGCTACAGTTTCTAACCATGTGGTTTGATTAGAGTGGTGTTCCATATGCGAAATAAAAACCACGGGGCGCATTTCATCTGGAATCGTTGTAAAGTTTTTTAAATTCTCAGGAATTTTTAATCCTAATATTCTTTGAAACTTATTAATCACGCCAGTCATACCATTTCCTGAGCAAATTAAAATATCATCCTCATTAGCATTAACGTGATCTTTAATAATATGCTTCGCTTTATGGTAGGCTTTTGTCATTGCTGTACCAGACACTGTAGTTTCTGTATGTGTATTGGCCACAAAAGGTCCAAAATCGTTACATAACTTTTCTTCAATAGGTCGGTATAAACGACCTGAAGCGGTCCAATCGGTATAAATGATTTTTTGTTCACCAAAAGGCGATTCAAACATTTGATTTTGACCTATAATATGTTGTCTAAACTGACTAAAATAAGTTTCTAATTCAGTTACTTTATTTGTGCTTGTTTCTAAAATCATCATTCTATAACTTTACCAATTAAGACCTATCTTAATCTTTTTTATTACTCTAGCTTTAATCTAATTCAATCTAATATCTCAAAACTAGATATTAGCAATCGTTTTAATTTCTGCAATAAAACGATCAGCTAAAATATCTGCAGCTTCTTGGCTTGGTGCTTCTGTATATATTCTTATTATAGGTTCTGTATTACTTTTACGTAAATGCACCCAACTATCTGCAAAATCAATTTTCACACCATCAATAGTCGTCAGTTTTTCATGACTATAATTAGCTTCCATAGTACTTAAAATTCCATCGACATCTAACTCTGGTGTTAATTGAATTTTCTTTTTACTCATATAGTAGTTAGGATAAGAAGCACGTAACTCACTTACTTTTATCTGTCTTTCTGCTAATAAGCTTAAAAATAGAGCCACACCAACTAAAGCATCTCGTCCGTAATGTGATTCTGGATAAATAATACCTCCATTACCTTCTCCTCCTATAACAACATTATTTTTCTTCATCAATGTTACAACATTTACTTCGCCTACAGCACTAGCTTCGTAAGTTCCTCCATACTTTTCTGTAACATCTCTCAACGCTCTTGTAGAACTCATGTTACTTACTGTATTTCCTGGGTTTTTACTTAAAACGTAATCTGCACAAGCAACTAAAGTGTATTCTTCACCAAACATTTCACCTGTTTCATCCATAAAAGCCAAACGATCTACATCAGGATCTACAACAATACCAAAATCAGCGTGTTCTTTTACAACTGCTTTTGCTAAATCGCCTAAATGTTCTTTTAAAGGTTCTGGATTATGAGGAAAATGCCCCGTTGGGTCACAATATAATTTAACAGGCTCTACACCTAAACGTTCTAATAATAAAGGAATAGCAATTCCTCCTGTAGAATTTACGCCATCAACAACCACTTTAAAGTTAGCAGCTTCAATAGCTTTTTTATTTACTAATGGTAATTTTAAAACCTCATCAATATGTAAATCAATGTAAGCATCATTCACCGTAATTTTCCCTAAGTCATCTACCTCTGCAAAATTCATAGCATTAGAATCTGCGATTTCTAAAATCTTCTGCCCCTCAGATCCATTTAAAAATTCACCTTTAGCATTTAAAAGCTTTAAGGCATTCCATTGTTTTGGATTATGACTTGCTGTTAAAATAATTCCACCATCTGCATGTTCCATCGGCACAGCAATTTCAACAGTAGGCGTTGTAGATAAGCCTAAATCAATAACGTGAATTCCTAAACCTACTAAGGTATTCATTACCAAGTTCTGAATCATTTCTCCAGAAATACGTGCATCACGACCAACAACCACAATATAATTATCCTTACTGCGTTGCTGCTTTAACCACGTTCCATAAGCTGCTGCAAATTTAACCGCATCAATTGGAGTTAAATTATCATCAACAGAACCTCCAATAGTTCCACGAATTCCTGAAATAGATTTTATCAATGTCATAAAGAATATTTTTTTACAAATATAAAGAGATATCCCCTTTTTAACGATTTTGTTATTATGAATTTGTAATTTCGAAAGATGAACTTTCTAGCCCATATATACCTCTCAGGAGACCACAAACTTATCACTATTGGAAACTTTGCTGCCGATGGTGTAAGAGGTAATAAATACAAAACCTACCCTAAAGAAATTCAAGCGGGTATTATGTTGCATCGGCATATAGATACTTTTACAGATGCACATCCTCTTTTTAGACAGTGTACAAAAAGACTACATAGAGGTTATGGGCATTACAGTGGTGTGATTGTCGATATATTTTTCGATCATTTTTTAGCTAAAAACTGGAAAACGTACTCTGACGTTCCTTTAGAACTTTATATATCTAACTTCTATAAAGACCTCATTGAAAACCTTGACAATTTACCTCCAAGATTTCAAGCCTTAACTCCAATTATGATCGAAGATAATTGGCTACTTAGTTATGCGACTATTGAAGGCATTCAAAAAGTATTAAATGGAATGAATAAAAGAACTGAAGGCCGTTCTAAGATGAATGAAGCAGTCAATGAACTCAAAGAATTTTATGAGGACTTTGAAGAAGACTTTACTTTGTTTTTTGAAGACTTAATGGAATTTAGTCGCTTAAAACGGATAGAAATAAAAAATCAATTCAAGATATAAAGCTCACTACTTAAAAAAACAAAAATTTCATTAGCCTCATTATTTTATCTTAAAATTATTAATATAATAATATAATGACATTTATTACATATATCTACAAATACCACTATATTAATAATTAATTTTATGGTTTTTAACAAAAAAAAGACACAATTTTAAATATATTTAGCTTTTTTTAAAATATTTAGCATTTTTTTCACAAAAACCAACTAACTAAAATTATGATAAAAATCTTTACCCCTCTTTTATGCTTACTCTTAGCTTTTTCAACTAATATGTTCGCACAACAAATCGATCAATCTAACTACTCTATACAATCCTACAGTACCGATAACAACTCGACACCAGTTGCAAACGCTTTTGATGGAAATACTTCTACATACTGGGCTATTTATAATGCTGGTGGATTTTCACTACCCGCATATGTTGAAGTTGATTTAGGAGCAACTCATGACGTAAATGGCTTTAGCTACACACCTAATGCAAATAACTTAGAAAGAAAAGCCGTTGGATACGAGATTTATCTTAGCACTGATGGATCAACATGGGGAACCCCTGAAAGTGTAGGTGATTTTGTATGGGCAGACCTTTCAGATGCAGCTCAAAAAGATATAACTTTTGGAGCCGTATCCGCAAGATATGTCAAGGTTGTATATACCTCAAACAATAGTGACACAACAGACAATACTCATACAGCTGAACTTATTTTTTATGAAAGTTCTACGGGATCTACACAAGAAAATCAAACCATAGCCTTTAATCCAGTAGAAAATAAAAGTTCTACGGCTGCACCTTTTGCTATTTCAGCTTCAGCAAGCTCTGGTTTAACAGACATTACTTATAGCGTTGAATCTGGACCTGCAACAATCATTGGTAACACCGTGACTTTAACTGGTGTTGCTGGTATAGTTACTTTAAAAGCAGAACAAGCAGGCGATTCAAATTATTATGCTGCTGAAGCCTATCAACAGTTTGAAGTTTTAGATCTTAGCACTTATTACCCTACAGTCTCAACTCGACTAACAGAAGATTACTCTTTAGAAATGCCTTCTTTTTATGCATACCCTATCTATGTAACATCGTCTATAGAAGAACCTGATTTTATGACTATAGATTACGTAGAAATTTCAGTTGATGGAAATCCTATAACCATTGTTGGAGAAGAAGGCTTACATTATGGCCTATGGACACCAACATCATATGGCACAAAAACCGTAAATATTACCGTATTTGGCACTAACGGTAACAGTACTACAATTACAAGAAACATAAATGTTACTGATGTTATTAACACCCAAAATGTTCAAACAATGGAAGACGTGGTAATAGAAATTGGTACTGAGAATAGTCAGTTTTATTATGGTACACATACCTTACCTCAGCATATTGGTAGTTATGATGAAATCATTGCAAATTTAACCGTTGAGTGTCCTTCTGATGATGGAGATTGTGATGATTGGGATCGTAGAGCTAACATTGATGTTATGGGACCTGATGGTAACTGGATACAAATAATTCGTTATATAACACCTTATGGAGTTGGATGTAATCACACCATAGATTTAACAGATTACGCTAGCTTGCTTCAAGGAGAAGTAGAATTTAGAATGTATATTCAGACCTACGGAACGGGAGGTTGGCAAATATCTTTAGATTTTGACTTTATACAAGGTACTCCAACCTACTTATATTCAAACATCGATGAATTGTGGGACGGATCATGGGATTTTGGGGACCCTAGCAATTTACAACCTGTTGATGTTATAAATTATACTTACGATTCTAACATTTTAAGTTCTCACTTACGTTTATCCACTACAGGTCATGGTTGGGGTGATAACAATACAAGCAATGCTGCAGAATTTTATAACGCTACGCATTATATAGATGTTGATGGCGTACCAAATTATACGCAAAACTTATGGAATACATGTAATCCAAACCCAGACAACTGTACTGGTCAATTAGGTACTTGGATGTACAGCAGAGCCGGATGGTGTCCTGGTGCAATTTCTCCTCCAGACATTATTGATATGACAGCTCAAATTGCTAATGGTACTGTAGATTTTAGTTATAGATTTGATCCTACTTACGTAGATTATTGTCATCCTAATAGCGAAGATTGTATTTCAGGAACTACTTGTACCGACTGTGATGATGGCTTTAAAGCTCAATATGTTATAGATGGTCAACTTATTAACTTTAGTAATACTCCATTAATACAAGGAACACTAGGTATAGAAGAAATAAATAACACATCTACATATGAATTATTAGCATATCCTAATCCTTCTACGGGAGTATTTCAAATATCTAGCCCAAGTACTATAGGTAAATCTGTAATGCACATACAAAGTGTTTCTGGTGAAATAATTAAAAGTTATTATTTAAATTCTGCTGCGGAATTAAATAATAAAACTTTTGATTTATCTTCAGTAGCTTCAGGTGTTTATTTTATTAGTATAGAAAACAATGCTGGTCAAGGTAACTTGAAGCTTATAATACAATAAGGTAAGTTATCTAGTATTTATAAATTATAAAACATCGTTAAGATTAATCTTAACGATGTTTTTTTTATACCTTTTTAACCATTAAATTCCCTCTAATTCATTTAAAGCTTACAATAAAACAATGCTAGTTTTCTATTCTTACTGTACCTTTACATACTTAAATTTAGTACTCTTATAACGATAACAAAAATACTTTCACATATGAAAAAGACATCTAAACTAAAAAAAGTTTTAAAAATAATAGGAGGCATCATTGTCTTTTTCACTTTACCTACTCTTCTACTCTTTGGATTTCTATACTTTAAATACAATGAAGAATTACCCACAGGACAACAAGGAGCTAAGGCGGATCAATTAGCAATACAAATGCTTAATGCTTTAGATGAAACAGCTTATATAAACACCGATTATTTAGAATGGACTTTTAAAGGAAGACATCATTATAAATGGTATAAATCTGATAATAAGTGTGAAGTGAGTTGGGATCAGATTACTGTAATTCTAGATTTAAAAAATCATGATAATTCTAAAGTTTTTGTAGCAGAACAAGAATACAATGGTATAGAAAAGCACGATTATATACATAAGGCTGAAGGTTATTTTAATAATGATTCTTTTTGGCTTGTTGCTCCCTATAAAGTATTTGATGCTGGTGTAGAACGTAGAATAGTTGCTACTAAAAATAATAAAGAAGCGCTTTTAGTTACTTATACTTCAGGTGGATCTACACCTGGTGATTCTTATTTATGGCATTTAGATGAAAACTATAAACCAAAAAGCTTCCAAATGTGGGTAGATATTTTACCAATTAAAGGTTTAGAAGCTACATGGGAAAACTGGACAACTACAGAAAGTGGCGCACAACTTCCAACCTTTCATAAGTTTCTTGTTTTAGGTATTGAAATGGATAATGTTACAGGGGTGAAATTATAAATGAAGTAGTCATTATAGTGTTTTTAAACTAAAAAAAATAAAATTGTTACTCCTCACTTAGTATTCATATTTAAATATTCAAAAACCAAGTTATTCCACTGTATATTAACATCATAAATGAACACTTTTTTAAATTGTTAAGAATTGCTAAAAGTATTAAATCAGGTGAAAAATCTTAGTATTTTTGACCTGATCAACAATTTAAACGCGATTAATTATGAAAAAACTATTTTTTACACTTTTATGCTTCGGTATATTTTTAACAGCTTCAGCCAATAATACTCCAAAAATCGGTGATGTTTTAACCGTTAAAACCCCTTCTACAGAAAGTTTTAAACACATTGATTTTCCGAAGGCAAATATTTTAATAAAAAGAGGTGTAGTAACACGTTACAAATCAGTATTCAATGAAGCCGTAGTTATAGAAGAAGTTAACATAAAAAATAACGGATCTACTTCTGTAGTTTTAAAGAAAAAAGACGGCACTAAATTCTTTGGATTTTTAAATAAAGTGGAAGCTAATTACGAAAAAGCAATCAATGCAGGTGAACTTGAAATCCTTAAATAACTAGGCTTATTTTCACTTATAAACATAAAAAAACTTAGCCTAAATAATAGACTAAGTTTTTTTGTATTAATAAAGTACTTCAATAAGAACTTTCAATTTTATTAAACGTAAAACTTACATTTTACACATTCTTATACCACAATTCTATTGTTTTACAACTCTAAAACTATGTTGTCCTTCTTCAGAAAACAATTTTACAATATAAACACCTGAGGTAAATTCAGATAAGTCTATCTGTAATTGAGAAGCTTCTGTATTTCTACGTAAAACCTCTTGCCCTACTATATTATAAACTGTTACACCTGTTAAATTAGATTTGTAATTGATGTTTAAAACATCTTTTGTAGGATTAGGATAAACTGCTAAAGCATTACGCTCAAAAGTATCGGTACTTAAGGTTGCTAAGTTTAAAGTAAAATCTAATGCCTGACCGTAACCTGGCTCAACAACTTCTCCAAAAACATCAAATGTTATACCACAAGCGTCTACCTCTGCTAAAGAAGCTGGATATCCATCTGGATCTGGATCCGTGTAAGTTTTAGTAATTCTAATACGCGTTTCACCTAAAACAGCATCTGTAGGGATTGTAATATCTAAAGACACAGATACACCATCCGTGCCATCGGTATCAAATAGAGTTCCAACGGCGTAAACTTCACCTTCATCATCTAATATATCATTATGGTTCCAATCTATAAAAGCAACAATATCAGTTTCAAAATCACCTTCGGTATTTCCTGTGACAACTAAAGCATATGTTTCATCTGGAGCTACATTAGCAGCAAAAGAAGTTGCGTTTATCAAAACAGAACTTAAGTCTGTATTTACAATACTAGCGTCTGCAAAACTCACCGTTGAGATTTCTTCTACTATAACTTGTGCTTCATCTGCAATCTCGCAGTATGGAGCTGGAAACGTTTGTGCTTGTGCGCCTATAGCTAATAATAAGGCTGTTGCTAAAGTAATTTTCTTCATATGTTATTATATTTATAAGGTTAACTAGCAATTTATGATAAAAAAACACCACTTCTTCAAATCAATCCTATTTTAACAAAAACAAATATTTTAACACATAAACCAACAAAAACACAAAACTCTCATTATATATATATAAAACGTAACAATCACCTGAGTTTACACCTTCAAAACATATCGGTTTTCACTTCTTCTTCCGTTTTGATTTTTCTTCATTAAGCTTTACATAAATCAATTTTGAACGTCCCTTGGAATCTTCACGACGTTCTATTTCAAAATCAGGAATAGAATTAATTAAAGGTGTTAATTTTTGAAAACCGTAGTTACGTGAATCAAAATTAGGTTGTTTCTTCTGCAATAAACTTCCAACATCGCCTAAAAATGCCCAACCATCATCATCCGCAACATCATCTATAGTAGTTGCTATAAAATTAATTTCTTTTTGAGTGATGGTGTCATAATCACTTTTAGGAGATGTCGGAGCTGTACTAGATTCTGAAGGGAGATCTTCTCGCTGATTTTTAAGAATCTCTATGTAGATAAATTTATCACAGGCCACAATAAATGGACTTGGGGTTTTCTTTTCGCCTATACCATAAACCGCCATCCCAGCTTCTCTTAATCGAGTAGCTAAACGTGTAAAGTCGCTATCACTAGACACCAAACAGAATCCATCTACTTTTTCTGAATATAGAATATCCATAGCATCGATAATCATTGCTGAATCTGTCGCATTCTTCCCTGTAGTATAACCATATTGTTGTATAGGTGTGATGGCGTTTTCTAATAAAACGTTTTTCCACTTAGACAAATTAGGCTTTGTCCAATCTCCATAAATACGTTTTATAGTTGGATTACCATATTTTGCAATCTCTTCCATCATTTCTTTTACATAAGCAGACGGTATGTTGTCTCCGTCTATAAGCACGGCTAATTTTATATCCATAATAAGTTATTGATTTATATTTTATTTGTAACTAAAGATACTTCCTCTAACGCAAAAAAACCACTCCTAATGAAGTGGTTTTATAAATTATTGATAAGATTTTAAGTACGACTCGCCTTTTTAGCTTGTTTTGCCGCCTTTTTCTCTTTAGCTGATAATGTAGCTTCTTTTTTTACATTTTTCTTTGAATCTTGTGATTTTGACATATTGATAACGTTTTAAGATTTCTTCGTTTTATGAAAGTTAAATGTAGTAAAAAGAGCAATACAAATCCTTTTGTAGAAGACTTGTTTTAATTATAAATTTTATATGTTTTTTTTCACTCTATGCCATTAAAAAAAAGCCGTAACAAACTATGTAAAGACTAAAATTAAAGTTTTACAAAAGAATTATAGTAATGAGAATTAACCTTCATTATTAAATAAACAAAAACATATCGTCTTCATTAGACGTTGTATTTGCATCTAAAGTTTCTACATCATAAAAAGGATCGTTAAAACTCTCTTCTTTAGGATCTAATGTTGTTTTCTGTAGCCGGTTTCTAAATTCTTCCAGT
The DNA here is from genome assembly GCF_013285155.1 of Winogradskyella undariae. Lineage (GTDB taxonomy): Bacteria > Bacteroidota > Bacteroidia > Flavobacteriales > Flavobacteriaceae > Winogradskyella > Winogradskyella undariae. Next base: position 172,164 of record NZ_JABTEL010000008.1, on the reverse strand, counting down.
AGTTTCATAGTGCTTTCTCGTTTTATTTTAAATATACGGATAAAAACACAGTATTGGATGTTTTAAAAGTACATAAAACGCCACATATCAAATATTTAGCATTCTATTAACATTTAGATTGTATTACAGAAACATTTAACCTAAAATTTAAACAGAAGCACCAAGTTTAATACTACTGAAGTCCTGTTTCAGTAGTTACCTTTTTCCATATCAATTCACTGTTAAGTAGAAAACTTCCTATGTAATCGAAATTACAGTCGCTGGGTGCAATAATGGACAAAAAAGATTCTTCTTTTTTGTCACGGTATAAATGATAAGTTTCTCCTACAATAGGTTCAAAAGCATAGCGTGCATTATAAACTAAATTATTATACTCTAACTCTTCCATCATTTTTTCATAGGCTGCTTTAAGCTCTAAATACTTGGCTTTAATTTGCTTATTTGCCTTGTGGATGTTTCTGGTTTTCCAAGATGAATTATCTGTCACTTGAATTGCTGGTGCCCCTACACTAGTTGCATACGGCTTTAAAGCGGCATCGTACCGTTGTGTATCTTCATTAAATACAACTTGATCTGGTTTCTTGGATTTAGACATAAATTAAAAGGCTTTATACAAAGATAAAACTCATTTAGGGCTCATAAAAAGGAATAGGCTATATTTTTTCATTAAATTTAGAACCTTAATATAATTGACTAAAATGAGCTTTACAAAAAAAATAGGCCCCTTAAACCTTTTTATGTTAGCACTATGTGCATTAATTATTATAGTTGCCGAGTATTTATTTTTAAGAGGAGATGAGCTTCATGCTATCTTTATCGGACTATGGGCACCAACACTACTAGGATTAGTAATTTTTATAAAACAGATCTTAAATGGAGGCAAATGAAATAATTTTCTCATTCTCGTTATTTGTATCCGTATGTGTGGTCATTTGGGCCATACTGTTAATCCGTGCTTATTACAAGATTGACCGTAAAGAATAGTGTGGTTTACTATACTTAAATTTTTAGCAAAAAAATGTGGTACTTTATTATAGCACCACATCTTTTTTTAATTTTATATTTTAAGATTAAATCATTTTAAAATCTAGAAGCAACTCACCTTCAATAGAAGCTTCTAAATGATCTCCTTTAACCACTAATCCAGTTCCACTAGCCGGAGTTCCTGTAAAGATAACATCACCTTCTTCTAGCGTCATAAATGAAGATACATAAGCTATAATTTCTTTAAAACTATAGATCATAAGACTTGTAGTTCCTACTTGTTTTTGCTCACCGTTAATTTTTAAGTCGAAATTAATCGCATTTAAATCAGGAAAATCAGATACTGGTTTAAAAGCCGACATAGGTGATGCTCCATCAAACCCTTTAGCTAATGCCCAAGGTCCTTTGTTTTCTCTACTTGCACTTAATACATCTTTAGCTGTATAATCAATCCCTACGGCTAATTCTGAAATGTAAGATTCTGCATCTTCTAAAGTGATGTCCTTACCTCGTTTTCCTATTTTAGCTACAAGTTCAACCTCATAAGCTAACTGATTTGTAATCTTAGGAAAATCAATATTCTTATTACCCGTTACCAAACTAGAATCTGGTTTAGTAAATATGGTTTGAGCTCCTGTTTTTATAGCGCTTATTTCAGATTTATCGTTGACGTAATTTTTACCAATACCTATTATTTTCATGTTATTTTTAGTTTAATTTTTTCAGGACTAAAGGTAAAAAAAGAACAGTAAAAGAATGTCATTAAAATAAAGAAAATACATCTATTATAATCAATAGAATTAACATTACATAAATTGCATTACTTAAGCTAGTCTTATTATAAACCTCATAATAATGGTATAAACTAAAAATCTAATTAAAATCAACAAAATCACAAATTATAAAATAGATTTGCAATACCATACCAATTAAAATTCTTGAGATGATTAAACCCATAATAACCTTAACCTTTTTGGTATTCATTAGTTTAAAAACAAATGCTCAAGCCTTAATTGAAAACCCACGAGAACTTAAAACTATAGAAAACATATGGGATTTAGATAAATCTAATAAACAAGGTACTTTTAAACTTACTCCATACAAACCAATCTATGTAACAGCTGCCAGATGGTCTAACAGCCCCAACAAATTACCTTATAGCGAAAACCCTGACTATACTGTAACAGACCCCATAGATTATAACAGTTTTGAAGCTAAATTTCAGCTTAGTTTTAAAACTAAGATTGCAGAATCTATACTCTTTGGAGAAGGAGATTTATGGCTTGGTTATACACAAATAGCACATTGGCAAATTTATAATACCGATATATCTCGTGCCTTTAGGGAATTAAACTATGAGCCAGAACTGATCTTAACCTATCCACTAAACTTAAAATTTGCTGGATTTACCATAAAAATGGCTCGCTTTAGTTTTAACCATCAATCTAATGGTAGAGATTTACCACGATCTCGAAGCTGGAACCGACTTATCTTTAGCCTTGCTATGGAAACTAAAAACTTACAACTTGAGGTTTCGCCTTGGTTTAGATTACCCGATGATGAAGACGAAAACCCACTTATTACGAGTTACGTTGGTAATGCTAGTATTACAGCTACATACAAACTAAGTAAACATACATTTTACGTTATTTTTAATAATTCATTCAAACTCAATGATAATCACGGTAGTTTACAATTCAACTATCTCTTTCCGTTGAATGAAAATTTAAATTTACACGCGCAATTATTCACCGGTTATGGAGAAACCCTAATAGACTACAATCACTATCAAAACACAGTTGGCTTAGGGGTTTCGCTTTATAATTGGTAACCTCTTACCTATTTTACACACTTTAACAATTTCTTAGTGTATATTGACTAATAGCACATTAAAAATAACACTATTTTTGATCGCTTAGAATCCCAACTAACACACGCTATAATGGAAACGGTCAATAACAAGAAGAAATTGCTAACTAAAATTTTAAAATGGACTTTAGCCATTATTATTCTACTGATCATTAGCCTGTTTGCTATCCCAAGTATTTTTAACGATGCTATTGCCAATCAAATAAAAAAAGGTATTAACGAAAACTTAGCAACAGAACTTCAGTTTAAAGATTCTAACATTTCTTTCTTTAATCATTTTCCTTCACTAACTTTTTCTTTTGAAGACGTTAACCTATCTAGCTCTCAACCTTTTGAAAAAGATTCTTTAATAACAGCCAAAGAACTCGGGTTTGGTATTAATGTGTTTAAACTTATTTTTTCGGATAAAGTGGTCATTAATGAAACTTACTTAACCGATTGCCATATCAAGTTAGTTAAAGATAAGTTTGATAGAAATAACTACGATATATTTAAAGCAACAGACACAATTACGACCAATAAAATAGAGACTGAAACAGATACAACTGCTCTAGGCTTAAATCTGAATTTAAAACATTTAAAGATTGACAATGCAACTGTACATTATGAAGATCAAGACCTTGGCATCACTATGATTTCTAACGGATTGAATTATAATGGCAGAGGCGGAATTGTTAATGGAAAGCTAGAATTAGGCTCTAAATTAGATATTACGAGTGTAGATGTTGTTTTTGATCATGTTGATTATTTAAAAGGCAAGAAACTTAAAGCGCGTTCTTTCACCATTTACGATACTGAAAACCTATCCATTACTTTAGATAAAAACACCATTGCTTTAAATGATTTAAAGGTGAATTTTCACGGAAAACTCGATGTCTTTGAAAACGGATTTGCATACAACTTATTATTCAATACAGAAGATGGTACGCTTGAAGATGTTGTAAGTGCTTTACCTCCAAAATACACTGAATGGTCTAAAACCGTTTCGCTTAACGGAGATCTAGATGCAAAATTACAACTTACAGGATATACAGGTATTGTTCCTAAAGCTTCAGTAATAGAACGTACTAATGTCGAAGTTAATATATATGATGGTAAAATTAAACATGCAGATGCCGATAAAGCTGTAGAAAATCTATACCTAAAATTTAAAGGAGATATCACAGGCGATGAGATAAAAATAAAGCTAGATAGCCTTAACTTTTCTCTTAATAATGAAATTACATCAGGGCAAATACTTGCGCAAGGTAAAATGGATTCATTGTATATAAAGTCTAACATAAAATCGAACATTGACTTAAACATCTTAAATCAGACTTTAAAACTTCCAGACCTTCAATTTAACGGTTTATTAATTGCAGATGTAGCTGTAGATGGTGTTTACCAACCTTCCCACTCTAAGTTCCCAAAAACAAACGGAACTTTCAACTTATCTAAAGGTTATCTATTAACTTCAGGATACCCAGAACCAATTAAAGATATTACCTTAAATGCTATAGTTAAAAATGAAGGACAAACTTATGCGGAGTCCTCTCTAACCGTTAATGCTTTAAATTTTAGTTTTCTAGAAAATCAGTTTACAAGTAGTGGCGTTTTTAAAAATTTCGACAATTTAGAATACCTCATTAAAGGAAAAGGAAATATAGATTTCACAACCTTAAATCAAGTTATTGAGCTACCTGTTTTAATTGCTAACGGACAACTTAAAGCCGATTTAAATTTAAAAGGACAACTAAATAATCCAAACAGCAATAATACACATAGCGGTTCACTTATACTTAAAGATATAGAAATCAATACAAACGAACTTCAATATCCTGTTTTTATAAAAGAAGGTGAGTTTTTATTCTTAAATGATAGAATGGCTTTTTCTAACCTTAATGTAAAGCATCAATCATCAGATGTTATAATGAATGGATATTTTCAGAATTATCTAGATTATGGTTTATATGAAAAAGGAGTATTACTTGGAGATTTAAAATTAGCATCTTCTAAAATTGATATTACAGAATTCTTTCCGAAACAAGAACAAATACAACAACAAACAGATAGCATAACTAATACAAACAACATAGAAACTGTTGTTAGTGGAGTAATGCAAGTCCCTAAAAATATAGATTTAGCTATTGAAGTAAAAATAGACACCTTACAATACAATAAGCTAGTCATCACCACTCTCTCTGGAGACTTAGGCGTAAAAGAACAAAGTCTTTTCTTAAAGAACAGTCATCTACAAATGGCAGATGGTACGGCAGATCTTAGCGGATTCTACCAACCAACAGCTATAGACCAAGCCTTATTTGCAATGGATATTAAAGTTAAAAATCTTAATATAAAAAAAGGCTACAACAGTATAGACCTGTTTAAAGAACTAGCACCTGCCGCAGCCCAAGCATCAGGGATTGCCTCGGTAGATTATAAATTAACAGGCACATTAGATAAAGAAATGCTTCCTGTATTGTCTGCATTAAAAGGTAAAGGGGTTTTAAAAGTTCATAATGTAAAATTTGATGGTTATAAACTACTCGGTAAAGTTTCTGAAAAATCAGGTTTTGATGCCCTTAATGATCCTAAAATTTCAGAAATCACAATAAATTCTAAACTAGATAATAATGTTTTAGAACTCGAACAATTCAAATTTAAAGTCAGTCCATTTAGATTACGTTTAGAAGGACAAACAACCTTAGACGGTGAGTTAAGCCTTAAAATGAGAATAGGATTACCCCCAATAGGTCTTATAGGAATCCCTGTTGTTATAGAAGGAAATAGTGATGAGTTTGATGTTAAGGTTGGTAAAAAATCATCAGACCTTAATACGCTAGAAACAGATACTTCAAGCTATACAGAAGACAAAATAAAACAAATGTCTACACTAAAAGACTCTATAAGAGAAAGTGCATCTTTAGATGAAATAAGTAAAATGAAACAAAGCATTAAAAACGTTAACCTAGACGCAATAAAAAAACAAGAAACAGACACTCTTAAGGTTCAAAAATAAAGAATATGTAAGTTATTTGTTTATAAATACGGATTAACATAACGATTTAAAAATCACAAAAAAGACTACTTTACTACAATCAAGGCTTATAAAAAGTAACAACTATAATTTGTATCTTTGCAAACCTGTAAGCTTTACAGAAAAAACTGCACAACACAAAAGAAAGATTCTAACCTTATATGAGCCATTTTAACGATTCTATTGAAGTACAAGGAGCACGTGTTCACAACCTTAAAAATATAGACGTTACCATTCCTAGAGATAAACTTGTCGTTATTACAGGATTATCTGGTAGTGGAAAATCGTCTTTAGCTTTCGATACTATTTATGCAGAAGGACAACGTCGATATATTGAAACATTTTCTGCTTATGCACGTCAGTTTCTAGGCAATTTAGAGCGCCCAGATGTCGATAAGATTGATGGTTTATCTCCTGTTATTGCCATAGAACAAAAAACCACGAGTAAATCTCCACGTTCTACAGTCGGGACCATTACAGAAATCTATGATTTTTTGCGTTTATTATACGCTCGCGCTTCAGATGCTTACAGTTTTAATACTGGTGAGCAAATGGTAAGTTATAATGACGAGCAGATAAAAGATCTTATTTTACAATCTTACGAAGGTAAAAGCATTAATATTTTATCACCTGTTATACGATCTCGTAAAGGACATTATCGCGAATTGTTTGAGCAAATTGCAAAACAAGGTTTCGTAAAAGTAAGAACAGATGGCAAGATTGTAGATATAGAAAAAGGATTAAAACTAGATCGTTATAAAAACCACGATATAGAAATTGTTATCGATAGACTTAAGATAGATAGCTCTAAAGACAATGAAAAACGTCTTATGGAAAGCATCAACACCGCTATGTATCATGGTGAAGATGTACTTATGGTTATTGATCAAGATACTAACGAACCGCGTTTCTTTAGTCGTAACTTAATGTGTCCTTCTACAGGAATCTCCTACCCTAACCCTGAGCCAAACAACTTCTCTTTTAACTCCCCAAAAGGAGCTTGTTCTAATTGTAATGGTATTGGTGAATTGTATGTGGTAAATGATGCAAAATTAGTTCCAGACGAAACGCTTTCTATAAAAAATGGTGCTCTAGCACCACATGGTCCTCAAAAGAAAAGTTGGATTTTTAAACAATTTGAAACCATAGCACAACGCTTTGATTTTTCATTAAGTGATCCATGGAAAGACATACCCGACGAAGCAAAACACGTTATTCTGAACGGAGGAAAAGAGAGTTTCACCGTAGAAAGCAAATTATTAGGCGTCTCTAGAGATTACAAAATTGATTTTGAAGGTGTTGCTAATTTCATTCAAAGTCAATACAATTCAGATTCAACATCATTAGTTCGTTGGGCTAAGGAATATATGGACAAAGTAGAATGCCCGGTTTGTGAAGGCTCTCGTTTACGTAGAGAATCTTTATACTTTAAAGTAGATGGTAAAAGCATAGCCGAATTAGCCAACATGGACGTTGTAGAATTAGGGCAATGGTTAGACGGATTAACAGAGCGTCTATCAAATAAACAGCAACAAATTTCAGCTGAAATTATAAAAGAAATCAGAAACAGAGTTCAATTTTTATTAGATGTAGGTTTAACCTATTTATCTTTAAACCGAAGCTCTAAATCGCTTTCTGGTGGTGAAGCACAACGAATTAGATTAGCGACACAAATTGGCTCTCAATTAGTTGGTGTACTTTATATTTTAGATGAACCAAGTATTGGATTGCACCAACGCGATAACGAAAAACTAATTAATTCTTTAATTTCATTAAGAGACGTAGGAAACTCCGTTATTGTGGTAGAACATGATAAGGATATGATAGAACGTGCTGACCACGTTATTGATATTGGTCCTTTTGCAGGAAAATTTGGTGGAGAAATAATTAGTCAAGGAACCCCAAAAGAATTACTAAATCAAAAAACCTTAACGGCTGCATATCTTAATGGAGAACGTAAAATTGAAATTCCTAAGGAAAGACGAAAAGGTAACGGTAAAAAATTAGTACTTAAAGGCTGTACCGGAAACAACTTAAAAAATGTTGATGTAGAGTTCCCCTTAGGTAAAATGATTGGTGTAACGGGAGTTTCTGGTAGTGGAAAATCTACGCTTATTAACGAAACCCTCTACCCTATTTTAAATGCACATTATTTTAATGGTGTAAAAAAACCAATGCCTTACAAAAGCATTAAAGGTTTAGAACATTTAGATAAGGTAATAGACATAAATCAATCACCAATAGGACGTACACCAAGAAGTAACCCCGCAACTTACACTAAAACTTTTGATGAAATAAGAAGTCTATTTGCTAAAATTCCAGAAGCACTTATTCGTGGTTATAAACCGGGACGTTTTAGTTTTAATGTGAAAGGAGGACGTTGCGAAACTTGCCAAGGTGGAGGATTACGTGTTATAGAAATGAATTTCTTACCTGATGTTTATGTAGAATGTGAAACTTGCCAAGGAAAACGTTTTAATCGTGAAACTTTAGAAATTCGTTATAAAGGAAAATCGATTAGTGATGTCTTAAACATGACGATTGAAGAAGCTGTTGGTTTCTTTGAGCATATACCAAAAATTCATAGAAAACTAAAAACTATAAAAGATGTTGGTTTAGGTTACATTACACTAGGACAACAAAGTACAACCCTTTCTGGTGGTGAAGCGCAGCGTATAAAATTAGCTACAGAATTAAGTAAACGCGATACAGGTAATACATTTTATATCCTAGATGAACCTACAACTGGTTTACATTTTGAAGATATTAGAGTCCTAATGAAAGTACTTAATAAACTTGCAGATAAAGGAAACACCGTTTTAATTATAGAGCACAATCTAGATGTAATTAAAACCGTAGACTATGTTATAGATATTGGTTACGAAGGCGGAAAAGGAGGAGGAGAATTAGTTGCGAAAGGCACACCCGAACAAATTATTAAAGATAAAAAGAGTTACACCGCAAAGTTTTTAAAAAAGGAAATGGTGTAAAGTACAAGTACTGTAAATATCATTATTCCCTGTTCCAAAACAGCCTAAACGCATCGCTAATAGCGATCTGTAACTTATACAATCTTATTATTAACTCGATTAAACTAAATATTTTGTAGTCGTCTATTTATTTTATAATTTCAAGATATTAACAAAAAAACCTTAAAAATTATGAAAAGTATTCTTTGGTTAGTCGCCGTTATATGTATAGTCGTTTGGTTACTTGGGTTATTAAATATTATTCCAGGAATGAGCAGCAATAGTCTTATTCATATTTTATTAGTTATTGCAGTAATTGTTATTCTTTATAATATTATATCGGGTAGAAAACCATTATAGACCTTAAAAATATATCAGTAACAAGCGTATCAAAATATTTTGATGCGCTTATTTTTTGGATTAAATATTAATTTCAATCAATTTAACTTAACTTTGAGGAACAATTAAAGTAAAAATGAGCCATATTAATTTATGGCTTTTACATGTTATAATTAGAATAAACTTATGCGAACAGAAAGTAATAGCAAACGTTGGAATGAAATAAAAACAAATGACTCTTGGGCGATTTTTAAAATCATGGGAGAATTTGTAAACGGATATGAAAAATTAAGTAAAATAGGACCTTGTGTTTCTATTTTTGGATCGGCAAGAACTAAGCCTGATCATAAATATTATAAATTAGCTGAAGATGTAGCTACTCAAATTGTAGAACATGGATATGGTGTTATTACAGGCGGTGGCCCCGGTATTATGGAAGCCGGTAACAAAGGTGCTCATATTGCAGGTGGTACTTCTGTAGGACTAAATATAGAATTACCTTTTGAGCAACACGACAATCCATATATCGACTCAGATAAAAGTCTTGATTTTGATTACTTCTTTGTAAGAAAAGTAATGTTTGTAAAATACTCTCAGGGCTTTGTAGTCATGCCTGGTGGTTTTGGAACTTTAGATGAACTATTTGAAGCTATTACGCTAATACAAACTCATAAAATTGAAAGTTTCCCTATTATATTAGTAGGAACTGAGTTTTGGGGCGGTTTGTTAGACTGGGTAAAAACAACTCTTGTAGCTGCTAAAAATATTAATGAAAAGGATTTAGATTTAATTCACCTTGTTGATACTCCTGCTGAAGTTATAGCCATCTTAGATGACTTTTATAAAGATTATGACCTTAGTCCTAACTTCTAAGAAAACCATATTTCTATTCATTACTTATTGAAACATTCAAATTTTTATGATTTTTTCAATAAGTAATGCATATAGAATTGTCAAATTTCACAAAACATTAACTTGGACACTACGCTAACAAATCATATACTTGCTATTCAAGTTAATAAAGTAGTTTTAAAAATGAATCGCTAGCCATTAATAATATGGTCAGTTCAAAAAAAACACTTTTAAATCTTTATAATTCAAAACTCTATAATTGAACAAGCTACATTACATATCTGTACTTTTCATTGTTTTCAGCACTACTCTTATTGCTCAAAACATAATTGATATTAATGCAAATGTTAGTGTAGAAACTAAAACGATTGCAATAACGCAAGCCATCGTTTATAAAAATGAATCTAAAGACACCTTAAAAACAATTTATCTTAGTGATTGGAACAACAGTTACTCTACTAAATCTACACCGTTAGCAAAACGTTTTGAAGAAGAGTTTAGTACCAAATTTCATTTAGCAAAAGATGAACAGCGTGGGTTTACCACAATAGCATCTATAAAAAACCCTACAGGTAATTCTCTAAACTTTGAACGTTTAGAATCTCATATAGATGTCATAAAAGTAGATTTACTTCACCCTGTTTTACCAGGAGAATCTTACAGAATAAGTCTTAACTATCAAATTACACTTCCTGATGCCACTTTCACGAATTACGGAGTTACAAAAGAGCAAGATTTCGATTTAAAATATTGGTACATAACTCCTGCTGTTTACAACGGTAAATGGAATTATTATAGCAATAAAAACTTGGATGATTTATTTGTTCCTAAAGCAGATTTATCAATAAACATTACATATCCTAAAAATTATAAAGTAACCACTGAGCTTGATTTTAATACTACTAGTTTTAATAACACAGAAAATACAAAAACCACTATTTTAAGTGGAGAAAACAGAATAGAAACCTACTTATCACTTCATAAATCACCAACATATAGTTCTGTTCAAACTGATGATTTTTTATTAACTACAAACATTAAAGAAAAAGGATTAATAGGACCACAAAAAGCTTTAATTACAGATAAAATTACACAATACTTAACTAAACATCTTGGTAAATATCCGCACAAAAAGTTATTAGTTACCTCTATAGATTATCAAAGAGATCAGCTTTATGGATTAAATCAGTTGCCTTCATTTTTTAGACCTTTCCCAGATGAGTTTCAATATGAATTAAAACTACTTAAAACCTCATTAAAAAAATATATTGATAATATTCTATTACTTAACCCAAGAAAAGAGCATTGGTTAAGTGAAGGGCTTCAGGTTTATTATTTAATTAATTATGTTGAAGAGAATTATCCTGATATGAAACTGCTAGGAACCTTAGCTGATGTTTGGGGAATTAGAGCTTTTCATGCTGCAGATTTAGATTTCAATTTTCAGTATTTTCTATATTCTATGGAAATTGCAAGAAAAAATAGAGATCAGCCTTTAACCACTTCTAAAGATTCTCTTACCAAATTCAACACCAATATTGCAGGTAAGTATAAAGCAGGTGTAGGACTTAACTACCTAGATCAATTTACAGACGATATTAATTTACCTGATCATCTTACTGAATTTTTAAAAACCTATCAATTAAAAACAGTTTCTCTTAATGATTTTGAAACCTATATAAGTTCTAAAACAACAAAAGACATTCGTTGGTTTTTTACTGACTATTTGGATACGCGCAAAAAAATAGACTTTAAAATTTCGTCTATTAAAACTTTAGAAGATTCTTTACAATTAACTCTAAAGAATAAAAGAGATAACACTATGCCAATATCAGTTTTTAAACTAAAAAACGATTCTGTAATTGGTAAATTATGGGTAGAAAATATAGAAGGTAAAAAGACAATAACTTTACCTAAAGATAGTACTGATAAATTTGTTCTCGATTATGATAATGTTATTCCAGAATATAATCAGCGTGATAACTATAAAGCTGTAAACGGTTCTTTTTTAAACAATAAGCCTTTGCAATTTCGTTTATTTAAAGACATCGAAGACCCTAATTACAATCAGATATTCTTTATGCCTTTGGTAGAATTTAATAATATTTATGATGGCTTAACCTTAGGTACAAAAGTATACAACAAGACCATCTTAAGAAAGCGTCTTAATTATAGGTTCTCACCACAATACGCAACAAAATCTAGAACACTTACAGGCTCTACGTCCATTTTTTACTCACACAATATTGAAGATCAAAATCTATACGATATTACCTATGGGATTTCTGCCGGTTACCAATCTTTTGCTAAAGATGCCTTTTTTACAAGAATAAGACCTTCTATATCATTAAGTTTTAGAAATGACGATTACATAAGATCTAACCAAACCGATCAAATTTCTGCGAGATATGTAAGTATTAAAAGAGAATTGGGAGATGATGCTACTGTTATTTTAGATGAACCAAATTATGGTGTATTTAGCTTAAGGTATTCACATTCTAATCCAGGAGTTATTAATTATTCTAAATTATTTACAGACATACAGATTGCCGATAAGTTTAGTAAAGTTACTTTTAATTACGAATTTAGAAAGCTCACTAAAAGCAATAGAAATATTAACTTTAGATTTTTCGCAGGTTATTTCTTAGAAAATAATACGAATCCTAATTCTAATTATTTCAGCTTTGCCTTAGACAGACCAACCGATTATTTATTTGATTTCAATTATTTAGGACGCTCTGAAGCTGCCGGTTTATTTAGTCAACAAATTATTATTGCAGAAGGAGGATTTAAATCTAAATTAGACACACCATTTGCAAATCAATGGATGACTACAGCTAATTTTAGCACGTCCATTTGGAGATATATTCAAGCTTATGGAGATCTAGGTTTGGTAAAAAACAAGTTTACAAATTCTCAATTTGTTTATGACTCTGGTATTCGCCTTAGCCTTGTTGAAGATTATTTTGAAATCTACTTCCCTATTTACTCAAATTTAGGTTGGGAAATTGCACAACCTCAGTACAGTCAGCATATACGTTTTATGTTCACAGTTGACCCACAAGTACTTCTAGGACTCTTCAGAAGAAAGTGGTATTAATACATTCTTAATTAAGCGTTAAAATAAACTCTTACATTAAATTATTCTCAATAAAAACGACATATTAATAAGAATTCATCAACAACATAACACAAATCTATATTGTGTAAAATTTTTATTTTTTGTACTTTTGCAATAAGCTAGATAAATTATAAAATACAGATTCTACTTCTAAAAATAGTTTTGGTTTAGAATCGAAAACTCTAATTCATATATAATTATATGTTTTCAATTCGTTTTAAAACGAACTATTACATTAATCTAAATTATTTATCTAGTATTATACAAAAAAACGTTTCCAATAATGAATACAGATTCTAAGACTAAAACAGAGATTACTTTTGACGATTTTAAAACGGAAGTTTTAAACGATTACAAACTGGCAGTTACTAGCCGAGAATGTAGTTTATTAGGTCGTAGAGAAGTACTTACTGGTAAGGCAAAATTCGGAATATTCGGTGACGGAAAAGAAATCCCTCAAATCGCATGGGCAAAAGCCTTTAAAAATGGTGATTTTAGATCGGGTTATTATAGAGATCAAACCTTTATGATGGCTATTGGTGAGTTAACCATTGAGCAATTCTTTGCGGGTTTATATGCCGATACCGACCTAAGTAATGAACCAATGTCTGCAGGTCGCCAAATGGGAGGCCATTTTACAACACATAGCTTAGATGAAAACGGACAATGGAAAAATCTTACTGAACAAAAAAATTCAAGTGCAGATATTTCTCCAACTGCAGGTCAAATGCCAAGACTTTTAGGTTTAGCACAAGCTTCTAAAATATACAGAGAAGTAGATGGAATAGATACGACTAAATTCTCTAAAGAAGGAAATGAAATTGCTTGGGGAACTATTGGTAACGCGAGTACAAGTGAAGGTTTATTTTTTGAAACGATAAACGCAGCAGGTGTATTACAAGTGCCAATGGTAATTAGCATTTGGGATGACCAGTACGGAATTTCAGTACACGCAAGGCACCAAACAACAAAAGAAAACATTTCTGAAATATTAAAAGGATTTCAACGCAATGAAAAAGAAAAGGGTTACGAAATTTTTAGAGTAGATGGATGGAATTATCCTGAACTTATAGACACTTACCAACGTGCCGCTAAAATCTCTAGAAAAGAACATATCCCTGTAATGATTCATGTTCAAGAATTAACGCAACCACAAGGACATTCTACTTCAGGATCTCATGAACGTTACAAAAATCAAGAACGTTTAAAATGGGAAGCAGAATACGATTGTAATGCTCAAATGCGTCTTTGGATGATTGCAAATAATATTGCAACAGATGAAGAATTAACAGCGCTAGAACGCAGTATTAAAAAAACCGTAAGAGAAGGTAAAAAAGCAGCTTGGGCAGCCATAATTAATCCTATTATAGCAGAGCGAAAAGAAGCGCTTGTTTTATTAGAAAACTTAGCAACCTCTAGTACTAATAGTGCTTTTATTACAAAATTAAAAAACGAATTAGAAAGCTTTAATGAGCCATTAAGAAAAAACATCCTTTCTGCAACAAGAAAGGCATTACGCTATGTTGTTTCTGAAACATCACCAGAAAAAGTAGCACTTCAAAATTGGATTACAAACTATTTTGAAATTATACAACCAAAATACAGTTCGCATCTACATAGCCAGTCAGAACAAAGTGCTTTAAATCAAACTGAAATACTCCCAACTTACGATCCTTTAGCTGAAGAAGTTGATGGACGTGTGGTTTTAAGAGAAAATTTTGATGCAATTTTCAGCAACTATCCTGAAGCTTTAATTTTTGGAGAAGACGCAGGCTATATCGGAGATGTAAATCAAGGACTAGAAGGACTTCAAGAAAAACATGGAGCACTTAGAGTTGCAGATACGGGCATTAGAGAAGCTACAATTATCGGACAAGGAATTGGGATGGCAATGCGTGGATTAAGACCTATTGCTGAGATTCAGTATTTAGATTACATTATGTATGCGCTTCAAATTATGAGTGATGATTTGGCAACTGTTCAATACAGAACAAAAGGACGCCAAAAAGCACCATTAATTGTAAGAACAAGAGGGCACCGTTTAGAAGGTATTTGGCACTCGGGCTCACAAATGGGCGGGATTCTAAACTTAATTAGAGGAATCCATTTATTAGTGCCAAGAAACATGACAAAAGCAGCAGGTTTTTACAACACACTTCTAGATAGTGATGAACCTGCATTAGTTATAGAATGTTTAAATGGTTACCGTTTAAAAGAAAAATTACCAAATAATATTGGTGAATTTAAAACTCCAATAGGTGTTGTAGAAACAATTAGAGAAGGTAATGACATTACTTTAGTCTCTTACGGTTCTACGCTACGTCTGGTAGAAAAAGCTGCAAAAGAATTGGTACAAGTAGGCATTGATGCAGAAATTATTGATGTACAATCGCTATTACCTTTTGATATTAATCATGATATTGTGAAAAGTATTTCAAAAACTAATCGTGTAATGATTATCGACGAAGATGTATCTGGTGGAGGTTCTGCATATATTTTAAATGAGATATTAAATAAGCAAAATGCTTTTCAATATTTAGATAGCTCACCAAAAACATTAACATCTAAACAACACCGACCAGCTTATGGTACAGATGGTGATTATTTTTCTAAACCATCAACCGAAGATATTTTTGAAGCAGTTTATGACGTTATGAATGAATCAAACCCTTCAAACTATCCTAAACTGAGATAACAACCTTATTTACAACAAAAAAAACCTTCCTTTAATTTAAAAGAAGGTTTTTTTTTGTAGAATAATATTTCAAATTTTATCATTAATTTATTTTTTATAACTTTCACACTCAATTATTAACCCACAACATATGCTTACAGAGGAAATTCTTAATACGTTTAAAAAGAAGGCCGATTTGGTCGATTATATTGAAAAGCACCAAGATGATAACCCAACATTTAAAATTGCTTTAGAAAAATATGCTTATGAACAAGAATTACTCCCTTTACAAGCAGAACTGGTAGATTTTCAACATTGGGTACAAAAAGAAAAGAAAAAAATAGCCATTATTTTTGAAGGTAGAGATGCTTCAGGAAAAGGAGGAACAATTAAACGTTTTACAGAACACCTTAACCCAAGAGCTCGTAGAATTGTTGCCTTAAACAAACCGACTGAGATAGAAAAAAGTCAATGGTATTTTAATCGCTATATAAAAGAACTTCCTAATGCCGGAGAAATTGTTTTCTTTGACAGAAGTTGGTATAATAGAGCTGTTGTAGAACCTGTTATGGGCTTTTGTTCTAAAGAACAGTATAACCGCTTTATGATTCAAGTACCAGAATTTGAACATATGCTCTACGAAAATGGAACTATAATAATTAAATTTTGGTTTTCTGTATCTAAAGAAGAACAACAACGTCGGTTTGAAAAACGCTTAAAAAGTCCTCTCAAAAAATGGAAATTTAGTCCTGTTGATGAAAAAGGCCAGGAACTTTGGAATGAGTTTACAACTTACAAAAATCAAATGTTCTCTAGAACTCACAATTCATTCAGTCCCTGGGTCGTTATTAAATCTAACGACAAAAAACGTGCACGATTAGAAAGCATTAAATATGTTTTAAGCATGTTTGATTACGATAATAAAGGAAGTAATTGCAAATCACTTTTACCAGATCCCAATATTGTACAGCGTTATTTTAGAAACACAGATCAACTTGACCAATAATAAAATTCTCTTTAAAGATGACCGAAAAAAACTTACAACTTCTAAATACAAAAAAGGGAATTGAAGCCTTATTGCGCCAAAAGCAACTAAATATTGAAAAAACGCTTAACAATGTAAAATATGAAAAGCGCCTAGAAAAGCTTCAAGAAGAAATGCTTATTCTTCAACAGTGGGTTGCTAAGAATAATAAAAAGGTAATTATTCTTTTTGAAGGAAGAGATGCCGCAGGAAAAGGTGGTGCTATAAGACGTGTTATTCAACATTTACCGCCACGTGCCATCCGTGTTGTAGCTTTACCTAAACCAAATGAAACCGAAATGGGACAATGGTATTTTCAACGTTATATAAACCGTTTACCTAATGATGGTGAAATTGTATTTTTTGATAGAAGTTGGTATAATAGAGCTGTTGTAGAACCTGTTAATGGATTTTGTACAAAAAAAGAGTACAATATCTTTATGGGACAAGTGAATGAATTTGAAAAAATGATTCAAGATTCTGGTATCTATTTACTTAAACTCTATTTTTCTATAACAAAGAATGAACAAGAGCGAAGATTTAAAGACATTGTAAGTACACCTATAAAAAAATGGAAATATAGCGATGTAGATAGGCGTGCTATTTCATTATGGGATGAATACACAAAATATAAAGAGGTTATGTTTGAAAAAACACAAGTTTCAGCACCTTGGAAGGTTATAAAAGCCAACCGTAAAACCAATGCAAGAATCACTGCTTTTGAATATATTTTAAAAAAAATACCCTACGAAACTAAAGATCTAGATGGAATTAGACATAAATCCATGAAAAAACTTTTGAATGAATAAAATAAAGTAATTGATTTCAATAAAATTAGAGAAGGCATTATTGCCTTCTTTCTTTTTTAACATTAATTTTATAACATGAAGATAGAATCTATTGTCACTATAAAAAAAGAGCTAAAACACCTTTCTCAAGAAGAGCTCTTAGAATTGTGTTTACGTTTGGGGAAATTCAAAAAAGAAAATAAAGCACTACTCACCTATTTACTATTTGAATCTCATGATGAAGATGGATATATTGCCAGTGTAAAATTAAGTTTAGATGCATTATTTGAAGGCATCAATACAGACAGTTACTTCTATATGAAGAAAACTATCCGTAAAATTTTGAGAGAAATTAGAGTTTATAGCCGCTATTCTTTAAAGAAAACCACAGAAGTAGAGCTTCTACTCTATTTTTGTGAGCAAATGAACACTTTAAAACCTTCCATTCATAAAAATATAACCTTAAACAACTTATATGAACGTCAAGTATTGTCTATTAAGAAAAAAATAAGTGTGCTACATGAAGATTTACAATATGACTATAACCTACAACTAGAGGAATTAGAAAACTAAAATAGACTTCATTACTACCAACTATAACACAAATTTACATTGAGGAATCACTGAGATTGATAAAGCGATTCCTCTAAAACAAAATTACTAACTGATTATCTATTTAAGACTAATCAACTTGCTTCTTAGTCTTTTTACTTCCTTCGTACATTTCGTATTTTACTAACCTAGCTTCAAGTTTAGCATTAAATACTTTTATCTTTCTTGAAGGTCTTAATCCTACAAATTTTAAAGCTTCAAGATTAGAAGTAATTAACCAAGCATTGGTATTTGGGTAACCATGCTTTAAAGTAGACCCAATATCTCCGTAAAACTCTTCAACATTTAAGTTATCTAAACGTTCTCCATACGGAGGATTAAAAACCATATGTAGTTTCTCATCACCTGATTTTTGAGTTTTGAAAAAATCTTCATGCTGAATATGTACAAATTCATCTAAATGAGCATTCTTCATATTTTCCTTAGCTTTAACAACGGCTGAAGGAGATTTATCGTAACCTAATATTTTATGATGAAAATCTCGTGTTTTCTTAAGTAACGATTCTTCTATTTTTTCAAATAAATCTACATCCCAATCTTCCCAACGTTCAAAACCAAACTCTTTTCGCATTAAATTTGGAGGAATATTACAAGCAATCATCGCTGCTTCTGCTAACATAGTTCCACTACCACACATCGGATCCATAAAATCAGATTGACCATCCCAACCGCTCAACATTATTAATCCTGCTGCTAAAACTTCATTAATCGGTGCAATATTGGTAGCCGATTTGTAACCACGTCTGTGTAATGATTCTCCAGAAGTATCTAAAGAAATTGTACAACGCTGACGATCTATATGAACATTAATTTTTAAATCTGGAAAACGTAAATCTACATCAGGACGTACACCTTCTTTTTCTCTAAAACGATCTACAATAGCATCTTTAGTTTTTAAAGCTGTGTATTGTGAATGTGTAAACACGCTATTATGAACCGTAGCATCAACTGCCAAAGAACCTGTAGCCTTTAAATATTCTTCCCACTTCATGTTCTTTACGTTTTTGTAAAGATCCTCTTCTCTTGTCACTCTAAAAGAATGGATAGGTTTCAATATTTTAATAGCTGTCCTAAGACCAAGGTTTGCTTTATACATAAAACCTTTATCTCCTACAAAACTTACATTTCTAACTCCTTTTTCTACTTGCGTAGCACCGAGTTGTGTAAGTTCATTTGCTAAAATATCTTCGAAGCCAAATAAAGTCTTGGCTAACATCTTGTAATTATTGTCCATGAGTTCCGTCAAATAAATTGCAAAAATACGCTATTTTTGCAGGATGACATCCTAAAACATCAACTAGGATATATCATTACAAAACTTAAACTAAAAATGATGATATTTTTTTAGTTACAAAGAGGTTATACGCTCGTTATAATCGTAATGATTACTAATTATATTAACTAAAAAAACGCCTATTTTCATAGGGTATAAATATGACAAAATCAGCAGAACATTGGTACGATTCATGGTTTGACACACCTTACTACCATATTTTATATAAAGACAGAGACTACACAGAAGCTCAAAATTTTATGGATAATCTTACCGATTATCTTAATCTCCCTGAACAAGGCAAAATTTTAGATTTAGCATGTGGTAAAGGAAGGCACTCTGTGTACCTAAACTCTTTAGGGTATAATGTTACAGGAGTTGATTTATCTGAACAAAGTATTAAGCATGCCAAGCAATTTGAAAATGAAACTTTAGAATTTAAGGTACATGATATGAGTAAGCCATATCCTGAAACTTTTGATGCCGTTTTCAATCTATTTACAAGTTTTGGTTACTTTGATGATGAAAAATGCAACTTAGAAACTATTAAGTCTATAAAATTAGAACTAAATGAATTTGGTTTTGGTGTCATTGATTTTATGAACACAAATTACATCATTGAAAATTTAATTCCTGAAGATGTAAAGACTGTAGATGGAATTGATTTTCATCAAAAACGTTCTGTGAAAGATGGTTATATTCTAAAAGATATTAGTTTTGAAGCAGATGGGCAACATTTTGAATTTCAAGAACGCGTAAAGGCATTCACCTTAAAAGATTTTGAAAAACTTTTTGAGGAAGCAGGTGTATATTTGCTAGATGTATTTGGAGATTATAAATTACATAAATACCACTCAAAAACATCTGAACGTATGATTATGATTTTTAAGTAAATTATACATGAATAGTTATTTACTACCTCTACTCGCTGTTATTATAGGTGTAGGTATTGCTTTATTAACTAAAAAGCAAAAGCCAATTTACACCAAATTACTACTATCATTTAGTGGTGCTTTCTTATTAGCACTAACACTTTTTGATTTATTACCAGAAGTCTATGAACATATAGAAGCCAAACTTACAGGTTTGTATATTATGTGTGGTATTTTGCTTCAAATTATATTAGAATTCTTTTCTAAAGGAGCAGAACATGGGCATGTGCATATTCATAAAAATGATAAAATGTTTCCTTGGATGCTTTTTATCAGCTTATGCATTCATAGTTTTTTAGAAGGCTTTCCTATTCATCAGCACAATGATATGGTTTATGGTGTTTTAATCCATAAAATACCAATTGCCATATTAATTACAACGTTTTTACTTAAGTCTAGTTATAGTAAATTTCAGATTGTAACATTTTTAGTTGTTTTTTCTGCTATGACCCCAATTGGAACATTGATTTCAAACCATTCTAGCTTAATGACAACTTATATAGATGTTATAAATGCATTTGTTATTGGTATATTTTTACATATTTCTACCACTATTTTGTTTGAAACAGGTGAAGGGCATAAGTTTAACTTATCTAAACTTGTAGCTATTTGCTTAGGAATATTAATCGCTTATTTTATTTAAATGTTTTCAAAAGAAGAATCAAGATTATTAAGACAAGAATTCTGGATTAGTTTCGGAAAATCATTCCCTAGAAAATGGCTTTTATATGATACAAAAATCAAAGGGTTTTCATTTAAATTTTATTTCGATACAAAGTCTGCTTTAATTGCCTTAGATATTGAAGACGACTTAGAGAACAGAATTAAATATTGGGAAAAACTAATATCTTTAAAAGGCATTCTAAAGAGTGACTATTTACCTGAAATTATTTTTGAAGAAGAATATTTACTTGAAAATGGAAAAGAAATCTCTCGTATTTATCTACCATTAGAGCAAAAAGTATCTATCCATAATAAAAATACTTGGAGAGAGGTTATGGAATTCTTCAATGAAAACATGGATTTACTTGAAGGTTTTTTCCATGAATATAGCGATATAATTAAAGATTAATCATTTTAAATATCCAAAAATTTATTAAAATTCTTATTTAAAAAGAGCTTTCAAATAAGTTATTGATTAACATATCTCTTAAAATTAACTCATAAAAAAGAGGCTGTCTATATAGACAGCCTCTTTAAGTTTATATCAACTTTAATTAAACTATTGCTTAATCACTTTTATTGTTTCTGTAACATTACCAATTGTTACTCTAACAAAATAAGTACCTGTTTGTAAGTTAGACATATCTAAATCACTATCAACAGTATTTGGAGTAGCTCTTAATACTTCTTGACCTAACATATTATACATTGCTACCTGCTCTATTGTATTTTGAGCATTTAATGTTAATGTATTTTTAACTGGGTTAGGGTAATATGTAAAAGTAGCTTCACTTTCAAAATCATTTACAGATAATGCTGCGTTACTAACCTCAAATACTCCTACATGAAAATCATAATCAAATGAATCATTAGTTTCACCATCAGATGCAAAGAATGCAAACTTTACACTACCAACCATGCTACTTAAATCTACAAGATAATCTGTACCCGTTACTAATGGTTGATTGGTAACATTCCAAGTTGTAATATTTGTCCACGTTACACCATCATCTGAAGTCATTAATAACTGTACTTCATCATCCGACCCCATAACATCAATATCTGTTTCTGTACTTACCCCTGAGAATCTATAATCTGTGACAGCAACTTTAACCAAAAGTGCAACTGCTCCCATAGCATCTAAATCAAAAGAAGGAGAAACCAACCATTCTCTATCATCGTTGTCGTAAAGATTAATTACATTACTATCTATTATATCTCCATTATCTGTAGTAAAAGCTCTACCACTTTTCCAGTCTGAAGCACCAAAGCCAGAAGGTCCATCTATAACTTCTCCTATGCCTGCTTCTTCCCAACATAAATCTGGAACATTAGAAGACATATCTGCAGTATAGTCTACTGAAATTGCTTCGCAAGGTGTTTCAAATTCAAAAGGACCTACCCATATTGATAAATCACCACCAGTACAATCAGCCTGAACATAAAATTGATAAACCGTTGTTTCTGTTAAACCAGATTTAGTAAATCCACTTGCAACACTAACGTCTGTAGCAGTACCTGTTGGTACCTCACCAGAAACAACAACCTCTACATTATATAAAGACGTAGTACCATTTTCAGTCCAAGATAAATCTGCTGTAGTTGTTGTAATATTTGTAGCACTTAAATCTGAAGCTTCTAAACAAGAAGGTATAGGCTCAACAACAATATTATCTATATTATATGATTTATAATCCGCTGTTTGCCCATGTTTAAAGCCCAAATACATATCTGTACCTGCAGGAATGTTTACAATAAAACTTTCATAATCTGATGTTAATAATGTAACTGTTTCAATTTCTGTGAAGGTTGTAGGATCTGAAGGATCAGTTAGTGTACCAACAATAAATTCATTTGCTAAACTGCCATCTAAATCAAATCTAACTCTATTATCACCTGAGGATAAATCTGTAGTTTGAGGACTTACTAAAATGTAATCTCCAGAAGAATCATAACTATTATACATATAAAATGAGTTACCATCAGTAGAGTTCACATAACCATAACCTAAACCACCATCTATAAATGACCAACAATTTGGTACAGTAGAATTATTTGATGTACCTGCAGCTGTTAAATCAAAGTTTTCAGAGTAAGGTACAGTGAACAATTCACAGTCTGTTGCAAAAGTAAATGGACCAGCCCATCCACTTAAATCTCCACCTGTACAGTCTGCTTGAACATAATAAAAATAGCTTGTACCTGAAGTCAATCCTGTTTTTGTAAATCCGTTAGCAATACCTGTATCTGTTGCAGTACCAGTTGCAGCTTCACCTGCTTCTAAGACTTCTATATTATATGAAGTTGCTGAACCATTTTCAGTCCAAGCTAAACCTGCTGTAGTTGTTGTAATGTCAGTTACTGTTAAATCAGAAGGAACTGGACAAGTCTGATTAATACCATTTAATATAATATTTGGTATATAAGAAGGCATCTGACTTGCTGTTTCTGGACTAGCAGGATCAAAAACTGAACTATCCCTATATGAAACAATTGATTGTACTGAAGAAACAGCCGTTGATAAGAAATCATCACCTGAACCATCATAATTTGGGGCTGTTTCATTTACTGCAATCACAAGGTTATCTGTACCATTATAGTTAAAATCTGTAATATCAATGTTTATCCACTCTGAACTTCCTGCTCCAACAACAGTTATTGTTCCCTCAAAAACCTGAGTTAAAGTACTTACATCTACCCAATCAGTGTTTGATGTAAACTCAGTTTTTGTAGTATATCCTATAAAAACAGTCCATTCTTTTGAAGCATCAATTGTAGAATTTCCATCAAATTGATATGAAATGTCCGTAATTGTGCCATTAGCATTAATTTGATTAGATGTATAAATTGTTTGTGAATAGCTATACCCAAAATATGGATTTATAGGAAGATTTTGGGATTGATTTGTGCCATCACCTATTTGTACTTGTGCATTAGATTGCCAACAAAAGGTTACTAATACAAATAACATCAATGTAATTTTTTTCATAAATTTATATAATTAAGTTAGTATTCTTTAAAAATATGTTAAATCATAAAAAGAAAACTATCATTTAACAATGTAATCGACTAAGTGCAAATATCAAAGATAAACAGCATTAATAGAAATAATGATTAAGAGAAAGTCATTTTTACTTTAATTAACTCTTAATTTATAACAATAAAAAAAGCCGCTAAATTAGCGGCTTTTAATAAAAAATTATAAAGGTTAATTAAACTATTGCTTAATCACTCTTATTGTTTCTGTAACATTACCAATGGTAACTTTTACAAAATAAGTACCTGTTTGTAACTGCGACATATCTAAATCACTATCAACAGCATTAGGATTTGCTCTTAATATTTCTTGACCTAGCATATTATACATTGCAACATGCTCTATTGTATTTTGAGCACTTAATGTTAATGTATTTTTAACTGGGTTAGGGAAATATGTAAATTCATTAAAGTTATAATCATCTACTGATAATGTATCACTAGATTCAGACCACAATGCAATTGTAAAATCTGGAGTACTTGTAACATACCCATAATAAAAGAACACTCTAAAGTAATAAGTTTCTCCAACGACAAAATCAGTACGACTAATTCTTGGATTAGAATTAGTAGAATCATAATCATCACATTCAACTGAAACTAAACTACCACAAACTCCGCTAAATAATTCGACAACACCATCAAAATCATCAGCTATATCAATATTTATATCTGTAGAAGTTGCAACAAAGCTAAACCAAACATCGTCATTTGCATTACTACCTGCACAAGCATCTATACCAGAATCTGTAGCACCAAGAATAGATCCTGTAATCTGAGTAGCAGATGCGAAATCAGCTATATCATTTTCAACAGTTAACACCTCTGCACCTGCACAATCATCATTAGATGGAGGACACACTGTCTGCGTTAAAGTATCACTTGATTGCTCACATGTTGCATCATTATCATCTGTTATTGTAATAATTACATCTGTAGCATTTGTATACGGACCAAATGTTAACATTGTCGCCTCTGTTGCTGCTTGAGTATCATTCCCTTGGTCGTCAGTTACAGTAACAGCAGTAGCTGTTCCCATATCTGTAATATCTACTTCAATATTAAATCCACCACTAGTTCCACAATCACTAACTACAGTGTATGCCGCTGTAGCATTGGTACAAGTGTTTTCTGTAATATCTAAAGTGTAACCCACAGAATTTGGTGTTGCGAATGTAGAAATCACAATATAATATGTAGTTCCTCCAAGAACATCTACAGCTTCAATACCTCTATCAGCACTACCACTAGAACCTGCAAAACCTACACAAGCCGTTGCTTCATCCGTAGGACATCCATCTAATAAATGAATGGCAGACCACGTAGCTGTTAATTCTGTTAAATCTAAATTAATATTAGCATCTGCGCTTGGTGTATATGTATACACAACGTCATTTCCACTTAAATAATTATCATCACAAGCACTATCACCATTCCCGAAAAAATTATTATAATTTACAGTATCGTCTGTAGTGTTATACGGCAAAGCGTTTATAACGATTGGGTTTGCACAATCATCACCAATATTAGATTGTGTCCACGATAAAGTAACGTAATTACTATCACCAGAATCTACGCTACAATTAGCTTGTACATAAATATCATAACTTTCACCTGCTGTTAAACCGGATAAGCTTAACACTGGGCTAGTTAAAGAACCAGTAATACCACCATCTCCTTGTGTATATGGAGAAATACCATACTCATATGTCCAATCAGTTTCTGATCCACCTGCAACCCAACTAAGATCAACAGTGTCTAATGTGATATTGCTTGCTAATAAACCTGAAGGTTGTGGACAACTTATAGTTTGAGAAAGATAAATATTATCTAAATAAAAATAACTATCTCCACTTTGCCATTCACCTCTAATTCTAAATTTAAAATCTGAACCTGATATTAAATTTACAGCCGGAATAACTTCACTATAAGTAGTACAAGCTGTAGTTTCTGTAACTGCAAAAGAAGAAATTAAATTCCAATCGGTACCATCGTTGGTTGAATATTCAACATACATAATGTAGTCAACAGCATTGGTTAAATAAGGTCTAGCCAACCATTCAAATTCAACTAATGTATCAGTACCATTTGAAATCCCTACATAATTTGGAGAGGTGAATGAACCATCATTCGACGCTGAGCTAAACATATTATCAGCAATATTACCTGTTCCTTCACATAAGTATGCGGCAGTAGCACTAGTAAAGTAACTGACTTGTGTCCATTCAGAAGGAAACCCCGAATCGAGATTTTCATCGATAAAAATTTGAGCATTACTTTGCCATAAAAAAGCAAATAACACCAATGGTAATAATGTAATTTTTTTCATAAAATATATTTTAAGTTAGTTATTCTCTAAAAATATGTTAATCATTTAGAACAATCTTAGCTTTAACTTTTGAATCGTTTAAATGAAGAAAACATCGACAAAAAAAACACTAATAAACTAAAGTGTTAAATATTTAACACAGTTTTTAGTTCTGTATTAAAATTAAGAAGCATAAAAAAGCCGTTATGAATAAACATAACGGCTAAAAGTATATAGATTATTAAACTTGTTATTGCTTATCTACAAAGGCTTCCATAACAGCATCACTAACTCCCATATTACTAAAACCACCATCATTATATAAGTTTTGTAATGTAACACGTTTTGTTAAATCACTAAATAATGTTATCGTATAATTAGCACAGTCCATTGCTGTAGCGTTTCCTAACGGAGACATTTTATCTGCATAGGCAATAAAGCCATCAAATCCTTTAACTCCACTACCTGCTGTGGTTGGTGTTGGTGACTGAGAAATTGTATTAACACGAACTTTTTTATCTTTTCCGAAGAAATAACCAAAACTACGCGCTACACTTTCTAAAAAAGCTTTGTTATCTGCCATATCATTATAATCTGGAAAAACACGTTGTGCAGCCATGTAAGTTAAAGCAACAATACTTCCCCACTCATTCATTGCATCTGCTTTATAAAGTGTTTGCATTACTTTATGAAAAGACATTGCAGAAACGTCTGTTCCTTTTTGTGTCCAAGCATAATTTTGATCTGTATAATGCTTTCCTTTTCTTACATTAATAGACATACCAATAGAGTGTAAAACAAAATCAATTTTACCCCCTAAAATCTCCATAGATTGCTCTACTAAGTTTTTTAAGTCTTCTTCTGATGTAGCATCAGCAGGGATTATTTGTGATCCTGTTTTTTCTGCAAGTTCATTAATTTGGCCCATACGCATTGCTACTGGTGCATTTGTTAAAACAAACGTTCCTCCTTCTTCATGCACACGTTCTGCTGTTTTCCAAGCGATAGAATTTTCATCTAATGCTCCAAATATGATTCCTCTTTTTCCTTTTAATAAATTATAAGACATGTTATTTTTTTATTTATTGATAAGCTATATTATGGGTTCAAAGTTAATAAAACTTTAAACTTATTAATCGGTTTTAATTTCTAAATCTTTAATTACATGATTCCACTGATCCATCCAATGTCCTTGGTTGTATATAATAACACCAAATTCTTTATGATAATATTTATCTCCGTTTTGTAAATTTTCATTACTCGGAAAAATATAATCAGGAATGCATTCATCATTAACAATGATGTGATTAACATCACAAGGATCTTCATCATCATTACAAGACACTGATAATAAACCTGTAATAAAACACAGAATTAGAAAATAATTTTTCATCTCTAAAAGTTAATTCAACAATTCTTTTGCATGCGCCATAGCAGAATCTGTAATTGCTAAACCGCCTAGCATCTGAGCAATTTCTACAACACGTTCGTTTTCTGTCAATTTCTTTAGATTTGTATGTGTAACGTCGTCTATATCTGTTTTAAAAACTTTAAAATGCGAACTTCCCTTGGCAGCAATCTGTGGTAAATGCGTAATTGTAAACACTTGCATTGTACGACTCATCTGCTTCATTATATCTCCCATTTTGTTAGAAATTTCTCCAGAAACTCCGGTGTCAATCTCATCAAACATTATGGATGGCAATTGTACATATTCTGCTAAAATAGATTTTATAGCTAACATAATACGCGACAACTCACCACCTGAAGCTGATTTTTTAAGTTCATTGAAACTAGAACCTTTATTTGCCATAAATAAAAATTGCAAATTATCTTTTCCGTTTTTAGCAAAATGATCAAGTGCTTCTAACTCTACTTTAAATTTAGCATTTGGCATACCTAACTCAGCAAGAATAGCTTCTAATTTAGAAACAAATACAGGAATAACCTTTTTTCTGTTTTTATGTATTTTTAAAGCTATATGATTTAACTTATCATTAGCTTTTAAAATTTCTTGCTCTTTATCTGCTATAGATTGATCTAAGCTTTCTGTATTATTAATTTTTAATTGTAATTCGTTTCTAATTTCAATTAACTCATTAATATCTAAAACAGAGTGTTTTTGAAATAGGTTATTAATTATCTGAAGCTTACTATTAATACGTTCTAGTTCTTGAGGATCTGATGATAATTTTTCTTCTAAATCATCAATTTCTATAAGAATATCATCTAACTCAATACCGATACTAATAATTCGTTCCTTTAAGTTTTCATATGAAGTACCAAAAGTTGCAATTTTAGACAATTCTTGTTTTACTGAATTAAGCTGATCTGTAACTCCTAAATCTTCAGCACTTAATATTGCTTTTGCACTTGTTAACTTCTCTCCTATTATTTCAACATTATTTAATTCTTCAAATTGTGCTTCTAAATCTTCAAGATTTATTTTCTCTAAATTAATTTCATTTAATTCTTTAGATAAAAAGAGGTTATAATCGTATTCTTTTATCAATTCAGATTTAGATGATTTTAATTCTTCTAAAGATTTCTCAAGTTTTTTATAAACTTTTAATTGTTTAGAAAATTCACCTAAATTCAATTTATTTGCAGCCAAAGCATCAATAACCTTAAATTGATAATCGTCTTGCGTTAATTGTTGTGTTTGCTGCTGTGAATGGATGTCAATAAGATTACTACTTAATACTCCTAAGCTTTCTAATGTTACTGGTGTATCATTTATAAATGCTCTAGATTTTCCTGATGGTAAGATTTCTCTTCTTATAATGGTTTGCACATCATAATCTAAATCTAAAGCTTTAAATAGAGTTGTTAAATCATAATTAGCAACATCAAAAACAGCTTCTATTACACATTTCTCCTTGGCATTTTTTACCTGACTTAAATCGGCGCGTTTTCCTAAAACTAATGACAAACCTCCTAAAAGAATAGATTTACCGGCACCTGTTTCTCCTGTAATAATAGTTAAACCATTATTAAATGATACTTTTAACTCATCTATGAGCGCGTAGTTTTTTATGTAAAGTGATGTTAACAATCGTCTATAATTTAATATTGTAAAATTAATATTTTACGGATTAGTAAAACACAAAAAGAATTTAAATATTCTATCTTAACAAGAAGAATAAATTGGTCATATAAACACGTAAATAATGTGTGTTTTAAAACTTAATATTTCTCCATTTTTGAGAGTGAATAGGCGCAATTTTATTTAAGATATCCACAGCGTCAGTAATATTAACACTTGGTCCTCCTGATAAAATATCCATAATTTCATCTGCTTTTGCATCGAAAAAGACGCGCATTAAATAAGAATTTGGTCTTAGGCTATGTACTTTATTTAAATCTTCTAATGATGCAATGATTTGAGACTTGCCTTCTTTAGCACCATTATTCATTAAATCTAATCCTTCAATATGATATTTGTACATCGCCGATCTCATACCTTTATATATCGGAGAGGTTAGATTGTTTATTAAAGAAAAACGAGACTGTAATCCGTCTTCTAATTTCCAACCTTGACCACTTAACTGTTGTGAATAACTTGCTATTGTTTGTGCCTGATTAAAATATTCATCACCTCCTTTTAGTTCAAAAGAATCTGCATCCATTCCTAAAATCATATACACATGAAATGATAAGACTGAAATTAAATTAGATTCGAATTGCGTTGGATTAAAAACTAAATTTTGAAATTCTAAATATTCGAAATTAAAAGTTCTATCATTATAATTATAAACAGGTGTACTGTAAG
The DNA here is from genome assembly GCF_013285155.1 of Winogradskyella undariae. Classification (GTDB taxonomy): domain Bacteria; phylum Bacteroidota; class Bacteroidia; order Flavobacteriales; family Flavobacteriaceae; genus Winogradskyella; species Winogradskyella undariae. The sequence goes on along the minus strand of NZ_JABTEL010000008.1, from coordinate 141,932 downwards.
TAGAATTAAAAACGGGTCTTGATGAAGATACTTGAAGCGTAGCAGAAAATAAATTGTTACTCTGTTCTGTAACATTAATTACCATACTGCAATTAATACGCTCTTGCTGACCAAACTTTTTATCTGTCCATTTAGTATTATTTACAAACTCTGTAAGCTGATTACCTAAAGTTTTAAAAATAACATCATTTTCATTACCTGTCTGTTGAGCTAAAACAGTTACTGTACAATTCAATTCCTGTGCTATAACAACAGAACTGCATAAAAAAGCAAATAATAAAAATAGGTTACGCATGAGTTTGTTTTAATATAAGGTGCATTAAATCTTGAGCAACTTCTGCTTTTGATTTTAGTTCATTTTCAATAACAACATTAGCTGATGTTATAAATGTAACTTTATTTGTTGACACTCCAAAACCTGCGCCTTTATCTTGTAATGAATTAAGCACAATAAGATCTAAATTTTTAGATTCTAATTTTCCTTTTGCATGTTCTAATTCATTATTCGTTTCTAGAGCAAAACCAACTAAAAATTGATCTTTTTTAATTTCTCCTAGTGACTTTAAAATGTCTTTAGTTTTTTCTAACTCAATAGTAAACGTTGAATCTTTCTTTTTTATTTTCTGAGTAGCAACATTCTTAGGTTTGTAATCTGCAACTGCAGCAGATAAAATAGCAATATCTGATGTATTGAAATGTTTATGCACTTCGTTATACATATCTTCTGCACTAACCACAGATTTTATACTAACAAGATTGCTGATTAAGGTTTGATGCGTTGGCCCAGATACTAAAATAACTTCTGCTCCTAAATTTGATGCTGCTTTAGCGATTTCAAATCCCATTTTACCACTAGAATGATTTCCTATAAAACGTACAGGATCTATAGCTTCATGTGTTGGTCCGGCTGTAATTAAAATACGCTTGCCTTGCAATGGTAATTGATCTAAAACATCCTTCTCTATAAAACTAAGTATATCCTCTGGCTCAGCCATACGACCTTCACCAACTAAACCACTCGCTAATTCTCCAGTGCCAGCAGGAATCATTTTATTTCCGTAAGAGATTAATTTTTCGAAGGAGTTTTTTGTAGATTCATGTTTATACATATCCAAATCCATTGCCGGAGCGAAATAAACAGGACATTTAGCAGAAAGATACACCGCTAAAAGTATATTATCACAAACACCATTGGCCATTTTAGCCATAGTATTAGCTGTGGCAGGAGCAATAACAAAAAGGTCTGCCCAAAGCCCTAAATCTACGTGGTTGTTCCAAACTTCATCATCTTCATTTTCATCTGATTCACCAACAAAAGTGGAACATACAGGATTTTTAGATAATGTTGAAAGCGTAAGAGGAGTTACAAATTCTTTAGAAGCAGGTGTCATAACGACTTTAACGTTAGCACCTGCTTTAATGAATAATCTGACTAAATTAGCAGATTTATATGCGGCAATACCAGCGGTAATACCTAATAAAATATTTTTATCCTTAAGAATAGACATCTAAGGCTTTTTTATTTATGACTGAGTATCATCAGCATTTCTGTGATAAATTTTATTATCAAGCCATTCTTGAACAGCTAAAGCATGAGGTTTTGGCAATTTTTCATAAAACTTAGAAACTTCAATTTGTTCTTTGTTTTCGAAAACTTCCTCAAGACTATCATTATAAGTTGCAAACTCTTCAAGTTTGTCAATTAACTCTCTTCTGATATCTGTATTAATTTGTTCAGCACGTCTAGCAATTACAGAAATGGCTTCATAGATATTATCTGTTGGAGCATCAATTTCGTTCTTATCATAAGTTATTGTACTTACTGGTGCATGTGTCTTTTTTAAATCCATCATTATAATGTTCAACTTTTAGTAGTAAACGTATTTAATTGTTGTTGTAATTCCTCTTTCATTTCAATCGAAATCTCCGAATGATCCGAATTTGGATATGCTTTTATTAAAGCGTCATAATAAGATATCGCATCTTTAATTCGTTCTTCTTTTAAGTAATTCACACTTAAAATAGCTAAATTATATGCAGAATCATATCTATAATAAAAAGCTTCACTTCTTAAAGAAGCTCCTGGAAACTCAAGTAAAAAATTATTAAATGATTTAATTGAAGCTTTATATTCAGCAATCGTATTATATTGTTTAGCGATTTCAAACGCTTTTTTCTCTAATTTAAAATCTAGTTCTTTAACTAAAGTATTAGCTTCATCTAAATATTGAGAGTTTGGATACCTATTTACAAATAATTGTAACTTCTCAATAGCCTCAATAGTTTCTTTCTGCTCTTTAGAATAAACTGGAGAATTAAAATAATATCCTTTAGCTGCTAAAAATGCTGCTTGTTCTGCTTTTTCACTTTTAGGATAGATATCTGCAAATTTATCAAAGTGAAAACTTGAAATATAATGATCCCCTAGTTGATAAGAACACATGGCATGCATGAATGTTATTTTCTCCGCTTGTGGTTTCCCTCTATACTGTTGAAGAATTTGTTCTAATAGTTTGTAAGACTTGCTCCACTTCTCAGCATTGTATAGCTCTGTAGCCATATCATACTTAGCAGCTGTATCTTCAGATTTCAGTGCTTTTTGATAATCGCTACAAGAAACAAAAAAGATACTTATAAGTAATATGTAAATTCCTCTCTTCATAAATATTAAACAGTGTGCAAAAGTAAACATTATTAACGGATTTTAAAAACAATTATTATATGCTAAAGTAAGCCTTGTAAATAGGCCTAAAATCAATTTATATAAAATTTAACTTTTACCTAAAACTTTTAGCTCAGATTCTATTTTAGATTTTAACTGATCTGTAGCTTCTACAAGAGGTAAACGCACATCTGGTTTTGAAATATTTAAAGCACTTAAAACAGCTTTAATTCCTGAAGGATTATTTTCAGAAAAAATAAGAGCAGTTATAGGCATTAATTTAAAATGAATATCATAAGCTTCTTTAGCTTTACGTGCAATACCTAATCTTATCATTTCAGAAAATTCTTTAGGTAAAGCTTGCCCTATTACAGAAATAACACCAGACCCACCAGCTAAAGCAACGCCTAAAGCTAAATCATCATCACCAGATAAGATTAAAAAGCCTTTTGGTTTAGATCTTAATAATTCTAAATATTGATGCACATTATTTCCTGCTTCTTTTACAGCTACAATATTATCAAAGTCTTTTGCTAATCTTAAAGTTGTTTCTGGAGACATGTTTGATGCCGTTCTACCAGGAACATTATATAAAATAATAGGTTTTGGTGCTACTGCAGAAATCGCTTTAAAATGCTGATAAATCCCTTCTTGTGTAGGTTTACTGTAATAAGGAGTTACAGATAATATACCATCTATAGTTGAGAAATCTGTAGATTTAATTTCTTCAATGACACTCAAAGTATTGTTTCCACCAATTCCTAATACCAATAGTAATCTTCCATTATTAATTTTAGAAATAAATGTTATAAGTTCTTTTTTTTCTGCTGGCGTAACCGTTACACTTTCTCCTGTTGTTCCGCTTATTACTAAATAGTCTGTACCATTAGCAATATTATATTCTACTAAACGCTCTAAAGCATCAAAATCTATGCTTAAATCTGCATTAAATGGTGTAATTAAAGCAACACCTGTCCCTATAAATTTGGTCATTATAATTTTTTTAAAATATTTAAGTATTTTTTTAATTCTTGTTTAAAAATATTGATATCCTTTAAATCTACATCAATTATTAAATCATATAAACGTTCATCTTCTGATGAAATTCCTACTTTAAAAGCAGCTTTAGATGCTGCGGTTATTAAATTTAACTGTGAAACATCATTTTTATAAAAGCATATTAACAAATCAAAAGGCGTATTAATAAAAGTCTCTAAATCCGCATTTTTTATTTTCCCTTTCCATCCAAAATCTTTAGGACTAAAATGAGCATTCCATTTATTATGCTCTAATTTATCATCTAAAGTAAAAGCTACAATTTTATGCTTAGTCGAATTTAATCCTAATTCTTTAAAATAAACTCTGAAAACTTCAAATTCATGAAATTCACTTGAGTTAAGCAGAACGGCAACGGTCTGTATTTTATTACTATTAACATTAGATTGACGTGTAGTCAATAATTTGTTAATATATTTTCGATTAGATTTTTCTTTAAATGCTTTTAAAATCATTTACCTTTACATTTCTGCAAATTTAATAAAAGCACTCATATATTATTACAAACTTCATATAAGTTATTCAATGATACTTAAACATATTTTTAAACTCTGCTTATTGTTGCTCATTTTTTCTTGTGCATCACCTAAATTATCAAAAATAGAAGGAAAACGTATTGTTATAGATAATGACATAAAATCTGATCAAGCAATAGAAGATTACATCAAACCTTATAGATTACATGTTAATAAAGATATGGATAGTGTTATTTCTTATGCACCAGAAACATATACTAAAACGGACGGTAAATTAAATACAGCTATTGGAAATTTAATGGCTGATGCAGTTTATAGCGAAGGAAATATTATTTTTAATAAACGAACTCAAAAGAATATTGATTTTGTTTTACTTAATCATGGTGGTATTCGTTCTATAATTTCTAAAGGAAATATTACAACAAGAACAGCTTTCCAGGTAATGCCCTTTGAGAACTCTATTGTTGTAGCGGCACTAAAAGGAACACAGATTAATTTAATGATGGAGTACCTATCTAAAGCAAAACGTGCCCATCCGATATCAAGTCAATTACAATTAACTTTAGATAAAAATGATGCTGTGAGTTCTGCTACTATTAATGGAGAACCTATAGATAGTAACAAAATATATTATGTTGCCACCAACGACTACCTTTATGATGGTGGTGATGGAATGACATTTTTTCACCCAAATGAAGGGTTATATTCCTTAGACTACAAAATAAGAAATATTCTTATTGATAATTTCAAAAAGAAAGATACTATCAATCCTAAACAAGATCAACGTTTTATTAAATTAGAAGATTAAATTATGAAAAGAAGAGATTTTATACAAAAATCAACTGCAGCAACTGTTTTAGCAGGTGTTGGAGCTCTAAGTTTACAGTCTTTTAGTTCATCTAAAACGAAAAAAATCACCATTTTACATACTAATGATGTACATAGCCATATTGATCCTTTTGGACCTGAAGATGGTCGAAATGCTAACAAAGGAGGAGTCGCAAGACGTGCAACATTAGTTGAATCTATAAGAAAAGAAAACCCTAATACCTTATTATTAGACGCTGGTGATATTTTTCAAGGAACACCTTATTTTAATTATTACGGTGGTGAATTAGAGTTTAAACTAATGAGCATGTTAAAATATGATGTTGCCACTATTGGTAATCATGATTTTGATAATGGTATTGATGGTTTATATAATCAAATTCCTCATGCTGATTTTGAATTTGTTTCTGCTAATTACGATTTTTCAAATACCGTAATGAATACCCATGTTAAGCCTTACAAAATCATAAGTAAAGATAGTATTAAAATAGGCATATTTGGTTTAGGTATTGAACTCGATGGATTAGTTGGTAAAGACATGTATAAAGAAACTGTTTACCATAATCCGATAGAAAAAGCACAAGATATGTCTCGCATATTAAAAGAAGAAGAATCTTGTGATCTAGTGATTTGTTTATCACATTTAGGTTATGAATATAAAAATAGCCCAAACAAAGTTAGTGACATAAGTTTAGCGAGAGCAACAAAAAACATAGACCTTATTATCGGTGGGCATACGCATACTTTTTTACCGAAACCAACAATTGAAAAGAACAGCCTAGGTAAAGATGTGCTTGTAAATCAAGTGGGATGCTTTGGTCTTTATCTTGGTAAAGTTGATTTTTACTTTGAACCAGGGAAAAAAGTAGCTTCAGAAGGTGTATCTATTGTGGTTTGATGACCATATTGAATTTCATAGGGTCAAAAAAAGTTCTTATGTAATTATATGATTACAAATTCCGCTTCTAAATTGAAGAATTACAATAAAATATGAATAATTCATATTACAAAAACTTTATTTATAAAGGCTGAAAACATATTGATTAAGCCATAAAGCACAAAATCAATAATTTAGTAAGTATAGTATGTGTTTTATTTCTATAAAACATCCAAGTCTTCATCACTATATTCTGTAATCGGATCAGTAACAGGATGTTGTGATTGAATGTAGAAAAACGAAAATGCGACTACTAGAAATGTAGAATAAACGAAACCTAAAATATTAATATCTAAAATATAAAAATAGGCTAACTGAATTATTTCTGAAAAGACCATAAATATAGCTCCTATTAAAAAAAGCATAGATTTATTATTATTTCGATACATATAATTAATCAATGCAATTGATAAAAGCATCATTATAACTGCATTATAAAAATACTCAAGTATATATTCATAATAAGTAAAAGCACCTTCTGTAGTACTTGAAATTAACGTCACACAAAAAATATCTAGAATCACTAAAATTACTATAGGAACAGTCAATTGAGACAAAACTGCTTTCAAATTAAAGTGAATAAACATCTTTATGATAAGTAAAGTATAAGACAATATACAAAGCATATTAGCTACATAATAGAGATAATCTGGCTCTCCGTCTTCAACCATTGGCATAAACCAAATTATAAAACTTATAATATGTGCAGATGTAAACAGTAATAAAAATGATGAGAATAGTTTTGACTTATTCTCTGTCCAGCCCAAATAAAGATATGTGAGCAAGATAAATGCTAATGTTCCTACAGCATCTCCCTCTACTTCTAAAGCTAAGCTTTGAAGAAGTATATATACAGACCCCAAGAGCAATATAATTATTTTTAAAATTCTATGTACTAACATTTAATTAACCCCTTAATTACAACAACAAATATAAATATTTTTAACACATTAACGCATATTAACGTATTTAATCGATAAAATATTTGTATTAACGTAAGAATTTACTTGAAATCAGCTAAAAACGCCTCTTCTGTTAAAATACTGATACCCAAACTCTCTGCTTTTGTACGTTTACTCGGCCCCATTTTATCTCCTGCAATTAAAAAGCTTGTTTTAGATGAAATAGACGAAGACACTTTGCCGCCATTATCTTCTATTAGCTTTTTAAGCTCATTTCTAGAAATTGTTTCAAATACTCCTGATACTACAAATGTTTGTCCTTTTAGTTTTTCTGTTTGGTTGGCTAATTTATCTGCTGATATTTCTAATTGCACACCAAAACTTCTTAATCGTTCAATAATCTGTTTGTTTTCTTCAGAACTAAAAAACGCAACAACACTTTGCGCAATACGTTCTCCTATTTCATCTACTGTCACTAAATCTAATATAGAAGCAAACATTAAAGCATCAATAGATTTATAATGCTTAGCTAGTTTTTTAGCCACTGTTTCTCCTACATAACGAATCCCTAAAGCAAAAAGCACACGCTCAAACGGAATTTGCTTCGAAGCCTCAATACCATTTACTAAATTAATGGCACTTTTCTGTGCCATACGCTCTAATGGAATCACTTTCTCTACCGTTAACTCGTATAAATCAGAATAGTTATTTATAAGACCTTCTTTAACTAATAAAATCACAGTCTCACCTCCTAACCCATCAATATCCATCGCTTTTCTAGAGATATAATGCTGAATTCTTCCTGCAACTTGAGTTGGACAGCCATTATAATTAGGACAATAATGTTTTGCTTCTCCTGCTAATCTTACGAGTTCAGTATCACATTCAGGGCAATGCTTAATGTATTCTGTAGGCACAGAGTTTTCTGGACGTTGCGTTAAATCTACCGCAATAATCTTTGGAATAATTTCACCGCCTTTTTCTACAAATACAGTATCTCCTATTCTTATATCTAATTTCTCTATTTGGTCTGCATTATGAAGCGAAGCGCGCTTAACAATAGTCCCAGCCAATTGCACGGGTTCTAAATTTGCTACAGGCGTAATTGCTCCTGTACGCCCTACTTGGTATGTAATTTCGTTTAATAAAGTAGAAACCTGTTCGGCTTTAAACTTATAAGCCATAGCCCAACGTGGTGCTTTAGAGGTAAACCCTAATTCATCTTGTTGGTGCAAATTATTTACTTTTACTACAACGCCATCAATTTCAAATGGTAAATTGAATCGATGCTCGTCCCAATAACTAATGTATTCTAAAACTTCATCAATTGAATGTACTAATTTAGCTTCTTGTGGCACTTTAAATCCCCAAGATCTCGCCTTTTCTAAGCCATCAAATTGCGATTCTAAATTCAGGTTATTACCAATAATACTGTATAATAAACATTCTAAAGGGCGTTTAGCAACTTCTGCACTATCTTGTAGTTTTAAACTTCCTGAAGCTGTATTTCTAGGATTCTTATAAGGTTCTTCTTCATTTTCAACACGTTCTTCATTCATTTTTAAGAAGCCTTCAATAGGTAAAACAATTTCACCTCTAATATCAAAACGCTCCGGAAATTCGCCTTTTAATTGCAAAGGCACCGTATTTATCGTTTTAATGTTCGCTGTAACTTCATCGCCTTGCACACCATCACCACGTGTTACCGCTCTTAATAATTTTCCGTTTTCATAAGTTAAACTTATGGAAGCTCCATCGTATTTTAATTCACAAGTATAACCAACATCACCATCAACCATTTTTTTAACGCGGGCTTCCCAGTCTAATAAATCTTCTTTAGAATATGAATTATCTAAAGAATACATTCTAGAATCGTGAACCGTTGTTTTAAAATTCTTGGTCACAGAACCACCTACACGTTGACTTGGTGAATTCGCATCAAAAAACTCTGGATGCGCTTCTTCTAAAGCCTGAAGTTCTTTTAATTTAATATCAAAATCGTAATCACTGATCGTTGCATCATCTAAAATGTAATAATTATAGTTATGCTGACGTAATTCTTCGCGAAGTGTATTTATTTTCTCTTGTGTATTCATTCTTTAGGGATGTGTGCTATTAATATTAAAAAGGTTAATTTCTGCTTACGCCAGAATTTAAAGCCCTTCCTTATTTAACCATTTTGGTGCTGGCAATGGTTTGTAATTATTCATTTTTTCTAATAAACCTTCAATAGTGCTATCTACAACAACGGCTTCTAAATTTTCTTGAGATAAGAAACCACGCTTTACCATCATTTTACTTTGCTCAATTAAAGCGTCGTAATAACCATTGGTATTTAAAATACCGATAGGTTTGGTGTGTAACCCGAGTTGTCCCCAAGTGGTGATTTCAAAAAACTCGTCCATGGTTCCAAAACCTCCAGGAATTATAATAAAACCTTCACTCTTTTCATACATAATCACTTTACGGTCGTGCATATTATCCGTAACAATTAATTCAGAGAGTTTTGTATGTACAATTTCTTTTGTTTTTAGGAAGTTTGGAATAATTCCGATAACATTTCCATTATGCTTTAAAACGCCTTCTGCTACTTTTCCCATAAGGCCAATTTTAGCAGCACCATAAACTAAAGTAATATTTTTATGCGCTAAAGTTTCTCCTAATTGGTAGGCTTCATTTAAGATTTCAGGATCGTTACCTTCACTACTTCCACAAAAAACGGCTATACTTTTCATATTATAATTTTCTTCCTTTAAGCATTCTATCATTTCCATTTAAATCTTTCAATAACGCTACATCTTCAAAATGCTTTTCTTCTAACAAAGCTTTCGTCTCTTCTCCGAGATATTGATTAATTTCAAAATAAAGAACACCCTTTGGTTTTAATTTTTGAATTGCGAAGTTAGTAATGGCTTTGTAAAATAACAAAGGATTATGGTCTTCTACAAACAAAGCTAAATGAGGTTCGTTTTCTAAAACGTTAGGTAAAATTTCTTCTTTTTCTAATTCTCTAACATAAGGCGGATTAGACACAATAACATCGAAATAAGATGCGTCTTCAAATTGAGATATAGCATTATAATCTAAAATACTAGCTTCAATAAAAGTGATATCTACCTTATTGAGTTCTGCATTTTGCTTTGCCATTTTTAAAGCCTCAGGACTCACATCTAAAGCATAAACTTGAGCATTGGGTAAATTTTTAGCCAAAGAAATTGCAATACAACCAGAACCAGTTCCGATATCTAAAATCTTAAGCTTAGCTGTTTTACTTTCCTTTGTGTGAGATGTTGTAATTAAATCGACTAATTCTTCGGTTTCTGGTCGTGGAATAAGAACATTTTTATTCACTTTAAAAGTCAAACCAAAAAACTCTGTTTCTCCTAATAAATATTGAATCGGTTTTTGCGCTTTTAAATGCTTTATTGCTTTAATAAAAAGTTTTGTTTTAGAATTTTCAATCTTAAGTTCAGGTTCTAAAGTCAATTGCATTCTAAGAATATTTAAATAATGCTCAGTACACAAATAAAAAAAGCTTCCCACTTCGTTCTTTCCGTAAATAGCATCTAATTCTGAATGAAATTTATTTTTAAGGTCTAATAATCTCACAACTACAAATCTTTTAGCATCCAAACGGTGCATGAATAATGTCCGGTATTCCCCATTGGTTTTTCAATAGATTTAAAACCTGCTTTTTTATAAAGTTTTCTAGCATCATCCATGTAAGGCATCGTTTCTAAATAACAGTGATCAAAACCAGATTGCTTAGCAAAATTGAGACATTTAGCCATCATTTCACTTCCTAAACCTTTTCCTCTAGCTTCTGGCATAAAATACATTTTTTGTAATTCGCATATATTACCATCGTAATTATCTAAAGGTGAAATTCCGGCACCTCCAATAATTTCATCGTCATCTTCTACTACAAAATAAGCTTTTTTAGGTGCCTCATAAGTTTCTGTCATACAATCTAATGCAGAATCTTCATAAGCCGTTCCCACTTTAGGAACACCCATTTCTATTAAAACACTCCTTACTGCTTTTGCAATTTTAGGATTATCCTTGGCTTCAATTTCTCGAATAACAATAGTATCTTTACGCACTAAATTTTGATTTTTAAGGCTGAATTATTTTCGGCATGAAGATACATATAAAAAGAATTTTATGTCGAAAAGACTCCTAATGTTTTCCTTAATTTTAACACTACTATTTAACTGCTCTTTTACCAAAAAGCCCGAATTTGTTAGGTTAGAGAATATTGAAGTTATAGATTCTAATTCTAAAACCATTACAATTAGAGCTGATGCATTATTTCTAAATAAAAATGATGTTGGCGGGACTTTAAAAACCGATGACCTTAAAGTATACTTAAATGATTTAGAGCTAGCTTCTGTAATTTCGGATGAATTTGATGTTCCTAGAAGGAAAAATTTCACCATTCCGCTAACGGTTAAAGTAGCAACTGCAAGCCTTACTAGTGATAAAAATCTAGGAAGTCTTTTAGGTAGTTTACTAACACAAAGTTTAAAATTACATTACAAAGGCGCTATAAAATATAAGATTATGGGATATTCTTCAACCTATACCGTTGATGAAATCCAGGATGTAAAAATAAAATTCTAAAATTGACTACTCACGAAACATACATAAATCGCTGTTTACAAATTGCAAAAAACGGATTAGGAAGCACAAGACCCAACCCAATGGTTGGCGCTGTCATTGTTTATAATAACACTATAATTAGCGAAGGTTTTACCAGTGAATACGGTGGAAACCACGCTGAAGTTAACGCAATTAACGCCGTAAAAGACAAGTCGCTTTTAGCAAAAAGCACCATTTATGTCACTTTAGAACCTTGTAGTCATTTTGGAAAAACACCTCCTTGCAGTGATTTAATTGTATCTCATAAAATTCCGAATGTGGTTATTGGCTGTATCGATGATAATCCGGAAGTTGCAGGAAAGGGAATTGCAAAATTAAAAGCATCGGGTTGTAATGTTACCGTTGGCGTTTTAGAAACAGAATGCAAGGAACATCACAAACGCTTTTTTACTTTTCATAATAAAAAGCGTCCTTATATTATATTAAAATGGGCAGAAACCAAAAATGGTTTTATTGCACCAAAAACTAGAGACGAACAAAAACCAGTTTGGATTACTAATACTTATTCGCGTCAGCTTGTGCACAAATGGCGAGCCGAAGAACAAGCTATTTTAGTTGGAACGAATACGGTTTTAGAAGATAATCCGAGTTTAACCGTTAGAGATTGGACAGGTAAAAACCCGATTAGAGTGGTTTTAGATAAAGATTTAAAATTAAATACAGACACTAGTGTTTTTAATGATGAAGCCGAAACGATTGTAATCAGTTCAGAAAATAATAAAACACAAAACAGAACAACTGAATTTATAAATTGGGATTTAAAAGACGTAATAGCAAAACAAATCTGTAACGTTTTACATCATAAAAATATCAATTCTATAATTATTGAAGGTGGTGCAAAAACATTACAAACCTTTATTGATGAAGAGCTTTGGGACGAAGCACGAATTTTTGTTAGTCATTCTCAATTTAATGAAGGCACAAAAGCACCTGAACTAAAAGGACAATTAATTTCTGAAACTGATATTTTAGAGGATAAGCTAAAAACAATAAGACCTAACAGGTTTTAAAAACCTAGCAGGTCTTTAAATAAAATTAATAGATTACAATAACGAAAAAAGCATTTAAACTCTACTAAGTGCAACCAAGAATAAATGAGTAAAATTAAAACACTAATTTTCGATTTTGGCGATGTATTTATCAATTTAGATAAGCAAGGCGCTATACAAAATGCTTTAGATTTATTTCAAATTGAAGCGTTAGATGCAGAAATGAATGCAACCAATGAACTTTATGAAGTTGGAAAAATTTCGACCTCAGAATTTGTTGATTTTTATAAAAGTAAATTTTCAAATATAGAAGAAACACAACTCATTGACGTTTGGAATTCTATCTTGAAAGATTTTCCGAAATACAGATTAGAATTTATTCAAAATTTAGCAGAACAAAAAAAGTACACGCTTATACTGTTAAGCAACACCAATGATTTACATATTGATTCTGTAAAATCTACAACACCATTCTTTGAAGAATTTAAAGCTTGCTTTGATGCCTTTTATTTATCGCAAGAAATTCACTTTAGAAAACCAAATACTGATATTTTCGAATTTGTGTTAAAAGAAAATAATCTTATTGCTAACGAATGTCTCTTTATAGATGACACCAAAGACAATACAGATACTGCTGCTACCATGGGTTTTCACACTTGGAATATAGACGAAACGAAAGAAGACATTATTACACTTTTTGAAACTAAAAAAGACCTTTTTTGATATACTTACTCATTAGTATCTTATCTTCTACTGCAATTTTTGTGGTATTTAAACTATTGAAGAAATTTAACATTGACACCTTACAAGTTATTGTTATCAATTATTTTGTTGCCTTCTTTTGTGGATTCTTTTTATACGAAGGCAACATTAACCCTACCGAAATAGTTCAATCTAATTGGTTTGTAGTCGCTATAATGTTAGGATTTCTATTTATAGCGATATTTAACGTTATGGCATTAACGGCTCAGAAAAATGGCCTTTCAGTAGCCTCCGTTTCTAGTAAAATGAGTGTCATTATCCCTATTCTATTTGGTATTTTAGTTTTTAAGGAAAGTATAGGTATTCAAAAAATCACAGGAATTGTACTAGCTTTAGTTGCCGTATATCTTACTTCTATAAAACAGAAAGAAATTGGTGTTCTAAAACAATCCATTTACTTACCTATCATTTTATTTTTAGGTTCTGGCACAATAGATACTTCTATCAATTATTTTGCTCCAGATGATAACATTCCTTTATTTTCTGCTACAATATTTGCAATGGCAGCTGTAATTGGTGTATCGCTTTTAATTTTTAAAGCTTTAAAAAACAAAAGTATTTTTAAATTAAAATGTATTCCTTTTGGTTTCGCTTTAGGTATCGTTAATTATGGATCTATACATTTTTTACTAATGGCCTTGCGTGTTGAAAACACAGAAAGCTCTACATTATTTACAATAAATCATATTGCAATTTTAGCACTCTCTACATTAATCGGTTTAATATTCTTTAAAGAAAACATCTCTAAGAAAAATTGGATTGGTATTATTTTAGCCTTAATTGCAATCTTATTAGTCACTTTAGCATAATGGAAGACGATATTTATAAAACAATTACAAAGCCTGCTCAAGGCGAATTATTTAAAGACAAAAACAGTAAATTCTATGGTTTTACTTTTCCTGTTACCAATGAAGAGCAAATAAAACAACATTTAGAAGCCGTAAAAAAAGAACATTATGCTGCTAGACATTGGTGTTACGCCTATCAGATAAGAACAGAAACCCTACAATATAGAGCCAATGATGACGGCGAACCTAACAACTCTGCAGGAATGCCTATTTATGGACAAATTCAATCTTTTGAAGTCACTAACATCTTAATCATAGTCGTTCGTTATTACGGCGGCGTAAAACTCGGTGTTGGCGGATTAATTAACGCATACAGAACAGGTGCACAATTAGCGCTTGAAGCTTCAAAAATTATAGAGCGAACAATAAACAAAGAATTCCAACTTCAATTTGAATATAAAAACATGAGTAAGGTGATGCGCATTTTGAAAGAAAATGACGTTGCAATCACAAATCAAAAATTGGAACTCGATTGCTTATTAGAAATATCTGTCAGAAAAAACCACAGTTCAAAAGTATTCGATCTTTTTTCACAATTTTTTGGTGTTGACATCAAAGAATTATAACGAGTAATTTTGTAGTTGGTCTAAAATATATTTTGGACATCTTGTAGGTCTATTCCGTTCCATGTTAATAAATGCTAAAACGGTATTTCCTGTCGCTATCAAAACGTCAGATTGATTACGTAATTCATACTCAAATTCAATAGATGCAGTTGGCATTTTTTTAAGTGTAGTTTTCACTGTAATTACATCATCATAACGCGCTGAATTTTTATAATTTACAGACAAAGAAACTACAGGAAGCATTACTCCATCTGCTTCCATATCACTATAATTAAGTCCAAACTCCCGTAACCACTCGGTTCTTCCTACTTCAAAGTACGCTGCGTAGTTAGCATGGTACACAACTCCCATCTGATCAGTTTCCCCATAGCGAACTCTTAATTTAGTTTCATTATAATCCATAGTATATACATTTATTTGGTAATAATTTTGTAAATTTAAAAAGTATTAAACATGGGAAAAAAAATCCAAATATTCATTAAAATTATATTTTTTTTTTAAGAATTTTGTTCACATATTTGTGCTGTTAAAAACTACAAGAGAATTCACTTCTCTTTTTTTTTGCTAATCTAACTATCAATAAAATTTAAGTTAACGAATGGATATCACCGCGCAATCTGTATGGAGTAATTGTCTCGCTTTTATAAAAGATAATATACAACCACAGGCCTATAAAACTTGGTTTGAACCTATAGATGCGGTAAAACTTTCGGGTAATGCATTAAGTATACAAGTACCTAGTAAGTTTTTCTACGAATGGTTAGAGGAGCACTATGTTAAAATATTAAAAGTATCTCTAAGTAAAGAATTAGGTGAAGGTGCTAAATTGGTGTACGTAATCAGAATGGAAAACACCTATGGTAACAAACAGCCATTTACAGAAAAGATTCCAAGTTCTAACCGATCTGCATTAAAATCTCAAGATGTTGATGTTCCTTTTAATAACAAAAGTCCAGAACTTAGAAATCCATTTATAATTCCTGGAATTAGAAATGTTAAGATAGAATCGCAACTTAACCCAAGTTATAGTTTTGAAAACTTCTTAGAAGGAGATTCTAATAGGTTGGCTAGAAATGCAGGTATTGCTGTAGCAAATAAACCAGGGGGAACTTCTTTTAACCCACTATTAATATTTGGTGGTGTTGGTTTAGGTAAAACACACTTAGCACATGCTATTGGTGTTGATATTAAAGATAAATATCCTGAAAAAACAGTTTTATATATTTCTGCTGAAAAATTCACGCAACAATATATAGACTCTGTTAAGAAAAATAATAGAAATGATTTTATTCACTTCTATCAAATTATAGATGTACTTATTATAGATGACGTTCAATTCTTATCTGGTAAAACAGGTACACAAGATGTTTTCTTTCATATATTTAATCACTTACACCAAAACGGAAAGCAAGTTATTTTAACAAGTGACAAAGCTCCTGTAGACATGCAAGACATTGAACAACGTTTATTATCACGTTTTAAATGGGGACTTTCTGCAGAATTACAAACTCCGGATTTTGAAACTAGAGTTTCTATTTTAAAGAACAAGCTTTATAGAGATGGTGTTGAAATGCCTGAAGATATTATAGAGTATGTTGCAAAACATATTAAAAGTAATGTTAGAGAGCTAGAAGGTGCTATTATTTCATTAATTGCACAATCATCATTTAACAAAAAAGAAATTACAATAAGCTTAGCAAGAGAAATTGTAGAGAAGTTTGTTAAAAACACAAAACGAGAAGTTTCGATTGATTACATACAGAAAGTAGTCTCTGATTATTTTCAAATGGATGTAAACACACTACAATCTAAAACTCGTAAACGTCATATTGTACAAGCCCGTCAACTAGCGATGTTTTTTGCGAAAAAATATACAAAAGCATCTTTAGCTAGTATTGGTTCTCAAATAGGACAACGTGATCACGCTACTGTATTGCATGCTTGTAAAACTGTCGATAATTTATCTTCAACAGATAAACAATTTAGAAAATACGTTGAAGATTTATCTAAAAAATTAGCGCTTTAATTCCTCTTAATTATGATACGTATTTTAATGGTGTGCTTGGGTAATATTTGCCGATCGCCATTAGCTCATGGAGTAATGCAATCTAAACTGCCTGAAGATCATTTTTATGTAGATTCTGCCGGAACTGCCGCTTACCATATTGGCAATTCTCCGGATAAACGTTCTATTGCTGTTGCTAAAAATAACGGCTTAGATATTAGTACTCAAAGTGCACGGAAATTTAATGTTTCAGATTTTGATACTTTTGATTATATCTATGTCATGGATCAATCAAATTACTCTGACATTATCAGTTTATCTCGAAATGCAAATGACACTAAAAAAGTGAAGTTATTTTTAGATATCAATACTTCAATTCAAAATAAAAACATGCCTGATCCTTATTATGGAGATCATAGTGATTTTGAATATGTGTATAATCTTATTAATGAAACTTGTGATATCTTGGCCAAACAATTAAACCAAGATTAACATCATAAATACTTTTAAAACATCTTTTTCGTAAATTAGTACCAAAGCAATTTATAATCATATAATTTAATAGACCTAAACTCTATTAATATAAAAGTTTCTTATACATGAGCACTAACAAAGGTAAATTATATCTTATACCTACAAGATTAGGTGATAATCCGCCGCTTGAGGTATTACCAATTTCAATAAAAAAAATAGTTGAAGAACTCGATTATTACATTGTTGAAAATGAAAAAACAGCTCGCCGGTTTATAAAACGTATATCACCTAATAAATCACAACCTAGTTTAAAACTTCAGGTTTTAAATAAATATACTACAGTAGAAGAACGAAATACATTTTTAAACCCATGTTTAGAAGGAATTTCTATCGGGTTAGTTTCTGAAGCTGGTTGCCCTGCTATTGCAGATCCTGGCGCAGACATTGCTAATTTAGCACACCAAATGGATATTAGAGTTGTACCACTTGTTGGACCATCTTCTATTTTATTAGCTTTAATGGGCTCTGGTATGAATGGACAAAGTTTTACATTTAATGGTTATTTACCTATTGATAAAAGTGAACGCAAATCAAAATTAAAAACCCTAGAACGTTTATCTGCTGAACATAATCAGTCTCAAATTTTTATTGAAACACCATATAGAAATATGAAGATGCTTGAAGATCTTGTTAGTATTCTTCATCCTAACACTAGAATTTGTGTAGCATGTGATCTAACTTTGCCTACCGAATATATTAAAACAAAGATTGCAAAGGAATGGAAAAACAATAAAGAAGATTTTCATAAAAGACCTTCAATATTTATCATCCATAAGGATTAACTAATATTTACACATAAAAAAAAGCTCTAAATTTCAAATTAATTATTGAAATTTAGAGCTTTTTTTTTTATAAATGATACAGACAATACTTAAAGCATTACTCGTGCTTTTTTGTCTGGTGCAATCATTGAAGTATCATAACCAGAAAACTTCTTCATATAATATTTTACAGAAGAACCGTAGGCATCAGAAAAGTTTTGAACACCATAACTTCTTAAAAATTTCTTTACACTTCCTGGACCAGCTAAATGTGCTGCTGCTAAAATACCAGATTCAGTAATCTTAACACCTCCAATTTTTTTACCTTCAAAACGTGTAATATCTTTTCTTAGCACCCACTTATTACGTTCTGCATTTGCTATAAATGCTTTTTCCTGTAATTCTGGATTGTACAAAAATTGATGCGGATCATATATCCCTATCACTTTTAAAGTTTCTGCACCAAATTGATACTTCCCTAAATATCCTAAAGTGTTTACTGTAAAATAATCTCCTCTAGATTCTTTAAAAGCTAAAGCTTCTTTAAAGCCTTCAAATGATTTTCCTAAATATGGAGTAAACAGATTAGGTTTTACAGAATGTTCTTTAGTAACCACTACCAAATCTTCTGAAACAGTAAAATCTAAATCTAATCCTTCTGTTGAATATGTATCAGGATTTAATGCAGAATCTGGATACAAGGCCAAAGCCATAAATAAACAAATTGAAAATGGTAATACAATATTCTTAACGCTATTTTTAATCATAACAGCTAAAATTTTTATAGCAAGATTGTTAAAAAACCTTCTCGCAAAATTCGCGTGCAAATATACGACATATTTTCAATTACTGAAAATCAATCGATTAACTGTTAATTTTTTAACTTAAAAGTAGATATAGTGCCACTTTACCCGACCATCGTCGTTCATTTCTATCGTCGGAAAAGGGATCTTAATAACATTAAAAACGTCAAATAAAGTTTTTAAGAAGTGAGAATTTGTTTCAATTCGACTTAAATCAATGTCTAAACTTAGATAATATTGTCGTTTTCTATTCTGATTTAAAAACAAAGGATCATTAGCTTCACCTGTTAACATTCCATCAGCTCCATAACCAAAAGCTAAGTTTAACCAATTAGGAATTGTTTCTGTTTTTAAAAATGAATTAATGTTTGCACTTAACCAATAAGTTTGTCCATTGTAATCTTTAAGAAATTCTTCAGTAATACCACTTCCTAATTTATTAGGTCGCTGTTTTGCAAATTCTGTTTGATGAAAAGAGTACTTTAAAACCAAACGTTGTTCGTCCCAAAGTAATTCTTGCCCAATATGCAACCCTGAGCCTAAAGTATTCGCTGCCATATCTGACCAAGAGAATCCCCATTCTTCTGAAAAACCATCTAAAACTTCAACAGCGGTAAGAAAACCAAACCCTAATGTAGAACCATAAATTAATTGGTCTTTTTTACTGACTCCTGCCCATTTTAAGGTATTAGCTCCTAACCTACCTAATTGATAAGAAGAAAACATATGTCCCATTTTATCCATCTGCAACCACTCTTCACTATCGTTTAATGCTTTAAAATTAGAACGCGGATAATCTGCATACCATAATTGATTTAAACCAATCAATGTGATGGTCGCCAGTGAAGCTTCAGTAATAAAAACCGTATTTCTACGCAATTTATTAAGGGTGTCACTGGGTTTTAAAAACTGATTGAATTTAGATTGTGAATAAAGCGAGTTACTGACGAATAACAAAAATACTATAAAGCCAAAAAAACGATTCACCTTATTTGTTAATTCCTTGAGAAGACAAGTATCTATGATATTCTCTTGCATTATTATTATGTTGCCCTAATGTTTTTGCGAACTTATGATATCCTAAACGTTTTGCGTCTGCCGCAAAATAAAGGTAACTATGAGATTCAGGATTTAAAACCGCTTTTATAGCGGATAAATCTGGCATGGCAATAAGCCCTGGAGGCAAACCTAAATTTTTATATGTATTATAAGGAGAGTCAATATCTTTATGAATATTTAAAACACGTCTAATAATTGTGTTTTGATATTGTGGCAATTGATAAGCTGCAAACTTTAAAGTAGGATCTGCTTGCAATGGCATACCAATACGAAGTCTATTTAAATATACACCTGCAACTCTTGGTTGTTCATCTGCTTGCTTAGATTCTTCATGAACTATTGAAGCTAAAGTGATCACTTCATTTGGTGTTAAATTCAGTTTTTCCGCTTTTGCCTTTCTTGCCTCTGTCCAAAAACGGTTGTATTCTGTTAACATTCTATCTCTAAAAGTTTCGGCAGATGTATTCCAGAAAAACTCATAGCTATTTGGTAAATACATGCCTAAAGCTGTAGCTTTAGAGAAACCATTTTTAGATAAAAATGATTGATCAGACATTGCTTTAAATAAAGACAAACTATCAGCTTCAATTTGCATACTTACTCTTCCTGCTAAGTCTTTTAAACTATGCTGATTATTAAATGCAATCTTAATAGGAAGATTTTTACTTCGGATTGAATTAATAATATCATTATTATTCATCCCCTTAGAAATAGCAAAACGACCTGCTTTAATATTTGAAGTATATTTTTTCTGTTTAGCTAAAGCATCAAAAGCATTAATATCTGCCAAAAGTGGTTCTAACTGAGATCTAACCATAGAATAATTAGCATTGGTTGGCACAAAAATATATGCTGTCTCGTTTTCAAAACTTGTATTTGGTGAAAACATAGCATTATAAATATAATAAGCAAATCCACCAAAAATCATTAAACCAATAAGAGCTACTGCCCACAGAACTTTTTTAATATACATAGTTAATTATTAATCTGTTGTAAAATATACTCGTTGGTATAATTTTCACCATCGAAACTCCAATCTTTTTTTAATCCTATAATTTTAAAGCCATTACCTTCAAATAAGTTTAAACTAGCTAAATTATTTTCCGAAATATTAGCATATACTTGATGTAAATGTAAAGTTTGAAAACAATAATCTACAAGTAATTTTAAAGCTTCTTTACCATAACCTTGATTTCTATTTTCTTTATCTTGAATCAAGATACCTATGCCTGCACGTTTATTTTTTATATCAAAATCAAACACATCAATTAATCCAATAGTATTGTGTTTATGATCACAAATTGCTAATCTTAATTGTTTAGCTTCAAAAATATCTTGCTGTGCATTTTCTAGATATTGCTTTATTAAAAATCTAGAATAAGGTGTTTGTGTATCACTTAACGACCAAAGCGCTGTGTTATTTTCAATATTATACACAAAATCGAGATCTTCGGGTTCTAATGCTCTTAAATAAATATCAGTTCCTTTAAGGCTTACCATACAAATTCACCTTTAAAAACTTGCTCAGCAGGACCAACTAACCAAATGTTATTATAGCCATTTTCACAACTATTAAAAGACACTTTAAGTTTACCACCTTCAGTATCTAAATTTACAATTTGAGCTTTAGTTTTTTCACTCTTATGCATTGCTAATGCCACAGCTGTTACACCTGTACCACAAGATAAAGTTTCGTCTTCTACGCCACGTTCGTAAGTTCTCACTGCAAAACAATCGGACTCTAATTGTGTAACAAAATTCACATTAGTTCCTGCTTCATTATAAGGTTCGCCATATCTAATTTTAGCACCATTAGCTTTTACTTCAAAAGTTTTTAAATCTGAAACAATTTCTACATGATGAGGAGATCCCGTATCTAAAAACAAATGATTATCAAATGACTCAATTACAGAAACATTTTGCATTTGAAGATGTACCAAACCATTTTCGACTTTAGCTTTATGAAGTCCGTCAATAGCGATAAATTCAGTTTCATTATCAATGATACCTAAAAATTTAGCGAAAGCCACAATACAGCGTCCACCATTACCACACATCGTACTTTCGTTACCATCTGCATTATAATAGACCATTTTAAAGTCTACATTTTCATCATTTTCTAATAGTATAAAACCATCTGCTCCAATGCCAAAACGTCTATCGCAAATGGTTGCTATACGTTTGGTATCCTTTTTGTTTATGAATTGTAAACGGTTGTCTACAATTACAAAATCGTTCCCTGTTCCTTGATATTTATAAAATGTCATATGTAAAAATAATGCACAAATATAAGCATATTAGTCTGTATTTTGCGATGTTAATAGGGCGTTAAATTTGGCGTTAAAAACCCGTTAAAATCAAAATCGAAATCAATAAATTTCTAATTTTAATCGTTCATTAAACATAAATAATAATTAAATAGTTAAACTTAAATCTGAAAAATTATGAAGAAGATTATAACATTGGTGTTTGTTTCTGCATTAGGTGGTCTATTAACTTTAGGTGGCTACAAATTTTTTGTCGAAAATGACACACAACTTTTATCCGTTGATCAGTCGTCTGATTATCCTGTATTTGTACCTACTAATAATTCAAATTCTATTAATGTAAGTAAAGTTGCTACACCAGATTTTGTAAACGCAGCAGAAAAATCTTTAGATGCCGTTGTTCACGTAAAAAATACATCTGTAATATCCTCTCCAACTACAATGCAAGATTTGTTTTATGGTAGACAATCGCAACATGCACAAGTAGGAACAGGAAGTGGAGTCGTTATTTCTCCAACAGGTTACATTGTAACCAACAACCATGTTATTAAAAATGCTAATGAGATTAGTATTACATTAAACAACAATAAGTCTTATATCGCTGAATTAATTGGAACTGATGAAACAACCGACATTGCCTTATTAAAAATTGAAACAGATGAAGATTTACCTTTTATGGCATTTGGAGATTCTGATAATGCTAAAGTTGGAGAATGGGTTTTAGCCGTAGGAAATCCTTTTAATTTAACCTCTACTGTTACTGCTGGTATTATTAGTGCAAAAGCAAGAGATTTATCTGGGCAAAATATGCAATCTTTTATTCAAACTGATGCCGCTGTAAACCCAGGAAATTCAGGTGGTGCTCTAGTAAATACTAATGGTGATTTAATAGGAATTAATACCGCTATTTCATCTCAAACAGGATCTTATATTGGTTATTCGTTTGCTGTACCAAGTAATATTGCGCGTAAAATTGTGAATGATATTATGGAATATGGTAATGTACAAAATGGTATTTTAGGAGTTGTTGGAGGGGCTTTAAATAGTGCTGCTGCTAAAGAATTAGGAACTGATATTACTGAAGGTTTTTATGTTAGTGATGTACAAGAAGATACAGGTGCTGATAAAGCAGGAATTAAAGAAGGTGACATTATTAAAAAAATTGATAAAGTTAAAATCCATAAATTCTCTGACTTAACAGGCTATTTAAAAACAAAAAGTCCAGATGATGTTGTTAATGTAACTTTATTAAGAGATGGTGATGAAGAAGTTATGCCAGTAACATTATTAAAACCTACAAGTTACACTTTACCAACAATTGGACTTATTAAAAATCCATCAGAAAAAGATTTAAAACGTTATAACTCAGAATATGGTGTTAAAATTTCTGAATTAGATGAAAATTACAAATCTAATTGGATTAGAAGTGGTGTTGAAGAAGGAAGTATAATTACTCGAATAAATGGTAAAAAATTATACAATGTTGAAGATGCTCAAACAGCAATAAAAACACGTCGTTATAATGAACCGCTTCAAATTGAAGTGATCAATAAAGACGGAGAAAAAGTAGTCTATAATTTTAGATAAAAAAAGCCCTTCTCGTTATTAAAAAACCCTTTCAAAATATTGAATTTTGAAGGGGTTTTATTTTTGATAAAAGGATTTACGAAAACGTTTGAAATATGCTATTTTTGCGCAAAATCTAAATCACTTAAACCAAGAAAACATGGGATTTAATGCCATTTACGAAAAAGAATTAGCATTTCAAGCCGATCGCCGCAGAGCAACTGTAGAATTTATTAAAATTGTTAGCGATTTATGGTATGATAAATCAATAGAATTGGTCTTGTTTAGAAACCAATTAATTGATAGAAATGTGAGTGAAATATTAAACTTGCACGAGTATGCGGGGAAGTTTGTTCAAAAACCTATTTCTATTTTCGATTCTGTTGAAATTGCACAAGCCATTAGCGCTTTAAACTTACCACCTGCTAAATTAGACATCGGAAAATTAACTTACGAATATCATTTAGAAGATCAAAAATATAGTAATGCTACAGCTTTTATTACCTCTAAATTAAAAGACGCAAAAGACAACAAAAGCATTGAGCCAAAAGATGTTGTTCTCTATGGATTTGGTAGAATTGGACGTTTGGTTGCAAGAGAATTAATGACGCGCACAGGAAAAGGAACACAATTAAGACTAAGAGCTATTGTTACTCGAGGTACTGTTGATAAAACTGTTCTAGAAAAACGAGCTTCTTTATTAAGAAATGATTCTGTACACGGAGATTTTTCTGGAATTGTAAATATCGATGTTAAAAATTCTGCTCTAATTATAAACGGAACAACTGTAAAAATTATTTCTGCAAATGCGCCAGAAGATATTGATTATACCAGTTACGGAATTAATAATGCTTTAGTTATCGATAATACGGGTGCTTTTAGAGATAAAGAAGCTTTAAGCAGACACCTAAAATCTAAAGGTGTAGAAAAAGTATTAATTACTGCTCCAGCAAAAGGAATTCCAAATATTGTACATGGTGTTAACCATTTAGAGCACCACCCTGATAAGGTTCAAATTTTCTCAGCTGCTTCTTGTACAACTAACGCTATTACACCTGTTTTAAAAGCTATCGAAGATTCCTTCGGAATTAAAACAGGACATTTAGAAACCATTCACGCCTATACTAACGATCAAAATTTAGTAGATAATTTTCACGGTAAATACAGACGCGGTCGTGCTGCTGCATTAAATATGGTAATAACAGAAACCGGAGCTGGTAAAGCAGTCAGCAAAGCGCTTCCTTCTTTAGAAGGTAAATTAACGTCTAATGCAATTAGAGTTCCTGTACCAAATGGATCTTTAGCTATTCTTAACTTAGAATTAGAAAAAGAAACCTCGGTAGAAAGCATCAATACTATTATTAAAAAATATGCTTTAGAAGGTGATTTAGTTGAACAAATTAAATACGAAATGAGCGATGAGTTAGTTTCTAGCGATATTGTAGGTTGTTCTGCACCTTCAATTTATGACAGCAAAGCAACGATAGTTAGAAAAGATGGAAAAAATGCTATTCTCTATATATGGTATGATAATGAATACGGCTATAGTCATCAAGTTATTCGTTTAGCAAAATATATTGCTAAGGTTAGACGTTATTCTTATTATTAGAGCTTTTTTAAGTTCTTTAATTAAAAAAAAAGATTTAAAAAAAATTAAGATCTAAATTAAATTGTGCATCGTATATAATTAGCCTTACCTAATATGTAGGGCTATTTGTTTTTATAATTGTTATATGAAGTCTTCATAAAATCATTATCTTGGCATACTTTTTTAAACTAACACAACCATAAATTAAACCTAAGATGAAATTCTTAACCAAACTTGCTTTTATTCTTTTAGTTACACTTAATTTACCCTCAATATCTGCACAAACAGATGATGATCAAGATGAAAAATTATCTCTTAATAGTGGTACAATTGACAACCAATTTGAATACGTTATTCAAAAATCTGGAAAATTTCAAGAATATAAAGTTGTTAAAAGAACTTGGTTATTCTCACTAAAGGCTCATGTGCTAGATTCATTAAAAGCAGTACATAAAGATTTAACAGATACACAAGCTGTAGTTACTAAACAAGCTGGTGAAATTGAAAATCTAAAATCTAATCTATCAAATACAGAATCTACATTAAACGCTACTAATGACGAAAAAGATAATATTTCTTTATTTGGAATACAAACCAATAAAGCGAGTTATAAAGTTTTAATGTGGGCCATTATTGGTGGACTTCTAGCTTTATTATTATTATTTATTTATAAGTTTAAGGGAAGTAATTCTGCTACGCGTGAAGCGAAATTTAAGCTTACGGAAGTAGAAACTGAATTTGAAGAACACAGACGTAATGCTTTAGAAAGAGAACAAAAAGTAAGACGCCAATTACAAGATGAATTAAATAAGCATAAATCTTAATAAGCTTCTTAAATCAAAATTTAAATCCGCAATTGAATTGCGGATTTTTTTTGTGCCAAAAATTTATTCTTTAGGTAATTTTACTTCCATTTTTTAAGCTTTATAAATTCACAATATCTAAAAAAACGATTATTTTTATCTATTATATGAATCATAGATCCCCTCATTATAATATCTCTCATTTTATATAAAACATCTACTGAGTAAATTAATATTATGACACAAAAAATTGGAATAATTTATTCATCTGTTGATGGACAAACCAAAAAGATTTGCGAAAAATTATGCGCTCATTTTAATGATCAAAAAATTGAAGTTGAACTGTATTCAATTGAAACTTTTAATGAAGATATATTAGAGTTCCATACGTTAATAATTGGGGCAAGTATTAGATATGGTAAGCACCATAAAAAGGTCTATGAATTTATACAGAAAAACATAATAATTCTCAATCAAATAACGACAGCTTTTTTCTCTGTTAACCTTGTTGCAAGAAAAGAAGATAAAAATTCTGCTAATACAAACCCTTATCTTATTAAGTTTTTAAACACTATTGATTGGAAACCCGATATTTTAGAAGTATTTGCAGGGAAATTAGATTATAAATCATATCCTTTAATTGATCGATTAATGATTAAATTAATCATGAAATTAACTGGGGGTCCCACAAAATCTGTCCAACCTATAGAATACACAAATTGGAAAAAAGTAGATGATTTTGGATTAAGAATCCAAAAAAGTCTTGAAACAAAATAACAAGAAGCCTATAATACAGACACTTTAAACAATCTCTATAAAATATAGAGATATTAATCGCACCAATTATATATCTTCGCATCCTTATATAATTGAATTATGCGTATAGATATTATCACTGTATTACCAGAACTTTTAAAAAGTCCGTTTGAAGCATCAATCTTAAAACGTGCTATTGAAGCAGGTCTAGTGGAAGTACACTTTCATAATTTAAGAGATTACGCTACTGGTGGTTACAAATCTGTTGACGACACTCAATTTGGAGGAGGTGCAGGTATGGTAATGACTATAGAGCCTATAGATAAATGTATTTCTAAACTACAAAAAGAACGTCATTACGACGAGCTTATCTATATGACGCCAGATGGTGAGCAGCTTAACCAAAGTATAGCGAACCAAACGTCTTTAAAAGAAAACATTCTTATTTTATGCGGACATTATAAAGGAGTAGATCAGCGTGTACGCGATAAATTTATAACTCGCGAAATATCTATCGGAGATTATGTGTTATCTGGAGGTGAATTAGGCGCTGCTGTTTTATGTGATGCAGTAATTAGATTAATTCCTGGTGTTTTAGGAAATGAAACTTCTGCCCTAACTGATTCTTTTCAAGATAATTTATTAGCACCACCAATTTATACAAAACCTAGAGAATATGATGGAATGAAAGTTCCTGAAGTATTATTTAGTGGAAATTTTCCTAAAATTGAAAAGTGGAGAGAAGAACAAGCTTATAAAAGAACTTTAGAAAGACGACCAGACCTTTTAGAAGATTAATTACTAAATTTATATAGAATGCTTAGTTCTACTGAAATGCTTTTTACAATAGGTTCAATTATTAGTGTTTTTTCAACTCTTATTATATTAATGGCCTCAATTATTCTTTTTATAAAGAAGAAGACTCTAGCAACATGGATCATTTTAATAGGTACTATCTTAGTATTTGTTACTTACATCGGAAATATAATTCTTAACGTTTTTGCAAGCAGAGGGAATATGGATACTTTATTACTGTTACAAGGTGTTTCTAACATCATTCAGAGTTTATCTTATTTAATATTTACTGTAGGATTAACAATCCTTGCTATAACAGAGTTTTCAAAAAAGAAACCATGAGGTTGTAATTGTCTTATCATTATAAAAATAATGCACTAAAGTATTGTCTATATTATAAATATCATTACTTTTGCAAACCAATTTAGACCAACCTCTGGCGAGAACCGTGAATGTTGCTTTAAATCAAACTATTATAAATAAAATAAAATGAGTTCTTTAATAAAATTTGTACAAGACGAATTTGTAACCCGTAAAGACTTTCCAGAATTTAGTGCTGGTGATACAATCACAGTATACTACGAAATTAGAGAAGGTGAAAAAGTACGTACACAGTTTTTTAGAGGTGTTGTATTACAACGTAAAGGAAGTGGATCTTCTGAAACGTTTACAATCCGTAAAATGTCTGGAACAATTGGAGTAGAGCGTATCTTCCCAGTTAACTTACCTGCTTTACAAAAAGTAGAAGTTAACAAACGTGGAAAAGTACGTAGAGCTAGAATTTTCTACTTTAGAGGTCTTACTGGTAAAAAAGCAAGAATCAAAGAAGTTAGAAGATAATTCCAACTTATATATTACAATAAAAAAGCCTTCTGAAAAGAAGGCTTTTTTGGGTTATTAACTTTTGTTAATAAGTACAGTTCATAAACTATTGATATATAAAATGTTAAAAAAATAAAGAAATCTATAAAATTTATATAAATTAGTATAACAATTAAAAACATGAACTGATTGGTTTTGAAGAATAGTTTTAATTAGTATTTAATTGTTATCGAAGATTCGTTCTTTATGTATTGAGGTTGTTTTTTGAGGTTACATTGCAGTTGCGCAAACAGGTATTTTAGCAATAGACCATGAAACTTAATAATAACATACTTTTAGTAGTAGATTATATTATTAAAGTGGAAAGCTCAGAAAATTCAGTGTGATTGAAAATAAACACTAAAAATGAGCAATGCTTTATTCTAATATTCATTTAGTTGAAGAACATAGATATTGCATCAAGAAAAACAAACCTAAGAAACAAAGTCATATCAAGTCAATACATTTTGAAAGGTATGAAATGTTTCGAATTGGAAACAGAAGCTCTTGAACCAAAAAAGTTGATGACATTGTCCATACAACTGAAATAGCAAAAGCTATAAGGTCTTGTAAGTACTGTTTCTAAAAAAGCCATATAACACAGATATTTCTGAGTGATATGGCTTTTTGTTTTTAATATATTGCAAATTGATGTTAGAATAATATCCTAGTAAATTCACATAACCTACTAAGTTTACTTACCAAATTGTTTTCGTATTCTTGTAATATGAATCTACCTCCCATAGACGAACAGCATTTTAAGGCAATAGATTATACAAAAAAAACCTTGCCAAAAACAGAATACACAGATTGTACATTTACTAATTGTAATTTTGAAAATTCAGACCTTTCAAATATCACTTTTTTAGAATGCGATTTTACAGACTGCAATTTTAGTAATGCCAACGTAATGAACACCACTTTTAGCGCTATAACTTTTAAGGGTTGTAAGATTATGGGCGTTCTATTTCAAAACTGTAACACTTTTTTGTTATCCTTTAATTTTACCAATTGCATTCTAAATCTAAGTAGCTTTTATCAATTAAAAATAAACCATACTAAGTTTAACTCTTGTACAATGCAACAAGTAGATTTTACAGAATGTGAAGCTAAACAAGTCGTTTTTAATGATTGTGATCTAAAACAATCTATATTTCAATTAACAAATATTGTACAATCAGATTTCTCAACGGCTTTTAATTTTGCTATTAATCCTTCAACAAATCAAGTAAAACAAGCTTCTTTTTCTAAAGAAAATATCTCAGGTTTATTATACAGCTATAATATTAAGATAAAAGACTAAATTTAATATTTTAAGAGTTTATTTGCTAATTTCATAAAATTAAACACTCTTAAGTAACAATCTTATACGTGTAAAAATCAAACGTTTTCGTATATTTGCTCAGCTCAATTTCGAGCACAATTATATTCATTTTTATTATCAAGACTTATGACGAAAACAGCAAAGATTGTTTATACAAAAACGGATGAAGCACCAGCTTTAGCAACACGTTCATTTTTACCGATTGTGGAAGCATTTACAAAGTCTTCAGGTATTGTTATAGAAACAAAAGATATATCATTAGCAGCTAGAATTTTAGCTACTTTTCCTGATTTTTTAACAGACGATCAAAAAGTAACAGATGCTTTAGCAGAATTAGGCGAATTAGCTAAAAAACCTGAAGCAAACATTATAAAATTACCAAATATCAGTGCATCAGTACCACAACTTATTGCTGCAATTGAAGAATTACAAGCTAAAGGATTTAAAATCCCTAGTTACCCAGATGAGCCAAAAGACGATGCGGAAAAAGAAATTAAATCGCGTTACAATAAAATTAAAGGAAGTGCTGTAAACCCAGTACTTAGAGAAGGTAACTCTGACAGACGTGCTCCAAAAGCTGTTAAAAATTACGCTAAGAAAAACCCACATAGTATGGGGGCTTGGTCTCCAAATTCTAAAACACATGTTTCAACAATGTCTAAAGGAGATTTTGCTCATAATGAGAAATCTGTAACTTTAGACGAAGCGACTTCAATTAACATTGTACATACAGACGCTAAAGGAAATAAAACAAACTTAAAAAGTGATTTAGGTTTATTAAAAGGTGAAATTATCGATGCAACGATAATGAGTAAAAAAGCCTTAATTGAATTTTTAGAAGAACAAGTAGAAGATGCTTTAGATAAAAGTGTTTTGTTTTCTTTACACATGAAAGCAACCATGATGAAGGTGTCAGACCCTATCATTTTTGGTCATGCTGTACGTGTATTCTTTGATGATTTATTCAAAAAACATGGGAAAACTTTTGAAAAAATTGGTGTCGATGTAAACAATGGATTTGGTAACTTACTTGAAAAATTAAGCGAACTTCCAGAAGAAAAAAGAGACATTATTAGAGAAGATATTCGTTTTGCATTAACTCATGGAGCAGATGTTGCAATGGTAAATTCTGAAAGAGGAATTACAAATCTTCATGTACCTAGTGATGTTATAATTGATGCTTCAATGCCTGCAATGATTAGAACTTCTGGTCAGATGTGGAATGCAGAAGGGAAACAACAAGATACTAAAGCAGTAATACCAGACAGTAGTTATGCTGGTGTTTACAGTGCAACAATCGATTTCTGTAAAAAGAATGGCGCTTTCGATCCAACAACAATGGGAACTGTACCAAACGTAGGACTTATGGCTCAAAAAGCTGAAGAATATGGTTCTCACGATAAAACTTTCGAGATTACTTCTAAAGGTAAAGTAGAAGTTATTGATGCAGAAGGCAAAGTGCTTTTAACTCATAAAGTAGAAGAAGGTGATATCTGGAGAATGTGCCAAGCTAAAGATGCACCAATCCAAGACTGGGTAAAACTTGCCGTTACAAGAGCAAGAGCTTCACAGACACCTGCTGTTTTCTGGTTAGATAAGAAAAGAGCACATGATGCTGAATTAATTAAAAAAGTAAACTTATATCTTAAAGATCATGATACTGAAGGTTTAGATATTAGAATTCTTTCTTTAATTGATGCTACAAACTTTACTTTAAAAAGAATTAAAGAAGGAAAAGATACTATTTCTGTAACAGGAAACGTACTTAGAGATTACTTAACAGATTTATTTCCAATTTTAGAAGTTGGTACAAGTGCAAAAATGCTATCTATTGTGCCATTAATGAATGGTGGTGGATTATTTGAAACAGGAGCTGGTGGATCTGCACCTAAGCATGTTCAACAATTCATTTCTGAAGATCATTTACGTTGGGATTCTTTAGGTGAATTTTTAGCATTAGCTGTTTCTTTAGAGCATTTTTCTCAAGTAAACTCTAATGATAAAGCAAGTATTTTAGGTAAAACCTTAGATGATGCTTCTGATAAATTATTAGAAAACAGAAAAGGACCTTCAAGAAAAGTGAATGAATTAGACAACAGAGGAAGTCACTTTTATTTAGCACTTTATTGGGCAGAAGCTTTAGCAAACCAAGATAAAGATGCTGATTTAAAAGCTGAATTTACAAGTATCTTCAATGCTTTATCTTCTAAAGAAGAAGAGATTGTTAAAGAACTTATTGATTGTCAAGGTGAGTCTGTTGATATAGAAGGATATTATCTTCCAAATGAAGATTTGATTTCTAATGCTATGCGTCCAAGTAAAGCTTTTAATACTATTATAAACGCGTAACTAATATTATATTATTGTTATACTAAAAAGCTTCCTTCGGGAAGCTTTTTTTATTTATTTTTAATATTATGTAACAAAAAGTTACGCTAATCGTCAAACGTAAAATACCCATCTCATTCATAAATTATGATATTAGTTCTCAAAAGAATCCTTTATCTTTTTTTACTCTTCCCTATTCTACTTCAAGCTCAAGAAAATTTCACACTTAGCGGTACAATAGCAGATAACCAAAGTAACGAAACACTTATTGGTGTTAATGTCATTATTCCCGAGCAACAAACCGGAACTGTTACCAACGAGTACGGCTTCTACTCTATTACATTACCTGCCGGAACCTATAACATAAAAATAAGTTACTTAGGCTTTAAAACAATTTCAGAAACGTTAATCCTTAATGATAACCTTACAAAAAACTATAAACTTGACGAAACTACTGAAAGTTTAGATGAAGTTGTTATTACTGATAACATTGAAAGATTAAACATTAAAAAACCGCAAATGAGCGTTAATTCTTTATCCATAAAAACGATAAAGAACATGCCTGTTGTTTTAGGAGAAGTCGATGTTATAAAATCTATCACCCTCTTACCTGGTGTTACCAATGCTGGCGAAGGCTCTTCAGGCTTTAATGTTAGAGGTGGTGCTGCTGATCAAAATCTTATTCTTTTAGATGAGGCTACAATTTTTAATTCGTCTCACCTTTTTGGGTTCTTTTCGGTTTTTAACCCTGATGCCATAAAAGACATTAAATTATATAAAGGCGGAATACCTTCTAAATACGGAGGCCGTATATCTTCTGTCCTAGATATTTATCAGAAAGAAGGGAATAGTAAGTCTTTTCATATGAATGGTGGAATTGGACTTATATCTAGCCGTCTATTAGCTGAAGGTCCAATTAAAAAAGACAAAGGTTCCTTTTTAATTGGTGGCCGTAGCAGTTATGCACATCTTTTCCTCCCCCTTTTTGACTTAGATAATATTGCTTATTTCTATGATGTCAACACAAAATTAAGCTACAATATAAACGATAATAACAACATTTATCTTTCGGGTTATTTTGGCCGTGATGTTTTTAAGTTTTCTGACACTTTCGAGAATACATTCGGGAATTCTGTAGTTAACTTTAGGTGGAATCATCTTTATTCAGACAAAATATTTTCAAATTTATCACTTATTTATTCAGACTATTACTACGGATTAAAATTAGATTTCGTTGGCTTTGACTGGGTTTCAGGTATAAAAAACGTCAACCTTAAATACGACTTCAAACATTACATCAGTAATGATTTTAAACTAGAATATGGCTTAAATAGTATGTATTACAAATTTAACCCAGGAGATATTCAACCTATTAATGATGATTCGGGTATTAACCCATATAAACTTATTGATAAATATGCATTCGAAAATGCCATTTACATAGATGCAGAACATAAAATAAGTGATAAATTATCGGTTAGCTATGGAGCAAGATTAAGTATGTTTCACCGATTAGGGCAAGATGAACTAAATGTATATGAAAACGATAGCCCATTAATATTTAATGAAACCTTTGGCATTTATGAAAAAGCAAATCCTATAGGTACTGAAAACTTTAGTAAAAATGATGTTATAGAATCTTTTGCAAACCTTGAGCCTCGTTTAGCTATTGCTTATCAATTAAATAACAAATCTTCGGTAAAAGCAAGTTATAATCGTATGAGTCAATATTTACATTTACTATCTAACACAAGCTCACCAACTCCTTTAGATGTTTGGGCTCCAAGTGGAAAATACATTAAACCCCAGTTATTAGATCAAGTTGCTTTAGGGTATTTTAGAACATTCAATAACAATGCTTATTCCTTAGAAGTCGAAAGTTTTTATAAAACCATAGAAAATCGAATTGATTACATTGATGGTGCCGATTTAATTGCAAACGACGCTATAGAACAAGTGATTCTTAATGGTGAAGGGCGCGCTTATGGTTTAGAGGTTCTTTTCAAAAAAAATGAAGGCAAGTTTACAGGTTGGGTTGCTTACACATTATCAAAATCAGAACAAAGAACACCTGGAAGAACAGCCATTGAAACTGGAATTAACAACGGACAATGGTACAACACACCTTACGATAAAACACATGATATTTCTATTACAGGCAGTTATGAGTTAAACAAAAAATGGTCATTTAGTTCTAATTTTATTTTTCAAACTGGGCAACCAAGCACTTATCCAAACGGACAATATCAATATAACGATATCATTATTCCAACTTATGAAACCCGAAATTCTAGCAGGCTTACCTCCTATCACCGTTTAGATTTAGCTGTTAATTACAATCCAAATCCAGAAAGCACTAAAAACTTTAAAGGCGAATGGGTATTCGGATTATACAACGTCTATAACAGAAAAAATGCCGCAAGTATTTCCTTTAGCGAAAACAGAAACTCAGGCACTAATGAAGCTACACGTTTATCTATTTTTGGTGTCGTGCCATCATTTTCTTATAATTTCAAATTTTAAATCATGAAAAGATTACTATATATAAGTCTCATTTTAATCCTTTTTACTAATTGCGAAGATGTCATTGACGTCGATTTAAATACTGCAGAACCTAGATTGGTTATAGAAGCATCTATCAACTATTTTAAAGGCACCACAGGTAACGAACAAAGTATAAAGCTAACTTTGTCAGCACCTTTTTTCGACGAAACAGTCCCTCCTGCAAACGGTGCAACCATACAGATTTCAGACACCTCTGGCAACACGTTCAATTTTATAGAAACAGACAATACAGGCATTTACAATAACAGTACTTTCATCCCAACAATAGATGACGTTTATACCTTAACTATAAATTACAACGGTGAAACTTATACTGCAACCGAGACTTTAACAGACGTAGTTCCTATAGATTATATAGAACAAAATAATGAAGGAGGATTTTCGGGTGACGATATAGAGCTTAAAGCCTATTATACCGACCCTGCTGAAATTGATAATTATTATTTATTTGAATTTATTAGTGATATCCCAGTCGTTCCAGACTTAAATGTTAATGATGATACTTTTACAGATGGTAATCAAATTTTCGGCTTTTACACAGAAGAAGATTTAGAATCCGGAGATATTGTAACCATAAGAAATTATGGCATCTCTAGTCAGTTTTACAATTTCATGTACATTCTGCTACAACAAGGAGGAGATTCTGGCGGAGGACCTTTTCAAACGCAGCCCGCAACAGTTCGTGGAAATTGTGTTAATACAACCAATCCTGATAATTACCCTTATGGTTATTTCAGATTATCAGAAGTAGATGAAGTTATTTATACTGTAGAATAAATTATTTTTTTGGGCATTACCCACCTTAGGGTGGGTCGCGTTATCCACTATATCTTTTTACAAATTACTTAGCCGCTATTAAAAATAGTTCGCCTATTTATAGATTGTATCGCAATACTAATTACTTTATAAATTTTGTAAAAAGGATGCCGTTACTACCGCTAATGCAACCTATCCGCCAAAATTATTTCTTACCTTTAAGGCATGAATTTTATAAAAACAACAGAGCAAGACTCAAACTATAATAATCTCGAAAATATGTCTATTAACGAGATTATAAATTCTATAAATAAAGAAGATCAAAGTGTTCCTTTAGCCGTAGAAAAAGCATTACCACAAATAGAAGCTCTTATTTTTCAAATCGTTAATAAATTAAAAGATGGAGGTCGTCTTTTCTATATGGGAGCTGGTACAAGCGGCCGTTTAGGAATTTTAGATGCCTCAGAATGCCCTCCTACTTTCGGAGTTTCACATGATTTAGTTGTAGGAATTATAGCTGGCGGAGACAAAGCCATAAGAAAAGCAGTAGAAAATGCAGAAGATTCAACCACTCAAGGTTGGAAAGATTTAGAAACATATCAAATTTCAGAAAAAGATGTCGTTATCGGTATTGCAGCTTCAGGCACCACGCCTTATGTTATTAGTGCTTTAGAAACATGTAACGTACAAAATATTATAACAGGCTGTATTACATGTAACCAAAACAGTCCTTTATCTTTAACAGCTCAATTTCCTATTGAAGTTATTGTAGGACCAGAATTCTTAACAGGAAGTTCAAGAATGAAAGCAGGAACGGCCCAAAAACTTGTTCTTAATATGATTACTACAACAGTAATGATACAATTAGGAAAGGTAAAAGGAAACAAAATGGTAGATATGCAGCTTAGTAACGATAAGTTAGTTAATAGAGCTAAGCAAATGATAATGAACGAACTTAACATTTCAGAATCAGAAGCATCCACATTATTAAGTCAACATAAAAACGTTAGAGATAGCATTACTCATGGAAGAAGATCATAGCACAGACAGAGACATTTTAGCAAAAGGCTTAAAACGATTAGCAATCTGTTTAGGTCTTATGTTTGCCGGCCCAACATTGTTGCATTTAGCACTATCCAACAGTGAAAAACCACTTTATATCCCATTGCTTATCATTGCTTTTATACTTTGTATTGGAGCCATACTTTTTTTATTTTTAGGAATTAACACCGTATTAGATAGTATCTTTAAGAAAAAGAAATAATTGTTGTTAGCACAAATGATGATCTGCCAACAACCGCATTTTTCTTAATTAGTGTTATGTTAAAGTCTTACTTACAGCATACAAAAATAATTATCTTTATAATACTAGATATAAAAATCATATGTCGTCTGCAATAAAAAACATATACAATATAAAGATTAACAGTCTACAAGGAACTCCGATAAATTTACAGCAATTTAAAGGCAAAAAAATACTGTTTGTTAATGTAGCGTCTAAATGTGGATTCACAGCGCAATACAAAGATTTACAAAACTTACAAGACACCTACAAAGACTCCTTAGTTATTATAGGTACTCCTTGCAATCAGTTTGGAAAACAAGAACCTGGAAACGCAAGTGAAATACAAGAATTTTGTAAAGTTAATTATGGTGTTACCTTTTTAATTACTGAAAAAATTGACGTCAAAGGAAAAAATCAACATCCGCTTTATAAATGGTTAACAGATAAAAATAGCAACGGAAAGCAAAATTCTACAGTTAAATGGAATTTTCAAAAATATCTTATTGACGAGAAAGGTGAATTTTTAAATTATTTTTATTCTATCACAAACCCTTTGAGTTCTCGAATTACAAAATATCTAAATTAAACTATTGTGAAAAAAATATATAGCTTTTTATTATTCTTAATTATCAATTTTGGCGGATTAGCTCTTGGCAGTTGGTTTATGGGAGACGCAGTTACCGGAGAATGGTATTCTAACCTCAATAAAGCACCATGGACGCCACCTGGATGGGTTTTTGGAGCGGCTTGGACATTAATTATGCTTTGTTTTTCAATTTATTTAAGCTTTTTATTTTCCATTAGACATTCAAAATTTGTTATGACTATTTACTCCATAGCAGTACTTTTAAATGTGAGTTGGAATTACCTCTTTTTCAACCAACATTTAACAACATTTGCATTCATAAATATCATTTTACTAACCTTAGTCATCATCTATTTATTTATCACTTTTGGAGATGACAAACTACGATACATAAAATATTTATTACTTCCATATATCATTTGGCTTTGCATTGCAACATCACTAAATGGTTATGTTCTTTTTAATAACTAGCCTCTAAACATCGTTTAACTAAACAGATGTTAGGCGTATCATTAAATAAAATTACCATGAAAATATACACCTTACATAAAAAACAAAAATTACCAATCACCGTTGATCAGGCATGGGAATTTCTTTCAAGTCCAGAAAACTTAAAAACAATAACTCCAGATTATATGGGCTTTCATATCCTTTCTGGTGCAGATAGACCTATGTTTTCAGGTCAAATTATTCAATATATAGTTACGCCTGTATTGGGAATTAAAACAAAATGGGTCACAGAAATAACACATGTTAAAGACCATGAATATTTTGTAGACGAGCAACGTTTTGGACCTTATGCGCTTTGGCATCATAAGCATTTTATTAAAGAAATTGAAGGTGGTGTTGAAATGGAAGATATTATAGATTACAAAGTTCCTATGGGAATTTTAGGACAACTCGTTCATCCCATATTGGTTAAACCTAAATTAGAAGAAATATTTAATTATAGAACCAAAAAATTAGAAGAATTGTTTGGTAAATACGAAGGGTAAAAATTCAATTAATAAAGCGGAATTTATATGAGTAAAAAAGTAAATATTTTTTGGTTTAGACGCGACTTAAGACTAGACGATAATCACGGTTTTTTTGAAGCGTTAAAAGGCGATTTACCAGTATTACCTATTTTTATATTCGATTCAGAAATACTAGATCACTTGCCAAAAAATGACGCTCGCGTTACTTTTATTTATGAAACACTTCAAAATATAAGACAAACTCTACAAGATAAATATGGCAGCAGTTTAGCGCTTTATCATGGTAAACCAGAAGCTATTCATAAGCAATTAATCAAAGATTATAATATTAATACAGTCTATACTAATCATGATTATGAACCCTATGCAAAAGAGCGAGATAATCATATTAAATCCTTATTAGACGAACAAGGAATAGAATTTAAAACTTACAAGGACCATGTTATTTTTGAAAAAGATGACGTTGTAAAAAAAGATGGCAATCCATATTTGGTTTACACACCTTATATGAAAACATGGAAAGCGAAGTTTAAAACTATAGATTTAGAAATATTTGATACCAATCCTTATTTAGATCGTTTAATTAAAAATGATAAATTACCTAATTTAAATTTATCAGACATAGGATTTGAAACCTCTAACCAAAAGATAGAACCGTTTGAAGTTACACCTCATTTAATTCAGAATTACGAGGAAACTAGAGATTTCCCAGCAAAAGATTCTACGTCTAAATTAGGTCCACATTTAAGGTTTGGAACTGTAAGTATCCGAAAAATGGTAAAAAAAGCCATTGCAGAAACCAATGAAATATTTTGGCAAGAACTTATTTGGCGTGAGTTTTTTACACAAATACTTTGGCATTTTCCACATACGGTAAACCAAGCTTTTAAACCCAAATACGACCGTATTGAATGGCGTTACAATGAAGAAGAATTTAAAAAGTGGTGCCAAGGACAAACCGGTTATCCTTTAGTAGATGCAGGGATGCGCCAACTTAATGAAACTGGTTTTATGCACAACAGAATACGCATGCTTGTTGGTAGTTTTCTTTGTAAACATTTATTAATGGACTGGCGTTTAGGAGAAGCCTATTTTGCAGAAAAGCTACACGATTATGATATGGCAAGTAATGTTGGTAATTGGCAATGGGTTGCTGGTTGTGGTGTAGATGCAGCTCCTTATTTTAGAATTTTTAATCCTACAACTCAAATTCAGAAATTTGATAAAAAGCATGAATATCTAAAAAAATGGGTTCCAGATTACCAAGAACTAACGTATCCACAGCCAATGGTAGATCACAAAGAAGCTAGAGAGCGATGCTTGAAAACTTATAAAACCGCACTAAATTAACATATTTTTGGTTATTTAATTTTTTATTCCATTAAAAAATGATAAATTCACTACCTCTATAAATAAGACAATAAATGTCTTAGCTAAATAACAATATAAAACAACAATTTTTAAAAGCTCTGTTTAGTTTCAGAGCTTTTTTTATTTTTTCAATTCTAAGCAAAAAAAAAAAAGCTTCAAGTTGATACCTGAAGCTTTTTTATTATTTTATATTTTTTCTAGTTTCCTTCTTCACGTACAATTCTCGCTCCAATAGCTCTTAAACGCTCATCAATATTTTCGTAACCTCTATCAATTTGTTCAATATTATGAATAATAGATGTTCCTTTTGCAGATAATGCAGCAATTAACAGAGAAACTCCGGCTCTAATATCTGGAGAAGTCATTGTTGTTGCTTTTAATGTTGACTTAAAATCATGACCAATAACTGTTGCTCTATGCGGATCACAAAGTATGATTTTGGCTCCCATGTCTATTAATTTATCGACAAAGAACAAACGACTTTCAAACATTTTTTGGTGTACAATAGCACTTCCTCTTGCTTGCGTCAAAACCGTTAATACAATACTTAACAAATCTGGCGTAAATCCTGGCCATGGTGCATCTGAAATAGTTAATATAGAACCATCTATATAACTTTGAACTTCATAACCATCTGTATGTGCTGGGATATGAATATCATCACCTCGACGTTCAACCGTAATTCCTATTTTTCTAAAAATACTTGGTATTACACCTAAATCGTCCCAACTTACGTTAGTAATTGTTAATTC
Source organism: Winogradskyella undariae (assembly GCF_013285155.1). Taxonomy (GTDB): domain Bacteria; phylum Bacteroidota; class Bacteroidia; order Flavobacteriales; family Flavobacteriaceae; genus Winogradskyella; species Winogradskyella undariae. Next base: position 101,502 of record NZ_JABTEL010000008.1, on the reverse strand, counting down.
ACTTTTTGTCATTGCAGCTAAACCAATCCAGCTACCAATCTCAATCATATCTGGCAACATTCTATGCTCTGTACCACCAAGACGATCAACACCTTCAATGGTTAAAAGATTAGAACCAACACCTGAAATTTTGGCCCCCATACGATTCAACATTTTACAAAGTTGTTGTAAATAAGGTTCGCAAGCCGCATTATAAATTGTTGTAATTCCTTCAGCTAAAACTGCAGCCATAACAATATTTGCAGTTCCTGTAACAGATGCTTCGTCTAAAAGCATGTAAGTCCCTTTAAGCTTATCTGCCTCTACACCATAGAATAAATCTTCTTTGTTGTAGCGAAATTTTGCTCCAAGATTAATGAATCCTTCAAAATGAGTATCTAAACGACGACGACCTATTTTATCACCTCCTGGTTTTGGAATATATCCTTTACCAAAACGAGCTAATAAAGGACCTACAATCATTATAGAACCTCTTAAACCTTTTCCGTCTTCTTTAAATTCGGCTGACTCTAAATATTTTAGATTAACCTCATCTGCTTTAAATGTATAAGATCCTTTGTCTAGTTTATTGATTTTTACACCTAACTTTTTTAATAAAGCAATCAGTTTATTAACATCAATAATATCAGGAATGTTATCTATCTTAATTTCTTCTGCAGTTAAAAGCACTGCACATAAGATTTGTAAAGCTTCATTTTTGGCTCCTTGAGGTTGAATTTTACCTTTAAGTTGGTGACCTCCTTCAATTTTAAATGTACTCATGCGTTATTAGTAACGTTTTCTGTTATTAGTATATTTTTTCTTACTTGTAGTACTATTGGTCTTTTTGTTAGTGTTGCTTTTGCTACCATATTTAGATTTGGTACGCATTAAACTTGTAGAATCGCTTAAATCTTCTTCACTCTCTTTTAAGTTTATTTTACCTTCAGAAAGCTCATATAAATGGTTATAAATAACAGCATCTTCAACTGTATCTTTATTCCAATTTAAGAAACATTTTTTCATATGATTTGCAATCGTGAACATTAAAGCTTCCTTTAACTCACCATCTTCCCAACTTACAGCAACATCAATCATCGTTTTTATATTATTTCCGTAGAAACGATATTTTGGATAATTTTGAGGATACTTTAAAGGTTCTGGCTTAGCTAAAATAACTTCTTTTGAAGGTTCACCATAAGGTGCATCAACGTCAATTTCAAAGTCAGCCATGATAAACAATTGATCCCATAATTTATGCTGAAAATCTGGAACATCCCTTAAATGTGGCTGTATATTTCCCATGACAGAAATTATCGCTTTCGCCAATTTATTACGTTCTTCTTTCGTTTCGCGAGATTTAGCATGATTAATCATCTTTTGTAGATGACGTCCATACTCTGGAATAATTAAATGCTCGCGCTCTGTGTTGTATTCTAAATCGTCAATCAAAATTATAAAATGTAAAAAGTGTAGTGTATAAATTTAAACCCGTAGTCTTCTAGGTTTGGTTGCAAAGTACAAAAAAATAATAAGCTTAAAAGAAATATTATAAGGAAATTACGCCTTCTACATTTTCTGTCACTTCTTTATATTTAGTAATAACAGCTTCAGGAGTTTTCATTTTTACATTTATAGAAACACTGGTGTATTTACCGTTCTTAGATTCTGTAGTGGTAATTACAGCACCTAAGTTGTCAAATAAGCTATCTATATGATTAACACCTGGACTTTTAGTAAGTACAATGAATTTGTATAAATATGTCGATGGCCAAGTAGCCGTATCATAAAGTTGAGATTTTAGTTTTTCGTAAAACTCATCTGTTTTTTTAGAATTATCCATATTGAAATTTTTCAGTTGTAAAGATACGCTTAACTTTACATTTTTATATTTTATTTATATTATCAAAAATATTGCCAATTTGAATCCAAAAAAAATAATTATCGCTGGTGGACCTGGAACCGGGAAAACCACCATTATTGACGAATTAAAAAATCGTGACTTAACATGCTATGATGAAATATCTAGACAAGTAATTTTAGACGCTAGAAAAGACGGTATTGAGCAGCTTTTTTTAACAGAACCACTTCTATTTAGTCAAAAACTGTTAGAAGGTAGAACTAAACAATATAAAGATGCTGCTAAAGAAACAGAATCTATTGTGTTTTTAGACCGAGGCTTACCCGATGTTATTGCTTACATGGATTATATTGGTGACACATATCCGGACCATTTTGTAGAAACTTGTGACAGTCATAAATACGATTCTATCTTTATTTTATCACCTTGGCAAGAAATATTTACAAGTGATAGCGAACGCTATGAAAGTTTTGAAGAAGCAATAGAAATTCATCATCACTTAATAAAAACATATGAGCGTTTTGGTTACAATTTAATTGATGTGCCTTTTGGAACTGTAGAAACTAGAGTAGATTTTATTCTAAAGTCCTTAAATTTGCAGTAATGCATCCTTTAGAAGTTTTAGAACGGTATTGGAATCATACTTCATTTAGACCGTATCAAGAAGAAATAATTAATTCGGTTTTAAACCGAGAAGACACCTTTGCTTTATTGCCAACAGGTGGAGGTAAATCTGTTTGTTTTCAAATTCCTGCTTTAATACAAGATGGTATTTGTATTGTTGTTTCTCCTTTAATTGCTTTAATGCGAGACCAAGTTAATACCTTAAAAGCAAAAGGAATAAAAGCCATTGCTTTAACTTCTGGTATGTCTTACAAAGATTTAGACACGCAATTAGACAACTGTATTTACGGAAACTATAAGTTTCTATATCTTTCACCTGAGCGTTTACAACAATCTCTTGTTCAAGATCGAATTCAGCAAATGAAAGTCAATTTAATTGCTGTAGATGAAGCGCACTGTATTAGCCAATGGGGAAATGATTTTAGGCCCGCTTACCAAAACATTACTGTATTACGACAAATGCACCCGCACGTTAACTGTATTGCTTTAACGGCAACTGCAAAGTATAATGTGGTTGATGATATTGTTGCTAATCTCGATTTTATAAATCCTAATATCTTTAAAGCCTCTTTTGCTAGACCAAACATTGCTTACAATGTAATGCATACGGACGATAAATTATTTCAACTCGATTATTTGTTAAAAACCTATTCGGGATCATCTATTATTTATGTCCGAAATCGAAGAGCAACTACTAATATTCATAATTACTTAAATTCTAAAGGATTTTCATCTACATTTTATCATGGTGGAATTACCAATAAAGAAAAGCAAGAACGCTTGTATGAGTGGAGTCATGGTCAAAAACAGATTATGGTTGCGACTACTGCTTTTGGAATGGGAATTGACAAAGCCAACGTAAAAACCGTTATTCATTTTAACTTACCCGAAAGTTTAGAAAGTTATTATCAAGAAGCAGGACGTGCAGGACGAGATGGAGAATTAGCACATGCTTTTATACTAAAACAACATATTGACGAAGAACATTTACGTAGTCAGTTTTTAAGTACTTTACCTTCTGTAAAATTCGTAAAAACAGTTTACAATAGATTATGTAATTATTTTCAGATCTCTTATGGTGAAGGAGAAAACACCATTCATCAATTCGATTTTAGATCTTTTTGTAGTCATTACAAGCTAAATACAACAATGACTTACAATACTTTATTATTGTTAGATCGTAATGCCATCATCACTTTAACACAGCACTATAATTTTAGAACTAAAATTCGGTTTATAACAACTAATGCCGTTCTATTTAAATATTTAGAAACGCACCTCGATTTAAATATTTTGGTTAAAGTATTATTAAGAACCTATGGTGGTATTTTTGATTATGATACAAAAGTGAACCTTAGCTTAGTAATCAATAAAGCTAAACTTGCCGAAAAGCAAGTCATTGCTCAGTTACAACGCTTAGAAAAAGATGACGTTATTAGCCTTCAAATGGCCGATACAGACTCTGAAGTTACATTTTTGAAACCACGGGAAGACGATATTACCATCAATCCTATTGCAAAAACAATAAATCATCAACATACTTTAAAGCATCAACAAATTGAATCGGTTATAAATTATATTAAGAATGATTTGGTTTGTAGAAGTCAACAACTCCTACTCTATTTTGGAGAAAAGTCTAATAAGGCTTGTGGAATTTGTTCCGTTTGTACTTCAAAAGCTTCAAAAAGACATAAAGGTTCTAATGACAGTATTGCAATTAAAATTATAAAAACCTTAGAAACAGGAGCTTTAAGTTCTAGAGAATTATTACATCAAATTAAATGTTCTGAACAAGATCTTTTACAAAGTCTGTCAGAACTTATAGCATTAAAAAAAATAAAATTAACACACGCTAACACTTATATACTAGCATGACAGATAAACGTGATTTACGAATTGTATTTATGGGTACGCCCGATTTTGCAGTTGCCACATTAAAAGCATTAATTGACCATAATTATAATGTGGTTGGAGTTATTACAGCACCAGATCGCCCAGCAGGACGAGGACAAAAATTAAGAGCTTCTGCAGTAAAAGAATTTGCATTAGCACAAAATTTAAACATATTACAACCTACAAATCTAAAAGCTGAATCTTTTTTAGAAGAATTAAAAGCATTAGAAGCTAATTTACAAATTATAGTAGCCTTTAGAATGTTACCAAAAGTTGTTTGGCAAATGCCAGAATATGGCACATTTAATCTTCATGCATCTTTACTTCCTCAATACAGAGGAGCTGCACCAATACATTGGGCAATTATTAATGGCGAAACAAAAACAGGAGTTACAACATTTTTTATAGATGAAAAAATTGACACAGGAGCTGTTATTAAAAGTGAAATCACAGAAATAGGAACCAGCACTACCGTTGGTGAATTACACGACACCTTAATGACTATAGGAAGCGCCTTAGTGGTTAAAACGGTAGAACAAGTTGAAAATAATACTATAACAACTACTATACAACCACAAACCGAAGATTTAAAAACAGCCTATAAATTAAATAGAGATAATTGTAAAATTGATTGGTCTCTATCTATTGATACGATATACAATAAAATAAGAGGCTTAAATCCGTTTCCGGCTGCTTGGTGTTACTTAGATAATAATGAAGAAAAGCCTTTATCTGTAAAGATATATGGGGTTAAAAAAGTTGAAGAAGAGCATGATTTTGAATCAGGACTTTTATTCGCTTCTAAAGACGAATTAAAAGTGGCTTGCAAAGGAGGTTATATTAAGATTTTAGAAATTCAACTACCAGGAAAACGTAAAATGGATGTTAAATCATTATTAAATGGATTTGAATTTTCAAACACATCAAAACTCTTGTAAACCCTTATTATCATTGGTTTGACAATAAATCCGATAAAACACATACCCTTTATTAACAAATAACAGAAGTTATTAACAATAAGCTGTATTTCCCTTGTTATTACTTGTATAGCTTAATAATCCTAATAATTTTGTGTAAGGTTTTTAAAGTACTATCACTTTGTGAATCTAAAATTTAAACAATTTAAACTTAATATTTATGAACAAAACAGATTTAATCAATGGAATGGCAGAAAATGCTGGCATTACAAAAGCAGCTGCTAAAAAAGCATTAGATTCATTATTAATTGATATCGAAGGATCTTTACAAAAAGGAAACAGAGTTTCTTTAGTAGGGTTTGGTTCTTGGTCAGTATCTAAAAGAGCTGCAAGAGACGGAAGAAATCCTCAAACAGGAGAAACTATAAAAATTAAAGCTAAAAATATAGTGAAATTTAAGGCAGGTTCTGACTTAAGTAACGCTGTAAACTAAGACAATTTTTGTTTTAAATATAGAACCTGCTCAATGAGCAGGTTTTTTTTTGCTTTAATTTAAACTGGCTATTAGTTGCATTTTTAACAAAAAAAACATAGATTTAGTGAACTAACTTTAGAAAAACTAAGATGAACAAACCCGAAAAAGGCGATTTACTAATTGCCGAACCTTCTATTATCGGTGATATTTCATTTAATCGCGCCGTGATACTTTTAGCAGACCATAATGCTTTAGGATCTGTTGGCTTTATTTTAAACAAACCTTTAGAATATAATCTTAAAGACCTTATTGAAGGCACCGAATCTGACTTTCCAGTATATAATGGAGGACCTGTAGAACAAGACAACCTTTACTTCATCCATAAATCACCAGAGCTTATACCTAACAGTGTAGAAATATCTCATGGTATCTTTTGGGGTGGAGATTTTAATACTGTATTAAACCTTATTAATCGCGATGAAATTTCTACAGAAGATATTCGTTTCTTTTTAGGATATTCGGGTTGGGATGAACAACAATTAGATAATGAATTAAAATCTAATGCTTGGTTAGTTTCAGAAAACATCTATAACAAGGAAATTATTTCAAAATCATGCAATACCTTTTGGCGTGAAAAAATGATAGAGCTTGGTGGAGATTATAGTATTTGGTCTAATGCACCAGAAAACCCGAGTTATAATTAACTTACAGTTTAACCCAAATTAAGAAACGATACACAAATAGATTTTTAAACCTAATAGACTACTAAGTAAATAAAAACATATTGCTGATTTATTTAAAACAGACTTTTAGATGGTTATTTAGCTAATTTTCATTTGATCGTAAATCAGTAATTACTTATAACAGCCTTAACTTTGCATTTAATTTTACTACGAGTTTCTGAGAAAAATCACTACCATAAGTTTTTTTACGATATTTAGTAATAGGTATAATTCCTTTTATCACATTAGTAATAAATAATTCGTCCGCTTTTTGAAGTTCAAAAGGACTGATTGATGTTTCTTCTATAATTAGATTTAGATCTTTAGCTAAAAGTTCTAAAATTTGCTTTCTCATTACGCCTTTAAGTCCGCCTTCTTCTAATGGTGGTGTTTTAATCTTATCTCCTTTTACTAAAAATAAATTCCCGTTTAAAGCTTCAATAATACTTTTATTAGTATTTAAAACTAAACAGTTATCAAGATCATTTTCTTTAGCATAAATACTACCAATAACTTGAATAGCTTTGTTATTAGACTTTAATCCTGATAATAATCCTGGAGCAATAAAATAATCCTTATATAAATCAACAACACAAGTTGCTTCAGGATCTATAGAATAAAATGGATCATCATGCTTTTCTACACTAATATTAAACTGAACTTGAGTACTCTCTAAAGGCAAATACTTACCACCTTCACCTCTATCCACGTTTATACGAACACGTGCTGCAGATTCTAATAAATGATTAGCTTCTAAAGTCTTCAGAACTTCTGACTCTAAAAATTCCATTGTAAAACTCATAGGAATATTCATTCTCAGAATACGCATAGAAGACATCAGTCTAAAATAATGATCTTCCCAAAAAAAGATTTTACCATTCACAACTTTTAGAGTTTCAAAAAGAGCATCGCCATATTTGTATCCTCTATTTGCAATTGTGATTTTAGCTTCTGATTGAGAAAGCAGAGTTCCATTAAAATTTATCATAAAAAAACACTTCTAAAGTCCCGCTGAAGAGACAATCCTTAAAAAATTAATAATTATAGTATTCTTACTAGAATTACAGTATTAAATAAAAAATCTCGATTTAGTTTTAAAACTAAATCGAGACAAATATATAATAGAATAGTTATTTAGTTCTTATGCTGAACCTAAAACTTGTTTTAAACTAGAGATTTGATTAGACCAAAGCATTTTACCTTCTTCAACTTCATCTTCTTCTGCAAAGTCTGTAATCATTAAAGACACATCTTTAGTGATTTCATCTACTTGAATTCGGATTTCAAAATAACATGTTGCTCCGTCTTCATCATCATGTAACCAACGGAATTTAATGCGTTCACCACTCTTTTTACTTAACATTTTTGCCTGTTCTTCAGAGCCATCCCATATAAAAGTGTAGAGCTCTCCTCTAGAATTTACATTATCAGCAAACCATTCTGATAAGCCAGAAGGTGTTGAGATATACTGATAAATTAGAGTTGGTGATGCTTGAATCACAAACTCCATTTCAAATTTTTCTTTGTCGTCCATATTAGTACTTGTATTATGTGCTCAATATATACAATTAAACTTGAGTTTTAAACTTTTTAAATTAATTTTATTTTTTTAGTTTTTATTGCTTGCTGTATTCAGAAATCTTTATATCTTTGCACCCGCAATTATAAAGATGTTTTTTTTACTTAATTTATCTTATTTAATTGTTATTTATGGCGAGGTAGCTCAGTTGGTTAGAGCGTTGGATTCATAACCCAGAGGTCACGAGTTCAAATCTCGTTCTCGCTACAACAGTAAAAGTCTAGCACGGAAGTGCTGGACTTTTTTTATGCATTGCGCTGAAGCGCGCTTCAAAGCGCAAAAGCATAAAAAAAGCCCAAAGCAATGCCCTAACATTATGGACTTCTACTATTGTACAGCTCACCTTGCGAAGATTCAGAGAAGCTAAACGAGTAAAACAAAAGCGCAAAAGCATAAAAAAAGTCCATAACAATACGCCAGCATTATGGACTTATAAAAAAGTAAAACATTACTACGGAGATACTTTTATATCTACATCCAATTAAAACTAAATGTGAAAGAAAGATATTAATAAATACTTACGCGCATATATATCAAAAACCCTCATAAATTAATAATGAGGGCTTTCTCGCAGCACAATTAGTAATAAGGGGATAATTAGTAATTAATGCTTAGCAAAACGTTTAAAAGCAACGATATTGTTAGAATCTTGTACACGTAACACATAAATTCCGGCTGCTAATTTAGAAATATCAAGTGTTGCTGCTCCTTTAAAGTCCATCACCCTTGAGCCAGACAAGTTATATACAGTAGCTTGAGCAACAAAAGCATCTTTTAATTGAATGTGAAGCACTCCTGACGTCGGATTAGGGTAAATGGCCATCTTATTATCATCTTCTGTAAAGTCAGGTGTTCCTAGCACCTCTAGATCTATACTATATTCCATAAGTCCTATATCAAACGTACCAACATATACTGTAACAGCAGCATCTTCGAACCTGTACGATGCAGAAGACGACCTGATACTTAACAATTGTTCATTGTAAATTACATCCCAAGTCTCCCCATAATCTGTAGAAGAAAACAATTCAAACACTGTGAAGTCGCTAGTATACTTAGTAGCAACCATAGCTCCTACTGTTTCTGTTGAAAAGGCTATTTTATTAACTAGTTCGGTTGATTTTTGAGTCCAGGTCACCCCAGAGTCCTCAGACATAAAGATACCTTTTGATGACGCAATAGCAAATGTTCCTGGTGTTAACGGATCCTCTTCTAGATCGAAAATCACATCATAAGCATCAAATACCTCTAAACCTGTAGTTGAGGCTTCCCAAGTACTACCATCATCTGTAGAACGGTAAACCACAGTTCCTATAGGTAAAGTGATAGTCCCACTAGCATCGATTACAATACTGTTAATAAAATCTACCGAAGGCATAACAATATCTGTAACTGCAACGGCATTTATATCGCTAAAATCAATCTTTTTTAATTGGGTTTCACCTGGATCATAACCTGCAAAAGCCACAATTATCGCATCGGTATTAGAAGGATAGGTTGCTAAAGCCGACACTCTATTGGTAAATACACTTAGTAATTGCGTACTGGTTACCCCATTATCTGTACTTATATTAAAACTACTTCCTATAAAACTTGACGTAAAACTATAGATGCGATTAGCGACATAGTTATCAATAAAATAGGTTGTACCACCTGTAGAATATGAATTTAAAGGCATCAAATTGTAAGGTGTATCTACTCCTGTGGTTAGGTCTCTATGTACCCAACCTTGTTGTACTCCGTAGTATAAACTAGACGTATTAACATCTGAAAAAATAGCATTAGTACCTGTACTTACAAAGTAAGGATTAGCAATAGCACTGAGCGTCTCACCGCCATCGTTGGAGAACAATGGAATATAGTTAGAACTGATTACAATCTCATCGGAGTTATGTGGGTTATAGCTGACATTTAAACCGTAATAATAACTATCGGTGTTATCATATGGATAAACATAGTTGACAAAGGTAACACCTCCGTCTTCAGAAATCACGATTTCATTTTCTTCTAAAACAATGATTTGCAACGGATTATTCTCGTTAAATTTAATAGCTATAATATCTTCTAATATACCTGTTGTCCAAGCAATTGGCACTACACTAAACGTTGCGCCTCCATCCGTAGATTTAAATAAATTTTCTGGTGTCGCTCCAAAACTAATACCTGTACCGACATAGATCGTTTGATCATCTGAAGGATCAAAAGCTAAAGTACTTAAAACATTACCTGACAAGGTTTCTGTATACGTTGTACCAGCATCTGAAGATACATATAAACCTCCATCAATTTCGGTACTACCATTTGCTCTAACTAAAAATACAGTGTCAGGATCTGAAGGACTTATGGCGACCTTACTTAAAAAAACCGTATCATAATCGTTGGTATAATAAATCATATCCCATGTTACTCCACCGTCAGCAGTATAAAACACTTTAGATTCCCTATCCCATCCTACAGGAAAATTAGTATCCATAATAAGCACATCCATATTGCCATCATAAAAATCGTAAGAGGATACATGTGCGAATTCGTCTTGATTAGGTACCGGAATAGTTCTAACAACCTCATCTAAAGCTAAGTCATAAACCAAAACAGTATTTTCTGTTGTGTTTGGCGCATAGAGTAAAAAGGTTAAAGCCGAGCCATCTGCAGACAACTTTAATTGACTTACGAGTGCGTTATCCACTAAATCCAAGGTATAAAAAAGAGACCAAGTGGCACCGTTATCTTCCGAAACTACAATATGATTCCCTAAAGTAATGCCGTAAATCTTATTGGGTATATGAGCATCATACGTAAGGTCGAATATTCTACCGTAGTCTGTAGACCCTGTAATTTCAACTTGAGCAAAAGTGCACTGCACTGCAAAGACGAGTACCAATAAAAATCGTGTAATTGTTTTAGTCATAATGAATTGTTTTAGTGAACTTCAATATTCTCCAATACTAATTACAATTACTAAATTTTTCAAACAATTAGTGCGACAGTAAAAATAAAAAGTGTGACATTAACACCTAAACACCTGACAAATAACGATATAAATCCAAACTCTCTGAGAGTCCCATTTTCTGACTTATACGTTCTTTGCGCTTTCTAGAGGCGACAGCGGTGATGTTAAAGAGCGACGAAATCTCTTTATTTGTAAGATCCATATACAAATAACTGATGTAACGAATGTCATTTGCTGTTAATTCTGGGTGGCGTCGTTTAAGTTCTGAAATAAAATTTTGGTTGACTTCTTCAAAATGTTTTAAGAAGCTTTCCCATTCATTATCATTTTTTAGCAAACTTTTTAGCTCTTTTATTTTGCGTGTTAGAAAAACATTCTTGGAAATTTCGGTTTGGCTAGACAACGAATTAATCACATCCTTTAACAATTCATTTCTACTGGAAATCTGTAAGGCTTTGGCTGCCAACTTTTGGTTTTGCGTTTCAATTTCGTTTTTAAGCTTTTCTTGTTCTAACAATAAAAAGGCTTCTTTAGCATGCAATTGCTTTTCTAACACCAAATTATCACTCTTTTCTTTTTCGAGTTCTAAGGCTATAATTTCTTGACTTCTGTCATGTAGTATTTTGCGTTGTTTGTTCTTTATAAAACTATTCCGTAAGGCCCAAGATATTAACATAATAACCAAAGCACAAAAGCCCAACAAGGTATAAAGTCGTGCACGTTCTTCACGTTGCTCGGCACTGCTTTGCTGTAATTCTCGGCGGTAATTGGCAATTTCAAATTTTACTTTATTGGCTTCAAAAAAGCGGCCGTTCTTAATGGTGGACAAGGTGTCATTCAGCGCTATGATAGAATCTTTAGCAACTAGCGCTGCATCCATTAAGCCATGGGCTTTGTACAATTTAGCCAACTGTTCATACATTGAGATTTTAAGATCTAGATTTGTCGCTACTTCAAGCGCCTCTTCAGCATAGATAATGGAGGTAGAAAGCTCTCCCTTTTCCTGATACACATTAGATAATACGGTAAGTGTAGAAATTTTTTCTTCTGTAAATTCTATAGCACTTAAACTCGGCAATACTGTTTTGGCTATGGTTTCGGCTGTCTCTAAATCTCCACGCTTATAATAGTTTTCAGCCAATGCAATATCGACCATAAGTATTAAATTCGCATGACCTTTAAGATGTTCTTTCGCCTCTTCTAAATACACTAAGGCTTCATCTGGCTTATTGAGCTCATTTGCTGAGAGCCCTAAATTAACAGCGTAAAGTCCTGTTTTAATTGTATCGTCGTGTTCTTTTGCCATAAGATACGCCTTATAAAAATAGGCTTCAGCTTTCTCTGGCTCTCCTTCTTTACTGTACAGAATAGCGATATTGTTCAATACCGTCATTTCCTCATTCTCATCGAGGTGTTTTAAGGCAATGGTGTAGGCTTCTAAATAATAGTCTAGCGCTTCTCCGTAATCTAACATGGAATAGTAATTGGCTCCAATATTATTTAAAGCTAAAAACTGCTGCTTGTACCAATGGTTGTCTTCGGCAACGGTACGTACTTCTGTTAATAGCTCTAAAGAGGTCGCGTAATCCTTATTGCTTCGAGCGGTAATGCCCGCAATTAACAAGCTGTCTAAGCGTTCGGTTTGTTGTGCACTTAGAATCATACTAAAAAGAATAACGATGCCCCCTAAAATACGCTTCATACTTTGTTTACCTGTGAATCCTTAGCTTATAGCCAAAACGTTAAATATAGTTTTTTTTTAGTTCAAGGAAAAACGCGACTGTACCCTCAGTTCCTTTTTCAATAGGGCGACATAACGTTATACACGTAATGTAAGTTATAATAGTCGTACATCTATACCCCAATTGCAGTGTAGTTGTGAATCTCTTTTGTAAATCTAATTAGGGTTCCTAACTTACGCGTTAACGCCGCTAACTTCATAAGTTTACTAAGCGGCTACACGTAGCAGAAAAAAAACAAAACCTCAATTAACCAACTCAAGCTGTTCAGTCCCTACCCTATAGCAACCTTCCTCACCAAGATACAATGGATTGCCATGCTTCTCAGACCAAAAGCCATCTAATAGGTCTTTAGTGATACACTTGTATACCACAACTCCTTTATAAGTACGAGCATCATCTCCTTTGTAATTAAAATTAATAATCAAGATATTGTCCTTAAAAAACCCAGTACCTAATTGCTCTCGGCTATCATTAATCAACCATGTCGCCTCTATCCTATTGTTTTGATTTAAGGCTAATTCTAATAGCCCTTTGTAAGCGATACCGTCTTCATCTTGGTTGCTTCCAATAATAGTATAAGTGCCTGGTAATTCGTTTATGGTCATATGGTTTTTAATCTATAAAATTCTACCACCCCCAAAACCTCAACAATCCTAAAAACAAATCGCTTCATATCACTTATGTAAAGTGATATGAAGCGATAACGCATTCCAAGTCAAGCGTAATAATTACAACTTATTTTTCTATAAAATCAGCATCGGTTAAGGTTTTCATAAATGCCACTAAGTTCTCTTGTTCTGCCTTAGTAAGATTTAATTCATCGAAAGGTAAGGTTTGAAATTCTTCATGTATCCCTATTCCTTTTCCTCCACCACGATTATAAAAATCAACCACTTCTTCCAAAGTATTATAAACACCATTATGCATATAAGGACCTGTTACATTACTATTTCTAACGGTAGGTGTTTTAAAAAAATGCTTTCTCTGATTGGTTTTAAACACATTATAACGTCCTAAATCATCACTAATAACAGCATTAATCGTATCATTTGTTCCCGGTACACCAATCAATTCTACCTCAGTATCATTATAATGAGGTGGTACAGTACCATTAAATAATGGTGGAAAATGACAAGTGGCACAAGCAGCCTTCCCCATAAACAGATTAAATCCTTGCTTTTCTTCTGCTGTTAAAGAGGACTCGATGCCTTCTATATTCTTATCAAATTTAGAATTAAAACCATTTAAACTACGCACATAACTCGCAATAGCATGTCGTATATTAAAATCAATACGCTTGTTGCCATACAAACTATCTATAGCTGCTTTGTATGCTGGATTTTTTAATACACGACGTACTATAGAATCCATCGGTAAATTAAATTCATCATGATTTTCAGCGACACCTACTACTTGCCCTTCTAAACTCGCAGCTCGACCATCCATAAAAAAAGATTGTTGATACGCACTGTAGGTAAGCGTTGGTGAATTTCTTACTTGTCGGTCATCAAAAGTCTTTCTACCATCGGTAAAAGCCTTTTCTTTAATATGGCAACTTGCACAAGCCATATTGTTACTTCTTGATAGTACTTGGTCATTAAAAAGTGCCTTTCCAAAGATCTCCTTCTGTTTTAAGTGAAGCGTATCGCTCTTATAGTCTGAAAAATAGAGAACATTCACCGTATTAGCTCCAAAAAAGGAAGAAGCAGTATTAGAAATCGCCATTTCAAATGGAAAATTCACTTCCCAATCTTCCTGAGTTTTTACTAATAATTTTAATTGCGTATCTGTATGATTTTTTATAAAATTAAAACGATCAAAAGTATCAAAATCCGAATCCAGAGCTACAATCCCTTCTTTAAAAGAAGCTCTTAAGTCTTCATAAATTTCTTTAGAACTAAACTTAGCTTTACAGATATCTATCAACGCTATAAGTGTCTGAGTGGTATATTGACTTTCGGTTAATGCTTGTCCTAAAACAGGCGAATCAAATCCTGTGATACCAGTAGCTGCAGTTCTCATAATTTGATCTCTAAGCAACCAAATAAGATGATAATCTTTTAATTTAATATGGGTATTACGTTGTAACAACTTCAACCGATCAGACGTAATTGTTAACGCATTATGTAATGCTGCATCATCCCCTTCCTCTTCGTGCAACAACTCTTCAACCACCTGAAAACCAAATGGATTCCTAATTTTTACATCCGTCAAATCCTCTTCTTGTACCTGCAAGATATTTGGAGCATTTAAAGATTTAAAATTATTTTTATCTATAGCAGCCAATACAGGCTCCATTGCTTTAAAATGCTTACGTGCTTGCTTATAATAAGCAATACGCTCCTCTGCATTTTTAGATATAAAGATGGAATCTAAAAAAGTAATACAACGTTCTAATTCAGAATTATAAAACGAAGCTATTTTTTTATCTGTTGAATCTATATTTACGGGTTCCGTATGCTTTTTGCACGACACCGTAATGAAAAGCAAAAGACATATACAAAATGTATATGTCTTAGCTTTCATAAATATTTTATTATTCATGCTTTTATTTTATTATCTATCTAAACCTTTAATAACGTAAAGCATTGAACCTTCTTTAGCATTAGATAAGTTAGGATTAGCTAATGGATCTGTAAAAGACGTTCCGTCAGCAGGATTCCAGCCATGATTTTGTGTCATTACTAAAAATGTGTTTTCTCCATTATTTACCACATCAGTAACATCAATCATACCTGTAATTTCCCAAGTACTTGAAGTGGAACCATATCCTAAATCTTCAGCTCTTGCTTGGTCTGCTTCTAAAACTGTTTTTAATTCTCCTGTATTTAAGTTGTACTGGTAAAGCTTAGCATAACCATTAATTGAAGTATCTAAATATCCATTAGGATCTTCTTGAATGTAAGCATAGTTTTCAGTCACTAAAATATTATCTGGAGAATGGAATCCATCAGCTACACCACCAACAATATCACCATCTAAAACACAAGTAATTGTTGCAGGACCTGTTGGATCTGTTTCATTTAATGTTACTTTATACACACGACCTAAAGCAGATCCTTTTCCTGTTAAACTAGCTGAGATACGCCCTGTAACACAAAAATATATTTCTCTTTGATTTGCAGCAGAACCTCTTCTCCAATCAATATCTTCTAATCTAGAGAATCCCATAACACCTTTCGTTTTTGCTTCCGCATCTAAAGCATTAATTTCTGTTTCATCTAAAGAAACAAATTCAGCACTATATGATGTTCCTTGTACCATATCCATTTCAAAATCGATACCTGCAGCAGTTACTTTTAATCCGTATAATTGACCACCATATAAATCTCCACGATCACCAACATACATTCCTAATTGACCAGAAGGTACTGAGTTATCTGCATGATCATCGCCAATAAAAACAACTGTTTTATCTGCATAAGCATCTTTTCCGATTGGAACAGCGTTCTCTGTAGACCACTGGCCTAACGCAGCTAAAGTTTCCCCTACACTAGCATCCTCAGCACTTTTAGTAGGATCTACTGCAAATACTCCTTTTGAAGCTCCACCCCATTCTCCTCCTGAAAGGTATAATGGTCCAAAGCCATGTTCTTCTGGCGTCACTAAAGTACCAGAGCACATTGCTGTTTCTGCCGTTGCTGTAGCGTTTAATATATACTCCCCATTATATGGTCTTAAGTTTTCATTTAATAAAATTCTAGCGATAGAATAATCAGCTTCAATATTATTAATTAAAGTAAAGGTATTATCACCATTATTAATTAGTCCTGCTCCATCGGCCATAGACCCATAAATAAAATTAGGAGTGTTTGGAATAATATCTTCTGAAGTTAAAAGTGTAGAAATTCTTAGGTTGATAAACTGATCCGTAACCTTTAAAAAACTAGGCGTCTTAGATGCCGTTAAATAAACAGAAGCACCGCTACCATCTTCTCCGTCAGTACCGTCAGATCCATCAGTTCCGTCAACACCATCAATGCCATCTTTTCCGTCTTCAACTTCACAACTTACAACAAGCGCGCCTGATGCTGTGATAACAAATGCTAATAAAAATAGTTTAATAATTTTGTTCATAATTTAAGGTTTTTTTAGTGGTTATACTGTGTCCACAAATCTACCTTCAGACTCTTAAAAACATGTTAATTAATAAAAACCGTTTGATTAACTTACCGCTAACTAAGCGTTAACGGTATTACTTTACTATTACTAATATTTAAAATTTTAAACCCTAATGTTATCTTAAAATTAAGAACATAGACTAAAAGTTATAGTACTTCTAGAGTTTATTAAAATCCTATTAACCTAAAAATTAGGTACAAAAAAAAGAGAAATGAAGTTGCTATCCGTTTCATTTCTCTAAATAAAATTATTAAGACTAATAAAGTTACATTACAAACTTTCTGTATTTACATCAGATAACATTCTAGACTCAACAGCCCTATTTTCATCGTTATGAATTACAGATACATCACCTGTACTTTCAAAAACAACAGCTTTAACCTCGTTAAAATCGTGCACATTAGCTTCTCTTAATTTAGCTATTAAATCACTTTCTCCCACATTACAGCTTTTTAACTGCTTGTATAAAATTTTGCCATTCCACATTATAATCTGTGGTTTATTGGTAAATAATTGCTTCATAAATTTATTCTTACGCACTAAAAAAGAAAACAAGGTCTGAAATGCAATGATGGTCGTTAAAACAATACCACCTTTTAAAAGTGAATAATCTGTATTAAGAATAATGGAGGCTAACACGGAACCCACGGCAATGGTAGATGCAAAATCAAAGCTAGACATTTTTGCAAATGTTCTAAGTCCAAAAACGCGAGTAATCACAATTATAATTGTAAATATTCCTAATACCGAGAGTATTAACCAAAGAATGTCTTGTAGTGTCATAATATATAAAGTTGAATTAGAAGGTAAAATTAAGACTACTCTGATAACTTTATTAATCCAATTACCATACAAAATAGCTCAAATGATTTGTTCAACGCTCCTCTTATCAACACATCTTGAAATGAGCTAATTATAATATTAATAGAGTAAATCCTTTGTTTTTATCCCTCTTAAATTTGAGTATACAGTATAATTAATAAGATTTTGTTATGAATACAATTCCAAAAAACCATCCTTTATACCTTGCTATAGATGAAGATTATAAGGATTTTATACTAACACAAAAACATCCTTGTGTTATGGCTAAGACCTTATTTATGACAGACAAGTACCATCTCAATGTATACCGTTCTTCTCAACAGATTGATGGTTTAAAATTGCTATTAAACGATTTAGAGTCTTTTATTGACCAATATGATTTTGAGTCTCCTTTATTTGAATCGTTTTTAGCGGTCTTTCCGTTTGATCATTATGATTCTGAATTAGATTTCGAAAAAGCGTTGTGGCATACCCTTCAACAATTGCATGCTTTAGACGATTGCGAATGGGACACTTCGGTAAGTGATAACCCTCAAGATCCTAATTTTAGTTTTAGTTTAAAAGGGAGTGCTTTTTATATTGTCGGACTTCATCCGCAAAGTTCTCGCAAGGCACGCCAAAGTCCCTACCCTACTATTGTTTTTAATCTACATTCTCAATTTGAGCAGTTACGAGCCATGGGGACCTATAAAAAGGTCAAAAAGCGGATAAGAAAACGAGATAAAAAATTACAAGGACATATCAACCCTGTACTTAAAGATTTTGGAAAAGAATCGGAAACTAAACAGTACAGTGGCAGAGCGGTAGACAGTACTTGGAAATGTCCTTTTCATAAAACTACTAAAGAAAAAACACTAAAATAGTATGAAACCATTAATTAATGTTATCGATAAACAATCGGGTGCAGCTTTCAAACTCAACAAGAATGACATCCTTACAGTAATAGATCCTATGGGCAAACAAGTGAGTGATATGGTTCTATTTAATGCTGACGATTATAATGAGAAATTATCCTCTGGAAAATCCTTAGACTTTGAAGAAAATTTATTGCTCACCAAAGGAAACGTTCTCTGGTCTAATCGGTCGCACAAAATGATGCACATCTTAGAAGACACCAATGGACGTAACGATTTTCTATTGGCTCCATGCAGCCCTGAAACGTTTAAAATTATGTACAATTACAAAGGTGAACATCCTAGTTGTCTTGGTAATTTACAGCATCATTTAAAACCGTTTGGTATTGATCGAGACAGCATACCAACGGCCTTTAATATTTTTATGAATGTACAGTTTAATACCAATGGTAAGCTATCAGTTCTACCTCCTACATCTAAAGCTGGTGATTACATCCAATTTAAAGCAGAGATGGATCTATTGGTTGGTCTTACAGCTTGCTCTGCCGAAGATAGCAATGGTGGCTCATTTAAACCAATTCATTATTACATTGAAACGGCATCAAAACACACAACGCCATAGCAGTTATAGAATATTAATTTAGATAACAATTATTTATAAAAACAATCGATTACTAATTTAAATACATTAAACCATGAAGAAAGATAAAAAAGACCATCAAGAAACAGAACACGAGAAGCGTTTACATCAAAATGCAACAGATGAAAAAGGGGCATTAAAAGAAGAGCATTACAACCAATACGGGAAGCAAAATGAAACACGTCGAGAACGCGCCAACAAATTAAAAGAAGATTAAACTATCATAACCCACTACTTAAAACAGTTTAAGTACAATAAAAAAATCCAATAACTAAGCTATTGGATTTTTTTCTGATTAAAAGTTCCTAGTGCTTATCAATTTTCATCTAAATTAATATTGGCTTTATCAGATATTTGAGATTCTGGGATGCTATTAAAAAATTCAGATAATTCTAAATCGGAATTTGGTCCAAATCCTAACAACATGGTCCCTTTTTCTCCTTTATTGGTTTCAATAATATATAAAATTGACATATCCGAAGGATCACTCATACCTTCATACCGGTGTTCAGCAACTATAGTAAGATCTGCGGGTTCATATACGTTAGAAGAATCATTTCCTAATAACTTACCTTCTTTAAAATGAAAGCCCGCTGTATAGCCTTTTTCCTCATAGGTTTTCATATAATCCTTTTCATGTTTTGCAAATTCATTATCCATAATTCTCAAATTTTATATTCACTTACAATGTATTTCAAACAACTTACATAAGATAACTTCATCCATTATATTATTAACTTAAACGCATAATAACAGCTTATGACCTTCATGTTTTTATAATTATAGCATATCGGATTGAATTCCCAAAACGATTTTGGGATATAAAGTAAATAGGGACGAAATACCAATCTAGAATTGGTTAAATCTAGCCGACTATAAATCCGGATCTTATAGCGCGCAAACGATCACTTTTCCAAACGACTAGAAATCAAACATATAAAAAATATTTTAATTCGCAAACAATTCATTTATAGCCTTTTACAATAAAACACACCTTTTTAAGATAATGTTCTAAAATTGAAACAAAAAAACAGCCCCTAAATTGAAGAATTAGCACCACACCCCGAAATCCCATTAAGAATTCAATAAAAATGAAGACCACCAAATTTACCAACAACACAAAAAAGCGATTTACCAACACCTTAACCAAGAACAACATCGAATATGCGTCGGTTGTACCTCGGGTAAACCGAGGGGCAGACCAATAGCTTTTTAACAAATCGTACAACCACAAAAAACAACACGATCAAGCCACCATGAAGCCACCATGAAGCCACCATGAAGCCACTATGAAGTAAGATTAAGGAGGAAATATATTAGGTATTCTTATTGTTTTATAATGCATTTAAACAACTCATTTTTGTTAGAATCTGCCCCACCCTGATGATAAATTAGAAATAGTGTGGCATCGGTAGCGCATTCATAAACGCCCAAGGACTTCCATAAGCCATAGAGAAATAAAACCAAGCCCCTATCAACAATATCAAACGGAGTTTCAACACGCGTTCAACCTGCAACAGTTACTAATAATGTTTAGGTAGTAGCCAGAAAAGTGGCTATTCTTTATAGCGCAAATTGTTAACGTTTTAAAATAAATAGAAAAAGCCTGAACATAATTAAATGTTCAGGCTTTTTCTTAATTTAAATTTACTTTAGCGTTTCAATGTAAAATGAGCTTTAAATACTTTACGTTCGCCTGTACTTGGCTCATCGTATTCTACTGTAAACCAATATCCATCTGTTGGCATCAGTTTACCGTTATACGTGCCGTCCCAGCCATCACCATCTGGACTTAGTTGTTGTAATAACTTACCATATCTATCATAGATATAGATCTCAGCACTATCACCAATACCTTCAATGTTCCAAGTTTCATGAGCTCCATCTCCATTGGGGGTGAAATACAATGGATAATCTAGTACAAACTTAGATGATGATCTCAATCCACATCCGTTTCTATCTCTTGCAGTGATCTCATGATCTCCTGATGATACGTTACTAAACACACCTGAGTCTTGCCATGGACCACCATCTAAACTGTATTCATAGACTCCGATCCCTACTGCTGTGGCTTCTAAAACATGGTTATCGGCAAAAGCTTGTGTTAAGAGTTCTATGGTTACACTTGGCGGCTCACTTTCTATAACTTCTGTGCTATCACTGATAACGCAATTAGTCTCACTTGATGTACTGATATCAGTAACAGCAACGCTATAGGTTCCTTCTTCTAATGGAACTATACTCGGTCCTGTTTCCCCTGCCATTTCTACTGTATTAAAATACCATACAAAACTATAATCTGCAGCTGATAAATAAGTATCTATAACTAAAAGCTCTAAGATTTCTGTAGCGTTTGTATTGATACAAAGGACATAACTATCGTCTAAATCTAAATCCGGTAATGGATTAACTTCTAGGGTTAATTCGGCTACAGCATAACATATAGAGGTGTCGTTACCCGTTATCGCATCTGGGGTGTCATTATCTACTCTTGCATAAATTACTTGCGGATTTACCGTGTTTTCATACAACGTTGGTAATGGATTCTCTTTTAAATCAGCATCTTCTTGAGTTCCATAATAAGTTACGATATAATTTAAAGGATCTTGAAGATCTAAGATATCTGCATCCATTGTCGTTAAATCGAATTGAGCACTACCATTGGTGTAATCCCCATCAATTTCATCATCACATATGTCATATAATATTGGGTTCGTATCCGGATTAGCTTGTGCCGCCTCATCAACTTCAATATAAAAACTTTGTGTACTGATTGAACAACCCGTTGCAGTATTGGTGATTGTTACAAAGATTTCTTGTGGGTTACTTGTGTTACTAAAAGGACTTAATAACCCATTTTCTCCTGCTTCTGCATCAGCTAAACTTTCGTGATAACTCACGCTGAATTCTGTAGCATCTTGACCGCCTAAGACTTCTTCATCTTTTGTGGCTAAATCAAAACTATCTATTCCGTCAGTAAACAATTCACATTGTACAATATCTGTAACAGGAACTACTGCTGGTAAAGGATGCACTACAATAGTAAAGTCTACTAACGAATAACACCCTGTACTGTTTCTTGTTATTCTTACATAGATCTCTTGTTCTGGCGTATCTATATTAGTGTATTGTGTTGGATCGGGTATTTCATTAGAGTCAGTATTCGCATCTTCCTGAGTTTCATAATAACTTGCCGTTACACCTGCTTCTCCGTTTAGGATTAAAACTTCATTTTCTGTTAAATCAAAAACCGCTACACCATCACCGGTATTCACAGCATCACACAATTCAAGATTTGGAATATCCTCACTTGGTGTTGGCGTTGGGTTTGGTAATACACGGATGGTCAATGTTACATAATCTACACAACCTGTATTTGTATCCGTAACTACCGCATAAAGCGTTTGTGGGTTCGCATTTAATCCATCTACAGAGGTATTAGTATATTGTGTTGGGTCTTCAATAACATTGATTTGAGACTGTGCATCAGCATTAGTTTCATAATACGCTACAGACAAACTTCCATTACCTCCTGTAATTTCATCATCTTTAACGGTTAAATCAAAAACCGTAAACTCATCTCCTGGTGTTTCTCCTAAGTCATCACATAAACTTAATTGTGTCGGCTGGATTGCGACAGGTAAAGGATTGACTATTAATTCTAAACTTGTTATTTTATAACACCCTCCTGCACTTGTATGATATTCCACTCTTATCCATATAATTTGATTAAAAGGAACACTATTAGTATAAGCTGAAGGATTAGCAATTACATCAGTCCCTGACTCTGCATCAGATTCACTGGTATAATAACTAAGAAGGTATTGCGTCTCATCTTGACCGTTTAATACTTCTGACGTTTTACTCGTAAGATCAAAACTAATAGAACCATCTGCTGATGATATGTCATCACAAAATTCTAACGCGCTTGGTACTGTTAATTGTGGGGTTTCTTCTACTATCAATTCTACGACAACAATCGTTGCACAGGCTGTTGTTATCGTTGAACTTTCAATACGTGCGTATAAGGTTTGAGCATCTTGAACAATATTTTCATAATCAAAAGAGGTATCTATCGCATTTACTCCAGTATCTGCATTGATTTGTGTTTCATGATAAGTAACATCTAATCCTGAAGCACCTCCAGTAATTTCAGCGTCTAAATTACTAAGCATAAATATCCCATATCCATCGTTATCTGGATCACAATAAACAAATGGTTGAGGGGTATAAGCTACAGGGGCTTGTTGTACAACTAATTCTAACCTTGTAGTCACAGAACATCCTGTAGTGTTATCTTCTACGCGTGCGAAAATAAATTGCCCATTACTTGTATTTGTATACAGCGTTGGTAATGGATTAGCACCTGATTCTGCTTCTGTTATTGACGCATAGTAAGTAATTGTATAATCTGGATTGTCTCCTGTGATTTCTGAATTCTTCAAACTTAAATCCATTTCAGTAAGACCATCCGGTGTACCATCGTCACATACTTCTAAGGCTGATGGATCAGTGATCACAGGTAATGAATTAACTATTAAATTAAAAGATGTCGTTGCATAACAACTTGGATATAATGGATCTTCTACTCGAACATAAATCGTTTGTGTATTTGGTGAACTTGTATTTTCATAACTCGTTGGTAAGACTCCAACATTATTTTCTGCATCATCTTGACTAGCATGAAAACTAACATCAAAAACAGAAGCATCTTGTGCTCCTAAGATTGTTGCTTCTTGATGACTTAAGTTAAACGTCGCAACTCCATCTCCACTAACATCATCACACATGTCTAAATCTATTGGAGCTGTGGCCAATGCTCTGGTATTAACGACTAAATTAAATAATGGTGTTGCTGACGAATTATAACATCCTGAATCTCCAATACGCGCTACTCTTACATAAATAGGTTGTGAATTTACAGTATTAGTATATGTTAGCGGTAAAGCGTTGCTTCCTAAATCAGCATCTTCTGCTGTTAAATAATAAGTGACTTCAAAATTTGCCGCAGATTGTGATCCTAAAATTGTAGCTGTTTGATCGCCTAATTCAAAAGTTGCTAATCCATCATTTAATTCATCATCGCAGGTCTCTAAATCTAATACAGCGTTGATATCTGGAGCCAAAACTACAAACAACTCAAATGAGGTCGTTACAGCACATGTTTGAGATACATCGGCTAAACGCACCCACAGAGTTTGCGGATTAGACACGTTAGTGTAAAGGTCTGGTAACGGATTTAAATTAGCAATTGCATCGTCTTCGGTAAGATGGTAGGTAACGGTGTATGCTTCAGAACTTTGTTCGCCTAATACATGATCATTATTGTCAGACAAATCAAACTCTTCAGTACCGGTACTACTACATATAACCAAATCTGGAGCTAGATTTACTACTGGATTCTCTATAAACTCAACTAAAATAGAATCTGAAAATTGACATATGGCCCCAAACGCTACATCTACCGAGTATAGACCCGTTTCTGTCACTGTAAGCATAGAACTTGTTTCCCCTTCAATCTCTATTCTATTATTTGGTTCTGAAGGATCTGCAGCGTAATACCAAACATGATCTGCGAAAGGTGCTGAGGTATCTAATATAATTTCTGCTCCTCCACATTGTGCACTACCTGCTTCAATAGTAATATCATCACCTAAATCACCTCCTAAATCAAAGCTTCCTGCTTTTAGAAATACTCCTGAATCATAATTATTATCTCTATCATCAGCAATGACTAATTTTATAGTATAATTTTCTCCAGGGACAACAGCAGATTGTGCTGTAAATACTGCGGTTCTACCATCAAATGCTATTGGTGGTTGATTGTAGGGTATATATTCCCCAAAATAGTCCTCATTTGCCCCTCCACAACTTTCACCATTATCGGGGTGGATATTAGTCACCAATACGGGTAAGTTGGTCTCTGGAATTACGGCTAAATTAGAAACATTACCATCGGAATCTGTTAATAAAAAAGCGAAAGCATCTGAATAGAGACACTCAAAAGAGCCCATATCATACTCTTCTGAAGCCATTAAAAACTCAAAACTTATAGTATCTGCTAAAGGAATAAAATTGAATTGGATAAATGTAGCATTATGAGAATTGACACCCAAAGCAGCATCTAATTCATCGTCTCCACCCCAAACATTAGAACCATTGCTTAAATCAAGATTGTTAGGCCCTCTTGCATCACTGGCCTCGCCTGAACTTAAAAGAATCCCATCACTAAAAGGAAAACGTATTCCATCTCCAAAAAAGTAGCCAATACCGTTAGGCTGAGAGCTACTAATACTTGAGCCTGTAGACCAAGTGACGTCAGACACAGAGGCACAAGGACTATTAATTAGCACGTCAGCTATTAATTCTTCTGGAGTAAATATAGTTTGATCTATTATGACATTAGGCCCCATGACAAAAACAGGAATTGTTGTAACTTCAGAACACCCTAATGGATTACTATCGGTAACTGTTAATATTACGATAAAAGTACCATCAGTTGAAAATGTATTTGAAACTTCTGTTCCTGTTGCTGTATTTCCATCTCCAAAATCCCAGTAATAAGTGGCGCCTGAGTCATCCAAAGGAAATATTGCGCTTCCTAAAAAATTAACCGTTTCCCCTGGTAATATACCAATTACACCAGATTCATTTGGTGCAGGTGTTGTATTATTAATTAACGGCGTAATTTCCTGACAAGGTGTAATACACAATAGTTCTGCCTTCCATCCATTTATAGTTCCTGTTTCATTACTTGTAAACGCAAAAGTTAAACAGCCTGAAGTATTACTTTCTGATGCCGAAACAAAACCTGGTGAAGAAACCCCCGTATATACTCCAATAATATCAGCCGACACATCATCTCCATCATATATGGTTAAAAAATCTACATTAAGTTGTGTTAAAAATTCGACGAAATTAACGTTAAGACGATCACCACTATTTTCTGGACATATCGTAGTGACATAACTTTCATTATCTGAATAAGAATCTAATGCTCCACCTGAATCATAAAAGAAATCTGGAGCACAGCGATTAAAGGTGCCATCTTGCATTAAAAGATCTTGCGAGAATCCTACTTTAATAACTAAAAACATAAATATGCATATAATTTTTTTCACTCTAAATTGATTTTAAAATAAATAGTAAAGCCGCTTATTAATAGAATTGGAATAAATACACTCCCCCCGTTAGCGAAATGAGTTAGTGGTATAGTATAACATAAATAATGTGACAGATGGAAAGCTAATCATTTAAAGGTGCTCAGCTTAGAAAGCTTAAGCACCCTAGAATTAAAATAAGTTAAAAGACGAATAACCTTACACTTACTTATTTTTTTCTTATAATTCTGCGCTTGTTTTTTAATAAAGACTTAGACATCTCATTTTTTTCTTTTGTATTGAAAAAGGCTTCAATTCGTTCTTTAAGCTGAATTTTATTGCCCTGAGTACACAATTCATTGTTCTTACAGAATTCAATTAATTCAAATTTCAACCAATGATGATGATGATGATGATGATGTTCTAATTTTTCTTTCACAACTTATCGCTTTAATTATTGTTGTAGAGGATCTACAATAATAAATTCAGAACGTCTGTTTTCAGCGTGTTGTGCTTTAGTACATCCAGTAGAACAATCTACTTTAGGTTCTGTTTCACCTTTACCTTCACCTGTAATACGAGATGCGTCAATACCTTTAGAGATTACATACTGTACCGTAGTTTTAGCTCTACGATCAGAAAGACCTGTATTATAAGATTCAGGTCCTCTAGAATCTGTATGAGAGGTTGCATAAATTTTCATTTCAGGATATTTGTTCATAATCTGAACCAATTTATCCAATTCAAATGCGGCTTGTGCAGTAATGTTAGACTTGTCAAATTCGAAGAAAATCGGAGCTAAATCTATAGTTTCAGCTAAGATTAATTTTTCGATAGGATCTAAAGAAATTTGAACATTGTTTTCTTCTTCATTTGTGCCTTTGACTTGTACTTTTTTACTGTCAAAACCATCCATAACAACTTCCAATTCTGTGTTTTCTTCACATTCTATCATGAATTCAACAAGACCTTCTGCGTTTGATGTTTTAGAAACAACCTTATTACCTTCTGCATCAAATAATGTTACTGTTGCACCTGCAATTGGCTCACGTGTTTTATCATCTAAAACTGTAGCATTAATTAATACATCACAAAGCGGTTGTAGTTTTTTAAATTCATAAATATCATCACTTCCTTTTCCGCCAGCTCTGTTAGAAGATACTAAACCTTGGTCATTTTCTTCGTCAATTATAAAGGCAAAATCATCAGTATTACTGTTTATAGGAACGCCAACATTACGAATTGTAGCCATTTTACCATCGATTTCTTTTGTGTAAAACACATCTAATCCACCAAGACCTAAATGCCCGTTAGATGAGAAATATAAGGTATTGTTACTACTAATGTATGGGAACATTTCTTGTGCTTCAGTATTTACTTTTTGTCCCATGTTAACAGGTGCTCCTAAAGTACCATCTATATTAATAGGAGCTTTGTAGATATCAAAGTTTCCATATCCACCTGGCATATTAGAGGCAAAGTATATTGTTTTACCATCTGCACTTACTGAAGGATTTTTTACAGAATAGTTTTCACTGTTAATAGCTAAAGGTTCTACAGTATCCCAATCATCACCTAATTTAGTGGCTTTAAATAAATAAAGTTGACTAAATCTAGCGCTGCTAATTGAATCTTTTTCGTAGTCTTTTTCAAAATAACTTTCTCTTGAAAAATACATTGTTTTACCATCTGGAGAAAAAGAGACTAAACCTTCATGATATTTGGTATTAATCTCATCGTTTGCTAATGTAGCTTCCTGTGAAGTACCATCTGTATTTTTAGTAATGGTATAGATATCTAAAAACGGTTGATCATTCCAACCATAGTTTTTTCTATGATCATTACGACCAGAAGTAATATATAATTTACCATCATTCGTTAGTCCACCAAAGTCTGACTGTTCAGAGTTATAATCTGCATTTTGCACATTAAACTTTTTACCTTGTTCTAAAATTTTAGGGAGGTAATCAGGGTTGGCTCTATAAGCTGTAGCTCTATTATCAGCAGGGCGCAAGGTTGCAAACTTATCCATTTGCACATTAGATGCTTCATACTTTCCATTAGCCTTGAGCATTTGTGAGTACTTAAAAACCATTTCAGGATCACTTGAAGTTTCTAAAGCTTTAGCATACCAGCGTTCTGCTTCTACGGTATTAAAAATGTTATAATAACTTTCTGCTAATTGTCCGTAAACATAGCTGTCTGCTTTTCCTTTTTCAACAAGCTTATTATAATCATCTACAGCCTTTACAAATTCGTAACGGTCAAAATGTTTATCTGCTTTTTTTGTGTCTTTGTTTTGAGCAGTTAAGCAAAAGCCACTCATCAACGTAATAAGTAATAATGTATTAAAGTTTTTCATAATTGTTTTAGCTTAACTGATTAAAAGTATCTAGGTGAACGAGAAACACGTTTTGGGAAATTAAGATCAAATAATAACATGATCTCATGAGATGCAGGCGCGTACGCTTTAATGTCTGATGTTATAGCATCGTATGCGTAACCAATTCTTACAGACGGTGTAATAGCAAAGTTTACTAAACCAGAAAACGAATCATCTAATCTGTAAGAAGCTCCTATTTCAAATTTCTTAAAGAATCTAGCATTTAAGTTAACATCAAAAGACGTAGGTGCATCAAAAGCAGATTTTACCATTACAGAAGGTTTAAGTTCTGTATTAGGTGAAATATCAAACACATAACCACCAGATAAGAAGTAGTGTTGCGTTTCAGATCCTATTTTATAACCATTTGCATCTAAATGCACTGATGATAATAAGTTAGGTGCAGATAAAGACACATAGTATTTATCGGTATAGTAAAATAATCCAGCACCAACGTTTGGAGTGACCTCATTAACATCTTGAGAAAAGAATGCATCAGTTGGATCTACAACATCTAAACTTGTTAAACCGATATCATGAAATGTAGCACCGGCTTTTACACCAAAGGCAAGGCGGTGTTCACCGCCAAGCTTTAGAGTGTACGAAAGATCTACATAAGCATTGGTTTCTGTAACCGGCCCAATATGATCTGAGATTAAAGACAGACCTAAGCCTAGGTTATTACCAAGTGGTGTATGTCCAAAAAATGTTCCTGTTTCAGGTCCCCCATCAATCTTAGTCCATTGATTTCTGTATAATAGTCCAAAAGAAAGGTTTTCTTTTGATCCAGCATAAGCAGGATTTACTATGTTCATATTATACATGTACTGAGTGTACTGAGGGTCTTGTTGTCCGTGCATTTTAAATGCTAAAAGCAAGACCACTATAATAGTGAGTTTTTTCATTATAAGTATTTGATTCGATTAGTTTTTTATTTTGATTATCTGTTAATATAAACCCAAGCACTTTTAGATTTTGCTCCACCTTCATAAATAACGGTGTAGAAATAAGTGCCTACAGGTAAATCATCCCCATCGTTTGTTTGACCATGCCACTCATTTCTATAATTATCTTTAGAATATACAAGTGTTCCGTATCTATTAAATATTTCTAGCTTAGTGACACCAAAACTACTTAAGTCAAACGTGTCGTTTTGACCTGGTGTAACACCTGGTGAAATACCTTCTGGAAAAACACAAGTCTCTAACTCTATTATTGTAAACTCAGCAACACCTATACATCCTGTAGCATTAAATAGGACTTCAATCTCATATAATCCAGCTTCTAAAACAGGGAGAGTCAAACTAGTTTCATCAGCTATTAAACCACCATCTCGATACCAGCTTATAGACACTTCAGATAATGAATAATTTTCAGGAATGGCTTCAATATCTATGGGAGATGAAGCATTAGAACAGACTTCATAATCTACATCTGATGAAAAATTGGTTATCGGCTGATTGCCAATAACTAAATCAAAGCTATTGGTAACATAACAATCTGAGAAATCGACAGACTCTACTCTTACAAAAAGAGTTTCGCCGGTACTGTCATAAGAACCTGACAATGCATTTGTAGCAGATATAGCTTCGGCTTCTGAGGTGTAATAAGACACATGATATTGAGAAGCTTCTTGACCGTTAAGAATTTCGAAATCATGATCCTCTAAATTAAAACTAGCAAAGCCATCATTATCAAAATCGCATGCTATAAAATCTACACTCAATGCTGTATGTGAGGGAGCTGTAGTCATTAGAGAAAATGAGGTTGTAGAAAAACATCCCGAATTATTATTTTCTATTCTCGCATAAACAACTTGAGGATTTGAAATATTACTATAAACAGATGGTAATGGACTTAACTGATCTATAGCATCTTGTTCTGAAACATGATAGCTAATAGTATAATCTGAAGCATTCTGAGATCCTAAAATATAACTGTCATTCTCTTCGAGGTTAAATAGCGCTTGATTGGTTGTTGAACATTCTATTAAATCAATGGCTGGATTAGCGACTGGGACAGCTAAAAACTCAACGACAATTTCATCACTAAGAATACAGTTACTAGAAAATATGACTTGCGCTGTATAGACTCCTGGTTCTGTAGCCGTTATAACAGATCCAGTAGCATCAGCAAGAAGTAACCCATTTTTAAACCAATAATGTTCAAGATTAGGCAAGTTGGTGTCTAAAACCATAGGTTCATTTAAACAACTTGCTGTACCTGCTTCAATAGTAATATCATCACCTAAGTCTAACTCTCCAATATCAAAACTACCAGACTTAAGAAAAATACCGGTATCGTATTGTGTATCTGCATCATCTGCTACAACCAATTTAATATGATAGGTTTCACCAATAACCACAGGAGATTGAGCTGTAAAAACAACGGTTCTACCATTAAAATTCATTGGTGGTAAATCTTCAGTGATGTATTCTCCAAAATACTCCTCATTAATCGCTGGACAAGACGCATTTTCTGGATGAATATTTGTTGTTAAAATCGGTGTTGTAGTCCCCGGTATTACAGCTAAATTGGTGGTATTGTTTTCTGCATCCGTTAAGAGAAAAGCAAAAGCATCTGAATACGTACACTCATCTGTTCCGCCTGTTGCTCCTGTGTATTCTTCTGAAGCCATCATAAAATCAAAACTAATAGTGTTTGATAATGGCACAAAATCAAATTCAATTATAGTTGCATTTCTAGAGGATACCCCTAAAAGATCGTCTAAATCTGAATCTCCAAGCCACGATGTTCCTCCCGAATTTATTAATTCATCATTGGGTCCTGCGGCCTCTACAACATGTCCTGTGCTTAATAATAGGCCTTCTTCAAAAGGAAAACCATCACCATCCATAGAGAAATAACCAATACCATTAGGCTGACTATCATCAAAATTAATACCTGTAGAATAAGTAATATTAGAGACTTGAGCGCAGGGACTATTAAACAAGATATCGCGTACTAATTCGTCTACAGTATATACATTATCGCTTACTTCTATACTATTAAAACCTTTTCTTATACATAAATCAAAAGTGACGTTTTCATCTTCAGAGCCTGCTGAGAATACTCTAATATAGTAAGTGTCACCAATGGTCAATTGAGGGGTAACACTAGAGTTTGAATCTGAACAATACAATTCATTAAGACTCCCACAAGCACCTTCGTAAACGGCATGATTAAGACCTGAAGATACTTCGTTTTCTACAATATTTATAAACTCTATGATTTGAATATCATTTAAAGCGACAAACTGAAACCACACATCATCATCAGGGTCTCCTTCACAAGATGTTCCTGAGACATTAGATGGCGTTGCAGATAATATAGTCCCATAATTTAATAGCGTACAATCATCACCTGTATTTACGACTGCTATTTCAGCATTTAAACACTCATCATTTTCGGGAAGACAAGCTCTTACTACTATGGGTAAACTATCATATACACAATTAATATCTTGGTCATTACTTAAAGTATAGATGACATCGGTAAAGAAAGGAAAGGGTCCAATTTGATAAGTTCCAACGGCATTTATAGTGGTCGTATTTAAATCTATGTTATTAGATAAGGTTAAAGATGAAGCAGTACCTAAAGAGGTAACATTAACATCTAATAAAAACTGATCACCAGTATCACAATCATCTACAATTGTAAAGGTTGATTCTGAATTTGTACAGGTAGCACAATTAACGGTATAATTAATACCGCCTCTCATAGGATCATCTCCATTAGCACAACTTGATGGTACAAAATCATCTGAAGCAACATAAAAAGAAATTCTATTTCCTGTAGACGTATAGGTCACACCTGTTAAATCACCTTCGTCACCGAAAAAATAATCCTCAAAAGCAACTATAGAAGAGCCATCGGTATCAATAACAACCAATGGATCCCAGCCTTGTTGAACATAACCAGACTGAAAAGTTAATGTTAAAGGAGTACCATCTGTACTCGTAAAAGTAAATACTTCAGGGTTAGTCACGCCTCCATCTCCATAACACAGTGACTCTACTAAAGGACCTGCACTACAATCTACTATAAAATTCGTTTGTATAGGCGTCGTAAAAGTTAAGGGTCCTGCCCAAATACTATTCCCATTGGTACAATTTGCTCTTACATATACTTCATACGCCGTTCCAAACAATAAATCATTTGCAATAATATTGGTTACTGTAGACGCTATACCCGAAGCTGGAATACCAGATCCTGAAGGTTGTACAACATACTCCCAAGACGTTTCACTATCATTTGCGTCCCAATAAAAACTAGCAGATGCACTTGAAGTATTAGAATTCACATAGTTAAGAGAAAGTGTTGGTGAAATACAAAATGTCCCACAGGTTTCTACACGGACTAAATCTATAGACATGTCTGCTCGACTACTAAGAGTGATTCGTGTATTCTTAAATCTAAGATATATAGATTGTCCGAGATAAGCATCCAAATTAACACCTACCGGAACCCAAGCTTCAGAACTAGAAGTCTGTAATTCACCTGTCCATGTAAATACATTTGTAAAGGGGCCCGAAATTGAAGTAGAAACTCCAACTTCTAATTCTCCCATATTATCACCATAAGCATGCAGATAAAAAGACAATTCTGCCCCATCTGTAGCTGTAGTAAGATCAATAACGGGACTAATTATTGATGATGAGGCCTGGTTAACATTACCTGATGCTTCATAATTCATATAATGTGAACCGCTAAATGCTGAACTTGGCCCAGTTCCACTACTATCAGAATTACCGGGCACTTCCCAATTACCACCAATATTATTAGTTGTGATATCCCCTACCCATCCATCAGAATCATCAAATTCTTCTGTAAATACGTAAGTAGAATTATTAGAAGAACAAGACACCCCAACTGGTGAGGGTATGGTTTGACATAAAGCTATTGAACTCCCAAGCAAACAGAAAGCTAAAAAGGTCAGTTTGAAGATATTCTTTTTCATTTTATTTTTTATTTAATGCGATAAAAAAATTAGTCAATTTTTAAACAGACAACTGTTAAACCCTAAATCAATAAAAACAACAAAAGCCACATAGTAAAATTAAGTGGCTTCTGTGTGCTTTAATAAATTTATTGTTTAATTACGCGTATCGTTTGCGTCACACTTTCAATAGTAACCTTAACAAAATAAGTACCAGTACTTAAGCTAGACATATCTAACTCACTTGCAATACTATTAGGAGCTGTATGTAACACCTTTTGCCCCAACATATTGTACACTATTATATTTTCAATACTTTTTTGAGCATTCAATGACAACGTGTTTTTAACTGGATTAGGATAGTAAGTAAATGCAGATTCGTTAACCAGATCGTCAATACTTAAAGTAGCACAAGACACTGTTGCTTCCCAACCTGTTAAATTAGTATAAGGATTAGATCTAAACTCAATAGTTAAGGCTCCTGATGCATCTGTAGAGGTAAAAGAATCACCAACATGAAGTTCACTATCGGCTACAATTGTATTATCGCCATTACTACTGTCTTGCCCACACAATGTTTGTGCTAAAACAGGATAGGTATTATCTGGCCCATTATAAATAGTTAAATAGTCATAACAACCATCTTGCTCACCTGTACCAAAAGTATCAACCTCTATATCAACATATGTAAATGTAATAGTTACGGCTTCTCCGGCTGAATCTGGAAGAATAGTCGAAGACGAAAATTCAGATTCCGAATAATTACCATCGCTACCACCACCATCTACAAAAAGACCACCACAAGCTGGAGGAATAATTGCAGTTGCAAATGGATACGGACCTACCCATAAAGAAACTCCTTCTGCACCACAATCGGCCTGCACATAAACTTCGTAATGGTTATCAGCTGTTAAACCTGTAAGAGTATAAGGATTTGTAACTCCTGTTACTGTTGCTACTCCTGTAGCTGTTTCACCTGCTGTTAAATTAACAACTTCAATATTCCAAGTAGTACCATTACCATTAGCTGTCCACGCGACGTCTGCTGTAGTTAATGTAATATTTGATACAGATAAATCTGTAGGAGCCATACAAGCAGGCGCCTCTCCAAAAGTAACATCATCAATAGCAATATCATCGTCAACATCACCAGGCGCAATAACTTCAGAATATGTAAAACGCGCTTGTGCTGGTCCGGTAAACGTTAAACCACTAATGTCTAAAGTTTTCAATTCCCAACCTACTGTATTTGTATTATAAGTTGCCATTAGATTCCAAGCTGCACCATCCCAAACTTCGACATCTAGTTGTGCATTTTCTGAATCTTCAGAATTACTTATTTCATAAAAACTTAATGCTGGTGTTGTCAATGTACTTACATCTACTAAAGGGCTCAACAAATATCTAGGACCATGATCCTGAGAAGCATCTGCTGCGGCATAGAAACCTCCTGTCACTGTACTTCCTATTAGTACACCATGATCACCAACATGACTTAATCCTGAATCTTGAAAAATCCAATCTTCCTCACCCGAATCACTATACATTCTCCAACATTCTGGTATAGCACCACCATTATCAAAACCTTCTGTATAAGGCGCTGTAAGCGCATTACAATCCGTTTGAAATGATACTGGTCCTATCCAAAACGAATTTCCATCGGTGGCACCACAATTTGACTGTACATAAAATTCATAATTGGTATTTGGCAATAAACCAGTTATTGTATATGGATTAGTAACTTCAGATAGTGTTGCCACACCTGTTGCAGTTTCGCTTGCAGTTAGATTAACAATTTCAATATTCCAAGCTACAGCAGTACCAGTTTCTGTCCATACCAAATCTGCTGTTGTAGCCGTAACATTTGCAACTGTTAAATCTGCAGGAAAAATACAAGCTATAGGGTTATCAAAAATAACATCATCAATAGCAATATCATCATCACCACCTCCATTAGGTTCAGAAAAGGTAAAACGTGCCTGTGTTGGCCCAGTAAATGTTAAACCACTTAGATCTATAGATTTCAATTCCCAATCCACTGTATTTGTATTATATGTTGCCATAAGATTCCACGCAGCACCATCCCAAACTTCGACATCTAATTGTGCATTATTTGAATCCTCAGCATTACTCAGTTCATAAAAACGTAATTCTGGTGTTGTTAATGTACTTACATCCACTATAGGACTCAATAAATATCTAGGACCATGGCTACTCGACGCATCACAAACAGCATAATAGCCATTTGATAGTGTAGCCCCTGTTATGTCACCACCATCGCCTACATGATTTGGACCAGAATCTCTAAAAAACCAATCTTCTTCTCCTGAATCACTAGACATTGTCCAACAATCTGGAATACCACCAGCATTCTCAAAATTTTGAGTGTAAGGAGCTGTAAAAGCTTCACAAGTCGTCGTAAATGCCATTGGACCTACCCAAATAGATGGCCCTTCTGCGCCACAATCAGCTTGCACATAAAATTCATAATCGTTATTAGCCGTTAAACCAGATAAAGTATAAGGGTTAGTAACGCCACTAACAGTTGAAGCACCCGTTACAGATCCACCTGCAGTAATATCAACAACTTCCAAATTCCAAGAAGTAGCTGTACCATTCTCTGTCCAGGCTAAATCGGCCGTGACATTAGATGTATTTATCACTGTTAAATCTGTAGGCTCCATACATGCAGGGAATGTGTCGTTTACAAAATTATCAACAAATAATTCCCAATTACTATAAGATGTTGTCCTAACTGCAACGTAAATCGATTGTCCATTATAAGAAGAAAGGTCCAAAGTCACTTTAGTCCATTCATCAGGAGCTTCGCTTTCTGACTGTAGAATTACAGTAAAGTCCGTAGCAGTAGCTGTGGCTGTAGACAACAATACCTCGTAAGGCTCTGAAAACAAACCACTTCTTGATTTGGTATAAAATGTTAATCTATCGTTTAAACCAGAAGTCACCGAAATTTGAGGTGTAACTAAGTAATCATCGTTAGCAGCGTCATATCCCGATTCAATCCTTGCAATAGCAACACCATCTTGCGCACCTTCATCTTCTGGTGTATCATCCCAGACCCAACCATTTGTACTAGAAAGATCTAAAATAGTCCATGTCGCTGGTATTTCGGTTTCAAAGCTCTCTGTAAATTGAGCATTAGACTGCCAACAAAAAGCAATCATTAGAATAAATAGAAAAGTAATTTTTTTCATAAAGTCAAGATTAAATAGTTAGTGTTTTTTTTTAGTTTAAAAACGGAATCTTCTTAAAGAGAATTAAATATTTTAAACTTATGAAGCTCAAGTTGAACATTATCTTCCTTATTTTTGAATTTTAAGGGTTATCAAAAGGTAATCATGTTAAAATTAATAAAAAAAAATAAGCGCAAAAACCTGAAAAACAACTTGTTAACAAAATAAATAAATTACAACAAAAAATAACGAGATATTACTAAATAAATGAGAATTAAGTAAAACTTCGGACTTTTACTTGAATTTATCTTAAAAAAAACAACGGCAACTAAAGTAGTGCTTACCTAAAAAAATAATGACAAGCAAAAAAATTAACATATGAACGACTCTAAAAAATAAAAACATTAGAGTTCAATATAAGGCTTAAAAACGCATTGATTTCAATAAAAAATCACTCCAAAATCATGATTATCACAAAAAAATCCATATAAATTTAAATGCCTTAATTATATGATAAACTTTTATTATCATTATAAGATTTAAATAATCTCTGGATTCAAAAAGAAAAATAACAACTCTTTTTTTTGGAGAAGAATTAGCATCTCAAACGAACAAAATCATAAAGTAATTATGTTTTTAAATACCTTAAAAAAATCAAGCATACTCTTTTTTACCCTCCTTTTTGGTAACACATGCTATGCGCAAAATAATGAACCCTTAATTAAAATTAGTGATTTAGACAGTTTACACAATCAATTTTACGGACAAGCTTCTGAAGAAGCTTATTTTGTGCATAACAAACTTTTAAGACAATCAAAAAAACTATCTTACGACCAAGGCATACTTTCCGCTTATAAATCATTAATGTGGTATTATGGCGTAAATTCAAAACCAAATATTGATAGTGTTTTACATTATGCCGATCTTTTTGAAACAAAAATGGCTACAAAAAGTATAAAAGAAGATACCCTACTAATTAAAAGATTAAAACTTCCTCAATATTATTTAAATAAAGGGCAAATATTAGCTAATGGATTTGGATTGCCCGAACAAGGCTTAAAAAGCTATTTTAAGGTTTATCCATTAATTTCAAAGGGAGATACAAAATTATTTATAGCCTACAACATCTCAATCGCTGAAATTTACTACCACAAATTCCAATACGATAAAGCACTCGAAGTACTGACCCCGTTATTAAAAGATACTGTTAATGTAGGCGATTTTACAAAAAAGCTTTTATTAAAAAATATTTCTGCAAATTATGTTCACAAAAAAAGACCTGAAAAAAGCTATCCTTTACATAAAGAACTATTAAAATTAGCCATAAAAAATAATGACATTCCAGAAATCTGGTGGACTAAAAATAAGTTAGCAAATGATTATTATAACTTAGGCGATATCCAAAAGGCCATTGACTCGGCCCTAGCTGTGAGAAAATATTGCTTAGAAAACAAAGACTATCAGCTTATTTTTAATAACACGGCTTATTTAAGCACATTCTATCATGCGGCAGGAAATCTAGACAAAGCAATTACCTACAGAAAAGAAGCCTCTAAACTTGCACATGGCTCTGAATATAAAAAAGATTCCTACGATAGACTGGCTGAATATTACACAGAGAATAAGCAATATTTAAAAGCTGTAGATATATATCAAAAAAAAGATGCATTAGTGGACAGTTTAAGATCTAATGAAAAAAAAGCGCTTTCCAATTATATTGACTCTAACATAAAACTCCTCAAAGAAAAACAAAAAAGTCAACAAATGCTTTTCGACATGGAGTTGTTAGAAATTAAAAACAAAAAACAGGAACTCTATTATTTAACTATTAGTGCCATACTTGCAAGTATAATTTTACTATTAGGAAGTATTCTATTATTTAGAAAATATAAAAAAGGAGAAAAAATTATAGAAGTTCTAATGAATAATGAGAAAAAATTACTTGAAGAAAAAATTATACTTCGTGAAAACGAACTTGAAGCTTCTGCTATTGCATTATCACAACGTATAGAAACACTAACATTAATTAAAAACGAACTAAACGAAATAAAAAAACCAGTAATACCAAAGTTAGAAGCTGCTAAGCAAAAAGTAAACGACCTTATTAAATCTGCTTCTGATGTATCTATTATTACAAAAAGAATAGAATCTGAATACCCAACCATGTCGGCTAAATTACTAAACAAATATCCAAACCTATCAGATACACAAATTCGCTATTGCTTATTAACTAAAATGAATTTGTCTATAAAAGAAACGGCCACCATCTTAAATGTAACACCAGATACGGTAAAAGTAGCCCGAAGCCGATTAAAGAAAAAACTAAACATACCTACAGAGGTGTCCATTAAAATGTTCTTAGACCAACTCTCTAAAGAATAGCGCAACAACGGTTTAAAACGCTCCTTATCATATAAGGAATTTAAAAACCTTAAAACCCATAACTCACACTTAAACAAGTAAATTAGACACTAAAAAACAAAACAGAGTTAATAGGATTAAAAAAAGATAAAGATTTTTAACACCTAATTGGTGGAGGTCCCTTTCGGTTTCACCTACAGCGACTTCTCACATATAAGCTAGCATAATATAAGGTCTTAAAAGTTCACCAAACATTCGTAGCGCTTTCTTTAACCCTAATCTCATACAGATACGCAGAAATCTTGGAAGGTTAGGGTGTTCTAAGTGGTTTTATGGCGGGCCTTTTTACACACTACCACCAGCAAAAAAGAGCAAACCATCCAAAGTCCCCTTTAATCTAATAAATGAATTGTTATTCTCATTAATAATTAAAATTTTAGACACGGACAACCTATGGCATAAAGTAGCTATAACATATCGCGGTAAATACCCAAAACTTTTTAGTATAATAAAGTAAATTAAGGAAGAATACCGATCTAGAATGGGTTAAAACTAGCCGACTATAAATCCAAATCTTACAGCTAGTAAACGATCACTTTACCTAACAACTAGAAACCAGACGCATAAAAAACAGTTCAAAAAACAAACAATTCATTTGTAGGTGTTTACAATAAAACAGCCCATTTTAAAATAATGTTCTAAAATTCAAATAAAAAACACAACCTAAACTGAAGAAATAACACCAACACCCGAAATCCAATTAAGAATTCTATAAAAATGAAAACCTCACAATGCACCACCGACACAAACAACCATTTAGCAACACTCCAAACAAGAGCTACGTCGGGTATGCGTCGGGTGTACCTCGGGTAAGCCTCGGGTCAGACCACTAGTAATTTAAAAAGTCAGACATGTAAGAAACAGAAATCTAACAATTCTAATAACAGCTAACCACCAAAAACCGCATTAAAACCACATTAAAAACGCATTAAAAACGCATTAAAAACGAAAAAAGAACTAAAAAAGAACTAAAAAAAAACTAAAAAAGAACAAAAACAATAAGAACAATCAGGCACCTCTTAAACAAGAAAAAAGCTACAATAAAACAGGAATAAAATAAGAGTAAAACAAGAGTGAAGCAAGAGAGAAGCAAGAAGTTATAATAAATGAAAGACCTTTTTAAGAGGAATAAATTTACTAAAACCTCACAATCACCACCTATCTAACCAAATAAGCCACTAAAAAACGGAACTGAGTCAATAGATTAAAAAAAATATAAAGAGTTTTGAATCGCAATGAATAAATAAGATTCTAAACCCTAAAGTTTTCAAAATTTAACGGTGATAAACACAGCAACCATGAAAAATTATTACACTGTTTTGCTCATTATTGGTATCGCAACACTTCTAGCGAGTTTCCTTCCCATCTTATTAAAAAAATTCAGAATCAGTTTCACAATTCCCCTATTACTATTAGGAGCCATTTTGTATTATTTAAAAACCCCGCTCCCTTGGCCAAACCCCGTCTGGGATATTGATATCACTTTAAGGTTTTCAGAATTAGTCGTCATTATCAGCTTAATGGTGGCGGGTCTAAAAATCGGACTTAACTACTCATGGAGAGAGTGGCTTATGCCCTTACGCTTACTCGGCTTTACCATGCCTTTATTCATGTTGGTCGTCTTTCTAATCGCCTATTACCTTTTAGAGTTTGATGGGCCGGTGGCCTTACTATTAGCTGCGGTTTTAGCGCCTACAGACCCTGCTTTAGCGTCAGAAATACAACTCAATAAAAAACAAACTATCGACACTAAAAATGTAGGCGTTCAGTATAATCTTACCGCAGAAGCCGGACTCAATGACGGCCTAGCTTTTCCCTTTGTATTTCTAGCTATTGTATGGTCTCAAAACGGAACTTTAGGCATCCAAGAATGGAAAGAATGGCTGTGGTACTACATGCTTTTTAAAATTACCGTTGGGCTATTGGTGGGGGTCGCTATCGGTTTCGCCTACAGTTACTTCACATGTAAGCTAGCTAAATATAACCTCTTAAAAGTACACCAAGCATTCGTAGCGCTTTCGTTAACCCTAATTTCATACGGGCTCGCAGAGATTTTAGATGGCTATGGCTTTCTAAGTGTTTTTATGGCTGGCCTTTTTGCACACTACCACCAACATACTAAAAACAAAACAACTGAAAGCGACCCAAGCTTAGACTTCATCACTAACGTAGAAAAGTTTCTTATTATCTTTTGGATGATTTTCTTTGGGGGCTCTTTAGTCGGTGGCATCCTTAACTTCAACTCCATTGCCACAATAGCATTTGGTACTTTCTTAGTGTGCATTGCACGTCCCTTTTTAGGCTATTTTAGCTTGTACAAAGCTAAACTCACTTCTAAAAAAAAATGGGCCATATCCTTTTTTGGCATCCGCGGTATCGGTTCTGTGTTTTACCTCACTTATGCCATTAAACATGGTAACTTTAAAGATATCAATCACATATTCTCTATCGTCGCATTGATCATTTTACTATCCATTTTACTACATGGAGTCACAACAAAACGATTAATCTCTAAAATTGAAAAAGATTAAATAACAAATACAATAACCTAATGCACTAACTTTTAAATGATTTGAGCTAAAAACCCTATTCTATAGGTTGTACTTTTAGTCGGAATTTAAAGACTAACATAATGAAATACTTTTATAACATTTTTGCAATAACCTTAGTAACACTTTCTTTTTCTTGTAAAAATGAAACGTCAGAGAAAAGCATTCTAGAGACCAGAAACCCAATGAACGAAGAACTCACCGATACGCGGAACTATGAGTCGGATGGAAACTTCAAGGAAGACACTTATACCTACGAAGAAAAAACAGACAGTATAAACGAAAACTGGAACCTTAACAGCCCTGAACGTCAAATGGAACTCTATGCAAGGTTTAAAATGACCGATATGCAACAACAACGTTACGAAACAGCATTAACCAAATGGTGGGATTCTGAAACAGAGGATTCTTTCGAAAAACACTCTGCAAACAAACGTATTGAAGTCGAATCTAATATCTTAAAGAACATCCTTAATGAAGATCAGTACGAAAACTATGAAGAATGGGCTGATGATAACAATAAAAGATAGTATTGCCCAAACATTCAAAAATACCATTACCTAAAGGCTCTCTTCCGTGATTAATATAACAATTAGGATAAAGTTCGATTAAGGCTTTAAACTGTGCTTTATCTAAATACCTGGGTCTCTTTACAAAGTGAAGATAACGCTGTAACCTTTTTGTTCTTCCAAAAATGATCAAACCTAAGTTAAGATAAACTCTAAAGCTACTACTCCAGAAGTATGAGAACTTTAGTCTAATTATTTTTGATATTTTTCAACAATATCCAAATGCTTATTATGCAATTTTAAATACACTAATAAATCGCAAGGGTAACCATTTTTTGATTTCTTATAATGCTCTGGAAGTGGACTGTATTTTTCGGCCATGAGATTATGAAAATGCTGTAACTTCATGTAATAATCTATAATATACTCATAACCTTTTATTACTATCTTAACTTCTGTAACATGGGTTTTTAAAATAATATAGCCTTCCTTTCTTATTTTTTCAAAATTTATAAGCCCTTTAATAAAATCGTGATCTTTTCTGTTTTCATAAAACCATATAAGCTTTTCACGCTCTGTATGTGTATCACTATAATTAATTAGAGCTTCTGTAGTATGCTCTTCATTTGATTTTATATTCGCTATTTTTTCAATATCAGCAATTACACCACTTGCATCATTATATAATTTATATTGAAATTTAAGATAAATACTGATATCCTGTAAAGATGTTCTTAAGGAACTAAAACTGTCAAACCAAATGATAAAATCGTCAAATAGAACATTCTTCTTAAATGCCTTTAAATCAGCTATCAATTGTTGATACTGAGCTTTTATCAACTTATAATCTTCACTAGGTCTAAATTTTACCAGCTCGTCTTTTGAGTAATAAAAACCTAAACTATATGTTTTATTAAGATCTATAACATTTGTTAGCTTATTACAAACATAGATATCATCTACATGTATCTCATCTTTTGTCTCAATAAAAAGATCTAAATAATAACCTGAATCAGATAGAAATGTCATGCCTTCACAACCTTTATTACAGTATTCACAGATTCCGAAAAAAACATCATCAAAAGCTTCACATCCATTTGCCTTAGCTGTTCTAAATCCTTTTTCTAAGCTACTAATAAATTTGTTTTTTGTAACATTCATGTAAGACTTGTCATCGTCTAGCAATTGATG
Source organism: Winogradskyella undariae (assembly GCF_013285155.1). Taxonomy (GTDB): domain Bacteria; phylum Bacteroidota; class Bacteroidia; order Flavobacteriales; family Flavobacteriaceae; genus Winogradskyella; species Winogradskyella undariae. Next base: position 58,036 of record NZ_JABTEL010000008.1, on the reverse strand, counting down.
GAGTGCTGTAATGTCAAAATCTTTTATGGCTTGTATTATCTGCGTTTGCATTATTTGCTTTTAGGCTTTAATTATAGAATCATCTAAAAACTTTTATAAGCGCTTTAGAAACCATTAACGCATTTGGCAATTTAAATTAAATAGGGCATAAAAAAACTGATAAGAATCAATTTTACTAAAAACAGGACTGTTTATATTTTTAAGTATATTTCTTTCTCTCATTAGAATAGACAGAAAAAAAAGTGCACATTTTTACATGTGCACTTAACCTATTCCCCCTAGGAATTTATATTAACTAACTAATATACTCTCCAAATATAAGATTGTTTTTTAACTTTTTATTACGGTTTTCCACATTATGCCTAATTTAGATAGAGTCTTATGTATTAATTATCTTCATCAAAAAAATATTCATGTATTTTAATTAGATCACCACCTCCCAATTTGCACTAAATCTTTTGATTCTTTAAAAAAAATCCCCAAAGATCTTTCATTATATAATAACTTCATCTCTTCTGAATAATCAGTTGCAAAATACATACCTCCTTCTAATTTATAAAAAGGAATAACTAATTTACTTTTAACTTTCACCCCTTTATTCACAACTTTTCCTTCTTTCAATGTGGTTTATAAAGCATTTTCATCTTTTTCTCCAAAAGACACCCTTAGATAAGCAACCATCATATTTAACCACTCATCCGCATCAATTAAATACCACGTAATTTTATCAAAATTAATACCGTTAGCACTAATCCATCTTTGACTCGTAAAAGCAAATAAAACTTGTTTCTTTCAATTTAATAGAGGCTTATCTACGGGTATAAGAAATCACAAAAACGGCTGACATATCTTTTAATTTTCCCCCATCAAAATCTAAGGTTTTTAAAGAAAAACTTGATAATTAAGGATGATTTACAAGAATGTACTGTGTTGCATTAAGTTCTGCACGCTCTTCCATTTGCTTTACTGCAGCAATCCCAGTTCCAACGGCTAACAAGCCTCCTGTTATGCCAGCAGCTAAAGCTCCATCATTTTGAGCTGTAATTTTTGATTGAAATACCAATATGCAAACAACAATAAAAAGTACTATTTTTTCATTTAATAATTGATTTAAATAATATTATTAATACCTATTTGAGGTTTCCTGTAATTCTTCAAATAAAAAAGACAACTATTTCTAGTTGCCTTTAAACATCAATACACTTATAACATAAAATCCCCTACAACTTTATACTAAGAATAGTGTCGATGTCTTTATCTATGATTTAAATCTTTTAAATTAATCCTAAATCTTTTGTTATGGATATCAAATGAATGGCATTACTTGCCTTAAATTGTTCCTTAAGTTTATTGAGTCGTTTTTCAATAGTACTTAAGCTATTAGGTTGAATTCCTTGAAATTTCATCGATGTACTAATTTCATCCTGAGATAATCCTTGAGAAAGCATTTTTAATAATGTAATATCAAAATCATCTATTTCTAATTGTGATTTTGGGCTCATTGCATTTTTTACCTGAGGTGAGATATAAACATCTTTATTAAACACACTACTTATTGCTTCTTTTAATTCTAAAGCTCCTCTACGATCCTTACACACATAACCATTAATATTATAATTTTTAACTAACCCACGAATCTTTTGAAGTTGATCTTTCATGGAATAAACTATGATAGGCAACTCAGGGAAATCACTTCGTATTTTAGCAATAAGAGATTCTCCAGAATCTACATCTATTGCTCTATGATCTTTTTTAAATGATAAATCGGTAATTAATAAGTCGTAATTTTCATTATCTAATTCCGCCTTTTTTAATTTTAAATAAGCTTCATCACAATATTGAGATTTATCAATTGATTTCACATTTAAATCGGCTAATATCAATTCAATACTAGCTAAAATAGCATCGTGATCATCATTTATTAAAACTCTTTTAAACATTACTAAACTCTAATTTTAGTTTTAAATCCTTTATTTGGTTCTGATTCAAAAGTAATAGTTCCATTAATAGCATCAATACGGTTTTCCGTATTCTGCAATCCAGAACCCTTTTTTATATTACATCCAACACCATTATCACTATAACTGATTGTTACTTTTTTTCTATCTAAACTAAAAACAAAAACAACAATTGTGGCTTCACTGTGCTTTTTCATATTAATGAGTAACTCTTGTAACACCTTATAAATCGTGGTTTTATTTAATTTTGGGATTGCTTCCCAAGGAATCACCGAAATACTTTTAATAATAATATTTGTATCTTCATTATTAAAATTATCAATTAATTCGCTTAAACTATGAAGAAAAGGAAGTTCTGTATTAATAACGTCGTGTTCTTTTGAAATATCTCGTGTTTTGTAATATAAATTATGAAGGTCATTTTTAATATCCTCATCAACTTCATCCTTATCTTCAAGCCTTGTCATAACATGAAATAAATCATTAGCAACCTCGTCGTGTATACGTTTAGAGATTTTAGATTCTGTTTCATAAACTTCTTGAAGCTTCTCTTTTTTATATTTGAATTTTTGATAAGCACCTACAAAAACAATAATTGTAATAACAAATACCGAAACAATAATAATCCGTTCTTTTATTCTTTCACTTTGCTCTAATTCTAGTTCTTTTTTAGAAACCTCATACCTAATCATAGCAAACTGATATCTATTCTCTTGTTCTGCTTTTTGTATGCTATCGTTTAATTCTTTAAAATTATTAGCATAAGGATCATCACTTATCTTCATTAAGATGCCGAGTGCGTTATTTTCAAAAGAGGGAGATTTTATTTTCTGAGCATAATTTAATGCTCTTAAAGCATATGTTTTAGATTTTAAAGTATCACCTGTACTTTTATAATACTCTGCTAAATGAATATAACTTGTGTAAATTCTTGAAGTATCCTTTACTTTTTCTCGTAAGTTTAGTCCTTGATTTATTAACGAAAAAGCTTTATCTGATTTTGTTTTTAGATAAAGCATCCCTAAATTATCTAAAATTAATGCTTGGGTTAATGTATCTGCAAGTCTTGGTATTAATTTATAAGCCTTTTGTAGTGCTTTTTTTGCGTTAACACTATCCTTATCATTTATATAAAAGACAGAAATATTATTGTAAACAATAGCACTATCCTTAGTGGTCACTGCCATTGACAATGTTTTATTATAAAGATCTAGAGCTTTGGTCTGATTCTTATTTTCTTGATAGATTATACCTAAAAGATTATAAAAACTTTTTTTTATTGCTATGGTAAAAGACGTATCTTCCATAGTATCTATAAGCTTCAAGGCTTTCACCACAGTTTCTTCACTCTCATCATAAGCCCCTAACTTAAAATCGACACTAGCTATATAATATAAAAACCGTAACGTATATTTAGTATCATTTTTTTTTATAGAGCTATGAATGTTATTTTTAAAAAAAGCTTTTGCTTTAACTAAATCATTGGCTTTCTGAGGTTGTAATGCTAATTTTGAATAATAACTTACACTATCAACATAGTGCTGAGCGCTCATTTTTTGAATACTAAAAAAGCTTAAAAGCACAAATATTATAGAAAAAAAAAGAGATGACTTTGTGATTGGTATCATAAATCTAAAATACTAAGATTTTGATTATTTCTTTTTGTCTAAAACTAGAATTAATCAACATTAAAATCTTCAATAAAAGGTCTTTTAAAACATATATTTCTGCATTAAAATATCGCGTTCTTGTTTTAATTTATGACTTAATCCTATTTTATATTTATGTGGATTTTGAAAACGCTTATATTCTTCTGGGAGTTGCGCTAGCCTAGTTTTAGTGTATTCAGCGATATCTTGAACTGAACGTGGAGGGCTAACTTTCTTTCCATTTTCCATTACTTTTTCTAGTAAAGGCTCATGTAAAAAACTAGTAAGATTCAAACTTTTAGTCGGGTCATAAGCATGTATCATTTCTGTTACAACTTCCTCATCGTAAAGCACAATAGCATCAGCACCATAAAACATACCGTTTTCATCAATCATTCTAAACACTTGTTTTTTTGATGGTAATGACGTTTTCTCTATATTTTCTGAAAGCTTAATCCGTGGTTCCCCATTGTACTCTGATAATTTATAAACACCTCCTAATGATGCATCAGGTTTCCCTGTAACTAAATTTGTACCTACACCATATATATCAATTGGAGCTCCTTGTTCTTTTAAACTTTTTATAACGTATTCATCAAGTTGGTTTGAGGCTATAATTTTTACGTAACTTAAATCTGCATCATCTAAAATTTTGCGTACTTTTTTAGATAGATAAGCTAAATCACCACTATCTAATCGTACTCCTAAAAGCTTTTTACCACTACTTTCCATTTCTTTAGCCACTATAATAGCATTAGGTAAACCGCTTTTTAGTGTGTTGTAAGTATCGACTAAAAACACACAATTTATAGGACGAATTTTAGCAAAATCGCGAAACGCTTTTAATTCGTCTCCATAACTTTGAATAAAAGAATGTGCCATGGTTCCTGAAGAAGGAATGTTATAATCTTTAGCTGCAATAACATTACTTGTACTATTAAAACCACCTATATAAGCAGCTCTAGAAGCATAATAACCACCTGTAGCATGCGCACGACGTAACCCCATATCTAATAAAATTTCATCTTGAGCACTGTAACGAATCCGGCCTGCTTTAGTCGCTATTAATGTTTGAAAATTAAGTAAGTTTAGTAAAAATGTTTCTATAATTTGTGCTTCAATAATATTAGCCTCTACTTGTAAAATAGGTCGATTAGGAAAAACAACATCTCCTTCTTTGCATGAAAAAATAGAGCCTGTAAATTGAAAGTTTTCTAAATAATCTAAAAACTCTTTTTCAAAGCCATGTTGTTCTAGATAAGTAATATCAGAAGCTGAAAATTGAATTGTTTCAAGTATATTTAATACATCCTCTAAACCCGCAAAGATGGCATACCCCCCTTTAAAAGGATTATTTCTAAAATAGTAATCAAAAACAGCCCGTCCTTTAGGCTTAGTCTTAAAATAGACCTGAGCCATAGTAAGTTGATAAAGATCGGTATAAGATGCTGTAATATTCATAATGCTGTTTTAAAAAGTAAATTTTAAGTCTTCTAAATTAGAGATAAAAGTACAAAACTAACATAATTATAGATGTATTTAATATTGAATAATTTCTGCTTTAGATTTTGTATTAAACCATTGTAAACCTTACTCTAAAGCAACAAAACGATAGCTTTTCAGCTAAAAATATTCTTCATGATTTTTTAGATGTCTTCATTTGTTAATTCATAAAAATATGATACCTTCCATAATCCAAAATTCTCAACGGAATATAACAACACTTTATAATTTCTGCTTCATTTTAAAATGAAAACTACAAAAAAGAAAATTGGTCTCTTTTTAGGACCTTTGTTATTTATACTTGTCAACTTTTTCTTTCACCCTGAAGGTTTAGACGATTCTGCTAATGCTATTTTAGCCTCTACAGCATGGGTTGCTGTTTGGTGGATTACAGAGGCTATTGCCATCCCAGTAACCGCTTTACTACCCATTATCCTGTTTCCTCTATCTGGTGGACTTTCTCTAGGAGATACTACGGCTTCTTATGGTCATAAATATATTTTTCTATTCCTTGGTGGATTTATTATTGCTATTACTATTGAAAAATGGAACCTTCATAAACGAATTGCCCTTAATATTATAAAAGTTGTTGGGACTAACATTAATAAAATTATTCTTGGCTTTATGATGGCCACAGCTTTACTATCCATGTGGATTTCGAATACAGCTACAGCCGTTATGATTCTGCCTGTTGGTATTGCCATTGTATTACAATTAGAAGACAACCCTAACACTAATGTTAATGAAAATTTAATTTTTGGTAAAGCACTAATGCTGGCCATTGCTTATAGCTCTTCGATTGGTGGTATTGCGACTCTCATTGGTACGCCTCCTAATTTGGTATTGGCAGGTGTTGTAGAAAGTACTTACCATACTGAAATTACGTTTGCACAATGGTTTATGTTTGGGTTTCCTATTAGCGTAATCTTATTATTTATTTGTTGGTTTTATTTAACCCGATTTGCTTTTAAATTTGAACAAAAAGAATTTCCAGGAGGAGAACAAGAAATCGATAAGCAACTAAAAGCCTTAGGTAAAATATCTTATGAAGAAAAAGTCATTTTAACCGTATTTTCAATTACTGCTCTGGCATGGATTTGCAGATCTTTTATTTTAGTAAAATGGCTGCCTGCAATAGATGATACTATTATTGCGATTATAGCTGCCATCGCTTTATTTTTAATTCCGGATGCTAAAAAAAGCAAAGCTCTAATCACTTGGAATGACGCCGTAAAATTACCTTGGGGTATTTTATTACTTTTTGGTGGCGGTATGGCATTAGCTTCAGGTTTTGAAGTTAGTGGATTGGCCGAATGGATAGGTAACCAAATGACTTCTCTTGTAGGGATGTCTATCTTTTTATTGCTTTTAATCTTAATTACTGCAGTAAACTTCTTAACTGAAATCACCTCTAATATGGCAACAACAGCAATGCTTTTACCTGTTTTAGTTTCTCTAGCAGCAGTACTTAATATACATCCTTATATTTTACTTGTAAGTGCAACTCTAGCGGCTTCTTGTGCTTTCATGCTGCCCGTGGCAACACCTCCAAATGCTGTAGTTTTTGGATCGGGGTATTTAAAAATAGAAGATATGGTAAAAAAAGGTATTTGGATGAATGTGATTTCTATTATACTCGTAACACTAGTCGTTTACTTTATTCTTCCTCTAATTTGGGATTTAAATTAAATATTTAAGCGACTATAAACCAACGATTTATAACTTTCACCGATAGGAATTCTTTCATCTTTAATGATAATTCTATTTTTTTGAATTGATGTGATTTTATTCACATTTACAATATAAGAACGGTGAACCCTTATAAAAGTATTTTCGGGTAATTTAGACTGTATTTCTTTAAAACTCATTAAGGTTAAAATGGCTTTAGAGTCTTCTGAATGAATCTTTAAGTAATCTTTTAGACCTTGAATTATTTTAATTTTTTTAATATCTATCTTTATATTTTCATATTCCGATTTTACAAAAATGAAATCATCTTCATGGTTTACAACTTCACAACCTGCTGAAGACACATTAAAAGGTGTATTACCATGAATTAATTTTAGCATTTCTTTTACTCTGTTTACAGCTTTTATAAACCTAGGAAACGGAATCGGTTTCACTAAATAATCTATAGCATTAAGATCAAACCCTTCTAATGCATATTCTGGATAAGCTGTTGTAAAAATAAAATAAGGCACCTTACCTTCAAGCGATCTAATTAACTCAATACCAGAAATATTAGGCATTTCAATATCAGAAAACACTAAATCTATTGGATTATTATTTATAAAATCTAAAGCTTCTATAGCGTTTGTAAATGTAGCTATTACATCTACTGCACCTAATGCCTGACAATACGATTCTATGATATCTATAGCTAAAGGCTCATCATCTATTATTATACATTTCATAATTATTCTAGATTTAAAGTTAAATGAACTCTATAATAAGATTTGTCTTCCGTTATGGTTAGCTCATGATTATTTTTGTACAGATAATTAAATTGATTTTTAATATTCTCTAATCCAACACCAGAGTTTTTATCATCACGTTTATATAACCCTATAATATTTTCGATATGGAAGTAAAATTTATTTCCAACAACTTCAATTTTAATGTCTATATGTGTATTTCCTTTATAGTCTGTTCCATATTTAAAAGCATTTTCAATAAATGAAATTAGCAATAAAGGATAGATTTTAAGGTTTTTTGTCTCTCCTTTTATATTCAATTTAACAGCTTCAGTATTTTTAAGTCGTAAGCGTTGTAAAGCAATATAATGTTGTATGTAATTCATTTCCTTTTCTAAGGCGACTTTTTCATCTTTAGCCTCATAAAGCATATATCTCATCAATTCTGATAATGTAATTACGGCTTCTGGTGCATTATCTGATTTGCTTCGTACTAAAGAGTAAATACTATTTAGTGAATTAAACAAAAAGTGAGGATTTAATTGGTTTCTTAAAAACTGTAATTTAATTTCTTTTTGTTCATTTTCTAATTCTTTAGACTCGCGATCTCTTTTGTAAAAATCAACGACTAAACTAAAAATACCACCTAAAAGAAAGATGGAAAATGAAAATACTAATGGGATTGCATGTCTTATAACTAAAGGACCACCTGGTCTACCACTTGGTGACTTTGGCATGTCTATAAATTGGCTTGCAAAATGTGATGCTATTAATTCTTCACCCACATAATTGTAAAGTAATAAGAAGAGAATAGAAACTATAACGTAGAGTCCTAATTTACGTTTTAATAAAATATAAGGTACTAAAAATAAGTAATTAACATAAAATAAAATTGGACGTATTACTTGTCTAAAATACATCGCTGAAGGAATTTCACCTAAATCAATATAAGCTGTAAGCAGAGGAAATATACTTATACATAACCATATTATGATATGCACAATTAACTCTTTATAAGATATCTGTTTTATCAACATTTAAACTTAAATAGAATTAAATTTTCTTAAAAGTTATAGCATTAGCATTTAACTCTTCTACACTAATAATCGGCATCTTGTTATTAGAAAGTTTACTCATAACAAGGTTACCAATTTTTTCTGCGTCTTCTTTAGACTGAAACCCTTGTCTTCCTTTTACAGCTGGAATATATTCTTGTCGAATAAATAAACTATTTCCTTCATATACTTCATAAATCCAGAGGCTATCTTGCTCTATGACTTGTAAAGCAAATGAACTTTGATCTTCTTTAGAATTCTCACTGCCTATAAATTGAATATAAAAAAACAATACAAATAGGGTTGTAATCCCTAAAAAAACAGTTTTATAATTTAAAAATTTTTTCATCTTTTTTTTAATTTAAAAAAAAGAGCCAGGATTAATGAAGGATACCTACATTACCCTGACTCTAAATTTGGTCATACCGTCAATCACTACAGTGATGACCCATCAATCAATCTAAACAAATTTTAATATCTTAATTATCGTCGTCGTCTTGCTCTGCATTAGGGAAAAATTCCATGTTATCATCTAGATACAAAGTTCCGTTTCTACCTAAAGCTACAAAAGCACGTGATCCATCTCCGAATGCTACAGCATCTCTTCTTGCAAAATTCTCAAAAGCTGTTCTTTCTTCCCAACTATCATTAGAAGGCGTATATTGATAAACTGTACTTATACTTCCTGAATAGTCACCACAAGCAATATATCCTTTACCATCAATAGAGAATGCTACTGCATTAGATCTAAAAACGTAATCATCATCATCTTCATCAATATCATCATGTTGCGTCCAAACTTCAGAATCTAAATTAAAAGACCAGAAATCTAATTCATATACACCGTTACTAATTCCCGTTCCTAAATAGACTTCGTTTCCTATTGTGAAAGTCACACCATCTCTTCTCTTATCTCCACCAAAACCAGATATTTCTACCCAAGAATCAGCAGTAGGATCATATTTCCAAAAATCTTTTTTATCACTACCGTCGTAACCTGTACCTACATAACCATAGCTATCTGATCCAAAACCAACAGATCCATATCTCGCTGTACCACCAAAATCTGCTATTTGTGTCCAACTATTTAAACTTACATCGTATTTATAAAAATCAGATAACTCTTCGTTTAAATCTCCATCATAACCAGTTCCCATATAACCGTTGTTACCAATTACAAATGAAGTTGCAGAACTTCTTTCTATACCTGGGAAATCTGATAATTGTTGCCATGAATTTGTATCCATGTTATAACCCCAAAAATCATTGTAATAATCACTACCGTCATATCCAGTACCCATATATCCAATGCTACCAATACTAAAGGCAGATGAACTACTTCTTGCTTCTTCATTAAATGTAGATGTCTTTACCCAGTTACCTAAATTATCATCATCATCATCGCTATTACAACTCGTAAATAGTGCCAATACGGCTCCTAAATAAAGCATTATCACGGCTGGTTTGTTATTCATTTTTCTCATTTTATTTATTATTTATGTTTAAACTGATTCCTATGTTTAATGACAGAGAATTATTAGCTTCAAAGTCATAAATTGTATTTTTATTTTCGCTTATTGTTAATTCACTTGCTGTTAAATAGCCTACACCAAAATTTGAAGACCAATTCTAATCAAATTGAAATTTATAATCTAGCGCTAATTTTAAAGCTTTAAATTCTAGTTTAGAATCGTTATATGATTCATCTATCAAATTAAAATCAGAAGCATTGTTTGCATATACAGATTTAGGCTTTGCTTTAAAATCTAAATTCTAACGATATTAAATCTCCTTGGTTTGTTGTTGTGAACATTACTTGCCCAAACGACACCATATTAACGAGATTAAAGATTAAATAATGTGTTACATTTTTTTTCATTGTTTGCTAAAATACTACCACAATCTTATACTTCAATTACAAAATATACCTAAGCTATTTTTTTGTAGACAAACACCAATTTTTAATCTATAAAACAAAGTACAAACTTTTATAGTATAAAAAGCCCTTTTTGTAGACAAATATACGCTCTATGTATATTATACTTTTTATTAGATCAATTGGGCCTTTTTTTTGTAAAAATTCTACAAAACAAATGTTGAAATCATTTCTAAAATTATTTACAGTAATTACCGTTTTAACGATGGTAGTAGCATGTTCTACAGACATAGAAGATAGCTTATTAGCAGGAGAAGACTTCACTGGCACCAATATTAGAGTTCTCTCTATTGATACATTTACGGTTCAATTGTCTACAATGAAATTTGATTCCATTACGACATCAGATTCTGATAATGTTCGTCTATTAGTAGGTCAGTATAATGATAATGATATGGGGATTGTAAAATCTTCAGCTTATTTTCAGCTTAGTTCATCATCTTATTTCATAGACAATGATGCTATTTTAGACAGTGTAGGTATAAATCTTGATTACGATACTTATTATTATAATGACACGACACAAGTCTCTACTATTAATATCCATAAACTAACAGAAAAAATGGATACTGATGATAATGATCCTTATTACTATAATACAACAGAAACAGCATATGAATCAACACCAATTATAAGTAAAAGCTATTATCCTACGCCTAATAAAGATTCTCTTTACATAACTCTACCTTATGATTTTGGAGAGGAAATATTTAATGCGATAAGAGATAATAACATTACAGATCAAGAATCTCTTTACCAACAATTACAAGGACTTACCATACGACCAGGAGACAATGACAATAGCTCCGTTATTGGTTTTTCTGCAACTAGTGGTATTAGTTATCTTAGATTTTATTACACCATTCCTGATGAAGTAGAAACTGACGAATACACTTATGATTTAAATATAAACACTTATTATAATCACATAGAAAGTGATGTTAGTGGCCTACCTCTTGAAGCGATTACTGATCAAGAATATAATTTAGCGTCTCAACAAAGTAATAATATTAGTTACAATCAAGCTGGTACAGGTTATGTAACTCGAATAGAGTTCCCTAATATTAAAAATATTTATGATATAGGTAGCGAAGGAACAATTTTAGACGCTGTACTTTATATAGAACCTAATTTTGATTCACTTTCTGATATTCAACCTCTAAGTCAATCATTGTTACTTTATACAATAGATCAAAACAACGATTTAGCGAGTCAAGTTTCTAATAGTGTTGATGTCGTTACTGCAGAAGTTACAAATGAAGATTCTGAATATAATGACGTTACTTACACCGTTCCTGTTATTGATTTTGTAGATCAAAAGCTAACTGAGAGTCCAGAAACTGAAGATGCTCTTATTTTAATTCCAGCAAATTATAATTCTACCGTAAATAAAATAATTTTTAATGACAGTCAGCGGTCAGATTATAAAACAAAATTAATTATAACCTATGCAGTATATGAATAAGTCTAAGTACATAATAATTTTCACAATGCTGTTTGGGGTTTATAGCTATTCTCAAACTAACAGTCTTACGGGTTCACCTTATTCTCTTTTTGGCTTAGGTGTTGAAAACAACTCTAATGCAGGAAGAAATAGTGGTCTTGGTAAGACAGGAATTTCTTTAGATGCTGATTACGGAATTAACCTTTACAATCCTGCTTCATTTATATCGCTAAAAGAAAATGAAATTACATTTGACTTCGGAGGCTCTGTTGAATTTATTAACTTAACAGCTGATGATTTAGACGAACAAAACACAACCTATAATTTTACAAATATCTCATTGGCGTTTAACCGTAATAACAATTACGGTATAGGATTAACTTTAAAACCTGCTACCACTGTCGGATACTCTCTTACAGGCTTAGAAAATAATATTGAAGGGAGTGAAGAGGAATTCACAAGTAATATTATCGGTACTGGAGGTTTGAGTGAGATAAGATTAGACTATGCCCGAACCTATTTTAAGGACTTTAATATTGGTGTAAAAGCATCATATCTATTTGGCAAAATAGATGAAACAGAATCTATAATCACTTCTAATAGTTATTTAGAAATTAATGAAAGCAATTACTATAGTGGAGCACAACTTGGTTTAGGTTTACAATACAATTTATTAGATAAACATAATTTTGGATTAATTGTAGATTTACCTACAGTTTTAAAAGGTAGTAAAGATGTAGTCATTGGTAAATATTCAAATGCAGCTTATAGTATTCTTGAAGAAACAGAAGACGAGTCTATAGATAGTTTTTACCTTCCTTTAAAAATCGGATTTGGTTATAGTACCAAATTTAAAAATTTACTTTTAACAGCAGATTACAACATAAATTTTTGGTCTAGTACAGATCAGTCAGATGCTATAGGAGATTATACAGATCAAAATATTTTTAGCCTAGGTGCATCTTACGCTAAGGATCCTACTAGTTATAAATATTGGGACCGTGTTGATTTTAGAATGGGTTTAAACTACAACTCTGGGTATCTTAAAATAGATGGTACAAATATTGATTCTTACACGGGGTCTTTAGGTATTGGGTTACCTCTTGGTAGAAGATCTCTCTTAAACATATCTTATGCCCTAAGTAAAAAAGGAACGACAGAAAGTATTCTTATTCAAGAATATGTAAATACCATAAACATCAATTTATCATTATCTGATTTATGGTTTCAAAAACGAAAATTTAATTAAGAGGTTAATTGTTTCAGTAATTAAAAAGTCTCAACCCTTATTTAGGATTGAGACTTTTTTTTATTTTAATAGCGCTAGCAAAGCTTCAAAATCAACTTTATGCTGCTCTCCGGAAATCATATCTTTTAATGTGAAGATTTCCGATTTCAATTCCTCGTCCCCCATAATCACTACAAATGGAATATTACGACGGTTTGCGTAATTCATTTGCTTTTTCATTTGCTTACCAGAAACAGCTGCATCCGGAAATAGTTCAGCTTTAATATTTGCACGCCTTAACTTTGTTACAGCACCTAAACTATACATTGCTTCTTTATCACCAAAATTTATAAAGAGCACTTTTGTAGATTCTGCTATCGTTGAGGGGAATAATCCTAATTCTTCAAGTACCAAGTAAATTCGGTCTAAACCAAAACTAATCCCAACGCCACTCATGTCTTTAAGACCAAAAATTCCGGTAAGGTCATCATAGCGACCACCTCCACCAATGGAGCCCATTTTTACACCTTCGGGAGCAGAGACTTCAAATATAGCACCTGTATAATAATTTAGACCTCTCGCTAAAGTAACATCTAATTGTAATTTTGCTGTTTTTAATTCTAAAGTTAAAATCGCTGTGTTTATAAATTCAAGCTCGTCAATACCTTTTAAGCCTACTTCTGAAGTACTTAAAATAGTTTTTAAGCTTTCTATTTGATCACCAAAATCACCTTTTAAAGTAAATAAAGGTTGAAGCTTCTCAATGCCTTCTTCAGAAATACCTTTACCACGCATTTCTTCTTTTACCTTCTCCTCTCCTATTTTATCTAGCTTATCCAAAGCTACCGTAAAATCGATTAATTTATCTTGTGCTCCAATAACTTCTGCAATACCAGATAAGATTTTACGATTGTTTATTTTAATGGTAACACCTTCTAATTTTAAAGCTGAAAAAACAGCATCATATAACTGTACAAATTCTACTTCTTGAAATAAAGATTTAGAACCTACAACATCGGCATCACATTGAAAAAACTCTCTAAAACGTCCTTTTTGTGGACGGTCTGCACGCCAAACGGGTTGAATTTGGTAACGCTTAAACGGAAACTCTATATCGTTTTGGTGTTGTACAACATAACGTGCAAAAGGGACTGTAAGATCGTAACGCAATGCTTTTTCTGAGATCTTAGGCGTTAATTTACTTTCAGATTTAGAACTGTAATCATCTTCTGAAATTTTCTTTAGAAATTCTCCACTATTTAAAATCTTAAAAATCAAGCGATCTCCTTCATCACCATATTTCCCCATTAAAGTATCAGAATTTTCAAAACTTGGAGTTTCAATAGGTTGAAATCCAAAAATCTGAAATTGCGCTTTTATCGTCTCCATAATATAAGAACGCTTTGCAACTTCTTCTGCGTTAAAATCTCTTGTACCTTTTGGGATGCTTGGTTTTTGTGCCATAATATGTTCCTTATAAATAGGAATCTCTTTTAATGAAACTTAATTTTAAAATGAATTCAACATTTAAATCAAACATTGATATTCTACGCAAAAATATTATAATTTTCAGAGGTCTTACTAAGATAATTAGATTTTATAGTAACTTTATGCAGATTACGTCGTCTTATACTTTAAACAACCCAACTAACGCGAAAAAAACTATGTTTTCATTAGCTAAAGAAAATATTAGAATTGCCTTCGATTCTATTAAAAGTCAATTACTCCGAACCATTTTAACGGTTTTAATTATTGCTATTGGAATTATGGCTTTGGTCGGAATTTTGAGTGGTGTTTCGGCTTTAGAAAATACGATTTCTAGTAATTTTTCTTCAATGGGTTCTAATACCTTCAATTTTCAACGTTACGAATTTACTGCACAACGCCAAAGTAGTCGAGAACGACAAAAAATAAATCCGATTATAGATTACAGAAATGTAAAAGATTTTGAAGACACCTATAATTATCCTTTTACAAAAGTAGCGGTATCGTTTTACGGAACTTCTACTGCAGAAGTAAAATACGAAAACAAAAAAACAGATCCTGAAGTTGCTGTGCTTGGTGCTAATGAGTTTTTTATTGAAAATTCGGGATTAGAAATCGAAAACGGACGTTCTATTAATGTTTTTGATGTGGGTAATAGTAATGCTGTTTGTGTTATTGGTAGCGATTTACAAAAAGCGTTATTTCCTGTTGAAAATCCTGTAGGAAAAACAATAAGCGTTAGAGGTTCTAAATTTAAAGTCATTGGAATTTTAAAAGAAAAGGGATCTACTTTTGGAAATAATCAAGATTTACGTGTTATAATGCCCATTCAAAAAGCACGATCTATTTTTACCAATCCTAACATTAATTATAGTTTAAGTGTAAAAGTAGATAATACTGATATGCTTGAAAGTGCTCAAGATGATGCGATACTTACGTTTAGAAATATAAGAGGATTAAATCCTATTGAAAAGAATGATTTTGGTATTGAACGAAGTGACGATTTACTAAATCGTGTTGCACAAAATACAGCTGCACTTTATGTCGCTGCTTGGATTATTAGTATTATTACCATTTTTGGATCTACAATTGCCTTAATGAATATTATGCTTGTTTCGGTGAGTGAGCGTACAAGAGAAATAGGAGTTAGAAAAGCACTTGGTGCAAAAAGTAAAACTATAGCGTTTCAGTTTTTTATGGAAACCATAATTATTGGACAATTAGGTGGTTTATTAGGGATTTTCTTAGGAATATTAATTGGTTGGGGTGTTGCAAAAGGATTTGATTTAGAATTCTCCATTCCATGGGTGGCTATGATTTGGGCCACAAGTATCGCTTTTATAGTTGCTGTAATTTCTGGTCTATATCCTGCAACAAAAGCAGCTAAATTAGATCCTATTGAATCTTTACGTTATGAGTAAAATTCATTTAAACAAAGGGAGTTTAATTCAATAAAATATAAATAATTAAGTTGACAGCAGTTAGAATGCCTGACATAAACTTAAGTAGATAGAGAAATAAATAACTGTTTAAATAGAGAACTTAAAACTTCTCGATATAATTTTATCGTTCCTCTAAAATCACACGAAGTAACGAAACAAAAAAAAACACTCATTTAGAAAATGAGTGTTTTTTTTATAATATTATAGGACAGTTTATCCTTTTACTAAATTTGCAAAATAATTAAATAATTCTCCTTTAGTGATATTTGCACCAGATTCAATCATTTTAAAAAGATCTAAGTGTTTATCTTCTGTATAATCTTTTTTAGCGTTAAAAAATTCAACAGAATTAGATAATAAATTATTACGTAACCACTCAAAACCTTCTTTAGTCGTAAAATCTACTTCAGGAATCTCAATTTTAAGAGCAATTAATCGCATACTCTTTTCCTGACATTGAAAAAGATGAATTTGGTTTGGTGAAATATGTTCTAAATATTCAACTTTACTTAAAACACCAAGCCATACTAAGTCACTAAAAACGTCTAATTCTTGTTCTGCAGCTTCAGGTTTATTCTTTTTTATATCTGCCCACTCATCTCCTGTAATAGATTGTGTGGCTAAAAAATTGATGAATTCTTTATGTAATTCTTCAAATTGTTCTTTTGTTAATCTAGAATATTTCATCTGGTAATAATTATCTGTTTTTTAAAGATGAGATGCTACGTCTTTAAAAGGTTATTTATATTTTTTATTCAAAAGTATTTCAACACCTAAAATACTATAATGAAAATATGGCATTACATATTTATAGCACCAAAAGCAGCAAAGGGTCTATCTGTAGCAATAATATCAATCCCCATTTTTTTCCACTTTGCATATAATTTTTCACCTTTAGCTTCTGCACTTTTATCTAAGTTACCGATGGTTCCAAGCATACAGACAATATTGTAGTCGTGTAATCTTTTAAAAAGTGAAACATCAGATAAGCGAGTTCCTGTAAAGGCAATCATATTATTTGTTGGAATTTTAGTTTCTAACAAACGATCAAATTCTTCATTACTTCTAGCTGAAACAGATATTAATAAATCTGATGCTAGCTCGTATACCATTTTAGTCTCTTCTACATCATAGGTAATAATGATGCAAATATCTTCAGCACTAGCTTCTCTAATAGCATCAATAACAACTTCTGTGCTTACGCTAGGCTTAATATCAACTGTTAGAATAACGTTATTTTCTTTACTCCAGGCTAAAATTTCTGAAAATAAAGGAATTTTAAATTTTGTTTCATTGCCGTAATCGTCAACCATATTGAATTTTAGTAATTCATCATAGGTTAAATCGCTGACTTTACCACTTCCTGTTGTCGTTCTATCTATAGAATTATCGTGCATTAACACCAAATGACCATCCTTAGTTTGCGCTACATCTATTTCGTAGATAGCTGAAATGCTATCACTAACATATTGTAAAACTTCTAAACTGTTCTCAGGATAATCAACTAGTCCTTTACCTCCGCGATGGACACTAATATTTGGATAATTATTTTCTGAAGCTTTAAAAAGCTCTATCAATTTTGAGTGATGAACTTCAGCTGATACTTTTTGAGCTGTTAATTTATTACAACTAAAAAAAGAAAATACGACAAAAATTAAAAAGATATTTTTCATATAAAAACCACTTTAAAACCTCCTAATTATAGAAACTAGCAAGGTGATGTAAAATTTAAATGATGTTAAAAAAATTAATTACAAAAAAACCGTTTAGTTAAACTAAACGGTTCTTTAAAATTGTATGACTAAAGATTATGCGTCAGCAATAACTTCGAAAGTTAAATCTACAGTTACTGATCTATGTAATCTGATTGCAGCTACATATTGACCTAAACGCTTAATGTTACCACCTGTAATAGCGATAAACTTTTTATCAACTTCATGACCTGCAGCTTTAAGTGCAGCAGCTAAATCCATATTGGTAATAGAACCAAATAATTTATCTCCAGCAGTTGCTCCAGTTCCAGCCTTAGCTGTGATTTTAATATCTAAACCATTTAATCCTTCAGCAGTTTTTTCTGCATCAGCAATAATAGTTTTTTCTTTATAAGCTCTTTGCTTTAAAGTTTCTGCTAATACTTTCTTAGCAGAAGAAGTTGCCATTACAGCTTGTCCGTGAGGAATTAAAAAATTTCTACCATAACCGTTCTTAACAGATACAATATCGTCTTTAAATCCTAAATTATCAACGTCTTGTTTTAATATAAGTTCCATTGTGTTATGATATTTTATTTTAATAAATCAGCAACATACGGCATTAATGCTAAATGTCTTGCTCTTTTTACTGCTACAGATACTTTTCTTTGATACTTTAAAGAAGTTCCTGTTAAACGTCTTGGTAATAACTTACCTTGTTCGTTTACAAAACCTAATAGCCAGTCTGCATCTTTATAATCTACATACTTGATTCCAGATTTTTTGAAACGACAATATTTTTTAACTTTAGACGTCTCAATATTTAACGGAGTTAAATATCTAATTTCGCCGTCTTTTTTTCCTTTTGCTTGTTGTTCTATTGATGACATAATTATGCTTTTGCTTTAACTTTAAGTTTCTCTCTTCTTCTCTCAGCCCATGAAATAGCATGTTTGTCTAACTTCACAGTTAAGTAACGCATAAAACGCTCATCACGTCTAAATTCAACCTCTAAAGGCTCAATTGCTTCACCATCTACGGTAAATTCAAATAAATGGTAAAAACCACTTTTTTTGTTTTGAATTGGATATGCTAATTTTTTTAGCCCCCAATCTTCTTTTGATACCATCTTAGCTCCTTTAGAAACGAGGAAATCCTCATATTTCTTTACTGTCTCCTTTATCTGGTCTTCAGATAAAACGGGATTTAAGATGAAAACAGTTTCATAATGATTCATAATAAATAATTTTGTTTATTGTTAAAAACGGCTGCAAAAATAATAATTATTTCTAACTTAGACAAAGTTTTTAAAGGTTAATTTAAAACACGTTATCTTTAGATTTTAGCATATCTTAACATACTGTTTGTCGGTATTATTTGTTTTTTAACCGAATTTATTGTACTATTGTCGATATCTTAACCTAAAATTAATAATGTTATGACTTTAAACTGTGTAGTTGTTGATGATTCTGCGATTCAGCGTCTCTCTATAGTAAAGTTAATTGAGAATCATTCCTCTCTTAATCTTATTGCAGAATACAGCAGTGCGTTAGAAACAAAAAACGGTCTTAATACACATAAAGTAGATCTTATCTTCCTAGATATAGAGATGCCTGTATTAAACGGTTTTGAGTTACTTGATGTACTTAACAACAAACCCCAAATTATTTTTGTTACTGGTAAAACAGAATATGCTTTTAAAGCATTTAATTACGACGCTACTGATTATCTTCAGAAACCAATTACTAAAGATCGTTTTAATATTGCCGTAGAAAAAGCTATTGAGCAGCACAAATTAAAATTAGACTTTAATGAGACTGAAGGTGAACATATCTTTGTAAAAAGTAACCTTAAAAAACGTAAAGTATATATTAAGGATATTAAATGGATTGAAGCTCTTGGTGATTACGTAAAAGTAGTAACAGAAGAAAACAGCCTAGTTGTATTATCAACTATGAAAGCTTTTGAAAGCGAATTACCTGAAGGTAAGTTTTTAAGAATTCACAAATCTTATATTGTGAACCTGGATAAAATTGACAGATTTAACAGTAAAAATGTTGAAGTTGGCGCTTATGAAATTCCATTGAGTCGTAATAAAAAGACACAATTAGTAGACGCTTTAAATAATATGTAACCCCAAACGCATATACATTTAAAGTAATACATTATAATTTACAGAAATCCTGAGCCTTGCTTGGGATTTTTTGATTTTAATAATAAGATAAATAAAGTTCGGTTAAGCAGAGTTGAAACCTTTTTTACTTAAACCAGAAAAAACTATTTGTATTACTAAACAATGTGTTTTTAATAAAATACAAGTTCTTTTTTAGCAACTTTAAACATCAAAAAAGGTTAAAAAAACCGACTAAGTCTTAATAATTATCTACATTAATCACCACACGTACAGATCTAAAATCTTTAACAGCATTAAAACTATTATCAATCTTTCTTATCGCTTCTTTTGTTTTTCCTAAAGATTGTTTTTCTGGAATTTTTATCAATATATTTTTATGATATAAATTACGTATTCTAGAAACCGGTGGAAATTCCGGACCTAAAACATTCGTTTTAAATAATTGTTTTAAAGATTTAGCATACCAATCTGCCGCTAAATTAACACGGTCGTAATCTTTATGCTTAAAAGTAATTTTTATCAACCTATAGATTGGTGGATATTTAAAATTGTAACGCTCATTCATCTGTTCTGCGAACATTTCCTTATAAGAATTTGTAGAAACTTGCTGCAAAATATTATGATGCGGGTTGTAAGTCTGAATCAATACTTTTCCGCGTAAATCTGTCCGACCAGCTCTACCAGAAACCTGAGCCATTAATTGATAACTACGCTCGTGTGCTCTAAAATCAGGGAAGTTAAGTAAGTTATCTGCATTCATAATCCCGACTAATTTCACACACCTAAAATCGAGCCCCTTGGTCAACATTTGCGTACCTACCAAAATATCAACTTCTCGTTGCTCAAAACTATTTATAATCTTCTCAAAACCGTATTTTCCACGTGTGGTATCTAAATCCATACGTGCTACTTTTTTCTCAGGGAATAAAACTTTTACCTCTGCTTCTATCTGCTCCGTACCAAAGCCTTTTGTATCTAAAGTTGAATTTCCGCAACCCTGACAAGCTTTTAGCATTACTGAATTATAACCACAATAATGACAACGCAATTGATCTCGGTATTGATGATAAGTTAAACTTACATCGCAATTAGGACATTGTGGTGAAGTTCCGCAAGTGGTACATTCTATAACAGGCGAAAAACCTCTTCTATTTTGAAATAATATAATTTGAAAACCTTCATCTAAAGTTTCTGTCATTTCTTCAATAAGCCGGTCGCTAAAATGACCTTTCATGCGCTTACGCTTGTACTTATCTGCGATATCTACAAGCTCTATATCTGGCATTAAAACGTTATTGTAACGCGTATTTAATTCAACCAAGCCATATTTACCCTGACTAGCATTAAAATAACTTTCTAAACTCGGTGTTGCAGATCCTAAAAGGGTCTTAGCTTTAAAAATATTTGCTAAAACAATTGCCGCATCCCTAGCATGATAACGAGGTGCTGGATCAAATTGCTTAAAAGATTGCTCGTGCTCTTCATCTACGATGATTAACCCCAAATTACGAAATGGCAATAATAATGACGAACGAGCCCCGATTACCACTTGCGCTTTTTCTGAACTGGCCAACATGTTTTGCCAGACTTCTACACGTTCGTTTGAAGAATATCGAGAATGAAAAACAGCTACTTTTTCTCCAAAATACTCTTGAAGACGATTCACCAACTGCGTTGTTAAAGCAATTTCAGGTAACAAATACAACACCTGCTTCCCTAATTCTAATTGCTTTTCAATCAGCTGAACATAGATTTCAGTTTTACCTGAAGATGTAACACCATGTAATAATGCTACTGATTTTTCTTTAAATATTTCTTCAACTTCATCGTAGGCAATTTGCTGCGCCTCACTTAAACGTTTTGTCGCTGCATCTCCTTCGCCTTCAAACTGAACACGATCTATTTGAATGTGATATTCTTCTAAAATATCCTTATCAATTAATGTTTTTATAATACTAGTTGATGCACCACTTCGCTCCGTTAAATCTGTAACTTTTATAGGTTGCTTAAGCGAAGCCTCCATAGTAAACAGAGTTAAAACGACTTCTCTTTGTTTTGGAGCTCTGCTTAATTCCTCTAATAATTCTTGAAGCTTTTCAGGTGATTTATGGTTATGATGTAACTTTACATAACGCACTAATTTGGGCTTGTATTTTTCGTAAATCTCTTCTTGAAGATTTATAACCCCTTTTGCTACTAAACTATTAATAACTGGTAGTACACGTTTTTTATCTAAAATAGAGACAACATCACTAATCTTTAATGACGATTGACGATTTAAAGCCTCATAAATTAAGAATTCTTCGTCTTTTAATTCAGACTCGTTAATCTCTGTCTTTTCATTTTTAGAAATAACAGTTTCACTTTCTAACATAAAAGCATTAGGCATTGCTGCTCGCATTACCTCTCCTAAACTACACATGTAATAACCAGAAATCCATTCCCAATGTTTCAATTGAGTTTCTGTTATTACAGGTGAGTCGTCTAGAATTTGATGGATGGTTTTAGCATCATAAGCCGTTGGTGGGTTTTGATGAATATTACGCACCAAGGCTGTATAAATTTTACTTTTACCAAACGGAACCGCAACACGCATACCTACTGACAAAAACTTAGATTCAGCTTCTGTAATATGATATGTAAACGCCTTTTGAAGCGGAATTGGTAAAATGACGTCTATAAAGTGCAGCATTATTTAACGCGTTTCCAGTATTGTGTTCTATAGAAAAAAGCCAAATAACCTCTTACTTGAAGTGTATCGTTATCATCATCTTCTAATTTTAATCTACATTTAAAAACTTTACCATCTTCAGGGTTAAGAATTGTTCCTCCGTCATAAACATCATCATTTTTAGTTAATCCTTCTATGAATACTAAACCGACTAATCTCTGGTCTTTTTGCTTACCCTCACAATCTACACACTTTGCAAATTCTTTTTCAGGATTAAACACGGATAGAATTTTACCGTAAATCTTACCATCCTCTTTGTATATTTCTACTAAAGACTTGGCCTTACCTGTGTTGTCGTCAATTGTTTTCCACTTCCCAAGAATGTCTTGACCTGTAAGATTAAACGATACCATTAATAAGATAAATAGAATAAATGTGTTCTTAATCATAATTGTTGTTTTTATAGAGTTTATAACCCAAATGTAATGGGTTTAATTAAATAACCATAATTATAGATCATCAAACGCTTTACTAAACACGTATTCAAATCAAAAAATAGAATGCTAAACAAAACAATAAAACATTGTTTTACAGATATTTAAAATCAAAAACACACTTTAATTAAGCTACTTAATTAAAACTTATTATAGTTTATAAAGCGATCTCTTAAATATGATTTATAATCTTTTTGCGAGAACCAGGATGTTTTCTTAGAAACTGAAGTGATGCATTTAACTCATATCCTAACAATAAAATATTAGAATTTAGCCACAGATATAAAAGCAGAATTAATAACGCACCAATCGAACCATACAACTCATTATATTGAGAAAAATTATCAATATAAATACCAAATAAAAAGGACGTTAACATTATTAATAAAGTAGTTAGCAATGCACCTACAGAAAAGAATTTAGACGCTCTCCCTTCCTTTGTTCCAAAATAATACAACGTAGCGGTTGCTAAATAAGTCATAATCACAAAAAACAAATACTTTGCAAAAATAATCCATCCTAATATGCCATCATCTTCTGTTCGGAAACGACCACTAAAACCTTCATATAAAGGTTGAATAACATAAATTTGAAAATAACCAAAAACAGCAACGGTCAATAACAATAAGAAAACAAGAATCAATGCTACACCAAGCGCAAACATATATTGCTTAAAAATATTTCGGTTTAATTGCTTATGGTAAGACGTTTCAAATCCAGAAAAAACAGCATTAACGCCGTTAGCCATTAAAAACATAGACAGTAAAAAAACAGAAGAAATTAATCCCCCTGTTGTGTTACTACTCATATCTTTAAATATACGATCTATTAAAAACTCGGAAGTTTGAGGTGGTAATATTGAATTTAAAAAATCTAAAAACTCCACTCTAAATCCATCTATTGGGATGTAAGGAATTACGATAATTACAAATAATAAAAAAGGGAAAATAGCCGTAAAAAAACTAAATGCAATAGCACTAGCCCTAGTAGTTAGTGCTCCATTTACGATCCCCATAATATAAAGTTCTAATAAATCGTAAACAGATAACCCTTCAAAACCAGGAAGCTTAATTTGCTTAAAAAAACGAACAACAATCTTTACAACTGGAATTTTATTTAATTTATCTTCTATGGGTTTACTCATTATTCAATTAAATATTTAAGACCTTAAATTATACTGCTTTTAAACTTAAATCCATATTGTAAACTGAATGCGTTAAAGCACCAGAAGAAATATAATTAACACCACATTCTGCGTATTTTCTTAATGTATTTTCATTAATTCCTCCAGAAGATTCCGTTAAACAATGATCACCAATTAGTTTAACTGCTTTACGTGTATCATCATAGTTAAAATTATCAATTAAGATTCTATAAACTCCGCCACAATCTAAAATTTCTTTAATTTCATCAAGATCTCTAGCCTCCACAATAATTTTTAAATCCCTCTTGGTTTCCTTCAAATATTGTTTGGTTAAATTTATAGCTTTCGAAACACCACCTGCAAAATCAATATGATTATCTTTTAGCATAATCATATCATACAAAGCAAACCTATGATTTTCACCTCCACCAATTTTTACAGCCCATTTTTCTAGCGCTCTAATACCTGGTGTCGTTTTACGTGTATCTAAGATCTTAGTTCCTGTACCCTCTAACAAATCAACAAACTGCCTTGTTTTGGTAGCAATAGCACTCATACGCTGCATAGCATTTAAAACTAAACGTTCAGCCTTTAAAATGGACTGTGAAGCGCCTTCAACATAGAATGCTATATCTCCATGTTTCACTTGACTACCATCTTCAATTAAGGTTTCAATTTTCATATCAGGATCGACATGTACAAAAACTTGTTTTGCAAATTCTACACCTGCAATAATCCCTTTATCCTTTACCAACAACTTTGCTTTTCCTTTTGCCGAAGCAGGGATGCAAGCTAACGAACTATGGTCGCCATCGCCAACATCTTCCCTAATCGCATTAGAGATTATTAATTCTATTTCTTTATCGAATTGCGCTTTTGAAATCATTAAAATACTTATTTGCTGTAAAAATAGGAATTGAAATCTGAAAATTTGAATAAATCTATAGTCAGTTGAAGTAAATTTGTAAGTAAAACCAATAAATTTGCACCGAGAATCATGTAAACAAGATTTCTCAATACTATTCCGAAAAAACCAGAAGCACTCGAAATAACAAAACCATGAATATAAAACTCATAGCCATTGGCAAAACCGACAATAAAAATCTACAAGCCTTAATTGCCGATTATTCAAAACGTTTAGGTTTTTATATTAAGTTTGATTTTGAAGTGATTCCGGATCTTAAAAAAGTTAAAAACTTATCTGAAGCTCAACAAAAAGAAAAAGAAGGCGAACTTATTTTAGCTAAAACACAAACTTCTGATGTTTTAATTCTTTTAGATGAAAACGGAAAACAATTAGATTCCGTTGGGTTTTCTGGCTATTTGCAAAAGCACATGAACTCTGGTATTAAAACTCTAATATTTGTTATTGGTGGTCCTTACGGATTTTCAGATGCCGTTTATAGTAGAGCTAACGGCAAATTAGGGTTGTCTAAAATGACTTTTTCACACCAAATGGTACGTTTATTCTTTATTGAGCAATTATATAGAGGGTTTACAATTCTTAGAAATGAACCCTATCATCATCACTAAAAACTATAAACCCTCTAAAAATCAAACATCAAAATGTATTAATGCGTTTTATAAATCTCTTTTCTCTTTTTAAGCTGTCTTGTTAAATCATTAATTGTCTCTGTCATTGCCACTTCATAATTTTTCTCATTAGAAGTAGCAAAAATACGGGGACCAGGTAAGCTTAATTCTATATTACAAATTTTACCCGCATCATGATCTTTTTCATCTTGCTTAAAATAAACTTGAGCTGAAATTAAAAATTCAAACTTATTAGATAATTTTTCTAATTTCTCTTCTGTTAATGCTGAAAGCGTATCACTTGTATCTATATCTACGTATTGAAAGTTTACTGTCATAATTTATAGTTTTTAAATGAATAATATAATTGTTCTTTTGTCTAAGATACAAATATTACCTTCTTTTATTGATGATAAATATCATAAATAATTGGTAAAACTTTAGTGCATTAAGAATTCTTGAAACTAAATTAGTTTTTATTTAAACAACATTAAAAAAGCTAAATAAATATCTATTTCACCTAAAAAAAAAGAAAAACACCCTAAAACTGAAGGAAAGCTTAATGTTATTATTATCTACGACGTCCTAACTTATAACCTACTGCTAATTTTGCTTTAGTTAAATTTAAAAGGTAATTATTACCATAATCTAGACTCGTACTATTTAGATCGTTATTATAAGTAAGACTCACATAAAATTGATTAAAATTATAATTTAACCCAATTAAGAAATCTAATTTATATAACATTGGAGAAGAAGGATGGTAGCTATCATCTTCAATTGTTACTTTCTTAGCCGCAAAACCAATTCCTGGCATAAAGTTTACAGTTGCGGTAATATCATAAGGTAATTTAAAATAAGAAATCACGCCACCCATAGCTCCCAAAGATAAACCTTGGTATCGCTTAACATTTCCTTCCTCATTAAAATAAGGACTCGTCGTCTCTGATAGTAAGCTTGAGTCGGATGAGAAATAATCAAAACTACCAAAGACACCAACACCTCCAGTTACAAATATGTTTTTATTATTTTTTTCTGAAAGTCCTGCTTTTAAAAGTGAATAAGAGAATTCTATATCATCAAAAGTGTGCAAATAATTAACACCTATACTAACAGATCTTACATCTCCTCTAAATACTGTAGGCTCATTAAAGTTATTTTTAGCATTAAAACCTTTATAAATCTGTGTAAAGAGTTTTACGTAATTACGATTCTTTAGAATGGTAGTTCCCTGTAAATCAAAACGACTTGTTTTATTTTTATTTGGATTTTTAATATTGACTGCTAAATCTATAATTATTTTTTCATTAGCAAACCCAAGCCCCAAGCCATACCTATTATTGGGCACAAATTTTGCTTTAGAGTCTCCATCTCTAATACTAAATTTATTGACTTTAAAATTGGTAAACAATCGAATAGAATAGTTATCAATATCCCGATCTACAAGTAGAGAATCTAAATCCTCCATATCTTGTGCACTTAGCGTTAAGCCCGTAAAACATAATATGAAAAGAAAAAAAGGCTTGACTCTCAAGGCTAAATTAAAAATATGTTTTTTTGACAAATGATACAAAATTAGATTGCTATTTTTACAAAAGCTAAATTACACTAATTAAGAGATCTTATGCAACTTGTTTTCGCAACTAATAATTTAAATAAAATCAAAGAAGTTCAAGCTATTATGCCGCAGCATATTAAACTCATCAGTTTAAAAGATATTGCTTGTACAGAAGATATACCTGAAACCCAACCTACTATTGAAGGTAATGCCATTCAAAAAGCAGAATATTTAAAGAAACATTATGGCTACGATTGTTTTGCAGATGACACAGGTTTAGAAGTTGAAGCGTTAAATGGAGCGCCCGGTGTATATTCTGCTCGTTATGCTGGTCCACAGCGCAACTCAGAAGACAATACTAATAAATTACTTACTGAACTTGAGGACGAATCTAACCGAAATGCACAGTTTAAAACCGTAATTGCTTTACATCTTAACGGCAAGCTACATACGTTTACCGGAATCTGTAAAGGTGAGATTACAGCAAAAAAACATGGTGAAGGAGGTTTTGGTTACGATCCTGTTTTTAAAGCTGAAGGTCATGAGAAAACATTTGCTGAAATTACTCTTGAAGAAAAAAATAAAATTGGACATCGAGGAAAAGCCGTTTCAAAATTGATAGATTTTTTAAAAGATGAACAATAACGTTTCAACCCTTTAAAACCAATACAACATATTAAATATCAATACGCTAAACCTAATTTGACGCACCTCTAAACAAATTCATATTTTTATAAAACCTAAATAATTAGGTGTAATAAATTTATATTCCAAATAATTGTTGTAGTTTTGCACCTTGCAAAAAATTCAGGATATGAATTTTTAAATTCCTCAGCGTGAGGATGTGTTACCTAGAAGTTTAAGTGTTTAGTATGTCGATTCGCTTCTCTTGTAACACCAAAAGAACATAATCGAATACATAAAACTCAACAATGAGCACATTCCAAGAATTAGGTCTTAATGAAGACCTTCTTAAAGGTATTACGGATTTAGGTTTTGAAAAACCTAGTGAAGTCCAAGAAAAAGCAATCCCACTTTTATTAGAACAAGACATAGACTTAGTGGCTTTGGCGCAAACTGGTACTGGTAAAACAGCAGCCTTCGGATTTCCGATGTTGCAAAAAATAGATATTGCTAGCAGAACAACTCAAGGCCTTATCTTATCTCCTACTCGTGAACTCTGTTTACAAATCACAAACGAACTTAAAGCCTACGGTAAACATTGTAAAGGTTTAAATGTAGTTGCCATTTATGGTGGATCTAGCATTTCTGACCAAGCAAGAGCCGTAAAACGTGGTGCACAAATTATTGTGGCTACACCTGGTCGTATGAAAGATATGATTAGCCGTAGAATGGTTGATATCTCTAAAATACAGTACAGCGTTTTAGATGAAGCTGATGAGATGTTAAACATGGGATTCAAAGAAGATATTACTGATATCCTTTCTCATACCCCAGAAGAAAAAAATACATGGTTATTCTCTGCAACAATGCCTAAAGAAGTAGCAACCATTGCAAAGAAATTCATGGATAATCCAACAGAAATTACTGTTGGTAATAAAAATGAAAGTACAAGTAACGTAACGCACGAATATTATTTAGTTAATGCTAGAGATCGTTACCAAGCTTTAAAACGTTTGGCAGATGCTAATCCAGATATTTTCTCTGTGATTTTCTGTCGTACAAAAAGAGATACTCAAAAAGTAGCCGAAAACTTAATTGAAGATGGTTATTCTGCAGGAGCATTACATGGAGATTTAAGTCAAAATCAACGTGATTTAGTAATGAAATCTTTCCGTAACAATCAAATACAAATGTTAGTTGCAACTGATGTTGCTGCTCGTGGTATTGATGTAGATGATATTACACACGTAATTAACTACCAATTACCTGATGAACCTGAAATTTACACACACCGTTCAGGTAGAACAGGACGTGCTGGTAAAACAGGTATCTCAATGGTTATTGTTTCTAAAAGTGAAGTTAGAAAGATAAAAGGTATTGAACGTATCATTAAGAAAGAATTTGAAAAGAAAGAAATTCCTTCTGGCGTTGATATTGTTGAAGTACAATTAATGTCTTTAGCAAACAAAATTCATACTACTGAAACTAATCACGAAATTGATAAGCATCTTGAAAATATCAACGAATTATTCGCAGATACAGATAAAGAAGAATTAATTAAAAAATTCTTCTCAGTAGAATTTAACCGTTTCTTTAACTATTACCAAAAATCGAAAGATTTAGGGACTGTAGCCTCTAGAGATTCTGATAGAGATGGTGGACGTGATTACGATAAACAATCTAATGACTCGCGTTACTTTATAAACGTTGGTAGCAAGGATGGTTTTGATTGGATGAAATTGAAAGATTTCTTAAAAGAACAATTAGAATTAGGACGTGATGATGTATTTAAAGTAGATGTTAAAGAAAGCTTCTCTTTCTTTAATACTGAAAAAGGATTACAAGAAAAAGTTTTAGCATTCTTTACAGACTTTAAATATGAAGGTCGTTATGTAAATGTTGAAGTTAGTGAAGATAAAGGCAGAAGTCGTGGTGGCAGAAGCGGCGGCGGAAGAGGTCGTGGTGGAAACGATAGACGTTCTGGTGGCGGAGGCGGAAGCCGTAGACGAGATGATAAACCAAGAGGAGATAGACGTTCTAGTGATAGACGTTCTAGTGATAGACGCTCTGATGGTGGAAGCTCTGATAGACGTTCTAGTGATAGAGGAGAAAGATCATTTAACGATTCTCGTGGAGACAGACGTTCTTCAGAATCTAGTGGATCTGGTTCAGAAAGACCAAGACGTTCTAGAAGAAGAGACTAATTTATCGATTACACCTTAAATTTATATAAAAATCCAAAACTTAAAGTATTACTATTACTTTAGGTTTTGGATTTTTTTTAGCCCTAATTTAATCAATTATAAATCTAAAAAAGTTAATATTTAGTCAAATCTAAACCTGCAATATGTTAAATCCGATTTCTTTATTACCTTTACAACGTAACACATTTACATGCGATATCTACTTTTATTATTTATATGCTTAACTACCATCAATGGCTTTAGCCAAGATAGTACAGCAACACAAACACCTACAAAAGTTAAAGGAACTTTAGTTAGCTCTTCTACAAGCCTTCCTTTAAGCGAAGCAAATATTGTTAATATCAATCAAGTTGTTGGTACAGCAACAAATGAAGATGGTGTTTTTGAAATAAGAGCCAAAGTAAATGATACCTTACATTTATCATATTTAGGTTTTAAATCTATTAAAGTTAGAGTAACTAATGACTGGTTAAAATTTGGAAATACTAAAATTGAAATGACCGAATTAGCTTTAGCATTAGAAGAGGTTACTGTAAAGCAACTTCAACTAACTGGTTACCTAAAGGTTGATATGAATCAAGTTCCAATAACGTCTAATAATCGCTATCGTATATCAGGCTTACCAGGTCAAGGTTATGAAGCTGGAAAAACGAATATAGCAACCAAAGTTCTTGGCGCTATATTTAATCCTGCAGATTTCTTATATAATATGTTTGGTAGAAAACCGAATGAGATGCACAAGCTAAAGAAAATGAAAGAAGATGACGAGATTAGAAGTCAACTTTCTAAACGTTTTGATAGAGAAATGCTTCTTGTTTTACTACAGGTCACTAAATTTGATTTAGACGAAATTGTGAATCAATGTAACTACTCTAAGGACTTTATTAACACCGCTAACGATCTTCAAGTATTAGATGCCATTAGTGAATGTTATGAAGAATACAAGGTGATTAAGCGTAGTAAAGAGCGTAAAAACAGCAAAGATAAAGATTAATTTATACAGACTTAAAGACCACTATTGTAACGTTCTACAATTGCATCATAATCTTTTAATGTCTTTTTAATCCAATCGAATCGTTTTTCTAAAATTTCATCATCTGTTAATTTCCAATCTATTTCAGATTTTCTCAATTGTGCCGTAACGTGCTGAAGAATAATAGCAGCAGAAACCGAAATATTTAGACTTTCAGTAAAACCCACCATCGGAATTTTTAAAAAGCAATCGGCTTCATCAATTACTTGTGGAGATAAACCTTCTGTCTCTCTTCCAAAGAAAAAACACGACTTCTTTGTAATATCAAAATCTATTAGTTCGCAATCTTCGGCATGAGGTGTGGTTGCCACAATTTGATAATCCTTAGCTTTTAAATCCTTAATACAATCTGCAACCGAATTAAAACGATTAAGATCTACCCATTTTTGGGCTCCCATAGCTATTTCGCGATCAATACTTTTAGAATTTACCTCTTCTACAATATTTAATTCTTGAACTCCAAAAACATCACATGTACGCATAACTGCACTTGTATTATGCAATTGGTATACATCTTCTGTAGCAACAGTAAAATGCTTTGTTCTATTTGGTAAAACACTATTAAAACGCTCAATTCTGTTTTCGGTAAGAAATGTTTCTAGATATTCTAAAAGTTTTAAATCTGCTTTCATATATTCAAAAATATAAAATATAGTAACAAATAACACGAAGCTTCGCAATCATTTTATTAAAACTTAAATACTTTAAAAAAATAAAATACTAATCATATTGTATTCTATATACTATTACATAAATCACTATTTTTAAACTATGAAAAAACACATCGTCGTATTAACAGGAGCAGGTATTAGTGCCGAAAGTGGCATAAAAACATTTAGAGACGCAGATGGACTTTGGGAAGGCCATGACGTAATGGAAGTTGCAACACCTGAAGGTTTTAAAAAGAATCCTGCTTTAGTTTTAGATTTTTATAATCAACGAAGACAACAACTGAATGAAGTAAAACCCAACCAAGCCCATTTTGATTTAGCTGCTTTAGAAAAAAAATATCACGTTACTATAATTACGCAGAATGTAGATGATTTACACGAACGAGCAGGCAGTAACAATATCATTCACTTACATGGTGAACTGCGTAAAATGAGAAGCTCTGAAGATGAAAATGATATTAAAATTTGTAATGAAGATATTAAACTGGGAGACACTTGTGCCAAAGGCTACCAACTAAGACCACATATCGTATGGTTTGGAGAAGCTGTTCCTATGATTGATAAGGCTATGGAAATTTGTAAACAAGCAGATATTTTAGTCATAATTGGTACAAGCATGCAAGTTTACCCTGCTGCTGGATTAATGGATTATGTACAACCTAATATTCCAATTTATTATATAGATCCAAAACCGGCTCATGTCAGTAATAAAAAAGTAATTATGATTGAAAAATCGGCTACGGAAGGTACCAAAACCTTATTAGAAATTTTAACCGAAAACGAATAGATCGACTTCCATAAAATGAAATAGCACGCCCCTAATTCTTGTTAAATATTTTACAAAAAAACAAAAACATACTACTTAGTATTTTATTTTATTTATTTTTGAACCATGGAACAAAAACAAAAATCAGAACTTACTAAAGAGTTAATTCTCAATGAGTCCTTTAAGTTGTTCTATAAAGAGGGTTTTAAAACCACTAGTGTAGATAAAATAATGAAAGCAACCAAGCTTACCAAAGGTGCTTTTTATCATCACTATAAAAGTAAAAAAGAGTTAGGCTTAGAAGTTATCAGCACCAAAATACAAAAACGTGTTTATGATGGAATGATTACACCACTCTATCAAGATGGAAATGCTCTAAAGTTATTAGAAACTACATTTTCTGGTCGAATAAAATCATTTTCCCTTTACGATAAGCAGCATGGCTGCCCTATGAATAATTTCATTAATGAAATTGCAGACGAAGAAGAAGCTTATCAAATAGCATTAAAACGTATTATTGAAGAATGGAAAGCTGCATTGATTCACTTATTAGAAAGAGGTAAATTAGAAAACAGCATTAACAAAGATATTTCAAGTAATGCCGTTGCTATTTATTTAATTAGTGCTTTTGAAGGCATACGTGGAATTAGAAAGCTCTATAATGATGATCAAGTTATAGACGATTATATTTTGGGCCTTTCTTTATATCTAAAACAATTAGAACCCTAATATTTTTTTTAATCAAAAAACATACCATATAGTATGTTTTAAACAAAAAACAAGAGCAATGAATACAAACAACAGAAGAAGTTTTATTAAAAAATCAGCAATGCTAGGTTTAGCAGGAGCTACAATTCCTCAATTTGGATTCGCTGCAAATACAAAATCAGAAGAAAAAAAAGAAAACATGGATACAACAAGACCTAAAGTATTATTTTTTGACGTTAATGAAACATTACTAGACCTTACTGCTATGAAAGATAGCGTAGGTAAAGTTTTAGGTAACAGAAGTGATTTATTACCGTTATGGTTTACCACTATGTTACAATATTCTTTAGTTAGTACAGTAGGTAGACAATATAATGATTTCGGTATTATTGGTGCCGCAGCTTTACAAATGGTAGCGGCTAATCACGGTATTACAATTACAGAAGAAGAGGCAAGAGAATCTATTTTAGGTCCTATTCGTTCTTTACCAGCACACCCTGAAGTAAAAAAAGCTTTAACGGACTTAAAAAAAGCAGGTTATAAATTAGTTTCATTTACAAATTCTTCTAATAAAGGTGTAGAAACACAATTTAAAAATGCTGGATTATTAGATTATTTTGAAGAACGTTTAAGTATTGAAGATATGGGAAAATTTAAGCCACACACAGATGCTTATGATTGGGCTGCTAGAAAAATGGGTGTAGAACCAAGTGAATGTTTACTAGTTGCAGCGCATGGATGGGATATTGCAGGTGCTATTTGGGCAGGCTGGAGAGGTGCTTTTGTAGGAAGACCTGGTGCTCAATTATATCCATTAGCTCCAAACCCAGAAATTAATGAATCTAATTTAAAATTAATCGCCGAACGTTTAATTGCTTTAAAATAAAATATTATGACCTTAGATAACAAAGTAATCATCGTTACAGGTTCTTCTAGAGGAATCGGTAAAGAAATCGCTATTCAATTAGCAAAAAACGGCGCTAAAGTTGTTGTTAATCATTCTAATAGTGCTGATGAAGCTCAAAATACTGTAAATACAATTACAGAAGCTGGCGGAACTGCAGTAGCAATAAAAGCAGATGTAAGCAATAAAGCAGATGTTACACAATTATTTGATAAAACCATTTCAACTTATGGAAAAGTAGATGTATTGGTAAACAATGCTGGTGTTATGATTTCAAAACCTTTGAAAGATAATACTGAAGAAGATTTCTCAAAACAATTTGATATCAATGTAAAAGGAATCTTTAATACCTTACAAGAAGCATTTCATAAATTGGAAGACAACGGAAATATCATAAATATTTCTTCAAGCACGGTAAAATTAATGTTTCCTACCTATGCCCTATACTCAGCTTCTAAAGCTGCTGTAGAACAAATGACACGTGTTTTTTCAAAAGAAATTGGTAGAGGAATTTCTGTAAACGCTCTTGCACCAGGCGCTACAGAAACCGAATTATTTATGAAAGGAAAATCACAAGAATTCATTGATAAACTAAGCAGTATGAATGCTTTTAATAGACTTGCAAAGCCTATAGATATAGCTAAAGTTGTATTATTTTTAGCAAGCGATGATTCTAAATGGATCTCTGGTCAAGTAATTGGAGCTAATGGCGCTCTAGTTTAAATAATAAATAAAAAAATATAATGAAAATCTATACATTAACATTTATCACTTGTCTTTTATTAGCTTCTTGTAATAACAACAAAGCTAAAACAGAAACACCTCTTCCCCTTGAGGCCGAAATTGCTAAAGAAGAAGCTATTAAGACTTTTGCTAATAAAGGACAAGAATTAGTGTATAACCTCACTCAAAAAACAGGTAACTACCAGACGCTTTTAAACAAAAAAGATGTGGTTTACACCTACACTTACCAAACACCAGATGGTAAAAAAGATGTGAGTACTGAAAAGTATATGTTTAACGGCGAATTATCTTATGGCGCATATAAGCAACATGAAAGAACGCTTCCTAATCTAAAAGGCTTAATAGAGCAAGGTTATGACGGTGATACATATTGGCTTAAACATGATGGAGTAGAAATGAATGACGAAGCCTATTTAAAACGTGTTGCTTTTAATAGACCTACTAATTTCTATTGGTTTTCTATGATGCCTAAATTATTAGATCCAGGAGTTGTTTACGATTATTTAGGAGACAAAAGCATTGATAATAAAGCTTATGAGATTGTAAAAATCTCTTTCACTTCAGAAAAAAATAAACCAACTGATATTTATCAACTTTATATTAATAAAGAAACAGGAATGGTAGATCAGTTTTTGTTTACGGTTGCTGATTTTGGAAAAATGGATATACCTAATTTAATGCAATTAGAATATGAAGATATTGACGGTATGTTAATCCCCACAAAACGCCAGTATAAAAAATCTAACTGGGAAGCTGAAGTCACAGATTTACCTTGGATTTACGTCACCTGGACTGATATTAAATTTGATAACAATTTAAAAGAAGAAGACTTTAAAATATAAAATGATGAGCGATACAAACACAACTTCTTTGAAATCTAAATTAGATGAAAAGAAAGCCAATTTTGAATTAAATGCAGACGAGACAAAAAAGGAAATTTATGCTGCTGGATTTGCAGATGTAGAAAATAGCGACATATTAAGTTTAGCAAAACAGGTTGGACAACAAGCTCCTAATTTCACATTAATAAATGCTTTAGGAAAACCGGTAACGTTAGAAGATTACTTAAAAAAAGGTCCTGTTGTACTCACATGGTATCGCGGCGGATGGTGCCCGTATTGTAACCTTACATTACGACAATTACAGCAAGAATTACCAAATTTTAAAGCTAACGGAGCTAATTTATTAGCATTAACTCCAGAATTACCAGATGCTTCTGTAAGTACTTCAGAAAAAAACGACTTAGAGTTTGAAGTCTTAAGTGATATTGGAAATAAAGTAGCTAAAGACTACGGAATAGTATTTAAATTAACCGATGATGTTGCTAAAGTATATAACGCATCATTTGGGTTAAATGATCATAATGGTGACACCTCTAACGAACTTCCGTTAGCTGCCACCTATATAATAAATGAAGAAGGAAAGATTGATTACGCTTATTTGAACACGGACTATAGAAACAGAGCTGAACCCTCTGAAATTACAGCGTTTTTAAAGAATAATTTTTAAATAAATTATACTAAAATTACTATTTGATTAATAGTTCTGTTCATTTTTACTAAAAAAGTCATTATTTAATAATGGCTTTTTTTTTATGCATTTTTTAAAACTGTTTAAGTTGAATTTGCAACAGTAATTATTTTAAATTAACTTGTAATAGTTGCTTTAAATATTAAGATAATATAGTGTAACAAATTTTAAACTTGAATTACTAATATTAAAAACAGAACAAGATGAAAACAAGAAAACAACAAAAAACTTTATTACTTCTATGTGTTGGATTATTTATAATTGCAGCTTCACAGATTATTTCATATTACGTACAATTAACGGATTTTATTAAAGGTTCTGCAACAGGTATCGGTATAGGTTTATTACTAACGGCTTTAATTTTTAGTACTTCTAAAACAAATATAAAATCATCAAATTAACAGAAACTCATATTGTACCTCAACGCTCTATCGCTATTCGACTTCAAGATTATGGCGTTGGAATTTTTGATGCCTTTCCAACAAAATCGGCTTTTAAAAAAGCATTAAAAAAAGATTATATTTCTGTAAATGAAAACATTGCAACTTCTGCAACATTTATAAATGGTGGTGAAATTATTACTTTATCGGTTCCTGAAAATGTGAGTCCTAAAAAACGGCTCATCTTTAAACTTAAAGTTTTATTTGAGGATGATTATTTAGCCATAATTCACAAACCTGGTGGCATTTTAGTCAGTGGTAATCATTTTAAAACCATTGCCAATGCACTTATTCAGAATCTAAAACAAAGTACATTAGAAGATGCAACACAACCACAACCGGTGCATCGCTTAGATTTCCCTACGACAGGTATTTTATTAGTTGGAAAAACCAGTAGTAGCATCCGTGCTTTAAATAAATTATTTGAAGACAGAGCTATTAAGAAAACTTACTATGCAGTTGCTATTGGTAACATGAAACCTGAAGGAACTATCACTACGGAAGTAGATGACAAACCGTGTAAATCTAATTACAAAGTCCATCAAACGGTTCCTTCTGAAAGGTTTGGTTACCTTAATTTAGTGGAATTAGAACCTTTTACAGGACGAAGACATCAATTACGCAAACATCTTTCTGATCTAGGAAACCCTATTTTAGGTGATAAAGATTACGGAATTGAATCGCTTATTTTAAATGGAAAAGGATTGTATCTACATGCTTATTCTCTAAAATTTGTACATCCATTTACAAAAGAAGAAATGTACTTAAAAGATGACTTTCCATTGAATTTTAAAAAGATATTTAATACTTTGGAAGTAGGAGAAATAAACTAATCTTTTTCACTTTAAAACAAATTAAACATCACTTATTCTTCGCTTCAATCCACTTACTCATGTACTTACTACTCTGCATAGATTGATGCATAAATAATTGTCCTATAAAATTGTTTTCACGGTGAGAATTCAGATCACTAGAAAGTTCTTCAATTTTAAATGTGAATCCTTCTTCAAAATTAGCTTTATTAAAACGTTGATTTAAAACCTGAAATCCATTTTTTTGGTTTTCTTTCCAAAGTTCTACATTATTGTAAATCTCAACTGCTTTTTCTGCAAAATCTTCAGGATTATCTTCAATAAATCCATTAATTTCAAAATCGGCAAACATTGCTTCAGCAGCAATACTTGTCATAACACAGGGCGTTCCGTTTTGCATAGCATCTACAAGTTTCCCTTTTAGACCTGCGCCAAAGCGTAAGGATGCAAAACATACTTTAGCATTTTTCATAACCTCATTTACATCTTCAGCAAATCCTTTAATAAAAAAGCCTTCTTTAGGTTTATGTAATTGTGTTACTTTTTGAGATTCATAAGCGCCATAAATATGCAACTCTGCTTTAGGTAATTGTCGCCTTATTAATGGCCAAATACTCCGCTTTAAATATAAAACGGCATCATAATTTGGTGCATGTAGAAAATTACCAATGGTAATAAAATGTTTCCTTTCTTCAAAAGTTGGCAATTGTTTTATATCCACTTCCAAAATAGGGTCTAATAAAAAAGGTAAATAATAGAGTAAGCTTTTATCAATTTTAAATTGCTTAGTTAAAATTTCTATTTCAACTTCAGAAATCATAATGCTTAAATCGCAACGGTAAATACTTGCTATTTCGCGTTTAGTTGTTTCGTTTTGCAAATAAGATAAAGAAACGATTTCATTCTTTTTTAAAGCCACTTCCCTAGCCTTTCGCAAACCATGAAAATCTTCTGTATCTAAAACTCTAATAGCATCCGGACATTGTTCTACCACACGCCATCCATATTGTTCTTCGGACATAAAACGATCAAACAATACCAAATTTGGGCTTAATGCTTTAACAAATTCATCAAAAGAAGAATCATTTAAATGAATTGGCTTCGTTTCAACATTTATAGTACTTAAATCAAATGTATTATCAGAAGTTTTAGCTGCTGAAGAAAACGTAACAATATAACCTTGTTTTTGAAATTGTGTAATCAACTGAAGTATGCGACTACCAGCTGCTGAACTTTTAGGTTCAGGCCAAACAAAACCAATAACGAGTAATTTTTTATTCATAAAAAGATTCTAAAATTCAATTAGAGTACTAAAATGCAATAGTACTAATTTTGAAATTCTTAGAGTTACTCAGCGTCTTTCAAAAAAATATATTTTAATCGTACGGTTTTTGCCCAAGCTGTAACGTCTTCTATTTGCGCTTCCGTTAATTTTGCCTCGTCATGTATCCAAGTATAACTATCTAAGGGCATTTCTTTTTCTTCGACCATTTCAATTAATTCATCTAATTTATGGTCTTTTTTCTTATCCGAATAATCATCCCACTTCGATAAATTTAAATGCTTTACACCATCTTTAACGTGTTCATCTAACCAATAATTAACGGGTGTAATATTATTATACCAAGGGTAATTCGTATTGTCACTATGACAATCTAAACAGGCATTTTTTAAAATTAATTTTACATTATCGGATGGATTGGTGTCCGCATAAAAAGGTTCCAAAGAACCACTATCTCCTACATTTTTTTTAGGCCCAAAAAATTGTGCAATAATTAATACAACTAAAAGTATGAGTCCTATTCTTTTTATAATCTTCATTTTTCATTAATTTTAAAGTCATAAAATTAACATTTTTATTTTGACCAAAGCTAAACTCTATAAAGAATTAAAGCACGTAAATCATTCTCGTGAAAAACGTTTACATTATTCTAATTTGGTTATCTCTAATCCAGAATTGGTAAAACCATTATTAGAAATTCTTTTTGATGTTGATGATAAAATTTCGTGCAGAGCTGCTTGGGTTTTTGAGTTTATGTGCAGCGAAAGTATTATAGAAATAATTCCGCATTTAAATGTATTTACACAAAATATGCATAAGGTACATTTAGATCCTGCGGTAAGACCTGTTGCTAAAATCTGCGAACTTTTAGTAACTGCTAATTACACAAAAACAGATAATATAATGGCATCTCATATATCTGAACAACATAAAGAAAAAATTACAGCGGCTTGTTTTGATTGGATGATAAACGATGAAAAAGTAGCACCAAAAGCCTACGCTATGACAAGTTTGTACATGTTAGGAAATGAATATGATTGGATTCACCCAGAATTAGTAATTATATTAGAACGTGATTTTAAAACACAAAGTGCCGCTTTTAAAGCTAGAGCAAGACATATATTGAAAAAGATTAAAAAGTGAGTTAGTTGTTAGTTGTTAGTTGTTAGTTGTTAGTTGTTAGTTGTTAGTTGTTAGAAAAATAAATATTCTATATTATAAATAAGTCTAAATATTTAATCATAAAAAAGACGTGCTATTCCTGTTATAGTATACCTCATTTTTCAACTTAGTTTCTTATATTTGACGCTTCTAAAAAATCAATATAAATGGCACTTTCAGCACTAAATGCAATCTCACCAATAGATGGTCGTTACCGATCTAAAGTCGAAAAATTAAAAGATTATTTCTCAGAAGAGGCACTGATTAAATACCGTGTTTTAGTAGAAATCGAATATTTTATCGCACTTTGTGAATTACCATTACCACAATTAGAATCTGTATCTTCTTCTGTTTTTGAAGATTTAAGAGCGATTTATAAAAACTTTACTGCAATTGATGCACAAGCTATTAAAGATATCGAAAAAGTTACCAATCACGATGTAAAAGCGGTTGAGTACTTTATTAAAGATAAATTTGATGCTTTAGAGCTTTCTGCATACAAAGAATTTATTCACTTCGGATTAACGTCTCAAGACATTAACAACACTGCAATTCCTTTAAGTATTAAGGATGCGATGAATGATGTTTATGTTCCTGAATATTCAGAATTATTAGAGAAAATTGAAGGCTTAGCTACAGATTGGGCACATATCCCAATGTTAGCTAGAACGCATGGTCAACCAGCTTCTCCTACACGTTTAGGAAAAGAGATTAGCGTTTTTGCCGCGCGATTAAAAGAGCAATTTAATTTATTAAACAATGTACCAAGTGCGGCTAAATTTGGTGGTGCAACAGGAAATTACAACGCTCATAAAGTAGCTTATCCAAACATTGATTGGAAAGCTTTTGGAACAGAATTTGTTCAAGGAAAATTAGGATTACAACATTCTTTTCCAACAACTCAAATAGAACATTACGATCATGCAGCAGCTTTGTTTGATGGTCTTAAACGTATAAATACAATAATCATTGATTTAGATAGAGATATCTGGACGTATGTATCAATGGATTATTTTAAACAAAAAATTAAAGCTGGTGAGGTAGGAAGTTCTGCAATGCCACATAAAGTAAATCCTATTGATTTTGAAAATAGTGAAGGGAATTTAGGAATGGCAAATGCTATTTTTGAACACCTTTCTGCAAAATTACCGCTTTCTAGATTGCAACGTGATTTAACAGATAGTACGGTTTTAAGAAATGTTGGTGTACCTTTTGGACATACAATTATTGGTTTTAAATCTACAGTAAAAGGTTTAGGTAAATTATTATTGAATGAACCTAAATTTGCTCAAGATCTTGAAAATAACTGGGCTGTAGTAGCAGAAGCTATTCAAACGATATTAAGACGTGAAAGCTACCCTAACCCATACGAAGCCTTAAAAGGATTAACAAGAACTAACGAAGCGATTACGCAAACTTCTATTTCAAATTTTATTGATACCTTAGAGGTTTCTGATGCTATTAAATCGGAATTAAAAGCGATTACTCCTAGTAATTATACTGGGATCTAATATTTAACTATTTGTGAAACTCATTCCAAAATCAAAAGACAAAATTGCTTTAACACTTGCAACCCTTGTAGCACTTGGTTTGTTTATATCTGGTCTATTTGATTTACTTGATTATCTTTTTATAAAAATAATCTTATTTACCAGTTTTGGGTTTCTCTTTATAATAGCTTGTTTATACGCTTTTAAAAATAAAGCAGAAAAAAATCGTCTTGAAGATACTCCTCAAGACGATTTTAATTAACATTTAAATAAGTTACTGATAAACTTTATTGCTCACCATAATGTCAGATTATTTAAAAAAGTCTTTTAAACCTTTTAGTTTTTCTTCATCAAAATCTGCATTTTTAAGTACAGAACCTAAAGACATTAGCTGGCTCGCATTCATATCATCACCTAAAATTCTTGCAATTACAAAACCTTTATTTGTAGCGTTTCCAAAAATGATAAGTTCATCTATACGATCTACATCACCTAGAAATTTGACTACAAATTTCCCCTCTTTAACACTCCCACCACGTATTAATTCTTCGTATTTAGGATCTTTAAGAATGGTATTAACCTTTGCTAATTCTGATTTATACACCTCTGTATCAGTGTTATCTTTCATATAAGTTAATACATTCAACTTATCTACAGAATTATAAGCTTCTTTTTGTTCTTTAGTCATTTCAATATTTTCAACATTGAAAAAACTTGAAGGGATATCAAACGAAGCAAAACCAGGCTCTAATTCGTTATCTACATAATAGGTTTGTAATGTAGGCTCTTGGTTACAGCTCGTAAAAGCCGCAACCAGAAACAACATTACCATTGATTTTTTGATTGATTGTATCATAAGTTCTATTTATTTTTTATTTCCTGCTTTCTTTAACTGATCTCCACCTGGAATATCCATTTGGCTCGTCATTTTAGATATTTGTCTTAAATCGATATCTCCGGTTAAAGAGATTACAACAGTTTCAAAATTAAGATTCTTACCATTCACCTCTATATTTCCACCTTCAGTTAACTCACCTAAACCGGTCATAAACATAACGAGTTCTTTTACATGATTTTCATCTTTCCCTTCCTTTACATAGAATTTTACTGTTTTATCTCCTTCTTTAAAACGCATTAATTCTTCTAATTTTGCAGATGTCAAATAACTCTTCACGGTAGTTGTCATTTTTTTTGAGGTCGCTTCATCACCTGATGTAAAAACTTTAAGACTCGTAATATTATTAACCATGTCAACATATTCTTGATCTTCAGAATCCTCTACATTCATCCCCATTGTTGCTAACATTCTAAACATTTTTTGATTTAGAACCAACGCCATTACATTTTCATCATCTTCTAGTTTGTCTATTGCAGATTGACCAAAAGAGGTTAATGTTGTTAGCATCAATACGGCTATTATCACGGTCTTTTTCCCCATTTTTAAGTACGATTTATAATTTTTCATAAGATTTTGTTTTTTAATGTTTTTGTTTTTAATTCTTTAATAATTTATTTGTTGTATCTCCAAATACAGTTATATAACTTGCTTTTTCCAATCCCATATTAAGATTTTCACCCGTCATATCTAATGCATTCATTCCTAGCAAACCTTTATTTAAATTTTTAGAAATTAAGGAGAGCGTTTGCTTGGTCTCTAAATATAACTCCTGTTCTTCTGGCGTATAATCCGCTAGAGTTTTGGGTTCATTACTCCAATTAGGAATAAAAAAACCAAGCATTAAAACAGCTACTGCTGCGACAGAAATCCATTGATACAATTTTGTTTTCTTAGTGTTTAATGGAACGTCTTTGGTATACTGCTCTTTTTTAGATTCAGAAAAAAATAGAAACATTGGCTTGTAATGCTCTAAATGTGGCGCTACATTATTGCTTTTAAAATAGGCTTTTAACTCTGCTTCTTCTTGCAATGTGGTTTCCGCACTATTGTATTTTTCTATTAACTTTTCTATATTATTTAAGTCCATGTTGATGTGTACTCGTTAATTTTTCTCTTATTGTTTTTCTTGCTCTAGATAAATTAACACGAATTGCTGTTTCGTTCATATCTAGCATTTTTGCAATTTCTGCATAATCATATTCTTCAATATCTCTTAATTGAACAATTATTTTTTGCTGTTCTGGCAGGTCTTCCATTATTTTAGAAACCCAATCTATACTATCTTTTGCTTCTACTTGTTTTTGTAATGACGAATTGTTATCCGTGTAATTACTATGAACGATTTTTAAATTCTGTGCTTGTTTAGATTTCAAACGATCTAAGCAAAAATTCTTAGTCATCGTCATACTAAAAGCTTCTACATTTTTATAATCACCAATCTTTTTACTATTTTTCCATAATTTTAAAAGTATTTCTTGCGTAGCATCTTCGGCTTCTTCACGAGAAACGAGTAATCGTTTAGCTAAACGAAATACTTTATCCTTAAATGGCATTACTAAGCTTACAAAATCTGCTTGCTTCATTATTGTTTGATTGGTTGGTTGGTGAAGTTGATTATTATTCGCCTTCATTATTACGACGATACACTTTGGCTTTTGTTACAAAGTTTTTTTTATTTATAATAATGTGAGTAAATTTAGAGTTTTACATTTATATTGCTAATAGAAGAAAAATTTAAAGATGAAAAAATTTAAGATATTACTTTTTACCTGTATTATTCTATTTTCTGTAACAAGTTGTTTTGAAGATATGGATGATAATATTATAGATGCATCCACCGAAGAAATTAATGATTTTGTATGGAAGGCAATGAATTTTGTTTACTTATACAAATCTGAAATACCAAATCTCTCTGATGACCGATTTACAACAACAGACGAGTACGTTGACTATTTAAATAGTTACGCTTCTCCAGAAGAATTATTTGAATCTCTATTATA
Source organism: Winogradskyella undariae (assembly GCF_013285155.1). Classification (GTDB taxonomy): domain Bacteria; phylum Bacteroidota; class Bacteroidia; order Flavobacteriales; family Flavobacteriaceae; genus Winogradskyella; species Winogradskyella undariae. Next base: position 13,430 of record NZ_JABTEL010000008.1, on the reverse strand, counting down.
CTTACCAAACGAAATCGATAGATTCAGTGGTATTTACAGTAATTATTTTGATCTTCAAAATGCACTATCCGGAATATCGCTTAGTAACGGAATAGAATACAATTTATATTATGTACCAGGAAGTGATACTGAAGTTTTTGGTGCTATAACTTTAGTGTTAGCAAACAGTCCTGCAGAAAACTTAGGTTTAGAGCGTGGTCAAATTTTTAGAGCTATTAATGATGAAAATTTAACCCTAAATAATTATGTCAATTTATTAAGTAGTACATCTTACACCTTAAATTTAGCAGATTATGATGATAATGATACTTCTGATACTAATGATGATGACACTATTGTACTTTCAGGTATTAACGCAAGCCTTACAAAAGTTTCTTACACTGAAAACCCTGTTCATAAAACAGAAGTTTTAAATGTAAATGGAACAAGCATAGGCTATTTAATGTATAACGGTTTTACCAATGAATTTGATAATAATCTTAACGATGCTTTTGGTGAGTTTAATGCTGCTGGTGTTAGCGAATTAGTTATCGATTTAAGATATAATGGTGGTGGATCTGTACAAACAGCAGCTTATTTGGGTAGTATGGTTACAGGGCAGTTTACAGGTGAAGTTTACTCTAAATTATTTTACAATGAAAACTTAGCAAGTAACGACACCAACTATTTATTTACAAACTCAATAGACGGTGGTGGTTCTATAAACAGTCTTAATCTCTCTAAAGTGTATATACTAACAACAAATAGAAGAACGGCTTCTGCTAGTGAATTAGTTATTAATAGTCTAAAACCTTACATTGAAGTTGTTGTGATTGGCGAGAATACTGTTGGAAAAACACAAGCCTCTAGAACCGTTTACGATTCTCCTACATTATTTTCAGATACAGAAGCAAATCCAAGCCACACTTATGCACTACAACCTTTAATCGCTAATTCTACTAATGTAAATGAAGAATTAGTACCTTCTACTGGTATGGTGCCAGATATTGATCTTTCAGAATCGGTAACCAACCTAGGAATTCTTGGTGATGTTAATGAGCCACTCTTAGCAGCTGCTATATCGCATATGTCTTTATCAGGAAGATCTTCAACTTTTACAGAAGAACTTCCTAAGCTTAGAGAAATAAGTCTTCCAATTTCGGCTTTACAACAAGATATGCAAATTGATTAACCTTTAACTTTATAAGAAATAAAAAGCCGCTTCTATAATTTATAGAAGCGGCTTTTATGTTAACAATTCAAACGAAATCTAATAGTACTAGGATCTATTTGAAGATATTATCATTTAGTTAAAATAGATTTTTGAAGCTAATACTCCAACACTAAACGTATTCATTTCTGTTCCTGACACTAAATCATAAACCAATAAAGTACTATTTCCAGAAAAGCTAGCATTTGCATCTGTAACAAATAATTGATTATCATCAACAGATAAACCATAAGCATTAGCTGTCGTTATACCAAATAAAGAAGATATTGGTAAACTTGTAGCATTATCCGTTAAACCATAGACTTCATTATTTAAAATATAATAAGCAGTACCATCTTCATAAGCCATTAAACTTGGGTGCTCACCTGTAGGAAATTCTAAGTTAGAAATTATAGAATTATCACTTAAATCAATTCTTGTAATTGCTGCTTCAGTTTCAACAGGTGGTGTTAACCAAGATTGATCAGCACCAGAACTCAATACTAATAAATCTCCAGATTCATCTATAAACATTTCATCTGGCACATCATTTACGGTTATTGTTTCAACTGCACTATCTGCTATATTAATCACAGAAATCACATTATTAAGACCATAACCACCTTTATGAGATACATAAAGTTTATCCGATGCTTCTAAAACTTGTTCTGGACCTTCAGAAACAGAAATTGTAGAAATTACGGTATTAGAAGTTAAATCAATTACTGCAACATAATCATCTGTTGCATCAAAAGGATCTCCCCAATCTGATACATAAGCTGTATTATCTTCAAAAGCAATATATCTTGGTGTTGTTAAACCTGTAGAAATAGTTGCTAATTTTTCGAATGTGTAACGATTAACAACTGTAATTGTTCCTGCATCTGCAACGATATATGCCTTATCCTCATCAAAACCTATAGATTGTAAATACACATCTGTAGCTTCATTGTTGACATTAAAATAAATTTCATTTTCTGATAACATTAAGTCTTCAGAAATAAAAGATATTGAGCTTGGTGACGAAAAAGACCCTTCTCCACTAACTATAATTCCATCTTCATAAGCACCTAAAGGCTCCGTTGATATATTATCATCATTATCTTCCGAACATGAAACGATAAATAATGACATTGCAAAAATTGATAAAATGACTTTTTTCATTGTAATTGGTTTAAAAATTATATTGAATTTGAAACTTAAAATTAATATCATAACTCAACCTAGAGTTCCCAAAGATTTTCAGCATAAAACTTATAGTTATCGAAAAAATCCTTGATTTGAAAATAATTTGTTGACAAACATAAACTTTTAAAGACCTCTAAAACTTGATTAAAGTCACTTTTTTTTATTCATTTTATAGATAAGATAAATAAACCCAATTAAAAAATGCGCTATGATTACACCTGAAATGATATATAGTGTTAAATTTGAATTGTCTCTCATGACTGTATTTTTAACAAAATTACCGATTCATTAAATAAACATTAGTTACAAAGGTTACATATGAAAATCATTAAATTCTTCATTCTACTACTTATCGTTAGTGCATGTAAAAATGAAACTAAAAACAACGAGTCAAATACATTAGATAGCATAACAGCAACAGAGACTCCTCTAAAATATGCTGAAGGTTTTAAAATCTCACAATCTAACAATCTAAAAACTATAGAAATAACAAAACCCTGGCCAAAGGCTGAAAAAAAATACACCTATTTAGTACTCACTAAAGAGCAAGCTGCGAAAACAACTTACAATAAAAATGATTATGATGGCGTAATAATTACCCCAATCACAAAAATGGTGGTGACTTCTACAACACATATTCCCGCTTTAGAACTTCTAAATATTGAAGATAAATTAGTGGGATTCCCAGGTACAAATTATGTGTCATCAGAGAAAACCAGAAAATTAATAGATGATAAAAAAGTTAGAGAACTCGGAAAAAACGAAGGCATAAATACCGAGGTTTTATTAGAACTAAACCCTGATGTTGTCATTGGATTTGGAGTAGATGGTGTAAACAAAACCTTTGAAACGATTAAAAAAGTAGGCATTCCTGTTATTTATAATGGTGATTGGGTAGAGTCTTCTGCCTTAGCAAAAGCGGAATGGATAAAATTATTTGGTGCGCTTTTTAATAAAGAAAAAGAAGCCGATTCTATCTTTAATAAAATTGAAAAAGACTACTTAGAGGCTAAAGAAATCGCTAAACAAGTTGATTTTCAACCTACTGTTTTTAGTGGTGCACTATATAAAGATGTATGGTATCTTCCAAATGGCTCTAGTGCAGAAGCTCAATTTCTAAAAGATGCCAATGTTAATTATTTATGGAGCGACACTACAGGTAATGGTAGTTTAGCTTTAAGTTTTGAAGCCGTATTAAATAAAGCCAAAATGGCTGACATATGGTTAAGTCCATCTTATTATACCAGTTTAAAACAACTTGAAGAAGCCAACGCATTATATACTAATTTTGAAGCCTTCAAAAAACAAAATATTTATAGCTTTTCTAACACTACAGGAGCAACTGGTGGTGTGTTGTATTATGAATTAGGCTCTGCAAGACCCGATTTAGTTTTAAAAGATTTAATTAAAGTTTGCCACCCAGAATTGTTGCAAGATTATACACCTTATTTTTTCAAAAAATTAAAATAAAAACGTTGAGAGTTTCAATATTCAAAAGAACTTAAAGCTCTACTCATTAATGAAAACCAACTACACATATCAATTTATAATTCTAGCTGCTATTCTCTTGTTTTGTTTTGTACTTAACATTAGTCTTGGTTCTATCAGCATTCCATTTTCTGAAGTTCTTAAAAGCTTATGCTCTACAACTGATAATGATACTTGGCAAGTTATTATTATGGAATTTAGACTCCCTAAAGCACTCACTGCAATTATGGTGGGTTCAGGTCTAGGAATTTCAGGATTATTAATGCAGACATTGTTTAGAAACCCCTTAGCAGGTCCTTTTGTTCTAGGTATCAGCTCTGGTGCTAGTTTAGGTGTTGCCATAGTTATTTTAGGTTCAGGGCTTTTTGGTGGCTTATTTGCTACAGCACTTATTGCTAAATGGAGCATTGTTATCGCTGCTAGTTTAGGTAGTTTTTTAGTGTTACTTGCCGTTTTAGCGGTTTCAAACAAAGTGAGAGATACTATGGCTATTTTAATTATTGGTTTAATGTTTGGGAGCATTACCTCAGCTGTTGTAAGTGTTTTATCTTACTTCAGCTCTGCAGAACAATTGCAACAATATGTCTTTTGGGGCTTTGGAAGTTTAAGTAACTTATCTTGGTACGAACTTTTAATTTTCTTTATCATTTACGCTGTTGGACTGCTATTAAGTATAGCCTCTATAAAAGGACTAAACAGTTTATTATTAGGTGATAATTATGCGAAAAGTTTAGGGTTAAATTTAAAACAAAGTCGACTTATTATCATTTTAGCAACAAGTTTAATTGCCGGAACAATTACGGCTTTCTCGGGTCCAATTGCATTTATTGGTTTGGCTATTCCGCATTTAACAAGACAGCTTTTTAAAACAACAAATCATAAAATATTACTACCTGCTGTATTTTTATTTGGTGCTATTGTAATGTTAATTTGCGATAGTATTGCTCAAGTTCCCGGAAGCGATTACACCTTACCAATTAATGCCATAACAGCTTTGGTTGGTGCACCTGTTGTAATTTGGTTATTAGTTAAACAACGAAAAATGATGTTTTAAAATGAAAAAAGAAACATCACATAACATCCTTAAAGCACATCAACTTTCTATAGGTTACAAAACCAAGAAGGCTGAAACAGTAATTGCATCAAATATTAATTTTGAATTGCAAAAAGGACAATTAATTGGCTTGGTGGGGGCTAATGGCATAGGGAAATCAACCTTATTAAGAACCTTAATTAAAGTACAACCTGAATTATCTGGTTCTATTTATTTAAAAAATAAGGAACTTAAAACAACCTCTATTTCAGAACTCGCTAAACAATTAAGCATTGTTTTAACCGAACCTTTAACTTCTAAAAACTTATCGGTTTTCGAATTGGTATCTTTAGGTCGTCATCCTTATACTAATTGGATAGGAAACCTCACGGAGTCAGATACAACGATTATAAACAATGCTTTAACGCTCGTTAATATTTCAGAACTGAAAGACAAAAAGTGTTACGAACTTAGTGATGGACAATTACAAAAAGTAATGATTGCACGCGCTTTAGCACAAGATACAGATGTAATTGTTTTAGACGAACCAACGTCGCATCTCGATATGTATCATAAGGCTTACATTTTAAAACTGCTTCAAAAATTAACTAAAGAAACAGGTAAAACTATCTTATTTTCTTCTCACGAAATTGACTTAGCGATTCAACTTTGCGATACTATGATTGTGATGACCAAAGACCATGTGGTTTGCGATCAACCTTGTAATTTAATTTCAAAAGGGGTTTTTAATTCTCTTTTCCCAAAAGACTTAATTGTTTTTGATGAGATTACAGGAAGCTTTCGTGTGACGAAGTAGACTGAAAATTTTAACATTCAACATTTATTTCATTTTCTTCTTATTCATTTTTCAACATTAAAAATTATCTTTGATTCATATCCTTTTCAATTATGAACAACACCATCATTCTTTTTATAGCCAGTCTTGTTTCTGCAAGTATTGGTGCTTTCATCGGGCTTAAATTTGCGCAATTGAAAAGTAAAAGTGATAAAAGCACACTTGAAGAACGCAATGCAAATCTTCAGCTACAACTCAATGAAGTTAAAAAAGCTTCGGAAATAGAAAGCGAAAAACAACTTCAATATTTCAATCAACAATTAGCGGCATCTAAAGAAAACAGTTCTAAAATAGAATCGGAACGTGAAGAAATTAGAAGAGAAAAAGATTTTTTGAATGCAGAGCTTTCAAGACGGAATACAGAGTTTGAAAACTTAAAACAACAAAATCAAAAACGTGACGAAGAGTTTGTAACACAACAAGAACAACTTCGAAAAGATTTTGAATTAATGGCTTCAAAAATCTTAGAAGAGAAATCAGAAAAATTCACACTTCAGAATAAAGAAAACATAAAAAGTATTTTAAATCCGCTTGAAGAAAAAATAAAAACCTTTGAGAAAAAAGTAGATGATACACAAAAGGAAAGTATCAGTATGCATTCTGCTTTAAAAGAGCAGCTTTTAGGTTTAAAAGACCTGAATCAGCAAATGACAAAAGAAGCCACCAACCTTACAAGAGCTTTAAAAGGCGATAGTAAAACACAAGGTAATTGGGGCGAATTGGTATTAGAGCGCGTTTTAGAAAAATCAGGATTAGAAAAAGATAGGGAGTATTTTGTACAGCAAAATTTTCAGCGCGAAGATGGTTCTCGTGTACTACCAGATGTGGTGTTACACCTTCCGGATTCTAAAAAAATGATTATTGATTCTAAAGTTTCACTAACGGCATACGAACAATTTGTTAACGCAGAAGATGAGGAACGTCCGCTATTTTTAAAAGCACATGTGAATTCTATAAAGAAACATGTAGACCAACTGTCAGCTAAGAATTACCAAGATCTATATGATATTGAATCACCAGACTTTGTACTGATGTTTATTCCTATTGAACCTGCTTTTGCTGTAGCTATAAATGAAGATAATTCTCTTTATAATAAAGCGTTTGAGCAGAACATTGTTATTGTCACCCCTTCTACCCTTTTAGCAACATTACGTACTGTTGATTCTATGTGGAATAACGAAAAACAACAACAAAATGCCATTGAAATAGCAAAACAAGCAGGAGCTTTGTATGATAAATTCGAAGGTTTAGTCATCGATTTAACGAGTGTTGGTAAAAAGATAGATGCTGCTAAAAGTGATTATTCTTCTGCGATGAACAAACTTGTTGATGGTAAAGGCAACTTGATTACCAGAGTTGAAAAAATAAAAAAAATGGGTGCTAAAGCTAAAAAAGCACTTCCTGAAAGTATTATAAAACGTGCTTCAGAAGACGATTTATAAAATATGCCTATAATTAAGCATAATCTATATTATGCCTTTAAAACAGAATAATTAAAATTATGCCCTTAAAAAGGAATATACTTGTTTATTCCATAAATAAGGAATATATTTGATATATTAATAGTTTAATTATGACGAGTATTATTACTGGAGATATTATAAAATCGCGTCAAGCCACAAACGAAGAACTTTGGCTTACACCTCTAAAGTCTGCTTTAGCTCAAATAACTACAGATACTAATTTTTACGATATTTATAGAGGAGACAGCTTTCAATTAGAATGCACAACTATTGAGGATAGCTTTAAAAATGCAGTTTACATAAAAGCATTTTTAAAATCTGTAAAAAACTTAGATGTACGTATGTCTATTGGTATTGGCACAAAAGATTACCAGGGAGATTCTGTTAGCGAATCTAACGGTGAAGCCTTTATCTACTCTGGCGAAACTTTTGAAACTTTAAAAAAAGACAAACAAAACCTTAAAATAAAAACGAAAGACAAGGTCTTAAATAAAGAAATTAATCTTTATTTTAGGCTAGCGCTTATTGCTATGGATAATTGGACGGTTAATTCTGCCGAAATTGTAAAACTCAGTTTAGAACATCCTAACATGATTCAAGTGGAATTAGCTAAAATTATTGGTATTAACCAAGATGCTGTAAGTAAGCGTCAAAAGCGCGCCTATTTAGACGAAATATTAGATTTAGACCGTTTATACAGACAAAAAATTAGCCAACTATGATGTTATTAATTTTAAAATTGACCTTAGCGCATCTTATTGGTGATTTTTTTATGCAACCTGATAAATGGGTTAAAGCAAAAGAGAGAAAAAAACTAAAATCAGTTTGGCTGTATGTCCATGCTAGTATTCATATCGCCTTGATGTTTTTAATGGTATGGGATTTAAGTTATACCTTACTAATATTAAGTATTGGCGCTTTACATCTCATTATTGATGGAGCTAAGCTTTTACTTCAACATAAAAAAACAAAACGTTTATACTTTTTTATAGATCAACTTTTACATATCGTTTCTATTATAGGTTTAACAATCTTATTCTCTGAAGGAGATTTACCATTTACCTTTTCTTTTAGTTCTCATTTTCTATTATTGGTCATTTGTGCTGCTTTTTTAACGACACCGACTTCTATAATAATGAAAATTATATTTTCTAAATGGAACATTACTAAAATCACAAAAGACAAAGAATCTTTAAAAGATGCCGGAACCTACATTGGCATATTAGAGCGCTTGTTAGTCTTTATATTTATTGCGACTGATCATTGGGAAGCTGTTGGTTTTTTAATCACAGCAAAATCTGTTTTTAGATTTGGTGATCTTACCGCTTCTGGAGAACGAAAACTAACGGAATACATTTTAATTGGTACACTTATAAGTTTTGGAATCGCTATACTTGTAAGCCTACTTTACTTAAATTTAAAAATATATGTTTAAATCAATAAAAGAATCAAAGATTGAAATTTCAGAACTGATGCTACCATCTAACACTAATTTTGGTGGTAAAATTCATGGAGGTTACATCTTAAGTTTAATGGATCAAATTGCCTTTGCATGTGCATCTAAGCATTCAAGAAGTTATTGTGTAACTGCTTCTGTAGATAAAGTAAACTTCTTAAGACCTATTGAAGTTGGTGAATTGGTGACTATGAAAGCCTCTATTAATTATGTAGGTAAATCTTCTATGGTCGTTGGGATTAGGGTTGAAGCTGAAAACATTAGAACAGGAAACATTAAACATTGTAATTCGTCTTATTTCACAATGGTGGCTGTTAATGAAAATGGAAAAACAGAATCTGTTCCTGGACTTGTTATAAGTTCTAAAATTGAAGCCAAACGTTTTATTAGAGCGATAAAAAGACGTGAAGATGACGTGAAAAAAGATGCCTATCTCAGTGAAATCTACAAAAATGTGGATCAATACTTAGAACTCTTAAAGGACTACAGGGTTAAAATAGAAATTTAAAAAGAAAGCCATTTCAGTAAAGAAATGGCTTTTTAATTTAAAAAATTAATTATTCAGAACAGAATATATTCTAAAATTAGTTAATGACTAATTTCTTTGTTGCTTTAGTGTTTTCTCCATTTAATTCTAATAAATAAATACCCGAATTTAATTCCAAAAACATAGTATTCTCACCAATTTTAAGAGCTTTTTGCATGATTAGTTTTCCATCAAGACTATACACATTCATTTGGTTAAATGACATATTATTAGATAAAGTCAATTGACCAGAACTTGGATTAGGGTAAATTGAAATAGCATTCTGAGTTATTTCATCTACACTTAAGAAACCACAATTTACAGGATCGAAAGTTACCAATCCTAAACTAGAGATATCATTTTCGTGTACAATTACAGCTTCTGCATCTGCTAGTGTGTTAGGAGTATTTTCTTCATCCCAACAATTATGCATAGCAGAAATAGCATTACTCGTATTGTTATAAAGTGCATAGATAACACCTCCATTACCATTTTCAGAAAACACATTTTCACCTACATTTTCATCATTATCTCCTAAATTAATAGAAGCAGAACCAATAACTGTTATTCCCCATAAGTTACGACGTATTTCATTTCCACTCGCAATAACTTCCATATCTGAAGTAGACGAATTTAAAGAGATACCACTTCCACCTAAATTAGGACTATTTTGAGAATCATTATCTTCTATGATGTTATTTCTTATATAAGCAAAAGAGTTACCACCAACAACAGTAAGACCATAGCGGTTATCTCTAATAATATTATCATCAATGATGACATTTATAAAACCATCTACAAAATTAGAAACTGCAATTCCTCCTACTTGTGTTAAAGTACGATCACCTATAATAGTATTCTGAATAATTTCTAAAGGTTGATCTTCCATTGTAGATCCCATATTAATTTGAGGACGATTTGAATTTTCTTGATTATTACCTTCAATATAATTATTAAAGATATAAGCAGAAACTTCACTATTAGCACCAGAACTCACTGCTGCAGTATCATTAAATGTAATGGTGTTGTTTGTTATTTGCGCTCTACCTCTAAGAAGAGAAATAACACTACCTGTAGAAACACCTGAAACATTATTTGTAATTAAAGAATTATTGATTGTAAATGTTTCCGTAAGCACACGCAATCCACCACCATATTCTATAGTTGCATTTTGAATGTTAATATCAGAAAGTTGCTCAAAACGAAAACCTTCATAAGGCATTGTAGGATCAATAGCTGTAAACACAACATTTTCTCCATTAACAGTAAAGTTTCCAAAAATGGTAATTAATAAATTTTCACCGATTTCTAAAGTTAAGTCCGAATCGATAAGAAGTGTATCACTTGCAGAAATAATAAGTTCATCTACTAATGTATAAGTCGAACCTGATACAGAAATTGTAGATGGACTTAAAGTAACAAGATCATCTAAGCTGTAAGTGACTCCGGTATCTGGAGTGGTATAACCTTGAGCTGAAAGCATCGCAATGACACTAATGTTTGCTAAAAGACTGAGTAAAAATTTTTTCATAAATAAATTGATTTTAGTTGCCATAAAACTATAAAAAATATTACAAAAACAACATTCAAAATCGTTTTCTTTATAAGAATTTTCTTATAAGTATATATTTAGAAATATAAAAATTATAATATTTTAAAATCGAAATCTGTTAAATGCTTTAACTTATTTTCTACATTTTAACAAGTAGCATACTTCATTTAACATCTAGTATTAAACTGAAGTTAAGCCTCTTTCAAAATTAGCTACAACGCAATACATCCTTTATCTTAGTGATAGTTAAAATGAATAAAATAAAATCACAAATGGAAAATTTAAAAAGAAAGACAGTTGCAATTTTAGCAACAAATGGATTTGAGGAAAGTGAATTAAAAGAACCAATGGATGCTTTAAAAGAAGCTGGAGCTGACGTTCATATCATCTCAGATAAATCAGGAAAAATTAAAGGATGGCAAAACGGTAATTGGAGTAATGAATATGATGTTGATAAAACATTAAATGAAGCTTCTGAAGCAGATTATAATGCTTTAATGTTACCTGGAGGCGTTATGAATCCAGATACTTTAAGACAAAATAAAGAAGCCGTTAATTTTGTAAAAGCCTTCTTCAAGAATAAAAAACCCGTTGCTGCAATTTGCCACGCACCATGGTTGTTAGCAGAAGCTGATGTATTAAAGGGACGTAAAATCACCTCTTATGGTTCTATTAAGCAAGATATGATTAATGCCGGTGCTGAATGGGAAGATAGCGAAGTTGTTGTAGATCATGGATTAGTAACAAGTAGAAACCCAAATGATTTACCTGCATTTAATGCTAAGTTAATAGAAGAAGTTTATGAAGGTAAACATCAATTGCAAACCGCATAATACTAAAATTATAAAAATAAAAAAGCGAACTTTAAAAAGTTCGCTTTTTTTTATGATTAAAACTTCAATTTAAAAATTGAGTTTTTAAACTAATGATTATTTAGTCCCCATTAATTCAACATCAAATACTAAAGTTGCATCTGGTGGAATTACACCACCTGCACCTGCAGAACCGTATGCTAAATCACTAGGAATTACTAAACGAGCTTTATCACCAACGTTTAATAAACAAATTCCTTCATCCCAACCAGAAATAACCTGACCAACTCCTACTTGAAAATCTAATGGCGAGTTTCTTTTGTAAGACGAATCAAAAACAGTCCCGTCTGCTAACTGACCTTTATAATGTACAGAAACCATTTGTCCTTTCTCTGCTTTTTTACCGTCTCCTTTTTGAATAATTTTATAACGTAAACCAGAAGCCGTTTCTTCAAAACCAAGAGCTAATTTATCTAACTCAGCTCTTGCTGCTTCACGCTCTGCTGCAACACGCTTTTCACGAGAACCTTCAAATGTTCTAAAAGCTTCAATAGCATTAAATTTTTCTGCTGCTTCTCCTTGTCTTACGATTTCTAAACTATCAATAGTATCACCTTGAGCAATAGCATCAACAATATCTTGTCCTTCAACTACATTTCCAAAAACAGTATGTTTACCATCTAACCAGTCTGTAGCAACGTGAGTAATATAAAATTGACTTCCGTTTGTACCAGGACCAGAGTTTGCCATAGCTAAAACACCAGGCCCACTATGTCTTAAATCGGGATGAAACTCATCGTCAAATTTATAACCTGGGTTTCCAGTACCTGTACCTTGTGGACAACCACCTTGAATCATAAAATCAGGAATTACTCTGTGGAATTTTAAGCCATCATAGTAAGGTGTTCCTTGTGGCTTCACCGAATTTTCTAAATTACCTTCAGCTAAAGCTACAAAATTACCTACCGTTCCCGGAGCTTTTTCGAACTCTAAATTTACTAATATCTCACCTTTTGAAGTGTTGAATTTTGCGTATAAACCGTCTTGCATTGTCTGTGTTTTTATTTGAAGTTGCAAAGATAGTGAATTGAAAGTTTAGAACATAAAGCCAAAAGTTTAAAGCCTATGATTCTGAAAATATTATAAATTGTTTAACAATAATCCGTCAGTTCGAGTAAAATATTAATTGAAGCAAAGCGGAAATTTATATTTTATATCAAGAACCATTAACACTTAACACAAATAAAAACCAAGAATCAAATAATCACAAAAGAACGTCAGTTCGAGTGAAGTGTAAATTAAAGCACAGCGGAAATTTATATTTCGTATCGAGAACTATTAACACACATAACAACAAATAAAAACCGAAAATCAAATAATCACAAACAACGTCAGTTCGAGTGAAATGTAAATTAAAGCACAGCGGAAATTTATATGTTGTATCGAGAACCATTCAGTACTCTTAACACAAATAAAAGCCAAAAATCAAATAATCACAAAACAACGTCAGTTCGAATGAAATATTAATTGAAGCAAAGCGGAAATTTATATGTTGTATCGAGAACTATTAGCACACATAACAACAAATAAAAACCAAAAATCAAATAATCACAAAACAACGTCAGTTCGAGTGAAATGTAAATTAAAGCACAGCGGAAATTTATATTTTATATCGAGAACCACTCATAACACCTAACACAAATAAAAAAAACAAGAATCAAATAATCACAAACAACGTCAGTCCGAGTGAAATATAAATTGAAGCAAAGCGGAAATTTATATTTAGTATCGAGAGCCACTCATAACACCTAACATAAATTAAAACCAAAAATCAAATAATCACAAACAACGTCAGTTCGAGTGAAAT
>NZ_JABTEL010000007.1 GCF_013285155.1 Winogradskyella undariae | reverse complement strand
ATTATTTCGTTTTTCATTGTACTAATTTATCACTCTTCTTTTCAACACCCCTAAAGTCCCCTCAAGGGGACATTTGACAAAGGAAAATAGAATATTCATAGGGTTTATTGATTGGGAATTGGGAAAATAAATTTAATTCTTTACACTTATGTTTCTTGGCCTAGATTGTCCCCTAAAGGATTATTGAGATGAAAGAATTCTTTCATCGAAAATACCGAGCGTAGCTCATTAAGGGTTTCCCTAACAATCCTCTCACAAACAACACCCTAAAACATAGTAGTTTACAAAACCATCAAACAAAAAAAAAGCCTTAATTATAAAATAATCAAGGCCAATTAAATAAGATTTACTTAACGCTACTTTTTCAAAAGCTTCTCTGTATGTGTCTTACCATCTACTGTTACAACATTCAACATGTAAACGCCACCTGAAAGATTATTAACATCCAGCTCATCTACAGATGTACTTTCCATTAATTTCTGTCCATTTAAATTATAAATAGCCAACTGTGCAATCTGCTCGTTCTGAATGCCTGTAATTTTTAATTCATCAGCAACCGGATTTGGATAAATGTTCAACGCTGATGCTTTTGCAAAATCGTCAGTCCCTAAGGTGCCACTTTCAAAACTAAAATTATCGTAAAAAGCATCACCACCATAATTGTTATGCAGCATATTAAAACCAACAATATCAACGGAAGTAAAATTGCTTCGTGTATGTGCCAAAACATCATTTAAGTAATACTTTAATTCTGTAGCCGTTACTTCAATTTTAATGTTTAACCAGGTATTTGGAGTCCATGTTGCATCTTCGATATAAAACGCGCTGTAATTAATATTATCAATGGTATAAATTAATCCTTGATATTCCATAGCGATACCTGCTACAGGAACAAAATTATCATCGGCATCAATACCAAAAAGCGTCATTTCAAAATCTGCTCCATTACTTTCGGTTACCATAACATCGTAAGAGAATGTAAAATCCTCAAATGATTTTGGAGTATCAAAACTTTTTACAGCACCAAAAATTGGTAACCATTGAGGTTCAAAACCCGACTCATAAGAATTTTTAAAAGCATAAGCACCATCTGAAGACTGCTCATTAGAAACAACCTGATTCTGAAGAAAAGCACCATCGCTATCTTCTGTAACTTCCCAACCATTTTGGTTGTTTAATGTCCCTAAAGTATAAGATTCACTGGTTTCAAAGGAAATTGTTTCCTGACTAAATACACCTCCTGTAAGTAATAACATGAAGGCAATTGTGTAGTTTTTTATCATATTTATTTATTGTTTAGAGCAATAAAATTAATATAAACACAATGGAAAAACGAAATAATTAACAATTGAAAAAACCACAATTCAGTAGTCAATTGATTCCCTGATTGCTATAAATATTTAAACTTGCTTTATAAATTATTTATTAAAATTAATCTATAAAGCAGTATAACTTATCCTTAACGTCGCTTCTTAGCCTTACTGCGTTTCTTACCCTTAAACCTCACCTTATCCTCAGGTTTACGTTGATTAAAAGGAACGGCATCATTAAAGGTGTTTTTAGCATCACCTTTGGGTTTATTCTTCTGCCACTTTTCGGTTTTCTCTGGAAGTAGAACGCTTAGTAAATCCTCACGGCCTAATTTGTTTAAGGTCTTTTTAATCCACGCTTTATTTTCATCCTTGTACCAGAAGAAAAAACGGTGTTGTTCGTCCTTTTCCTTTTTAGTAATAGGCGTGTTGACTTTCTTTAAAGTGTAAGGATGGTAACCACTATAATAAATAACCGTAGCAACCGTCATTGGTGTTGGTGTAAAACCTTGTACTTGCTCTAACTGGAAACCCATATCTTTAGTTTCAGCAGCTAGATTAGCCATATCTTCCACTTCACAAGCGGGGTGATTAGATATAAAATAAGGGATCAATTGAAGCTTTAAACCCTTCTTAATATTAATCTTATCAAAACGTTCCTTAAACTTATGGAAGTATTTAAACGACGGTTTACGCATCAATTTCAATACAGGATCACTCGTATGTTCTGGTGCTACTTTAAGGCGACCAGAAACATGCTTCGTCATCACTTCTTCCGTATAATCATCTAACTCTTTAGGATCGGCATTTTTATTAAATTCTGGCACCAACATATCATGTCTAATCCCCGAACCAATAAAGGACTTCTTCACCTTCGGATGCTTATCTACCGCTTGGTATAATTCCGTTAACGGTTTATGAGACGTATCTAAGTTACTACAAATTACAGGCGAAATACAACTCGGCGCCACACACTTGTCGCAAATAGATTGCACTTTCCCTTTCATCTGATACATATTGGCACTTGGCCCACCAATATCAGACAAATACCCTTTAAAATCAGGCATATTGGCCACCGTATCTACTTCTTTTAAAATAGACTCTTGACTACGAGACGCGATAAATTTTCCTTGGTGTGCAGAAATGGTACAAAAGCTACAACCACCAAAACACCCACGGTGAATATTAATGGAAAACTTAATCATTTCAAACGCAGGGATCGGTCCTCGCTTATTATATTTAGGATGTGGTAATCGTGTATATGGATAATCGAAAGACGCATCAATTTCGGCTTCCGTCATGGTTGGGTACGGCGGATTAATCATCAAGGTCTTATCCCCTATTTTCTGAAAAATTCGTCTTGCAGCCAACTTATTAGATTCCTGCTCAATCACCTTAAAATTAGAAGCGTATTTCTTCTTGTCTTTTAGACAAACTTCATGCGAAGAGATTTCAATATCTTCCCAATTACTATTCTTAGGTATTTTTTCGTCTTCTTTTAAAAGTACTGCTGTCTGTAAAACCGTATTTATACTATTAAAAGGCACTCCTCTTTCTAGTAAACGCACTACTTCACGCAAAGGTTGCTCGCCCATTCCGTACACTAACATATCTGCTTTAGACGTTTCTAAAATAGAAGGCATTAGCTTATCACTCCAAAAATCGTAATGTGTAACACGACGTAATGATGCTTCAATACCACCAATTAAAACCGGTGTATCTGGCCATTTTTCTTTTAAAATATTAGTATAAACGCTTGTTGCATAATCGGGTCTAAACCCAATATCTCCATTAGGCGTATATGCATCCTTATCTCTACGTTTTTTATTTGCGTTATAATTGCTAATCATAGGATCCATACAGCCACCTGTAACACCAAAAAATAGTTTTGGTTTCCCCATTTTCACAAAATCCTGAAGATTATCTTTCACATTAGGTTGCGGCACAATAGCGACGCGTAACCCAAAACTCTCTAACATACGTCCTATAACCGCAGGACCAAATGTTGGATGATCTACATAAGCATCTCCGCTAAACAGAATAACATCGAGTGCTTCCCATCCGCGAATTTTCACCTCTTTGTTTGTGGTAGGTAACCAATCTGAAAGTTGTAATTCGTTCTTCACGTTGCAAAAGTAGTTAAAATATTGCCGCTTAGGCAGTACAAAAAGTTAAGGTATTTTATTTGGGCGTTACCCAGGGGTCGTGCTTTCGGCAGTCGCTTTTTTGTATTGCATAAGTGCAACAATACAAAAAGAGCTTCAACAAATGCCTCCACCACTAACGCGGGCGCATCTGCTAAGACCTATGTTTTAGTCTAAAATTCTGCTGAATTTATAAGTTAAGCGCTTTTATACTTTCAATTTTATTACGCTCTAAATAGGCGTCAATTGTTTCAAAATGCTCAATAACACGTTTTTCTTTAAACTCAAAGACTTTTTTAGATAAGCCTTGTAGAAAATCACGATCGTGAGAAACTAAAATTAAAGTCCCATCAAAATTCTGAAGCGCTTCTTTCAATACATCTTTAGATTTTAAATCTAAGTGATTGGTAGGCTCATCGAGAATTAATAAGTTCACAGGTTCTAATAATAACTTCACCATAGCTAATCTGGTTTTTTCACCACCAGAAAGTACACTTACTTTTTTATCAATATCATCGCCCTTAAACATAAAACCACCCAAGATACTTTTAATCTGAGTTCTTACATCGCCTTTTGCTACATCATCAACCGTCTGAAAAATAGTTAAATCTTCATCTAACAAAGCCGCTTGGTTCTGCGCAAAATAGCCAACTTTCACATTATGACCTAAACTACAAGTTCCATCTACATCAATCTCTCCTAGGATAGCTTTAATCATCGTCGACTTTCCTTCACCATTTCGACCTACAAAACAGACTTTCTCACCTCTAGCGATAGACATATTAGCATCATTAAACACTATATGATCATCATAAGATTTAGAAACCTCTTTAACCGTTACTGGGTAATCACCCGAACGCTGCGTCGCTGGGAAACGTAATTTTAATGCCGACGTATCTACATCATCAATCTCAATGATTTGTAATTTCTCAAGCATACGCTCGCGAGATGTCACTTGATTTGTTTTAGAATATGTACCTTTAAAACGTTCTATAAATTGCATATTATCTGCAATAAATTTTTGTTGCTCTTGGTACGCTTTCACTTGGTGTATGCGTCTGTCTTCTCGTAATTGAAGGTAATGTGTATAGTTTGCTTTATAATCGTAAATACGCCCCATAGTTACTTCAATAGTTCTATTGGTAATGTTATCTACAAACGCTCTATCGTGAGAAATAACCACAACGGCATTAGCTTTATTCAGTAAAAAATCTTCTAACCAAATTACCGATTCTATATCAATATGGTTGGTAGGCTCATCTAATAAAATTAAATCGGGTTTTTGTAATAAAATTTTAGCCAGCTCAATTCGCATACGGAAACCACCAGAAAACTCACTGGTAAGTCTTGTAAAGTCTTCCTGTTTAAATCCTAAACCTTTTAAGGCTTTTTCTACTTCAGCATCATAATTTACATCTTCTAAAGCGTAATACTTCTCTCCTAAATCAGAAACACGCTCAATGATTTTCATGTACTCATCAGACTCGTAATCGGTTCTTGTTTCCAATTGCTTGTTAAGACCTTCCATTTCGTCACGCATTTCGTACACATGCTTAAATGCTTTAGACGCTTCATCAAAAACAGTCGTATCATCTTCCGTTAATAAATGTTGTGGCAAATAAGCAATCACAGCATCTTTTGGGAACCTTACATTACCACGCGTAGCACTCTGAACACCAGCTATAATTTTCATCATAGTAGACTTTCCTGCTCCATTTTTACCCATTAAGGCAATTTTATCATTCTCATTAATAGTAAAAGACACGTCACTAAAAAGCGTGTGCCCACTAAATTCTACCGCTAAATTATCTACTGAAATCATATTCTGAATTTTGAATTTGCAAAACTAATAAATGGAAAGACATCATCTAGAATTTGTTTACTAAATAATATCAGTCTGTATTTCAGTCAACTCTAAATGCTATTAAGTTAACCTGAACGCATTAAATCCTTTAATTTTAGTGATGAATCAATATCAACAATTATGATAATTACTAAAATATTAGGATTAACTAGCGCATTTACAAAAAGTAAAAAGGCAAAGATTGCCATCTTAGGTCTAGAAATGGCTGTATTAGGCTATGCGCTTTACCAACAAAAAAAGGAAAATAAAAATAAGCGTCTTAAATCTTAGTGGTATTAGATTTTGAATTAATTTTGCAGGGTATTTTTAAGATTATGAGCATTATTTCAAAAGACATATCAAAAGCTATCGCATTATTAAATGCAGAAGAAATTGTAGCGATACCAACAGAAACTGTTTATGGTTTAGCAGGAAACATTTACAGTGAAAAAGCTGTAAAGTCTATTTTTGAAACGAAGCAGCGTCCATTTTTTAATCCGCTTATTGTTCATATCCCTTCTATAGAGCAGTTACCAAATATTGTTGCTTACATTCCTAAAAAAGCACAATTGTTAGCCGAAGCTTTTTGGCCAGGACCAATCACGTTGGTTTTAAAGAAACAAAATACGATTCCTGATTTAATTACTGGCGGCAAAGATACCGTTGCCGTACGCGTACCAAATCACCCAACGATATTAGAATTATTAAATCAATTAGATTTTCCGTTAGCAGCACCATCAGCCAACCCTTTTAGTAGTATTAGTCCAACCACAGCAGAACATGTAGAAACTTATTTTAAGGATAGTATTAAAATGGTTTTAGATGGCGGACATTGTACAAGTGGTATAGAATCTACTATTATAGGATTTGAAAATGACGAACCTATTATATATAGATTAGGTTCTACAGCAATAGAAGATATTGAAGCTGTAGTTGGAAAAATAGAAATAAAAAATACCATTAAGAGTCAGACAGCAGACATCCCAAATGCTCCAGGAATGTTAGCACGTCATTATGCACCAAAGACAAAAACCATCTTAACAAATAACGTTTTTGAAGCTGTAAAACATCAAAAAGAGAAACGTATTGGCGTCTTAGTTTTTAAAACTAAAATTGAATCACCCAATATTTCTTCACAAATTATACTTTCAGAAAAAGGTGATATGGGAGAAGCAGCATCACATCTCTACGATGCATTACACCAATTAGACAAGCAAGATTTAGACATCATTATTACTGAAGAATTCCCAGGTTTTGGTTTAGGTAAATCTATAAATGACAGACTAACAAGAGCGACAAAAAACTAATATATATGGTTGTTTTTTAAACCGTCTGATTTTCAGTATAAAAAAACATTTCATTAAGATTTGGTTTATCCATTCTTTATCGTAAATTTGCAAACTCTTTTTTGAAGAGGAATGTTTAATCAATTGCGTCATTTAAGGCGCGATTATAAATCAAATTAGTGTGGACACATTAAGCTACAAAACAGTTTCAGCAAACAAAGCTACCGTTAATAAGGAGTGGGTTTTAGTTGACGCTGAAGGACAAACTTTAGGTCGCCTAGCTTCAAGAGTAGCAATACTTTTAAGAGGTAAGCACAAGCCTAATTTTACGCCACACGTTGATTGCGGTGATAACGTAATAGTTATCAATGCTGAAAAAATCAACTTAACGGGTAACAAATGGACGGAAAAAAGTTATATCCGTCACACAGGTTATCCAGGTGGTCAAAGAAGTCTGACAGCTACTGAATTGTTTGAGAAAGACCCAAACAGATTAGTAGAAAAGTCAGTAAAAGGAATGTTACCTAAAAACAAATTAGGAGCGGCTCTTTTTAGAAATTTAACAGTTGTTACAGGTACTAAGCACTCTCACGAGGCTCAAAAACCTAAAACAATTAATTTAAAAGAAATTAACTAAATGGAAGTAATTCACAAAATTGGCCGTAGAAAGACGGCTGTTGCTCGTGTGTACCTTGCTGAAGGAAGTGGCAAAATCACGGTAAACAAAAAAGACATGGCGGATTATTTTACTACTGCAACTTTGCAGTATAAAGTAAACCAACCTTTAGCCTTGACTAACAATGATGGCAACTTTGATATTACTGTTAACGTATATGGAGGTGGTATCACCGGCCAGGCAGAAGCAATACGTTTAGGTTTATCTCGTATTATGTGCGAAATTGATCCTGAAAACAGATTAGTATTAAAGCCAGAAGGTCTATTAACGAGAGATCCAAGAATGGTAGAAAGAAAGAAATTCGGACAGAAAAAAGCCCGAAAGAAATTCCAATTCTCAAAACGTTAATATCCAAACAACATTTAATTCAGGACTTGATTTCTCAGGTTCTGAATTATTTTATTTTATTGAATTAATTCTGAAATTGTTTCAGAATTTAAAGTTTAGCATCTAAATGATTGAGGCGAGCAAAAGCAACCACTCAACCATTGCTAATTTAACAGAACGTAAACTATTACAAAATGGAAAAAGTAGAAGTAAAAGAATTACTTGAAGCAGGTGTACACTTCGGTCACCTTACACGTAAGTGGAACCCAAACATGGCTCCTTATATATATATGGAACGTAATGGTATCCATATTATCAACCTTTACAAAACAGCAGCAAAAATAGAAGAGACTTCTGAAGCTTTAGCTAAAATAGCAGCATCAGGAAAGAAAATTTTATTCGTTGCAACAAAAAAACAAGCTAAAGACATCGTTGCAGAAAAAGCAGCAGCAGTAAACCAACCTTATATTACTGAGCGTTGGCCTGGTGGAATGTTAACTAACTTTGTAACTATCAGAAAAGCCGTTAAAAAAATGGCTACTATTGATAGAATGAAGAAAGATGGTACATTTAACTCTTTATCTAAAAAAGAACGTTTACAAGTAGATCGCTTACGTGCAAAATTAGAAAAGAATTTAGGTTCTATTTCTGATATGACACGTTTACCTGGTGCTATATTTGTTGTAGATATTATGCGTGAGCATATTGCAATTAAAGAAGCTCAGAAATTAAATATTCCAATCTTCGCAATTGTAGATACAAACTCTGATCCTCGTGAAGTAGATTATTTAATACCTGCTAATGATGATGCTTCTAAATCTATCGACAAAATCTTATCTATCGTAACTTCTGCAGTAGCAGATGGTTTAAACGAAAGAAAAGCTGAACGTGCTGAGAAAGATGCAAAATCTCAAAAACCAGAAGCTAAAGCTCAACCTGCTGCTAAAGCAGAAAAAGCTGTAGATGCTGATCAAGAAGAAGAATAAATAACATTTAGAAAATATTCAAAAGTCGTTTAGTTCTTTTCTTTGTAGAAAATTAATTATTCGACTTTTTTAAATTAGAAACTATGGAAAACACTGTAAAAGTTACTGCAGCAGAAGTAAACAAGCTTAGACAAGCAACTGGTGCTGGAATGATGGATTGTAAAAAAGCTTTAGTTGAAGCTGGTGGTGATTTTGATAAAGCTATCGAAGTTTTACGTAAAAAAGGTCAAAAAGTAGCAGAAAAAAGAGCTGACAGAGATTCTTCTGAAGGTGCTGCAATTGCAAAAATCAATGCAGATAACACTGCTGGTGTTGCTATTGTATTAGGTTGTGAAACTGACTTTGTTGGTAAAAATGATAACTTCGTAGCATTAGCTAACCAATTAGGTGATATTGCTTTAACTGCAGATTCTAAAGAAGCATTTTTAGCTGCTGATTTTGGAGGAATGACAGTTGCAGAAAAATTAGTTGAGCAAACTGGAGTTATTGGTGAAAAATTAGAAATCACTTCTTTTGAAAAATTAGAAGCTCCTTATGTTGGACAATATGTTCATATTAATAAAATTGCTGCTTTAGTTGGTTTATCTGCAAAAGTAGATAACGTTGAAACTTTAGTTAAAGATGTAGCAATGCAAGTTGCTTCTATGGGAGCATCTACATTATCTTATAAAGATTTTGATCCTGCTTTTGTTGCCTCAGAAACTGAAGCTCGTATCGCAGTTATTGAAAAAGATAATATTGAATTAGGTCGTTTAGGTAAAACCTTAAAGAATGTACCAAGTTACATCTCTATGGCTCAATTAACTCCTGAAGTTATTGCTGAAGCTGAAGAAGCTGCAAAAGCTGAATTAAAAGCTGAAGGTAAACCAGAACAAATCTGGGATAGAATTTTACCTGGTAAAATGGAGCGTTTCATTTCTGATAACACAACATTAGATCAAGAAAAATGTTTATTAGATCAAAAATTTATCAAAGACGAAAAGCAAACTGTTGCTGCTTACGTTAAAACTTATGGTGACGTTGCTGTTACTGGTTTTAAACGTTCTTCTGTAGGATAATCTTATCTTTATAAACAGAAATTATATATTAAAAACCACTATTCTTTACGGAATAGTGGTTTTTTGTTTTTAACAGAGTAACGAAACAGCAAGGTTTTCAAGGAGAATAAGAATTAATAAATAAAATATCCTTTTGTGTTTTTTTTCACTTTTACAGATGCTAATAATTACGTAGCTTTGCTCAACTTTTAAATCATTGAATGAAATAAGTCATAAATACCTACTTATTTCAAAACAAATGTTATCTAATACATAACATTAGCCCTTTAACTGCAATAGAAACGATCTAATGAAATATAAAAGAATATTACTTAAATTATCAGGTGAAGCCTTAATGGGAAGTCGCCAATACGGAATAGACCCTGAACGTTTATCTGAATATGCTAAAGACATTAAAGAAATCACAGAATTAGGTGTTGAAGTTGCTATAGTTATAGGTGGCGGAAATATTTTTAGAGGTGTTGCAGGTGCTATGCATGGTATGGATCGTGTACAAGGCGATCATATGGGGATGTTAGCAACGGTAATTAATGGTTTAGCATTGCAAAATGCATTAGAAGATGCGGATATTAAAACACGTTTACAAACAGCAATTAAAATAAATGAAGTTGCCGAACCGTTTATAAGACGAAAAGCAATGAGCCATTTAAGAAAAGGGCGTGTCGTTATATTTGGTGGAGGAACAGGTAATCCCTACTTCACAACAGATTCTGCAGCAGTATTAAGAGCTATAGAAATTGAAGCAGACGTCATCTTAAAAGGAACTCGTGTAGATGGTATTTACAATGCAGATCCAGAAAAAGACACAACTGCTGTTAAATTTGACGATATTACTTTTGAAGATGTTTTAAAGAAAGGACTGAAAGTAATGGATACAACAGCATTTACACTAAGTCAAGAAAACGAATTACCTATTATTGTTTTTGATATGAATAAAAAAGGAAATTTACTAAAAGTTGTTTCTGGAGAAAATATAGGAACGAAAGTAGATTTATAATATTAGCTTAAATTTTGATCATATATAATTAAGATTTTCAACTATGGACGAAGACATTAAATTTATAATAGACAGCACAAAAGAATCAATGGATGCTGCCTTAAAACATCTTGAAAAGCAATTTTCTAACATTAGAGCAGGTAAGGCAAGTCCTGCTATGCTAGGAAGTGTAATGGTAGATTACTACGGTTCTCAAACACCACTTAGCCAAGTTGCAAATGTTAATACACCAGATGGTAGAACAATTTCTGTTCAACCTTGGGAAAAAAATATGCTTCAAGAAATTGAACGTGGAATCATGATTGCTAATTTAGGTTTCAACCCAATGAATAACGGTGACTTAATTATTATTAATGTACCACCATTGACGGAAGAACGTAGAAGAGATTTAGCAAAACAAGCAAAAGCAGAATCTGAAGATGCAAAAATAGCAATCAGAAATGCTCGTAAAGATGCCAATCACGATATTAAAGATACTGATATCTCTGAAGATTTACAAAAGACTGCCGAAGTTGATATTCAGAAACTAACAGATCTTTACGTAAAAAAAACCGAGTCTCTTTTAGAAATTAAAGAGAAAGAGATTATGACTGTATAATCTCAATAGCATAAAATAACTCAACATCCCAAATACGTTTGGGATGTTTTTTTCTAATCAGAATTTTTAAAAATTTTACATGTTAAAGCATTTGTGTGTCGTTTTATTTTTAACGCTTGCAACATACGGTCATGCACAACAACTTCCTACAACAAAATCTGAGGCTCATAAAACCGCAAAAGACTCCATAAAAAAAACAGAGTTCTTAAAACATATTGGTAATGGTTACCTCCCATTTAATTATTTTAATCTTGATTTAAGATATCTAATAAAATTTAATCAATATGAAGGGCTTAGAAGTGGATTAGGTGGAATTACAAACGATCGGTTTTCTGATACATACCGTCTCGATGGTTACCTTGTTTATGGGTTTAAAGATAAAGCATTTAAGTATAAAATTGGAGGTGGCTTTAGAGTTAACGAAGCAACAGACACTTGGATACACCTTGCCTATGTTGATGATTTACAAGAAACAGGAAGCTCAAAATTTTTAACAGATAAACGGTTTTTTACATTTTTTGAACCACGCTTATTAAATATTGATTTATTTCATAGGCATATAACAAAATCTGTTTCTATACAACATAAACTATCTAATCATCTGCTTACTGAAACACAGTTCGCCGTATCTAAAATAGACCCAACGTATAATTACACTTACGTATTAGATAATAATAGTTATACTTTTTTTGATTTAACTACTGCTAAAATGAGTTTACAATGGAGCCCATTTAGTACTTACAGTCTTATTAAAGATAATATAAAAGAAACTAAGGATGGATATCCTAAATTCACCTTACAATTAACACAAGGTTTTAAATCTATATTTGGTAGTGATTTTAATTTTTCTAAACTAGATTTTAGAACCATACAACAGTTTAAATACAAAAACGGATCCACAACAAATGTAACTTTAGTAGCAGGAGTTGTAGGTGGAGATGCGCCTATAACACATTTATATCATGCTTATCCTAATAACATTACCAAGGAAACTATTTTACAACGTTTTTCAGTCGCCGGTTTAAATAGCTTTGAAACGATGTATTTTAATGAATTTTTTAGTGATAAATTTTCTACACTACAATTAAAGCATGCCTTTAAACCCTTTAATATTTCTAACCGTTTTAAACCCCAACTTGTTCTTATATCACGTTATGCCATAGGAGATATGAATAGTATTAGTAGACATCAAGATATTCAGTTTGGTACACTTAATAAGCTCTACTCTGAATCGGGTTTTGAAATCAATAAGTTGGTTTTTGGTTTTGGACTTAGTTTTGCCTACAGATATGGTGGCTATCACCTACCAAAATTAGAAGATAACATAGCGTTTAAATTCACCTTCAATATTTCATTATAACATAAATTATATTACTGTTAATTAACCTACAATTTCTTAGGTTTTTTCTACCTTTGCCGCTCATTTATCTCAAAACGAGATTTATGTAAAGTGATGGTTTCATCAAAAAAATATTTTCAATTAATATCTTAAGAGCTTGCTCTAAGAAAGCTATCAATGCATGTTTAAAATTTTAACCACAGGATTCTGGGAGGCCGTTGCAAGACTTATTCTTCGTAATAAAATTTTTATAATTATTGCCATTATTTTGGCTACTATATTTTTTAGTACGCAATGGAAATACATGCAATTTTC
This sequence comes from Winogradskyella undariae, assembly GCF_013285155.1. Lineage (GTDB taxonomy): Bacteria > Bacteroidota > Bacteroidia > Flavobacteriales > Flavobacteriaceae > Winogradskyella > Winogradskyella undariae. The sequence goes on along the minus strand of NZ_JABTEL010000007.1, from coordinate 198,776 downwards.
TACTACTGAAGCAAACCTATTGCCCGATGATCACGAAATAAACTTAGTTTACAATAACTTTTTAGAAATTTTTGGGGAAGAAGGAAACCTTGTTGTATTAGGAGTTAAAGATTCTACAATATTTACTGTAAAACAATTAAATGCATGGAATAAACTAGCAGATTCTTTTAAAGATTATGAAGAAATAGATGCTGTTTTATCCATTAAAGATCTAAAAAAACTTGTTAAAAACACTGAGAAAGAAAGGTTTGACTTAGAACCCTTTATAAAGGATTCTATTTCTAATATGGAAGAAATTGTTCAGCTTGAAGATGAACTTTTTGAGCAATATCCTTTCTACGACAATTTTTTATTTAACGCCGAAACTAAAACCCTTAGAACAGCACTTTATTTTAAAAAGGATATTATAAATACACCTGCTCGTAAAATATTTATTTTAGATGTTCTACAAAAAAAGATTGATGCTTTTGAAGTTCAAACCGGACTCGATGTAAGAGTTTCAGGAATGCCTTACATACGTACATTAAGCTCACAGAGTATTATTGATGAAATTCCCATTTTTATCGGAGGAGCACTTTTTGTAACCTCATTTATATTCTTCTTATTCTTTAGATCATTTAGAGCAACATTTATTTCGCTTATTGTAGTTTGTATTGGTGTTATGTGGACCTTTGGAATTTTAGGGTTATTGGGTTACGAAATCACAGTACTTACAGCATTAATTCCGCCATTAATAATTGTTATTGGGATTCCCAATTGTGTATTCTTAATCAACAAATACCAACAAGAAGTAAAAGCTCATGGAAATAAAGTAAGATCATTACAACGCGTTATAACTAAAGTTGGTAACGCTACATTAATGACAAATGTAACTACAGCTTCAGGTTTTGCTACATTTATCTTTACAGAAAGTACCCTACTTAAAGAATTTGGTGTTGTGGCTTCATTAAGTATTTTGGCTATATTTTTATTGTGTTTATTAGTGATTCCTATCATGTACACGTTCTTACCTTACCCAAAAGAACGCCACTTAGAACACTTAAACAAAAGATGGATTGGTCGTTTTGTAGGTTGGATGGAATCTATGGTGAAAAACAAGAAAATTACCATATACATTACAACTCTAATCTTAATAATTACAAGTATTATTGGTGTATATCAAATTAAGATTTCAGGAAGTCTTATAGAAGATATGCCACAGGATACAGAGTTTTTTAATGATATTCGGTTTTTTGAATCTGAATTTAATGGGATTATGCCATTAGAAATTTTAATAGACACCAAACGTAAAAAGGGAGTTATGAAACTATCGACCTTAAAACGTATGGATGAATTAGAACAATTAATTACTGAAATCCCAGAATTATCTAGACCTATCTCTGTCGTTAGCTTGGTAAAATATAGCAAACAGGCTTATTACAATGGTAATCCTAAGTATTACCAATTACCAACAAGTCAAGAAAATAGTTTCATCTTATCTTATGCTAAAAACTCAACATCGAACACAGATATGCTGAGTGATTTTGTTGATAGCACAGGGCAATATGCACGTATTACTACCTTTATGAAAGATATTGGTACTGATAAAATGGAACGTATAGAAGAAGATCTTCAAAATAAAATAGATAAATTATTTCCTAAAGAACGCTATGAAATAACCATTACAGGTAAAGCTTTAGTGTTTCAAAAAGGAACCAAATATTTAGTAAAAAATTTAATGATCTCATTAACCTTAGCTATTATACTTATCGCTTTGTTTATGGCTTATTTATTTAGATCATTTAAAATGATAATGGTTTCATTAATCCCCAATTTATTACCCCTTTTAATTACTGCAGGAATCATGGGATACATTGGTGTGCCAATAAAACCATCAACGATTCTAGTCTTTAGTATTGCTTTTGGTATTTCTGTAGATGACACCATTCACTTTTTAGCTAAATACAGACAAGAATTACAGGCCAATAACTGGAAAATTAGAAAATCTGTTTACGGAGCGTTAAGAGAAACTGGTGTAAGTATGATTTATACTTCTATCGTTTTATTCTTTGGATTCTCTGTCTTTACAATTTCTAGTTTTGGTGGTACAGTAGCTTTAGGTGCTTTAGTCTCTATAACTTTACTATTCGCCATGCTATCTAACTTACTATTATTACCTTCGCTTCTATTATCTTTAGAGCGTAATATTGCAAATAAAGAAGTATTGAGAGAACCTTCTATAGATATTATTCCTTCGGATGATGATGATGAGAATGAAGACAATTTAGAACATAAAAATTTGTGAAAAATTACTCGTGCTTACTAAGCCTTTTCTTTAAGTCGGCAATTATATCATCTTTTAATTTAGAATTTTCTTCATATTGAGCTATGAGTTGTTCTGAAAGTTGATTGATGATGAAAGCACCATTACCACCTTGCTGATTTTGATTAATAATTAAAGTATCTTGTTTAAACAAATCTTCAGGTTGTATTTCAAATAAACTACAAAGTGGCTCAATATAATTTGCCCATGAGTTTCGATCACCATTTTCTAGACGTGCGTATGTAGGTTGCGAAATGTGTAAAACATCTGCAACAGCCTCTTGGGTTAGCCCTTTTTGTTCTCTTAAATGACGTATTTTTTTACCTACATTAATCATAATAACTTATTTTTTTCTAGTAAAGATAAAAAATACATATACCGAAATAGCATAAATTTATTCATTTTAAGAATAAAGATTTTCACAAAAAGCTTGTATTTTTATTATATCAAAATAGTTTTGATAGCTAAATTAAAAATAATTTTTACTGTTAAAAATCTAAATATCATGTTTTTATGGTTTATTAGGTGTAGTGTTCATTGGTGGCGTGTTTGCGTTAACTAATAATAACACGGAAGGTGCAACGGAAAAAGGAAATGAATTAATTGTTACTTCAATAGATTTTGAAAACAATGACTTTGCAAAATCATGCTGTAGAAGAACTATTACAGTAGGAGATGAGTCTGCTAGCGTGAAAAAATGTGCGGAACATGAAGATTCAGCTGTTGCTCATGGTGCAGCATGCGCAGCGGCAACTGCCGCAGCAAAACGAGCATTAGGATTGACAGTAGCTGTTAAAATTATTGAAACGTCGTCTAACTAACAAATAATTTTTATGTCAAAATATCTATTAATATTTTTTTTCTTTTTTAATTGCTTTATATCTTTATTCCCAAATGACATTTTTTCGATTGAAGAAGATAATATTGAAATTGAATATACTATAAATCTGATTGATGAAGTTGATGATTATGGTTCAATTTTATTCTATAGAGGTCTTTTGAAAAGTGATGGAAATGATAGCGAATTTAGGTTTACGCTTAAGGATACTATCTTTGAATCTGAACTACTAGGTTCATTTGAAATTAATTCTAACAATTTCAAGAAATTCTTTTATAAGAATTTAGAAAATTCCGTAGTATATTATAAAGAAAAACGCGGGTTGAAAAATCCTATAATTATTAAGGATAACGTAAAGATTAATTGGAATCTGTCAAACGAAACTAAAATAATCAATGGTGCTAAATGTTACAAGGCCTACTGCACATTTAGAGGTAGAGATTATGAAGCTTTTTATGATAAATCCATACCATTTAAAGATGGTCCATTTAAATTCAGTGGTTTACCTGGATTAATCTTAGAAATTAACTCCTTAGATGGTAGTGTTAAAATGAAAGCTAGTCTTATTACCTATACATTTGAAGAAACTCCAGTAAACCCGTATAAAGGGTTAGTTGATGTATCTTCTTTCTCAGATTACAAAAAGAGCTATATAAAATATTTCAAAAAAATGACAGGTTATAAAAGTGATCTTGATTCTGAAGTTTTTGTTCCTAAAAGATATATTGAATACCTTGTTGATGAATGAAATTATTGTAAACAAACATTTTGTAAAGGCTGTACATTTAAAATTAAAGTTTACAGCCTTTCTTTTTTGTATTACCTTATCTGGCTTTACTCAAGTTGTAATTAAAGGGGTTGTTAAGGACAGTGTTAAAACCTTAACTAACGTCACAGTTTTGGTTAAAAACAAAAAAACTAAAAACACACTACAATATACAGTTACAGACAAAAACGGTAAATATTTTATAGAGTTAAAACATATAAAAGATTCAGTTTATTTAGAATTTAACAGTTTTCTATATGAAACTTTAATTTCTAATTTAGATGACGAAACACTCTTAAAAGACAATAGTGTCACTTTAAATGTCGTCTTAAAAGAAAACGTTAATGAACTTAATGAAATATTAATTAAGGCTAAACAGAGAATTACAATAAAAAAAGACACAACCATTTATAATGTAGATAGTTTTAAAGATGGAACAGAAAGAACCGTTGAAGACTTATTAAAAAAACTTCCTGGTGTTAGCGTAGGAAATAATGGTGAAATTAAATACAAAGGTAAAAGCATAAAAAAACTACTTCTTGATGGTGATGATTTATTTGATTCAAATTACACCATCGCCTCTAAAAACATTAATGTTGATATTGTAGATAAGATACAAGGCATTGAAAATTATGATGAAAATTCTTTAAAGAAAGGATTGAGAGATTCAGATGATGTTATACTTAATTTAGTGCTTAAAAAGGGCAAACTTAATTTTTCTGGTAACGTTGATTTAGCGTATGGTTATAAAAATATGCACAAAATAAATGGGGTTGGCATGTTGCTAAATAATAAAGTAAAACTTTTCAATTATACTTCATTAAATAATATTGGCTACAAGAATAGTCAGGTTTTCAAAAAAAACGGAACGCTTTCTGCAAAAAAACTAATTAATGAAGGCAACTTCTATTCTATATTAGATGATTCTTTCCACAATTTTAATAACAATTTTATAAATAGCTCTAATATTCTATTCAAATTATTTAAAAAATCTAAAGTCAGATTTAACTTAAATGGTGAAGTCGATTCAAAAAATCGAATTAACTCTAGCTCTATATCTATAAATGACGATAGCCAAACACTAATAACAACAACAGAAAAAATCAACAATAAGCCCACAAATTTAAATGCTGAAATATTTTTTGAAAACAAAGAAAAAGGCAACTTACATTGGAGTTATTTAGGTTATTACGATCATAAAAAAAAAATAGCAATAATTTTAGTAATAATAATGGCTTGTCTCAACAATCAAATTTAATAAGTAAGACTAAATTAATCCAAAACAAAGTAAATTTAACTTACAGAATAAATGAAAAAAGTGCATTAGAATCTATTTTAACCCATAGTCTTAGCGAGGCTCCACAAGAACTAAATTTATCCCCAAATACGTTATTTAATAATGAGGGAAATAATATATTAGAATTCAATAATCAAACGAGTAGATTTAAAAAGCAATATTTTCTTTTTAAAACAGACGTAATAGGTTTACACAAAAAAAATCAATACAAAATTGAAATTGGTTATAATTACATTTCAAACCAATATAATTCCTTGTTAAAAAATTCAGTAAATCAAAATGAAACTTATGTAAACAATACAGAGTATAGAATTGGAAGCTATTTTATAAATTCTGGTTATAATTTTAAATTCGAAAAAAGTAATATCGGATTAGGACTAAAATTAAACTACAACAATCTAGCATTACAGAATTTTTCTGATAACGATTTCAGTAGCAAAAGTTCTATTCTAGCATTGCCATATTTAAAACTCAAATATAATTTATCTAAGATGATTGGATTTTCATTAAACTATAATTACAATGAAAAAATACCATCAGAAAACAATCTCTTTACCAATATAGTCCAAACTAATTTCAGGAATTTCTTGGATAACAAAATTGCACTAGATAATTTAACATCGCATAATTTCAATATGGATTTTAAGTATTATGATTTTTATAATCGAACTAGTATAAATTTAGGGATTCAGTACATTCACAATAAAAACGGTTATTTTTTCAATAATATAATTAATGAAGACATATCAATAACGACATCATTCTTAAAAAATGAAGGTTTAAATAATTATAACATCTTCCTAAATTCAGAAACATTTGTGCTGTTTCTAAATTCCACATTACAATTTAATTCTAGCTATACTATATCTGAGGATTTAAACACATTAAATGGTTCTGATTTTAGAAACATCACAATTAATGATTTACAATTAGAGTTTGTTGCAAGGACAGGATTCAAAATGCCAGTAAATTTTGAAAATACTTTTATGTATAATAATTCCACATTTAAAACTGAATTAAAAAACTCTAATAGTAGCATCAGCAACCAATTTAAATCTATAATAAAGATTAAAAATGATTCAAATATTAAAGTTCTTTATACTCACATAAAGCCAAATTTTCAAAATAAAGTGAATTACAATTTTATTGAAGCAGAATTATTTTTAAAACCAAAGAATAGTAATTTTTCATACTCAATTTTAGCTAAAAATTTATTAAACGAAAAGCAATTTGAGGTTATAAACATCAATGACTTCTCAACTTCTCGTTCATACTACAATCTTATCGAAAGATATATAATGCTCCAAGTTAGTTTTTATTTATAAATATAATGTTATTTCTTTACTTGGTTTTAAGTTAAAAGCAAAAGGCTTTTTTATCTTTGCATTTCAAAATAATTTAAAAAATGACTTCAAAAACTGTAGCAGAACTACTGTCCCAAGAGGTAACTTTACAAGATGTTACTATAAAAGGTTGGGTAAGAACTTTTAGAGCAAACCGATTTATAGCCTTAAACGATGGTTCTACCATTAATAATATTCAATGTGTTGTAGATTTTGAAAATTTTGATGAAGCTACGTTAAAACGTGTTACTACAGGTGCTGCTATCCATATCACGGGTGAATTAGTAGAAAGCCAAGGAAAAGGACAATCGGTAGAAATTGTTGTAAAAACATTAGAGATTTTAGGGGATTCTGATCCTGAAACTTATCCTATTCAACCTAAAAAACACTCTTTTGAATTTTTAAGAGAGAATGCACATTTACGTACAAGAACAAATACTTTTAGTGCCGTAATGCGTTTACGTTCCTCTTTATCATTCGCTGTACATAAATATTTTAACGAAAATGGTTTCAACTATATGCACACACCAATTATAACAGGTAGTGATGCTGAAGGTGCAGGTGAAATGTTTAAAGTATCAAATTTAAATGCAAAAACACCACCTTTAAACGAAGATGGCACTATAAATTACAAAGAAGATTTCTTTGGTAAGGAAACAAACTTAACCGTTTCTGGTCAGTTAGAAGCTGAAACTTACGCCATGTCTTTAGGTAAAGTATATACTTTTGGACCCACATTTAGAGCAGAAAACTCTAATACAACACGTCACTTAGCTGAATTCTGGATGATTGAACCAGAAGTTGCCTTTATGGATTTAGCTGGGAATATGGATTTAGCTGAAGATTTTATGAAATCTGTTTTAAGTTATGTATTAGAACATAATAAAGAAGATTTAGAATTTTTAGACAAACGCCTTTTAGACGAAGAAAAGACAAAACCTCAAGCAGAACGAAGTGAAATGAGCTTAATTGAAAAAATTAAGTTTGTTGTAGATAATAACTTTAAACGTGTTAGCTATACAGAAGCTATTGATATTCTAAGAAATTGTAAACCTAACAAGAAGAAAAAATTCAATTATATTATTGAAGAATGGGGTGCAGATTTACAATCTGAACACGAACGTTTCTTAGTTGAAAAACATTTTAAATGTCCGGTAATTTTATTCGATTATCCAGCAAACATTAAAGCATTCTATATGCGTTTAAATGAAGATGGTAAAACGGTAAGAGCTATGGATATTCTTTTCCCAGGAATTGGAGAAATGGTTGGTGGGTCTCAACGTGAAGAACGTTTAGACGTTTTAAAAGAAAAAATGAAAGCTTTAGATATTTCTGAAGAAGAATTATGGTGGTATTTAGATTTACGTAAATACGGAACCGCTGTACATTCAGGTTTTGGATTAGGTTTTGAAAGACTTGTAATGTTTGCCACTGGAATGGGAAATATTAGAGATGTCATTCCTTATCCAAGAACACCACAAAACGCAGAATTTTAATTGTTATATAATAATAATAACCTGACAGCTTTTTGAAACCTGTCAGGTTTTTTTCATTACATTTATAAGCAACAGAAATTTTATGTCTTTAAAGCAGTTTTTACAATTTAAGCTCTCTCAGAAGCTTTCACCACAGCAGATTCAACTTATGAAGTTGATACAACTGCCCACACAAGCATTTGAGCAACGTTTAAAGCAAGAATTAGAAGAGAACCCTGCATTAGATACTGGAAAAGAATCTGAAGCAACTGAAGATAATATTGATGAGTTTGACAACTCAGAAACTGAATTCGATGACAATGAAACCATCGAAACTGATGATATTAATATTGATGAATATCTAAGTGATGATGAAGTACCAGAATACCGCACACAAGCCAATAATTATAGTGCAGATGATGAGGATAAAACAATGCCTTATGCTGCGGGTACTTCTTTTACACAACATTTAATAAACCAACTAAACACGTTTAGACTTACAGATAATGAGGAAGAAATTGCTTATTTCTTGGTTGGTAGCGTAGATGAAAGTGGTTATATACGCCGTTCTTTAGCTGACATAACAGATGATTTAGCTTTCACTCAAAATATTTACACAACTGAAGAGGAGGTTGAAAAAGTCTTAAATATAGTCCATCAATTAGATCCTGCAGGTGTTGGCGCGCGTAATTTACAAGAATGTTTAAGTATTCAATTGCATAGAAAAGAACAAAACCCTGAAGTAGAGCTAGCAACTACAATTATAGACAAGGGCTTTGAACAATTTACAAAAAAGCATTATAAAAAATTAATGCAAAAATTTAACATCGATGAGGAACAACTCAAAGATGCTATTGAAGAAGTTGAAAGACTAAACCCTAAGCCAGGCGGATCTTATGCTGGTAATAATAAGATTGTAGAACATATTGTACCCGATTTTGCCATAAAGATTGTAGATGGAGAATTAGAGTTAACTCTTAATGGTAGAAATGCACCCGAACTTCATGTTTCTCGTGAATATAACAACATGCTTAAAGGTTATAAAGAGACGAAAGAGAAGTCTAAAGCCCAAAAGGATGCTGTAATGTTTATTAAACAAAAATTAGATGCTGCAAAATGGTTTATTGAAGCCGTAAGGCAAAGACAACAGACCTTATTTGTAACCATGAGTTCTATAATGCATTACCAAAAAGAATACTTTTTAAGTGGTGATGAGCGTAATTTACGCCCTATGATTTTAAAAGATATAGCAGACGAAATTGAAATGGATGTTTCCACCATATCTCGTGTTGCTAACAGTAAATATGTAGACACGCCTTATGGTACTAAATTGATTAAAGAGTTTTTCTCTGAATCTATGACTAATGATAAAGGGGAAGAAGTTTCTACTAAAGAAATTAAAAAAATTCTTGAAACGGTTATAGAAGAAGAAAGTAAAAAGAAGCCTTTAACAGATGAAGCACTTTCTAAAATATTGAAAGAAAAAGGGTATCCAATTGCAAGAAGAACAGTAGCTAAATACAGAGAACAGCTTGATATTCCGGTAGCTCGCTTAAGAAAAGAACTATAAGTAAACTTTTTATGAAAGATTTTATATTAAAAAGTGTATCGTTCATTTTTCACCCCTTAATTATGCCTCTTTTAGGCTTGTTGTTTTTCTTTTCTAAAACACCACGCTACATTCCTTTGCATGTAATGAAAGCCAAAATTTTCTCAATCGTAATACTCACTATTATATTACCAATACTATTATTTTTTTTACTGAAGACCATAAATAAAGTTAATAGTATCTACCTAAAAAGTACCAGAGAACGTTTAATTCCTTTATTTATTAATTGTATAATAATTGCATTAATTCTAATAAGAGTACTAACCCCTAATGAAATTATAGAATTACATTATTTCTTTTTAGGAATTCTATGCTCATCTCTAATATGCTTTATCTTAGCTGTATTAAAAATTAAAGCGAGTATTCATATGATAGCTGCATCAGGTTTTTTTATGTTTGCTGTAGCATTGAGCTTACATTATCATATAAATATTAGTGGCACTATTGCACTAATGTGTATTATAATGGGTGCAATTGCAACTTCACGTTTACATTTAAAAGCGCATACGAATCAAGAATTAATTATAGGAATATTTACAGGATTTACACCTCAGTTGATCCTTTTAAATTACTGGTTATAAGATATAAAACATAAGTCCTATTTTTAAAGATTTCATATCAATAGATTCATTATCAAGTTTAGAATCTTTGTCAAAAATAGAATTAAGTCCATAATACACATGAAAATTCCAAGTGCTATACCCAGCACTTAAAGTTAAACCATATTGAAGCTTATTGAAATTATCAATATTAGAGAGTTTAACGTCCCCTAAATCACTTTTAAACTTAATGACGCTATGAACTAAATACCCAAACTTAAAACCTGTATATATACGCCAAAAGCTATAATCTTTAACTGTAGAAGTTCTCCATCTAATTTCTAGAGGCACTTCAATTAAATAAGTAGAAAATTTATTTTTAGAAACATTATAATCATCCTCATTAATGATTTCGAAAGAAACTTCATTATCTGCTTCTTGAATCAAAACATTTTTTTGGTTATAAGAATTTGCTGAAATACCTAATCCTAAACCAATAGCTACATTACGTTTTTTATTTATTGGCATATCTCTAATAAAGCCAAAATGAAAACCAGAAGAAAAATCCGTTTGAGAAACACCAGAAGGTTTATGGTTAAGTAAATTATACGTTACAGAAGCATAGAATTGATCCTCTCTATATTTTTCATACAGTTCTGAATTATCATACTTATCCTCTTGAGCAAACCCCAAATAACTGAATAAACCAATAAAAAATAACACCCCTATTTTCATACTTATAAAACTACAAAATCTTTAATAGTAATTACATAAAAAAACGCCCTGATTGCTCAGGACGTTATATTTATAAAACTAAAAAAATTAGTTTATTGTTCAAGTTTTGAATTTGCAATGTACATTAATTTTAATGCATTTGCTTTACGTAACTCTTGTTTAATATCAGATACTAAACCTGCATTTGTGTTTTTATCAACCTTAAGACCGACAACAACTTTACTCTGCAGTTCTTCATTCATTTCACTGATACCTTGGTACACTGAAGACTGAACATCTTCAACTGTAATAAAAGCATCATTAAATTGAATTCTTGGCTCTTCTCCAAATTTCTTGTATTGAGCACTAGGTTTACCTGCGTAGATAAAAATAGTTCTGTCTTTTTTAAGTTGTTCTACTTGATCTGCACTTGGTAGTACATTTTCGATCATTAAAGAACTATCTCGCATTACAGTCGCAACCATAAAAAAGAAAAGCAACATAAATACAATATCAGGAAGAGATGCCGTTGAAATCGCTGGCAATTCACCTTTTTCTTTTTTTCTAAATTTAGACATATTGGTTTCTTTTAGTTTTTATCTGGTTCTGCTTCAGACAATTTCATAGGGAATAATTTCTTAACGGTTTCTATACGCTCATTAAGCACTTCATCCTTACTATATTGATTCTTCTCTTTCTCTTCTAACATTGCTGTAAAAACTTTGTCAGAGTTTGGATAATACTTTTTGTATAATCTCTCTGCTTCACGTTCACGCAAGTAGTTGTAGGCTGCAACCAACTCATTCTGTACTTCTATGTACTTTTCATAAGTGGTTTCCCTGTCATGTTTCATTGAGATAATTGCTTTATCTGGATGATCCGATGAATCGGATAAACCTTCTCCTTTACAATAATCACAAGATTGACCTGCTGGATTTGTTCCCCCACCATTATCTAAGAAATCTATAGCTGCTTGTCTTAATTCACTAATAGGAAGTTCTTCCTCTTCTACTAAGAGTTGGTTGTTTCTATTAATATTAACAGTAAATAAATTCTTTTGTTTAATAACTGGCGGTTCTACTTGAGTGTCATCAATAGGTGGCAAACTTCTTAATAAACCTTTATCTTTTTCAATAGTAGTTGTTACTAAGAAAAAAATAAGTAATAAGAAGGCAATGTCAGCCATTGATCCTGCATTTACTTCGGGTGCTGCTCTTTTTGCCATAATATATTATTTGCTAATTATTCTTTTTGCTCCTGCAAAAATCATTGCTCCTGCTGCAATTGCTAACAGTAAATAGAAAGACACTAACCCAGCTCCTACGAGTTGTGATGTACTTTCACTTGCAAATCCTCCTTCTTGAAGAGTATAAGACATAGCATCACCACCAGAGATGACATATGCTATAATTAATACAACGGCAAACGATCCAACACCTATTAAAGTGTTTTTAAGGCTGTCAGTATTTGTAAATAAGTTTTTTATTACAAAAAACAATACAAAAACTAATACTAAAGCCAAAATAACATATGCTACATAAGCCATAGGGTCAACTAAACCGTCTTCACCTCCTGTTTTTATAGCTTCATCTCCTACGGCTAAAATACGCACTAAGAAAATAATACCTAAAAAACCAAGTATAGCTACAAGTATTTTTGATATAGTTTTAAAATTCATAATTATTTTTTATTTTTTATGTCTTACTAATAAATCCATCAAAGTAATTGATGCATCCTCCATATCGTTTACAATACTATCAATTTTAGCAATGATATAATTATAAAAGATTTGAAGTATAATAGCTACGATAAGTCCAAAAACTGTTGTTAAAAGTGCTACTTTAATACCACCTGCTACTAATGAAGGGTTCATATCACCTGCTGCTTCAATTTTATCAAAAGCAGAAATCATACCTATTACAGTACCCATGAAACCAAGCATTGGTGCTAAAGCGATAAATAAAGAGATCCAAGATACATTCTTTTCTAATTGACCCATTTGAACACCACCATAAGCTACTACAGCTTTTTCAGCAGCATCAGTACCTTCATCAACTCTATCTAAACCTTGATAGAATATAGAGGCTACTGGTCCTTTTGTATTTCTACAAACTTCTTTAGCAGCTTCAACACCACCAGAGTTAAGTGCATCTTCTACATTTTGAGTTAATTTTTTAGTGTTTGTTGTTGAAAGGTTTAAATATATAATTCTTTCAATTGCAATTGCTAATCCTAGGATTAAACATAATAATACAACACCCATAAAGCCTGCACCACCTTCGATAAAACGCTTTTTTAATTCTTGATGGAAACTCAAATCTTCAGAAACTGGTTCTTCTTGAGTTACATTTGTTACAGTTGCTGCTGTAGTTGCCAATGTTGTTGCATTAGCATTAACAGTTCCGATAGCCATTAAACATGTTATGGCAAGGATAGAAAATAATCTTTTCATTGTCTAAATCTTAATTTTATTAGTTAAAGTGTTAAAGATAAAAAAAAATATGCAATTACAACACAAATATCAGCAGAGAAGAAGGGATTCGAACCCTCGATACCCTTTTGGGGTATACACACTTTCCAGGCGTGCGCCTTCGACCACTCGGCCACCTCTCTCTCTAAAATCTATTTCAAAATTACATTCGGCCAAATAACGAAAAAATCTTCAAACACTAAAATATATAATGTTATTTTTAGGACAATTCTCCACGTAAAGATGTTTCGAAAATAGTTTTAAAATCTTTTTTTTCAATATTCTCTCCTAAAAGATACATCAATTTGGTAATCGCCGCTTCCGTAGTCATATCTTTTCCAGATATTACGCCCAATAACCTGAGTTGTGAACTGGTTTCATACTGCCCCATATTAACACTTCCACCTGCACATTGAGTCACGTTCACAACATGTAATCCATTTCTTACGGAGTTTTTAATTAATTCCAAAAACCAAGGTTCTGTAGTTGCATTTCCTGAACCATAAGTTTCAAGAATTAGCCCTTTAATTAGTTTACTTTTAAGAACAGCTTCGCAAATAGGTCTAGAAATTCCAGGAAATAATTTTAATATACCAACATTAGTATCCATTGCCGTACGCAAAATCAGTTCAGTATTAGGTTTTGGTTTCCATAACGAATCTGAATTTACATTTAAATGTACGCCAGATTCTGCAAGATCTGGATAGTTAAATGACTCAAAAGCTTCAAAATGTTCTGCATTAAGCTTAGTAGTTCTATTCCCTCTATATAATTTGTATTCAAAGTATAAACAAACTTCCCTAATCACTGGCAAACCTTCTATATTTAAAGATGCCATTTGTATAGATGTAATTAGGTTCTCCTTAGCATCAGTACGCAAATCACCAATTGGTAATTGAGAACCTGTTAAAATTACAGGTTTTGCTAAATTCTCGAGCATAAAACTAAGTGCAGATGCCGTATAACTCATTGTATCGCTACCATGCAAAACTACAAAACCATCAAACTTTAAATAGTTATCACCTATAATGGTTGCAATATCTCCCCAATATTTAGGATTCATATTAGAGGAATCTATTGGCTCTTCAAAAGAAATAGTATCAATAGTACAATCTAATAGATGTAATTCTGGGATTTTAACTAGTAAACTATCAAAATCGAATGACTTTAATGACCCAGTATATACATCCTTGATCATACCGATTGTTCCTCCGGTATATATTAATAAAATGTGAGGTTGTTTTGTCATTTAAAATCCGAATATAGTTTTTGAATTCTCTGTGGTGATACGAGCAACCTCATCTTCACTGATACCATATAATTCTGATAATTTTTCGACTACCTTATATATATGAGCGCTTTCGTTACGTTTTCCTCGGTATGGTTTTGGTGCTAAATACGGTGAATCGGTTTCTAAAACAATGTGTTTCATGTCTATTTGATTAATAAACTGATCTATTTTACCATTTTTAAAAGTCACTACGCCACCTATACCTAATTTCATATTATATGAAATAGCTTTTTCCGCTTGTTCTAATGTTCCTGTAAAACAATGAAAGATTCCGAATAAATCATCCGATTTCTCTTCTTCTAATACTTTAAAAACTTCATCAAATGCATCTCTACAATGAATAACAATAGGTAACTGATATTGTTTTGCTAAATTAATCTGGTGTCTGAAGGCTTCAATCTGAATATCTGAAGTAGACTTGTCCCAATATAGATCGATACCAATTTCTCCGATAGCACAAAACTTACGCTGTGATAATAGGTCTTCAACATGATTTAATTCTTCTTTATAATTCTCTTTTACCGAAGTGGGGTGCAATCCTGTCATTAAAAACATATACTGCGGAAAATCTTTTTCGAGTTGAAGCATTGCATTCGTATATGAAGAATCTATGGCTGGAATAAAAAAACGTGTAACTCCTGCCTCTAATGCGCGATTAACCATCTCTACTCTATCGTCATCAAAAGCATCACTATATAAATGCGTATGTGTATCTGTAATTATCATTTTGTAAAAGTAAAAAAGTCATCTTGGTTTTGATGACTTTCATACTAGTATTTCTTGTATAATAAACTAATTAAAATAACGTGTAATTAATCTAACTTCTTCAATAGTTTTTGTGCTGACTTATAATATTCTGTATCTTCAGGTATTGTTTTTAAAACCTCTTTACAGCCTGCTTTTTGTTCTTGTTTTAAATAACTTAAAGCTAAAATCCACTTGGCATTATCTCTATAAGCCGAGCTACCATTTATAATTTTAAGAAGTAAATCGTCACCTTCTTCAAACTGATTCGTTTCTACCAAAGCGATACTTTTATAAAGTTGAATTTCTAAATTCGCAAAATCATCTTCTAAAATAATATTAAAAGCAACTAATGCGTCTTTATAATTTTTAGCATTAAAACTCTCTTCGGCTTCTATAGTCACTTCATCACCGGCACTTCTGGTCATTAAACTGATTGAATGAAAATCATTGTAATCTTCATAAATTGGATCTGAAACTTGATTGAACATAAAAAATCCTAATAAAACCATTACCGAAGCCGCAACTATATATTTAAAGAGATTAGGTTCTTGAGACACTTCTTCTTTAGATTCACCTGATTCATGCTTATTAAAATACAGACTAGAAACAACATCTAAATTGGCTTTAAAATCTGAAGCTTCCTGCTCATTAGCAATCTCGTGCTTTAAATGAGAAGATAAATCTTTATAAATTTGAAATGCTTCGTTTAATTTAGAATCTGTTTGCAAGCGATTTTCAAAATCTAACAATTCATTTTGAGACATTTCACCAGAGACATAAGCTTCAAACTGTATATAATCTTGTTCTTCCATAATACTAATAATTCAGTAGGTTAAATTTAGGTGATGCCTGCACTAGTTTGGTTAATTGCCCAATACACAAGGATTTTTTCTTTCGTGCATAAGCATAAGTAATATTGAGACTTTTAGCAACTTCTTCCATTGACTTAATTTTGAAAGTTGCATTAAGTAAATCTTTACACGCGTCACCAAGTTCTTGAAACATTTCTTTAAATAAAGCTTCTTTATTTTCAAAAACAGAAGTTTCAAAAGACAATATTTGTGCATCATCATCCTTAGATAAAACTTCTTCGTTAATTGTTACCTCTTTTCTCCCACTTTTCTTTAATTGATTTAACCATTTGCGTTTACAAAGCAAGAAAAAGTAAGCATCAAAGGGACAAGTTAATTGTAACTTATTCTGTTTTGCCTGATTATATATTGTAATGATGGTTTCTTGAATAACATCTTGCGCATCGTAAGTATCCCCGCTATTATTCTTTATATAGTTAATCACCTTAGGTGCAAACTTATCGTAAATAGCTTGAGTAATAAATGTATTGTTTGCTGCCAATCCATCAACATACTTCTGATCTTCATGTATTTTTTTTGCGCTCATGACCCCATTATTTTCAACGAATTTAAAAAATCTTTCTAAAATGAAGGTAACAATTCTAAACAGGTTTTGATATAAGGGTGTAACAACAGAAAAAGAACCTATAAAAGGGTAACAATTTAACCACTCTGTCTATATAAGTACAAATAAACATTTTAAAGTCAACAATATGAAAAACTTAAAAAAAATCGCAGTTCTATTAACATTTAGCTTATTAGCAATCACATCTTGTGACAATGACGATGACGCAACAAACAATGCATGTGATGAATCTTATGTAAATACACTAATTACGAATGCGTTTTCCTTAGCAAATGGCTATGATGACTTGCCAGAGACCATGGACTTAGAGACGCATCAATATCGAATAAAAATAAATGCAAATGGTGAAATATGTAGTGTTGGGTATCAAAATCCAAGTACTTGGACGGGTAGTTACTTAATTTTAATAAAAAACGAAACCACAAATCAGCAAACCTCTGCCAATCTTTCTTTTTCACAATCTCAATTAGAATATAAATACATATCACCTCTTATTGTTAATGCAGGAGATATTATTAAAGTAGAACGCACAATATTTGGCCACACACTTTTAAATGAAACAATTGGTAGAATATTAAGAAAGTCCGATTATTCTAATGTTCCTTATCCAATAACACAAGGAAATGTTGAGTTTTTAAGTTCCGATTTTTATGGAGCTGGAGGGCCTGTTCCAAATTTTGCTCAACCTTATATTCCTTTAGGATTTAAAGTGAATTAAATATAAAAATCTTGCTAACATCGTTTGTTATTAGTGAATCAAACACAAATGTTTACGTTTAATTTAGAGGGAGACTATAGTCGGTACTGAAAACTTCATTAACAGTTTTAATGAATGATTTACCTTAAATCTGAAGTACCCACTTAGTCATCAAGTCAGAAATTAATTTTTCTGACTTTTTGCATTCATGAACCCATTGTTTTCAATGAATTAAAAAAAATCTTTCTAAAATGGGGTAACATTTCTAAACCGGTTTTGATATAAGGGTGTAACAACAGAAAAAAGAACCTATAAAAAAGGTAACAATTTAACCACTCTGTTTATATAAGTACAAGTAACATTTAAACCTAATAATTATGAAAACGACAAGAAATCCTTTTTTCAAAAAAAGTACAGAACCTATTTTAATTAAAAAACTATGCAGCCTTTTTGCCCTAATCACAGTAACCGCATTATTAACTACGAGTTGCAATCCAGAAGATGACAACCAAAATGAAACACCTAATATTGCATCACCTACAGCTCAAGAATTTGATAACATTAGAGCTATTGCATTAGAGAATCACACACAAATGTTTACGTTTAACACAGAAGACACTTACATTTCTTTAACCTCAACAAATGGTGTTCAAATTAATATTAACGCCAATTGTCTTACCGCCAATGGCAATCCTGTTACCGGAGATATTACTTTAGAATATATTGAGATTTTTAAAAAAGGAAGTATGTTAACCACTAATAAACCTACAATGGGTGTGTTACCAGGAGGAGATAAAGCTTTATTAATTTCTGGAGGTGAATTCTTTATAGAAGCAACACAAAACGGAACTGTTCTAGATACGACTTGTAGCTTTCAGTTAATAATCCCTTCTAGCCTAACAGGTAGTTCTGATCCTGACATGACTCTATGGAATGGAGAAATTGACGCCGATGGAAACTTAGCTTGGGAAGAAGCTGATAATGAAAATGGAGAAGAAGAAGGAGAAGTTTTCTTAGAAGGCGAAAATTATTATACAAATATTGAAGGGTTTGGTTGGACTAACGTAGATCGTTTTTACAGTGATCCAAGACCAAAAACAACACTTCAAGTACAAGCACCAGAGGGTTACGACAATCAAAACAGTGCTATTTACTTATCTTATGACGGAGAAGCACCTGCTTTAGCTTACTTAGATACTTTTGATGAAGACTTAAATATTTTTAGTGAGCATTACGGACAAATTCCAATCGGCTTAGCTTGTCATGTAATATTTATTACAGAATCTGATGGCATATGGAGATACGCAATCAAACCAGTGACAATAGTCGCTAATGATATAATAACATTTAATTTAGGGGAGACTATAGTTGGTACTGAAGCTTCATTAACAGCTTTAATGAATGATTTGCCTTAAATCAGAAGCACCTACTTAGTCATCAAGTCAGAAATTAATTTTTCTGACTTTTTGTGCGTTCTTCAATCTGCTTAAATTATAATTGTTAAATTTAGTCGCTATAAACACCTATAAATGAAATCAATCCACTTTTTTTGTCTAGCTTTTAGTTTCTCTATTTTCAGTTTTGCACAGCAAGAAATGGAGAAAGATACTACACCCGGAACAGCTACTATTATTCATAAAAACTTAGGAAACGCTGTTGAGTTTAATGCCGATTCCCCCGTACTTAATCAAATTGCAGGCGCACCAAAAGCATTTTACACTAATTTTTGGGAATTTGGAGATGGTACTTTTAGTAAAGAAGAAAATCCTAAAAAAACATATAAGAAAAACGGAGAGTATACCGTAAGATTATGGGCAACCAACAACTATGACACCGGAAAACCACCTGTAACACGTCCTAAAAAAATTAATATTAGCAATGCAAATGATAATTTTGAAGAGGAAGCGTCCATGGACTCTGCTTTAAGCCTTCAACGTAATAGAGAACCTATACCTAACGAAGAGATCGTTGTTGTTTTCAGTTATAAGAATACCAAAACCTACACAACAAATGGTAGATTCTTTCTCTTTTATAATGAAGCAAAATATGATACCGACAACTTTAATCTCATTGAAACAAGACCCTATCATAACGAAAAAGAGATAACAGATGATATCGTTTATGCTTCAAAATTTGATTCTGATGTTTATTATGCATCCGCAGAAGATGATATAATGTCTTTAAAAGCGAAACCACAAGACACTACAGTGAGAAGAAATCTTCCTCTAACCTTAGAAGAAGCTAAATTTGCTTATAGAAACTCAAGTCAATTACGTTTTGAAAATATGGAACCAAACGAAGAACGTCACGTATTTTACAGTTTAAAAACCACTAAAGAAATGCTAAAAGATACCTCTGCGATAATTTCGGTGAGAGGTGTTTATGTTCCTGATGATAGTTATGACAATCACCACGTAAAAGATATGGAAATGGAAATTGTAACCTCTCATGACCCTAATAAAATGTCTTCTAATTCTACATTTCTTAATTACAGATTGGTAAGATATAAACGACCAAAATTTAAAATCAGATTTCAAAATAATGGCGAAGGTCCTGCATCAACCATTCGTTTAGAAACCGATGTGCCAGATATGTTTGACAAAACTTCGATTGAAGTTTTAGATATGTATCCCAAAGTAAAAATTTGTCCTAAATACGATGTTGCTTATAGCTGCCTTGACACTACTTATACCGACAAACAAGCCATTTTTACTTTCAAAAATATTTATCTTCCTGGAAGTGAACAAAAAAATGTAAAAGTTTACGATTCTACTAAAGGTTTTGTGCAATACCGTGTAAAGTTTTCTAAAGACTTCCATAAAGAAAAAACAAAATCTAGAACTGCAATTATCTTTGATAAAAACGAACCTATAATTACCAATTATTCTACAACACGTTTTTTACCAGGAATTTCTATTGGCGCCAAAGCGGGTTATAATTCATTTTCAGATCTTAAAAATTCTGAAAGTTATTTTATTGGTGCCACAATTTCGCCCTACAAATCGTATCGTTGGTATTGGCAAGTAGAACTTTTAAACAGTTTACATAAATTTGAAAATGACACCGAAATCAAAGAAGAAATTGTAGATGATGGCGCTATTGGTTTTCCATACACAGAACGCACCACAACCAATAAAAGTTATAATAATATAGATTGGGAAATCCCTGTATTAGTAAGATATAATGTAAATAACTATATCGGTTTAGGAGCAGGTATTATAGGAACCTTTTCTGTAAATGAAAAACAAGAACAATCTATTTTAATAGAGCAATTTGAAGGACAAGGTGCTGATTTATTTCTTTTTGATAGCAACACTAGCAATGAAGAGGTTTCAGAATCTTTTACCAATTTTAGAAAAGGATTTTTAGTGGAAGCTACAGCTGGTTTTGCTCGAATAGGACCAAGTCTTGGTGCGCGTTATGTATTTAACTTAGAAGAAGATTACAATTATTTGCAACTATATGCTATTTGGAAATTCTAACATGATTAAAAAAGGGTTTATTATATTTTTCGTTCTGCTTTCAGTTATTTGTTATGCGCAAGATTTAGAAGAATCTATTTACGTAGCCACAGAAACGTTTCATCAAAATCAAACAAATGAGGGTTTAGAGCAATTAAACATCAAAAGTCTTCAATTTGAAAAACAACTCAATACAGAAGATGATTATTATGCCTTTATTAATCTATTAGTTAATAAAGCCTATTTTCTTAATAAAATAAATCATTCTAAAGAAGCTATTTCGAGCTATGAAAAAGCTCACGAATTCTATATTCATCAGCACATCAATTCTTATGATATTGTAGAATATTGCCTCATTCCTCTAGGCATTCTCTACCATAAAACTAACGCTTACTTAAAAGCTGAACAGATTATTACCCTTTATATAAATCTGGCGCAAAAACAAAACAACAATCAACAGCAAATTACTGGGTTTATCAATTTAGCCAAGCTTTATCAATCCTTAAGCAAGCATCAACAAGTAATGGCTATTGTAGCTAAAGGACTTAAAATTGAAGGCCTAAAAAATCAGCAAAAAAGAAATCTAAATTACATTAAAAGAAAAAGTGAATTACTTATAGAAAGCAATCAAAAGCGTTTATTGTTAGAAAATGACCTTATTGGCCCAAGTTTTAACCCTAAAAATGCTGAAACATATCAGCTTAATTACGAAACGGCTTTAGAAAATGAAGATTATGAAACCGCCTATTCTAATTTAAATCTATTAAAAAATATAAAAATCAACAAACTAACTTCTGCAAGAAGTAGGGCGAAATTTAATTTTCAAGAAGCACAATTGCATTATTTAAGAGATGAAAATGATAAAGCTTTAGTTAAATTAAGAACTTGCTTAGCCATTTTACTTCCTAATTTTGATAAAACTCAACGTCCTAAACCAAAAGATTTATATCCTGAAAATACATTTATAGATATTTTTGATTTGTGGGCAGCATTAGAAACCGATCCTGAAAAAAAATTACAGTACTATGATTTAAGTTCTTACATCTCAGAATCGCTTACACAAGAAAACACCAACCAAGAAAGCTACATTCTTAGCGCCAATACAAATAAAGATCGTAGTGAAAAATGCATCCGTCTTTTATATGATTTATTTCAAATTAAAGGTGAAAGCAGTTATATAAAACGTGCCTTTCAATATGCCGAACGCAACAAAGCCCTAGCCTTAAAATGGTATACTAATAAACGTACACTTTTAGAACAACACCCAAAAGACAGTCTTCTCTTAAAAGAACAACAGTTACTAAAACAGCAGCAACATTTATCTAATAAATTACTAAACAGACCCATTAACAGAACTCAATTGTTAGAACGCGATAGTCTGCAATTACAACTTATTACCACAAGTACGCAACTGAAAAAATTACAATATTCTATTGCTAAAACCTATAACAAATCTTCTTTATACAATTTAAATATTGAAGATTTAAAGTCGAAATTAAAAACAGATAAGGCTTGTTTGGTTGAATATTTTTCTGGAAATAATGGTTTGTATCAATTTATTTTCTCCCCAAATCATATCGCTTTTCATCGTATTGAGAATACTGTTTCAAATCGAAATAGCATTTCTAAATTTATTAGTTATTTTGAAAATGCATCAGTTATAAACAATAATATTTCACAATTTACAGAAGACGCTTTTCAACTTTATACCGTATTAAATTTAAAAGACATCGCTTCCTATCAAAATGTAGTAATTGTTGCAGATGGACTTTTAAATTTTATTCCTTTTGAAAGTTTACTCACCAACCCAACTAGAACATCTAACTATCCAGACATGCCTTTTATGGTAAAAAAGCATCGTATTGCCTACCAAACTAGCACTTCTTTTTATAACGATACAAAACCTTATCTATTTAAAAACTCAGCATTAGGCGTTTTTCCTGTTTTTGATAATAGTAATATTAAACTCACCTACTCTATTGATGAAGCAGAACGCTTAGATGATGCCATTAAAACAGAATTTTTAATGTACAACACGGCGACTAAAAATGATGTTTTAAAACAAATTAGCGATTACAGTATTTTACATCTTTCTACACATGCCAATAGTGGTGATTTTACAACGGCAGCAAATATAGATTTTATAGATTCTAAACTATCCCTACAAGAATTGTACAACCTAGATTTAAAGAATGACTTGGTGGTTTTAAGTGCTTGTGAAACCGGTGTAGGAATGCTTCAAAAAGGAGAAGGCAGCATGAATTTAGCACGTGGTTTTAAATATGCAGGCATCTCTAATATGGTTGTTTCCCTGTGGAAAATTAATGATTTATCCACCTCAAAAATTATGTCGCATTTTTATAGCGATCTTAAAGATACTGAATCTGCTTTTTCTGCTAATCAAAGTTCTAAATTAGCCTACCTAAATTCTGATACTATTTCTAATGCTAAAAAATCACCTTATTATTGGAGTGCTTTTATTTATTCTGGGGATCTAACGCCAGCAAAATCTTTCAATTATATAAATATGATTATTTATAGTATTATCGGCTTGATAATTGCTAGTTTAATTCTGTTATTAATTTATAAAAGACAACCATGGAAACCTTAAAAGACTTCCTTACAAATAAAGGCTATTCTAAAGTTAAATTGAAGTTCACAAAAACTAATCATTTTGAAATAAAAGCCACTATAAATGGTATTAAAGGCCGATTTATTCTAGATACAGGTGCTTCTAATAGCTGTGTAGGTTTTGAAGCCATTGAGCGTTTTAATCTTAAAGTTAAAGATTCAGAAATAAAAGCGGTTGGTGCTGGTGCTTCTGACATGCTGACACAAATTTCTAATTCCAATACCGTTAAAGTTGGGAAATGGAAAAAAAATCGTGTCGCTCTTATTCTATTTAATCTATCACATGTTAACAACGGGCTTATTAATCATGAAGCCGACCCTGTAGATGGTATACTTGGTGCAGATATCTTAAAAAAAGGAAAGGCTGTTATTGATTATGAAAAAAAATATCTCTACCTAAAATTATAAGCAAGAAATTAAAACAATACACAATGTTATAATTTATAAAACCACTAAACTAAATAAACAGAAAACTCTCTCTACCTTTTAAACCTATAGCTGTATGAATAATAAAACAAACCCTACCATTATTATTGCTGATGACCATCCTTTGGTCTTAAAAGGTCTACACGATTTTTTAATTGAAAAAGAATTTAATGTTTTAGCAAGTGCCAAAAACGGAAAAGAAGCATTAACCTTAATAAAAGCACATAAACCAGACATCGCTATATTAGATATAAAAATGCCCTTCTTTACAGGTTTACAAATTGCCGAAAAATGTAAAGCTGAAAATATTCCTACAAAAATTGTATTGATCACTTTTGAAAAAGATGAAAAAACATACTATGACGCCAAAGATTTAGGAGCATACGGCTATGTATTAAAAGAATTTGCATTAGTAGAAATTGAAAATTGCATCACCTCTGTCATAAACAACAAGCCTTATTTTAGTCCAGAATTATTAAATTTTTTAGAGATCCACAAACTACCAGAAAATTTTGATTTATTAACCAATCACGAAAAAGGAATTGTAGAATTAATATCACGAAACAAGACAGGTGTAGAAATAGCAGAACTGCTTTCAATTTCACCTAGAACTGTAGAAAAACATAAAAGTAATATTATAAAAAAATTAAAATTAGAACAAAAACAAAATAGTTTATTAATATGGGCTAAAGAGAATTCTGATTTATTAAACACTTAATACCACTATTAACTTATAAAATACGTAAAGTTACGTATAGTTTAGTGTTGTCATTTTTCTGACCTTTACTTTACGTTACAATGTAGGGGTTGTAACTAACAATTTTTGTTATTAGTTGACTCTCAAAATTTGAGATTAATTAATTTAGGGACTATAATGGCCTTGAACTTACGTTCAAGGCCTTATTTTTTTATAAGAAAACAATAATTACGTAAAGTTACGTATAGTATTGTATTATAATAATTTGCAATTTTACATTAGCTATTAATTCATGCCTCAAGTTTAAAACCTTTAAGCTCTGCATTAATATATAATTCAGGGCTTATAAAAACATTAAGTTTATATGGAAACAATGAAAAAACAATCAACTACAAAAAGGGACAAAGCATTTATGATCTTATTAATTATAAGCTCTGTGATCGTAATTTCAGCAAATATTGCTATTAATTTTTTTAGTTAGTTACCTTTTTAAATAAAGGATAAAAAAAAGCGCAACCTCTATGAGATTGCGCTTTTAAATTTTATATAATCTAGAATAACTTATAATTCTAAAGCCTTCATAACATTATTATCCATCAATAATTCTTCAGGATTTTCTAAAGCTTCTTTTACAGCAACTAAGAATCCTACAGATTCTTTTCCATCAATAATTCTGTGATCATAAGATAAAGCGACATACATCATTGGATGAATTTCTACTTTACCATCAACAGCGATAGGACGTTGAATAATATTATGCATTCCTAAAATACCACTTTGAGGAGGGTTAATAATAGGTGTTGATAACATACTTCCAAATACACCACCATTTGTAATTGTAAATGTACCACCTGTCATTTCATCCACAGTTATCTGACCATCTCTAGCTCTTAGCGCTAAACGTTTTACTTCAGATTCTACACCTCTAAATGTTAAGTTTTCTGCATTTCTAACCACTGGCACCATTAATCCTTTTGGTCCAGAAACAGCGATACTGATATCAACAAAATCGTAAGTCAACATTTGCTTACCATCGATCATAGAGTTAACAGCAGGATACATTTTTAAAGCTCTTACAACAGCTAAAGAAAAGAAACTCATAAAACCAAGACTTACACCGTGCTTCGCTTTAAAGTCTTCTTTATATAACTTACGTAATTCAAAAATTGGCGTCATATTAACCTCATTAAATGTGGTTAACATTGCAGTTGTATTTTTAGCTTCAACTAAACGTTCTGCAACTTTACGACGTAACATAGACATTTTGCTATGTGTTGTTCCTCTATTCCCACCTGTTGGAGTTCCCATTGATGGTACAGCTTTTACAGCATCATCTTGAGTAATTCTTCCATCTTTACCTGTTCCAGAAACAGCACTAGCATCTATTCCTTTTTCAGCTAATACTTTTTTAGCTGCAGGACTAGCAGTTCCTGTAGCATACGTTTTAGATTCTGAAGCAACTGGTTTTGCTGCTTCTACTTTAGGCGCTTCATCTTTTACTTCATCTTTTACTGGAGCCTCACCACCTTCTGGTTTTGCAGCACTAGTATCAATTAAACATACAACAGCACCAACAGCTACAGCATCACCTTCTTCTGCTTTAAGTGTAATTATTCCACTTACTTCAGCTGGTAACTCTAATGTTGCTTTATCACTATCAACCTCAGCAATAGCTTGATCTTTTTCTACATAATCTCCGTCTTGCACTAACCATTCTGCAATTTCCACCTCAGTAATTGACTCGCCTGGTGAAGGCACTTTCATTTCTAAAATCATATTGTAATTTTTATAACCAATGGTTTTACGTTGTTCTTGTTTTGTAGTATCACAATTTATGATACCATAAATTTATTATCTCTGATTGTTTTTTGATTTATCAAAAACGAAATCAATAACTTCCTTATGTCGTTTTTTAGAACGTACAGAACTTCCTGCAGCAGGAGCACCATAAGGTCTTCTACTTGCTATTCTAAATTGTTTAGCTTCATCAAAGTTCATTAACATGTGACCATAAGCCCCCATGTTTCTTGGTTCTTCTTGAGCCCAAACAATATCGTCTGCATTTTTATATTTCTCAAGTACCGCTCTCATATCTTGAGCTGGTAATGGGAATAACTGTTCTATTCTAACTAAAGCAACATCATCTCTTTCAAGATTTTCTTGCTCTTCTAATAAATCATAATAAAACTTACCTGTTACAAAAACAAGTGTTTTTACCTTATCTACTTTAGCATTAGCATCATCAATTAACATTTGGAAACTTCCATTTACTAATTCATCTACTGTAGAAACTACTTTAGGATGACGTAATAAACTTTTTGGAGTAAATACAATTAATGGTTTTCTATACCCTGCTTTAACTTGTCTACGTAATAAGTGGAACATATTGGCTGGAGTAGTACAATCTGCAACAAACATATTATCCTTTGCACATAACTGTAAATAACGTTCCATACGACCAGATGAATGCTCTGCTCCTTGACCTTCATAACCATGAGGTAATAACATTACCAATCCGTTTTGTAGTTTCCATTTATCTTCAGCTGCAGAAATATATTGATCTAACATAATCTGTGCTCCATTACTGAAATCACCAAACTGTGCTTCCCAAATGGTTAATGTTTTAGGACTTGCCATAGCATAACCATAATCAAAACCTACAACACCATATTCTGATAATAAAGAGTTGTATATAAAAAACTTCCCTTGATCGTCACTTAATTTATTATGAAGAACAATTTCTTCTTCACTATCTTCAACTTTTACAACTGCATGACGGTGAGAGAAAGTACCACGCTCTACATCTTGCCCAGATATACGAACATCGTTTCCTTCTAATAATATAGAACCATAAGCTAAATGCTCTGCCATTGCCCAATCTAATCGATTTTCGTCAAACATGGTTTGTCTCGATTCAATTAAACGCTGAATTTTTCTTATAAACTTCTTATCTTCAGGTAAATTTGAAATAATCTTAGTGATTTTCGCTAGACCCTCCTTAGGATATGTAGTATCCACAGGTAACATCATTTTATCTTCTTGAACAGAAACAAAATCGATCCATTCATTTTGCATAAATGGTGTGATTTCTGTTTTTGCTAGCTTACGAGAATCCTCAAGTTTTTCTTCAAGCTTATCCTTATATTCTTTTTCTATTTTAGCTACAAATCCTTTATCTATAACGCCTTCTGCTAATAAACGCTCAGCATAAATATCTCTAGGATTTTTATGTTTAGAAATAGCTTTATATAATAATGGTTGTGTAAACTTAGGTTCATCACCCTCGTTATGCCCATATTTTCTATAACCTAACATATCTATAAAGACATCACGCTTAAATTTCATTCTAAAATGCAATGCGAATAATGTAGCATGAACAACAGCCTCTGGGTCATCTGCATTAACGTGCAATACCGGAGAAAGTGTTACTTTACCTACATCCGTACAATACGTACTAGAACGTGCATCTAAATAATTGGTTGTAAACCCAATTTGATTATTGACTACAATATGAATTGTACCTCCTGTTTTATAACCATCTAGTTGTGCCATTTGCACTAACTCATAGACTAAACCTTGTCCGGCAATAGCTGCATCACCATGAACAATAATAGGTAAAACCTGTGAAGGATTATCAGGATATTTATCATCTTGCTTAGCTCTTGTAATACCTTCTACTACTGCACCAACAGTTTCTAAATGCGAAGGGTTTGGAGCTAAGTTTATGTTTATTTTGTTTCCATTATCGGTTACACGATCGCTCGTCCAACCTAAATGGTATTTTACATCACCATCAAAGACTGTTTGCTCGTAATCTTTACCATCAAACTCGCTAAAAATATCTTTTGCAGATTTACCAAAGATGTTTGTTAATGTACTAAGGCGACCACGATGGGCCATTCCCATTACAAATTCTTTTACATCATAGCCAGAAGCATGTTCTATTAAGGCATCTAAAGCAGGAATTAAAGCTTCACCACCTTCTAAAGAAAAACGCTTTTGACCTACATATTTTGTATGTAAAAAGTTTTCGAAAGAAACAGCTTCGTTTAATTTTCTTAATATTGTTTTCTTTTCATCACCAGAAAAATTTGGATGATTATCATTAACATTAAGTTTCTGCTGAATCCAATAAATTTCTTCAGGTTTTCTGATGTACATATATTCTACACCAATAGATTCGCAATACACTTTTTCTAAGTGATCAATAATAACTTGCAAAGTCGCTGAAGACCCTAAACCTAATACTTCTCCAGCGGAGAAAACGGTTTGTAAATCATTCTTAGACAATCCGAAGTTTTCAACCTCTAAGGTTGGCGCGTATTTACGTCTTGCTCGTACAGGATTTGTTTTGGTAAACAAATGCCCTCTACTTCTATAACCTTGAATAAGGTTTAAAACTTGGAATTCTTTTTGAATTTGTTCTGGTATTTCCGAAGAAACACTTTCAATATTTTCACCATCTAAACCGAAATTTTCAGATCCGAAGTCGTAACCTTGAAAAAAGGCGCGCCAACTTGGCTCTACAGAATCTGGGTTTTTGAGGTATTGGTCATATAAGTCAGCAAAATATGCCGTATGTGCCGCGTTGAGAAAGGAATATTTATCCATTTTACTTTTTGAGACGTTGTCGTTTCAACATAATTTAGTCAAAAATACAACTTTTAGTAAATATAGATAAGGATTTATTATATTTATAACATATTGATTAGAACTATTAAAACAATGACAAATTTGAAACACCTACTAAGCCCTAAAATATTATTATGTAGCCTAATAATGTCTTTCTTTACATTATTTTCATTCGCTCAAAATTCAACCTCTAATAAAAGTGATTTTTGGAATCACGTAGAATTCGGTGGTGGCTTAGGCCTTAATTTTGGCGATGGTTTTTTTAGCGGATCTATAGCACCAAACGCACTTTACAGGTTTAATCCCTATGTAGCAACAGGTATTGGTTTAAATTATTCGTACAGCAGCCAAAAAGATATTTTTAAATCTACTGTTTTAGGAGGAAGTATTATTGGTCTTGTTAATCCTTACAGAGAAGTTCAGATTTCTGCAGAATTTGAACAATTACATGTTAGTCGAAATTTTGACAGCAACTTTGTAACAAATCTCGATGAAGATTATTGGTACCCTGCTTTATTTTTAGGCGCTGGTTACTCTAGCGGAAATGTTACCATTGGTATTAGATACGACGTACTTTATAATAAAGACAAAAGCATTTACAATGAAGCCTGGATGCCTTTTGTAAGGTTTACGTTTTAATAAGAATTAATTATCCTATTTTATTAAAAAAGCACAGCTTTAAAAACGCTCTATTTACATTAAATTAAACCTCACAATTAATTTGTGGGGTTTTTATTTATTGATCATAACAGACTATAATCTTTACGACACCTTAAGTTTTTAATTCAATTAAAGAAGACTCAATCACACCTTTTAAAAGGGTATTAAATATAGGTGAAAATTTAAATCGGATAAAAACATCCTAATCATGACAAATGTCATGTATTTTCTAATGACTCCTTTTTAAATTTGCCTAAAATTAAATCTAATTCGATGAAAAAATCTCTAAAACTATTAGCTATTATCGCTATTGCAACTTTAGTAAGTTGTGGTGAAAGCGACAAAAAGAAAGAAGAAACAGGTTACGGTAAAAAAGCACCAGCCAAAGTAGAAAAAAAAGTACCTGCTTCACAACGTATAGAACTCTCAAATAAAGGTGTTGGTTCAGTAACCTCTGTAACCTTAGGTGAAGAGATAGACCAAGATATGGCTAAACACGGAAAGGACGTTTACGCAAAAATGTGTACCGCTTGCCATAAAGCAGACAAAAAATTTATTGGACCTGCACCAACAGGTATTTTAGAACGAAGAACTCCTGAATGGGTTATGAATATGATTCTAAACCCAGAACAAATGGTTAAAGAAGATCCATTAGCTAAAGACTTATTAATGGAATTTAATGGTGCCCCTATGGCAAATCAGCATCTTACTGAAGAAGAAGCTAGAGCTGTATTAGAATATTTTAGAACCTTATAATAATCTATAAACCAAATTAAGCACGTGTTTCTTTTTTATAATTGCAACTCTTTTTTTCTTGTGAATACACAAATGATGATGCCTCTACAGTGTCTTCAAAAATAAAAACAGAAACACAATCTACAGAACGAACTAGTCAAGCTTTAATTGAAGATGATGATAGTATCACCGTTTTAAGCATTGCTATTAGCTTTAAGAACCGTGCTTTTAGTCGCTACTTTACAAGCCAGCTCAATTAGAAAATACTTTAGTAAATGCAGCACCATTAATGGTTTTTACACTAACAAACGAGGCATTTGAAGCTTTATCTAAAGGTACTGTTGAAAATTTACTAAACCCAGAAAAATAAAGATGCCTTAGCAAAAATTTTAAAATATCATGTAAGGCCTGGAAACTATTCTAAGGAATTTCTTGAAAATTCAAAAAAGTAGATCAAGCTAACAATGAATACGTTAAGATAGAAGTTATGAATGGATAACCACTTATTAGTGGTGCAAAAATATTGGCAAGTTATAAGACTGGAAACGGTATTGTACATGTTATCGATAAGGTATTATTACCACCTACGGAATAAAACAATAACCAAAACTAATTAACAATGAAGAATATAATAATATCAACATTTGCAATTGTAATTGCTTTAACAACATTTACTAGTTGTAATAATTCAGGAAAGTCAGGCGGTAAGTCTGGTGCCTTAGGAAGTAATATCGCTGAAAAAGTTTATGTAGCTCCTGGAGAGTACGACTCGCATTATGCCTTCCTATCAGGTGGATACAGCGGTAACGTAACAGTGTACGGTTTACCTTCTGGTAGAATGTTTAAAGAAATCCCTGTCTTTTCTCAATTTCCAACCTCTGGTTATGGGTATTCTGAAGAAACAAAACCAATGTTAAACACCTCTCACGGATTTATCCCTTGGGGAGATGCGCATCATCCAGATATCTCTCAATCAAAAGGGGAATTAGATGGTCGTTGGTTATTTATAAATGAAAACAACACGCCTCGTATTGCAAGACTAAGTCTTACCACATTTGAAACCGAAGAAATTATTGAAGTACCTAATAGTGCAGGTAATCACAGTTCTTCTTTTGTAACAGAAAACACAGAATATGTTGTTGCAGGAACACGTTTTTCTGTGCCAATTCCACAACGTGATATGCCAATTAAGGACTACAAAGGAAACTTCAAAGGATCCTTATCTTTTATTAGCGTAGCGCCTGAAACTGGTAACATGGATATTAAATTCCAAATCCTAATGCCAGGTTTTAACTATGATTTATCGCACCCTGGACGTGGAAAATCTCATGGTTGGTTTTTCTTTACAACATATAATACAGAAGAGGCTAATACCCTTTTAGAAGTTAATGCGTCACAAAATGATAAAGATTTTATTGCAGCTATTAACTGGAAAAAAATTGAAGAGTATGTAAATAATGGTGGTGGAACAATGACGCCTGCTAATTATGCACATAATGTATATAATGAGGACACACATACAGCAACCTCTACTATGAAAAAAGAAGTTCGTGTTGTAAACCCAATTGATGTTCCTGGAGCTGTTTATTTTATTCCAACACCAAAATCACCTCATGGTTGTGCTGTAGATCCTTCTGGAGAATACATTGTAGGTAATGGTAAATTATCAGCAAACGTAACAGTGCATTCATTTACAAAAATGTTAGATGCTATTAAAAATGAAAAATTTGCAGGTGAAGCTTACGGAATACCTATTTTAAACTTTGAAGATGTGTTAGCAGGTGTTGTAAACCAAGCAGGATTAGGACCATTACACACTGAATTTGACGGGAAAGGAAATGCATATACGACATTCTTTATTTCTTCTGAAGTTGTAAAATGGAAACTAGGAACATGGGAA
Source organism: Winogradskyella undariae (assembly GCF_013285155.1). GTDB lineage: Bacteria > Bacteroidota > Bacteroidia > Flavobacteriales > Flavobacteriaceae > Winogradskyella > Winogradskyella undariae. Next base: position 166,109 of record NZ_JABTEL010000007.1, on the reverse strand, counting down.
GTTATCGACAGAAAACCTACTTATTATTCTGTTGGTCACTTAACAATTCCTGGAGGAAACTCTGGAAAACCACAAGGTAAATACATGTTTGCAATGAATAAAATAACCAAAGACAGATACTTACCAACGGGTCCAGAGATGGAACACTCAGCACAATTATATGATATCTCTGGAGACAAAATGGAGCTATTATTAGATTTCCCAACGCATGGAGAGCCACATTACGCTGCTGCAATGGAAGCAAGTATTATAAAGGAGCAATCTCAAAAAATCTATAAACTAGCAGATAACAAGCATCCATATGCTGCAAAATCTGATGCAGACACCAAAGTGGTAAGAGACGGAAAAGAAGTACATATTTATATGACAACTATTAGAAGTCACTTCTCACCAGATAATATTGAAGGTGTAAAAGTAGGCGACAAAGTATATTTCCACGTTACTAACTTAGAGCAAGATTTTGATGTACCTCATGGATTTGCGGTAATAGGACAAAATAATTCAGAGTTACTAGTAATGCCAGGACAAACAAAAACATCTGTTTGGGAACCAAAACAAGTTGGTGTATGGCCATTTTACTGTACAGATTTCTGCTCTGCATTACACCAAGAAATGCAAGGTTACATAAGAGTCTCTGCAGCTGATTCAGACACACCAATTAAGTGGTCTCTAGGTGAAGATATCGAATAACTAATATTAAAAATTAGAGAGATTTTGTTTTAGTGTTTATTTCTCTAATTAAGGCGAGAGTTGAATTTTCGCTCTCGCCTTTCTTTTTTAAAACACTTTATTCTGTTTACACAGAAACCTCACTGATTACCACATTAAATACAACTTATCATGAAAAAGGCTAGCATTATAATGATTATAGGTTCATTACTATTATTAGGACTTTTTAAATTCCCTCTATGGAACATTATGCTAGGTGCACCACAATATCCTGATCCATTAGGAATGAATATCTACATTGAAGGTATTAAAGGTGTTGAAGAATTTGATCTACAAAATATTGATGGTCTAAACCACTACATTGGCATGAAAACAATCCCAAAAGCCGAAGAGATGTGGGAGTTTTCAGTTTTTCCCAAAGTTATTTTAGGTATGGCCATTTTAGGTGCTGTTATTGGCTTATTAGGATATTTTGAAAAACTAGGCTATAAATACTTTATAGGATGGTTTCTATTAATGTCAGTATTAGGCATATTAGGTATGTATGATTTTAATAATTGGCTCATAGACTATGGTAGTAATTTAGATCCGCATGCTATTATTAAGGTAACCAATCCGGATGGGACACCTATGTCTTATAAACCACCATTATTAGGATTTCAAAAACTATTAAATTTTGATGTTACGTCATTACCACACACAGGAGGTTATCTTATGTTTATTGGTATGGCATTAACACTTGTTGCTTTTTGGTTAGGCCGAAAAGCAAGCCTTAAAAAGGTATAACAGTAACGCTCTAAAAAAACACTATACCCATGCAAACACTAAAACACTATTTACCAGTCTTATTACTTCTTATTTTTACAAGTTGTAATGTTGGCCCAGCACCCATAAACTATGGAAGCGATAGTTGTCAATTTTGTACAATGACTATTGTAGATAAAGTACATGCCGCTCAAATTGTAACTCAAAAAGGTAAAGTCTATAAATTTGATGCAACAGAATGTATGATTAATTTCACAAAAGAATTTAACACGTCTGAAATTCAACTCTACTTATCTAATAATTACACAGAACCCGAAATTTTAATTGACGCTACAAAAGCCACATTTTTAATTAGTGAGCAGATTCCTAGCCCCATGGGAGCGTTTCTTTCAGCCTTTAAAAATAAGTCTGATGCTGAAAAATTTCAAGCAGATAATGGAGGGCAATTATATACATGGAATCAACTTCTTTCAAAGTTAAATAATTAGGTCATGCTTTTAAAACTCATCATATTCTTACACATTATTTGTGCAACGATCTGGACTGGCGGTCACTTAATTCTAGCATTAGGCTTTTTGCCTAAAGCATTATCAAAAAATGACTTTAGCATCATAGAGCAATTTGAATCAAAGTTTGAACGTATTGGCATTCCTGCATTACTTATTTTAGTAATAACTGGTATTTATATGGCCAGTATTTACACCACAGATTTTTTTAAGTTCGACTTTTCAAATCATCAAAACAAGCATATATACATTAAATTAATCTTATTGTTATGCACTGTTCTACTTGCCGTACATGCGCGCTTTTTTTTAATTCCAAAGAAAAAATTAAAGCCACTCGCTTACCACATAGGTTTGGTTACGCTGATCGCTGTGTTGTTCGTTTTTGTAGGATTTAGTTTAAGATCAGGAGGATTATTATAGCTTATGAAAAACATTAAAATCATATTATTACTATTAGTTCTATTCCTTGCAAGTCGCAACAGCTTTGCACACCAAATTGAAGTTTGCAAAACTTGTCCTATTTCAACATTAAGCGATGGTATTGCTCAAGCAAAGGATTTTGATACCATTGTAGTTAAAAAAGGGACGTATAAGGAACATAATGTTATTGTGAACAAGCCCTTAACCATTATTGGTGAGAATTATCCCATTATTGATGGTGAATTGAAAGGTGAAATTATTACGATTATTTCAGATAATGTTACTGTTGATGGTTTATTTATTATTAATGTTGGCAATAGTTATACTGCAGATTATGCAGCCATACGTGTTAAAAACAGTAAAAATTTCTTAATTCAAAATTTGGTTTTAGAAAAATTATTCTTCGGTATTTATATCGAAAAATCAAGAGATGGTAAAGTCTTTCATAATAAAATAATTGGAGAGGCGATTGAAGAATATAATTCAGGAAACGGCATTCAACTTTGGTACAGTAAAAATATTCAGATTGAACATAATTTTGTTCAGCATGTTAGAGACGGTATTTATCTAGAATTTTCTGACTTTTGCACTATTAAAAACAATGTCAGCGCATTAAACGTACGCTATGGCTTACACTTTATGTTTTCTAACGACGATTTATACGAAGACAATACTTTTGAAAACAATGGAGCTGGTGTTGCTGTTATGTTTTCAAAGCGCATAAAAATGTACAATAATCTTTTTAAAGAAAACTGGGGAACAGCTTCTTACGGAATGCTTTTAAAAGAAATAAATGATGCCGAAATCATAGGTAATACTTTTGAAGACAATACCATCGGAATCAACATAGAAGGTTCTAACCGTATTATTTATAAACACAATAATTTTTCAAATAACGGATGGGCCATCAAAGTAAAAGGCGCCTGTTATACTAATACATTTACGGAAAACAATTTTTTATACAATTCCTTTGATATTGCTTACAACAGTAATGTTAACGATAATGTTTTTGATAAAAATTACTGGAGTAATTACACCGGTTATGACTTAGACAAAAATGGTGTTGGAGACGTTCCTTACAGACCTGTAAAACTGTTTTCTTATATCGTGAATCGCACACCAGAAACTATCATTTTACTGCGTAGTATGTTTATAGATATCATTGATTTTTCAGAAAAAGTGTCGCCAGTATTTACGCCAGACAATTTACTAGACAATAACCCAATAATAAAAAAAATAACATGGTAACCATTCAAAATCTACATAAAACGTTCGGAAAAAACCAAGTCCTTAGTGGTGTTGATTTATCTATAAGTGAAGGTGGAATTTTTGCTGTTCTTGGTCCAAATGGCTCAGGTAAAACCACGTTGATAAAATCAGTTTTGGGTATGGTGATTCCAGATAAAGGAGATATTTCTGTACTTGGTGAAAACATTAAAAAGAATTCAGAATACAGACATAAAATAGACTATTTACCACAAATCGCCAACTTTCCGAGCAATCTTAAAGTTAAAGAATTAATTAAAATGATTAAGGATTTACGTAAGCCAACCAATGAAGATGAGCGTTTAATTGACCTATTCAAACTTGAACCTTTTTTAGATAAAAAATTAGGAAATCTTTCTGGAGGAACAAAACAAAAAGTAAATCTCGTTTTAACCTTTATGTTTGATAGTCCATTAATTATTTTAGACGAACCAACCACAGGTTTAGACCCCATTTCCCTTATTAGATTAAAAGATTTAATTAAAGCTGAAAAAAACAAAGGAAAAACAGTGCTCATTACCTCACACATTATGAGTTTTGTTGAAGAAATTTCAGATGAAATTGTATTTATCCTAGAAGGCAAAATTTACTTTAAAGGCTCTATTCAAAAATTAAAAACCAAGACCAATCAACCCGATTTTGAACATGCGATTGCGTCTATATTAACAGATAATCATGCTTAAGATATTAAAATATAGTTTTTACGACCTTATGCGTAGTCGCTGGAGTTATGTGTATTTCGCATTTTATTTATTGCTTGGAGTTGTGTTATTATTTTTAAATAACGATTTATCTAAAGCAGTGATTACTTTAATGAACGTCATCATCGTTTTAGTACCATTAATAGGAACCATTTTTGGCGTCATGTATTATTATAATTCGCAAGAATTTACGGAGCTACTTTTAGCACAACCCATTAAACGTTCTTCCATATTCTTAGGTCAATATTTAGGTGTTGCGCTATCCTTATCTATGAGTTTAATTTTAGGATTAGGGATTCCATTTGTGTTTTACGGACTATTTGAAAGTAGTGCCATTTGGGACTTTTCTCTTCTACTTATTACTGGTACATTTTTAACCTTAATATTTACCGCTCTTGCTTTCAATATTGCGTTATCTAACGAGAATAAGATTAAAGGATTTGGTTACGCCATTTTACTTTGGTTGTTCTTGGCTGTTATTTATGACGGCCTCTTTTTAATGACCTTAATTATGTTTGAAGATTATCCACTAGACAAAGTATCACTTTTTGGCACCATGCTAAATCCTATAGATTTATCAAGAACGCTAATTCTTTTAAAATTAGACATCTCAGCATTATTAGGTTACACAGGTGCTGTTTTCAAACAATTTTTCGGAACAAGCTTTGGTTTAATTGTATCTTTTGTGATGCTCACCGTTTGGGTTGTGATGCCTGTTTTACGCATTGTATTCAAATCAAAGAAAAAAGATTTTTAGTTGTGATCTCAATAATTATCAATTGTTATCTGGTTGAGCGCAGTCAAAACCTTTTCTTTTAATATTAAAGACCTTTCGACTGCGCTCAAGGTGACATCTCGTATCTTTTTAAACTTATAAAAATCATGACAATAAAATATGTAATAATCACGTTGCTATTAGCATTAACTTTTGGTTGTAAAAACGAAACTGCTAAGCCTGAAAAACATTCAGCCATTCAACTTGAAGGTTTAACCTTAAATAATAACGAAAAATGGATTGCCAATAAAGAAACGCATATTGGCATGAAACGTATTGATTCTATTTTAAAAAATAACACTTCAACAAATGGAAAACTATTAGGTGAAGCCCTTTCAAAACAAACCAGCTATATTATAAAAAGCTGCGATATGGAAGGCGAAGCACACGACCAGCTTCATGTGGTGCTCGTTCCTATTCTAGAAGAAATTACAGATATAAAAGATGTAAAAAACTCTTTAGACGTTGAGAAAAAAGTCACAACTCTAAGACGTTTAACCTCCACCTATTTTCAATATTTTAAAATTTAAGGTTAGCTGACATAAATCATATTATTAAAGACAAATTAGTCCGAATTTAGCCTTATGATATTAAAAATCATATATAAAACTACGGCATTGTTTTTAACGTTCGTTTTACTCATGAACACTATAAATAATGTGGCTATTGTAACCGATTTTATAATTAACCAAGATTTTATTACCAAAACACTTTGTATTCAAAAAGATGACCAAAAAGGCTGTAATGGTAAATGTCATTTAACAAAACAGCTGGTACAAAACAACACAGATTCTAATTCAGATACACCGCTAAATTTAGTTGACAGAACACGCTTAGACATCTATGTTATTAATACAACTATAGAATATACTTTTAATGATTTTTCTAAAATTTCAAATCTTAAAAACACTTTTTATTACAGAATAAAACAACCTGTTTCTGGGTATTATGATATCCATACACCACCACCAGATTTAAGTTAATTTTTTTGAAGCTCCACTCAGAGCAACTTCCATTTTTTTGAAACCAAATCGGCTTCAAACAGGATTCTTACATTAAAAAATAACTTAAACATTTTAAAATGAAACTTAAATATTTATTACCAATAGCATTTATTGCACTATTCTTTTCATGTTCAACAGACAACGATGATGATGCCATAGTTAATGAAACTGAAGGCCTAGAACTTATTCAAACTATTATTAACAACAACCAAACCATAGAACTTTACAACGAGAAAGGTATGTTTGAAACTGGCTATAATTTAGTTAGTCTTAGAATTAAAGACAACACCACAGATAGCTATATTGAAGATGCTACCCTTTCTTGGATGCCAATGATGCAAATGCCAACTATGGAACATTCTTCGCCTAAATCTACAATTACTAAAGCTTTAGGAAAAGATACCGTTTATGAAGGTTTTATCATCTACCAAATGACAAATACAGATGCTTCTGGTTGGTCACTAACCTTAAATTACACTATTGATGGTACTGATTATTCGGTTACAGAAACGATATCTGTATTTCAATATGAAAACCAAAACACAGCAACTTTTATGAGTAGCGATGGCAGCAATTATATCTTAGCGTTAATTGAACCAAAAGACCCAAGCATTGCTGTAAACGAAATGAAAGTTGGTCTATTTAAAATGGAAAACATGATGACGTTTCCGGTTGTAGAAGATTACACTATCGCTTTAGACCCACGTATGCCAGGTATGGGAAATCATTCCTCACCTAACAACACTGATTTAACTTATAACAATGCAGATAATTTTTATTACGGCGATTTATCATTAACCATGACAGGTTATTGGAAGCTAAATCTAAAGTTAATGAACACTAATGATGATGTTTTAAAAGGTGAAGATGTCACTGAAGAAAACGAATCTAGCAGTTTGTATTTAGAACTGGAATTTTAATTTATCCTTACTGTCATTAAGAATGAGGCACGAAGTGAAGAATCTCAACTTTAATAGTGGTTGTGATTCTTCAGTTTCGCCTCTAACTTATAAGACACATTTTTACCAATTCATTTAAAACACTAAAATTTTTAGCCATGAAAATGCTAATAACAGTCATTCTATGTCTGCTATTGTCTTCTTTGGGATTTGCCCAAGACAACAATAAAGAGATTAAAAAAGACACTACAAAATTAGAAGAAGTCCTCGTACTTTCTAGGCGAAAATTAAGCAATCACAGACAAGAAAAAACACTGTCTAGCATTGATGACTATCTTGAAAAATCTAATAAAGTAACCATGATAAAACGTGGTAATTACGCTTGGGAACCAACCATTAACAACATGGCAAGTGAGCGTTTGGTAGTGACTATCGATGGTATGCAAATTTTTGGTGCCTGTACAGATAAAATGGACCCAATAACATCTTATGTTGATGTTTCTAACCTCGAAAAAGTAACTATTGGTTCTGGTCAAGAAGGCACAGAAAATGGACATGCTATTGGTGGTGGCATTGATTTAAAATTACCATCCTCTAAATTTAATGGTTCTGGTTTTAAATCTGGATTAGACTTAGGTTATGAAACCAACGGTAATTACAAAGCGACAGGCTTAGATTTAGAATACACAGGCAATAAATTCTTTATTAGCGCTGACGGTATTTACAGAAAATCCGATAATTATGATGCAGGTGGCAATGAAGAAATCCTATATTCTCAGTTCGAAAAGTATAACATTTCACTACAATCTGGTTACAAATTTTCGGAAACGCAAAGCATAGATGCCAACGTTATTTATGATAAAGCTACAGATGTAGGTTATCCTGCTTTACCAATGGATGTTTCTTTAGCTGAAGCTTTAATTGCATCTCTAACGCACTATTACAAACCTGAAGGTAAAGCCTTAAAGTCTTTAGAAACCAAATTGTATTTTAATACCATAACGCATATTATGGACGATACTAAGCGACCTGTTGTAGCTATAAGAATGGACATGCCAGGCTGGAGCGATACGTATGGATTTTACAGTAAAGCTAATGTTGTAAAAAACAAACATCATTTTACATTCAACTTTAACGGATTTTATAATAAGTCTTTAGCAGAAATGACCATGTTTTCTAACAATCCGGATGAGCCAGATATGTTTATGTACACTTGGCCAGACATTAGAACGCTATATTCTGGTATTTTCATTAAAGATGACTTTCATTTTAGTGTACATGAAACACTCGCATCTTCTATACATTTAGGCTATCACAATAACAAAATAGCAAAAGAAGTTGGTGTACAAAGTCTAGAGATATTTCATGATACTGTAGACGAACAAAACAATAGATTTCTAGTGAGTTTAGCATCTACATATCAACTTAAAAAAGAGAATTATAATCTATCCCTTGGTTTAGGTTATGGTGAACGCGCACCTTCGGTTAGTGAAGGTTATGGTTTTTATTTATTCAACAGTTCTGACAATTACGATTACATCGGAAACCCAAATTTAAAAGATGAAAAAGCCTTAGAAGCGAACTTTAGTTTTAAACAAAAATTCAACGATTTTGAAATTGGTTTAGAATCTTCCTACTTCCATATTATGGATTATATTATCGGTGAGATTGCGCCAGACGTAAGCTCAATGACTATTGGTGCCAATGGTGTGCGTATTTACACAGCTTTAGATTATGCGTCAATTTTTAATACATATGTAAATAGTAGTTATAAAATATCGGAACGTTTTGCAATAAACGGAACGGTTGGCTACAATTACGGCAAAGGGAATGATGGTGAAAATTTACCACTCATAAAACCATTTTCTTACTTTGCTGAATTCAACTACAACACACCTAAATTTAATGCTGCATTGCAATTAGATGGTAACGGAAACCAAAGTAATTACAGCAGTCAGTATGGTGAAAATGAAACTGCTGATTATGCGATATTAAATCTTAATTTAGGGAATGTGTTTTATAATAAAATCTGGAAAACGGTAGTAAAATATGGTGTTGAAAATATATTAGATACTAAATATTCTACGTATGCAGATTGGAATAACTTCCCTAGACAAGGACGTAATTTTTATGTGAATTTATCTTATATTTTTAAATAAAAACAGAATTATTAATCTAGTGTCATCTTCCCTATCATTTCTTCAATATTAATAACAAAAACTATAGCCGTTTTATCACTGCTAATTTTAGCAGAAAATTCACTGATGTAGTCTAAGTCGCGTAACTCTGTTCTCATCACAACATTTTTAATTCCCAAAGAGAACTCATGAAGCACCGCTTTTGCACCGCTTCCTTCTAACTCTTCAAATATACCATGAACAGTAACAGACTTCCACTTTGTTATGGATCTTATATCTAAGACTTCAATCGCTACTCTATTGTATTTACGCAAAGCAGATATTTTATGCCCCTCATTAGAGTAACAAATAATTCTATTATCATCGTAATAGTAAGTAATAGGTACAACAAAGGGCTTATTATGATACACATATGCTAAGTGACCTATGTAATTTTTATGAAGTATTCTTTTACAATCTTCATGACTTAATGACTTAATCATAATTTCACGATTTAAATTCGACATCTACTTTATTGACTATGCAGCACTAATAATGGTAATTTCATTCTAGACTTTAATTCTTTACTTGGAGAAGCATTAAATAATCGTTTTAAAAATGACTTATCTTGTGCAATAAAAGCGGTTATATTAATATCATTAGTTTGAAGATAACTGGACACCGCATAATCTATAGGTACATCTTCGATATACTGATATTTAGCATCTAAAAGCGATAACCTTTCCTTATCTCTAAGGATAATATTAGAATCATTATTCCCTAAAATAATTCTAAGTACGTGAAGCTTTAAATGAAAGTCTTCTGTAAAATCTATAATATTTTCAATCAACTCGGTATTTAACGCACTATCTAATTCTAAAGACACAAGAAATTGATTAAGAGGTTTAAATCTATAATCCTTGGGTACTACAATGGTTTTACATTTTACTTTTTTAATCACATTCATTGTATTACTACCAAAAAGAACTTCTTTAACATTAGAAGTACCATTACTTCCCATAATTACAAAATCTATCAAAAATTTAGTAATAGATTGATTGATGGCATCAGTAAAAACATCATAATCTACAACAGTTTCAAAATGATAATCTTCAGTTTTAAAATCATTTTTAAGTATGGTTATTAAGGTTTCTAATTTTGCCTTTGGTTTCTTTGTTATAGAATCGTAGATACTATTTTTGGGAGATATTAATAAATCGTCAGAGATATAATTCCCAATTTTATGCACGTACATAAGATAAAACGTACACTTTTTAGATTCAAAAAAATGCATAGCATACCTAATGGCATTAGTCGCATTTTCAGAAAAATCAGTAAGTAGAAGTATATTCTTCATAACTCTAGAACTTATTATTAAAGTTATTATAACCCTGAATATAAAACTATGACATAAATCAGTTTAAAATATTAACTTCAAAAAACACGTCTTTTTTATAGCCTATAAATCTCTGTATTGTCTACTTTTTCTAATAATATTGAATAAAATAAAACTAATTCCTAAGGGCAATAAAATGCTAAACATAAATAGTAATAGATAATAATTTGAAAGCAAGCCTATTTCAAAGTAAAACATCACACCTTGAATTAAGAGTAATATTTCTGTTAAAAGAAAACCCAAAACAAAGCTATAAAGACCAATAGTTAAGCTTTTAGAATTGGTTACCAATTCACTTTTTAGAATAAAAGCAAATAGAAATCCTGAAATCACACCTAACATTAATAAATGAATAAAACCAATCACAAAATTATGATGATTAAAAACAACTTCTGAAAATTGAGGTAAAACTGAAAGGGTTTGAAACACGACTTTTAACAAAAAACAAACCAGAGCAAAACCATACATATATAACACAAGCGTATGCTCATTTTTGATTAAAATAAGCTGTTTTGATTTTAGTATTTGAAAGCATAAATAGAGTGTTACCACCTGAAGAATTATACCAACGCCATTAATCCATAGCAAACTCTTGTGAGGTAAAAACCATTGAATTGGCAATGCAAACGTTAATATAGTTGATAGGATTAATAAGACATAAAACTGTCTAAATATTTTTGAATCTTCAACTCTTAAAAGATGAAAGAAAATTGCAATAACTCCAATTAAAAACCAACCATTAAACTGAAAATGTAAAAAGAATTGAATCGCGATATTGTAAAACACTGAATCAGAACCAAGTATAGAAATCACAGGTCCCAAACACCAAACACCTATCGTAGAAACCACCATAAAAATGAGTGCTGTTTTTAATAGTTTTTGGCTTACTCTACTATTTACTTTTTGATATTTCCAAATGAGATGCATAAAATAGTAGCTACAAAAAATATGTAGTGTTGAAAACGATATAGAAATAGCAGCATACCCTTGAAGCGGAAAGCTTATCATCATCCCAACAACAGCAAATTCTGTTACCCAAAACAAACGTGTAAAACGTTTAGGTTGATCTGGAATAAAATAATGCACAAAAAGTGTAAATAACATTAAATATACCCACCCTAACATAGCAACATGAGAATGCGCATGCGTTAAAAATCTATAATTTAAACCAATGGATTGTAAAAATGAGAAGCGTAGCGCCAACCCCATTAAGGCAGCAATTAGAAAATTAATTAAACATATGACAACTAATTTTTTGGGCATCGTTTAGATTACGATTTAGAAATATACTCATTACAAAAATGAAAACCCCAAGATGTCAGTGATTAACATCTTAGGATTTTCTAAAGTAAGAAAACAATTAAGGAATCTGATATTAACCAAATTGTTGTTCTAATTTTATAGCTTCAGGAAACAATATATTATTTTCTAAATGAATATGTAGGTGCAAATCTTTTTCAAATTCTTCTAGCATAGCGTAAGTCACTCTATAAGTATTACATGCGTCTGCTGGAGGATTGTAATTATTTGTCAATTCGGCAATATCTCTAAAGCGTTGTCCTTCGTTATCATGTTCTTCCATCATCATAGTAATAGGGTTTTCAACCGTACCAAATTGCGGATATTGTACTGCGCCATTTTCTAATTTAGCAGCGACCATTTTTTTAATAAATGGAAAAAGAATGAGTTCTTCTTTCTTTAAATGTGATGCTAATTCGCCAGCAGAAGCTGTAAACAATTTATTGACTTCAAACAATTCTGGATGACGCTCGCCATGTACTTTACATAATTTATCTAAAAACTGACGTAAAACAGGAGTCTTTTCTTCAACATATCTATGGTGTTTTTTTTCAATATACTCTGCCAACAAATCTAATGGCCAAGATTTATAATCAATACTTTCACCAGATTTAGAGTCTAAAACTTGCTGAATCTCTTTTATTAATTTAGTACTATCAATTCCTTTTTTTTCACAAGCCTCTTCTACTGTTCTATTACCATTACAACAAAAATCAATTTTATATTTAGAAAAAATTGCTGCAGTTCTAAAATCATCAGCAACATACTGCCCTATTTCTTTTACGGTATTTTTTTGAAGTGTTTCCATATTATAATTTTATTTCGGATAAATTTATCTTATTTATATTCAAATTTTTTTTAGACCTTTAAAAATGATACACCAGATTTTATATCTAATGCTAATTGCTCTAAACTTGTGTTTCCTAACATATCTTGAAGTTCATCTCTAATAACCTTAAACTTATCGTGTACAGGACAAGGATGGTTTTCATCGCAAGTATGCAAACCTAATCCACAACCTTTATAGATACCATCTCCATCAATAGCATAAACAATTTGCGCTAGTTTAGTGGTTGCAATTTTATCTTTATCAATTTCAAAACCACCATAAGCACCTCTTACAGATTTTACAATATTATTCTTAACTAAAGCTTGTAAAATTTTAGCCGTAAAAGCTTGGGGAGAATCAATCTCTTCTGAAATTTCTTTTGGACTAACACGTCTATTCTCAAATGAATTACTAGCAATAAAGATAGCTGCTTTTATTCCGTATTCACAGGCTTTAGAAAACATTGTATAATTAATTTAGAATACAAAAATACAACATTATTTTAAATAAGATAAATTTATCCCAAATAAATAATCTAAACATATTTAGACTTATACCAAACCTTTTGCCATTCGCGTTGTAGCAGCAAAAAAGTAACGTCTTCAGACATTTTTAAAACATCACTACCATCGAGGTTTTTAATTTTTATTTCTGAAACATCAACGATATATAATAAATTAAGGTAGTCTGAAAATTTAGAGTTTATAAGATTAAAAATTGTTTCTTGTAGTACTAACTTTAAACTTGTTGGCAAAGTATCTTTATGAAATTCTAAATCAATATTAGCATACAACAGATCCTTGTTCAGTTGCAAAATCAGCTTTTTATAAAGGTTTAAACTTTCTGCTTCTGTTATTAAATCTTCAAAATTAGAGGGCAAAGTCATTATACACGTCTATTCATTAATTGCGCTCCAAATAATCTAAGTGATTGTTTTCTTTCTTCTGCAATATTTAATGTTTCTAAAACATTCAGTGCTTTATTTGTATAAGCTTTTACAGCAATCTGAGTTGCTTCTGCTGCACCTGAATTCACAAAAAGCTGCTTTACCATTTCAACTTTATCATCATTAGAAAGCTTTGTATTATTAATCGCTTTTTTCAAATTAGAACTATCATCTGCAGTCCCTAATTCTAAAGTCTTTAAATACAAATAGGTTTTTTTATTTTCAAGAATATCACCACCAACTTGTTTTCCAAAAGTTTCAGGGTTTCCAAAAGCATCTAAATAATCATCTTGCAGTTGAAATGCAATTCCTAATAAACGACCAAATTCGTAAATAGAAGTTTGATCTTCTTCTGAAGCCTTAGCTACAATAGCTCCCATTTTCATGGCTGCACCAACTAAAACGGCTGTTTTAAACTCTATCATTTTAAGATACTCAGCAATCGTAACATCGTCACGAGTTTCAAAATCGATATCATATTGCTGCCCCTCACAAACCTCTAAAGCTGTTTTGCTAAATAATTTTGCTAAAGCTTGAAAAATAATGGGCTCATAATTCTCAAAAAGTTGATAAGCCATAATCAACATGGCATCACCAGATAGAATACCTGTGTTAAGATTCCATTTCTCATGCACGGTCGCTTCACCTCTACGTAAAGGTGCATCATCCATAATATCATCGTGAACTAACGAAAAATTATGAAACACCTCTATAGACAAAGCGGCATCCATTGCATTTTTTGCCGTTCCTCCAAAAACCTCAGCAGTCATCAAAGTTAAAATAGGTCGCAACCGTTTACCACCTAATTGAAGAATGTAATTTATAGGTTGATATAAGTTTTGAGGTTCTTTATTTACGGTAAAAGTTTCTAAATATTTTAGAAATGGTTTTTGGTACTGTTCAATGTGTTGCATAAGGCAAAAATAAATCAATTGTTTCAATAATAAAGACTGTCTAGTTTGAAAAAATTGACTGATATAATGCGATAGGTAAAAAAAACATTAAACTTAGGAAACTTTTTTGGTTTTTAAAGTTTCCTATTGTAGTTTTGCACCTTATTAAAAATAAGATTTCCAAGCGTGGAAACACTAAAAATGAAAGACAAAATAATACATAAATCTGTTGATTTATTTTTAAACCTAGGGTTTAAGAGTGTAACAATGGATGATATTGCTAATGAAATGGGAATTTCTAAAAAAACGATTTATCAACATTTTCAAAATAAAACTAAATTAGTAGAAGCTACGGCAATGCATGTTTTTAATAACATTTCTTATGGCATAGACTGTATTTGCGAACTTGACAAAAACCCTATTGAAGAAATCTATGAAATAAAAAAGTTTGTAATGACACATCTAAAAGATGAAAAGTCATCACCACAATATCAGCTTCAGAAATATTACCCAAAGATTTTTGCTTCTTTAAAAGGTAAACAGTACCAAAAAATGACAGGTTGCGTGACACGTAATTTAGATCGTGGAGTTGCCGCAGGACTTTATAGAGAAACAATAGATATTAATTTTATTGCAAGACTCTACTTTAATAACATTTTATCATTAAAAGATCAGGATATTTTTCCTCGTGAAAATTTCTCAATGACAATGTTAATGAACAATTATTTAGAATACCATTTAAGAGGTATTTGCTCACAAAAAGGATTAGAAACACTAACAAAATTAAATATCAATCAAAATTAAGTAATGAAAAAAACACTTACTATAATAGTCACTTTCATACTTTTCCAAACAGGGTTTTCACAAGAACAACCCTCTAGCCTTTCGCTTCAAGAAGCCATAGACTATGCTTTGGAAAACAACAGATCTTCCATAAATGCAACACGTGATATTGATGCTGCAAAACAACAAAAGTGGGAAACTACTGCTACCGGCTTACCGCAAATAAGTGCAAGTGTAGATTATCAAAATTATTTAAAACAACAAGTTTCAGTTATTCCTGCAGAATTTCTTGGAGGACAAGAAGGCGAATTTGCAGAGGTTGTTTTTAGCACAAAACAAAGTGTAACAGCTTTTGCAACCTTATCTCAAAAAATATTTGATGGTTCGTACATTGTAGGATTACAATCTGCTAAAGTATATTTAGAAATATCTAAAAATGCTAAAGTAAAAACAGATTTAGAAGTTAGAAAAGCTGTTATAGATGCTTACGGTAATGTTCTTTTAGCCGAAGAAAGCATTGCTATTTTAGAACGTAACATAGAAGTTTTAGAAAAAAACCTTTACGAAACCAATAAGATTTTTGAAAATGGTTTAGAGGAAGAAGAAAGTGTAGAACAACTTAAAATTACATTATCTGGTGTTAAGAGCAGTTTAAGTAATACTAATAGATTAAAAAAATTAGCCTACCAGATGCTTAATTTCACTTTAGGGCTAGACGTGCACGACACACTAACTTTAACTGATAATTTAGAAACATTAACCGAAAATAATATCTCTCTTAATATTTTAGATATTGAAGAAAACCCAGAGAGTACTATAGATTACCTAATAGCATCTAACGATGCAGAAGCTAAATCTTTATTATTGAAGTTAGAAAAAAGTAAAGCCTTACCAACCTTAAATGCTTTTATAAATGGTGGTTACTCTGGTTATGGTGATGAGTTTAATTTCACTAAAAAGAGTCAAGATTGGTTTGGATCTTCTTTATTTGGTGTAAGCTTAGATATTCCAATATTTAGCTCAGGTATGCGAAATGCTTCTACCCAACGTGCTCAAATTAATTTAGAAAAAGCAGAAACGGAACTTACAGAAACCGAACAACGTATAAAACTAGAAATTGCATCTGCTAAAAGCGATTACCAATTCGCTATAGAAGATTACGACAACAAAAAAGAGAATTTAGAGCTTGCAGAACGTATTGAAACTAAAAATCAAACTAAGTTTTTTGAAGGTATTGGTTCTAGTTTTGAACTAAGACAAGCCCAAACTCAATTGTACGCAGCACAACAAGAATTACTACAAGCAATGCTAGATGTTGTTAACTCTAAAGCTGTTTTAGAAACCGTTTTAAATACACCAATCAATAACTAAAAATCCTAATTAAAATGAAATATATATATCTATTAATAATCGTTGCTGCGCTATCAGTATCGTGTTCTGAGAAAAAGAAAAACTCAGTAGAATACCTTATAGAAAATGGTAATCTTAAAACTTTAAGAGAAAAACGTGGCGAACTTGTTGGAGAACAACAGGCTATTAACGATAAGATTAAGCTTTTAGATGAAAAAATAAAAACAGTTGATACCACTAAAAATGTTCCTTTAATTACAACGTTTAAAACCAAAACTGAAGTTTTTAATCACGTTTTAGAACTTCAAGGTAACGTAACTACTAAAAACCTTTTAACCATAACACCTGAGTACAACGGTATTTTAACCCATGTATATGTTAAGGAAGGACAAAAAGTTACAAAAGGGCAAACGTTAGCTAAGATTGATGACGGAGGATTAAGTCAGCAACTGGCTCAATTAAAAATACAAGCAGAACTTGCTAAAACGACTTACGAGCGTCAACAAAGACTTTGGGAACAAAATATTGGAAGTGAAATTCAATATTTACAATCAAAATCTACTTATCAGTCGCAACAAGAAGCTGTAAACCAATTGTATCAGCAAATCGCCAAAACAACAGTAAAAGCTCCTTTTTCTGGAACTATTGACGATATCATTACGGAACAAGGAAGTGTTGTTGCTGCTGGTCAGTCTCCATTAATGCGTATTGTAAATTTAGACAATATGTATATTGAAACAGAAGTACCAGAAAGTTATGTTTCTAATGTTACTAAAGGAAAAAATGTAAGTGTAAACATTCCTGTTTTAGGACAAACAATAGAAACCAAAATTCGTCAAGCTGGAGATTTTATCAACCCTGCAAACCGTACTTTCAAGATTGAAGTAGAAATCCCTAACAAGGACAAAGCCATTAAACCTAATTTATCTGCACGTTTAAAAATCAACGACTATACTAGCGAGGAGGCTATATTAATTCCTCAAAGTGTTGTTTCAGAAAATGCAGAAGGAGAACAATACGTTTATGTTGTAAACGATAAAAATGAAAAAGGTATTGGTACCGCTGAGCGCATTATCATTAAAACCGGAAAAACGCAAGGTGACATTATTGAAATCCTTGAAGGACTTTCTTCTGGTGCAGAAATTATTCAAGAAGGAGCACGTAGTGTAAGAGACGGACAATCTGTTGAAGTTATTAATTATGAAACTAAAAACTAATGGCTGAAAACAAAAAAAATACCGAAAAGGAATTTAGTTGGTCTTCCTGGGCAATTAACAATAAAACCACAATGTATGTGCTTATTGCTGTATTTTTCTATTTAGGAATTTCAGCTTTTTTCGACATGCCAAGAGAAGCTTTTCCAGAAGTCAATGAGACTAAAATTTACGTCAGTACTATTTATCCTGGTAATACTGCTGAAGATATTGAAAAGTTAATTACAAACCCTGTAGAAGACCGTCTAAAAACGGTTAGTAATGTTGTAGAAATCACCTCAACATCACAAGAAGATTACTCTATGGTCGTTGTAGAATTTGACGAAAGCATTACCGTAGAACAAGCCAAACAAAAGGTTAAAGATGAAATTGATTCTGAAACCGCAAGTGAAGATTGGCCAACATTTAATGATGCAAAAGTAGAACCTAATGTTTTTGAATTGAGTCTTTCAGAAGAAATGCCTATTCTTAACATTAATATTTCTGGTGATTACCCTATTGAAAAATTAAAGGATTATGCTGAATATCTTCAAGAAGAAATTGAAGATTTACAAGAAATTAAGAAGGCAGACATCCGTGGGGCTCAAGAAAAAGAGGTAGAAGTAGAAGTGGATATCTATAAAATGATGGCTTCTAAAGTGACTTTTAATGATATTCTTGCTGCTATTAGTTATGGAAACGTAACACAATCTGCTGGTAACTTAAAAGCGAGTGGACAAAGACGTACTATTAGAATTATTGGTGAAATTGAAGATCCTTCTGAACTTGAAGACTTCGTTGTAAAATCAGACAATGGTAATCCTATCTACTTAAAAGATGTTGCCACCGTTTCTTTTCACGAAGAAGACAAAACCACTTTTGCTAGAAAATCAGAAAAACCAGTAGTAATGCTAGACGTTAAAAAACGTGCTGGTAAAAACATGGTTGCTGCTGCAGAACAAACGCAGGTTATTGTACAAAATGCAATAGATAATGTATTCCCAAAAGATTTAGAAGTAACAATTACCAACGACCAATCCCCTGTAACCATTGGTAAGGTTGACGACTTGGTAAACAACATCATCTTTGGTGTTATTTTGGTTGTTACCGTGTTAATGTTCTTCTTAGGATTTAAAAATGCATTATTCGTTGGTTTTGCAATCCCAATGTCTATGTTTATGTCTCTTATGATTTTAAGTTTTATAGGCTATAGTTTAAATACTATGGTATTATTTGGACTTATTATGGGACTCGGAATGTTAGTAGATAACGGAATTGTGGTTGTTGAAAACGTATTCCGTTTAATGGAAGATGAAGGTATGGGCCGCATTGAGGCTGCCAAGAAAGGTATTGGAGAAATTGCCTATCCTATTATTATATCTACAGCAACAACCGTTGCAGCCTTTGTTCCTTTAGGACTTTGGCCTGGTATTATGGGTGAGTTTATGAAGATATTACCAATAACATTATCTGTTGTTTTAGGTTCTTCTTTAATTGTAGCTATCTTTTTTAATTCAGTATTAGTCTCTCGTTACATGACTACGGAAGACAAGGATATGCCGTTAAAACAACTGATTAAAATCACTATCATTATTGCTTTATTTGGAATCTTAATTCTATTATTTGGTGGTGCTTATAAAGGTTTAGGTACCATTATGATTTTCACAGCGGTTATGCTATGGGTTTACCGTTATATTGTTAGAGGAATGGCTAATAATTTTCAGAATAAAGCTTTAGTGAAGTTCGAAAATTGGTACGAAATAAGATTACGTAACGCACTGTCTGGTTGGTCACCAACGATATTAAGTGTTAGCACATTCTTATTATTAATTGCAGCATTTGTTGCCTTTGGTATCTCACTAAAGACACAACGTACAAAAGTTGAATTTTTTCCAGATAATAAACCCAACCAAATTATTGTCTACATAGAGTATCCACAAGGTACAGCTATTGAAAAAACCAATGCTATTACTGCTCAGATAGAAAAACGTATTGATGCTGTTATTAACTCAGATGAATACATGGATGGAGACAGAAACTTCTTAGTAGAAAGTGCGGTTTCTCAGGTTGGTGAAGGTGCAGGTAACCCACAAACAGATATGGGATCTGGTGCAGAAATGCCACACAAAGCTAAGATTACAGCCTCTATGCGCGAGTATAAATTTAGACGTGGAGAAAATAGTGAGATCTTACGCCAAAAAGTACAAGAAGCCTTAGTAGGTATTTATCCTGGAGTTTTAATTTCTGTTGAAAAAGACACCAACGGACCACCTGCGGGTTCTCCTATTAATATTGAAATTATCGGTGATGATTATAATGAATTAATTGCTACTGCAGAACAGATGCGTACGTTTATTAACGCTAAAAACATCCCAGGGATTGATGAGCTAAAAATTGACGTTAATAAAGATAAGCCTTCAATGTTAGTTGAAATCGACAGAAAAAAAGCAGGTGAATTAGGTATTACGGCAAAGCAAATTGGAGATCAATTACGTAATTCCATCTTTGGTTCTAAAGCCGGAATTTTTAAAGAAGACGGCGATGATTTTGATATCTATGTGCGTTTTAACGAAGCTAATCGTTATGATAAAAGTGCTCTTTTTAATCAGAACATTACATTTAGAGATAACTTAGGTCAGATTAAGGAAGTTCCTTTATCTACTGTAGCAAGGCAGAAAAATACTTCTAGTTTTAGTGCTATAAAACACATAGACTCTAAACGTGTGGTTACCGTATATTCTGCATTATCACCAGGATTTACAGACGCAGGTGCTATTGTGACTCAAGTTCAAAATGAAATGAAAAGTTATGAAGGTTTATCTAAAGACATTCATATCGATTACACTGGTCAAATTGAAGAACAAAACAAACAAATGGCCTTCTTAGTTGGTGCATTTTTTACAGGTCTTGGGTTAATTTTCTTTATCCTAATCTTTCAATTCAACTCTATTTCTAAGCCAACTATTATTATGATTGCGATTTTCTTAAGTTTTATTGGTGTGTTTGGCGGTATCGTTATTACAGGTAGTGCTTTCGTTATTATGATGACCATGGTGGGTATTATTTCACTCGCCGGAATTGTAGTAAATAACGGTGTGGTTCTTTTAGATTATGCGCAACTTTTAATTGATAGAAAGAAAAACGAATTAGACCTTATTGAAAGTGATTACTTAACAACAGAAGACTTATTTGAAAGTATTGTTAGAGCAGGTAAAGCGCGTTTAAGACCTGTTTTATTAACTGCTATTACTACAATTTTAGGATTAGTGCCATTAGCAATTGGTTTAAATATCAACTTCTTTACTTTATTTTCAGACTTAGACCCTAACATTTACATGGGTGGAGATAACGTTGTTTTCTGGGGACCATTAGCATGGACGGTTATTTATGGTTTATTAGTCGCTACATTCTTAACCTTAATTCTAGTCCCAATTCTATTTTTCTTAAGTGTGAAATTTAAAATGTGGTTGCGCTTAAAATTAACATCAGAACCTTTAAGAGCAAATGAAGCTAAAGATTTTGACCCAATTGAAATAGATAACTAACTAGATTCTTATTTTAAGAAAAAAACACGCTGTATAAATAGTCGTAAAATGACTTTTATACAGCGTGTTTATATTTTGTTAAGGTTTCATCTTATAGCATTTAAACTGAATTTTAGATTATATTTTTTAATATGAAAGGTTCATTTATATATTCTTTAAATTATTCGACCTTCTTATCACGAAAAATCCTGTTTCCTTATCTAATAATAATTAAACTTAGTTAAATTTGCACCCGCATTCATAATTGCATTAGCAAGGACGGACAAAATTAAAATTTCATTATGTACAGAAGTCACAATTGTGGTGAATTAAGAACATCACACAACAATACAGAAGTTACACTTTCAGGATGGGTTCAAGGTGTTAGAGATAAAGGTTTTATGATCTATTTAGATCTTAGAGATCGTTATGGAATTACACAACTCTATTTTGATGAGAAAAGCACTCCAAAAGACATCATGGAAAAGGCTTCAAAATTAGGACGTGAATTCGTTATCCAAGCGAAAGGTAAAGTTGTAGAACGTGCTTCTAAAAACCCAAATATCCCAACAGGAGATATTGAAGTTTTAGTTTCAGAATTAAACATTTTAAACACATCATTAACACCTCCTTTTACTATTGAAGATAAAACAGATGGTGGTGATGATTTACGAATGAAATACCGTTACATCGATATTCGTCGTAATCCTGTAAAAAATAACTTAATCTTTAGAGCAAAAGTTACGCAAGCGGTAAGAAACTTTCTTTCTAACGATGGTTTTATCGAAGTAGAAACACCTTATTTAATAAAGTCTACACCAGAAGGTGCTCGTGATTTTGTTGTGCCTTCTCGTATGAACGGAGGACAATTTTACGCACTTCCACAATCGCCACAAACTTTCAAACAACTATTGATGGTTGGTGGTATGGATAAATATTTTCAGATTGTAAAGTGTTTTAGAGATGAAGATTTACGTGCAGACCGTCAGCCAGAATTCACACAAATAGATTGTGAAATGGCATTTGTAGAGCAAGAAGATATTTTAAATGTTTTTGAAGGGTTAACACGTCACTTACTTAAAGAAGTGAATGGTGTTGAAATTGAAAAATTCCCAAGAATGCTTTATGACGATGCGATGCGTTTATACGGAAATGACAAACCAGATATTAGATTTGGAATGGAGTTTGGAGAACTTAACGAAGTTACACAACATAAAGAATTTGGTGTTTTTAATAATGCCGAATTAGTCGTTGGTATTGCTGTACCAGGTGGAAATTCTTATACAAGAAAAGAAATTGATAAATTAATAGACTGGGTAAAGCGTCCACAAGTTGGAGCTTTAGGTATGATCTATTCGCGTTGTAATGATGATGGAACTTATAAATCTTCAGTAGATAAATTTTACGATCAAGAAGATTTAGCTAAATGGGCAGAAATCACAGGAGCAAAAGCTGGTGATTTAGTTTGCGTTTTATCTGGCGACACTAATAAAGTAAGAGCGCAATTAAGTGCTTTACGTATGGAATTAGCAACACGCTTAGGTTTAAGAGACCCTAAAGTATTTGCACCGCTTTGGGTTATAGATTTCCCTTTATTAGAACTAGACGAAGAAACGGGTAACTACCACGCCATGCACCACCCTTTTACATCACCAAAACCAGGGCAAATAGAATTGTTAGATTCTAAACCAGGAGAAGTAAAAGCAAATGCTTACGATTTAGTTTTAAATGGTAATGAAATAGGAGGAGGTTCTATTAGAATTCACGATAAGAAAACACAAGCTATTATGCTGAAACATTTAGGGTTTTCTGAAGAAGATGCTAAAGCACAATTTGGTTTCTTAATGGATGCCTTTGAATATGGAGCACCACCACACGGAGGACTTGCTTTTGGTTTAGATAGACTTGTTGCTATTTTAGGCGGACAAGAAACTATACGCGATTTTATTGCTTTCCCAAAAAATAATTCAGGCCGCGACGTAATGATTGATGCACCTGCACCAATTGACGATCAACAACTTGAAGAACTAAGTTTAAAACTAAATTTAAAAGCTTAAAAATATTAAATCCTGCTCCGTGCAGGATTTTTTTATTAGCTTTAAGACCATGCCAAGAAAACATCCCATCTTTAAAAAAATTCTAATATGGAGAACTAAACATATTTCTGACAAACAGTTTGTGTTTTTCCTAAGTGTACTTGTTGGTATTACCTCTGGAATTGGAGCCGTAATACTTAAAAACTTAACACACTTTATTCAACATTTATTAGAAGGAAATTTAGTAAGGTATTACCATCATGCCTTTTACTTTTTATTTCCTCTAATAGGATTTATTTTAGTCTATTTAGTATCAAAATATGTCATAAGAGCCAAGGTTAGCCATGGTATCCCTTCCACGTTATACGCCATAGCAAAACGTAAAGGCGTTATAAGAAAATTTCAAATGTTTGGGTCTATTTTAACAGCACCTTTAACCGTTGGTTTTGGTGGATCAGTAGGATTAGAAGGACCTTCTGTTGCAACAGGTGCAGCAATTAGCTCTAATATTTCTAGGTTATTTAGAATGAACCAGAAGACCAAAACTTTACTTATTGGTTGTGCTGCTGCTGGTGCATTGTCTTCTATTTTTAAAGCGCCAATTGCTGCTATTATTTTTGCCATTGAAGTCTTTAGTTTAGACTTAACTATGGTTTCTATGCTGCCTTTATTGTTAGCATCACTATCAGCTATTATCACGTCTTATTTTTTCTTTGGAGATGATGTGTTACTTCCTTTTAGAATTGAAGATAATTTTATCATATCAGATGTTCCATTTTATGCCTTCTTAGGGGTTTGTACGGCTTTTGTTTCTATCTATTTTAATCAGGTTTACGAGAAAGTTCAAGATTTTTTTGACAAACTAAACTCACCCATAAAAAAACTTCTTGTTGGTGGTTTTGCTATTGGGGTTTTAGTGTTTTTTATCCCACCACTTTACGGAGAGGGATTCGAAACAATGAACAGCCTTATTGCAGGAAATCCTCAAAAAGCGCTAGAAAATAACTTCTTCAATTTAGATCTTACTAACATTTGGGTTGTCATTGCTCTTTTAGCTGGACTTGTATTTTTTAAAATTTTTGCAAGTGCCATAACATTTGGTGCCGGAGGTGTTGGTGGTATTTTTGCCCCTACGCTATTTATGGGAAGTTTAATGGGAAACTGTATCGCTAAAATAATTAACCATTGTGGCTTATTTAGTTCGCCTGTTTCTGAAAGTAACTTTACCCTTGTTGGTATGGCTGGTTTATTAGCTGGAGTATTACAAGCCCCATTAACTGCTATTTTTTTAATTGCAGAATTAACGGGTGGCTATGATTTATTTATTCCTTTAATGATCACCTCAGCGATTTCGTTTGGTATTACAAGATTTTACACCCCACATTCTGTTTACACTATGGAATTAGGTAGAAAAGGCGACTTAATTACCCACGATAAAGATCATGCCATTTTAACATTAATGGACATCCATAAAGTTATTGAAACAAACTTT
Organism: Winogradskyella undariae; assembly: GCF_013285155.1. Taxonomy (GTDB): domain Bacteria; phylum Bacteroidota; class Bacteroidia; order Flavobacteriales; family Flavobacteriaceae; genus Winogradskyella; species Winogradskyella undariae. The sequence continues at coordinate 141,246 of NZ_JABTEL010000007.1, read as the reverse complement.
ACAAGTGTAACTACTAAAATGACCTTGGGTGAAATTGTTAATAATGCCGTTGTTAAATCCAATCGGAATATCTTTCCTGTTTTAGATGAAAAAGACAAAACTTTAAAAGGAGTAATTCTATTAGATGATATAAGATCTATAATGTTTGACCAGAAATTATATGATAAAGTCTTAGCGATTGAAGTGATGCAAAAACCACCAGCTATTATCAATATCGACAAGGATAAGATGACCGTTATTATGAAGAAATTTCAAGATAGTAACGCTTGGAATTTACCAGTTATTAAAGACGGAATGTATGTTGGGTTTATTTCAAAATCAAAATTATTAACCGCATACAGACGTGAATTAATTAATATTACATCTTAAATTAAATTTAAGTATTCACCTCTATTCAAAAGATTAACTCAGAACTATGAAACCCATCAAAATAATAACCTTTATTGCTTTTATAGCCTCTTTAACCAGTATTGTTAGTGGATTGGTATTTGATGTAGCGTACAATCAAAAACTTATTGGCTTTGGTGTATTAGGATTATTTTTCGTTGTTTTTCCATTATTTTCATACTACAGATGGAAAGATAAAGACGTACAAGATTATATGTTAACTAAAGAAAATCTTGATAAAATGCGAGAAAACCAAAAAGATTACAGATCATAATTTGTCATTTAGGCAACCAAATAATTAAGCTATAATTTAAAATTAAACAATTTAATAACATTGAGTTTTAATTTTTATTTATCTTTGTGCTTTAATTTTTATTTATATTATAATGACTGGAACAGTTAAATTTTTTAATGATTCAAAAGGATTTGGATTCATTACCAACGAAGAAACAGGAAAAGACATCTTTGTACATGTATCAAACCTTAATGGCGTAGAATTACGCGAAGGTGACAATGTAGAGTACGATGAAGAAGAAGGAAGAAAAGGTTTAGTAGCTGCAAATGTGCAGGTATTATAAGTATATATCTTAAAGTTTCAACGCTCAGCCTTTGGTTGGGCGTTTTTTTTGCCTTTTTTTATTCTAAAAATTCTCTACCTCTATTTAAATATAATTGGTAAATCCGTTTTAAGAATCTTAGTTATATAGTAAGGTTGTGTCATTACGGTTGTAGCCATTCCGCTCGGACTAACAAAATCGACAGTTACCAATACTTGTTTGCTTGTCTTTATAACATCAAGGTCTATTTTATGTCCACCACTTCCCTTAACATCATCAAATACCGCAATAACAGTATACTCAGAAAAATTAATTTTAGTTTCTGTAAAATGATCAGATACATTATTAACTGTATTTATTTGAGACAATAAAGACTCCCAATCACTTTGGTTATCAATAATCATATTCTGTTTAGTAAATCCTTCAGATCCTGAACCATGAAGATTTCCTTTTGCTATTAACACCGTTTCAATAGTTGCCATTTTATCATTATTTTGGTTGGCCTTACAACTAAATAAACTGATTGCTATTAATATTATAAACTTCACTTTCATATCTCTTGTCTTTTTTAAGCCTTAATTTAAATTTCGTTTTTCAACAAAAAAACGTTTCATCAAAGCAGAAGCTTCCTCCGCTAAGACTCCACTAACTACCTCTGTTTTAGGATGCAATTGTGTCCCCATCGTTTTAAAACCTCTTTGTGTATCAGAAGCACCATAGACGATTTTAGAAATCTGACTCCAATACAATGCACCTGCACACATTTGACAAGGTTCTAAAGTGACATAAAGCCTACAGTTAGTCAAATATTTTCCTCCTAAAAAATTAGCAGCAGACGTAATGGCTTGCATTTCTGCATGCGCAGTAACATCATTGAGTAATTCTGTTAAATTATGTGTTCTTGCAATGATTCTATCTTCTACAACAATTATTGCGCCAACAGGTATTTCACCTTTTTCAAAAGCAGCCTCAGCTTCCTGAAGTGCTTTTTTCATAAAGTAAGTATCGTCAAATGGGTTTATCATATATAATTTAAAAAATAAAGATACATTACTTCTTTATTATTTTTTCATTGAAGTTAATATTAACTCCAATAATTCTTAAAATATATAATCCAGTTTGTAATTGACTCGTATTTATAGTAACACTATTAAATGATTCTTTTTGTGTTTTATATACAATTCTACCATTAAGATCAACGATACTAATACTAACATCACCTAAAGTATTAATTGACGTAATTGATAATTCTGTTTCCGTAGGATTTGGATAAATACTAAGATTAGCCTTATCAAATTCATTAACACTTAAAGCCGAACAATTAGCTAATGATGGAGTACTACTTAATGGCATTGTAAAATCTTCTATTTGATCACTACGAGAATCAACATCGCCTTGTTCTGCATTCACACCTAAACCTCTAGCAGCAAATACTTCCCAAATTAAACACTGATCGACACCTCCTGTAGTTAATCTATCAGCTGCTAAAATAGCATCTCTACCATCTACAAATCCAGAATTACATGGTTGTAATTTTAAGCCATTAATCACTAAATTCATCACTTTATTATTACCACCATTTCCATTATATAGATCAGAATCAAAACCATATTTATCTATATAAGCCCAAGTTAAATCCCATAATGTGGTTGCCCAAACAAAACCAATACCGTGGGGTTGAGAAAGTGTATTTGATGCGTTATATGTAAATCCATTATCTGAAAAATCAGTATTATAGCGTGCGGGTCTAATACCAACTGCTGTAGTAGATTGGCTTGTTGCAAATGTTCCGATTCCTCTTCCATCAGTAGAAACATCTGATGCTTTCATAGTAACCATCAAAGCAAACCAATCTGACCATCCTTCTCCCATCTGCTCATTATTTTGTAAGCAATTAGCTGCAGATGGACCACCAGCTAATCTATTAGAAATACCATGACCGTACTCGTGAGCTATAATTCCATTATCAAATCCACCATCAATAAAATCAGTTAAATCTGGCCCTACTAAACTCGCTGTAATGTTTTCTCCATTATTTAATGCAGAAATAAGTGCTTCTCCAATAACTTGTGTCACCATTACTGAAGGTATCGTTACTAAATCTCCATCAGCTCCTGGTCCCATTTCAATGCTTTCACCAGCCGTATTATTGACAACAATCACACCAATAGCACCTGCATTTTCTACTGCTAAAACCTTTGCCCCAAACTCACATTCTCCACGTCTTAATATTGCTATATTTCCATTAAGTTCTGCTGAATTAATAATTGTTTCGCAAGCATTTAAAGTATCTGCCGTAGTATCAATTACTGATATTAAACTAGATGTTACAGGCACAGCAGACAATAGCGCTCCAAACGAAGCACCCAAAGCATCATACTCTCCCATTAAACTCCCGTTTTCTATAACAACACGCTCACTTGTATCACCACCTGGTGGAGACCATAAAAACATTTGCATTCTTGGATTAACACCATCTGGAGGCGTCCCAAAATTAGCATTATTAAAACCACTTCCGTCTTGAGCATCTGCAAAAACAAAATCGTCACCATTACCTTGATTACTGTAATTTGTTGTTTGAAAATTCCCCGAACTCTCATCAAAACCATGATTAAACCATATATCATGCATCATGTTATTCATATAAAACAAATTGGTAATAGCAGCTTCTTGATAGTCTAATGGAGATAAATTAAAATCTAATGGGAAATCGAAATTTAAGAATGCTGTACCTTCTGGAGAAAAACTATCATTAGAATTATTTCCTCTAATATCATCTTTAGCCCAAACATTATTACCTCTAGCCGTTGTAAAATCAGCACCAGGAAACCCGTTATTATCGTGCCATCCAAATGGGGAAGCATTAGAACTTGCAGGTTCTGTAACAATTTGTCTAGAACCATGATTTGGACTCTCTAAAGGGAGTGGAAATACGTTATAATTAGAACCATCAACCAAAACAGAATTAGTTATTGGAGCTAGTTTTGTAAAATCTTGTTGATCCGCATGCTTAGAATGGTCGTGTTCAGCATCAAAAGTACAGGTTAAGATTAAATCATTAAATTCTATGACCTCATTTGTAATTGCATTAACCCTAACACTCCACCAATGCTTATTATCATTAGTGTAAATAATAAAATCCCATGCTAACTTTAAATTTTCATCTTGTTTTACAAAAACCAATTCAACCTTAATATTTTGTGTTGAAATCCCAGAATTAGAGAATACATATTGATTACCATTATGCTCTAACTCTTGCATATTTTTCACATTTCCTAATTCAAATTGTTGAGCAACCTTAATAATTGAAGCATTAGGAGAAAAAGCTGGTGTTGTAGAATTAACTTTAGACGGTATGTGATTTAAAAACCTATTAGCATAATAAAAAATTTCACCATCTTTAATTGCTATGCTAGATATAGCATTATAAAGTTTGATGCCTTGATAGGTTTGATTTAAATAAACATGAGTTACTTCTGTATTTTCAGAATAGTACTCGTTGTTTATTACAGGATTCTCTAAATCTTTATCTATAAAATTGAAATTTGATTTATTATCCTTTAAATAATCAAGTATCGTGATTCCGTATTTTGAAGATTTCAGATCACTTTGACCAAACGAATAAGAAGCTGATAACAATAAGAAAAGGACTAGGCAAATGTATGTTTTTATCATAAATAGGGATTAATTCTGATAATTAAGTCTTATAAAAAGACGCTTACTTACAGTTAATTATCTCTTTAACTAAAAAGAGAGAACACAAAGCATACATAAGAAATACTAAATCTCGTATTTTTACACCGTGAACAAGACATTTTTAGACCATATTAACCTTCCTGAAGATTTACGAAATCTAAAACCGGACGATTTACCTTTACTTGCTAAAGAATTGCGCGAGTTAATAATTAATATCGTCGCAACCAAAGAAGGACATTTAGGTGCCAGTTTAGGAGTTGTAGAACTAACCATAGCTCTACATTATATATTTAACACCCCTAAAGATTTATTAATTTGGGATGTTGGTCACCAAGCCTATGGTCATAAATTACTAACGGGTAGAAAAGACGTATTTGAAACCAACAGGCAATTAAAAGGCATAAGTGGTTTCCCTAAACGAAGTGAAAGCAATTATGATGCTTTTGGTGTAGGGCATTCCTCTACATCTATTTCTGCTGCTTTAGGCATGGCGATTGCTTCAGAACTAAAAGGAGAAAACAAACATCATATTGCCGTTATAGGTGATGCGTCTATAGCAAGCGGAATGGCTTTTGAAGGTTTAAACCACGCAGGAGTTACAAATGCTAACCTACTCGTTATCTTAAATGATAATGCTATTGGTATTGACCCAAGTGTTGGTGCTTTAAAACAATACCTAACTAATGTAAAGAAAGGAACCGAAAAGCAGGATAATATTTTTGAAGCTTTAAATTTTAACTATTCAGGACCTATTGATGGTCATAATTTACCGTTATTACTTTCTGAATTAAAGCGTTTAAAAACCGTAAAAGGTCCTAAGTTTTTACACATTATCACCACTAAAGGAAAAGGATTACGACAAGCAGAATTAGACCAAATAAAATATCACGCGCCAGGAAAATTTGATGCTAAAACAGGAGAACTCATTGCTAAATCTGGCTCTAGAAAACCGCCAAAATTTCAAGATGTATTTGGTGAGACCATTGTAGAATTAGCATTAAAAAATGATAAAATTGTAGGGATTACACCAGCAATGCCAACAGGAAGTTCCTTAAAGTATATGATGGAAACTATTCCGAATCGTGCTTTTGATGTCGGTATTGCAGAACAACACGCCGTTACTTTAGCTGCTGGTATGGCTACGCAAGGTCTTATTCCATTTTGTAATATCTATTCTACCTTTTTACAACGGGCTTATGATCAAATTATACATGATGTAGCTTTACAGAATTTACCTGTTATTTTTTGTTTGGATCGTGCTGGATTAGTTGGTGAAGATGGAGCAACACACCATGGCGTTTTTGATTTAGCCTACCTTAATTGCATTCCTAATATGGTGATTTTTGCACCAAGAGATGCTATTGCACTAAGAAATATAATGTACACAGCACAATTGGGTATTGATTTTCCTATTGCTATCCGTTATCCAAGGGGACGTGGACATATATTAGATTGGAAAAAACCTTTTAAAAAGATTGAAATTGGAAAAGGAGAGCAATTAAAATCAGGAAATGAAATTGCCATACTTTCTATTGGTACGATTGCCAAAACAGTAGAAGATACAATTTCAACTTATGATAAAAAAGAAGCGATAAGTCATTACGACATGCAATTTGTAAAACCATTAGACGAAAATCTATTGCATGAAATATTTAAAACCCAAAAAGCCATAATCACCATTGAAGAAGGTACTATTATTGGTGGATTTGGAAGTTCTATTTTAGCCTTTGCAAACACCCATAATTACAATCCTAAAATAGTAACGCGCGGAATTGAAGATCAATTTATTGAACACGGAACAGTAGAACAATTACTGCAACTGCAAAAATTAGATACAATTTCAATAAAAGAGGCAATTGATAATTTATTCTTAGTGATCAATAACCATTAAGTCTATAATATTTGTCCTTGAAGTTTTTTATGTAATAGCATAGCATTTGTATCTGATAATTTTGAAATATAAAGACAAATAGCTAACAGGTTTTCATATAAAGATTCATTACTAAGTTTTACAATTTCGGGCAATGTACTTAATAGTAGTTTATCATAATTAGACATATTATCATCATAATAATTAAAAGCCATTTTTCCGAATGATTCCAATAATTGATTCAAAATCTGGTAACCGGCAATCTCCTTATTAATAACCTCTTTAGATCGGTAAACATTATTGATACTAATATCTATAATATCCTTGATTTGCGCTTTATACTGACTCACATCTAATAAACCTGTCTCAAATTTACCGGATAAGATTGCTTCTTCATGCTTCATAAATAAAGTAGCAGCTTCTTCTATTAATCGCCCAATAGCTAATGCCCGTAAATAACTTACGCGATCTTCAGTTGTTTTTAATGTGTTATAATTTTTAGTTATAATACTATCTCTAACCAAATTAATTAGGTACTCTAAAGCATATTCTTCTTGTATTAAACCTAAATTAATTCCATCTTCAAAATCAATTATAGTATAACAGATATCATCAGCAGCTTCAACTAAATATGCCAAAGGATGTCTTTGAAAACTTAGATAATCATCATGTCTTTTAATTAAACCTAAATCAGTAGCAACATCATTAAACATTTGCTTTTCACTTTGAAAAAAGCCATATTTTTTATCTACAATATGCTTGCTTGGTTTCTTAGGTAAGGATTCTTTTGGGTATTTCATAAAAGCACCTAAGGTTGCATAACTAAGACGCAAACCACCTTCTCTACCTTCTCTACTTTCAGTTAAGATTTTAAAACCATTAGCATTTCCTTCAAAATCACATAAATCTTGGTATTCTTTAGCCGTTAATAAGTCTTTAAAGTTAGCACCACTCCCTTCTTTAAAATAAGCTCCAATTGCTTTTTCACCAGAATGACCAAAAGGAGGATTTCCAATATCATGTGCTAAAGCTGCTGCTGCAACAATAGCACCAAAGTCATTCATTTTATAACCATGAGAACTTTCTAAATGCGGGTGTTTCTTTAATAATAACTGCCCAACTCTTCTACCAAGAGATCTCCCAACAACACTAACTTCTAAACTATGCGTTAAACGCGTATGTACAAAATCGGTTTTAGACAACGGAACGACTTGTGTTTTATCTTGTAATCCTCTAAATTCTGCAGAAAATATAATACGATCATAATCGACCTCAAAGCCTAAACGTGTTTCATCTTGTTCTTTTCTTAATCTTTTATTTGTATCGCCATAGCGCTTTAACGACAGTAGTTGTTCCCAATTCATAATTACATTCTTATAGGATGCAAGATAAATAAATTGGTAAACAATCGATTATATAATGCTTAGATAGATGAAACAAATTTCAATGTTAACTAATTGTTTCCATATTCAAAACTAGTTAATATTAAGAATACGTTTAACTAACCTTTTAATTACAAATTGGTAATTTTTGAATAACTCAAAACACGAATTAACAAGCTTTCTTTGCAGCATAACATTTAATGAACAAAAACAAAATGAAAACAATTAAAAATTTATTTTTCTTACTTACATTTTCACTTTTCGCATTTAACTGTAGTAGTGATGATGACAATTCTTCAACTGATGATGGTGGAGATGACGATGGAATTGTAACTGAAGTTTACAAATCAGGAATTTTAACTTCAGATGAAACTTGGTCTGCAGAAAACATTTACGTTTTAGGTGGTAAAGTTGTTGTGAACGAAGGTGTTACTTTAACTATTGAAGCTGGTACTATTATTAAAGGTGCTGAAGGACAAGAATCTTTAGCTTCTGCTTTAGTAGTAGATCAAGGTGGTAAAGTTATGGCTGAAGGTACAGCAAGCAACCCAATTATAATGACTTCTATTTTAGATAATATCACTGTTGGTCAAACTGCAGGTTCTAACTTAGATTCAAATGACGTAGGTCTTTGGGGAGGTTTAATCATCTTAGGTCGTGCTCCTATCTCTGTTAGTGGAGATGTTGAAACTGCACAGATTGAAGGTATTCCTGCAACTGAAGATTACGGTCAATATGGTGGTACTGATGCTACTGATAATTCTGGTACTTATAAATATATCTCTGTAAGACATGGTGGTATCACTATCGGTTCTGATAACGAAATTAACGGTATTACTTTAGGTGGTGTTGGTTCTGGAACTACGTTAGATAACTTAGAAGTTGTATCTAACCAAGATGATGGTTTTGAATGGTTCGGTGGAACTGTAAACGCTACAAACTTAATTACATGGGGTGACGGTGATGATGGTTTAGATGCTGACCAAGCTTGGTCAGGTACTGTAACTAATGCAGTTGTTATTTTAGGTAGTGAGTCTGGTAGTGCTTTAGAATTAGACGGTCCTGAAGGATCTGTTGCAACTGAAGCTGGTTACACATTCAATGATATTACTTTAATTGGTAACGCATCTACATCTAACTACATTGCTGATTGTAGAGATGGTTTAATTGCAAACATGAACAATGTTTTAGTTTATAACTTCGGAGCTGAATCTACAGTAAGAATTAGTGGTGATGACTCACATACTGAACTAGCTGCTGGAAGAATAACATTTTCTAACTGGGAAGTTGTTTTACCAACAGGAGTTGCTCTTGCTGATATCTTTCAAGCTGATGCTAACATGGAGAGCTTTACTGATAATGCTACAGCAATTACAGCTACTGAAGCTACAACTGGTGCAGATACATCTGTATTTGGTTGGACTTATGCTGCTTCACAAAACGCATTCTAAATTAACAAACATAATAATCAAAATGTCCGGAAATAACTTTCGGGCATTTTGTATATTTTAAATAATACCCAAAAATGCTTAAATCCGTATCTCTATTTTTTGCAATTTTATTATCCTTTTCATTTGTATCAGCACAAGAAACTGGTACAGTAACAGGAAAAATTTTTGACGGAGAGTTTAACGATGTACTACCTTTTGCTAACGTCATAGTACAAAACTCTTCAACAGGTACCACAACTGATTTTGATGGTGAATATAAATTAACACTAGATGCTGGAACTTACACTTTAGTATATTCATTTGTTGGATATGAAACTAAAGCGATTTCAGAAGTTGTAATAACAGCTAATAATGTTACTGAAGTTAACGTTACCTTAAATCCATCTTCTGCCGCATTAAGCGAAGTTGTAATTACAACATCAGTACGAAGAAACACAGAAGAATCTGTATTAAATCTTCAACGTAATTCGGCTGTTTTACTAGATGGTCTTTCTATAGAAAGCATAAAAAAATCAGGTGCAAGTAATATTGCTTCTGCGATTAAAAGTGTACCAGGTGTTTCTGTTCAAGATGGAAAATTTGTATATGTAAGAGGTCTAGGAGATCGTTATACAAAATCTATTTTAAATGGTATGGACATTCCAGGGTTAGACCCTGATAAAAATACGGTTCAGATGGATATTTTCCCAACTAACATATTAGAGAATATTATAGTTAAAAAGTCTGGTTCTGCTGATTTACCTGCAGATTTTACAGGAGGTGTTGTAGATATCATTACAAAAGATTTCCCTTCTAAAAAAGCCATAAGTTTTTCGCTTTCTACAAGCTATAATCCTGATATGACATTTAACTCTAACTATGTCACTTACGAAGGTAGCGGAACAGATTTTCTAGGTTTTGATAGTGGAGATAGAGATTTACCAATTTCACCTACTAATACCGTTCCAAATCCTGCATCTAGTGATAACTCAAGTTTAGAAGGTATAACACGTTCTTTTAATAGAACTTTAGCTGCAGAGCGTCAAAGTAGCGCACCTAACTTCAGTTTTGGTTTTAATTATGGTAACCAATTTGATATTGGAGACAATAGATTAGGCTTAATAGCATCTATAAACTACAAAAACGACACTAAATTTTATGAAGGTTTCGAAAATGGAGTTTATCAAAAAAATGAAGATCGCTCAGTTAACGAACTAAGGTTTGACCGTAGACAAATAGGTGATTTAGGAGAAAATAATGTTTTATTAAGCGGTTTAGTTGGCTTATCTTATAAAACTGATAACTCTAAATATAATTTTAATGTATTACACATTCAGAGTGGAGAAAGTAGAGCTGCCTTATTTACACAAAACACTGAAATTTCTAACGATATTGACGTTGATAAAGACAACTTAGAATACACACAACGCAGTTTAACTAACTTTTTAATTGGAGGTCAACATAGCCTTGCTGAAAATGATTTTATTATAGATTGGAAAGTTTCTCCAAGTATTAGTCGCGTTTACGATAAAGATGTAAGATTAACTACTTTCATCATCAATAATGATGGTTCTACAAGTATCAGTTCTGATGCTGGTTTCCCACAACGTTTATGGAGAGACCTAGAAGAAGTTAATGCTACAGCTAAAGTTGATTTCACTAAAAAATATAATTTATTTAACAACCAAGCGGCTCTTAAATTTGGTGCTTTAGCAAGTTACAAACAACGTAACTATGACATCTATAAATACGAGGTTGCTTTTAGAAGCGTAAACACTTCTGGTTTTGATGGAGATCCAAATGCTATTTTAGATCCTAGCAATATTTGGACACCTGAAACTAACTCTGGCTCTTACATTCGTGGTAATTTTGAGCCTGCTAACTCTTACGAGTCTACTCAAAACACAGCTGCAGTTTATGTTTCTAATGAATTTAAGATTACTGATAAATTAAAATCCATAATTGGTGTTCGTGCAGAGTACTTTACAACTTTATTTACAGGACAAAATAATTCTGGTACCGAAATCTATAATGACAAAAAAACAATTGAAGAGTTAGATTTATTTCCATCCGCAAACTTCATATATGAAGCCAACGAAAAATCTAACATCCGTTTATCTTACTTCCGTTCGGTAGCTAGACCTAGTTTTAAAGAATCTTCAGTAGTACAGATTTCAGATTTACTTACAGGAATCACATTTTTAGGGAATATAGATTTACAACCTTCATACATTAATAACTTTGATGCCAGATATGAATTTTTTGGAGAAAAGGCGCAAATGTTTGCTATTAGTGGATTCTACAAAAGATTTAAAGACCCTATTGAATTAGTTGCATATTCATTTGTTGCACCTAATCAATTTACACCTAGAAACTCACCAGAAGCACAAGTTTTAGGTTTAGAATTTGAAGGTCGTAAAAACTTTAGTTTTATATCTGAGTCGTTAAGTGACTTAAGTTTAAATGTTAATGTTTCAATTATAGATTCTAAAATCGAAATGGCTAAAGGAGAGGGCCAAGAATATGAATCTAGACAACAATTTGCTAGAGATGGAGAAACTATAGATGACACCCGTGAATTACAAGGACAATCGCCATTTTTAGTAAACGTTGGTCTTAACTATAACAATACAGACTCAGGATTTGAAACTGGTATTTTCTATAATGTTCAAGGTAAAACATTAGAGGTTGTAGGTTTTGGCCAAAACCCAGATGTATACACACAATCTTTTAATAGCTTAAACTTTAACCTTTCAAAAAGCTTTGGTAAGGATAATAGGTCTAAGCTGAGCTTAAAGGTAGACAATATTCTTAACGATGATAAATTAAGTCAGTACGAGTCTTATGGAGATGCAACTGCTAATTTTTCATTAAGAAATCCAGGAACAACATTTAGCCTTGGATATAGTATGAGTTTATAATATTAAAACCTATTAAACAAAAAAAGAGCTGTAATTAAATTACAGCTCTTTTTTTATTTATAGAGTTTATTTAGTTAATCAACTGATACTAAAGTTCTATCATTAGACCATTCTACAACATGTACTACACTGTTGTTTTTATAATCTACTTCTTTTAAAGAATCGTTACCCCAAAAGAACCATTTTCCTACCTTCTTACCAGCTTCATAAGTTGCTGAAGCTAATTTTTTTCCATTAGCATCATAACTTGTCCATTCTCCCTGTAATTTACCATCAGCATCAAATGTACCTACTTGTTGTACTTCTCCATTATCATGGTAATAAGTAGCTACTACTAAATTATCTTTTTTCTCTAATTTTGGATTGATTTTATCTTGTGCGAAAGAAAACCCTACACACAGCATTACTAATAATGTTACTATCTTTTTCATAATTTCTTGGGTTTTTGTATTGTTAATTATTATATCACGAATATACTACAAATTTTACATTTAAACAACACTTACGTAACATTAAGTTAACATTAAAACCTTAAAAAACTAATTACCAACACCTTAAGCCATATCACCATAAGCTTAAGAAAAAAAAAAATAAAATGAAACACACTAATTAACAGCTATTTAGAAAAATAAAATCACATCTTAATAAAGATATAAGATTATCAAACACTGTAAAAAAGCTATTCTAAACAAAATAATTTTCATTACTTAATAACAGTTTCGCGTAAATAAAAAACTACAATAGTCACGCTTACCAAAAATAAATGAACTCTATCGAATCAATGATTAACAGACATGATACGACTCAAATGCGTAACAATACTATTTATATTATCAACGAATCTCATTCTCTATTCACAAAATAGCTTAACAGATTTAAGAGAAACACGACTTTTAATACACAATAACTGCAACAATAAAACAAAATAAAATTTGAAGTAAGATCGTGTTACAACTTCTATAAAACGAAATTATAGAATCTGAAAACAGACAATTAAATTTTTATACCTTTTTCAACTTTTAATATAAATAGCAAGCACCATTTAGGTTTGGGGGTTCAATATCCTCTAAGAGCATCTATAGATGGAGAAAGCAATGAGCATAGATTAATACAGTAACATAATGATACAAAAACCAAAGAACAATTATAGTTTAATCATAAATTAAAACTTGAACAACGTTTCTTTAGAGCCTTAACCATAATAAGATCGGAAAACCCTTACGGCATAGATTCCACAATAAAAGGCAGAAAGCTGAGTATAGGAGAAAGTTATCTTAACGCTTATATTGAAGCTTTACTAAATATGAGAAAAAAGATTAAACTAACATTAGACCAAAGAACAGCAACATGAATAGGTTGGTTAATTTAAGAAAAAACAAAACTTCAATTTAGAATAGAGTATCGTTTAGACAATTACAATAGAAAAGAAAAACTATATATGCTTACATCTTGTAATATAAAAGTCTGAAAAAATATAAGTAAAAAATATATTTTAATCACACTCGACTTAAAATAATAACATTAAGGTAACATTCGCTTCCTCATAAAACGGGTACTTTGCATTCAATTTTTATATACTAAATTCAATGGACAACCTCTATATCTATATGCTCGCTGCCTTAGCTTTTTTAGCTGTAGCAGACTTAGTAGTTGGTGTAAGTAATGATGCTGTAAACTTTTTAAATTCGGCTATCGGATCTAAGGCAGTATCTTTTAAAACAATAATGATTGTAGCAAGTCTTGGTGTCGCTGTCGGTGCTTTAACTTCTAGTGGAATGATGGAAGTTGCCAGGAAAGGTATCTTCAACCCTGGTGAATTTATGTTTAATGAAATTATGGTCATTTTTATGGCTGTAATGCTCACAGATATTCTACTCCTCGATTTCTTTAATACCTTAGGTATGCCGACTTCAACAACAGTTTCTATTGTTTTTGAACTTTTAGGTGCTTCTGTAGCTGTTGCTTTAATTAAAATTTACAGTGATAGCTCACAAACCATAGTAGATTTAAGCACATATATTAACAACTCTAAAGCCATTGAAATTATTCTAGGAATACTACTCTCCGTAGTTGTTGCATTCACTATTGGTGCCATTATACAATACGCTTCTAGATTACTATTAACATTTAAGTTTCAAGAAAAACCATCTTGGTATGGTGCTCTTTTTAGCGGCGTTGCAAATACTTCAATTCTTTATTTCATATTAATAAAAGGGATTAAGAACGCAAGCTTTATGAGTGCAGATATCACAAATGTAATATCATCTAACCCTGTTGCACTTATAGGAATTAGCTTTGTAGTTTTAACACTATTATCTTATTTCGTTATCCATACATTTAAAACCAATATATATACCATTATTATAGTTGTAGGTACGTTTGCACTTGCTGTAGCTTTTGCTGGTAACGATTTAGTGAATTTTATTGGTGTTCCTATTGCGGCTTACAATTCTTACGAAGCATGGTCAATCAGTGGAGCTTTGCCTACAGAATTTGTAATGACAGCCTTAAGCGCACCTGTAAAGACACAACCTATCTTATTACTTATAGCAGGACTTATTATGGTATTAACACTATGGTTTTCTAGTAAAGCTCGTTCAGTTGTTAAAACCTCTGTAGATTTATCGAGACAAGATGAAGTTAAAGAACGTTTTGAACCTAACTTCTTATCTCGTATGATTGTTAGATCTACAATTACAATATCTAATACCTTAAACAGTATATTACCTAAACCTTATATGGAATGGGCAGACAAACAATTTATAAAGCCTAAAGTTATTGCCAAAGCCGAAGATATACCAGCGTTTGACCTTGTAAGGGCAGCTGTAAATCTAATGGTAGCAAGTGTATTAATATCTATTGCTACATCTATGAAACTTCCTTTATCTACCACATACGTAACCTTTATGGTAGCAATGGGAACCTCTTTAGCCGATAGAGCTTGGGGAAGTGAAAGTGCTGTTTACAGAGTTGCAGGTGTATTAAACGTTATCGGTGGTTGGTTTTTCACTGCTTTTAGTGCTTTTGCAGCCGCATCAATTATGGCCTTTATATTATATTACGGAGAAGGCTATGCTTTAGTAGGCTTATTAGTTTTAGCGATCCTTTTATTATTAAGAAGTTTTATATCTCACCGTCAGAGTTCTAAAATGATGAAAGAAGAAGATCAGTTAGAAAAAGCTGAAAGTAGCTCTACACAAGGGGTTATACACGAAAGTGCTTCTAACATTGCAAGTGTTATTAAACGTGGTAATAAAATTTATTCTTCAGCTATTAACGGTTTAGCTGTTCAAGATTTAAAAGTCTTAAAGAAGAATAAAAAACAAATTGAAAAGCTTTCTGATGAGATTGATGATCTAAGAGATAACATCTTCTATTTTATTAAAAACTTAGAAGAACCAAGTCTTTCTGCAAGTAACTTCTACATTAATATATTAGGTTATTTACAAGATATTACGCAGTCTTTAGATTACATCTCTAAAACGAGTCATAAGCACGTCAATAACAATCATAAGAAATTAAAATTCTCTCAGATTAAAGAACTGAAAGAAGTCGATGAGAAAATTGAAGCTTTATTTAACAATGCTCAAGTAGCTTTTAATTCTAGATCTTTCGAAAAAATTGGAGAAATATTAAGTGATAGATCTAAAGTTTACAATTTAGTGACTGAAAAAATTCAGAAACAAGTAGAACGTACACGTACTGAAGAATCAAGTCCTAAAAACACAACGTTATATTTCAGTTTATTATTAGAGACTAAAGATCTATTAACAGCGACAATGAATCTTTTAGAAGAATATTATAACGCACACGATAGCTCTGTTAAACCAGCAAGGTTAACTCATGATTTAGAGACATCAGAAGAAGAATAAATTACCATCATTATTAACCTGATAGTAAATAGATTACAAATAAAAGCCTTATTTTTTTAAAAAAAATAAGGCTTTTTAACATCCAGATTATGGCTAGCGCCGTATATCTATTTTAGAAATTAATAAAATTAAAACCTACGATGAAAAAAATTTCAATCCTATTAGTAGCAACCATTATGTTAACAGCTTGTGTTTCAAAAAAGAAATACGTAGCCTTAGAGCAACAAAACGGGGAAATTACAAGTGAACTGACTAAAACAAGAGTAGAAAAAGAAGATTTAGAAAATAAATTTGCAGCAATAGAAGCTCGCGTTAGCGATTACAATTCTAAAATACAATCTTTAAACGAAGAAGTTGAAAGCGGTAAGTCTAAATTTCAAATAGCTGAAGATGGTACCGTAGTATCTGTAGCTAGTAAAGAAAAGATGAAAGAAACATTGAAAAATGTAGATGCTGAAAAATTAGCTGGCGCAAAAACTTTAAAAGATTCAATGAATTTAGCGATTCAGTACAACTTAAGCAAAGCTATGAACACTAGCGATCTTAACGAAGACGAAGATATTGTAGTAGATATTAACGAAACTGTTGTTATGATCTCTATTGATGACGATATGTTATTTAACACAGCAAGTTACAGAGTTGGAAACAAAGCTGACAAAATTTTACAAAAATTAGCTGACGTAATTAACTCTGAGCCAAGTTTAGATGTTATGGTTGAAGGTCATACAGACGCTAGAAGCATCAATACAGATAAAATTGCAGACAACTGGGATTTAAGTGTATTACGTGCAACATCTGTGGTTAGAAAATTACAAAACCAATTTAAAGTTGCACCTGAGCAATTAATCGCCTCTGGTCGTAGTAGCTACCAACCTTTAGTTGAAAATGACACTAAAGAAAACAGAGCTAAAAACCGTAGAACACGTATTATCTTAATGCCAAACATTGATAAGTTCTTCGCGTTAATGGAAGAAAAATAAGAAAAAAATCTTTTTTAGATTTTAACACAAAAAAGCATCCTCCCGTAAAATTCGGCATTGGATGCTTTTTTTTATGCCCTAATGTGTAATTTGTAGCAAAATTAAAACTATGAAATCATTCGTTACATACAGTCTCTTCTTTATCTCTTTTTTAAGTTTTGGTCAGAATATAAGTCCTGAAACCTTATTAGACAAAGCCATTGCCTATCACGATCCAAACGGAAATTGGAACACTTTTAATGAGACCTTTAATGTAGAAATGACGACACCAGAATCTGCAAAACGTACCAGTATCATCTCTATTAATTTACCTACTGAATATTTTAGCGTTACCGCCACAAAAGATACCGTTACCACCACTTACACTTTAAACAAGCGTAAATGTACCATGAGTTATAACGGAAAGGTTTTAGATAGCTCAGCGGCTAAACAAAAGAACATGACTTGCGATAGAGCTACGTTGTACAAAAACTACTATTCGTATTTATATGGTTTACCGATGAAGTTGAAAGACGCCGGCACCAATCTTAATGATACCGTTGAAAAGAAAACTTTTAAAGGCAAAGACTATTTGGTTTTAAAAGTGACTTATGATGAAGCCGTAGGAAGCGATGTTTGGTACTTCTATTTTAACCCCAAGACTTATGCCATGGAAATCTATCAGTTCTTTAAAACAGACGAGAATGGTAAAGAGAAACCAGATAGTGGTGAATATATATTACTTTCTCAAGAAACACTTCTAAACGGTATTAAAATCCCTAAAGTAAGAGCTTGGTATTATAACAAAGCTGATAAGTATTTAGGAACTGACACTTTGGTTGAAGAGTAGATTTTCAACTTATGGTTTTAATTAGAATTTGACTTAAAACAATTCTGATTATAAAATTCTAATACGTCTATTAAGTTATCTTTTGAAAATTCTTTATTCTCAACTTTCTCTAACAAAGCAGAACAATCTTTAAAGTATTTTTTCATTGATTTCTTAAAGCTTTTAGCAAAAGGTAGTCCTTTAGTATAGAGATGTTCTACCTGATCACTATCACCAAGACCAACATAGTAACTATATCTCGGAATATCTATTTCTATATAAATGTTACGACTTTGACTTAAACTTATTTCCTGACCATTATCTAATATTACAGTTTGATTTGGAAGCGTATTAAATGACGCTTCATTTAAAAATGAATTAGATAAAACACCGCCTTCATAAACTCTCACATAAAGGCTTAAATTATCTATAGCAACAATTTCCATAATTTCTGGATACTTATCACCATCAATATATTTATAACGGAATTTTCTGTAATAATCGTTTTCTAGAATATCTACACCGATAAGATCTTTTGATTTATAGGTTTTATATTTTAAGGTATCATTCTTGAATTTAACAGAAACAATTGAACTAATTCCGCTAATTTCACCATACCCTTTAATTTGAGTACTGTCTTTTAAAATAAGGACTGCCTGGCCTGATTGCGCCACCATTGAAGTACTTATTGAGATTAGTAATAGGAATAGAATGTGTTTCATATTTAATTTATAATACTTTAAGATCACGAAGCAAAACTCTAATATAAAAAAAGCATCTCATTTCTGAGATGCTTTTTGACTTGATTAAGATATCTTTCTTAGTAAAGAACCACTATTATATGGAACTTGTCCAGAAGGAATCCATTTACAAGTGTCTTTTAAATGTACAACTTGATCATCAAAGAAAATTTGAGCACCGAAAGATTGAAGAATCTTATGTTTAGGCCAACCACCTAAAAAATAAACTTCATCAACATAAACACCCCATTTTCTCAAAGTTTTTATAACTCTTAAGTGAGATGGTGCATTTCTAGCAGTTACTATTGCAATTCTAAGTGGTGACAATTCTATGCTTTCAGGAAATTCGGATTGAATTATAGATAATTTTTTTATCAAAGAAGCAAAAGGACCTTCTCTTAAAGGTTCATTTTCATGCTCTTGTTCAAATTGATGAAAAGAGTCCATTCCTTCTGTTTTATATCTCAGTTCAGATTCTTCAGAAAACAATACTGCATCTGCGTCAAAAGCTATTTTAACTCTATTATCTGTATTTTGATAGTTTGAAGGATTTTCTAAAATAGTTGCTGCTGCACACAAACCACTATCTATAACCATTTGAACATCAATTTCATTTTTAGATAAAAATAGATCGATACGATAACCGTCAATCAAATTTTGATTCAATGGCTCACCTCCTGTAAAAGCCATTCTCGTTATATCTAATTCATAGTTATTTAAAGAGTTTAATATCCTCATACCTGTTTCAGGGCTATTTTTAGACATAACAACTACTTCTACGATTTTGCCCTTAGACAATTTATTCAAATTAAGAATATTCTTAATTAAATAAAATGCTGAACCAGGTCTTAATGGTACATCTTCAGTTTTCAACTGATGTTTACGATATTCCTCTATTCCTTTGTTTTCGAAAATCAAATTTTCTTCTTCTAAATCAAAGAGTGCTCTTGATGAGACTCCTATTACTAATACATTATTTAAATTTAATGCCATATCCTTATTTGTTTGTAAACACTTGTTAATAAAAAAAATAATTAGCAGAACGATAAATTTTGTCAAGAAGAATTCATTTCATTACTTTTGAAGCATGAAAAGGAGGTGAGGTATTCCTCAATCTTTTTTATTTATTTGGCCTCGAAACCAATTAATACATTATGACAAAAATTGGGAGGTTCTGCAAAACCATCCCTTTTTTTTTACCCTAATTTTAAATTTTAAGGTTAATCTTTGTTTTCACCTCTTCATTTTTAATTTAATTAAACTTATTATTTAATCTCTTTTTTAAGCGACACCCATGAATCTTTAATTGTGACACTTTACACAAATAAAAATTTGTAAAAACCTAAACATCAATATCTTAAATTAATTTTAACACTTTAAAATTTTGCCTTAAAAAACCACCCAAACTTTTTTTATTGAGTGGTTTTAAAATTTATAATAAGAGAGATTACTACTTTCGCAGCAATTTACTAGCCTTCACAACTAGCACAATCTTTCTTTTGTTTAAACTTCTGTGCAGCATTCATACTGTGTTGGTAGTACAATGATTTTACACCTAACTGCCATGCTGTTACATAAAGCTTATTAATATCTTTTACGGGCATATCTGGATGCACCATAATATTCAATGACTGTGATTGATCTATGTGGTTTTGTCTGTTTGCCGCCTGATAAATAATGGTCATTTGGTCAATTTCAGAATAGGTTTTAAATACGTCTTTTTCTTCTTCTGTAAGCTCATCTAAATGTTGTACAGAACCATCGTAATCACGGATGCTTTTCCAAATTGCACTAGTGTTTAATCCTTTGTCTTCTAAAAGCGCTACTAAATACGGGTTTTTAATCGTCGTTTTAATTTTAGCAATATCTTTTACATAACTGTTAGACCAAATTGGCTCGATACCTTGAGATACTTGTCCTAAAATAAACGCAGAAGATGTTGTTGGCGCTACAGCATTTAATGTTGTATTACGTCTTCCGTAACCTTTTAAAACTTCTGGCTCACCAAATAATGTTGCTAATTCTTCTGATGCTTTAACAGATTTATCTTTAATTGTTTTAAAGATCTCACTGTTTAAATCAAAAGCTTCCTTACTATCAAAACTTACCATTTTAGATTGTAATAAAGAGTGCCATCCTAAAGCTCCTAAACCTAAAGCTCTGTTTTCTTTAGCAAACGTGTATGCTTTTTCCATAAACATAAATGTATGTCTATCATCACGGTTTTCAGAATCTCTGTAAACTTCTAATTTGGTAATAAATTCTTCTAAAACCGCATCTAAAAAGTATACCATAGTTTCTACAGCATCGGTATCTTTCCACTTATCATAATGCAATAAGTTGATAGAAGATAGTACACAAACAAAAGACCAACGATCGTTTGTAGGTAACATAATTTCTGAACATAAGTTACTAGCGTAAATCTCATGCTTTTTGTCTTTATAAACGTCCGGAGCTTCGTTATTAGCATTGTCTCTAAAGAAGATATAAGGATATCCTATTTCTCCTCTACGTTGTAATACTTTTGCCCAGATGGCTCTTTTATCAGAATCACCATCAATCATTTCTTGCATCCACTCGTTACCAACAGTAACACCATGGGTTAACTCTTGTATTGGATTTCCTTCTGTACCTATTTCTAAAAACTCGTGAATATCTGCATGCTCAATTGGTAAGTATGGCGAAAAACGACCTCTTCTCACTGAACCTTGACTTACAACATCGACCATTTTTTCAAACAATTGCATAATATGAACTGCTCCTGAAGATTCACCATTATTTTTTACAGGCGCACCTCTATGTCTTAATTTACCAAAATAACCAGAAGTACCACCTCCTAATTTAGACATCATACCAACTTCAGACTGTGTATATAGAATATCTCCCATATCATCAGAAATGTGCGAACCAAAACAACTGATTGGTAACCCACGTTTTTTCCCGAAGTTAGACCAAACTGGTGATGCTAATGAGTAATAACCTTCGGCCATGTAGCCATAAAACTTATCGGCAAAACCATCGATGCCTAATATTTTTTCTGCGTTATCAGCAATTTCTCTTATACGCTCTTCAGGTGTTGTATCTCCTGTTAGGTATCCTGAGGCTAAAAACTGACGACTATTTTCTGTTAACCACTTAATTTCTGGTTCTGTTTTAGCTTCTTTTATAGCTTCTTTTCTAGCTTTAATTAATTCATCGTGGCTAGATGTTTTTGTTGATTCGTGAATCACTGTATTTTTAATGTCTTGGTTCATATGGTCGTTGTGGTTTAAAATAAGTCGTCTCCTGTTACACTTTTTTGTCTCTTAGCATAGTTTATAGAACGTTTTACAAAGAAATCTCCATGTTTTGTTCCTATAATTTCATCATCAAACCATTCGGTTTGTACTAATAAGCTCTCATCAACATCAAATACTTTTTCGATGCCAATGCTTTCTAATGAATTATTAAATCTGTTTTTAATAAATTCATTAATTACATCTTTAGGTAAAAACTCTAGTTCACCTGCTTCAAAAATCCAATCCACAAGTTTGCTTTCAGAGTCAAATGCTTCAACACATAATTCTCTTACTAGACTGCTGTGTTCTGCATCAAACCATGTTGGATTTTCATTTTTAATAATTTTTATAATATCAATTCCGAAGTCACCATGAATTTGCTCTTCTTTCGAAGTTGCTTCAACAACATTAGATACACCTTTAAGCATATTTTTATGCTTATTAAACGCCATGATGATTAAGAATTGTGAAAATAAAGACACATGCTCAATAAATAAAGAGAACAATAAAATTGACTCTGCATATTCTTTATTGTCTTCACTTTTTGCATTCTTTAAAGCGGTTTCTAAATAATGAACACGTCTCATTATTACCGGCTTTTTCTTAAGGTTCTTAAATTCGTTATTAAGACCTAATATTTCTAATAAATGCGAGTAAGCATCGTGGTGACGTACTTCACTTTCTGCAAATGTTGCACCTACAGATCCTATTTCGGGCTTAGGCATTTTGTTATAAATCTCTCCCCAAAATGATTTTACAGCCACTTCTATTTGAGAAATAGCAAGCATGGTGTTTTTAATTGCATTTTGCTCTACAACAGTCAGTCTTGTTTTAAAATCTTGAATATCGCTTGTAAAGTTAAATTCTGAATGAATCCAGTACGAATGTCTAATAGCATCTACATACTCATTAAGTTCTGGATATTCGTAAGGTTTTAAGTTAATACGCTTTTCAAAAATATTTGTTTTTCTACTTCTCGCTTGCTCGTCTCTATATAAAATGTAAGCTTTTGCCACATCATGAAAAGCACTTTTCATTAACTTCTCCTCAGCAAGATCTTGCACCTCTTCTACTGTAGGTAAATAATCATGATCTGCTTTTTTTCTTTCTAAAAGTGTTTCTAATACATCTACAGAAATCCCTTTTGCATCCTCTTTACTTCCATTTCCTACAGAAAGCATTGCTTTTTCAATAGCGTTAGAAATCTTATTTAAAACAAACGGAGTTGTTTCGTAATCTCTTTTTATAATCTGGGTAATCTCCATAGTTTTTCTTTTAATTTTAAAGACTAGATATCCATTAGAATGAGTTTGAATCATTCCAAATTCTATCAGTAATTCCGTAAAACGAGTTTAAATTTCTTCCTTTTTAAGAGGAATATAGGGGCTTGCTTTTAAAATAGAGTTTTCGATTTTGTATCATAAAAAATTTACAAAAATCTATTTCATTATGCCTGATGCAAAGATTGACAATTGTAGTCAAAAATGAAAGCTGATTTTATAAACGTTGTCAACAAGTTTTTAACAAAGCGCTTTAACACCCGTAAAACATGATTATTCCAAAAAAAACCATTAAACACTTGTAATACAAATCATTAAGTTGTATTTTTAATAATAAAAAATGTAAGTTTTTTCTTATTAAATCAAACGTCAGCAAGCGTGTTTACTGAGGGTTTAATATTAAAAAACATGAAAAATTTACAAACAAAAAAGAGCATGGGTTTAACATTCTTTAGACGAGCAACTAACAAGTCTTAAAAATTAAGATATCATAAAAAATTGAAGGATAAAAAAAGAATAAATTAAAAAATCGGTTAAAATATCACTAAAGAAAAATTTACCATTTTAAAGAAGTATTATATGGGAGTATAATTAAAAAATTAAAACACCTGTCGCTATTAAAATAGCACCAATAAAACCTAAGTAATATTATTTTTTAACACATCTTACTTGTGTTTTTCTGCTACTTTTTCTAATTCAGCATACCAATCTTCACCAAATTTTCTAATTAGTGCTTCCTTTACAAATTTATAAACTGGCACTTGTAATTCTTTACCTAAAGAACATGCATCATCACAGATTTCCCATTTATCGTAATTAACACCAGAAAATTCTGAATAATCTTTTACACGAATAGGGTATAAATGACAAGATACTGGTTTTTTCCACTGAATCTCACCTTGGTTGTAAGCCTCCTCAATAGCACAAAGCGCTGTCTTTTTTTCATCAAAAATAACATAAGCACAATCTGCTCCATTAATTAAAGGCGTTTCAAAATCGCCAAACTCTGTAGTAATTGACGTCCCCTGAGCTTCAATAGCCTCTATTCCTTCTTTACGAAGAAACGGTTTTACCTTAGGATATATATCTTCTAAAATTTCAACTTCTTCTTTATCTACAGGTGCTCCAGCATCCCCATCAATACAACAAGCACCTTTACATGCTGAAAGATTACAAACAAAATCTTTCTCTATAATATCTTCAGAGACAATGGTTTTTCCGAGTTGAAACATAATTTATTAAATTAGCCATAACAATGGCTGTTATTAATTCTTTTTCTGCTGCAAATATACTATTAATAGCCACTTTTAAAGCGTAGAAATTGAGCATAAAAAACAGAGAACAAAAATACTTAAACTTAACTATAATTTATTATTGAAAATATGCAATAATATCGCACCTTTGCAAAAAATTTCAACCCAAATAGTGAAACATGAGATTTAACAAATTATAAGACAAGTACTTATACACACAAACTCAAGTTATCACAAAATTTAAATTAAGAAGAAATGCACCTAAATTTTAAAGAAATAGTCACAGCCTTTATGATCCTTTTTGCAGTGATTGATATCGTTGGAAATATTCCAATTATTATAGACCTACGTAAAAAAGTGGGACATATACAAAGTGGAAAAGCCTCAATTATCGCTGGTGTAATTATGATTATTTTCCTTTTTGTAGGTAAAAGTTTACTAAGTCTTATTGGTATTGATGTTAATTCATTTGCCGTAGCGGGTGCATTTGTTATCTTTTTTATTGCTCTAGAAATGGTTTTAGGCATTACACTTTATAAAGATGATGAACATAGCGCTGTTACCGCTTCCGTTTTCCCTTTAGCATTTCCGCTTATGGCAGGACCAGGAACTTTAACCACCTTACTATCTCTACGTGCAGAATTTGCTATTGAAAATATTATCGTTGCCGTAATAAGTAATGTCTTAGTTATTTTTATTGTTTTAAAAACATCAGCTAAAATTGAACGTATTATAGGAACTAATGGAATTAACATTATAAGAAAGATTTTTGGTGTAATTTTGTTAGCCATTGCTGTAAAATTATTTGCCCATAACATTAAAGAGTTATTGGCATAAAACTATTTTAAATATGAAAATACTCACACTTGTTTTAACAATTATCGGAATTGGGCTTGTTATTTTTAATGCTACGAAATTAAATTTCAATGCATTATTAACAGGAGAAAGTCAAACTGCATTAATTACAATTGTGGCAGCGCTTTGTGCTATTATTCTTTTACAAATTCTTAGAATTTCTAAAAAAATAGAAAAATTAGACAAACAACGCTAATGTGTTTTGATACTTTAATTATTGGTGGAGGAGCAGCTGGTTTATCTTGTGCCCTAGTTTTAGGTTCAGCAAAAAATAAACCTTTTGCTCAAGATAAACGTATTGGAATAATCACTCATCAAAAAACATCTCATCTTCAAAACGCTCTGTTTAATAATGTTTTAGGACTACAACCCGGAACTTTAGGTGAAGACATTCTTCAAGATGGCAAAATACAACTAGAGAACCTTTATCCTCATATTGAGCAAATTGAAAACGAAAAAGTAAGTTCTATTGAAAAAAGTGAAGATTACTTTACAATAACCACCAATGCTCATATTTACAAATCTAAAATAGTAGTCATAGCTGTTGGCTACACAAGTTTCATAACCCTAAAAGGACTTGAAAACTACATTGAACCACACCCTAGATCAGCGATAGAAAAAGACAGAATCTGGTTAAAAAATACAGATCATCTTGTAGAAAAAAACTTATATGTTGCGGGTTCTTTAGCCGGCTGGAGAAGTCAGTTTGCAATGGCTTGCGGTAGCGGATCTCATGTGGCTACAGATATCTTAACACTTTGGAATGATGGTAAACAAACCAAAATTCATGATAAGGTATAATTATTAATCTTGTTTAATATTTGGATATTCTGAGCTTAAAAGAATCACTTCTTGCACCATAATATCTTCTTTATTTATTACTTCTTCAAACGCATTATCATCAAATAGCTGACTTGCTAAAGTTGCTTTAATAATTCGTTTTATTTCAGAGTTGTAAGCAACGAAGCTAATATTAGTTCGTTCTTTTTTATTGATATAATCTTGAAAACGAACAGCAATATCATCACTCACTTGAAAATTATTAATAAAATCGTACTTAGAAATATCTTTATATAAAGTGCGATCTTTATCTAATTCTTCAAAAACAAAATAACCAAAGTGACCCCTTCCTCTCAGGTAATTAATTGTTTCATTATCAAACGAACTATCCACGGGTACAAAAACATCTGGAATGATACCACCACCACCGTAAACAACTTTTCCCTTAGGTGTTGTAAACTTTAAAGAATCATCTACAACGATACTTTCTTCGTGTGCCAATTCTCCTGTTCTTAAACGTTTATAATAGTCATTGTAATAACTTTCACTATCCCCATTAGTATAAGGTTTTTGGATAGAACGTCCCGTAGGTGTAAAATATCTAGAAACGGTTAAACGCACCGCACTACCATCACCTAAGGCCATTTCTCTTTGCACCAATCCTTTTCCGTAAGAACGTCTTCCTACAATAATTCCTTTATCGTTATCCTGTAGAGCCCCTGCAACGACTTCACTTGCCGATGCTGAACTTTCATTAATTAGAATATAAACTTCACCTTCTTCAAAATCACCATCTCCTGTGGCGTAGATATACTCTTCTTTACCTCTTTTATCTTTTGTAAATAAAATAAGCTTATCGTCTTCTAAAAATTCGTCAACAATTTGCTCTGCTATACCTAAAAATCCACCTGGATTATCTCTTAAATCTAATGCAAGTTTGGTTGCTCCTTGATCTTTTAATTCATCTAAAGCAAACATAAATTCTCGATATGTAGATTCTGCAAATCGATTCATTTTTATATAGCCTAAATTATCGGTAAGCATATAGGATGCTTCAACACTTTTGATAGGTATGTTTTTGCGTTTCACATTAAACTCTAGCAAACTATCCTCACCTTTTCTGTAAACAACAAGTTTAACATTGGTGTTTTTGTCTCCCTTTAATTTCAAACCTATGTCATTACTAGATTTATTAGAACCATAAAGTGTGTCACCATCGGCAAAAAGAATACGATCTCCACTCATAATCCCAGCACTTTCACTAGGACCATTTTCCGTAGGTTTTACAACAGCAATAGTGTCTTTATAGGCATAAAAATTAATACCAATACCTACAAAATCACCTTTCATATTTTCAGTAATCCGTTCTAAATCTTCTTTAGGAATATATGTAGAATGTGGATCTAAATTATGTAAAATACCATTAACCGTAACATCTACAATACTATCGGTATTTACCTCTTCTACATATTCGTAATCTATATAATCGATTAATCTATTAAGCTTGTTTTTCTTGCTATTTGTAGTAAAGAGATTATCTGAGGTATCTGAAAAATTTAATTTCCCACCTATAATCACACCAGCCGCGATTGCAACACCGATTAAAAGTGGAATATATTTGTTTTTTGTTGCCATTAGGCATTTAAATCTTCTATAAGTTCTAGTTGAATTCCTGCTTTTTCAAGAAATTTAATTCCCGAATCATCTTTATAACCTTGATGATATACAACCCTAACAATACCTGCTTGGTGAATTAATTTACTACACTCCTTACAAGGAGAAAGTGTAATATACAAAGTAGCGCCTTGGCAAGATTGTGTAGATGAAGCTACTTTTAAAATCGCATTTGCTTCCGCATGCAACACGTACCATTTGGTATAACCCTCATCATCTTCACAATAGTTTTCAAAACCTGTAGGTGTTCCGTTATAACCATCAGAAATGATCATTCTATCTTTTACTATTACAGCACCTACTTGCTTACGTTCGCAATGAGATAATTTACCCCATTCTTTAGCAATTCGCAAATAAGCTTTATCGTAACGTAGCTGTTTTATTTTTGACATTAATAAATTTTGTTATTCTGATGTATGTTCTTAATAACGAAGATAAACGGATAGTATTTTATTCGTCTTTTTCTTCACGTTAAAATTTTACCAAACTTTCTATGACCTCATCAAATCGCTTCCTAAAATCATCGGAATTACTAATCCTATGACTATAGATGAAAGTACCATTATCCAATCGCGACGCGAAAACCTAAATACAGTCTGGCATATAAATCCAATAAACAACACGATAAATACAATGATAACTTGAGCAAGTTCAATCCCTAAAGCAAACTCAACAAGTAATTCTAACTTGTTTTCAGATTGTCCAGAGAACATTTTAAACTCTCTTGCAAATCCTAATCCATGTACAATTCCAAAAAATAAGGTGGTAAAAAACAACAATCCAATTTTATTATTTTTTGATTTCTTGCCCGCTGTAAACACATTATAAAGTGCCATTATTAAAATAGTCACTGGTATTAAAAATTCTACAAGTTCTCCGTTAATACTAACAATTCCATAAGCCGCTAAGACCAATGATAGCGTATGCCCCAAAGTAAAGGTTGTAACCAAAAGTAAAACACGTTTCCAATCATTAAATAGATAAGGAACAGCTAATACCATTAAAAAAAGAATGTGGTCGTAACCATTGATGTCTAAGACGTGGTTCATGCCATATTGTACATTAAACCAAAAATTTTCTAACATATATAATATTTTAGGGAAATCCAAAGTTACAATTAAAATGCAATATGCTGAATTAAAAAATTATGAATAAAAACTTGTTTAATTCTAATTTCTTTCTGAATATTGTAGTTCACAAAGTTCAAATAACTTATTGAAATGTTATCAAGAAAGGTGGAGGGATAGACCCTATGAAACCTTAGCAACCCTTAAACTTATTAAGAAGGTGCTAAATTCTACTTAATTTTCGATTCATTTATCGAATAATTTAGATAGATAACCCAATATAATTACCTCATCACGGTAATTTATACCCTTGTAGCATTTTTCTATTTACACGTCATTTTTTGACGCATTTGATTTTTGGTTTATCATAAAACTAAGAAAAATGAGTTCAAAACACATTGAAACAGAAGCTATAAGAACACAGATTGAGCGTTCTCAGTATCTAGAACATTCTAGCCCTTTGTATTTAACATCTAGCTACGTATTTGAAGATGCCGAAGACATGCGTGCGTCTTTTGCAGATGAAAAAGAACGTAATATTTACAGTCGGTATTCTAATCCTAATACTTCAGAGTTTGTAGAAAAGGTGTGTCTAATGGAAGGTGCAGAACGCGGTTACGCCTTTGCATCTGGCATGTCTGCCGTATTTTCAACATTTGCCGCTTTATTAAATTCAGATGATCATGTGGTTTCATGCCGCAGTATTTTTGGTTCAACTCAAACCTTATTTAATAACATATTACCAAAGTGGAATATCTCTACAAGCTATTTTAAAATTGATGAATTAGATACTATTGAAAGCTTAATCCAACCCAACACCAAGGTTATTTATGCTGAGAGCCCTACAAATCCTGCTGTAGACATTTTAGATTTACAACGTTTAGGAGATATTGCGAAAAAGCATAACCTTATATTTATTATAGACAATTGTTTTGCAACACCATACTTACAACAGCCTATAAAATTTGGCGCCAATTTAGTAATTCATTCTGCTACAAAATTAATGGATGGACAAGGCAGAGTTTTAGGAGGTGTAACTGTTGGTAGTGCAGATTTAATCCAAAAAATATATTTATTTTCAAGAAATACAGGTCCTGCCCTATCTCCTTTTAATGCTTGGGTTTTATCTAAAAGTTTAGAAACCTTACCTGTTAGAGTTGATAGACATTGCGATAACGCATTAAAAGTTGCGACTTTTTTAGAGTCTAACGCTAATGTAAATTTTGTAAAATATCCATTTTTAAAATCGCATCCACAATACGAATTAGCAAAAAAACAAATGAAACTAGGAGGCAATGTTGTGGCTTTTGAAATAAAAGGAGGTATTGAAGCAGGTCGTAAATTTCTTAATGCAATTCAACTCCTTTCACTTTCAGCAAATTTAGGAGATACACGAAGTATTGTAACACATCCTGCATCTACAACACATGCAAAAATACCAGAAGATGTCCGTTTAGAAACAGGAATCACTTCAGGGTTAATAAGAGTTTCAGTAGGTTTAGAACACCCCGAAGACATCATTAACGATTTAAAACAAGCTTTACAAAACTAAGGTCAGCTCGAGTAATTTTATAATATCAAAATAAAATTATATCGAGAACAAACACATATTATGAGCAATATAAAAGACGAATTACAAAAACGAATTTTGGTTTTAGACGGAGCCATGGGAACTATGCTTCAGCAATACAGTTTTAAAGAAGAAGATTTTAGAGGCGAACGTTTTAAAGATTACCCGTCTCCTTTACAAGGTAACAACGATTTATTATCATTAACACAACCAGAAGCGATTGCAGAAATTCATGCAAAATATTTCGAAGCTGGTGCAGATATTGTAGAAACCAACACCTTTTCTGGGACTACAATTGCCATGGCAGATTACGATATGGAGAATTTGGTGTACGAACTGAATTTTGAATCTGCTAAAATCGCGAAACAAGTTGCAGACAAGTTCACTAAAGAAAACCCCGAAAAACCGCGTTTTGTTGCAGGCAGTATTGGCCCAACAAATAAAACCGCAAGTTTATCACCAGATGTTAACCGACCAGAATACAGAGCGATAACTTTTAATGAATTGCGAATCGCCTATAAACAACAAGTAGAAGCCTTAATTGATGGTGGTGTTGATATCCTTTTAGTCGAAACTATTTTTGATACGCTGAACGCAAAAGCAGCATTATTTGCTATTGAAGAAATAAAAGAAGAACGCCATATTGATATTCCAATAATGGTTTCAGGAACCATAACAGATGCTTCTGGTAGAACATTATCTGGCCAAACCGTTGAAGCATTTTTAACCTCAATATCTCATATTCCGCTATTAAGTGTGGGCTTTAATTGTGCGCTTGGAGCCCAACAATTAAAACCTTATTTGCAACGCTTATCTAACGAAACGGAATTTTTCACCTCAGCACATCCAAACGCAGGTTTACCAAATGCCTTTGGAGAATATGAAGAAACACCGAAGCAAATGCAACAATATATAGAAGACTATCTAAAAGATAACCTCATCAATATTATTGGAGGCTGTTGTGGCACAAGTCCTGCGCATATTAAAGCCATTGCAGAAGTAGCTAAAAATTACGAACCAAGAAAAATTGTCATTCCTGCGTAGGCAGGAATCCACTTTGAAAAGACTAACATGACTCAAAATAAAAAATATCTTACGCTCTCTGGTTTAGAGCCCTTAATAATAACACCAGAAAGTAACTTCATTAACGTTGGTGAACGTACCAATGTTACAGGCTCTCGTAAATTTCTTCGTCTTATAAAAGAAGAAAAATACGATGAAGCATTAGAAGTTGCCAGAGATCAAGTAGATGGAGGTGCACAAATTTTAGATGTTAACATGGATGAAGGGATGTTAGATGGAGTTTATGCCATGACAACCTTCTTAAATCTGATTGCTTCAGAACCAGATATTTCTAGAATCCCCTTGATGATTGACAGTTCTAAATGGGAAATTATAGAAGCTGGTTTGCAAGTTGCACAAGGAAAATGTGTTGTTAATTCTATCAGTTTAAAGGAAGGCGAAGCGCAATTTAAACACCATGCAAAACTAATAAAACGTTATGGAGCAGCAGTTGTTGTTATGGCTTTTGATGAAGATGGTCAAGCCGATAATTACAATAGACGTATTGAAATTTGTAAACGCTCGTATCACATTTTAGTTAACGAACTTAAATTTCCTGCTCAAGATATCATTTTTGACCCAAATATTTTTCCTGTTGCAACAGGTATGGATGAGCACCGCAGAAATGCATTAGATTTCTTTGAAGCCACTAAATGGATTCGTGAAAACTTACCACATGCTAATGTTTCTGGAGGTGTAAGTAATGTGTCTTTTTCATTTAGAGGAAATAATATTGTACGTGAAGCGATGCATTCTGCCTTTTTATATCATGCGATTAAAAACGGTATGAATATGGGAATCGTTAATCCAACCATGCTCGAAATTTATGACGAAATAGACAAAGAATTACTAGAACGTGTAGAAGATGTTTTGTTTGATAAACGTGATGATGCAACCGAACGACTTTTAGATTTTGCTGAATCTTTAAAAGGACAGAAAAAAGAACATGAAGAAAAGGTTTTAGAATGGAGAAGTGATGCTTTACAAGAACGAATTACGCATGCTTTAGTTAAAGGTATTGATGCCTTTATTATTGAAGATGTGGAAGAAGCACGTTTGGCTTCAGACAAACCAATTCACGTTATTGAAGGTCATTTAATGATTGGTATGAATGTGGTTGGTGATTTATTTGGAAGCGGTAAAATGTTCTTACCTCAAGTGGTGAAATCAGCACGAGTAATGAAAAAAGCAGTGGCTTATCTTCAACCCTTTATTGAAGCCGAAAAAGATGGAAAACAAGAATTTGCAGGTCGTATTTTAATGGCCACCGTAAAAGGCGATGTGCATGATATTGGAAAGAATATTGTAAGTGTTGTTTTAGGTTGTAATAACTATGAAATCATTGATCTTGGTGTTATGGTTCCACCAGAAAAAATTATAGAAACCGCCATAAGGGAAAAGGTCGATATTATTGGTTTGAGCGGATTAATTACACCATCCCTTGATGAAATGGTTTACGTTTCTAAAGAGCTAGAAAAACAAAATGTAAAAATTCCGTTAATCATTGGTGGAGCAACAACCTCTAGAGCACATTCTGCTGTAAAAATCGCTCCACATTATGCAAATACTGTTGTGCACATCAATGATGCCTCTAGAGCAGTAACCGTTGTTGGTGATTTACTTAAAAAAGATAGCAAAATTTATAAAAATCAGATTCGTGAGGAATATGATTTTTTTAGAGAGCAATTCTTAAAACGAACTAGAAAAAAAGAATATCTAACAATTAAAGACGCTAGAAAAAACAAATTTAAAATTGATTGGACTGCTTCCGAAATTGTAAAACCTAAGGAATTAGGCATTCAAATTATAGAAGATTTTGACATCACTAAACTTGAAGAATTTATCGATTGGTCACCTTTCTTTAGGAGCTGGGATTTACATGGAAAATATCCAGAAATTTTAACGGATAATGTCGTTGGAGAACAAGCCACAGAATTATTTGCCGATGCAAAAGTATTATTGAAACGTATTTTTGATAAAAAGCTTTTAAAGGCAAAAGCCATTTTTGGTTTGTTTGAAGCCAATACGACTAATGATGATGATATTGAGATTAAGGATTGTCATGCTGAGCCTGCCGAAGCATCCCAAGAAGGTCTCGACTCCGCTCGACCAGACAAATTCAAATTCTTAACGCTACGTCAGCAATCTAAAAAATCAGAAGGGAAGCCAAACATTGCTTTATCAGATTTTATAGCGCCAAAAGCAACAGGGAAGCAAGATTACATGGGCTGTTTTTGTGTATCAACAGGGTTTGGAACTGCAGAACTAGCAGCACAATTTGAAGCAGAGCACGATGATTATAATTCCATTATGATTAAAGCTTTAGCCGATAGATTAGCCGAAGCTTTTGCTGAATATTTACATAAAGAAGTAAGAACAAAACATTGGGGTTATGCTAATGATGAAAACCTATCTAATGCTGATTTAATTAAAGAAAGCTATAAAGGAATTCGACCAGCACCTGGTTATCCTGCTTGCCCAGATCACTTAGAGAAGAAAACCATTTGGAACCTTTTAAATGTTGAAGAAAACATTGGAGTTGAGCTTACAGAAAGTTTAGCAATGTGGCCAGCAGCAAGTGTTAGTGGTTACTATTTTGCAAACCCAGAAGCTAAATATTTTGGATTAGGAAAAATAAAAGAAGATCAGGTTGAAGATTACTCTAAAAGAAGAGCTATTTCTAATGAAGAAGCAACGAAATGGTTGAGTCCTAACATTGCAGATTAGTGCGTTAGCGATTACTCATCCAAATTATAATGGAAGAAATCGTGATTGCTTTGCAGTTGAAGTGGCATCCTTTTTACGTCAGTTTGAGTAATGTGACGATAGGAACATTGTATCGAAAACAAGTAAAAAGATATAACGGAAAGCGCGACCTTTAGGTAACGCCAAAATAAAAGATATTACATTAAAAAGACACCCACTTTCGTGGGCAATAGTATGAAACGAGCATGTTTAAAACATTATCATTTATCAAAATGATTATTAGCGAACAACATGTGACCATATTAAAACAATAACTGAAAGTACATGAAAGTAACAGATCACATAAAAAACGCTAACGGAAAAACGTTATTTTCCTTTGAAATTATTCCACCAAGAAAAGGAAATAGCATACAACAACTCTATAATAATATAGATCCTTTAATGGAATTTAAACCTCCATTTATAGATGTTACAACCTCTAGAGAAGAGTATCTCTATATAGAAAAACAAGGGCTTTTAGATCGCAAAATTACACGTATGCGACCTGGAACTGTTGGTATTTGTGCTGCTATAAAACACAAGTACGATGTAGACACGGTTCCGCATGTGTTATGTGGTGGCTTTACAAAAGAAGAGACTGAATACTTATTGGTTGATTGTCATTATCTAGGCTTAAATAATGTGATGGCATTACGAGGAGATGCCATGAAACATCAGCAATATTTTGAAGCTTGTGATGGTGGACATCAATTTGCAAAAGGCTTGGTGAGTCAGATTCAAAACCTAAACAATGGACACTATTTACATGATGTTCTTGAAGCGGATGATAAATCTGA
This sequence comes from Winogradskyella undariae, assembly GCF_013285155.1. Classification (GTDB taxonomy): domain Bacteria; phylum Bacteroidota; class Bacteroidia; order Flavobacteriales; family Flavobacteriaceae; genus Winogradskyella; species Winogradskyella undariae. The sequence goes on along the minus strand of NZ_JABTEL010000007.1, from coordinate 106,242 downwards.
TTTTTGTATTGGTGTTGCTGGTTACCCTGAAAAACATCTTGAATCTCCTTCTTTAAAAACAGATTTAAAACGCTTAAAAGAGAAAGTAGATGCTGGCGCAGATTATGTGGTTACACAAATGTTTTTTGATAACAATAAATATTTCGAATTTGTAAAAGCGGCAAAAGCAGAAGGTATAAATGTGCCTATAATTCCAGGTATAAAACCGCTTGCTGTAAAACGCCATTTACAATTATTACCACAAGTCTTTAAAATTGATTTACCGGAAGATTTAATTGATGCTGTTGATGGCTGTAAATCGAACGAACAAGTACGACAAGTAGGTGTAGAATGGGCGATACAACAATCTAAAGAATTGCAACAGGCAGGTGTGCCAGTATTGCACTACTACTCTATGGGAAAAAGTGATAATGTAAAAGCTATTGCTTCAGAATTGTTCTAAATATTAAGCTTTTTTCTTAGTAAGAACATTCAATGTTAAACCAAATACAATGAGTAAAATCCCTAATAAACTCCACATCGTATAAGTTTCACCAAACCATACTAAACCGATTATCATGGTAAAAATAACTTCGAGATATTTTAAAGGAGCGACCTGATTAGTTTCTCCTACTTGCATGGCTTTGGTCATATATAACTGAGCAAAATACCCAAAAACACCCAAACTCATTAATATTAACCATTCAATCCCAACTGGAGTAACCCAACTGTTAATCGTTAAAAATCCGCCAATTACAGTAGATATTACCATAAAATAATTGACAACTACTACAGGATGATCATTACTCCCAATTTTTCTGATTGTTATAAAAATCAAGCCAGAAAACAAGGCAGATATTAAAGCATAAACAACACCTTCAACTTGCATTTCACTATCAAATCCCTTCAAAATAAGGACGCCTAAAAAAGCAATTCCGAAGAATAACCATTGCATAGGTCTTACTTTTTCCTTCAAAAAAAACAAGGCAAAAAACGCAGCAAAAATCGGGGCTATATACCGAATTGAAACTGCTGTTCCCATGGCTATATATTTTATAGACAGAAAAAATAAAGTCATAGAAATGAGTCCAAAAATGCTTCGTAAAACTAACAAACCTCTTTTATTTCCTAAGATTGAAATTTTATTTTTCAATAAATATGGAAACGTAAAAAATAATGATCCTAGTGATCTAAAAAACACAATTTGATAAACGCTAAAATCATTTAAGGTCTTTACAAACACATTTAAAAATGTGAAAGCCAAAGCACTGATAACCATGTATTGTATTGCCTTTTTCAGAATTTATTTAGGATTTTAAGCTTAATAATTTAGCTGTTATTTTAAGATGAAGCAATTTACATAATAAATCATAAAATTTAATTAGAAAAACAACGTAATTATTACTGATTTTTAGTGCTATAATTAAAAAATAGAACTGTTTTTGCTTATTTTTATGTTATAGAAATACTGAACTAATTTAACAAATGAAAACAACACATCTACTACTTTTTATTAGCGCTTTTTTTATCTTAAACTCTACAAAAGCGCAAGATATTACAGTTTCAAATCTCACAGAATATAATACCGCAATTTCAAAAATCTCTAACGGCGGAACTATTGTATTAAAAAACGGTGAATGGAAAGACGCAAACCTTTTAGCCCATGGTAATGGAACTAAAGAAAACCCTATAATTATTAAAGCTGAAACCCCTGGTGAAGTTATTTTATCGGGCGATTCTAGTTTAAGTATTTATGGTAGCCACGTTATTGTAAGTGGACTTTGGTTTAAAGATGGAAACTCAACCTCTAAACACGTTGTACAATTTAGAAAAAACTCTAAGGAATTTGCTAATAATTGCAGGTTTACAAATTCTACTATCTCTTATTTTGATGTCGCTGATGGCATAAAAAATCACTGGGTAGATCTTTGGGGTAAAAATAACCGCGTAGATCACAACAACTTTACAGGTAAAACTTCTGCAGGAACAACGGTGGTTGTTTGGCTAAAAGGAGAAGAGCATACTGAAAACAACCACCAAATAGATCATAATTATTTTGGGACTCGACCAGACTTGGGAGAAAATGGAGGAGAAACGATTAGAATTGGCACAAGTGATAACTCTATGAAATCTTCAAAAACCATCATTGAGAGCAATACATTTAAACAATGTGATGGTGAAATAGAAATTATCTCTAACAAATCTGGAGATAATATTTTTAGAAACAACCTTTTTATTGAAAGCAAGGGAACGCTAACCCTTAGACATGGTAATAATGCGCTTGTAGAAAACAATGTTTTTTTAGGAAATAACGTATCTAAAACAGGAGGAATTAGAATTATAAACGAAGGTCATATTGTAAGAAATAATTTATTAATTGGTTTAACTGGGGATGATTTTAGAGGACCAATTGTTATTATGAATGGTGTACCAAACTCTCCATTAAACCGTTATAACCAAGTTAAAAATGTCGACATACAAAACAACACTATTATTAACTGTGGCCCCATGACGTTTGGAGGCGGTAAAAATGAAGAATTAAGCCTAGCACCAATTAATACTGTTTTTGCAAATAATCTTATTACCAATACCAACGGTGGAAAAATAGCAGAATATGTTGATACTGTTGATGGCATTACATTCTCTGGAAATATTGTAGATAGTGAGGCTATGGTAAACCCTCAATACTTTACAAAAGCAAGTATAGATTGGACTCTCTTAAAGTCTTTACCTATGCCAACAGAAAATAACCCAATACTTACAAGTGTAAGTAGTACAAATAAAAGCCCTAATAAAGATATTACAGATACCACAAGAGAATCTTATGTTGCAGGAGCATTTAACTTAAACAATACTAACATTCCAATGGCTTTAAAAGCTAGAACTGGTCCTGGTTGGAAACCAAATATCGTAGCTCCAGTCACTAAAGCCGGAGACTTAATTGCAGACCCCGGAATTGGCACCTTATCTAAAGTATTTAGTAGAGCGAAAGATGGTGATGTTATTACTTTAAAACCTGGGATTTATGAATTTAATAAAAGCCTTAAAGTGAACAAAAACATTACGGTACTTGGAGCAAGTGAAGGTCGCTCTGTTTTTAAAATGCAAGGTGATATCGAAAAGCCTTTTAATTACTTTATCCGTATTAATGAAGGCGTATCTCTTGTATTAAAAAATATAACTTTTGATGCCACTCATAGCAGCCCACCTAAATACGCTATAGTATCACCAGACAAATTAGAATCTGAAGCATATGCACTTAATGCAGAAAATTGTACGTTTCAAAACTTCACAACTCAAAATGGAGGAAGTATTTATAAAGCTTATGAAGGGACTTTAGCTCGTAATTTAACTTTCAAAAACTCTAAATTTATAAATAGTTATAGAGGTTTAAATCTTTCATCTTATAAAAATGATGACTATGGAAGGTACAGCGCTTTAGAAATTGTAGTTGACAATTGTATATTTAAAGATATTGAAGAATTTGCTGTAAATTATACTAGAAACGTATTAGATGTAAATGCTGAAGGAGGTATACTAACAATTACAAATAGTGTATTTGATAGAGTTGCTAATGAAGAAAAAGGAAGATCTCTTATTACAAATGGTATTAACGAAGTAACGATTAAAAATTCAGTTTTTATTAATAGTTATAAATCAGAAACGCCTGTTAATATTAAAGGTTTTAAGAATATTATATCTAATTGTTTATTCGATGATAATGGCTACCCTAAAGTGACTAAGGGAGCCAAAGAAGAAGATCTGATTTATAAAAATCCTAAATGGGACGATAAAGAAAATTATATCCCAGGAAAGAAATCGCCATTACTTAAGGAAAATAATGACAAAGAACTGATAGGTCTTATTCAACAATAAAATAAACACAAATTTTTTAAAGGGTTTAAAACCAACTATAAAAAAGCTAAGCAATATAATATTGTTTAGCTTTTTTTTATTGACATTCTATCTTCCATTCTTAATTATAAATACATATTGCGATTTAGTTAATCATAATAAAAAAAAGAAGAAGTCATTCGTCTGTATTTTTAAAAACATAATAGTATAGCTAAAAAAGAAACCAAACCTTATCCTCATATTCATTCCTGAGAAAGCATTAATCTACAATTGCAAAGTTACTCTAGTAAGTAAACAAGTTTTAATATTATATAGACTCTTGAAGATTCTCCCGTTGATACTTCTTAGATACTCTGCACTCGGTTCTCATCATTTATAACTAATAGGCCTTAAATTCAGAGTTCAATTTAAAAAGAAAAGGGCAACTTAAAAATTAAGTTGCCCTTCATTGCTAAAAATTAAAAACACTACTCAATAATAATTCTTTTAGTTACTGAATTAATTCCAGATTTTATTTTAAGTAAATAAATCCCTGAAGCTAAATCAGATACATTTACAGTATCATTAGTTAAAACTGAAGTTTGTAATACACTTCTTCCAAGCACATTAAATAACTCAACAGAATCAATTGTTTGATCTAATGATGTAATTGTTATAGTTACATCTGCTGGATTAGGATAAATACTAAAACTATTTAATTCAAAACTTTCAGTTGACAAAGTGTTTGCTGTAGGATTTAATGCACCATAAACGGTATTAATACCTGCCCATTCTCTAAAAGCCATAGGTAATGTATCATCTTGATCCAATTCCCAATCAGGTGAATCTCCGCTTGTATCACCAATTGCCCAATCATTAGTTGTAAAACCTGTATTTGTTCCTTGTCTTATAATAACATGTGGATCTGATCCTGGAAAATCAATCATAGTAGCACTTGTAGTTGCAGTTTGATTTACTCCATTAGTTGCCATATCTTGAGCGAAAACAATTTGAGCATAACCTCTTTCTGGAAAATCGTTTTCTATATCATCATCTAAATAAGCCACTGAATCATATAAAATCCATGAAGTGTGTGGACCTACAGAATCTATAACACCATCGAAAGCTAGACCATCTCCAGCTTCAGGACCGTCAATAGCCACACCATCTGGATCTTCTCCTTGAATTAACATATAAGAACCAGAAGCATCTGCAAAATTACCATTATAACCTATATCTGGTGTTTGTGTAGAAACATTACTAGAACTACCACCTGTAACATCATTCCCTGTTAACTCAATAGTAAGAACACTAGCATCTGAATCCATTAAAGAAGCATAAGGACTTGTTGTAACGACAGCTGTATCTTCATCTGTATAATTACAAACAATAGCAAAAATGCCATTAGCACCAAATGTTCTTGTACCATCTCCTAATTGAATTTCTTGAGTTACTTTTCCATAATTGCTAGCGTTTCCATCACCATCAATTACCAGTAACCATAAATCTTCAGGAATAATTTCATTAGCTGGACCTCTAACCTCAATTAATTCATTTGTTAAATCTGATCCATTTGGACTTACAATTAATTTATTAATGTAATAGCCGGTTCCTGTTGGAATATTGTCAAATGTTTGAGAAAATCCAATAGCTGTTACAAAAAGTAACGCAAAGAGTAGTTGTTGTTTCATAATTGTTGTTTTTTTAGTTATTATTCATTTTACACAATTCTAACTACGTATTATATAGAGTTTTAATCGTATTAAAATTGGTTTACCAATCTGGTTTACCAAATATAATCAAAAAAATCAGTAAAAACATTATAATTAATAAATTATATAAAAAATTAATTTATATTCATATTTACATCAGTAAATACAGAAATTCATAATTCAGAACTCTTGTTTCCAAAACTATAAATTCAACAAAAACAACACTTAAATAGCTAATTTTTAAACACATAAAACACACTCAACCATCACTTTTTCGTTTAAAAAAATGCTAATCAATAAAGTGAATATATAAAAGCATAAAAAATACATTGTATTAATACAAAATCATCAACTCTTAGTCCTGATAATTTTGCCTTTGGTTATTCTAATTCAGGTTAAATAACACTATCTTAGTTAATCAAAATTGGTTAACCAATTACTCAGGATTATGAAAAAAACATTTTTAATTTTAAACATTACCTTTTTTGGGACTTTATTAGGAAACTCTCAAACCATTTTAAATGCAAACGGAGCAGGAAACACTTACGAAGATATTAACGCTGTTTTAGCTCCTGGATATAATGCTGTAGAGGTTCCAGATTGTATTCATACAGATTTTGGTCGTCATATAGATGAAGTTTTTGACACGGAATTAAACACCAATGTCTTTCAATTTATTTCTCATAAAACACCTGATAATGACCGTTGTCAAAATTTTGATAGACAACGTGTAGAGATTAAGACTTACAACTCATCACCTAATAATTTAAAAGCTACAGAGGGTGAAACTGTTGAATATAAATGGAAGTTTAAATTACCTAGTGATTTTCAGGTTTCTTCAAGTTTTACACATATTCATCAAATTAAAGCAGTAGGAGGACCTTATGAATCAATACCAATGATAACATTAACGCTTCGCAAAGCAAACCCAGATCGTATAGAATTACGATATACTGCTACTAATAATCAAAGCACAATCCAAACTGCTGATCTCGATTTACTAAGAGGAAATTGGGTAGAAGTAACCGAAATTATTTCTTTTGGAAACGAAGGTAGTTATAGCATTAATATTGATCGTGTGTCTAATGGTGATTCAATATTAAGTTACACAAATGAAACCATGGATACATGGCAAGATGGAGCTACGTTTGCGCGACCAAAATGGGGCGTTTACAGAAGTCTAAATAATAGTGAAGATTTAAAGGATGAAATTGTACGCTTTGCTAATTTTAGTATCGAAGAGATTGGTCCGTTATCAATATCTGAAATTAAAACTAGAGCTGAAGAAATTGTACTCTCTCCAAATCCTTCAAAACATATCGTAACTTTTAAAAATGCTAAAGCTGACGATTATGATGCTATTACTTTGTACACTTCTGAAGGAAAGACTATCTCTACTGAAAATCGGCTTAAAAAATATAAATTAGATGTTTCAGATTTAAATTCAGGTCTCTATTATATTGCTTTTATTAAATCTAAACGAACTGTAAAAGTTTTAAAGTGTTTGGTTGATTAACTTCTACTCAAAAATCAATCAACTTACAGCTTACAAATAATAACTCCATATTGTACATACTAGCTGTATAAACAACTAACTGGTTATCTGACAGGAAGCGCATACACTATAACATTAAAGCTCTATTATACTTACTTTGGCGTAGTAAAATACTATAGTTAACTCAATTGCAATAAAAAAACTGTCCTTGTATTTATATCAAATAAACACAAGGACAGTAATCAATTTAATTAATCTTTACGACTATTATAATCCTGCAAGATTAGGATTTCTGTTTATTTCATCTTGCGGTATTGGAGTATCATAATCTACACTAGGATTAAAATCAGGTTTAGCACCTTCATAACCAGAAGCACTAAATACTTGATTTCCTAAATCTCTTCTCTTAATATCGTACCATCTTTTACCTTCAAAAGCAAGTTCTATTCTACGTTCTTCTAAAACATCTGCAACGGTAATATTACTAAGATCCATAGGAATTGTAGATGAAGGGAAAGTAGCTTCATCATAACCACCTGAAGTAGATTGACCACCATTTCTAGCTCTACCTCTAACCTCATTGAGATAAGTTAATGCTAAAGGGTTTCCTATTTCAACTCCAGCTTCTGCTGCAATTAATAATACCTCTGCATAACGCATCATAGAATAATTATGACTTGTCGCTCTTTTATTTCCTTTAGCATATTCACCAGGGTAACGTGTGTATTTTGCAATATATGGAACGTTTGCAGCATGCTCATGCCCACTTATAGTAAATTCTGTATAATCTACCGGTACACCTCCGATTGTAGCTTTTGTTTGAAAGCTAACATCTCTTCTATAGTCTCCAGGCTCAAAAGAATCATAAACAGCCATAGTAGGAGCTACAACAGACCAACCCTCTTCATTATCATCACCTCTAACGCCAGACATAGGTGCTATTTGGTCATAAGAATTATCTGCTGCTTCGTTAGCATTATAATCTAATGCAAAAATTGGCTCTATAGAAGCATCAATTCTATTAGCATCAAATAAAGCTTGAAAATCTGGATCTAAACCTAGAACATAAGTTCCGCTATTATCTATTACTTCCTTAGCTTCATCAAATGCTAATTGAAAATAAGCCATATCGTTAGTTCCTGCTCTTGTTAAATAAACCAATGCTAAATACGAGCTTGCTGCTGCTTTAGATGGTACAGATCTTGATATTACTGTTTCTGGCAACCAAGTTTTAGCAAATTCTAAATCTGCAATGATATTATCATACACTTCTTCTTCAGCAGTTAGGCCAACAGAAAAATCTGCTTCCTCACCAGCTGGACGATCGAAATAAGGAATATCTCCAAATAATCTTACCAAATGAAAGTAATAAAATGCTCTTGCAAAATAAGCTTGAGCCACAACAGGATTTTTAATATCATCATCTGCTGATACACTTTCAGCACCAGCAATAGCTGTATTTGCTGCACTTATACCTAACCAAATTCTTGTCCATGGATCGTAAACCATTTCATTTTCACCCGTAATATTATGCATATCCATCTCTACTCTATACGTTTGAGAAGATTGAAGCTTCACCATATCTGAACGTAACATTAATGACACAGAAAGTTTTCTTCCCCATATCTCTTCGTTTATAGCGTGAGTTAGTGAACCATCTATAGCTAATTGTAAATCATCTACAGTAGAGAAGAATCCATCCGGAGACAATAAACCAACCGGTTCTTCTTCTAAGTCTGAGCATCCCATTATTGACAATCCCATCAATAACAATATAATTTTATATGTATTCATAATTTTTTCTTTTTAATTTAAATTGTTTTCCTTCTCCAATAATTAAAACTTCGCATTTAGACTAAAACTAACCGATTTTACGGTTGGGTAATTTCCAAAATCAAATCCTCTTACTGTATTACTTGAAGTATTATTATCTCCAGAAGCTCCGTAGTAATTAACCTCAGGATCTAAACCAGAATAATCAGTAATAGTTAATAAATTTTGTGCACTAACAGTAAATCTTAGATTTGATAAACCTAATTTCTCAATCATATCTGAAGAAAAAGAATAGCCTATTGCTATATTTTTTAATCTAATATAACTACCATCTTCCACAAAACGAGATGAAATTTCTCTAGAACTATTGTTACCTACTCTAGGTTGATTTGTATTTGTGTTTTCTGGTGTCCAAGCATTATTATAATATTCATACGTTGTATTAGAATCACCATTATTTAACTGCACATTAGTCATATTAAAAATATCTCCACCTTGAGATCCTTGAAAAAAGATATTTAAATCAAAGTTTTTATACGTAAAGCTATTTGTAATTCCCCAAGTATAATCTGGGTTAGGGTTACCAATAATTTTTCTGTCATCATTAGTAACATCACCATTACCATCTAAATCTAAAAACAATGGATCACCAGCTACACCATCTGGTAAAGTAGCTGTACCTGTTGGCACTGCACCACCTTGGTATACACCTGCATATTCATAACCATAAAATAGCCCAACTTCTTCACCTTCTCTTAATATATAATTGTTATCTACACTAAAGTAACTTGGAGCACCATCACCAAAATAATCAGCACCAAATATTAATTTCTCTACTGTGTTCTTATTTCTAGAGAAAACTAAATCTGTAGTCCAACTAAAATCGTCTGTAATAATGTTTCTTGTATTTACAGAAAATTCAAACCCTGTGTTATTAATTTCACCAACATTTGTAATTATTTCATCATTATAGTTACCAAAATACCAAGGGATACTGTTATCAAACATAAGTACATCTTTAGTATCAATATTATAATAATCAAAAGACATTGACACTTTACTATTAAATAAAGCTACATCAAGACCAAAGTTTGATTGGTAAGATGATTCCCATTTTAAATTTGGATTAGCATTTTGGTATGGTGTAATTGCTGGTACAGTTAATCCATTACTAGAAGCATATATACTCGCTAAACTTGCTAACGACTCGTAAGCACCAATAGAAGGGTTACCGGTAACACCATAACTAGCTCTTAATTTTAAGCTAGAAATATTATCGTAATTTTTCATAAAATCTTCATTAGAAACTTTCCAACCTAATGCTGCTGATGGAAAAATGGCATATTTTTCATTCTCAGCGAAATTAGAAGCACCATCACGTCTTACAGTAGCAGTTAATAAATATTTGTCATCATAATCATAATTAACCCTACCGAATTGAGATTGAATTTCTGTTTCATTTACATAAATGTCTCCAGAACCACCATTTAATAAATTAGTTGCAGTCCATAAACCATAGTAAGAAAAAGAGTCTGAAATGGTTCCAGTACCTTCGCTATAAAATCCTTTATTAGTTGTTTTTTGATAAGAATAACCTGCTAATAATGTTAATTCTCCTTTTCCTATTTCTTTTTTATACGTCAAGTAATTTTCACTTAATAGAGATTCAGTTTTATCTTCTGTCATAATAGCTCTTCCATCAGTACCTCCACCAGCTGTAACTTCTAAAGTTCTTGGCATATATATTCCTCTAAATGTATTTTGACTACTTAAACCAAAAGTCGTTTTAAATGTAAGACCTTCAATAATGTCATAATTAGCATAAAAATTAGCTCTAAAATTATCTATCTCTGTATCATCATCTCTTTGTGTAGCAACTGCATAAGGATTATCTACTTTATCTCCTATTTTATCGTTTGTAGAAAAAGTACCGTCAGGATTATATACGCCTTTATCTGGAGCAAAACGCATTGCTAAAGAAACAACATCATCACCACCAACAGTAACAGAACCATCAGACTGAGTAGTTACACCACTCTTTTTACTAGAGCCTCCCGTTAAATTAAGTCCTACCTTTAATTTATCTGTTAATTGCGCATCTATATTAGATAAGAGAGACACCCTTTCGTAACCAGAGTTAACTATTATACCATCTTGTTGAAAATAAGTACCAGAAGCATAAAAGTTTATTTTATCAGAACCTCCTGAAAAGGAAATTTGATGATTTGCAGTATTACCTGATCTGTAGATTAAATCTTGCCAATCCGTATCATAATCTCCTTGAACATAAGGTGTAGATGGATCTCCTGTTGTTAAAGCAACATTTTCTCTTACCTGATTTTGATAATCTGCAAAATCATTTGCATTTAATAAATCTAATCTATTAGCTGTACTTTGAACCGCATAAGTAGAGTTTATTTCTATTACCATTTTACCACTTCTACCTTTTTTAGTTGTTACTAAAACAACACCATTAGATCCACGAGAACCATAAATAGCCGTTGCAGAAGCATCTTTTAAAACCTGTAATGATTCAATATCTCCAGCTTGAGGCATATTTGCACCTACAAACCCATCTACCACAATAAGTGGGTCACTACTCGCATTGATTGAAGTATTACCTCTAATATTTATCTTAATAGGAGCTCCTGGCTCACCACCATTATTAGATTGTACAACAACACCTGCTGCACGTCCTTGTAGTGCCTGCTCAGCATCTAACACAGGAAAAGCAGTTAACTCATCTGCTTTTACAGAAGACACAGAACCTGTAACATCACTTTTTCTACGAGCACCATAACCAACAACAACAATTTCGCTAAGTTGGCTAGAGTCTTCAATTAATGTAATATCTATCACTGCTTTATTACCTACAGTTACTTCTTTGGGAGTAAAACCGATGTAACTAAATATTAATATAGCGCTAGAATTCTGAACTTCAATAGTATAATTACCATCAAAATCTGTAGTTGCCCCAGTAGCTGTTCCTTTTACTAGAATATTTGCTCCTGGAAGAGGTCGTCCATCAGGTTGACTTATAACAGTACCTGTAACTGTTTGCTGAGCATTCAATGCTAAGCCAAATAAAATAAATACCAAAAGAGGCATCAATTTCATTTTAAAAAATTTGAGTTGTTTTTGCATAAGATAAGTTTTTGTTAATTGTTGTTTAAAAATTTTTATCTCATAATATTCTATCGATTATGTTAGAGACAATAGAATATAAATTCAATAAAAAATTGGTTTACCAGATTGGTATACCAAATATAGTTAAAATCCTGTTAACTAAAACGTTTTCGTAATTTATCTATAAAAAAAATAGACAAAAACCACAAGAACACAATAATCTAAAAGACTGATCATTACAAATTAAAATATTAATTTATTTTAAAATTTTTAAGAAAAAACGCCATATTTAGGCCGTTTAGGAATCATTTATTTTAACATTTTAAGCAAAATAAACGCAGATTTATACTTGAAAAGTTAATTATTTAATTGAAATTAATATAAATGATAAATCGATAAAATTAAGGACCAAAAACAAACATATACTAATCTATTAACAGATTTAATAGACTGTTATATGAAAGTTCTTTTATCTCATCTAGAGAAAGATTCTCTTTTATATTTAATAATTCAATAGGAATAGAATTGTATGCATAATCTGACTTATGCTTATCTTCTTTTGAAATCACTATAATACCATCAGTAGACCCATCATTTAAACTTTTGATGTAATCCATTTCATTGGAAGGTGAGTTAAAAGATTGAAATAATAAAATCCTATAACCAAAGTCTTCTGCCGATTTTTGAACATGGCAAAGTGCTTGGTTATAGGATTTTTTAGTCACCTCTGGTAAAACCACAGCAATTGTAGCATGTGATTTTTTAACTCTTAATGCAACAGCAAAATTATTGGGCACATAATTCAATTCTTTAGCAATGGCTTGAATAGATTTACGTGTTGTTTTACTAACATCTATCTTATTATTTAGAGCTTTTGATACCGTTGAAACGGAGAAGCCTGAAATAATAGAGAGTTCCTTAATGGTCACTATTGAAGGTTTTAACTACGTAGTGATTTAATAATTTCTAAAGCATTTTTAGTATCTGATTCAATTTTAGCTAAATCATAGTTACCATCAGCATTTTTAGCGATCAATTGAGATCCCATACCAACACAAGTAACACCTGCCTTAAACCATCCTTCTAAATTTTCTCTAGTTGGCGCAACACCTCCTGTAGGCATAACACTAGTCCAAGGTTGAGGGCCTTTTATTGCTTTAACAAAACCAGGACCGTAAATTCCCCCTGGAAATAATTTAACAACCTCACAACCTAATTCTTCAGCTCTACAGATCTCTGTTAAAGATCCACAACCTGGAGACCAAGCTACTTTACGTCTATTACAAACAATAGCAATATCTTCTCTTAAAACTGGTGTTACAATAAAGTTAGCACCTAAAGCCATAAAACGAGAAGCAGAAGCTGCATCTGTAACAGATCCGACACCCATAATCATTCCTGGTAATTCCTTAAGAACCCATTTATTAAGCTCTCCAAAAACTTCGTGAGCAAAATCACCTCTTGCAGTAAATTCTAATAAACGTGCACCACCATCATAAGTAGCTTTGATTACTTTTTTACCGATTTCTAAATCTGCGTTATAGAATAAAGGAACCATTCCGGTTTCTTTCATAACATTTGCGACTTCTATTCTTGTATAATTTGCCATAACTTATCTTGCTACACGTCCAGAGGCATCACCTCCCATTAATTTTTCTACTTCAGAAACTGTTACTAAGTTAGCATCACCTTTAATTGTATGTTTTAAACATGAAGCTGCTACTGCAAAGTCTAATGCATTTTGATCGTCTTCAGGATATTTTAATAATCCATAAATTAATCCTCCCATAAATGAATCACCTCCACCTACTCTATCAACGATATCTGTAATTTGATACTGACGCGTTTCGAACATTTTAGTACCATCGTATAAAACTCCAGCCCAAGTATTATGTGATGCAGATATAGAACCTCTTAAAGTTGTAATAACTTTTTTAGCTCTTGGGAATTTTGCCATCATTTGTTTACAAACTGATAAAAATGCTTCAGCTTTTACATCGTGTCCATTTTTATGAACGTCTAAACCTTCTGGATGAATACCAAAATGCTTTTCTGCATCTTCTTCATTTCCTAAAACAACATCACAGTAAGAGGTTAATTCTGTCATTACTTTTTCTCTATGTGCATCATCACAATATGTCCAAAGTTTAGCTCTATAATTTAAATCTGTTGAGATTGTAACCCCCATTTCGCTAGCTACTTTTACAGCTTCTAAACATGCATCTGCTGCACCTTGAGAAATTGCAGGAGTGATCCCAGTCCAATGAAACCAAGCAACATCTTTAAACGCTGCTTTCCAATCCACCATTCCTGGTTCAATTTCAGAAATTGCAGAATGTGCTCTATCATAAACAACTTTACTACCTCTACTTACAGCTCCTGTTTCTAAGAAATAAATCCCTAAACGATCTCCACCATAAACAATTTTATCTACACCAACACCTCTTTTACGCATCTCCATCATTGCACATTCTCCAATATCATTTTTTGGTAAACGCGTAACAAAGTCTACTGGCACACCGTAGTTGGCTAATGATACTGCTACGTTAGATTCTCCTCCACCGTAAACAACATCAAAAGTTGATGCTTGTGAAAACCTTAAAAATTGTTGAGGAGCTAATCTTAGCATAATCTCTCCAAAAGTGACTACTTTTTTCATTCTAAATATTCGTTTAATTAGTTATAATTTGTTGTTTTGCTTAAACGTTTAACCTTTATTTTTAAAAATAAATCAAAACAGTATGATTTTGATTTTTATAGTTAAAAGCACTACTTTTGCTTAAACGTTTAAGCAAATATATAAAAACTAGGTGAATAAAAAAAGAACAACAATAAAAGACATCGCAAACGTGCTAAATATTTCACCTGCAGCAGTTTCTAAAGCTCTACATGATGACTCGCGTATCAGCGTAAAAACAAAAGCAGCTGTTAAACGTGTTGCTAAAGAATTAAACTACCAACCTAATCATCTAGCGAGTGCATTAAGGAAAGGAAAAAGTAATTTAGTGGGTGTTGTAGTACCAAAAACAAATAGTAATTTCTTTTCATCGGTAGTTGAACAAATGGAAGCCGTACTTAATAAAGCTGGCTATAATATTATCATTACACAGTCTAACGAATCTTTTGAAAAGGAATGTAAAAATATAGACACATTACTGTACACTCAAGTAGATGGGATCATTGCTTCAATGGCTAATGAAACTGTTGATTTATCTTATTACGAAAAAATAAAAGCCAATGGTATCCCATTAATATTATTTGATCGTGGGGAAAATGATCTGAATGTAGATTATGTTGGTATAGACGATTACAACAGTAGCCATGTTATTGTAGAACATTTAATTTCTAAAGGCTGTAAACGTATTGCTCATATTGGAGGTTACAGAAGAACTCGAATTTTTAATAATAGAATTAAAGGTTATGTTGATGCTATTTCAAAGAATAACCTTCCCATAGATGATAGCTTAATTATTGAGAGTTCGCTAAGTCTTGAAGATGGAAGGCGAGAAATGGAACATCTACTTCAACTGGAAGACAAGCCAGATGCTGTATATGTGGCAAGTGATTACGCTGCCTTAGGTGCTTTACAGGTTTTAAACGAAAAAGAAATAAAAGTTCCAGAAGAAATTCGTTTAATAGGCTTTGGAAATGAACCTTTTACATCTTTAGTCACCCCTTCAATTTCTAGTATTGATCAGCATAGTAGAGATATTGGAAGAATTGCAGCAGAGACTTTTCTAAAACGTGTTAAAGAACCAAAAGTAAAACAGAGCTTAAATAAAATAATCCTTGATGCCGAATTGATCATTAGGGATTCTTCTAAATAAAAAAAGCGTTATTGTATGTCTACAATAACGCTTTTTAATGATATAATGTTTTGCTTAGATACCTAAAGCTTGTCCACCACCAATTTGGATTGTTTCTGCAGTTACAAAAGAAGCATCTTCACTTGCTAAGAATGAAACAACTCCTGCAACATCTTCAGGTTGACCTAATCTTCCTAACATAATGTTATTAGCCCATGAAGCAAAAACCTCTGGTTTAGTTGCTTTAATTTGAGCATGGAAAGGCGTATCAATTGTACCTGGTGATACAGCGTTAACTCTAATTCCATATTCAGCTAAATCTTTTGCTAATGCTCTAGTAATTGCATGAACACCTGCTTTAGACGTCCCGTAAATACCAGCACCTGGTCCACCCGCAGTCCAACCAGCGTTAGATGTATAATTAATTATAGATGGGTGTGCTCCTTTTTTTAAGAAAGGTATTGCTGCTCTTGAAGCAAAAAATACAGAATCTAAATTAAGTGCCATAACAAATCTATAGAAATCAGTAGTCATTTCTTCAAATCTTGAACGACCACCTAAACCACCTGCATTGTTTACAAGTACATCAATTCTTCCGTATTTCTCACCAATTGCAGTAATGTTTGCAGTTACTTCTTCTTCTTTAGTAACATCGAATCCCATGTACTCAGCTGTTACACCTTCTGCTGTCAATTCTTTTACTCTTTCAGCACCTACTTCATCTTCAATACCATTTAAAACAACAGTATAACCATCTTTTCCTAATCTTTTTGCTACTTCGAAACCGATACCTCCTGTAGCACCAGTAACTACTGCTACTTTTCCTTCGTTTTTGCTCATTTTATTTATAATTTATAATTTATAATTATTATATATTTTTTAAATTAATCAATCCGTTCAATTTTACCTACTGTCAAGTAAATTGAAATTAATGATAATGGTACTAAAGCTCCTAGTAAACCAAATAATAATGGCCAGCTAGTAATATATCCTGCGAAAAGAATAGCTAAAATTGTACCTAATACTGCTGCTGCACCACCTAAACCGGCTAAAGAACCAACAGACTTACCACCATGTAAATCACTTGGTAATGTTTGAATATTAGTCATCATAAATTGGAAACCTCCAAGTACAAAAGCCATTAAAACAACTGCTAAAACAGCATTTGGCACTAATACAGATGCTATAATTGCTGGGATCACAATTGCGCCACCCAATAACATTGCTGTCTTTCTTGCTTTATCTACAGTTGCTCCTTTTCTTATTAAGAATCCAGAGTACCAACCACCAGCAATACTACCAATCATTGCTCCTACATAAGGAATCCATGCTGAGAATGCTAATTCTTTAATATTTAAACCAAATTCTTCTACTAAATACATTGGTAAAAATGTTACAAACATCCACCAAATTGGATCTAAGAAAAAACGACCTAAAATAACTGAGTAATTCTTTTTATTAGATAATAATTGTCCCCAAGTTTTACCTACTTCATTAGTTACTTTAGATTCTGGTTGACCGCTTAATATATATTCTCTTTCTTCTTCTGTAATCCAACTGTGTTCTTTAGGACCTTTTTTATTGATAATTAACCAAGGAATTAACCATAGGATTCCAAGACCACCGACAACAACAAAAGTCATTTTCCAACCAATGCTCATATACAACATTAGGATTATTATTGGAGCAAGTATAGATCCGATTGATGCAGCTGCACCAAAAAGTCCTTGTGCAAATGCACGTTCTTTTTGTGGAAACCACTCAGCATTACTTTTAGTAGCACCTGGCCAAGGACCAGCTTCACCAAGACCTAACATCATTCTAAATCCGGTTAATGAAACTTTACCTCTAGCTAAAGATGTTAGAGCATCTGCTGTACCCCAAATTAATACCGAAACAACAAAACCTTTACGCGTCCCTATTTTATCATATAATTTACCAGAAAACAGTTGGCTAAAACCATAAGCAATCATAAAGAAAATTGTAATAATCCCTAATTGATCTTTTGCTTGTTTTGAAGCCTCTTCTGCACTTACGTCGCTATCTACGATACCTAACTCATAAGCCATACCTTGACGGTTAACTACAATTGTAGGATCTTCTTTTTTAAAAGTAATATGATCTGCTCTTTGAATAATTTCTTCTCCTCGCTTTGAAATTAACCTATAGGTATTATCTTCAGCTAAATATTGAGCTTGATTTTCTTCTAAACTAACATTTATCTCATCAACTAAGTCATATTCTATGTTAGCGACCCACATATAGTTTAAAGTACCTCTATCGAGATAATTTATAATGGTAATAAGCATAATTAAGCCTATAATTACCCACCTTAATCCTTTTACTTTCATATTTGTTGTTTATTTAATTTATATGTTATAACAATAATGATATAGCTCACTAAAGTGATCTTTCATTTTTTGTTTTGCTAATTGTGGATTTTGTTGCTCAATGGCATCATAAATAGCCTGATGCTCTTCTATACCCAATAAAGCTCTACTTTTACCACAAACATGATGTTTTTCAAAGTTTGTAATAATCTCTGGTGTTATCATTAACATAAACGTATTAATGGTAGCATTTCCGCACGCTTTAGCAACAGCTAAATGAAACAGAAGATCTTCTTCAACTGCATTTTCACCACGGGTTACTTTTTCTGCATAAGCCGTTAAAGCAGATTTCATATTGTCTAAATCAGCTTTAGTTCTCCTCATAGAAGCTAGCCTAGCTGTCTTTAACTCTAGGAGAATTCTTGTTTCAACTAAGCCTTTAAAATCTTGTTCTTCAAGCCTTAAAATATCTTCAATCATTCCATTCATCGCTGTAACTCCTATATTGGCTACAAAAGTTCCACTTTGAGGTTTTGAAGCTAACAAGCCATAGAGTTCTAATTTCTGAATAGCATCTCTTACAATTCCTCTTGATACGCCAAATTTCTCGGACAATGTTCGCTCAGAAGGTAACTTATCTCCTGGTTCTAAATTTTTCATGTTGATTAACTCTCCAATACTAGAGATAATCTCATTTAAAACTTTTGTATTTTCCGATTTTGTAGGGGTATCTAATTTCATATAATTTGTAATAAAGGATGAGTTTTTCAGCCCAAAAATAAGGCAGCTATAATTTCACCTGTGAATTATTATGGTAAAAATATGTTAATAAAAGACTATTCTAAAGCTTCAATCTCGAACGAATCTATGTAAGCTTCATCTGCATCATTGAAAAAGAATATTGCTAGAGATGTGTTTCCTCCAGAATTAAATGTTAACTCCCCACTAACCATAGTTCCTACTCCTGCTACATCTTCGGTATAAGTAATTATACCCACTGTATTAGCTTCTAGCTCATCTATAGATTCCATAGGCTGAACCATCGCAACACTTATGCTTCCATTTTCAGTATCTATCTGATCTCTAAATGCATATTTAAAACTTAATTTATAGAATTTATTAGGTGTAAACTCACCAATTAATTGATACCCCACTCTGTCGCCTTCTTTTGGTAATTTTGCACCATAAGAACCTTCATGATAATTATTTGATGATGTTATTTGAAGTACACCTCCAAGATCAGAGTTTCTCCATGGATCTCTACTATCAATCTCTACAGGTGCATCTCCTGAATCTCCATTATCAAAACCTGCTTCAAGAATTTCAGGTACTAAAGTAGTTGGAATTTCAGGCTCTATGACCTCAATTTGTTCTGAATATGTACTTAAAACACCTAGATTATCTGTAGCAGTTAGTGTAATTGTATAAGTACCTTCTGCAGGGTATGTGTTAGTACCATCTGCACCATCATCATCTGTAAAAGTGTTCCCATCTCCATAATCCCAGAAATAACTTGTTGCATTTGTCGATTCGTTTGCAAAAGTATAAGTCAAATAATTGTCTTCATTAACTGAAGCTGAAAAGACAGCTGTAGGAGGTGTTAAGTCTTCTTGAGAATTAGCATCAGGTAAATCAAAGGCTAATGAATCTATTGAAGGATCACAGGCTACTAAACTAGCGCATGTTACAAGTAATGAAACAGCCATTAGTTTATGTGAAATATATTTATTTAATCTGTTAATATTTTTCATTTTTTAATGTTTTAAATTAATATTCTAATAACCTGGATTTTGACTCATTAACCCATCACTTAAATTCACTTCATTTTGAGGCATAGGTAATAATAAATCAGTAGATGTAAATCCAAATCCATAAAGGTTTGAATACGCAGACAATACTGATTGTGCTTTACCTAAACGAATTAAATCGAATAGTCTATGATTTTCAAAAGCTAATTCTACACGTCTTTCCATTAATAAATCGTCTAAAGTTATATTTGTAACAACATCAGTTAAACCTGCTCTATCTCTAACTTGTTGAAAAGATGCTAATGCTGCCGCTGAACTAGTTTCATTTCCATCAGCCATTATAGCTTCTACATGTAATAATAAAATATCTGCATAACGTAAAACGATCCAATCATTACCTGCTAATTCAGGATTACCATCAAAATCAGGTGTAGGCGTATCACCTCCATTATCCCCATCAGGGAAATATTTAGCACACTGATATCTTACAGAAGTTAAGTGAACAGGATCTTGTCTGAAAGAATTCTGTACTCTGATATCACCTCCAAATTCATTTAAATCATCTACTAAATCATAAGTTGCATAATTTAAACCACTTGAAACACCAACTCCATTCATCCATTGTGCTGAAAAGGTCTGACTGTCGTTAATAGATTCGAAACCTATTGAAAAAAGAACTTCTTGATTATCTAATTCTGTATAAAACACATCATTAAAATCAATTAACTGATACACTCCACTATTAATAATTTCTTCACATAATAATTGTGCTTGAAGATATTCTGGCTCGTCTAACGTAAGGTATACCTTAGCTAATAATCCTTGTGCTGCTCCTTTTGAAGCTCTAGTTCTGTAAGTATTATCTAAACCTTCTGTTGCTGTAATTAAATCTGAAACAATTAAATCATAAACTAATTCTGTATCAATTCTAGTAAATTGAACATTCTTTTCTTCTGGACTTAATACATGATCAACTAAAGGAATATCACCAAATAATCTTACTAAGTTGAAATAAGCATAAGCTCTAATAAATTTTGCTTCTGCTTCTATTGCAGTAGTATCATCATCAACATTTACTAAATTTTCTAAGACTACGTTAGCTCTGAAAATAACTTCATAAAAACTAGCATAATAATTTAGAACAAGACCATTAGTTGGTAACACGTTGAAAGCTTCAAATTGTCCAGAGTCAGCAAAATCATCTGGATCTGCAATTTTAGTTGATGTGTTTCCACTTCTCATCTCCGTTACATAAAACTCATATTGCACACCATGATTTTCATCCTTGGCGTAATTTCCTGCACCTTGTATAGCATCATAAGCTCCAATCAAAGCGGTTTCTAACTCTGCTACAGTTGTATAATAATTTTCTGATGTAATTGCAGAACTCGGTTCTGGCTCTAGAAAATCGTTACACGATGTTGCTAAAACTCCTATTAAAAGGACAATTATATATTTTTTAAATTTCATAATATATTGTATTAAGTAATTAAAATTTTATTAAAAATCTACATCTAATCCAAAAGATATAGTTCTATATATTGGTGATCCTCCTCTTTGGTATCCGTATTGTGTAGGACTTGTTTTATCTAAAGCTTCTGGGTTCCAACCTGTATAATTATCTGCTGTCTTATACATTAAATTCTGACCTGTTGCATATACTCTAAGTTTAGTAAAACCTAGATCTTTTAACACCTCTTCAGGGAAGCTATACCCTATGTTTACATTTCTTAACGCAATGTATGATGCATCTTGTATTATACTATTTGTAAAATATTTATCAACTAAGAATTCAGTTTCATAACCTGCAGCTATAGCTTCATCACTTAATGTTCTATTGTTATTATGACTAAACATATAATGATCACCAATGTTACGTACTTCTGCACCATGAGATCCTTGGAACATGAATGAAAAATCAAAGTTTCCGATTTTAAAATCATTTGTAAAACTCCAAATTAACTCTGGATAAGGATTTCCTAAAATCGTTTTATCTTCATCATCTAAAACACCATCTCCATTTAAATCTTTTACTTGAACCATTCCAAATTCAGCTCCAACATGTCTGTAAGGTCTGTCTCTGAATTCTATTGGCACTTCTGACTCTACAACATATCCGTAAAAAGAAGATATTGGCTGCCCTTCTTGATTAATCCATTCTGCTGGTCTAGTAGAATCTATACTCGTTATTTGTCCGTTTGAATCAGCAAAATCAACTAAAGTATTTTCGTTTGTTGTTGCAATAACGGTTGATTGCCAAGAGAAGTTTCTTTTATTAATATTTCTTGTTCTTATTTCGAACTCAAAACCTTGATTTTTTACTTCACCTAAGTTAACTAAAGCACTATTAAAACCTGTTGTAACAGACACTGGGTTATTTAGTAACAATTGATCACTTGTTCTTTGATACCAATCTACAGAACCTGTAATTTTATTATTTAAAAATCCAAAATCGATACCTGGATTTATCTCAACCAAACGTTCCCATTTTAAGTCAGGATTTGCAATATTTAAAGGAGAATAACCTGTAGATAAAGTACCATCTGAAACGTAAGACGTTAAATCTAATAAAGATAAATGCGGATAATAATCTTGTAAAACATTATCTGAACTTAATACAGAACTACTACCTTGAGCATCTGGATTAACACTTCCTGTATTTAAACGATCATTACCTGTAACACCGTAACTCCCTCTTAATTTAAGAGTTGAAACAATATCACTATCTCGTAAGAAGTTCTCTTTAGCAATATTCCAACCTACAGATGCAGCCGCAAAATTACCGTATTTAAAATCTGATCCAAAAATAGAACTACCATCACGACGGAAACTAAATGATGCTAAATACTTATCATCATAAGCATAAGTTAATCTTGAAATGTATGAAATTCCTCTTTTTTGCCACTCCATACCAAATGTTTCTGCAGCAACAATATTAGTAGCTCCTGAAATTTGTTGAACAATATCATTTTCATAACCTATCCCTTTAACCGTTGAGAAAAAATAATCTCTTGTTTCTATAGAGTTTCCTAAAGTGATCCCTAATTCATGTTTTCCAAAACTTGTATTATAATTGATGAAATTATCAAAAATATAATATTGTTCTTTTTGATTTGTTTCAACCATATAAGCATCGGTAGTTTGCTCTCTAGCTAATGTTCCTAAATAATCTGTTCTTTTAGTATCTTGTAAAGATCCAGATAAAGTTGTTGTGAAATTTAAACCTTTAGCAATTTTATATTTACCATTAAAACTACCAAACATTTTGAATTTTTTATCCATTCTGCTTCTTTCAGTAACTCTTGCATATGGATTTTGGTTTGTACTATTACCAAGGTTCTCAAGAACTTCGTCATACACGCCATCATTATTAAAATCAAATATTGTAAAGTGGTTTTGTCTAGCATAATCACCTACTTGTAAAGGAAACGCATTAGTATCTACCATCTGCAATGTTTCCTCTGTGTGATATATTGGCAACCAAGGTTGGTGTCTCGCTACATTATGAATAGATTCAGAAAATCGATCTCTTACAGTATAAGAAGGACTTAAATTAACTCCAATAGAGAGTTTATCATTCACCTGATTGTCAACTTTTAATCTTGCTCCAAATTTTTCATAATTATCATTTAACAATACCCCTTCATCATTAGCATAATTTAAACTTGCTGAATATTTTGTTTCTTTATTTCCTCCTCTAAATGAAAGTGCGTGACTTGTAATAGTTCCACCATCAAAAAACACATCTTGCCAAGCACGATCCGTACCTGTTTGCAATTGTGCTTGTGTGTATATTGAAACCTCACCATTAGTATCCATTTGTTGTTGTGCCCACTCGTTTGTTGTAGTACCGTAAGCTTCACTTTTTCTAGCCTCTTTAAAACCTGTATAAGTACTGTAAGTAATTTTTGTTTTACCCTCAATACCAGATTTCATAGTAATCATTATAATACCATTAGAACCTTTTGAACCATAAATTGATGCAGAAGCAGCATCTTTTAGAATTTCAAAAGACTCAACATCATTCATATTTAATGATCCTAAAAAGTCAGAATCTACAATAACACCATCCACAACAATTAAAGGAGTAGAATCACCTGCCATAGAACCTACACCACGAATTGTAATTGTAGGAGCGGCACCGGCTTCACCATCTGTTGCTTGTATATTAACACCTGATACCTGACCAATTAATGCATCATCTACTCTAGATACAGCAATTTGCCCTAAATCATCATTTACGACTTTAGATATAGAACCTGTAGTATGACTTTTCTTTTGTGTACCATAACCAATAACCACTATTTCATCTAACGCACTTGCATCTTCAGCTAAAGATATATTAATAGTAGTCTGTCCGTTTACAGTTACAAGTTGTGTCCCAAAACCAAGATAAGAAAATTGTAATACATCTCCTTTCTTAGCATTAATTTGGTAATAACCATCAAAATCAGTTGTGGTCCCCGTGGTCGTTTCTAAAATAACGATGTTAACACCCGGAACAGGCATACCATCTGTTGTAGAAATCACTTGACCTTTAATAGACATTGTTTCTTGTGCGCTTAACGAAAAACACATTAAAACAAAAATAATCAAGGTTGATTTAATTTTTAATTTCATAATGAATTGTTCTTTTTTTTAGAGTTATTTAGTTTTTTTTCTTGGAACACTATACACTTAAAATTCCTCATTATACAACATACAATAAAGGGGTATTTTGTTTCAAAAACATGTAAAAAAAATTGGTTAACCAGATTGGTTAACCAAATATATGTAAAAAATTGTGTTATCACAATGTTTTCATAAAATAATCTATGTTAAACTAAGATTTAACATAGATTATTTATTTTATAAGTATAAACTTCATTTAATTAAAATAATAAGCACCAGTCCATTGGTAGTTTTTACCATTTACATCTAATGCATGTTTTGTTTCTTTTGAAGCATCTAAATTTGATAAAATCAACACTTTAGTTTCTCTTAATACAGTTTTCAGTTCTAATACGGTGTAGTTATCATTATCTAATAAAACAGTTATAGAGTTAAATTTACTATAAGCATTATCCGCCGTCTCAACTACCGAGTTATAAACTCCATGAGACTCAATAACAGAAGCAAAAACAGTTGATTTTGTATTTTCTTTTCTTAAAATAAGCACAGGATCTCGACGTAAATTAAACTCAGGATCATTAGCACCAGACCTAGCCAAAATAGCCTTATCTTTTACATTAGTAGCTGAAGTGATACTATAGAACAAGTTATTATTAAGCCATGTAAACTGAATCTGTTCTGACTCAACCACATTTTCTGCTTCTTTCCAAAGGTGTTGATAACCATTTTTAGCCCCTAATGGCACTAAGCTTTTTGGTGCTTCAGTTTTAAAACTTGTTGAAACTATTTGACCAAAATAGTAATACGGTAGATCGTACTGATTTTCTTTATCTGATTTCACTTTAAAAACATCAATAATATAAGGTTTTGCCTCGGTCTCATCCTTAACCATAACCATCGTACGATGAAAACTAGTCCCCGGATAAGCATTGTGTTCTTTAGCACTCATGATTTGAACATCTGGATTAGAGACATCAAAAAGATAACGTTCAGAATGGTTAGCACTTCCAACTTTAAAATCATAATCAAAGTGAGATGTCTCATTTTGAATTACTGTATTGTGAGCAATTGTATGTTTGGCAAATGTTTTATTTTCCTTTAAATATCCACCTCCATTTTTTTGTTCAACATTAACAAAACGAGACAGTCCGTAATCTTGTAGTACCTCATCACCATTTTCGTATAATGAAAAAGACAATTTATCATAATGACCATGACTTAAGCCTTGGCCTGTGTATTTCATTACAAGTCCAATTGTACTAGCTTCATTATTGTATCTTAAAATACCAACGGCACCTTCATCTCCATTTCTACCATCTGTCAGCTCCATTGATTTTTTTATAAATGGCTCTTCCAATCCATCTCTTAAACCAATTGAAACCGATAAACCTGTAGCATCTAATTGTACTTTATTTTGAGATTTAGCAACTGATAGTAATTCTTGTTTCTTACCTCCATAGAAATAGGCGATATCAACAGCTGAAACTAATGATGGTGTATAATAAGACATTCCTTTTTGACCATCATTTAGTGGAAAAAATTCACCATCTGCATCTGTAAGATTTAATAAAGCATCAACCGCTTTCAATAAAACCCCGTCTTTATATTCAAAAATCTTTAATTCTGGTTTTTTATTATGAAGGGCTTCTGCAAAAATCATAAATGGATACATAGCATAGCGCTGATAATATGGCCCTTCTGTATAGAATCCGTCTGGAGAAAATGGACTATCTAAGTTTGCAAAAAATCCAGATTTACCATCTTTATCTTTTATTAAACCTCCATCATCATCTAACTCATTAGGATCAATATTATTTTCTTTTAAACCATACAAAGCTCTTTCTAACAGCTCATCATCATCCATTACTAAACCAATCATCCCAACAGCTACATTTCCCCAAGTACTGTGATTATGAACTCTATTAAAAAACTTAGGTGTATCTACAGAAAGAAAATCTGCATACGGTCTAAATAATGTTTTATTTAAATAATCTGTTTGCTCAGCAGGTAACCAATCGTAAATACAATCGTATGCCTGACTTGTATAAACTAACCAATTAGAATCATTAAGACATTGCCAGAAAAATTTACCCCTAGAATATGAACGCTCTTGTGGGTGACGCCCTAATGTAGGATACAATTCTGCGTAAGCCAATAACATATCTCTTACATAAATAGCATATTTCTCATCTCCAAGCAACTGAAATAAGACTCCAGCTTTTTGCATATTACTATAGTTAGCTTTGTGTTGTGTATGCGTATAACCACCTGCCATATCTTTTGGAATTGGCACATCGATGCCTTCTCCTATAGCTAAATCTACTTCCTCTTTTACTAGAGCTAAAGTTTCATCGAAAACAGGAACAGAACCGAGTTGTGATTTTATTTCTAAAACGCTTTCTTGCGTTAAAATTAAATTAGGGTGACTAGCGGTAGTATCACTAGAATTGGACAATATTGTTGAATTTGTTTCTTCTTTACAGGATATTAAAACCAGTAAAAAGAAGGGAATTATTTTGGCGATTGTTCTCATTTTGTTGTTTAGCGTTTATTAGTTAGAGAGTATTGTTTATTTTATCATGTACCCACAAAATATTTCACAATTTTGGTTTTATGGTCTTTATTTATGCTTACAGTAATTTCTTTTTCACTTAAAGGGATAATGCTAAGATCATTTTCATTTTGGATCCAAACATCTAAATAATTTTCAAATTGAATAGTTGTTCCTTTATATTTTAACTGTTTAACATTAAAAAATATTGAGGTATTATCGTTAGTTAAAGATACCGCGTTATCACCTTCAATTTCCCATTTTGAATCGTTTAATTTCCACCCCTTTAAATTCTTAACTTCAGAAGTTTCATCTACACGAGCATCGTAAGTTTTGAACGGAAACAATACTGTTATAAATTGAAAATTAGTTTGATTTTTTTTAGAAGCAATAGACCACGCTTTGCCACGTGTTCCTTCTGTTTTTATAGTGTCTATAGTCTGTAATTGAAAGAGGTCTAAACCTGATCCATTTTGAAAAGTAGAACGCAATAAATTTGGAGTATTTTCTAAACTATAATGCCCTTGCCAAACTTGTTTGTAATTGTGCTTTTCTTTAGATGAAAAATTATCTTTTACAATCCAAAAATCATTATCTACATTAATGACTTGTCTACTGTATTTTACACCAACATTTTCAAAACCATCATGGCTTCCTATAAAAACATCTAAATTTTCACGAGCTTCAAAGGCAATGACTTTTGGAGTTGGTAACTTTTTAAACTTCCCAAAACCACTTCCTCCTTTATTTGATTTATAATCTTTACCCTGTAATTGATCATCTACTAAAGCTACATTTTTAGTCATAGAATTCTTAAACAATTCTAAATCGGGTAAAGAATAACGCACTTGATAGTTAGGCAAAATCACATTGTTATCGGCCATGGCTTGCACACCAAGTATATCTCCATGCTGATGGTCTGGCTTGTTTTTATCTAAACCCGCTGAAATAACGAGCATTTTATCATTAGAACTCCAACCTTCTCTCATTATATAATACCCCGTATCATTAAATGACAAAGATTTATATTGAGGTAGAATATCTTGTTTGTTTTTTAGTTTTAATAACTGTGCTTCACTTGCATTCCAATAAAACTTAGGGCTTAATTTATTACTAGCAAAATACCCTATTTCAGGATTTTCGAATAACAAATACCCTAAAGCCATTGTACCAGAAATATCATTTTTTTCAGCCCAAGGTGCATCGGTATCATCTGATAACACAGGTGCTGATTTATCTGGAAAAGCAACTTTAGCTAGCGTAGAAAACAACGATTCTAATTTAGCTTCCCAAATTTTATCTATTTTTAGATTACTTTTTTGAGCCAGTTGATACACGTAGAAATAATTACCAATATCACTCATATGATAATGTATTGTGCGCTCAAATTGAAAACCATCTTCATTAATTTCCTTATCTAAGTGCTCACCCAATAACTTCATAGAATGATTATACCATTCATCTGCTCCATTAAAATCTTTTAATAATATTGATAGCATTGCCAAAGCAGACAATCCTCTTGTTTGATGATTCCCTGATTTAAATTCTTTATTATGTTCATACATATGCTGTGCATGTTGTAATAAAGTCGCTATTGTTGTTAATTGCTCTTCATCTGAATATTCCGCTTGACCTAAGAATAAATTATGCAAATGCAACCAATTCAATATTCTATATCCAGATCGAAAGGCTTCAAAAACACCATTACCATCCTTAATCGTTTCATATTTATTTTCAGAAAAAGCAGTATTTAGAGAAGCTAATTGATTGGTGAAATAATTAAGATACTCAACATCTTTATTATTGTAGAAATAATAGTACCCAATATCTACCATTTTATGCTGCCTAGCTAAATGACGTACCGCATAAGCATTTACAGGTGTTCCGTTTTGGTAGTTAAAAGGCAATTTCCATTGTACTTCTGCAGGAAATTTAGTTAAATGATCTTCAGCTCTTTCTGAATGATAAGCTTTAGATTCAGGATATAATTTAGTATAATCTTCTACCCTATCCTCAACAGCTTGCCAATCAAAAAAGTAACGTTCAGAAAATTTTTCTCTAAAATATAAGGCGAGTCTTGTTTCTGATATTTCACCATTGACTTGAATACTCTTTTTAGCTGAATTAGTTAAATAATCACCTAATTCATCATGAGAAATCACCTTATCTGATGGTATGTTTTGCGCTACAGCTATTGTAGCGCAAAACAAAAAATATATCAAAAAGACTCTAAAGTGGCTCATATTAATTAATAGACTAACTTCAATTTTAAATTCTGAACCACTTCAATTAAACCAGAGTTTTGCACAACATTATTTACTGGTTTCTGACCTTTTGCTCCCCATAGTATAGCAACATATTTTACGTTGTTATTTTTAAAAGTATTATTTGCAAATTCTACATTAACGATACCTCGTGTTTTTATTAATATATTTTCAGTATCATTTTTTCCGGAATTTGTAACTGTATTTCCTGTAAAAACTAAATTCCCTCCAATTGTAGACTCATCATAACCTCCTCGATAATAATTTAAAACATTCTCTCCTACATTAGTAAAAGTATTATCTACAACATAGACAAACTCACTATTGTAATCTCCTTTATCGTTTGTTTCTTTGTTTAAGACAATACCTTTAGCACAATCTTTAATTATTGTATTTCTTACAGAAACTGTATCTGCAAAAGAACCTTTAGACACTTCTAAAACACTACTAAAATTACTGATCTCTGTGTTGTTTAACCAAAGTCCATAAGCACTTCTCATGTTTTTATCCAACGTTTTAAATGCTGCTTGAGAATTAGTACCTTTTAAGACTACATCATCAATATGAAGAATTCCATAAGGATTCATCTCAAAAGCAGTATTACTAGACGTAAAACTTAACTGCGCTTTGTTATTTTTATCTTTAGAAGTAATCGTAATATTTTTAACGACTGAAACTGTTTTATTAATTTCATAAACTCCAGGATTTAAACTAATAGTATCACCAGAATTAGCGTCCTCTAACGCTTTAGTAAATTCAGCATTAGTACTAACAGCTATCGTTTTCACATCTGCTTTAACTTTATCAGTAGAAAACCAATCTGTACCATAATTAGATCTGTCATATAAATCTTTATGGTTTGCAGAATTAATTAGTGCACCTACTCTATTATTATCTACGGTTCTTTTGGTTCCAAACATATCTGTAGTTATATTTTCGAAATCAAAACCATTATACATATCTTTTGAAGTAACCGAAGCAATTTTTAATTGATCTGAAACATTTTCAACTTTCAATTCTGCTGTAATTAATCCTTCAGGTTTAACTTCACTTTTATTAGCACTGTTTGTATAGTTATTTTCAAAAAGCACACCATCTACCTCATCATAATTTTCAATTGGATAATCGAAAGGAGTTTCATTATATATGACATTATTTGCAACAGTAGTTCTAATTGGTCTTGCAGAACGAATTTCTGTTTTTGGTAAAAATTCACTTTGACTAACATTAGACCCAACACTAAACTGAAAAGGTGTTTCACAATCCACAAATGAATTATAAGCCATAACCACATCAGTAACTTGGTTATATCTATTCTGTGGTGACTTAGGAATACCATTCATCACAGCGATAGGAGCTCTAAAAGTTTCTCCTTTTAATTTGTAGAAATAGTTATTAGTAATCCAATGACCTGCATTTACAACACGAACACCACCAATAAATTTTGAATTATCATTACCTATAAAGATGTTACCATCTATAGTTGCAAAATTACCATGTCTTAATACTAATGATCCTTCACTTTCAAAAAACACATTATTCTTAAAGGTGTTAAAATTAGATTTACTTGAAATGATTTCTACCTCACCATTACAACGGTCAAATAAATTATTTTCAATATTAGCATGCGATGGCATCATAGACGTCCCGCTGTCTCCTATTTGTAAAGTTTCTCCATGAGGGCCACCTTTTCTTGGTCTTGGTCCAAAATGGTTATTTACAATCTGGTGATAGTTTTTTATATGCTCTGCACCTTTTAGCATCACCATAACCGTTGGCCCATAGTTAGACTTCCCTGTAATATAGTTATTACTTAACTCATTGTGTCTACCCCAAAACTCTACCCAATGATCTTTTACATCTCTGTCTGGTTGTGTAAAGTTTTCAATAACACAATTTGTTACTTTAGAATAATTAGCAACGTTTTCATCGCTAACTTTAAACCTAATAACTTGTTTTGTTGGTGTATATCCGTTTTTAAAATACAACCCCTCCACAACCAAATAATCACCACCTAACTGTAAGTTAGATTTACCTTCAATAGTTACTTCTCCTGGTGTTTCTGCCCTTAAAGTAATAGGTTTACCTTCTTCACCATTAGCAACAAACTTAATTTGAATGTCTTTATAGACTCCATTTTTAAGAACTAACTCATCACCTGGCTTTGCATTTTTTATAGCTTCTTTTAGTGCTTCTTCACTAGAAATTGTAGCACTTATTTTTGTTGTTGTATCTGCTTCTTTACAAGAAAACATCAATAAAATTAACCCAAAAGATAAAAGACAATTCTTCATATTATATATCATTAGTGTGTAACATTTAGTTCGTAATATTTTACTTTAGAAAAAGCACTTTCTGATGTAGAGCTCAAATAATTACCTGCTTTGAAGTAATTTTCGAAAGGCCATTTTTCTAAACTAACATCTTGATAAACCACAGGCTCATCATCATTTAATTGTAATTCTAATCGCGCATCTGATGCTGTAATCTTAAAATCAAATGCTTCAAAACCAACATAACCCATATTAATTTTTTCATCAAACCAAGTATCACTTGATGTATCTAAAAGAGCATCACCTGTTGTAAACTCGTCTATTAAAGATTTTTTATAAACCCATAACTCACCATCTATCCAAGTCATTTTTATTAATGGAGGACCATTGTTTGAAGAAAAACCATGCGCAGACATATCTTCTATAGATAGGATACCATGAATTTGCATTACAATCGTTCTGTGATATTGCCTACTACTTTCGTTGTCTTCTGAAATATCAACAACTTTTAAACGTCCTTCAATTGTTCCTCCTTCTAATAAAGACCAATTTTCTTTAGAATCAGATGGATTAATTAATTCTCTTAATTCTGTTCTAGAATAAGAACTGTTGGTTGTAGAAATATTAGGAAATGTGTAAAATTCTATTGATGCGTCTTCTACGTCATCGTACATATAAGGTTGAATAGCATTATTTGTTCTATAGCGCCCATTTATTAATGATGAAGGTTGATATTCATCTGGACCTCCATTATTATTTTCATCTACAGGTAAAGTTACTTTCCAATTAGAAAAATCAATATCTGCAAAGTTCCCATCTGTATCATCATTCTCACCACTATCATCATCAGGGTTATCTACAGACTCAAACACAAATTCTTCGTAAGCATCCTCACTCTTAGAGCAATTAGCTACAAGTATGGCAAAGAAAAAGAGCGCGTATACAAATTTAAACCTCATGCTAGCATTATTATAAATAAAATTGGTTAACCAGATTGGTTAACCAAAAATATAATAATTTTTCTATTTAAAAAAAGTATTTGAGATAATTCTCTACACATTGAAGGTAATTTAACAAAGATAGGAGATTAACGGCCTAGAGAAAAGAATTTACCTGCTTTAACTTTTTAAAAACACAACCTACTAACTAACAATATTATATAGCATTTTTATTGATTTAAAACATATTTCGGCTCAATTTTAAGGTACAAATCACAATAAATTGATAAATACTCACATTGGAAATCTAATTTTCTGAAGTTAAAATTTAGAGACTGACCTAGGTCATTTCCAATAAAAGATATCATTTCTACTTTTACAGGGTAAAATACTATATCATGAATACTTTTAGATACAGACCAAAAGATAATTATATTCAAAAAGCAGATTGGCAAAAACTATACATACTTACTGAACATTGGAAAACTGATATTTCGTTTTACACCGATGACTTAAGGTTTTTACACCACTTGATTGACAAATACTTTTTGTGGATATCCAAAAAAGAGAATATTGATGTCATCCAAGAAATTGAACTGAATTTACTTAAAGTCGATAGACAATCTGAATCTTTATTAAATAGAGTTAATAAACAACTGCAATACCTCACCGATTTAATGGGTGATCCTTTGGTTTATAATTCTGATGAATTTAGAAAAGAACACGAGCAATTAGAAGACGACTTAAATCAATTTGTAATAGATTTTAGAGAAAACCGAAAAGAGATTTTTAAAATCACAGAACACATTGTTAAAGGTGAAGAACTCCTCAAACAATTTAACATAAGTTCAAAATCACAACTTCAAAGTTAAAGTCGATTTGTAAAAACCTAAAAAGCAATGAAAAACCTACATCGTATATTAATAGAGATTACAGAGCTTACCTCTAATATTGAAACTAAATATCCAGAGCTTTATAGATCATTAGACGAAAACCCGATAACCATACCTACAAGTCAACACCCACATATGGACAAAGTAATTATGGAAGAATATTTAGAGAGCTTAAAAATAGTATTGAAGAATTACCTAAAGGAAGAAAAAATAAGATTAAGCACACTAAAAAACTAATATCATGGGAGAAATAGCAACATCTAATAGACAAATCACTATGTTTTACAGCTCTAATTCTGTAAGAGCAAAGCAAACTTTAGCGTATGCACAAGCTGAAGGTTTAAAAATAAAAAAAGTAGACATCTTAAAAACAAAACTCACCGGCTTACAAATCGTAGAATTGGCAGAACGCATAGGCCTTGAGGTTTCTGACTTGGTAAATCAGGATCATCCTGTTTACAAAAAACAATTTGAGAATCATAATTTCTCTACCGACGATTGGTTAAAAATGATTCGTCATTACCCTGAAATCATGAAACAACCTATCTTATTATGTGGAGACAAAAGCGTTCTCATTGAAACACCAACGGATATCAATAAAATTTGAGAACTAGTTTATAAAGAAATTATATTATGAAAACAGAAGTCTTATACAATCCAAATATGCACTTCGAACACAAATTGTGGAAAACAGAACTTGCATTCTGGAAAGATGAATTAAAATCGTTCAACAACAGATTAAGTGAACTTGTAACACGTTGGACAAACAAAGATGTCGTTCTAAAGTTAGAACATTATCAAAATGAATTTGCACTTCATGGCGGTGTCATCGAAGATTTAGAGGAAATCATTAAAAAGCACGAAACGCAAATAGCCAAACAAAGTAAAATAGACGAAAATACCATAGATACAGAATTAGCCATAAAGCATATTAAATTCAGAAAGTGTTTAGAAAAGCAAAGAAAAATATATGCAGAACTCAAAAAAGATTTTTTCTTGTTTTTAGATCAGTACATGTAGCTAGTTAACTCCGCTTAACGCTTACTAAAACTACATAAACTCATTTATAAAATAGGTTTTTTAATTGTTGTTTAGTTTACGGGATCTCTTTTTTCTATAAAAAGAGATCCCGTTTTAGTTCAAACAGTTTACTCTAATTTCATAAAGGACAATCAAGATTTTATGCCTTTGTTAAAGTTATTATAAAACACCTTATACTGATTCAGGTCAGTGCCCCTCTTTACATAACGCTCTAATTTTGAAGTCTAAATAATTCACTTATTTACACACATAACAAAAACATTTAAAATATAAATATCATGGCAAATATAATCGTGATTCCCTTTAAGGAAGAAGCAAAAGCGATTGACGCTTTGCACCAAATTAAAGAATTAGATGAATATGGAGATATTACACTCTATGAACACATTATAATTCGTAAAAGAGAAAACAATCAATATGAAGTGTTAAACAACCAAACCGATATTGAAGGCTGGAGAACATTTACAGGCATGGCACTTGGAGGTTTTGCAGGCGCTTTTGCTGGTCCAATAGGTTTTATTATTGGCTTATACACAGGAACCGCTTTTGGAGCTTTTTGGGATGTAAGTCATTTTAATTTTGAAAATAATTTCATCAAAAAAATCAGTAATCAAATGGCTGTTGGCACCATTGCTATCATTGCAGAGGTCAGTGAAGACAATCCCGATTTTATTGACGAAGCATTAAAACCTTACAGTTCCGAAATTTTAAGAAGCGAAGCGGGGTTAGATTACGATGACTTTGTAGACGAAGAAATTGAAGACTTAGAAGAAGGTATTGAAGATGAACGCGATAATTTAAAGAAAGCAACTTCAGAAGAAAAAAAGCGCATCACAACTAAAATCAAAAATTTAAAAGCAAAACGAAAATCTAAAATTGAAGATTTAGAAGCGCAAAGAAAATCTTCTTTATATGGCATTAAAGACAAAACTAATGCCCGTATTAATACATTGAAATCTCGTTTAGAAAACTATGAAAATTCCATTTCTAAGACCTATAAAAAAGCACGTAAAGACCGATTAAGAAAACGTATTAAAAGAGAAGAAGAAAAATTATACCAATTGCATGATGCCCTAGGAGAAGACATTGTGGATTAATAATCATGAAACAAGAAATTCCAAAAATTAAATTAAAAATGGGAAAATTAATATTAGTCAGACACGGAAAAAGCGTCTGGAATATGAAAAACATATTTACCGGATGGACAGATGTAAACCTCGCACCAGAAGGATTAGAAGAAGCTAAAATTGCAGGTGAATTAATCAGAGATCAAAAAATCAATATTGATATTTGTTATTCGTCTTACTTAAAAAGAGCGATTAAAACAGCGTCCATAATTATGGAAACAGCAGATATATCATACATCGATTTTATTAAAAGCTGGAAATTAAACGAAAGACATTATGGCGCTTGGCAAGGACAAAATAAAGATGAAGTGAAAAAAGAAGCAGGTGAAGATCTCTTTTGGAAAGTAAGAAGAGGTTATAGTGATTCTGCTCCTGCTCTATCTGTAAATGATAAACGTTATCCGAAGTTCGATTCTAAATACAGTAAGCTTACCGAAAAAGAATTACCTACAACAGAATCTCTAGAACAAACCAAAGAAAGAGCTGTTGCCTATTATTTTGAAGCGATAGTTCCAGAATTAGTCAAAGGGAAAACTGTTTTGGTTTCTGCCCATGGTAATTCCATTCGCGCACTAATGACCGAAATTTTAGATATTCCAGCATCCGAAATTTCAACTGTAGAAGTTCAAACTGGAGTTCTAAACATGTATGAATTTGATAGATCAATGAACTTAAAAGAGCATCATAAATTAGAGCAAATGAGTAAAATAGTGATTTAAGTATTAAAAAAATTAACACAATACTTAGCAATACTTATGGCTTTGTTAAAGTTTCGCAAAAAAAACAGTCTAAATAAGCAAAAGGTAATCTATTAAGCTTTGATTACAATACCTTTAAGTATCAAATTACTTAAGAAAAACAATAAATTATGGGAATGAAAGTAGCAGACCAAATCGTAGAAATGTTAGTGGAGAATAACGTAAAAAGAATTTATGCCGTTACTGGAGACAGTTTAAATGAATTGAATGATGCTGTAAGAAAAAACGGAAAAATAGAATGGATTCACGTTCGCCACGAAGAGGTTGGTGCCTATGCTGCTGCTGCTGAAGCCGAATTAGATGGTTTAGCCTGTTGCGCAGGAAGCAGCGGCCCTGGTCATGTACATTTAATTAACGGACTATATGATGCTAACCGTTCTGGAGTTCCAATGATTGCAATTGCGTCAACTATAAACACACCCGAATTTGGTGTCGATTATTTTCAAGCCACAAATACCTACAAATTATTTGATGATTGTAGTGTCTATAATGAACTAGCAAGCACACCAAAACAAGTGCCGCGTATGCTGCAAGCAGCCATGCAAAATGCAGTTCATAAAAAAGGAGTAGCCGTATTTGGGTTACCTGGAGATGTTTCGGCTATGCCTGCTGAAGAAAGTGCTACATCGATGTATAATTATCACAGCGAAACAATTTTGCGCCCATCAGATCATGAGATGCAGAAATTTGCAGACCTCGTTAATAAACACCCAAAAATTTCTATTTATTGTGGTATTGGAGCAAGAGAAGCCCATGACGATATTGTAAAATTAGCACAATTATTAAAAGCACCTATTGGATATTCGTTCCGTGGAAAAATGGGAATGCAATATAACAATCCTTATGAAGTTGGAATGACGGGCCTACTTGGTGTGCCTTCAGCTTTTCATGCCATGCACGAGTCTGATGTGGTGATTTTATTAGGAACCGATTTTCCTTATGAACATTTTATGCCTGTAAAAAATAAAATTATTCAGGTAGATGAAAAACCAGAACGTTTAGGAAGACGTGCCAAATTAGAAATAGGATTAACCGGAAAAATAACAGATACCGTTGAAGCATTACTGCCATTAATTAAAGAAAAAGAAGACGACAGCTTCTTAAAAGCACAATTAGAATTTTACAAAAAAGTAAAAGAAAACTTAAATATTTATGTCAAGGAGACCGGTTCTGAAAAACATATAAGTCCAGAATTTGTAGCCTCTACCATTAATGAAATGGCCAATGACGATACTGTTTTTACTGTAGATACAGGGATGTGTTGTGTTTGGGGTGCAAGATATATTGACGGTACAGGAAAACGAATTATGTTAGGTTCTTTCAATCACGGTTCTATGGCTAATGCTATGCCAATGGCTATCGGTGCACAACTAGCTTACCCAGACCGACAAGTCATTGCATTTTGTGGAGACGGTGGACTCTCCATGTTATTAGGAGATTTAGCAACAATAAAACAATACAATCTTCCTATAAAGTTAATTGTATTTAATAATCGTTCTTTAGGAATGGTGCAATTAGAAATGCAAGTTGAAGGTTTACCAAACCATGAAACAGAAATGGTAAATCCAGATTTTAAAATGATTGCAGAAGCAATGGGATTCAAAGGAATTTCAGTATCAGAACCAAGTGGCGTAAAAGCAGCCTTAAAAGAAGCATTTATACATGACGGTCCTGTTTTAGTCAATGTATTTACCAATCCACAAGCTTTAGCTATGCCTCCAAAAATGGAATTCGACCAAATGAAAGGCTATGCTTTGTCTATAAGTAAAATGATTTTAGGAGGAAGAATGGATGAGGTTTTAGAAATGGTTAAAACCAATTATAAACACATGAAAGAGGTGTTATAAAAATAAAATCTTTCCCGTAAAAAAAACAATTAAATATCATATTTATCCATACCACGGTTACTTCTTCATTTTTAGAAGTCTTCGTGGTATTTAAATTTTATCGTTATAGTATTAATTAAAAAAAACAGCTTCGTTTATTTCTAAGTTTATCTGCTTTAATAATCTTGATTTTTTTGTTAAAGTTATCAGAAAAAAGAAAGAAAGAAAGAAAGAAAGAAAGAAAGAAAAAAAAACAGACTGACTTAGGTCAGTACAATTGGTCTCTGATTCTAATACCTTTGAATAGTAATAATTAAATATTAGAAAAAAAATAAAAACTCCAAACATCGGAATTAAAGATGAAAATAGAAAAGCAATAGCAAACCAATTATCAAAAATATTAGCAGATGAATTTGTGCTTTACTCAAAAACTTTGAATTTTCATTGGAATATTGAAGGTCCAGATTTCCATTCCGTTCATCTTTATCTAGAAATCTTATATAAAGAACAACAAGAAATAGTGGATACCGTAGCCGAAAAAATACGAATGCTAGGGCATTATGCACCTGCTACTTTAAAAGACTATTTAGATCTAACACACCTTACTGAAGAAACAAAAGGAGGTAATAATAGTCAAAGCATATTTACTGAATTATTAGAAGATCATGAAAGTACTATTGTATTCCTTAGAGAAGAAATACAACCTGTATCAGACAAATGGAAAGCAGAAGGTATTAGTGATTACATTACTGAATTAATGGAACAACACCAAAAAACAGCTTGGATGTTACGTGCGCATTTAAAATAACATAGGCTATTTTAACTTGTAAAAAGGGGAAGTTTCTTTTGCCATGAAAATCAGAAATCTAAATTAAATTTAGAACCATAATTCAAATAACGATGCTAAAAAATATTAAAATTTCGTTAGTAAGTGTATTGCTTGTGTTAACAGGCTTATGGATCGTGGCTAATATGCCATTTTCTAATATGCTATCTGTGTGGTCTGTTCGGGATTTATGTGTTCAATATTCCGGTGTTATTGGCATTGGAGTAATGAGTGTAGCTATGGTACTTACACTTCGGCCCGTGTGGCTCGAACCTTTACTTGGCGGATTAGATAAATCTTATAGACTTCATAAATGGTTAGGGATTGTTGGTTTGGTGGCAGTGATTATTCATTGGATTGCATCAAAAGGACCGCATTGGCTATCTAATCTAGGTGTAATTGAAGGTCGTCATCATCGTGCATCACATTCAGTAGCAAATTCATTAAGTGTAATTCAGGGATTTTTTCAAGTACTACACAGTCCTGCTAAGTGGATTGGGGAGTGGGCATTTTATGGCTTAGTTCTTCTTATTACTCTAGCATTAATCAAAAGGTTTTCATATAAAATTTTTAAAAAGACACATTTACTAATTGCTGTAATTTATCTCGTTTTAGTGTTTCACGCTGTGATTTTGTTCAACTTTTCTTTATGGACGCAGCCATTAGGAATGGTGATGGCTCTCTTGCTAATTTCAGGTTCCGTCTCTGCTGTGCTTGTGTTAACAGGTCAGGTAGGTAAACGACGAAAGGTGGAGGGCATTATAGAAACACAGCATTATTTTCCTAAAATGAAAGTGCTAGAAACAGAAATACGAATAAAAGAAGGTTGGAGAGGACATAAGAGTGGTCAGTTTGCCTTTGTTAGTTTTGATAAGAAAGAAGGAGAACACCCTTTTACCATTGCCTCAAGTTGGGATGTTAACAATCCTCTCATTATGTTTATTACTAAGGAATTAGGAGATTATACTAATTTTCTTCCTGAGCGGTTAAGTATTGGAGACAAAGTAATTGTTGAAGGACCCTATGGTTGTTTTACTTTTGATGATACAGCCCAACGTCAGATTTGGATTGGTGGAGGGATTGGTATAACTCCTTTTATTGCTCGAATGAAACAACTGGCGAAGCACCCAAATACTCAGGCTATTGATTTATTTCATAGTACTACTGAAATGGAACCTGAAGTATTAAAAAAACTAACAGCTGATGCTACCGCTGCCCATGTGAAATTACATGTAATAATTGATAAACGTGATGGACGATTAACGGGAGAAAAACTTCGTACAATAGTGCCTGATTGGAAATCAGCTAGTATTTGGTTCTGTGGCCCTAAAGGTTTTGGAGCAGAGTTGCGCAAGGATTTGTTAAAAAAAGGGCTATTGTCTAAAAATTTCCATCAAGAACTTTTCAGTATGCGGTAAATAAGAAGGTCTTTCTTATTTTTCACGGCCTAAATAAAACCTTTACCTCTTTTGTGAAATTTTTAAACTTAAAAAAAGCTTTGGTTTTGTAATTATAAGTTGCTGACTTATATTCTAAAAAAGCTTTGTCTATTTTATATGTTTTTTTTTTAAGGTCTCATTCAGGTCATTTCTAATACTAATCTAGCTAAATATATTTAAGACTAGTAAATTATTGCCACCTACACAATGAATTTGTATTTCAACCTAATACTGAAGAAAAACAGCTTTACCTCCTCTTTATTTCACCTGTAAACATTTCATAATGTTAAAGTTAACCCAAAAACCTTTAGACTGATTCAGGTCAGTGCAGTAGACTCTTCATTCTAATACCTTTGAATAGTAATAATTAAATATTAGAAAAAATGAAAACTCCAAACATCGGAATTACAGACCAAAACAGAAAAGCGATAGCAAACCAATTATCAAAAATATTAGCAGATGAATTTGTACTTTATTCAAAAACCTTAAAGTTCCATTGGAATATTGAAGGCCCAGATTTTCATACGGTTCACATTTATTTAGAAACATTATACCATGAACAACAAACAATCGTTGATAATGTAGCTGAAAAAATACGTATGCTAGGCCATTATGTTCCCGCTACTTTACAAGATTATTTAGATCTAACACATCTTACTGAAGAAACAAAAGGAGGTAATGACAGTCAAAGTATATTTGCTGAATTATTAGAAGATCATGAAAGTATTATTGTATCCCTTAGAGAAGAAATAGAACCTATATCAGACAAATGGAAAGCAGAAGGCATCGGTGATTACATTACGGGATTGATGGAACAACACCAAAAAACTGCATGGATGTTAAGATCACATTTAAAATAATATCATTCAATACAAAAGAGAGTCGCCGAAATTTATAACGCTAAATTTCGGCTCTTTTTTTATACTGACCTAAGTCATTACCAAGCACAATAAGTTATGCTAATTTTATATTGAAATTTTGTTACAACAACAAAATCAAAAGTTAAACACAAAAAAATACAACCATGAACTATAAAAATATAACAATAGCAGGAAGCGGTGTTTTAGGATACCAAATCGCTTTTCAAACTGCTTTTTATGGATTTAATGTTACCGTTTATGACATTAATGATGACGTAATAGAAAAGACAAAAACAAAGTTCAACACTTTAAGTGAAGCATATAAAAAAGATATAAATGCAACACAACAACAGATTGATGAAACATTTAAAAATTTAAGTTACACTTCAGATTTAGCAGAAGCAGTAAAGGATGCAGATTTACTAATTGAAGCAGTACCAGAAAATCCTTCTATAAAAATAGATTTTTATAATAAGTTAGCTAAAGTTGCTCCTAAAAAAACTGTTTTCGCTACAAATTCTTCAACATTATTACCAAGTCAATTTTCTGAAGCCACAGGTAGACCTTCAAAATTTTTAGCGCTTCATCTTGCAAATACCATTTGGCTTCACAATACTGCTGAAATTATGGGACATTCTAAAACAGATCCAAAAGTTTTTACAGATGTTATTGCCTTTGCCAAAGCTATAGGAATGCTAACATTACCATTGCACAAAGAACAGCCTGGCTATATCCTTAACTCGTTATTGGTGCCATTATTAAGTGCTGCTATAAACTTAATAGCTAATAATGTTGCTGATTCAGAAACTATTGATAAAACCTGGATGAAAGGAACAGGTGCACCACTAGGACCTTTAGGTATCCTTGATGTTGTAGGTATTAAAACGGCCTATAATATTAATAAAATAGCTGCAGAAAAAACAAAAGATCCCTTAAAGATAAAAACAGTAAAATATCTAAAAGATAATTTTATAGACAAAAACAGACTAGGGGTTTCTACCGGTGAAGGTTTTTATAAATACCCCAATCCTGCTTATCAAAATCCTGATTTTTTAAAATAAAAATCAACTAAAATTTAACCTGTTAGTAAGAAGGAAGTAATATTAAGAGAAACAACGAAATACAGATAAAAAAAACAACTGTTTTTTATCTGTGAATCATTAATAAAAATAATAAAACCTGTTAAAATTTAAACTAATTTTGCACGCTATTATTTTGGCCCTATTGGCCTTAAAATTTATTAATGTACTAAAAATGGACGATCTAATTACATTTGCTTTAACTGTCTTTACTGGTTTTTTTGCTATAATGAACCCTATCGCTGGTATTCCTTTATTTGTTTCTTTAACAGAAGGTGCTGATTCAGAAACCAAAGAACGAATTAATAAAAAAGCGACTTTAACAGCTTTTTTAATTGTATCTACATTTGTAGTCTTAGGTAAGTTTGTATTTGATATTTTTGGTATTACTATTCCTGCTTTTAAAATAACTGGGGGAATACTTATTTTCTATATCGGATTCGAAATGCTTCAATCTGTAAAATCGAGTGTTAAACACTTAAAAAATGTAGCTTTCGATGAGCAAATAGCAATCTCACCATTAGCAATTCCTCTACTTGCTGGCCCAGGTGCTATTGTAACTGCAATGAATTTTGTAACCGATGTAGATGCAACACGTATCATAATTGTAATCATAATGTTTGGTTTCATCTGTGCTTTAACATATTTATCATTTCGCTTAAGCGATTTTATTGTTGAGAAAATAGGGAAAAATATAATTGGTGTTTTAAATAAAATAATGGGGTTAATTATTGCCATTATCGGTACCAATATGGTTATTGAAGGCATTAAAATCTCATTTAATTTAAGTCTATGATCCACAGAAAAAGAAACAAAAACCTTGGTTTAGCCGAACTTGTTGCCATTGCTTTAGGCGGTATGGTTGGCGGCGGAATTTTCACAGTTCTAGGTATTGCTGTTTCTATTGTGGGTAATTTGGCGCCTGTCGCTATTATTATAGGCGGCTGTATCGCTGCCTTAGCAGCCTATTCTTACGTTAAATTAGGATTATATTATAAAGATGAAGGTGCTACATATTCTTTTTTTAAACGCACCTATCCTGCTTCAAAATTTTCAGCCTCTGTAGTCGGTTGGTTTGTTATTTTTGGATACATAAGTACCTTAGCATTGTAC
This sequence comes from Winogradskyella undariae, assembly GCF_013285155.1. Taxonomy (GTDB): domain Bacteria; phylum Bacteroidota; class Bacteroidia; order Flavobacteriales; family Flavobacteriaceae; genus Winogradskyella; species Winogradskyella undariae. The sequence continues at coordinate 62,840 of NZ_JABTEL010000007.1, read as the reverse complement.
GCTTACACATTTGCTTCTTATGCTATTAGTAGCACCGATTTCGCTAATGATATTTGGATTAGAAAAAGTATAGCGATAGCTGTTATTGGTTTATTCACATTAATTAATATTTGGAGTGTTAATGGAATGGGGAAAATTGAAGACGCCATGGTTTATACCAAACTCATTTTACTCACAATTATATCCGTCGTACTTATTCAACATGGTACTACTGATTTTGGAACATTTGTAGACAATATGGTTGTTGATGCAGAAAAATCAAACATATTCTCTATTCTAATAGTCGCATCATTAACTTTTGTGGCTTATGAAGGTTTTCAGTTGGTTATCAATGCTGTCAACGAAATGAAAAATCCTGATAAAAACATCCCTAGAGCAATCTATACTGCCATTACGTTAGCTATTATTATCTATGTTGTCCTTTCTATGGGGGCATTGTTTGCAATACCTACAGAAGAAATAATTAAGAATAAAGAATTTGCGTTAGCCGCAGGAGCAGGAAATGCAATTGGAAGCTTAGGTACTAACATCGTTATCTTAGGTGCTATTTTAGCAACAAGTAGCGCTATTAGTGGAACTGTATTTGGTTCCTCAAGACAAATGGCAGTAATTGCAAAGGATGGATATTTTCCGCATTGGTTATCTATTAGAAAAAAGAACACGCCTAAAAATGCCATTATCACTATGGCAGCAATGTCTAGTATTTTAATTTTATTGGGGGGCTTAGAACTAATTTTAGAATTTGGAAGTATCACCTTTTTATTTGTCTCATTACTAATGGCAATTGCCAATTATAAAATAAGAGACAAAACAAATTCTTCAAAATTTATAACCATTCTTTCTATTATAGGACTTGCCGTTGGTGGATTAATGATACTGTATTATGAGTTTAAAAATGAATGGAAACAGATGTTAGCCATTATAATCTTGTATCTAGTTCTCGCTATTTTTGCTTGGATTTATTCAGAAAAAGTAAAGAAAACAACCCTTAATCATTAAAGGTTACTTACTATTTAGATCGAGATTTAGAAAACAATTGAACGATTAGAATAGCAACTGATATTAAGATCCCTAAAACAGAAACACCTTGCCAAGCGTAATGCTCCCAAGCCAAAGCACCTAGCGTAGTCCCCAATGATCCACCAATAAAAAAACCGACCATATAAATGGTATTAACGCGATTTCGAGCTTCTGGATTTTTTGAAAACACAATACTTTGATTTGTAATATGTAAGATTTGCAATCCTAAATCTACCAAAATTACACCGACAGCTAAACCAATAAGAGAGTTTGCTGAAAAGTAGAAAATAACCCAAGAGAAAATTAGCAATACGGCAGAGAAAAGAATGATTTTATTCTTGTTGAATTTATCATTTAGCTTTCCTACAACGGCTGCAGCTAATGCTCCTATAACACCAAAGAGACCAAAAGCCCCCGTAATATCACTACCGTAACCAAAGTTATCTTCCATCAGAAAAACAAAGGTGGTCCAAAAAATACTTAAACCCGCAAATCCAAGGCCACCACGTAATGCAGCAAGCCTTACAGAAGGCTCTGTTTTAAAATAAAACCCAATAGATTTTAGTAAACTACCATAACTCCCTTTATAAGTAGGATTGATTTTTGGTAACTTAAATTGAAGCAAAACAAAAAGCAATACCATTAAACCAGTTGCAGCAAAATACATAAATCGCCATCCAAACCACTCACCAACAATACCACTTATAACACGAGAGCCTAGAATACCAATAAGCAAACCACTCATTACAATACCAATAGCACGCCCACGACCTTTATCATCGGCTAATTGTGCCGCCATAGGAACAAATAATTGCGGAATAGCCGAAGAAAAACCAATAAGAAAACTACTCGTAATAAGAAGAAATAATGAGCTAGACATCGCTGCTGCAATAAGTGAAATTACCATTAAAGCAAAATCGAACTGTAGTATTTTTTTATTAGAGATCTTATCGCCTAATGGAATGATAAACAACAACCCAAAGGCATAACCCAACTGTGTCGCTAATGGCACGTTACTTATAGCCGACTCACCAACTCCAAAATCAACAGACATTTGATGTAAAAGTGGTTGATTATAGTAGAGATTAGCCACCACAAGTCCAGCAGAGACACTCATTAAATACAGTACTGAATTGGATAATTTTTTATTCATTTTTTCTAAAACCTAAAAGCTGTTTTCACTTGCAATGATATCATTTTTCACCGCTATCTTGCAATTTTTATATCGCTTTTAAACCTACTTTTTCAAATTAATAAGTAATGAATAGTTTATTCTTTTAAACTGTATTTATTATCTAACATCATATCTATTAAAGAAACTTTTTTGTAATGCTTTTTTTGCATCTTGTAAAAGCTCTTCAACTTCATTGAGTGTATTGTTATTTATTTTTGCAATCTCTTCCAATTCAAAATGTTGAATAGCTGACAACTCAAAAACTTTTCGCATGGCAACGGGTAAATTATAGAGTACCATTTTAATGTGATCGTTTATTTCTTCAGCACTTAAATCATTATCTATTTTTTCTACTAACGCTTTCTGATCATCTTCTATAAAAATAGGATTTAACGTATAATCGTTATGATTGTAAGATATATCATCTAACTCTTCAACAAGTAGAAAATCGCCACCGCCATCTTTACTATAATTTTCTTGCATTGCATCCCATTCTGGCTGACTATAATCATCTATATTTTTAAAAAAGAAATCATCAAACTCTTCTTCTACAATAATATCATCTAACAAATTATTTGTTTTTTTAAATAGCCAGAGATAGAAATCTTTTGCATTTGAAACCTCATCGATATGATCATAAATTTCAATAAAAAGTTGATCTATAATATCATTTGCTTTGTATTTATTTTTTGAGAAGTTTCCTTTTTTTATGGCTGTTTTTATCTGATCATTAACATACCTTTTAATTTCTGGCATGATCTTCATCACTAAAGCATCAAAGGAAATTTGATTTCCTTCTTTCTTTAGCTGAACAAGATCTGAAAATGATTCGGTTACAAAAACACGAGACTCTTTTTTATTTTGAGAATATAAAACGGTAGTTTCCATGAGACACATATTTAATAATTATAATATAAAGGTCTCTACTTTTTAGAAAAGATGAAATGACTTGGGTCAGTCGTTAAAATAAAGCTTATTAAGCTAAAATTTTTAATTGAGACTCTAATTTATTCAACACTGTGTTTGAACCTCTCAAAATTAGAATGTAATTCCCTTTTTCTAATGTTTTTAAGTAAGTGTTTACATTATTTTGATTGATACCAAGTCCTCTTAAAATACCAAAAAGCCCCGTTGACATTGAACCTATGGTTTTACCATTAATTTCTTGTAAAAACATGGGCGTAAGAAATCCTGCAATAAAAAAAGGACCTACATCTGCATTTAAGATGATTCCAAAATTTGAAGACAATTTTAAATTGTGCTCACAGTATTGCTGTAATTTTTTCTTAGCATTTAAAAAATTAGAGTTAGGTTTTTCTGCTTCTAATTTACCTAAAACAGAAATTTGAACGTCATTAATAGGAGTATGATAAATACTATTTATCACATTTTTAATTTGCTCAATTTTTGAGTAAGACCTTAAGAGCACCCTTTTTTCTCTCGAAGATTTTATAGTAGAGTTCATGAATAATTCAATATCAGCAACCTAATTGCTAGTTTCTGTAACAAATGTAATAGAACAAATTATTTACAGAAATGACCTACATCACTCTTCAATATTTATAAAAATTACTTCATATGATTTACACTTATAGCGATCCGAATTCTGCAATAGTCTCTAAGCCTTTTCGATCTAACAAAACAAGTCTCCTATTAGATTCTACACCTATTAAACCTTCGTGTTTAAATTCGGTTAACATTCTAATAGCTGTTTCTGTAGCTGTGCCTATAAGTCCAGCAAAATCTTCTCTAGGAATGCTGATACCAGTGTGTTTTTCATCTTTAATCATGCCTTTAGCATCTAATTCTAAAAGTGCTTTAGCAGTGCGTTGTCTAACGGTAGCAAAAGCCATATCTACTAAATGTTCTTGTAGCGTAATTAAACTATTAGAGATCATTCCGATAAATTTATTAGAGACCTCTTTGTTTCCGTATAAGAGTTTTGTGAAATCGGTTTTAGGAATTGCACAAACCTCAGCATCTTCTAAAACACCCGCTGTTTCTATGTAAAGTCCTGTGTTTCCTAACAAAGATAATTGCCCAATAAAATCACCAAAACCGTACATTCCTGTTACAAATTCTTTTCCGGTTTCTGTTGTTCTATAAGTTTTCACATTTCCACTTTGTATAAAATATAAATGATGGGCAGCATTACCTTCATCAAAAATTCGATCCTTTGTTTTATAAATTTGAAGGCTACGATCTTTTGAAAGTGCTTGGAGATTTAAATATTCTGAAGCTTCATCAAAGAATTGATTAATACCGTCTATATTTTTAGAAAATTCTTTCTTTAAAAAATTGTTCTTATTTAAACGACACTCAATAGCGCCTATTAACTCATCCTCTTCAAAAGGTTTGGTTAAATAATCATCAGCACCAAGATTCATTCCTTTTCTAAAGTCTGATTTTTCGGATTTAGCAGTAAGAAAAATAAAAGGAATACTCGCTGTTTTATGATTCTGACTTAAATATTCATAAACCCCATAACCATCTAATTCGGGCATCATAATATCACATAAAATGAGATCTGGAAGATTTATTAAGGCTTTATCTACACCTATTTTTCCATTTTCTGCGGTAATGACGTCATAGTTTTCTAGCTCTAGAATATCAGCTGTGTTTTCTCTCACATCCTGATTATCTTCTATTAAAAGTATTTTTTTCATTCTATATCATCTTTAAAGGAAGCTGAATATTAAATGTTGAACCGACATTAAGTTTACTTTCTAATTTTATAGCTCCTCCCATAAGTTCAGTATATTGCTTTACGATATTTAATCCTAAACCAGTTCCTTCGATATTAGTGGTGTTATTAGCACGATAAAAACGTTGAAACATATGTTCTATCTCTTCTTTTGGAATCCCTATCCCTTCATCAATTATAGCGATAAAGATTTGAGTATTTTCAATTTTTATTTTAAAAACTATGGTTTTCTCTTCTTCAGAATACTTAATAGCATTAGATAATAAATTGAAAAGTATATGTCTCATTAATTTATGATCTAAAAATACATCAACTTTAGGCACTTCGCATTTAAAATGAATAGTTTGTCCGCTTTTTTTAACACTTTCCATCTCTTCTATAACCGATTTTGAAAAATCGATAAGATCAAAAGATGAAGGTTGTGCTAAAACTTTACCTTCTTGTAGTTTACTCAATGAAAGAAAATCGTTGAGAATAACAACTAGATTTTTAACATTAGATCTAATTTTAGAAACATGTTTTAGTCTTTTATCTTCTTTACCTGGGGCATTTAATTTTTCTATTAAAATTGCCGAAGATAAAATAGCACTAAGAGGCGTTCTAAATTCATGAGAAGCCATAGAAATAAATCGTGATTTTAACTCACTTAACTCTTGCTCTTTTTTTAGTGTATTTACAACTTCGAGCTCAGCATCTTTTTGAAGTGTAATATTATTATACACCATTAAAATCTGTTCAATTTTATTTTCTAGATTCATTAAAGGTGTAGTATTAACCAAATAACATCTGTTATTAAATTCTATTTCAAAAGAACAATGCTCTCCTTGTAAGGTTTTTTCAATATTTAATTTAATTTTTTCCTTTTCTATTTCCGTAAGTCCTAGAATATCATTTAATATAATTCTTACATCTTTAATCCCTTTAAATCCCAACCCAACGACTTCTTCCCCTTCTACAAGAAGAATTTTAAAATTTAAATCAAAAACAATAACAAATCCTTTGGGAAAGTTACGAGACATATTTTCTAACAAAAACTTACTATGTAATACTTTACTTTCTGCAATTCTGGTTTCTTGGATTTGGTCCTCTAAATTAAGATTAGATTCTGTTAATTTCTGAACGATATACTTAAACTCATTAGTACGTTCTTGAACTGTATTTTCGAGTTCTTCTGCATAGCTAGAAAGTTTTTCGGTAGTATTTTGAATAAATTGTTGCTCTGTTTTATCTGCTTCTGAAATATCTTGAACAAACCTTTCTAAAGCAATTAGCTTGTTGTTTGTATCATAGATACCTTGACCATGTTCACTCAAAAACCTAAGGCCTCCATTTTTATGTTTTATATGGTATTCTAGGTAAAATGTTTGTTGATTAGCTAAGGCTTGTTGTATAATATCCCAAACGCTACTTCTCTCTTTTTCTATAATAAGATGCCCTAAATGTATGCGCTTCTCTATAAAATCAGCACTTGTATACCCTGTTAGCTTAAGGCAAGCTTCACTCATATATTCTGCAGTCCAGTTTTTGTCGTTTTTTGTTCGGAAAAACAAAATTGGTAAGTTGTTTATTGTTGTATCTAAATTCATGAGATAAATTTTCCGACCATTAAGGTATGTTATTTTTTCTACTGAAGATGACCTTTAATCATAAACTCTTAAGATAACTTATTACATAAACTCAAATCTCTATGATTGAATAATACATTTAAATAATTTTGAAATTAAAACTAGACTAAAAATGTTCTAAGTTCACACTTCTAACTTTTAAATACTATTTTATTTTCTTCTAAAGCTCTTTTTGTCGTTTCATAACCTAACTGAAAGATGGCATCAACATTATTCATCCCAAAAGTGGTGTAATTCACTAATTCTTGAGGACTAATCACCATATCACATTCAGAAAATTTAGACATTGCTTCGGCAGCGACCATAATTTTATAAGAACGTTCTACAACGGAGTAAGAGTGTTTTAAATCTCGCATAGATACTTTTTTTAATGGATTTACATAAACACCAATAATTTTATCGCACTTAGATTTTAAGGGCTCTACCGGAAAATTATTTAACGTCCCTCCATCAACATAAAATTTCCCATTAATTTCTGTAGGTGTAAAAACCCCCGGAAAAGAAGCCGATGCGATAATGGGTTTTATTAGCTGTCCTTTACTAAACATTTTTGATGTGCCATCTACAATATTTGCAGCCGGAATGAATAATGGCTTTTGTAAATCTTCAAAACTATCATTAGGAAAATAAGCTTTTAGATCGTCGTAAAAATTATCAGAATTAATGAGTCCTGGTTTTTTAATAGCAAATCTTTTAGTATTAAAAAGCGGTATGGTTTTAAAGAAATTTAGAATATCGGAGCAGCTTACACCTGCCGCATATAAAGCACCAACTATAGCTCCAGAACTGGTCCCTGCAATATGTGTTGGAAAAATCCCAACTTCTTCTAATGCTTTAATTGTTCCTATGTGAGCGGCTCCACGGGCTCCTCCTCCAGATAATACTAATCCTATATTCATACTTCCGGTTTTTAGTTCTGTTACAAATGTACAAGCTTGGTTTTAAACAGATGTTAAATAATTAAAACGAAATATTTCCAAAGTTCTTCAAAATATTAATTGTACTATTTTCAATAAAAAACCAAGGTATTATTTATTTCTTGCAATGATTTCAAATTTAATTAAACCTCCATCAATCGTTGCTTTTTCTAAAACACCTTTTTTGTAATAATAAATATTTTCTCTTCCTTTTAAATTCACTTTTTTATAAGAATGATTACCCAAGTCTTCTAGTGTATTAAAATCTCCTGCTTGCTCAGAGTAACAACGCGTAATATTTTTAGGTTCTTCAAAATAAAGCTGAATGGTTGCATTATAAATAGAAGTCTCTAAAAGTCCTTCATCTTTACCGTCTTTTACTACTTGATAAGCTGAATTTTCTCTTTGTGTATGTGTATTAGCATGTGGCTTTTTATTCACCGTAATATCTACAACAGATGCTTCTAGCAAATCATCATTAAAGACAACATTGTATTTGTAATTAACACTAATGTCTTTTATAATTCTAGTTTTAATAGTTGTAGAGCTTTCGTAATAAACCTTAGAGTCTTTTACTGTTTTAGTTGCCTTAAGACTGCCAATCACATCTCCTTTATGAACAATATCGAAATTTAGATTTTCTTTTAATGGACCAGAAGCACCTCCTAGAGTGATAAAAACGATAATAAATATAAAATCACGAATCATAAAATTGCAATACTATTTTGGGATCAAATGGTCTTAGTATGCAAATTAACATTTTTAATAAGAATAACGATTCATTTGTGCGAGTACTAAATAGATATACAATTTGCAATAAGATTAGTAAACGTTTAAAAAAGCTCGTGTTTTAGAGCGTAATCCTTAAAAAAACTCATGATAAAGTTTTCAACACAAAGAACACTTTAAATATGTTAATAAGAACTGTTACAAGTTAATACTTGTAGTCTTGATATATTGAATAGGATTTTTATCTTTATCTTATTTTAAAACCAATCATTTTTAAGATGTTTCAACAAAATCAAGAAATTTTTAATATTCTTTTAAACTCTGTCTCAGAAGGTGTTGTAATTGTTGACGAGAAACAAAACATCGTAAAAGTGAATAAGGCTGGTGAACAAATGTTCGGTTACGCAGAAAACGAACTAAATAACCAACATCTAAATATTTTAATCCCACAAAACCACCGCGCAAATCATGGTCACCATTTTAAAGGCTTTGTAAAAGACAACAAAAAACGCAGCATGGGTAATGGCCGTGATATTAATGGAGCTAAAAAAGATGGCCGTATTTTTCCTATTGAAGCCAGTTTAAATCCTTTTAGCCTTTTTGGAGGTAATTATATTATGGCTTTAGTCATAGACATTACAGAGCGTAAAAAGCTTGAGCAAGAAAAAAATCATTTAGCAAATATAATTCTCGAGTCTCTAAATGAGGTTTACGTATTTGATGCTAATAGCTTATTGTTTATTAATGTAAACTATGGCGCTCAAAAAAACTTGGGTTATAACATGAGCGAATTAAGTGCAATGACCCCCTTAGACATTAAACCTAATTATACCGAAGCTCAATTTAGAAAAGAAATTGAAGTATTAAAAAAGGGTTCTGTTGAAAAACTTGAATTTGAAACCCTTCACCAACGTAAATCAGGAACAACATATCCTGCAAACGTTCATCTTCAACGTTCTCAATTTGGAAACAAAGATGTCTACGTGGCTATCATCTTAGATATTACAGAACAAAAAAATTATACTCAAACTTTAGAAAAAACAGTTGAGATACGAACTGACGAACTAAAAACAGCCTTAGCTGCAGAAAAAGAACTTAACGATTTAAAAACAAAGTTCCTCTCAATGGTATCTCACGAGTTTAAAACTCCCTTAAGCGGTATTTTAACCTCAACTATTTTGTTGAATAAATATAAACTAACAGAACAACAAGAGAAGAGAGAAAAGCACATAAAAACGATTACAGATAAAGTACAATACCTCAACACTATTTTAAATGATTTTCTTTCTGTTGAAAAATTAGAGAAAGGTAAAATCAATTATAAATTCACAAATTTTAAACTTAGTAAAGTTCTAAATGAGGTTATTTACAATGCTAATATGTTATTAAAAGATGGTCAACATATTAATTATCCCGAAAACATAGATGATCTATCCTTGTATCAAGATGAAAAAATTGTAGAACTTTCTTTGTCTAATCTTATGTATAATGCTATTAAATATTCATCTGAGCATACCATTATAAATATTGAAATTTCACAAGACGAAACCGATACAACATTTAAAGTTATAGATAACGGTATTGGGATTCCTGAAGTCGATCAAAAAAACATCTTTAATCGTTATTTTAGAGCTGAAAATGCCTTATTAATGCAAGGAACCGGAATTGGACTGAATATTGTAAAAGACCATTTAGAAAATTTAAACGGAAGTATTACCTTTGAAAGCACAGAAAATATAGGATCTACTTTTACGATTAAACTTCCTAACAAAGCACAGATATGAAAACAGTATTACTGATAGAAGACGATACGGTATTAAGAGAAAATACAGCTGAATTATTAGAGCTTTCAGACTACAATGTTATAACAGCTGCTAATGGAAAATTAGGAATAGAGATGAGTAATGAGCACTTACCAGATATTATTATCTGTGATATTATGATGCCTATTCTCGATGGTTATGGTGTACTCGAAGAATTATCTAAAAACAGTAACACAAAATTTATCCCTTTTATATTTCTATCAGCCAAAACGGAACGTCAAGATGTAAGAAAAGGAATGGACTTAGGTGCAGACGATTATATTACAAAACCTTTTAGCGAAGATGAAATTATAAGCGCTATTGAAAGTAGAATAGCAAAAGCTGCAATCTTAAAAGAAGAACGTGAGTCTTACCAAAATACTACGGAAGAGAACACCGTTGAAGATGGTACAGACGAACTAAAAACACTTAATGATTTAAAAAACTTCTTTGACGACAACGGAACCGTTTTTAAATACAAAAAAAGCGCAAGCATCTACAAAGAAGGAAAAAACTCCAACTACATCTACCTTATATTAAGTGGAGTGGTAAAATGTTTTAAATATGATGAAGAAGGAAAAGAGTTAACCACAGCACTTCATAAAGAAGATGATATTTTTGGTTACACCTCTTTTACCCAAAATATTCCATATAAAGAAAGCGCAACCTCTATGACGGAAGTTGAAATGGTAGGCGTTTCTAAATCAGAACTCAAAGAAGTATTAGATAAAAATCATAAAATAACATTAGAAATTATTGAATTATTATCCGATGGTATAACGGGTATAAAAGATCAATTACTTCAAATGGCATACAGTTCTGTAAAACGAAAAACCGCTGCTACAATTTTAAGGTTTGCTGAAAAAATAAATGCAAAACCAGAAGATCCTATTAGAATCTCTCGTAATGATCTTGCTAGTGTTGCTGGTATTGCTACAGAAACTTTAATAAGAACCATGTCCGATTTTAAGAAACAAGGAATTATAGAAATGGAAGGCCGAACAATTAAAGTATTAGACCTTCAAAAATTACAAGATATCCATTAATTTTCTAAGTCTATTTTTCATTAGTGACCAATATCATATTTTAATACTGTTCATCCGTATAGATTTGTATATATTAAGAAATCGATACGATGAATATTTTACTACCTACAGACTTTTCTCAAAATTCATGGAATGCAATTTTGTATGCTATCGACTTTTATAAATCTGTAAAATGTAATTTCTACATACTTAACGTATGCATCACAGATAGCTTTATAGGGGGTGATAGTAACACAACCCCAACAGCAGAACAAATCAATGATTTATACACCCAACCTTCAAAACAGAGGTTAGCATCCTTATTAAAAAGAATACACGAAGTAGATAAAGCTAACGATAATCATCATTTTTACACCTTAACAGAGTATGGATTCTTTTTAGAATCTATAAGAAAACATGTTATAGAAAAAAAAATAAATACCCTTGTAATGGGTACAAAAGGAGCTTCTGGTTTAAAAAAATATATTGTAGGCAGCAATACAGGCGATGTTATTACCAAAGTAAAATGCACAACATTAGTTGTACCCGAATGTGCAAAATATAACGAAATCAAAGAAGTGGCATTTCCTTCTGATTTTAATTTGGCATACGATTTAAAAACTTTAGAACCACTAACAAATGTTTTAAAAGCGTCTAAAGCAAACCTAAGTATTGTTCATATTCAAAGAAGAGAAGCTAAACTAAATGCAGAACAGCTTACAAACCTAGATATAATTTCTACTTATTTTGAAGAATACAAACCTAGCTTTCAAAATTTAGAATGTAAAAAAGTAGAAGATGCCATACAGTCTTTTGTTGAGCAAAAATCGATTGATATGATTGCAATGGTTGCAAAAAACTTAAATTATTTTCAAAGTATTTTATTTCACTCTAGAGTTGAAAAAATTAGTTACCATACGGATATTCCATTTCTAGTAATTCATGAATAAATCAATTATTTAACTACTACAGCACTATATAAAATTATCATCTATTTTATTCGAATTCAATAAGTTTCAAAATAAAAAGATTAAAATTTATTTTCTATTTCAGCAGCTTCAAGCATTAAATAATGTAAATCTGTATTCTTTATAAACGGCTTTAACAGATGACTTCCTGGTCCATACATAGCTAATTCAACATAATCAGCAGAATGTTGCATACTTATCCAACCTACTGAATTATGCGGTTTTTGCATTCTAGCCAAGATATTAAAAGGAAGATGCTTTGGGTTATAAAGTCCATCTGCTTTTGGTATATCCTTGTAATAATCTAATAATTGCTTACTCTCTTCGTTTGATAGCGCAATATTATTGGCATAATCTATTCTTTCCTTTATTTGAGATATAGATGTTTCCTTACCAATACCATTTAAAATCCATTCGTTAGTATGCTTATAGTTTTGAATAGAGTCAAAATTATCATTAGCATCAGATCCATAAATAACACCAGGGTTTGCATTACCGTGGTCTGTAGTTATAATAACCAAGGTTTCCCCATCTTGTTCTGCAAAATCCATAGCGACTTTAATAGCCTCATCATGATCAATTTGATCGTGTATTAATCCAACAATATCGTTACCATGAGCAGCCCAATCTACTTTCCCTGCTTCAACCTGTAACACAAAACCTTCTGAATGATCTTTCATGGTTTCAATGGCTTTTTTAGTCATTTCAGCAAGTGTTGGTATGTTTTGAACCAATTCTTTATTATTATCTCTATCAATAGCATACGGAAGAGCATTATCATTAAAAACACCTAAAATAGGCTTGTTTGTTTCTGCTGAAAGCATAGCTTGTTTTGTGCTCACAACCTGATAACCTTTAGACCTAAACTCTTGATACATGTCTTTTTTATCTTTCCTTTTATCTGAAGAAAAATAATCACCACCACCACCCATCATCACATCAAACTTCTGTTCTAAATATTTTTCTGCAATATCTTGTTGTGCATTTCGAGATTTAGAATTCACACAAAAACCAGCAGGCGTTGCATGTGTAATAGGAACCGAAGTGACACAACCAGCCTTTTTTCCAGATGTCTTGAATTTCTGCCAAATAGGAAGATGCGCTTCTCCACTTTTACTAACATTTAAACCGCCATTTTCAATTCTCACTCCACCACCCCAAGATGAACTAGCTGCAGCAGAATCGGTGACAATAGAACTTGCCGATGCCATATCCATAAGCGCTCTACTCACTTTATTCTTTTTATATAAGTCTAACCAATTAGAACCAACACCTGTTTTTCTAGAGAGATACAAATCGGCCATATTTAGCGTACCAGTACTCATACCATCACTTACCACAACAATAATGTTCTTTGCTTTTTTATTTTTATCCGTAACGTCATGGCCAATTTCATTAGCTAAACTATCAAAAGGATGCAATAGTGCTGTCCCTAATGCAAATAGTGACCCATTTTTAAAAAAATTTCTTCTGTTCATTTTAATATGGTATAATAATTAATCTACAAGTTCTCCTTTACTGTCTTCAAGAATAAAAATAAAATGATCTACATCTTTCCTATTTAACACTAATTTACCTGTCATAACCACAACAGCATCTGTTTTAAAGTTTGGTACTTCTTTAAATTGAAGTTCAATTACAGTATCTGGCTCACCTTGACCACAAAAAAAACACGAAGACATTGGTGTTTTAGACAATATATAAACGCCATCTTCTGGTGCTATATTTAAAAAATAACCTGTAATTTCAATTTGCTTCCCTGCCAATGCCTTTACAGAAGGTAAAAAGGTAGGGTACTTATAATATTCTTCATAAATAGGAAAAAATCTATCTTCATAATCAACCTTTGATAAGTCTTCCCAAGTTATTTTTTGTTGACTAAAACCTAAGAAGCAAGATAAAAATACAATTACATATAGAAGGTTATTTTTCATGACTTAAAATTGTTGAAATATTCATTTTTATAATCGGGTATAAAGCTAATGTTGCAGAAAAAATCACCATTAAAAGTACAAGACCTCCCAAGTGTAAGACCTCTTGAAAAGGCAATTCTTGAAGTATATTTCGCTGGCTCTTAGAGGCTATAAAATCAACTACATAATTTAATCCTATTTTAACGAGTAAAAAGCCAAGGGCAAATGCTAAAAAAGCTATAAGTACACCTTCATACAACACCATTTTTATTAACTGGAAATTGCTAGCACCATAAGTTCGTAAAATAGCCAAATCAAAAGCGCGCTCTTTTACCATTTTATACAAGCTGATAAAAATGGTTAAGCACGACATCACTAAAATTAAATAGGCAATCCAAGAAATGGTTTGAAAACCGACACTTGTATATTCATATAATTTATGAAGTTCATACTTGGGTAAAGCAGCAAGCATATTGGTACTTTCGTTAATTTTTATAGGAAAAGTTAAAAGCGCTCTAGGACTTTTGAAGGTAACTAATAATGAAGTGATTTCCTTTTCCTCTTCCGCTGTTTCATAATGATGGTGATGGTGCTCCGTTTGATTTTCATCTACCTCCTCTTCATGATGATGCACATCCCAAACACTTTCTAAATTAGTAACAATTAAGCGATCTATTACTTTTTGTGTCGGTTTTAATATACCAACCACAGTTAATTCATCAGCATGAACATCCACACTATTTTCCACTAAACCATGAGAACTTAAAAAAGTATCTCCTTCTTTAATATTTAATGTTTTTGCAACAGTAGCTCCCAAAACCACTTCCATAGATTTCTCTACATGACGCCCTGTTTCTAATTCGGCTTGATATATTTTTTGAAAATCATTAGTAGTTCCTACAATTCTAAAACCTTTGTAATTGTCACCATAAGAAATAGGCACTACCGACTTAATTCTTGGGTTTTTCCCTATTTTTTTAGCTTCACTATATGAAATATTCCCTGTTGGATTGTCTAAATGTAATACGGATGCTAAAACCAATTGTAACGGACTGCCTTTGGCTCCAATAACTAAATCTATTTTTCCTAAATTAGTTTCTATTTGGTTTTTAAAACTATGTTTTAACTGTTCTATTCCTAAAAGAAGCGTAATACTAAGTGCTAAAATACAAATGCTTAAAAATGTATATAAAGGTTTTGTTTTTATGTTTTGTATACTAATTTTCCAAATATTCATAACGTTATGGTATTTTGAAAATAGGATTTTATTCGATGATCATGAGTAATGACAATTAAACTAGCTTCAGTTTGTGCTGCTTGTTTTATTAATAATTCTATAACTTTTTTACAATTTTTATCATCTAAACTAGAGGTAGGCTCATCAGCTAATATAAGTTGTGGTTGATGTATTACAGCTAATGCTATACCGAGACGCTGTAATTGCCCCTCACTAAGGGCATTTATTTTACTGGTTTTATGCTGTAATAAATCTAATTGAGACAATAAAGCATCAATCTTATTTTGATTGACAGGTTTTTTACTACAATACAAACGTGCTTGTAAATTCTCGAGCACATTTAAAGAGGTAATAGCATGTTTTTTTTGAAAAACAAGTCCTATGTTTTGCCCTCTAAACTGATCTAATTTCCGCTGGTGTAATGTGGTTACATCTTCTTCATTTATAAAAATAATACCAGAAGACGGTTGCAAAACCCCCGCTAAAAGATGCAATAAAGTCGTTTTACCTATACCCGACGCTCCCAAAATGAGCAAGTGTTCTTGCTTCTCTAAACTGATATCAGGAAAACGAAACATCGCATCCTTTTTTTTATATTGAAATGTAAGATTACGCGTTTGTACCATTTTTAAAATTAATCTTCTTTATCTAACTACAGGCCATTGATCCTCTTGAGGGAACCTATTATTTTCCCACAACAGAACCTCTTGATCTGTAAGCAAACAAGATTCAAGTTGTGCCATCACAGCTGCCTTATCTAAATATTGGCCAATAAATACCAATTCTATTTTTCGGTCTCCATACAATACATCCCAATTAGATTCGATATCTGCTTGATTCTCATTAAACGCATTGTAATCTATACGCTCTGAAAAAGGCATAGATGCCCACCAAACTCCAGCAGAATCCGCTTTACAAGATCCACCCGCAGAACTCCATATTAAGGCTTGATTAGATCTTGAAGCCACCCAAAACAATCCTTTACTCCTAATAATATTTTGAGGAAAACCTGAATTTAAATAATTTAAAAAACGTTCTGGATGAAAGGGCTTTCGACGTCTAAAAACAATAGAACTAATACCATATTCCTCAGTTTCGGGAGTATGCTCATTTTCAAGTTCTTTTACCCAACCCGCAGAAGCTTCTGCTTTGTCATAATCAAATAATCCCGTATTTATTATAGCACCTAAAGCTATATTTGATTGATTAGTAAGATGAATTTCTGCTTCTGGATTTAATTTATGAAGAATGCTTTTAAGTTCTTTAAGTTGCTCCTCATTAACTAAATCTATTTTATTAATGATAATCACATTAGCAAACTCAATTTGGTCGGTTAATAGATTTACAATAGTTCTATCATCCCCTTCTATATCTGTAAGTGCTCTAGTGGTTAAATAATCGGCACTAGAAAAATCTTTTAAAAAATTAAAGGCATCCACAACCGTAACCATAGTATCTATATAACTAAACCGACTTAAATCAATTTTACCATCTTCGCTTTCAAAAGAAAAGGTTTGTGCAACAGGAATAGGCTCACTTATACCCGTACTTTCTATGAGCAAATAATCAAATTTATTTTGAGCCGCTAGTTTTTCAACCTCTATCATTAAGTCTTCACGAAGTGTACAACAAATACAGCCGTTAGACATTTCTACAAGCGTCTCCTCGGTTCTAGATAATGTGTTTTCGTTTTCAATGAATTGTGCGTCGATATTCACTTCGCTCATATCATTAACAATTACAGCAACTTTTAAACCTTGTTTGTTATGTAAAATATGATTTAACAATGTGGTTTTTCCTGAACCTAGGAAACCACTTAAAACCGTTACAGGTAATTTTTTCATATAACTAATAATTGATATCTATAAAAATGGACTTATTTGTAATTGCTATAACTTTATCGCCTCCTTATTTAAGTTGTCTCTTGTGCTACAATATTTAAAAACTCTTGTCGAATTGCAGTCTCTGAAAAACGTCCGCCATATTCTAAAGTTGTTGTATAACTGCTTTGGTCTTTTATACCTCTTGAAGACACACAGAGGTGTTTTGCAGTTACCGAAACAATGACATCTTCAGTTTCTAAAGCGTTTTGTAAATCTTGTAAAATCTGAAGCACTAAGCGTTCTTGAACTTGAGGCCGACGAGAATAATAATCGACAAGACGATTAATTTTAGAAAGTCCTACAACTTTATCTTTAGGAATATAACCCACATGTGCATAACCCGTTATAGGTAAAAAATGGTGTTCGCAAGCAGAATTGATAGTGATATGCTGCTCCACTAACATTTTTTTATAATTGTATTTATTTTCAAACGTAGATAACCTAGGTTTGTTTGCAGGGTTTAAACCATAAAACAACTCTTTTACATACATTTTAGCAAAGCGATATGGCGTGCCAGACAAACTATCGTCTGTTAGGTCTAAACCTAATTCTTCCATTATCTTTTTAAAATGATATTGAATATTTTCAATCTTTTCAGCATCCGTTTTTTCAAACGCATCTTTACGTAATGGTGTTTGAATATTTGCTGAAAGATGATGATCTCCTGTAATTATTATATTTTCTTTATCCTTCATTTGTACAACATTTATCAGAGTTACATTGGCAATATTTTCTATTATATAAATGCAATACAATTAACGCTATTGCAGGAATATAAATCCAGTATTCAGGTATAGAAAACCAAGCTATTTTTTCGTTGACAATAATAAAAAACAATAATCCCCAACTTACCCATAATGCAGGTTTTACCCAGCTATTACCTGAGGTTTGTGCAGAACGATAAATGGCAAAAAAAGAAATAATAAGAAAAAAACTATCTATAAATCCCCACCATGTTGGCGTTTTACTACAAGTTGCTACAGAACAACTTTGAACAATAAATAAAAAAGGTGTAGCAACGCAATGAACAAGGCAAAGCGCACTTGCCATAGCACCCAATTCGTCTGATTTTTGTTTTGTAAATATCATAAACACACATTAATGCAACTCAGTTGCAAACTTAAACAAAAAATTTGTTATCGCAACTTAGTTGCATTATATTTGTATTATGGGAGTGATACGAAAAACAAAATCGGTAGAAGCATTACTTAACGAATTTAACCAAGGTCAGGAAGCTATTTCTGCAAAACAATTAATTGAACAACTTGATTCTAAGTTTAATAAAACAACGATTTATCGTGTATTAGACAGACTTGAAGAAGATGGTGTATTGCATTCTTTTTTAGGGAAAGATGGACTAAAATGGTATGCAAAGTGTAATGGTTGTTCTGCATCAAAACATAAAGATGTTCATCCACATTTTCAATGTTTAAAGTGTGGCAAGGTAGATTGTTTATCTATAAACATGCCTATTCCCCATATACCAAACCGAAAAGTAGAAGTTTCTCAGATACTAATACAAGGACTTTGCGAGCAATGTTTTGTTTAGTGGCTTTAAGATTTAGACAAAAAAAAGCTTTGTAAATACTATTTACAAAGCTTTGTACTCAAGGCGGGAATCGAACCCGCACGTCTCGCGACATTGGATTTTGAATCCAACGTGTCTACCAATTCCACCACTTGAGCAAATTATAGGACCGCAAAAGTAAGAAATTAATTCGGGCAACACATCAAAAAATAGTAGGTTTTATAATTTTTTCACGCAAAATAATTTTCTAAATTTGGCAACACATAAAAAACACAACAAACCACAACTAAAACCCTAAAAACAAATGTCTTACGAAACCACAGAAGCCAAAATTTTTACTTGTGCTCAAAGTCAAGACTTAGCTGAACAAATCGCAAAAGCGTATGGAGTTAAACTAGGAAACGTTATTACTTCTACTTATAGTGATGGCGAATTTCAACCTTCTTATGAAGAATCTATACGTGGAACTCGTATTTTTATTATTGGATCTACGCATCCTGGCCCAGAGAATTTAATGGAAATGCTCTTAATGATCGATGCAGCTAAACGTGCTTCTGCAAGACACATTACTGCAGTTATGCCCTATTTTGGTTGGGCTAGACAAGACAGAAAGGACAAACCTAGAGTTCCTATCGCTGCAAAATTAGTCGCTAAAATGTTAGAAGTAGCTGGTGCAACTCGTATAATTACAATGGATTTACACGCTGATCAAATTCAAGGGTTCTTTGAAAAACCTGTAGATCACTTATTTGCTTCTACTGTATTTTTACCTTATTTAAAAAGTTTAAACTTAGATAATCTTACAATAGCTTCACCAGATATGGGTGGATCTAAACGTGCTTATGCATATTCTAAAGCTTTAAAAAGCGATGTTGTAATCTGTTACAAACAACGTGCAAAAGCTAATGTAATTTCTCATATGGAACTTATTGGAGATGTAACAGGAAAAAATGTTATCCTTGTTGATGATATGGTAGATACCGCAGGAACACTTACAAAAGCAGCAGATTTAATGATGGAACGTGGCGCTCTAAGTGTAAGAGCAATTTGTACACACCCTATTTTATCTGGAGATGCTTATACAAAACTTGAAAATTCTAAACTTGAAGAATTAATTGTAACTAATTCTATTCCTTTAAAACAAGAAAGTAAAAAATTAAGAGTTTTAAGTTGTGCCAATTTATTTGCAGAAGTGATGAACAACGTACACCACAACCAATCTATCAGCAACAAATTTGTAATGTAATTGACTCCTTTATTAATGTTTATATTATTCTACTTTTAAGTATTCTATCTCCTTAAACCATAGACAAATAAGACATTAGTAAAAAAACAGACAACTAACACTAGTATTCTCATATAAAATATCTAAATTTGCACCCCTCAAAATGAGGTAATTAAAATTTAACAAACAAACATTTCAAAAATGAAATCAATTACAATTAACGGATCTCAAAGAGAAAGCGTAGGAAAAAAAGCTTCTAAAGCCTTACGTAATGCTGGTCAGGTTCCTTGCGTTATATACGGAGGAGACAAGCCTTTACATTTCTCAGCACCAGAACTGGCATTCTCAAAACTTGTATATACAGCTAGCGCGCATACAGTTGTGATTAATCTAGATAATGGCGATACTATCAACGCCATGATGCAAGAAATTCAATTTCACCCAGTAACAGATAAAATCTTACACATCGATTTCTATCAAATTTTCGAAGATAAGCCTATTTCAATGTTGATTCCTGTACATACTGTAGGATCTTCTAAAGGTGTTTTAAATGGTGGAGTTTTAAGAGTGCCTTTACGTAAACTTAGAGTAAAAGCAATTCCATCTAAACTTCCAGATTTTATTGAAGTAGATATTACACCATTAAAAGTTGGTAGTAAACTTTACATTACTTCACTTGAAAATGAAGACTACACATTTATGCACCCAGATAACACTGTTATTTGCCAAGTAAGACGTAGTAGATTAGCAGTTGTAGACACTGATGATGATGATGAAGAAGAAGGTGCAGATGATGCAGCAGAAGCTACTCAAGAATAAATAATACTATAATTATAGTTTATATTAAAAAGACTGCCAAATGGCAGTCTTTTTTTTGTGCTATATTTCTATTAAATTAAAACCAAAATCCAAGGTTAAAAAACCAATTACTCTCACCTGTCTCTGGAGAATAGCTGTACTTACCTTCTAATGGGCCTAAAAAAGTTTCTAAAGAGTAACCAACAGCATAACCACTATAATTAAGCAAAGAAAGAAATTCTCCACTCTCAAAAATACCATCATCTATATTTGCATAGTTTGCTGCCAATATAATATGGTGCTTTTTAAAAACCTCATAGCCTAGCGTAAACGTTGTCTTTATAAAACTATCACCACTTAAACTTAAATAATCATACCCGTAAAACGAGTAAAAATTATTTATAAAATTAAAGCCATAACCACCTAACCCAAACCCTAGTAAATTTGAAGAAGCACCACCAATTTTAAAACCACCATTAGCCTCCGTTTTTAAGGACAATTTATCATTAAAACTAAATACATAACCAAGGTCTGCTTTAGCTATTGAGAAATCTAAAAAATTGGTATTAAAACCTGATGCGTCTAAATATAAATGAAAGTTTCCATTAAAATAAAACCCACTGTTCGGGAAGTAGAAATTATCATAATTATCAAATTTCAGTTCTCCAAAGACACTAAAATAATCTGTATTTTCAAAAACAATCTCCTCTCCTTCATCCTCATTAAATATAGTCTCTGAGGTTATTTTAAGTCGCTTATGTTCAGCTCCTACTTTTAAAGAAAAATCTTTTCTAAATATAGTTTGCAAATACACTTGATTGGTAAAATCTGATAACTCTACATCAATTTTATTTAAACCGGTAAGTATAGGAGAATTTTCATCTAAAATTAAACTAGAAGTAACACTTTTATTAAACTGATTATAGCGAGACTTAACCCCTAAACTAATATAATACCCTTTATCAATAAAATAATCAAAATTATACCTCGAGTGATCTCCTAAAATAACATCTAATGAAGCAATATCATTATTAAAAAACAACTTCTTTTTAGTAAGGTTAGCAAGAAGTGCACTTTTATAAAGTCCATCATAATGAATACCTAAACGCAGAAACATAGAAGCCTCAGACTCTATTGCTTGACCTACAAGATTATATTCATATTTATCTTCTGTTGGATTTAAACGAAACCTAAAGGCATCAAAATTATTTGTAGCAATAAGGTTATTTATACCTTGTCTAAAATCTGAATAACTTATTTTCTCTTCCCCTTTAAACTTTAATTTACCTAAGATATAAGATCGGGTATATCGCTTATTTCCATCTATATTTACACCCTTAATCTTAAGACTATCTATAACTTCTAGCTTCGTACGCTCTTTATAGTTTGGCTGTATACTTTTTAACTCATGAAGTTTAGCTAATTGTGTTTTTGCGGCTATTTCTCCATGTGTAATTATATCTTTTCCTTCATCAAAAGAAATTACAGAAAAGTTAGAAATGTCTGGTTTAATATAGATATCTACTAATTCCGCTTTAGTTTTCATAGCATCTATAGTGCGAAAATTATTAATCTGGAGTAAGATATCTAAAGCAGATTTCAAAGATTCTCGATCATTTAATGGATCTTGAACATCAACACCAATAATAACATCCATACCCTTAGCTCTAAGTTCTTCTACCGGAAAATTATTAGTTACACCTCCATCAATTAAAACATCTTCACCTATAACAACAGGTTGAAACAAAGAAGGTAAAGCACCACTTGCCGTTACAGCTTCTGCCAACTTTCCTTTATCCATAATAAGAGATTCTCCAGTTTCCATATTTGTTGCAACACAGAAAAAAGGGATAGGAAGTTGACTAAAATCACTAATATCATCAACAGGAAGCATTAATTGATATAATAGATTATAAACGTTTTGCCCTCGAGATAATGCCGATGGTAAGGTAATTTTGAATTTATCAAAAGGTAAGCTAGCTACATATTTTTGAGCATTTTCTCGTTCATAAAATGATTTAGAAGCTCTTGAAAAATTATCATTGATTAAAGCCTCAAAGTCTTGAGATTCAAAAATTTCTTCGAGTTGTTTTCCTGAATAACCTGACGCATATAAAGAACCTATAATAGCTCCCATACTTGTGCCGGCAACATAATCTATTTTTATTTTTAAACTGTCTATAACCTTTAAAACACCAATATGAGCAAACCCTTTTGCTCCACCTCCACTTAAAACTAAACCAACTTTAGGCTCTGATTGTGTTGTGCTATTTTGTGCTCTTAATGAAAAAAGGGAAATGAGAAATAATAACGTTATGAGGTGTTTTTTTTTCATTCTATTTTATCTAAACCCTAAAAAACCTAAGTGATATATCTTTAAAATTAGGCTTCTTCTTTATGATAATAATTATATACTTTGTTTGCTCTAGACACTCCAACAACAGCTTCGAGTTCGTCTAATTTAGCGTTAGCAATTCGTTTTACAGTTTTAAATTGCTTCATTAAATCAACAATTGTCTGCTCACCAACACCAGAAATATTTTCTAACTCTGTAGTTAAAGCGCCTTTACTTCTTCTATTTCTATGGTGCTCTATCCCAAAACGATGGGCTTCATTCCTTAAAAACTGAATCACTTTTAATGTTTCACTTTTCTTATCTAAATATAAAGGAATAGGATCATCTGGATAAAACAATTCTTCTAACCTTTTAGCAATACCAATAATGGCAATGGTATTACGCAAACCTAAAGCGTCTAAACTTTTTAAAGCTGATGATAATTGCCCTTTTCCACCATCAATAATAATAAGCTGTGGCAATGGTTCATCTTCATCTAACAAACGCTTGTAACGCCTGTAAACAACCTCCTCCATAGACGCAAAATCATCAGGACCCACAACTGTTTTAATATTAAAATGACGGTAATCCTTTTTACTCGGTTTTCCGTTTTTAAAAACTACACAAGCAGCAACTGGGTTTGTCCCTTGAATGTTAGAGTTATCAAAACATTCAATATGCCTTGGTTCTTCAGGCAAAAGCAAATCAGCCTTCATTTGTGCCATAATTCTGTTAGCATGCCGGTCTGGATCCACAATTTTTATCTGCTTCATCTTATCCATTCGGTAATACTTCGCATTTCTAACGGATAAATCTAAGATACTTTTTTTATCTCCAAGTTTCGGGATTGTTATTTTTACATCACCACCTAAATCAACCTTAAAAGGCACATAAATTTCTTTTGAATTAGAATTAAAACGCTGTCTAATTTCAGTTATAGCCAAGGTTAACAAATGCTCATCCGTTTCTTGTAATTTCTTTTTTAATTCTAAAGTGTGCGATCTAATAATAGAACCATAACTCAGTTGTAAAAAGTTAACATAAGCATAACCTTCATCACTAATAATAGAAAACACATCGACATTACTAATCTTAGGATTTACAATGGTAGACTTGGCTTGGTAGTTTTCTAAAACCTCAAGTTTTTCTTTAATTTTATGTGCATCTTCAAATTGCATGGCTTCTGCATGCTGACGCATCTGAATTCTAAATTGTTGTAAAGAGTCTTTAAAATTCCCTTTCAAAATTTCTCTTATAGCAATAATATTTGCTTGATATTCCTCTTCGGTTTCATAACCTTCACAAGCCCCTAAACAATTTCCTAAATGGTATTCTAAACAAACTTTATATTTTCCTGAATTAATTTTAGATTCAGATAAATCATAATTACAAGTTCTTAATTGATACAAACCTTTTATTAAACCCAATAGTGTTTTTACAGTTTTCATACTTGTGTAAGGTCCAAAATATTCTGAACCATCTTTTATAACACGACGTGTTGGGAACACGCGAGGAAAACGCTCTTTTTTAACACAAATCCAAGGATACGATTTATCATCCTTTAAAAGCACATTATATTTAGGCTTATATTTTTTTATCAGGTTATTTTCAAGCAGTAATGCATCGTTTTCAGTTTCTACAACAATGTGTTTTACCGAAACAATATTTTTAACTAAAACACGGGTTTTACCATAATCGTGATGCTTATTAAAATAACTGCTTACTCGTTTTTTTATATCTTTAGCCTTTCCAACGTAGATTAAACGCTCGTCTGCATCAAAATATTGATAGACACCAGGCTGGTGTGGAAGGGTTTTTATTTGTATGTCTAATGGAGATTCTGGCATTTAACCAAAGGTAATAATAACTATGTATATTTAATACACTTTATGATTACCTTGCGCCTCATTTTTATAAAATTTGAACATGACAAAAAAAACCTTAGGCCGTGTTGATAAAGTCGATTTTCCCGAACTAAAACTCAACACTATCGATGTTAAAATAGACACAGGGGCATATACATCTGCCATTCATTGCTCTAAAGTTAGAGAAGAAGATGGTAAACTTTACTGTATTTTTGAAAGTAAAGGACATCCTAATTTTAAAAGTGACGAAGTTGTTTTTGACACTTATACCTATACAGATGTTAAAAGTAGTAACGGTTTTAAGGAAAATCGCTACAAAATAAAAACAACTGTAATATTCTTTGGAAAAAAGTATAAGATTAACCTAACTTTAAGCACTAGATCAGACATGAAATTTCCTGTGCTCATTGGTCGTCAATTCTTAAAACATAAATATTTGGTCGATGTCGATCTAGAAAACGAATCTTTTAAACAAACCCTAATTAAATGAACATAGTAATTCTTTCGCGCAATGCAGAACTCTATTCTACTCAACGATTAATCGAAGAAGGCGAAAAGAGAGGTCATAAAATTGAAATTATTGATCCTTTAAAATGCGACATTATTATAGAAAAGGAAAAACCAACCATTTACTATAAAGATCGTTACTTAGATTATGTCGATGCTATTATTCCTAGAATTGGAGCATCAATAACTTTTTACGGTTGTGCTGTAGTAAGACAGTTTGAAGAAATGGGTGTTTTTACTATTGCTGCATCTGATGCTATTACAAGATCTCGTGATAAATTAAGAAGCTTACAGCGCTTAAGTAAAGCTGGTATTGGAATGCCAAAAACAGTTTTTACAAACTATTCTAGAGACGTTGAAGAAGTTATTAATTACGTTGGTGGAACTCCTGTAATCATTAAATTATTAGAAGGTACACAAGGGCTTGGTGTAGTTTTAGCTGAAACTAAAAACGCAGCAGAATCTGTTTTAGAAGCCTTTAATGGTTTACAAGCAAGAGTTATTGTACAAGAGTTTATTAAGGAAGCTAAAGGTGCCGATTTAAGAGCTTTAGTTGTAGATGGCCAAGTTGTTGGTGCTATGAAACGCCAAGGTAAAGAAGGCGAATTTAGATCTAACCTGCATCGTGGTGGTTCTGCTAATATTATAAAATTAGATGAAGATGAACTAAAATTAGCTATGAATGCAGCTAAGGTTTTAAAACTACCCGTTTGTGGTGTAGATATGCTGCAATCTGAACGTGGTCCTTTACTATTAGAGGTAAACTCTACTCCAGGACTAGAAGGCATTGAAGGTGCAACCCACAAAAATATAGCAAAAGCAATTATCACATTTATTGAACGCAATAGAAAATAATGTCCTTAAGGCATAAAATATTTACATGGACGAACCCGATATATTACGAATTTTAGGCAAAGATGTAGGCTTAGGACAAAGCGCCAAAGTCAACTTTAATGTTGCTAAATTACATACACAAAACACTATTGATGTTCCTGTAATTATTGAGCGTTCTAAAAAACCAGGACCTGTTGTTTTAATTACAGCAGGTATCCATGGGGATGAAGTTAATGGCGTAGAGATTGTACGTCAAATTATTTCTAAAGGAATTAATAAACCCAAACGCGGTACTATTATTTGCATTCCGGTAATCAATGTATTTGGCTTTATTCACTTAGATCGTCTATTTCCAGATGGTCGTGATCTTAATCGTGTTTTCCCTGGTGTAAGTGGCGGTTCTTTAGCCAGTAGAGTGGCTAATAAATTAGTTACTGAAATTTTACCACATGCAGATTTGGTATTAGATTTTCATACCGGTGGAGCCGATCGTTTTAATTCTGCTCATATACGCATTACTAAAGATGACGATAAATTAGAAGAATTAGCTCAGGTTTTTGGAGCACCTTTTATTTTTTATTCTAGTAATATTAGTAAATCGTTTCGGAAAACGTGTCAGAAAGCCGGAATTCCGATTCTACTTTTTGAAGGTGGAAAATCCTCTAATATTGACAACACAATTACCAACATAGGTGTTAATGGCATTAAACGTGTTTTATATCACCTTAACATGCTTAACCGTAATTTTAAAGCTTCACAAGCTAAAAATCCGTGCATTTGTCTTCTAGAAAGCAAATGGATTAGAGCTAAATATTCAGGCATGTTTAAAGCAACGGTAATCATTAATTCTGAAGTTAAAAAAGGAGATGTATTAGGTAATATTACAGATCCTTATGGTAGTTTTAATCATTTTGTTAAAGCACCAAATGATGGCTATATTTTTAATATAAACGAATCTCCAATCATATACCAAGGCGATGCTATTTTTCATATTTCAACAAAAGTTAAAGCATGAAAAAATCAGAACTTCGTAAAAAATATAAACAGTTAAGAAAAGAGTTAACAGAAAATCAAGTAGAAAATTTTAGTATTGAAATCGCTAATCAATTATTAAAATTAGACATTTGGAGTAAAACCTTTTTTCATCTCTTTTTAACTATTGAAGAACAAAAGGAAATTAACACCGATTACATTTTAAATATTCTTTCTGGGAAGGATAAGAACATCATTATCTCTAAAAGTAATTTTGAAGATTATTCCATGACGCACTACTTGCTTATGGATAATACCAGAATTAAAAAGAATAAATACAACATCCCAGAACCGGTTGATGGTATAGAAATTCCATCATCGCAATTAGAAGTAGTTTTTATACCACTTTTAGCTTTTGATAAAACAGGACAAAGAATTGGTTATGGAAAAGGGTTTTACGATCGTTTTTTAGCCAATTGCAAACCTGAAACTCTAAAAATCGGCCTGTCTTTTTTTGATGTTGAAGACGAAACGTTTGAGGCTTCAGAAAATGATATTAAGTTGGATTATTGTGTAACTCCAAATCGGGTGTTTCAATTTTAGCAGGCTCTTCAAATGCCTTTTTATTAAACACAATTAAAATTCCTATTCCTGTACTAATCGCCATATCTGCAACATTAAAAACAGGGTCGAAAAAAGAAAAATACTTCCCACCAATTAACGGCAAGTTATCGGGCATTACACCACTCCAAATAGGAAAATGTAACATATCTACCACATTACCATGAAAAACATCTGCATAACCACCATTTTCGGGTAGAAACGTTGCGACTTGCATTATACTATCATTAAATAAAACACCGTAAAAAACAGAATCTAAGATATTACCTAAAGCACCCGCAAAAATGATAGAAATAGCAAACACCAAGGTTTTAGATTTCTTTTGCCTAGTAACATTTACTAGCCAAAACCCAATACCTGTAACAGCGACAATTCTAAATAATGTTAAAAATAATTTTGCTGATCTATCTGAAATTAAAGTGGTAAAATCACTCAATTTGGTTCCCCAAGCCATACCGTCGTTTTCGATAAAAGCAATTTTAAACCAAGAAAAAACAGTAACATCTTCACCTAACTGAAAATGAGTTTTTATATAAATTTTACTGATTTGGTCTATCAATAAAATTAAAATAACGACAAATGAGGCTTTCTTTAAAGACATGCAATGATTTTAAGTAAAAATAAAGGATTAATTGGGCTTTGCAACTGTAATATTTCCATTAATAGATTTTAACTTCCATATAGAATTTGAATTAAAAAGCGCATCTATAGAAATTTTACCATGATTAGAATCTGCTTCAAAAACCCCTTCTGCAATAACATTAATATCACCGTCTATTGTATTAATTGTTGCGATATTAGATGTACCTTCCATATTACATTTTCCGCTTAACAATTCAATATAAAGCGATTTAAAATCTCCTTCTAAAGCCACAGAACCAATATCACTTATAATATTTACAGCTAATTTTTCTGGAATTACCAACTGTAAAGTGGCTGCTATAACTTTATGTGCACTTCGTTTATCATCTGGAATATCAAATAACGACAAATGCTCTAAACTTAAATAAAGTGTATGATTCTCTTCTTCTAAAACGATCTGAAAATCATTTTGATATTCGCCATCTAAAGTAGAAATTACACTAATATGATTTGTTTTTGATGTTGAAACCGAAATATTAAAAATCTGATCTCCGTTAATGGTAATCGTTTCTATTTGCGCGGCAGACAATTGTTTTTCAAGCCTATTTTGAGCTGACGAAATAAAGACCGAAAAAAAGAGCACCATTATAAAACACAAAGACCTTACCGATTGTAAAAATCGATAAGGTCTTTTATTATCACAGACTAAAGCCATAAAAGTATAACCTAAAGGTTTTATGATTTTAGTGGTATTCAAAATATAATCTCAATTAAATAAGATTTCTGTTTTTACAGAAACTTATTGCATGTTCTTTGCCTCAATGCTTAAAGTGGCATGTGGCACTAGCTTTAAACGCTCTTTGTTAATCAGTTTTCCTGTAACACGACAAATACCAAACGTTTTATTTTCGATACGGATAATCGCATTTTTTAAATCGCGAATAAATTTCTCTTGACGAATTGCCAATGCTGAGTTAGATTCCTTACTCATCGTTGCACTTCCTTCTTCAAATGCTTTAAATGTAGGTGATGTATCATCAGTCCCATTATCAAAATCATTCATATAAGCACTCTTAATAAGTTGTAAGTCGTGCTCTGCTTTTTTAATTTTATCTTGAAGTATTAATCTAAATTCTTCTAAATCTTTATCAGCGTATCTAATTTTAGTTTCTGTAGCCATAGTCTTAATGTTTTTTAATAAACAATTTGGTATTTACGTCATCAAATACAATTTCTATACCATTGTTTAAAGTGTCCATAATTTGTAAATCTTCTGTTAATGTTTCAGATTTAATATACGCTTCATTTGAAGATATGGCCTTAACGATTTGGTCATCTTTCAGAATTTGTACGTCAATTCTGTCAGTAAGCTCAAATCCTGAGTCTTTTCGCATATTTTGAATACGGTTTACTAACTCCCTAGCAATTCCTTCTTCACGTAAATCTTCATTGATAGTAACGTCTAAAGCCACTGTTAAAGCGCCTTCATTAGCTACTAGCCATCCTTCAATGTCTTGCGATGTAATCTCCACATCATCAAGTCCCAAAGTAATATTTTTTCCGTTAATCTCAACGTCTATAGTTCCATTTTGCTCAATATTCTTAATATCATCAGCACTAAAACCTCTTACTACATTAGCAATCAGCTTCATATCCTTACCAAATTTAGGACCTAAAGTCTTAAAATTAGGTTTTATCTGCTTCACTAAGATATCAGAAGCATCTTCTAAAAGTTCTATTTCTTTAATGTTAACTTCATGTTTAATTAACTCAGAAACAGCTTCGATCTCTTCTTTTTGTTGTTGATTCTGAATAGGAATCATTATTTTTTGAAGTGGCTGACGTACCTTAATTTTTTCTTTAGCTCTTAAGGACAATACTAATGAACAAATGGTTTGCGCACTATACATTTTACGCTCTAAAACAGCATCAATAACATTGGTATCTGCAATTGGGAAATCTGCTAAATGCACACTTTCAAAAGTTTCTTTTTTAGTCACAGCATTTAAATCTAAATACAAACGATCCATAAAGAATGGTGCAATTGGTGCACCAAGCTTTGCGATGGTTTCCATACACGTATAAAGTGTTTGGTAGGCCGAAATTTTATCGGTTTGATAGTCCCCTTTCCAAAAACGTCTTCTACTTAAACGCACGTACCAGTTACTTAAATGATCTTGTGTAAAGTCTGAAATTGCTCGTGCTGCTTTTGTTGGCTCATATTCTGCATAGTATTGATCTACACGTTGAATTAAGGTGTTTAATTCTGAAAGTACCCAACGGTCAATTTCTGGACGTTCCTCTAAAGGAAGATCTGCTTCACTATAATTAAAACCATCAATATTGGTATATAATGTGAAGAATGAATACGTATTATAAAGTGTTCCGAAAAACTTACGACTCACCTCAGCAATACCTTCGCTATCAAATTTTAAGTTATCCCAAGGATTAGCATTACTAATCATGTACCAACGTGTGGCATCTGCCCCGTATTTAGATAAGGTTTCAAAAGGGTCTACGGCGTTACCTAAACGCTTAGACATCTTTTGGCCATTCTTATCTAAAACCAATCCGTTAGAGACGACGTTTTTGTAGGCTACAGAATCGAAAACCATAGTTCCTATAGCATGAAGCGTATAGAACCATCCACGTGTTTGATCTACACCTTCAGCAATAAAGTCTGCCGGAAATGCTTCTTTATTATCAATTAAGTTTTTATTTTCAAAAGGATAATGCCATTGTGCATAAGGCATAGAACCAGAATCGAACCAAACATCAATTAAATCACTTTCACGATTCATCGGTTGACCTGATGCTGAAACTAAAACAATTTTATCAACTACATTTTTATGCAGATCGATAGTTTCGTAATTGGCTTCTGACATGTTACCAACTTCAAATTCAGCAAATATATCTTCAGACATTACACCTGCTTCTACAGATTTTGCTATTTCAGATTTTAATTCTGCAACAGAACCAATACAAATTTGTTCTTTTCCGTCTTCTGTTCTCCAGATTGGTAATGGAATTCCCCAAAAACGAGATCGCGATAAATTCCAGTCGTTTGCGTTTGCTAACCAGTTTCCAAAACGTCCTTCACCAGTTGATTTTGGTTTCCAGTTAATAGACGTATTTAACTCGTGCATTCTCCCTTTAACGTCGGTAACTTTAATAAACCAAGAATCTAACGGATAGTATAAAATTGGCTTATCGGTTCTCCAACAATTTGGGTAACTGTGCTTATATTTTTCGACTTTAAAAGCCTTATTTTCTGTTTTTAATTGAATAGCAAGCTCTACATCTACAGAACGTTCTGGTGCTTCACCATCATCATAATATTCGTTCTTCACATATTTACCTGCATATTCAGCCATTTCTGGTCTAAACTTTCCTTGTAAATCTACTAATGGCACTAAATTACCATTATCATCTTTTACTAAAAGTGGTGGAATTTCTGGTGAGGCTTGTTTGGCAACCAAGGCATCATCTGCTCCAAATGTTGGTGCTGTATGTACGATACCTGTACCATCTTCAACCGTTACGAAATCTCCAGAGATGATTCTAAAAGCATTTTCAGGATTATCGTTTGGTAATGCGTATGGCAATAATTGCTCGTAAGTGATCCCTACTAAATCTTTTCCAACGAATTCTTTAACGACATAAAAAGGGATTTTTTTATCGCCTTCTTTATACTCAATTAATTCTGGTTTTGTTTCAACTTTCTTAAACTTTCCATCAAATTGTTTATTGACTAAATTCTTAGCCAAAACCACATTCATAGGTTTAAATGTGTATTGATTATAAGTTTCAACTAAAACATAGTCTATTTTAGGTCCAACAGTTAATGCCGTGTTACTAGGAAGCGTCCACGGTGTTGTTGTCCATGCTAAAAAGAAAATATCACCTTCATTCTGAAGAAATTCTGGCAATGAATCTGCATTGGCTTTAAACTGAGCAACAATAGTAGTATCGGTAACATCTTGGTAAGTTCCTGGTTGATTTAACTCGTGCGAACTTAAACCTGTCCCTGCCTTAGGTGAATACGGCTGAATGGTATACCCTTTATATATTAAGTTTTTTTCGTAAATCTGTTTGAGCAACCACCATACACTTTCCATGTATTTAGATTTGTAGGTAATGTACGGATCGTCCATATCTACCCAATAACCCATTTTTTTGGTAAGGTCGTTCCAAGTATCCGTATAACGCATAACGGTTTTTTTACACGCTTCGTTATAGTCTTCTACAGTAATCTTTTTACCAATATCTTCTTTGGTAATACCAAGTTCCTTTTCTACGCCAAGTTCTACGGGTAAACCATGCGTATCCCAACCTGCTTTACGTTTAACTTGAAAACCTTTCATGGTTTTATAACGTGGAAAAATATCTTTAATCGCACGTGCTAAAACGTGGTGTACACCAGGCAAACCGTTTGCTGAAGGAGGTCCTTCAAAAAAAACAAAAGGTGGTTTTCCTTCTCTTGTGGTTACACTTTTATCGAAGATATCGTTAGCTTCCCAATAGTTACCGATTTCATCTGCAACGTTTGGCAAGTTAAGTCCTTTGTATTCAGGGAACTTTGTGCTCATTATTCTGTTTTATTTTCGAGGTGCGAAATTACAGAATTTTAGGGAAATATTATAAGATAATAATTGGTAAACATAACAAGATCTCACAGGCTTTAAAAACCGGTGAGATCTGTATCTGAATTTCACTAATTATGTCCTTAAGAAATTAAAACTTATGGAATCAGTATTTTTTTAGTTGTTTTCGTATTTTCTGCTTCTACTTCAAAAAGATAGACTCCGGTTTGTAAAGAAACAGGCAACTCTATATTAACCCTATTAGAATCGACTTTTTGAGTCTTTATTTTCTTACCTAAAGCACTATAAACCCTAACATTTTTAATCAATCTATTTTCTTTATTAGAGATAACGAAAGACTGATGATTAGTATCATAATACATTAACAATTCATTATCTAAAGTATTTTCGTTTATTGAAAGTATTTCAGGAGTTTCAAAAACAATATTAAATCGGTCATTGATAACACCAGCATCTACTGTAGCTAAATAATTCCCTGCTCTTAAATCATGATAAACATTATCATCTTGTAAATAAATTTCTATATCATTAGAAACATTTTCTAAAGCATCAATACTAATTTCAATAATTCCACCTTCACTTGTTTTTACAGATAATGGTAAAATTGTAGTGTTTAAAACAGCATCTACACCTTGAATAAGATAGCTCTCGTTTTCTATCTTCCAAAACATATCTTCTACATTACTTTCATTTAACTCACCATCAAAACCCCAATCTATCTCTGAAGTTGCATTTTCATCAACAGTTAACAGTAATTGACGTTTGTAGTTATTAGGAGACTTATACCCTATTCTAAATTTAGGACGCATATCTTCTAACCCTTGTGAATCTGAATCAGCTGTAACATTGTTAAAACTTGATCTCATAAACACTGAAACATCTTCAGATTCCTTTGCAAACTTACGCTGCCCGTTATTAAATTCTATATCTCCGCCATCTTGAGATATAACAAAAAAGCCCTGAGCTACAGGAATGTAACGTTTTGGTGTTTTGGTTGATTCCCCTTCTTGACTTACATCTTCATTTGGCTCTGCAGATGAACTCTCAACATCTTCTAAAGGAGGTATTGAACCCGAAAGATTATACAACCCATAACCACCTTGATACCCACTTAAATAATGAGAATCTCCTCCGTAATGTTCCCAAAAATAAAGCGTACCAGTTATAACATTTTCGTTGTCTAATATAAATTGATAACCATCAATTGCAGAAGGATACGGATTTCCAACCAAATAACTATTTCCTGAAAATAAATTACGCTTAATCTCTCCATTATTAGGCTTCCCTATAAATACATAATTCTGATCCTCTATTTCTTCTAGTAAACTTGCACCTTTCATCGTATAACCTATACCAACTTTTAAGTCTTCACCAGGCGTTATTTGTTGCCAAGCAGAATACGTATTTGACAGTAAGTTTTCATATGTATATAACCAGCGCTTTGCAATAGAAAAAGGAGATATTGCCCCATCATTACCTGAAACATAAGTAATATCACCTGGTGAAGTCGAATTTGTTCCGTCATACAACACATCTTGAACACTATAAGTTACAGCTGAAGTTACAATAGAACTAGTTATAGCATCACTTGAATGCACTGGAGATGACCAATAATTATAAGCATATAAATTAGCCGTTCCTTGTTGATCGCGTTCTAATTTTGCAGTATCTGAAACAAATAAATCACTATTTTCTGTTTGAATTAATTGAGATTCTCCTTCTAAATCAATACTACCATCTAATTTTAAATACCAATTATTATACAAGCCACTATCTTCTTTTATAGAAAACTTTTTATCTTCATCTACGATTAAACCAATCATACCTTGACTTGTAGATACATTAAGATTATGTTTAACCTCTAAAATTGTTGCATCATCTTCGTTACCTGCCTTTGTAGTAATATCCCACACATCACCATGCAACCAAGTATTTGCATCTGTCCAATCACCATCTGCTTTTGTGACGTATGGTAAAGGTGCCGTTTGCAACTGTACTTCATTAATATTATACATTTCTAAATCATGTGTGTAACCTGATTCATCTTGCACTTCTGATTTTAAAATATTAGACATTGGATAATAGGCTTGAAGATTACTCCAAGATACTTGTTCTAAACTCTGCAAATCCTGAATGTTTTTAGGAATAATTTTACCTCTTAGAATACCGCTATTATTTTCAATTTCTTGATATACCATTTGTTGTATTTGAGTTGCAGATAAAGCTTCATCAAATATTCTAACCTCATCAATTTCTCCATTAAAATGGTCAGATCCAGCCGGATTTGTATTTGTTGGATATCTACCAATTACAAATGGCCTAGTAGAATAAATGTGATCCGTACCGTTATAATTTTTGGTAAGTAATGTAGAGTTTAAGTCTGCATCTATTACTGTATTTAATAATTCACCATTAAGATATAATTTTAGAGAATTTGATGTAGAATCAAAAACACCAGCAACATGATACCAAACATCATTTTCCATTTCACTAACATCAGATGTTACATAAAGACTATTGGGGTAATTACTAGATGCTGTAACTTGCGCTTGAGTATAAACAAGAAATGAAAGCTGTCTTCCTTTTGTTATTACTAGTCGCATGTATTGCTGACCAGCAATACTATAGTTAACACTTAAATTTCCCGTCGCTGTGTTAGACTCAATTTTTACCCAAGCCATAATGGTTCCTTTATCCCAATCAGTAATAAAAGGATCGGTTTCTAGGTAATCATTTTCTCCATCAAAATTTACTGTTGCTGAAGAAAAATACATATCAATTTCATCTCTATAGTCTAAATCCCCTCCTAAGACTAAATCACCATCTGTGTCTGGTAAAATAGACGCACTAGGATTATCTATTTCATCATTAACATCCGAATCAGAAACATTGCTCCCCTCAAAATTATCATCTAATCCATCTCCATCGGTATCATTATCTGATAGCGTATTAGCCATTCCATTTTCTTCTATATCTGGAGTCCCATCATTATCACTATCTAAATCTATATAATCTGGAATATTATCACCATCAGTATCTTCTAAACTTGTAAAACCAGATTCGTAATTATCATCAATACCATCGTTGTTTAAATCTACCATTGATGTTCCACTACCACTTGGAGAAATATACCCCCATGTTGTTTGTGCCTCAATATTATCTGGTATACCATCATTATCTGAATCTATATCTAAATAATCTAGAATTCCATCATTATCTGTATCGGTACAAATATTTTCTGTCAATACCGAAAAAGGAATTACTGTTTTTGAAATAGTTGCACTCGAATAAGATATACTTAAAGTTTCGTCTCCACTTCTCTCATAAAATAATATAGTAATTGGATAAGTACCTGGAGTTAGTATAATAGTTCCAGATTTTTCTTGTATAATATGATCTCCGTCATTATCAACAATCTCATTGCCATCAATATACAATTTAGAACCATCATCAGAACTTGTATAAAATGTATATATTTCATCTGTGCTAATAGAAATAAAACCCGTATATCTAATAGCAAAATTATCATCATCTCCAGGTGTAATCATAGACCAAAGTGCATCTACATCTATTTCAGACACACTACCTGTTGCTGTAGCTCCTGTAGTTGGGATATTGTCTACACTTGGTGTAACATTTATATCATAAAACTCATAAGCTAGACTATTACTAATTTCATCGCATACAACACCTTCATCTACATTTGTTATACCATCATTATCACTATCTAAATCTGTAGCATCCCCTATACCATCACCATCCGTATCTACATCTAAATTAAGAGTGGCACTGTTTTCAATTTGAACACATAAATTATCCGCATGTGTCACTACTAAAGTGTATACACTACCATCTAATCCTGTAACATCTGAAATGTTTAAACTAACTGATGTGACACCTGTATAAATACCTCCGTCAGTTAAATTAACACCATTTAACTGCCATTGGTATATTAAAGCTGTACTTACATCTGTGGGACTATTTGAATAATCTGGCAAACCCCCTGTTGTAAATGCAGTTGTGCTTGTTGCAGTTACGTTAGTTACAGTAAAACTTGCAGATACTCCCGCTAAGACCAACTGACCCACTAAAGCTGTGTCATCTACAGTAACCTCTATTGCTGTAGTCACATTTGTAGTTGTACCTGTGTATGCCGTTGAAGCACCTATAATTAACCCACTAACACTACTGCCCGCACCATCTACTTGTCCGTCTGCATTACTATCTA
Organism: Winogradskyella undariae; assembly: GCF_013285155.1. Classification (GTDB taxonomy): domain Bacteria; phylum Bacteroidota; class Bacteroidia; order Flavobacteriales; family Flavobacteriaceae; genus Winogradskyella; species Winogradskyella undariae. Next base: position 25,744 of record NZ_JABTEL010000007.1, on the reverse strand, counting down.
CATGACCCGATTCTATAACATCATAACAACCATCACCATCACTATCTATATTCTGAAAATCGTAATTACCGTCACCAGAAGTATCTATTGGTGTTGTAGTTTCCGCTGCATCGTCTGCTCCATTATTGTTACCATCGTTAAACGAAGCATCGTTACTATCAATTAAACCATCGTTGTTGGTATCTAAATTTCCATTACCTGCTTCTTCAATATCGAAGATACCATCATTGTCTGAATCTAAATCTAAATAATCTGGAATTCCATCACTATCTGTATCCTTACAATTGTTTTCTGACAATACAGTAAAAGGAATAGACATTTTAGAAATAGTTGCACTAGAATAAGACACATTTAAAGTCTCATCTCCAGTTCTCTCATAGAATAATATAGTAATTGGATAATTCCCCGGAGCTAGTGTAATAGTTCCCGATCTTTCTTGAAAAGCATGATCCCCATCATTATCAACGATCTCATTGCCGTCAATAAATAATTTAGAACCATCATCTGAACTTGTATAAAACGTATATGTTTCTTCTGAACTAATAGTAATATAACCAGTATATCGAATGGCAAAATCATTACTCTCTCCTGGCGTAACCATATTCCACAGATTGTCTACATTAATTTCAGAAACACTCCCTGTTGCTGTGGCTCCCGTAGTTGGAATATTGCCTACACTTGGTGAGGCATTTATATCGTAAAATTCATAAGACAGGCTTTGAGTTATTTCATCGCATAAAGCACCTTCATCTATATCTAGTATACCATCATTATCACTATCTACATCTGCACTATCTGCAACTCCATCTCCATCCCTATCTGACGTATTTAACTCACTACCAATAAAAACCTTATAGTCTTCAAATTCTTCTGCTGCATTATCGTTGTTACCGCAAGGGTAATCCGTATTTCTATAATAATTTTTAATACCTACACGCATTACCGTTACTCCTTCAATGGCTGTAACAGGCACAGTAAAGTTCATAGAATTCCCACTATCATAAATATCTTCTATAAAAGACACATTCTCATCAGCATCAAAAACACCATTCTGATTATAATCGATAAAAACCGTAGAACTCAAATTTTCCGTATTAGCACCCGAAGAAACCTCAAGTGAGTATTCAGTTCCCATAGACAAATCTGCATACTGACCATTGCTAAAATAATTTGCATACCCGCCATCATCTCCAGAGTCGCTATCAATATCACTTGTATCCCCCTCTAATGTAACATTAGTAAGGTAATGAGTCCCTTCTGAATCACTATCTGGTGTACAATAGCTTTGTAAAATATTAACATTATAATCTTCTATTTCGCCTGACCTATAACCAAGACGACATGAATCATAGACAAGAGAGGAAGAAACTTCTCCCATTAGAGTTACTCTAAGCCTTGTTTCTCCTATAGTTGCATCTTCTGGAACTAAAAAACTAATTGGTATAACCATAGTCTCATTGCTCTCCCCTATAAATGGAAAACCAAAAGACTCACCACCATCTTCAAAATCACCATTTTGATTAAAATCAACCCATAAAGATATTAGGTTGTTTTTTTCATTCCAATCATTAAGAGTAACAGTTACAGAACCCGTTTGTATTTCTCCTAAGTTTAAAATTCCTGATTGCCCTATATCTGTATAATCATAATACTCTCCTGTATCACCTGTCGTTGTATAATCAATACCATTTAAATCAACATTAGATATAAAATAAATATTACTATTATCAACTTCTTCGGGCTCACAATAATCATTCTCTACAGAATCTCCATCCCCAGAGGCAGAACCAGAAGTTAAATACACATCATCTATATAAACCATTTCATTACTTCCAGATGAATCAGCATCCAATTCTATCTTAAATTTAAAAGAAGTAGCATTATCTGGTAGATCTAATGTAAAAGGGTTATTTTGAGAAGTTCCATTATTTGAAGAAGAATCAAAATTCACCTCACCATTTCCTCCTTGAACTAAAACAACTGTCGTAGCGACATTATCTAAATAATAAATTAAATTTAATTTATCACCACTACCTAATTGATTGTTAGTCGCATAAGCAATAGAGAACTGAACATCGGTTTCACTAGATATATTTACCTCGTTAAACTCTACGTAATCTGTATTATTCCACCAGTCTGTAATTCTTAAACTATTTGCTGAAGAACCCACTTTTTCACTAGAATAATCAATACGTCCATTGTTAACAGTTGCTGTAAAATCCCAAGAATCACCTGATGATAAAGTAGGATCTTGAGAAGTAGTCCCCCCCGTACTGATATTAACCCCATAATCAAAAAACTCATTCTTTACAATAACAGTTTCACCATCAGATAAAGTAGAATAATCAGCCTGAGCATGAGTCCCAAAGGACATAAAAAAAAGCATAAATAAAAGCCTCCAATTGTTTTTTGTCAACATAATATATACAAAGTGTTTATTATCAATTAATTACATATCGGCACATATTTACCGATGCCAATATTAATTAAAAAACACGACAAAATGCATTTTTATCCGGCAAAATGCATTTTTTTATTCGACAAAAAACACATAACATAGATTAAATGCATAAAAATCAATCTAATCGGATATAAAAAACATTTATCAATAGACAAATAAAAAGAGAATACTTTGAATCAAGCACCTAAAACTAATCGCTCCTTTTAAATCGAAAATAAGAAGACTTAAACCAAAAAACCTACCAAATCTTCAATCTTAGAGATCAATTGAATTTTAATTACTGAATTTTTAAGAGCTATTTTATTATATTTAGAAACAAAAATAGTAGAAAACCCTAATTTTTCGGCTTCAAGAATGCGTTGTTCTACACGTTGTACAGGGCGGATTTCTCCAGACAAACCGACTTCGGCAGCAAAACAATATTCTCTTGGTAAAGCAACATCTTCATTAGAGGATAAAATGGAAGCAACAACCGCTAAATCAATAGCCGGATCATCAACAGTTATACCACCTGTTATATTTAAAAAAACATCTTTCGCTCCCAATCGGAATCCTGCTCGCTTTTCTAAAACAGCCAACAACATATTAAGACGCTTTGCATTAAAACCAGTAGCAGAACGCTGTGGTGTTCCGTAAACCGCTGTGCTTACCAAGGCCTGAACCTCAATCATTAAAGGCCGCATACCTTCAAGAGTTGCCGCAATAGCATTACCAGAAAGCTCATCATCTTTTTCGGAAATTAAAATTTCGGATGGATTAGAAACTTCACGCAAACCAGAGCCTTGCATTTCGTAAATACCAAGCTCATTAGTAGATCCAAATCTGTTTTTATTAGCACGAAGAATTCTAAAGACATGATTACGATCTCCTTCAAACTGAAGCACCGTATCTACCATGTGTTCTAATATTTTTGGTCCTGCTATATTTCCGTCTTTCGTAATATGTCCAATTAATAAAACAGGAGTTGCCGTTTCTTTAGCAAATTTTATAAGTTCGGTAGTACACTCTTTAATTTGAGAAATACTCCCTGCAGAAGATTCAATATAATCACTATGCAACGTTTGAATAGAATCGATAATAACAATATCTGGCTCTAACGCTTCAATCTGTTTAAAGATATTTTGTGTTTTTGTTTCGGTAAGAATATAGCAATTACTGCTAATTGGATTGATACGTTCTGCACGCATTTTTATCTGCTTTTGGCTTTCTTCACCAGAAACATAGAGGGTTTTATATTGTAATTTTAAGGCTATTTGAAGTAATAATGTACTTTTCCCAATTCCTGGCTCACCACCTAAAAGTGTTAAAGAGCCATATACCATTCCGCCTCCAAGCACCCTATTAAATTCACCATCACGCATATCTAAACGCGCCTCTTTAGAGGTGTCAATTTCATTAATTAATAAGGGTTTTGTAGTACGCTTTGAAGAAGTTGTTGGTGATTTCCAATCGCTCTTCTCAGGTTTTTGGATTACTTCTTCTGCAATTGTGTTCCACTCTTTACAAGAGGTACATTGTCCTTGCCATTTAGCATATTGACTGCCACAATTCTGACAGAAAAAGGTTGTTTTTACTTTAGCCATGTTCACTTCCCTAGATAACAGGAATCTTTTTTAAAATTTAAAACGACTAAATTAAAACAATTTTAGTTGATGTCTTTCAACCAACTCACAATTGCTAAAATTTTAAGTGTTGCCAACCTGGATTGCCAATTAGTAAACAAATACAATTTAATATTATCGTATAAATATTGTAATAGATAATCGGTAGAGAATTGATGTTTTCTATTCTTCATCTTCAATTTCATCACTTTCTTCATCTAAATCAGTTACTGTAAGCTCATCTATTTTAGAAAAAATGAAATCTCTATTAATATGACTTACATCGTTTAATGTTAATGCAGATTCATAAAGTTTTTTGGCTTTTTTAGTTTTCCCTAATTCTTCAGCAGATTGCGCTAAATAGTAAGTCCCCAACAAAGATTCTGGGTGAAGTTTATTAGCTAAGTGACCTAATTTAACAAGAGATTTTAAATCTTCACGTTGCCCTGCTACTTTTGCTACTTTTTCTATTTCAGCCTCACTAATTTCTTTTTTAATCCCAAATAATTTTTCTACTCTCTCATAGCGATCTGTTAAATAACGATCTAAAGTTCCTTCATAAGGCAATACTTTTTCTTCAAGTTCCTTCTCCCTAAGAGGATTGTAAATGTCAAAAATCTTTTCAAAAGATCTAGCAAGTGCTCCTGTTACTAAAGTATAATGAGTTTCATTTTTAAAATCATCGAAATAATATGTTAAGTGCTGATTATCTAATGTTTTAATTTGTTCATTAGTAGAAAGTATGCTTTCACGTATTTGAGGAATATCTTTTTCTGATGTTGCCATGTAATAAAAAATATCATCTTTAAAAAGCGATAAACGTTTTGACACGAAATTATTTAAAGACCCTACAAAATCTGGACTAATACATACATAGGCCTGAAAAGCAAGTGATTCTTTAAATAAATACGAATTAATAAAATTCCCCATCGTATCGTGACCAACGGCAACTCTAAATTTACTTGTGTTGTATTTTTTATCTATATAAGGTAATAATTCTTCTGAAATAAAATCGTGAAATCTTAAACCCGATTCTGTTGGCAAACCTGTTGCAGGATCATAATAAGCATCATAAAAACGATCCTCACCTTGCATAACACCAACAACTATAGAGCCTGGCATATTATCAAAATAAGTTTGAAAATCTACTTGACCAACTACCGGTTCAAATAAATAATCACCATCAAATACAACAATTACAGGATACTTTTGATCCGATTTAGAATCATAATCCTTAGGAAGTTTTATTTTTAATTTACGTTCAGTAGACAATTTTGACGAAGAAATTGTCCGGTATGTAATTTGAGCAAAAGAAGTTGCACAAAATAGACAAGCAAGGGCTATAAGAACATTTTTTCTCATAATAAGTAGGTTTAAATTCGGGAATTCAAACATACTCAATTATCACTAAAAATCGTCAAGTTGTTTCTTTTTTTCGATGAAATACACTATCTATCTATTTCATCTTGAATTTCATACATCTTATCAAGCATAATATCTTTAGTAATACTTTGAGATGGCTCTAAGAGTAAACCCGACTTATAAAGAAGTAATGCTTTTTTTAAGCTTCCATATTTCTCATTATACAACCCTGAATAATAGGCGCTTAACATAGATTTAGGAAAGGTTTTGTTAACTAATTTAGAAAGTGACTTTAAAGACTCTGAATCATCTTTTTTATTACTCGCTGCGGCAATAGCTCTAATATCGTTTTCAATTAATTTTTTCTCAAAACCGTAGAAATGTTCAATATCGTCATACTTTTTTGTTAAATACTCAAACGGAGTCCCTTCAAAAGTGAGAACTTTTTCTGAATACTCTTTAGCACTAATTGGTTTAAAAAGTGTAAAAATCTGATTTAAAGCTTTAGGAATTCCTTGTCCAACTAATGAATAGTGATTGGCATCATCAAAATCATCAAATCGATAAAGAAAATTTTCATTTTCTATACTTGTAAATAAAGCATCCGCTTCTAAAACCGCTGTTCTTACAGCTCTTATATCGGCATCTGCAGTTGCCATATAATAAAACGTTTCATGTTCTAATATAGATAAACGTTCTTTTAATCTCCCCATCATTTCTGGAGCAAAATCTGGACTTAGTGCCACATATCCTCTAAATATAGGATCGTCTTTAAATAAATAATAATTTATAAAGTTGGCACTTAAATCATGCCCTACAACAATTCTAAAGTTAGAGGCGTTATAGTTATCTTCAATAAATGGCAATAATTCAGCAGCAATAAACTCATAGAATGCAGCTCCGGTTTCTAAAGGAAAAAAAGCTTCTTTACCATAAAAGAAATCCTCTTCTCTTGTCTCTGATTGATTAACACCTACAACAATACAATCTGGAATATCTTCCCAATAAGACTGATAGTCTATATTACCCGCAATAGGTTCAAATAAATAATCGCCATCTAAAACAATAATTAAAGGATAAGAATGCTTTTCTTCTGGATTATAATTTCTAGGTAACTGAATTTTTAATTCGCGAGATCCACCAAGCCTATCAGAATCAATAGTTTTATAAATAGCTTGAGACTGGATATGTAAGCCTATAAAAAGCATGATAATAAATATGAAATAATTCTTTATAGTATACATAGACTAATAAATTTATAGAAAGGTAAAAAATATTTTATAATGTTCTATTTTTTCTATTGTAAATAGGTAAATATAATAACGATAAACCACCTAAAACAATAATAACTAAGGTTTGTGTAGACCACATAATCCACCCAAAAGCCCTACTTGGATCTTCTGCAATACCAAATATAGAAAAAGCAATAACAACAGCTTCTGGAAAAGAACCAATACCACCATTTGTTGCTGCAATACTAAAACTAGCAAGTATAAAACCTATAAGAACAGGGGTTAATGTAATGTTATTTAATTCTGGTAAAGCATTACTGGTAACATAAAACATAAGCACATACATTACCCAAATAAATAAAGTATGACCAATAAATGCCCATTTTTTCTTCATCTTAAAAATACTAAGCACACCTTCTAGAAGTCCCACAACAAATGATTTAATCTTTAAAGCAAGCTTAGACCTACTCTTTGTAATAAATAGAAGAATGACTAAAGCCGCTACAATAAGCAGCAAGCCTACTAATATTAAAGAGGAAAGATTAAATTTATCTGCAAAAAAATTATATATAAATTCAAACTCTAAAAAAAAAGCGATAGCCACTATAGAAAGAAGCATAATGGTATCTGCAATACGCTCTGCTACTATAGTACCAAAACCTTTATCAAAAGGAATCCCTTCATAATTAGTTAAGATGGTTGCTCTAGCAACTTCTCCTGCTCTAGGAATCGTGAAATTTATAAGATATGCAGAATATACAGCCATAAAGCTATTTGCAAACCGAGGCTTAAACCCTAGAGGTTCTACCATAAAAAGCCAACGATAGGCACGAGAAGCATGACTTAAAACTCCAAAAAATACGCCAAGGAGAATCCAACTATAATCAGCATCTTTAAAATACTGAACTAAGGTAGATAATGAAATTTTAGACAAAGAATACCACACCAATCCAACTCCCAAGAGTAAAGGAAAAACAACTTTTAGGATGGTTTTAGGTTGACCCACCAGTCTATTTTAAGAGATTGGTAGCTTCATCAGGAAATACTAAAGAAGGTTTAAATACTTTGGCTTCTTCAATATCCATGATACCATAAGTAATTAAAATAAGAGTATCACCTACAGCTACTTTTCTAGCCGCAGCTCCATTAAGAGTAATTTCGCCACTATTACGTGGTCCAGGGATACAGTAGGTTTCTAAACGTTCACCATTGTTATTGTTAACAATCTGAACTTTTTCACCTTGTATAATGTTTGCTGCTTCCATTAAATCTTCGTCGATAGTAATACTACCGATATAATTAAGCTCTGCACCTGTAACTTTTACACGATGAATTTTTGATTTTACAACTTGAATTTGCATGCTACAAAAGTAATTAATTTAAAGCGATATTATCTATTAATCTAATATCACCTGCATATACCGCTATAAATGCTCTATATGTCTTTTCTGTTGATTTTTCTTTTACCGGCTTTAAGGTCGCTACATCAGCAATCACAAAATACTCTAACTTTAAAAGAGACTCTTTTTTAAATTGCTCATTAACCCATTCCGTTACTATTTGTGCACTTTCTGTGCCAAACCTTACTTTTGCAGTATTAATTATTTTATAAATAAATGGAGCTACAGTTCTGTGTTCTGGTGTTAATCTAGCATTTCTAGAACTCATAGCTAAACCATCTTCGGCTCTATGAATCACACATCCTATAACTTTAACTGGTATATGGTGTAACTCTACCATTTTCTTTATAATCTGTAATTGCTGAAAATCCTTTTCTCCAAAATAAGCATAATCAGGCTTTACAATTTCAAACAAACGCTTTACAATAGTACCAACACCATCAAAATGACCTTTTCTAAAAGCGCCTTCCATTTCGTGCTCTAAACCATCAAAACTAAAAGATTCAGATACTGCCTGATCTCCATAAATATCTTCAATAGAGGGTGTATAAACTAAAATATTAGTATCACTTAATCCGCTTAACAATGCAATATCTGCATCAACACTCCTAGGATATGTAACGAGATCTTCGGGGTTATCAAACTGCGTAGGGTTAACAAAAATACTCACAACAACAAAGTCGTTTTCATCTAAACCTTTAGCAACTAATGATACATGTCCTTCATGTAACGCACCCATTGTAGGAACAAATCCTATTGAGTTTCCTTTTGTCTTCAAAGCATCTATATGCTGTGACAAATCAATTTTATTTAAAAATCTTTTCACTGTGTAACAAAAAATTTACGCGTGCAAACATAATATAATACTAGCAATCTGCCCAAATTTTTGTAATTTTGCATGTTTTTACTAATAATTACAAAAGCTGTAGATTTATGAAAGATAAACGAATATTATATGTGTCCTCGGAAGTAGTTCCATATTTACCAGAAACTGAAATTTCTTCAATGTCCTTTGAAGCACCGAGAATGGTAAACAAACAAGGAGGTCAGATAAGAATATTTATGCCTCGCTTTGGTAACATTAATGAAAGAAGACACCAGCTTCATGAAGTTATTAGACTTTCAGGTATTAATTTAGTAATTAATGATCTAGATATGCCACTAATAATAAAAGTAGCATCAATCCCTAAAGAACGTATTCAGGTTTACTTTATAGATAATGAAGATTATTTTAAGAGAAAGGCGACTTTAACGGATGAGAACGGAAAATTATTTCCAGATAACGACGAACGTGCTATTTTCTTTGCAAAAGGAGTTATAGAAACTGTTAAAAAATTAAACTGGGCACCAGATATTATTCATGTTAATGGATGGCTTGCTTCCTTATTACCACTATACTTAAAGGAGTTTTACAAAACAGAACCTTTATTTACTGAAAGCAAAATAGTAACCTCTGTATACAATCAAAACTTCGAAGGAACGTTAGATAAAGACATGATCTCTAAAGTTGGTTTTGACGGATTGAATGCTGATGCAACCGAACTATTAAAACAACCTGATTATGTTAACCTAATGAAAGTAGCGATAGATAATTCTGACGCAATCATTAGAGGATCTGAAGAATTACCTGAAGAATTAGATACTTATTTAAACGATTTAGAAAAACCTGTATTGGACTATTATTCAATTGAAGAATTTGCAGATCCATACACCGAGTTTTATACAAAAACCGTATTAAAGGGTTAAAATAAACTATGAAAAAAAACAAACTAGCTTTACAGGTTCTGTCAGTTGGTTTAATTATCCTAAGTTTTGTTGGAACCATGTTACACGGTAATAATACAACAGACGAAACAAAACGTGTGTATTTAGAAATATATTATACAGACCAAAATAATTTAAAAAAAAACCTATGTGTGGAATTGTTGGATACATTGGCCATAGAGAAGCCTACCCTATTATTATAAAAGGACTACAAAGATTAGAATACCGTGGTTATGATAGTGCAGGTATTGCTTTATATGATGGCACAAATATTAAACTTTCAAAAACAAAAGGAAAAGTTTCTGACCTTAAAGAAAAGATTGAAAATGAGATTTCTACTAAAGGAACTTTAGGTATTGGTCATACACGTTGGGCTACTCACGGAGTCCCTAATGATGTAAATTCTCACCCACATACTTCTAATTCAGGAGATTTAGTAATTATCCATAACGGAATAATTGAGAATTATGACTCTTTAAAACAAGAATTAATTAAAAGAGGATACACGTTTCAATCAGATACGGATACTGAAGTTTTAATTAATCTTATTGAAGACGTAAAGAAAAACGAAAATCTTAAATTAGGTAAAGCAGTTCAAGTAGCCCTAAACCAAGTTGTAGGAGCTTACGCTATTGCTGTTTTCGACAAAAACAAACCAAACGAAATTGTTGTTGCTAAATTAGGTAGCCCATTAGCAATAGGTGTTGGTGATGATGAGTTTTTTATTGCAAGTGATGCTTCTCCTTTTATTGAATACACTAAAAATGCCATCTATCTTGAAGATGAAGAAATGGCGATTATTAGAAGAGGAAAAGATATTAAAGTTCGAAAAATTCAGAACGATAACCTTGTTGATCCTTATGTTCAAAAACTTCAATTAAATTTAGAGCAAATAGAAAAAGGAGGTTATGAACACTTCATGCTTAAAGAAATATATGAACAACCTAGTGCTATTTTAGACACCTTTAGAGGTCGACTTCTAAGTAATGAAGCGATTATTAAAATGGTAGGTGTTGAAGATAACATGAAAAAATTCTTAGCAGCAGACCGTATTATAATTGTTGCTTGTGGCACCTCTTGGCATGCAGGTTTAGTTGCCGAATATATTTTTGAAGACTTAGCAAGAATCCCTGTTGAAGTAGAATACGCTTCAGAGTTTAGATATAGAAACCCGGTAATAACAGAAAAAGATGTTGTAATCGCTATTTCTCAATCTGGAGAAACTGCCGATACTTTAGCCGCTATAAAATTAGCAAAATCTAAAGGTGCATTTGTTTTTGGGGTATGTAACGTTGTTGGTTCTACAATTGCAAGAGAAACAAACGCAGGTGCTTATACACATGCTGGACCAGAAATTGGAGTCGCTTCAACTAAAGCATTTACAACTCAAATTACAGTATTAACATTAATAGCATTACGTTTAGCAAGAGCTAAAGGAACCATGTCTAGCTCAGAGTTTAGACAACATCTTATAGAATTAGAAATGATTCCTGCTAAAGTTGAAGAGGCTTTAAAATCTGATGCTTACGTTAAAACTATTGCTGATATTTATAAAGATTCTAAAAACTTTTTATACTTAGGACGTGGATTTAATTTCCCAGTAGCTTTAGAAGGTGCTTTAAAATTAAAAGAGATTTCTTATATCCACGCAGAAGGATATCCTGCTGCAGAGATGAAACATGGACCTATTGCTTTAATTGATGAGCAAATGCCAGTTGTAGTTATCGCAACTAAAAAAGGACATTACGAAAAAGTAGTCAGTAACATTCAAGAGATAAAATCTAGAAAAGGTAGAATCATAGGTATTGTTACAAAAGGAGACACGAGCGTAAAGGAATTAGCAGATTATGTTATCGAAGTTCCTGAAACATTAGAGTGCTTAACACCTTTATTAACTACAATACCATTACAGTTATTATCATATCACATTGCTGTAATGTTGAATAAAAATGTAGATCAACCTCGTAATTTAGCGAAATCTGTTACGGTAGAATAAACCGATTAGCATACAAATTATATAAACGGCTTAAAGTTGAATAAAATTCAAACTTAGGCCGTTTTTTTATTTATTAAAACCAACGCTCCCACTTCAAAAGTTACTAATGAAGTTTTGAAGCTTCAACTAATTATAGACCAAAAAATATTATTCAAATAATTTTTAAGCTTTATTAAAATAAACTCTAATAAGTATCAGCTATTTAAAGGTTCTAATTTAAAGGTGTTTTTCACGCTTAAAAAAGCCATAAAATTTGATGTGGTATTTAAATTAAAACTCATATCTTTGCAGCGCGAAAAACCGACGTATTCAATTTGATTGATCAGGTCTTTTTTTATATTTAAACAATTGCAAAACAAAAACATAAGAGTAATGTCAAAAGTTACAGGTAAAGTTGCACAAATCGTAGGTCCAGTTATCGATGTAGAATTCGCTACTGATTCAGAGCTTCCAAAGATTTATGATTCATTAGAAATTAATAGACCAGATGGTTCTAAATTAGTATTAGAAGTACAATCTCACATTGGTGAAGACACAGTACGTACTATTGCTATGGACTCTTCAGATGGTTTAAGTAGAGGAACAGAAGTTATAGCTACAGGTTCTCCAATACAAATGCCAATTGGTGGAGATGTTTACGGACGTCTTTTCAATGTTATTGGTGATGCTATTGATGGACTAGGTAATTTACCTAAAGTTGGTGACGCAGGTTTACCGATTCACAGACAAGCTCCAAGATTCGAAGATTTATCAACATCTACAGAAGTTTTATTTACAGGTATCAAAGTAATCGATTTAATTGAGCCTTATGCAAAAGGAGGTAAAATTGGTTTATTTGGTGGTGCTGGTGTAGGTAAAACAGTATTAATCCAAGAGTTGATTAACAATATTGCAAAAGGTCACGGTGGACTTTCTGTATTTGCAGGTGTTGGTGAAAGAACACGTGAAGGAAACGATTTACTTCGTGAAATGTTAGAGTCTGGTATTATTAAATATGGTGATGACTTTATGCATTCTATGGAAGAAGGCGGATGGGATTTGTCTAAAGTTGATAAAGCTGGGATGAAAGAATCTAAAGCGACTTTCGTATTCGGACAAATGAATGAGCCTCCTGGAGCTCGTGCTCGTGTAGCACTTTCAGGATTAACTATTGCTGAATATTTCCGTGATGGTGCTGGTGAAGGACAAGGAAAAGATGTATTATTTTTCGTAGATAATATCTTCCGTTTTACACAAGCGGGTTCTGAGGTATCTGCATTATTAGGTCGTATGCCTTCTGCCGTAGGTTACCAACCAACATTAGCAACCGAAATGGGTGCGATGCAAGAACGTATTACATCAACAAAAACAGGTTCTATTACATCTGTACAAGCGGTATACGTACCTGCAGATGATTTAACGGATCCGGCTCCAGCAACAACGTTTGCTCACTTAGATGCAACTACAGTATTGTCTCGTAAAATTGCAGAGCTAGGTATTTACCCTGCAGTAGATCCATTAGATTCTACTTCAAGAATCTTAACAGCTGATATTTTAGGTCACGATCACTATAACTGTGCACAACGTGTTAAAGAGTTATTACAACGTTATAAAGAACTACAAGATATTATTGCTATTCTAGGTATGGAAGAATTATCTGAAGAAGATAAATTAGCCGTAGGTAGAGCTAGACGTGTACAACGTTTCTTATCTCAACCTTTCCACGTAGCAGAGCAGTTTACGGGTCTTAAAGGTGTGTTAGTTGATATTAAAGAAACTATTAAAGGTTTCAATATGATTATGGATGGTGAATTAGATCACTTACCAGAAGCTGCTTTTAACCTTAAAGGTTCTATTGAAGAAGCTATTGAAGCAGGAGAAAAAATGTTAGCTGAAGCGTAAATCAGTTAGCGGTAATCAGTCGATTTAGTACGACTGTAAACTGCAACTGTAAACTAAAAGAATATGTATTTAGAAATTGTATCACCAGAAAACACATTATTTAGCGGGGAAGTTGAATCTGTCGCTGTTCCTGGCGTTAATGGTGAGTTTGAAATGTTAACCAATCACGCACCTATTGTATCTATTCTTACAAAAGGACATATAAAAGTTGCTGGTAACGCTATTCAATTAGAAAAAGAAGTTGAAGCTAAATTTACAAAATCTGATAAAGGTGTTTGGTTAGCTATCAATTCTGGAACATTAGAAATGAAGAATAATAAGCTAATTATTTTAGCAGATTAATTCAAACATTATATAAAACAAAAAAGCGCGAAATAAATATTTCGCGCTTTTTTTATGTTGTAAACTCACCTTTTTTTACAGCTTCTTTATAGCCTCAAGCTCTACTTTAAGTTCTTGAAACATCGTCATAATACTACTTAATTTCAATTCCTTTTCATCATACTCTTGCGTATTAATACAACACGTAAATTCCCAAATTTCTAAAATATTTTCTCGAGGAATTAAATAGGGTTCATAAGATTTATTATCAGAACTCAATAATAGATGAACAAGATCACCTTCCGGGATATAAACACGTTTATACACCAAACCATCATCCTTAGTTAAGATAATATAAGTCCTTCCGTTTTTAACATCGGCAATAGCTTCTACAAATTTTGCGACAATGAAAGCACCATCTTTTACCGGCAACATAGAATCTCCTTTTATAGGAAATGCACGATGCGTACCTGTAGGTAAAAATGGCAATTTAATTTTTTGAAGTTGTTCTATATATTCAGGATCATCGTACCCTGATAAATAACCAGCAGATGCTTTTGTTGGTATAATTTCAATTAAATCTTCATTGTCTTCATTAACCGTTACAGGAAACAAAACACGTTGATTCCCTATTTCTATAAAAGAAGTGTTTTTTGATTTACGTAAATCATTTTTTACCAAAATATCAATAGGAATACTAAAGTAATTAGACAAGTCTATTAAACGATCTATAGGAGGCTCTGAACGACCTTCCTCGTAAGACCCGACCATTGAACGACTCCAACTTAATTCATCTGCCAAACGTTCTTGAGAGATTTTTTTTAAGGTTCGTAAGTGTTTTATATTAACCTGAATCGGCTTCATGTAAATTTTAGTTTAGTTGTATTCGCTACAAATATAAGCAACAAAAACTACATATAGTAGCTAGTTTTAAAAACTAAAATTATTTATTAATAAAAGATAGAACTAAAATGTAAGTGATTTATATAATTTTCTAATACACCTTTTTAATCACGTTAGTTACAATTCCCCAAATCAAGAAGTTATTATCCTCTGTGATTTTTATAATGGGGTAATTAGGATTTTCGGGTTGCAACCATACCTCCCCCTTAGAGACCCTGAGGCGTTTTACAGTAAACTCACCATCTAAAAAACAGACTGCTATTTTATTGTTTGCAGGCTCTAAGCTTCGATCAATAACTAACAAATCGTTATCATCTAAACCAGCACCAATCATAGATTGCCCACTAACTTTAGCATAAAAAGTAGCTTCTTTATTTTTTACCAATTCGTCATCTAAAGACAAACGTTGCTCTTTAAAATCTTCTGCTGGTGATGGAAAACCTGCTGAAATACCAGTATCAAAAAAATTAGTCCCAGCGCCCTCAACAGCTTCTGGAGTAAAAAACGTTAAACTACCTACTGATTTTGTTTTCATTCTATGGTCGTAAAAATGGTAATCTTTAAAATTAAACTTTAGTCTATAAATATACAATATGAAAAATAAGAATTAGTACTTATTGAAGTACTAGTTCTATAAAAATTTAAGAGTCATCAAATAACGACTAAAAATAGTGGTCAAACTTCCCCCTAAATGTCAGGTTGAACGTAGCCGAAACCTACTTATAGCAAGTGAAAAACCAATCAATAGGTACACTAACAAAATGTAACCGCTTTTTATTTCACTATAATAATATCATTAATATTAGTTGTGTATCTAGGCGACAAACGTTCTTGTCTCATTTTCCAAGTTTGCTCTAAATCCTGATTCCCTAACTTTATCATATTGCTTTTATACTTTTTATTTATAGTATCGATAGCAGACATTAAAGGTTTATGCTTAGGATCTTCTTTATTGAACAAGTCTAACTGAAAATTATCTGTAGGAACCAAGCCCGTTACAATAACTCCTGCACGTTTGTATTTTATTCCTGTTTTAAAAATCGATTTCACCGCCTTTACAGCTTGTACACTAATTAATAAGGAAGAATCCGTTGGATACGGAAAACTAACCATGGCGCTTACTTTATGCTGTTCGGCATCGGTTTTATGCCGATCACTACTCAACATCACAACGATCATATGGCAACTAGAGCCTTGTTCTCGTAATTTCTCTGCACAACGGGTTGCAAAAGTAGAAATGCGTTCTTTTATATTATCAATATCAGAATAGGTATATTCAAAACTTCGGGTGGTAGCAATAGACCGTTTTGTTGCAGGTTCATCTAAAGTAATTTTAGAAATACCTTCTAGATCTTTTTTCAGATTCCACGCGGTTATAGAAAACGTTTTACGTACCCAATCATCTGGCAACTGTGTAAAATCATAAGCAGTATGACACCCTTTGGCTTTTAAGCGCTTTTCTAAACCACGACCAATACCCCAAACATCTTCAATTTTCATCCATCTTAAGGCTTTTATTCTTGAAACTTCAGAATCGATTACATAGACACCTTTCGTTTTTTCAGGAAACTTACGTGCAATTTTATTCGCCACTTTACTCAAAGCTTTCGTTGGTGCTACCCCAACCGAAGTAGGAATACCGGTCCATTTTAAAATACGCTGCCGCATCTGACCTCCGTAGTCTTCAAAATTATAATTTTCAAAACCTTTAAATTGAAGAAAAGCCTCGTCTATACTATAGATTTCAACATCTGGTGTAAACTGCTCTAGTATACGCATTACCCGACTACTCATATCGCCATACAAAGGATAATTAGATGAAAACACCTTAATACTATGGGCTTTACAAAAGCTTTCCCATTTAAAAATAGGCGCTCCCATAGGCAAACCAATTGCCTTAGCTTCATCACTACGCGAGATCACACAGCCATCGTTATTGCTTAAAATAGCAATAGGCTTTTGTTCTAAATTGGGATTAAAAACCCGCTCGCAAGAAGCATAAAAATTATTACAATCAACTAAAGCATACATAGACGGCAAAGGTACAAAAAGACCTCACCGATTTTAAAAAACCAATGAGGTCTAGTTCAAAAAAATATAAATATTTTTTTTCTCATGCGCTTAACATAAGCCATTACAGATATCTATCCTTTTTTTAATCGCCGAAACTTTATTAAAAGAAATTTTATTTTGCCTTCAACCAATCCGTTCTATTTGCCTTAGCTGCTTCAGATATATCATCTAAACTTAAAATAGTATAAGATGTATCCGCGTCTAAAATCATTTTAACAGAGTGCTGTTTTCCAAAGCGTTCATAAACAACATCGACAGTTTGATTCGGTTTTACGCTCCCTAAAAGCTTATTTAAGTCTGAAGTTGCATTGAGTGCAACACCATCAATTTTAAGTAATTTATCTCCTTTTTCAAGTCCTGCGGTATAAGCTCCAGAACCGACTAGCGTATTACTTGTAATCACTTGATTGTTTAAACGCAATCCAAAAGCAGGTTGATCTATGTTTTGTTGCAACTCAACACCAACCGTTTTAAACAAGGTTTCAAAATCGGGCATGCCGCTTTTGTAGATGTAATTATTAAAAAAGGCATCACCAAATTCAGCACCTGCATAATCGTTTAAAGTTTGCTGTAAATCAGCAATGGTATAATACCTTTCCGTCTTTCCGTAGGTGTTCCAAACCTGTTTCATATAATCGTCTAGATTCAAGTTTTCTGCTCTAAGTGATAAATCTAAAGCCAAGCCTAACATACTTCCATACGAATAATAGGAAATAAACGTATTGCTACGATTGATATCATCTACAGAACGTGCGGCATCTACAAATGGCGCTTGGTAGCTCATTTCAATAGGATTAAAAAACTGTCGTCCTGGTGAATTCCACACGTAATTAAAAGTGCCTGTCAATCCTTTTATATAATCTGCTTGTGGTATAAGTCCGGCTCTGGTTAAGGTTAAATCGTCATAATAACTGGTAAAGCCTTCAGCAAACCAAAGTTCGCCACTCATATTAGCTGCTTCAAAATTAAAGGGCTCTAAACTTTGTGGTCGTATACGTTCTACATTCCAGCAATGAAAAAACTCATGAGATACCGTACCTAAATTACGATCGGCTCCATCTGCTAGACTTCGTGTACTGGTGACAACCGTAGAATTCCGATGTTCCATACCATCCCCTGTGGCATTAGGAATGTAACAGCCTAAAAACGTATACTCACCATAATCGTAAGTTGGTAATTCTCCAAAAACTGCTTTTTGTTGTAAGATTGTTTTTTTAACCTTTTCAAAATAGGCATCAAACTCTGCTGCGGTGCCATTGTGGTGCAATGCAAAATTGATCTTTTGGCCATCCACCTCAAACGAACGGACCATATGGTCACTAATTTCCGTTGGACTATCCATAAAATACTGTAAGTTGTCAGCGGAATAGCTGTTATCTTTTAAGTGTTTTAATTGTGTAGCTACTTTCCAATTTAAATCTTTGCGTGGTTTAAATTCAATGTTGAAGGTGTCGTTTTCCAAGCTCGGAGCATACATAAAAGTCGCTGGCATATTAAGATGCGCATGGGTTTCATCAACTTGCGCATAGGTGCCATCACCATGATTGGCGTACAAAGTGTAACTCACTATGATAGTGCCATCGTGATCGTTCACGCTCCAAGAATACGGATCAGGACGTGTTGTTTCTAAAACATGACCCTTCCCATCTGTAACTTTTACGTTATAAACATTCTTAGCAAATTCGTGGATAGCATAGCGTCCTGGTGAGCTTCTAGACATTCTAAATACGGCTTCACCAGATTTTAAACCTTTAAAAGTGGCCGTGATTTCAGCTTCATGATGCACTGCATTTTCAAATGAAATGGTATAACTTGAACTTCCATCAGTTATTAATTCCGTTACCGGAGTTTTGTCTTCCTTGCAATTCACTAAACATAAAAAGGACAGTAATAAAATTAGGCTTCGCATCTATTCAATTTTTTAGACACCCAAGATACTAATTTTTAAAACCTTTTAATCCTCTACGTATTCTAATATATCACTAGGCTGACAGTCCAAAGCTTTACAAATAGCTTCCAAAGTTGAAAATCGAATAGCCTTTGCCTTTCCTGTTTTTAAAATGGAAAGATTTGCGGTTGTGATACCAACCAGTTCTGCAAGTTCATTGCTCTTCATGCCACGCTGGGCTAATATGAGGTCTAAGTTGACTATTATGGACATGATTATATGGTTAGGTCGTTTTCTTGTTGAATTACATTTCCTTTCTTAAGAACAGCAGAAAAAAGTCTAAAGAATAATCCTAAAATCATAAGCAGAATATACAAGCCTTTTGAGTCTATATTAAGATAAGTCTGATTATGAATATCACCATAGTTCATCATAAAAAATATGGAAATAAGCGAAATCACAATGCCAATTATTCCAGAGAATAAAAATAGAGATCCTGCTTTATGATAAGTAGTTACTAATTTTGAATTAAAAAAATCACCTGTTGCAAATATTTTTAAGTTTGAAATTAGCGTGAATACACCATACACAAAAATTAGCAAAGCCAAGGCTTTAGCTAAAAATACACCTTGTGTTGCTAGAGAAGGTTTACCTTGTTGCAAATGCAAAATATAAGTATCAAAAAATAACGCCAATGTTGAAATCGTCAAATTACCAACAATTGAAACAACAAGCGCTAAAAACAATAATATTATAGAGTACCTTATTTTTTTCATAATCAAACCGTTAAATCATTTTCTTCCTTAGCGTATTTCGCTACCTTAAACACCTCGCTCAATACCATAAAAAACAGCCCTAAACAAATAAGCATCACATAAGGACTTAAGCCTAAGTTTATCTTTAATTGACTTTTAAAAACCAATTGCCCTACAAAAACCAATACAGAAGAAGCAATCCCAACACTAGTAAGCAAATAACCAATCTTATAAAAATTGACTATTACATCCATATGAAAAGGTTTAACCTTCTGAAAATAACGCAAGGTTTTCCTAAACAGATACACACAATAAATAGTTATAAAAGCCAAAGCAATAAAGACCAAGCCAAATAACTGTGCAGCCATTAAAGAGGTTTCAATATTAGACGTATCTGTATCCAATATCATATTCAAAGATTCTGGCTCAATAAACATGTAAACTGCAAAAAATGCAAGTAGCAATAGGGCAGGAATACAAGTCACTATCCAAACAAAATCTATTAAACTTTTTAAAATGATTAATTTTCGCATTGTAAATAATTATATAGTTAAGTCGTTTTCTTCTTTTATAGCCTTAGTATCTCTAAGTACAGTACTCATTAGCATTAAAAATAACCCCATCGCAATTATTAATAAATAGACTAATGTTTTTTCACTTAAACCAAGTATAACTTGCCGTTTATAGAACATATTACCAATCTCATCAATAAACCATAAAGCGATTGAAGAAAAAACCATAAGTTTCCCCGAATTGAACATGCCACTTATAAGTTCGGTATTATAAAAATCATTTTTTAATAACCATTTTGTCGCCTTTCTTAATCTCCAAAGCGCAACGACAAAAGCAACATAAACACCAAGTTTCAGAAAAGTAAAACGATAAAGCATGGCTTCCGTTTTATAAATTAATGCATCTTCTTCTATACCGATAAAATCTTGTTTGACACCAAAGAGAATCATTGCGAAATAGAAAATCCCTAAACCAATGCTAATTAAAATAAGAATAATAATAACATTTAGTATCGCATAAAGTGTTTTTGCAGAATTCATAATTATCGTTTTACGATAACAAATATACATAAATTATCGAAAAACAATAATTTATTATTAAAAAAAGATAATTATTATAATGGACCTGTGAGATTTTAAAAAACTAACAGGCCTTTAAGTCTTTTTTTATATTTGAAGCAGGAAACATCCATAACTCGCTCTTGACACCCAAGGGAATGATAAAATGAATGTACCATATGACCGATAAAAAACAATACATATAAACACATGAAACCCAACACCATCATTTCAGAAAGTGCGAGACCTATTTGGCAAATACCTATTGCTGCTTTGTTTTTCACGATGGCTTTCGGGATTATGGGTTACAAAATATTTCTTTGGGCTACGACAGATCGTCCACTCGGTATACGAATCATAGATTTTGAAGGTGTTATTTATTTCGCAGGTATTGGTGCTAGTTTTTGTTCTAGAAAACGAATTCATATCGATATTTCAAATTCTAGATTTAGACCAACCATAGAGGTTGGACCTTTAAAAATAGGATCTTGGCAAACCATTAAAAATTACCAATACGTCTCTGTATTTCATCAACCGATAGAAGGTGGTGATTATATATTTGAAGTGAATCTGTGGTACGACAACAACAAGCATTTTGAATTGTACGAAGAAAACAACTACAAAGAAGCTTTTCTCATTGGCTATGAACTTTCAGAACAATTAAACATCGATTTATTAGATGCTACAGTTCCTAATGACTTTAAATGGATAGATAAAGACGAGTGGAAAGCTAAAATGACAAAAAATAATATAGAATAAAGTTCTTTTAAACCATTCTGGTTTTTAAAAACTTAACAGCTCAACAAAAGATTACACTACCTTTACAAAATGCAAGACACCTTTGTTACCATAGCTAGATTTCAATATTCTTCTGAAGCAGAAATTATGAAAGGCCGACTAGAATCAGACGGCATTCAAGTCTTCTTAAAAGATAATATCACCATTGATACCGATCCTTTAGTAAGCAATGCCATTGGTGGCATCAAATTAAAAGTCTTAGCTAAAGATGAAGACATAGCAAGAGAAATTTTACAATCCATTCAACAATATTCTGTAGATAATGAAGGGGAACCTATCACCTGCCCTAATTGTAAAAAAAACCGTATTGAACTCTATTCTACCATCACTAATTTTAAATCCTTAGTCGCTTTTCTTATTGGTTTCCTAACCGGAACCTTACCTTTCAGTACGCGTTACCAATACAAATGTGAGGATTGTAAAACCGAATTTCCGTTTAAAAATTAAGCACCTTATCATAAGCGAGTTTCAACTTCTTTATCACAATACCGAGTTCGTCTTCGTTCAAATGTCCAAAACCAAAACGAATAGCACAGGTGTTTTTATCTTGATATAAAATAGTTTTTGGCAGACATAAATCAACTTTTTCTGCTTCTTCAGCAAGCTTCACTAAAGAAATGGTTTCTACAAACTGCAACCATATAGCCAAACCTCCCAAAGGTTTTTCCCAAATGATAATCCCTTCAAAATAAAACGCCAAATAATGACACAAACAATCACGACGCTGCTTATAAGTCACGATGTTTTTTTTCTTTAGTCTATAAATTTCACCTTCAGAAATAAGCTCGGACAACATCTGCTCTTGTATTAAATCGCCTTGTTTATCTAATAATTGCAAGTAATTTTTAGCTTCTTGAATAAAATTTTCTGGAGCCACCACAAACCCTGTATGAAAACTTGGAAATAACGATTGCCCTAATTTACCCAAATAAATAACCATACCATGGGTGTTAGCACTTGCCATGGGTAACATGGCTGAACCATCAAACTGAAAATCGTAATCATAATCATCTTCTATAATGGCAAACCCATAAGTTTTTGCCAATGCTAACAACTCTAAACGGCGTTTAGCACTCAGAGTTACCGTTGTAGGATAGTCTCTATTAGCACAGACATATACACAACGAATACTTTTTTTTACAAAATGTGTTCGTATATAGTCTACATTTAAACCTTCTTTATCTACCGGAATGGTTCGAATGGTAGCACCTGCTTCTTGAAAAATCATGTTGGATGCATAATTACTTAACTGTCCAACAAGTACCAAATCATTTGGTGTTATTAAAAGTTGAGACACCACATAAAGATTCATCTCAGTACTTCGCGTATTCATTAAATTATCCGAATTAATATGAAAGCCTCGTGTGGCATTCAAATAATTACAAAGCTGTGTGCTAAAAACAGAAGGCGTTAAAGCTGACGTTTTATTCCATTTATTAATAAGGGGCTTACGTTTCATCGCTGCACTATACCATCTAGAAAATTGATGCACAGGATGCAATCTTAAATCGGGTTGCCCGTCGTTAATAGTATATTTCGCGGTCGTTTCTTGTGTTGTGGAAGCCAAATGAAAGGACTTCTGAAACGGAAAACCGGCTACTTTTGCGTATGTATAAGCATGATCTAAATGTTGCGTTGTAGCTTTAATTTTAGTCTCAGATGTTTCAGGAAGCAAAACAAAAGTCCCTTTATTAGCTACAATATCGACCCAACCTTGTGATGCTAATTCTTCGTAAATAGCAACAGCTGTATTTCTGTGAATATCTAGCACCTTACCGAGTACCCTAGTTCCTGGCAATTTGCTACCTTTATCTAAATAACCACGTTGTATCGCATTTATAATTTGCTGAGCAACTTGCACATATACAGGTGGCACAATAGTTTTATCAAAAGTGACAAGTTGTTTTATAATTTGACTAACCGGACTATTCATTGTTTTAAAACTGGACTACTTTAATCGTCCGGAAAGTTACGACTTTTGCAGCGTTCAAAAGAAACCATATGTATAATGTAAGTTTTGAACCTTAACAATTTATTGCAAAACACCAATTAATGAAAAACACAATCTATCTTTTCACAGCTCTTTTAATCACTTGTTTTAAGCTCAATGCACAAGAGCAAGAAGTAAAAACAGATTCCTTAAGTGAAGTCGTTATTACCTCAACACGAATTGATTTACCTTTCAAGGAAAACTCAAGAACTATAAATATTATCACTGCTGCAGATATTAAAAGCAGCGCTGCTATTACCGTTGTAGATTTATTACAGCAAGTCGCTGGTGTAGATATTAGACGTCGTGGAACTGGCGGAAGTCAGGCCGATTTATTTATTAGGGGTGGCGGATTTGACCAAACCCTTTTATTAATAGATGGTATTAAAATGGACGATGTACAAACAGGTCACAATACCTTAAATGCGGCTGTACCAATTGAAGTGATTGAGCGTATTGAAATTATTAAAGGTCCTGCGGCTCGTGTCTTTGGACAAAATGCATTTACAGGCGCTATCAATATCGTTACAAAATCGACGTTAGACAATTCGGTTTCGGCAAGTGTAGAAACGGGGTCTTTTGGACAACTTAATGGTTCGGTAACCGTGGGTTCTGAATTAGAGAATTCTACACACATACTCCATGTGGATAGAATGACTTCAGAAGGCTACCGCAGTAATTCGGATTATGATAATTCTAATTACTTTCTAAAAAGCACGTTTAATAAAAATGCGCAAGCTATTGAAATGATCACCACGTTTTCGGAACGTAAATTTGGGGCTGAAAATTTCTATACCACGAGTCCTGATTTTAATGAATATGAAGAAACTCAGAATAGTTTAATCGCTTTTACCACAAAGTTTCAATCTGAAAAACTTAAAATTCAACCACGTATCTACTGGAAACGTAACCAAGATATTTTCCTTTTAAAACGTTTTGAACCTAATTTCTTTAGAAACGTTCATATTTCGAATAAAATAGGAGCAGAAGCGAATGCCTCTTACACCTCTAAACTAGGGGTTACCGGATTTGGTATTGATATGTCTAAAACCTATTTACGCAGTAATAATTTAGGAGACCGTAATCGTTTTATGACGACCGTTTTCTTAGAACACCGTTTCCAATTTATAGATGACCGTTTAGATATTACACCTGGAGTTGCCGTAACGTATTTTTCAGATTTTAAATTTAATGGGTTCCCAGGGCTAGATGTTGGTTTTGATATCACCAATAATTTAAAAGCCTACGGAAATATTGGTTTCACTTACAGAATACCAACTTACACAGATCTCTATTACAACGACCCAAGAACCATTGGTAATGCAGACCTAGAACCCGAAGAAGCTTTTTCTCAGGAAATCGGAATAAAATACAATGCTCATAAAATTAGAGCAAGCCTATCTGTTTTTAATAGAGATGCCACTAACCTTATCGATTTTGTGAGACCCAATACGGTTGATGAAATTTACACAGCCACCAACATTGCAGAAGTCAATACCAAAGGATTAGAATTAGATGTTGCTTACAATTTTAACGTGAAGAACTACAAACAAACTTTAGCTTTTGGATATGCGTATTTAGACGATAATATTTTAGAACAAAACGAAGAATTATCACGTTACTCTTTAAACACTTTAAAACATCATTTTACAACAAGATTAAGCACTAAATTATTCAAAAACATAAACCAAAATATCATTTACAAATATGCAGAACGTACCACCGGACAAACCTATAATGTTTGGGATGCCTCTATTGTAATGAGCCTAAAACAAGTAGAGCTTTCGGTAACTGCAAGTAATATTTTTGATGCAGATTATATAGAATCTGGCTACACACCAATGCCTCCGAGCAACGTGTTATTTGGTATGCGTTATAAATTCCGTTAATGGTTTTTATTCCAATTGTCATTCCTGAAAAAGCAGGAATCTAAAGCTACACTTATAAAAATAAATTGAAAATTTTAAAATCCGCAATGCTATTAAATGCTTTGCGGATTTTCTGTTTCCGCATAAGTCTTCTTTTTAATTATTCTATTTTGTCATTCCTGCGAAGGCAGGAATCCACTTCTATCCTCTATCTATCCAAAATATATGATTACTACCAAAACGTCACTTCGAGTAATTATTTGTAACGCAGTGAAAAATAATTGTATCGAGAAGCAACCAACAATCAGTTCTCGATAAACCTCCTACGTCGGAACTCGAACTGACGACATAACATTAACTCACACAAAACATAGAAACATA
>NZ_JABTEL010000006.1 GCF_013285155.1 Winogradskyella undariae | reverse complement strand
GAGAGCCACTCATAACACCTAACATAAATTAAAACCAAAAATCAAATAATCACAAA
Organism: Winogradskyella undariae; assembly: GCF_013285155.1. Classification (GTDB taxonomy): domain Bacteria; phylum Bacteroidota; class Bacteroidia; order Flavobacteriales; family Flavobacteriaceae; genus Winogradskyella; species Winogradskyella undariae. The sequence goes on along the minus strand of NZ_JABTEL010000006.1, from coordinate 234,944 downwards.
CAACGTCAGTTCGAGTGAAATTTAAATTAAACAAAGTGAAGATTTAAATTTTGTATCGAGAACAATCCTTAATAACTTACTATCAAATGAAGACGATTATAAAATTGGGGATTTAAATTAATAGAGTTAGTTTTGAAAAAAAATCACAAATATGGCATTTTCATTATCTCAACTTTTTGGTACTAAATCTTCTAAATCTAATGATTCTATTGAAGCTATTATTAATGATGTAGAAAATAATCCTTTTGGTGTTGCAGACACAAATGTTCTTTTTGCGGGTTTAAATGAATTAGGAGGCTATCATTTCTTTCAAACTGTAATTGTAGGAGACCTCAATGTAAAATGTAAAAATGGAGCAAAACTCACATTTATTGGTGATGATTTTAAATTAAAATTAGAAGCTGACATGCCTGAATTTGAATCTGAAAGTTCAGAAGTTAAAGGAAGACATATTACAAAAATTGATTTTCAGATTGAAGAAAATGAAGTGCAAAAATTAGATAGCGCAACACTTAGAAGCATTCAAATTAAAGTAAAAAAACACGATATTTCATTCAGTAAATATGTCGTTATAGAAGAAATCTCTGACGAAGAAGAATAGTTATAAAACAAATTACAAAACGTCAGTTCGAATGAAATTTAAATTGAAGCACAGCGAAAATTTATATTTTGTATCGAGAACTATTCAATACAAATATCAAAAACTGATATCCAAATAGACATAAAAAAACGTCAGTTCGAGTGAAATTTAAATTGAAGCACAGCGAAAATTTATATTTTGTATCGAGAACTATTCAATACAAATATCAAAAACTGATATCCAAATAGACATAAAAAAACGTCAGTTCGAGTGAAATTTAAATTGAAGCACAGCGGAAATTTATATTTCGTATCGAGAACCATTCAAGACAAATACCAAAAACTGATATTCAAACAGACACAAAAAAAACGTCAGTTCGAGTGAAATTTAAATTGAAGCACAGCGGAAATTTAAATTTTGTATCGAGAACCATTCAAGACAAATACCAAAAACTGATATTCAAAACAGACACAAAAAAAAACGTCAGTTCGAGTGAAATTTAAATTGAAGCACAGCGGAAATTTAAATTTTGTATCGAGAACCATTCAAGACAAATACCAAAAACTGATATTCAAAACAGACACAAAAAAAACGTCAGTTCTACTTAATTCAATAAATTAAGTAGAACTGACGAAAGTTATATAATTGAGTTTGCTTACTAAAATTGAACTTTAATTAGCCACTTCACTCATAAATTTAATACGATACAAACGTAATTCTTCATCATCATAATCACCATCAAACTCTTCAATAGCATCGTCTATCTTATCACTTTCAGTTTCCATGAAATAATCATGAATTTCTTCCTGCTGATCTTCATCTAAAATATCATCAATCCAATAGTTAATGTTCAACTTCGTTCCAGAAAAAACAATAGCTTCCATTTCCTTTATAAACTTAGACATGCTCATACCCTTAGACGTAGCAATATCATCCAATGGTAATTTTCGATCTACATTCTGAATAATATATAATTTTATGGCAGAGTTCGTTCCTGTTGATTTTACAACCATATCTTCTGGTCGTAATATGTCATTATCTTCTACATAATCAGCAATTAAACCTACAAAATCTTTACCGTATTTTTTAGCTTTACTCTCACCAACGCCGTGTACATTGTTCAACTCCTCAATAGTAATAGGATATTTTAAAGCCATATCTTCTAATGATGGATCTTGAAAAATAACAAATGGAGGCACTCCTAACTTTTTAGCATTACGCTTACGTAAGTCTTTAAGCATTCCCATTAATTTCTCATCAGCTACAGCTCCACCGCCTCGTGTATTGGTTATAATACCGTCGTTAGAATCTTCATCAAAAACATGGTCTTCTGCCATCATAAAAGAAACTGGGTTTTCAATAAAGTCTTTTCCTGTAGCGCTTAATCTTAAAACACCATAGGTTTCAATATCTTTCTTTAAATAGCGAGCCACCAATACTTGACGGATCAGAGCCATCCAATAACGTGGATCTTTAGTTTTTCCTATTCCGAAAAAGGGCTGTTGATCCGTTTTATGAGAAGAAATCAATGCATTTGCATTCCCTACTAATACTTGTACTAAATCTTTAGCTTTATATTTTTCATTCGTTTTTGCAACAGTTTCTAAAAGGATTTTAACATCATCTTGTGCTTCTACTTGCTTTTTAGGATGACGAACATTATCATCCATGTCACCACCATCACCGGTTTCATTATCAAATTCTTCACCAAAATAATGAAGAATAAATTTACGTCTAGACACCGACGTTTCAGAGAAAGCAACCACTTCTTGTAAGAGAGCATGACCAATTTCTTGTTCTGCTACAGGTTTACCTGCCATAAACTTCTCAAGTTTTTCTATATCCTTATAAGCATAATAAGCTAAACAATGACCTTCACCTCCATCTCGACCTGCTCGCCCTGTTTCTTGATAATAACTTTCTATACTTTTAGGAATATCATGGTGAATTACAAAACGCACATCCGGTTTGTCAATTCCCATTCCGAAGGCAATCGTAGCAACCACAACATCGGTATCTTCCATTAAGAACATATCTTGGTGCTTTACTCGTGTTTTAGCATCTAAACCGGCATGATAAGGAACGGCTTTAACACCATTAACTTGAAGTACTTGGGCTAAAGCTTCAACACGTTTACGACTTAAACAGTAAATAATACCCGATTTTCCTTCGTTCTGTTTTACAAAACGAATAATATCTGCATCTACGGTTTTTGTTTTAGGGCGTACCTCATAATATAAATTAGGTCTATTAAAGGACGCTTTAAATGTAATAGCTTTAGGCATTCCTAAACTCTTCAAAATATCTTCTTGAACTTTAGGTGTTGCCGTAGCAGTAAGACCAACGATAGGGATATCATCGCCAATACGCTTAATAATTGTCTTAAGGTTTCTGTATTCTGGCCTAAAATCATGACCCCATTCACTAATACAATGGGCTTCATCTACGGCCATAAAAGAAATCTTAACAGTCCTTAAAAAGTCAACGTATTCTTCTTTAGTTAAAGATTCTGGTGCTACATACAACAATTTTGTAATGCCATTTGTAATATCATCTTTAACACGTTTTATTTCTGTTTTATTCAAAGATGAATTTAAAACGTGCGCCACACCTTCATGTTCAGACACGGCCCTTATAGCATCAACTTGATTTTTCATCAACGCAATAAGTGGAGATACCACAATAGCAGTACCTTCTTTTATTAGCGCTGGGAGCTGATAACATAAAGATTTACCGCCTCCTGTTGGCATAATAACAAAAGTGTTATTACCTGCAACGACGTTCTTTATTACTTCTTCTTGAAGCCCCTTGAATTCTGAAAACCCAAAGTACTTTTTTAATGCGATGTGTAAGTCAATTTCTGCAATACTCATTAATCCCTATTGGTATTTTATATACATTTGCAACAAGTTTAAAGATAATAAATTCTTTAAACCAAAAAAACTCAATAAAAAATAAGTTTTGAACACTAAGCAATCCATTTTACATACCGCAAAATCTACTATAAAATTAGAGAGTAAAGCGATAGAGCATTTGTCCGAATTAGTAACTGAAGATTTTGCTGAAGCAGTACAATTAATTTACAATTCTAAAGGTCGTGTGATCATCACCGGAATTGGCAAAAGCGCCATTATAGCTAACAAAATCGTTGCTACATTAAATTCTACAGGAACACCAGCGGTTTTTATGCACGCTGCAGATGCCATCCATGGAGACCTCGGATTAATCCTAGAAAACGACATTGTAATCTGCATTTCTAAAAGTGGAAATACACCCGAAATAAAAGTTTTAGTACCACTTATTAAGAAAGCAAAAAATAAAATGATTGCCATAACTGGTAATATAGAATCGTTTTTAGGGCAACAAGCCGACTATATTTTGAATGCTTTTGTTACAAAAGAAGCTTGTCCAAATAATTTAGCACCAACAACAAGTACAACCGCACAATTAGTTTTAGGTGATGCTTTAGCAGTTTGTTTATTAGAATTACGTGGATTTTCGAGCAAAGATTTTGCAAAATACCATCCAGGGGGAGCATTAGGTAAACGTCTTTATTTAAGAGTGAATGATATATCTTCTCAAAATGAAAAACCTCAAGTAAATCTTGAAGCTTCAGTTAAAGAGGTGATTGTAGAGATTACTGAAAAAATGCTTGGCGTTACAGCGGTTATCGAAAATGATCAAATTATAGGAATCATTACAGATGGAGATTTAAGACGTATGTTAAGTAAAAGTGACGATATTTCTGGTTTAAAAGCCAAAGATATTATGAGTAATAACCCAAGACGAATCCAAGAAGACGCAATGGCTGTTGACGCTAAAGAAGTTATGGAACAATTTGGTATTTCTCAATTATTAGTAGAACACGATGGTAAATATGCTGGTGTAGTTCATCTTCACGATTTAATAAAAGAAGGAATTATATAATGGCAAAAAAACATATAGACGAGATGTCTTTTTTAGATCATCTTGAAGAATTAAGATGGCATTTAGTTAGAGCTACAATTAGTATTGTAATTGCAGCAACAGCAGCTTTTATTTTTAAGAAATTTATTTTTGATGTCATCATTTTCGGGCCAACACACATGGATTTCCCAACCTATGAGTGGCTTTGTAAAATGTCTCAACTTATAGGAATGACAGACACCACATTTTGTGCTGAAAAATTCCCTTTTATTATTCAAAATAGAACTGTGGCAGGTCAGTTTTCGGCTCATATCTGGACTTCAATATACGCCGGTTTTATAGTTGCCTTCCCCTATGTACTTTACCAATTATGGAGTTTTATAAGTCCTGGGTTAAAAGCTAATGAACGTAAAAGCTCTAGAGGATTTATAATTGTAGCATCACTCCTATTCTTTTTAGGCGTACTTTTTGGCTATTATATCATCACCCCTTTATCAATTAACTTTTTAGCCAATTACAATATTAGTGATCAAATTTTAAACGAGTTTGATGTGAGTTCTGTAATTGCCATTGTTCGCTCTTCTGCTATAGCTTCAGGTTTTGTATTTGAGTTACCTATTATCATTTATTTTTTAACCAAAGTAGGTTTAGTGACACCTGAATTTTTAAAGAAATACAGAAAATTTGCTTTAGTTATTGTACTTATTATATCTGCTGTTATTACACCTCCAGATATTGCAAGTCAGGTTATAGTCGCAATTCCTATTCTAATATTGTACCAAGTAAGTATTTATATTTCGGCTGTTGTAGTTAGAAATCAAAACAGAAAAAAATCAAAAATTAAGTCATAAATAGATGTCTGATATTGTAAAAGAATTTAATGATTATCGTGCTAAAATGAACGATAAAATATTAGCCGATAATAATAAAGTAGTAAAGCGTATTTTTAATTTAGATACCAATGCTTTTAAAGAAGGGGCTTTAGATAAAAAGACAAAAGAGCTTTTAGGTCTGGTTGCATCTACTGTTTTACGTTGTGACGATTGTGTCAAATACCATTTAGAAGCCTCTTATAATGAAGGAATTTCTAAAGAAGAAATTAGTGAAGCTCTAGGGATTGCAACGTTAGTTGGTGGTACAATTGTAATACCACACTTAAGGCGTGCCCATGAATATTGGGATGCTATAGAGCAACATAATGCTGATTCTAATTCATAATTAGAAAGCATTACAAGGTTAAACTTTTAATAAATGACAACTAAAGCAAATAGAATCCACATGATTTTATTAATTTTAGCATTCTTAGACCATATATGAAGTTACGAGCAGAACATTTAATGAAGTCCTACGGCGGACGAAAAGTAGTAAAGGATGTCTCTTTAGAGGTTAACCAAGGAGAAATTGTAGGCTTATTAGGACCAAATGGTGCTGGTAAAACCACGTCTTTCTATATGATTGTTGGGATTATTAAACCCAATGGTGGTAATATCTTTTTAGATGATACTAACATTACAAAATACCCAATGTACAAACGTGCTCAAAACGGTATTGGTTACTTAGCTCAAGAAGCTTCTGTATTTAGAAAACTAAGCATCGAAGATAATATTTTAAGTGTGTTACAACTTACTAAATTAAGTAAGAAAGAGCAACTTGATAAAATGGAATCACTAATTGAAGAATTTGGTTTAGGACATATTAGAAAAAGTAGAGGTGATTTACTTTCTGGTGGTGAGCGACGCCGAACAGAAATTGCACGTGCCTTAGCCACAGATCCTAGTTTTATTCTTTTAGATGAACCTTTTGCAGGTGTAGATCCTGTTGCTGTAGAAGATATTCAACGTATTGTAGCAAAGCTAACAAAGAAAAACATTGGTATCCTTATTACAGATCACAACGTACAAGAAACTCTAGCGATCACTGACAGAACGTACTTAATGTTTGAAGGTAATATCCTTAAAGCAGGAAAACCAGAAGAATTAGCTAGTGATGAAATGGTTCGTAAAGTGTACTTAGGCCAGAATTTTGAATTACGTAAGAAGAAATTATTTTTTTAATTAATAAGTCTTCTATTTAATTTCTACAATGCCATTGTTCGTGTTTACCAACAACAATCACAACCTAAAATCTGAGATAAAACTAAACTCATCACTCCTTTCTTTATAAAACAGTCCAGATTTAGCAGGGTTTTCATGAATATAGTCCTAAATGCCATTGTTGGCGTTTCTCACCAACAATTACAACCTAAAATCTGAGACAAAAACAAATCCTTCACCTTTATCTCTATAAAATTTAGCCGATAAAAAACTATAATCTTCAGTTTTAAAGCAAAATACATATTTCACTGTATTTTCATGAGCATAGTCCCAAATGCCATTATTGGTGTTTTCCACCAACAATCACAACCTAAAATCTGAGATAAAACAAAATTCGTCACCCTTTTCTTTATAAAATTTAGCCGATGAAAACCTATAATCTTCAGGATTACAACACAGTCCCGCTTTAACAGGATTTTCATGAATATATTTTAACTTCTGCTCTATAATTTTATCAGAATAGAGATCCACACAAAGTGAATTTCTTTTCCAAAATTGGTATGATCGATCTTTAGATTCTACATAAAAACACTTTAAAACAGCTTTATGATGTAATTCTAAATCTTGTTTTATGTGTTGCGCAGTAAACTTCATAAAACTCAATTGTGTATGCTTTAATGAATACAAAAGCATAGGTTTCCAAATAATATGGATATGGTTATCCATTATAACATAACCATAAACTTCAACTCTTTTCTCTTCTACTAAAAATTGTAAAGATTCAATAATGATTAATTTATATTTTTCTGGCTTTAAAAGTTTTTTCCAATCTAAAATTGTAGCTGTATAAAATTGCGGACAATCTTCTATTTTTAAAGGTTTTAAAATCATCTTAAATTATGTATTGGAATTACATCTATAAAATATTGGTGAGAAACACCAATATTGGCGCAATGACATTAATAGCATTTATAATGTAAAAATAAACATCATAAACTTGCCATTGTTAGTGTTTCCCACCAACAATCAATTTAATATAAATCCTTACACACACACGAATAACAAAACCTAATGCTCCTTGCCATTGCTTGCCGTTGTTGGTGTTTTCCACCAACAATTAAACCTTGCCATTGTTGGTGTTTCTCACCAACAATCAATTTAGTATAAATCCCTACCTTAACAGGAATAACAAAACCCTAATGCCCACACTTTTTAGGAAGCAACAACTTGCCATTATTGGTGTTTCCCACCAACAATCAATTTAATATAAATTCCTAACTAAGCAGGAATAAAAAAACCTAATATCCTCTCTTTTCAGGAAGCAACAACTTGCCATTGTTGGTGTTTTCCACCAACAATCAATTTAGTATAAATCCTTACACACACACGAATAACAAAACCTAATGCTCCTTGCCATTGTTTGCCGTTGTTGATGTTTTCCACCAACAATCAAACTAAATAAATCACCTCCTTCAACTATAACCTAAGTTCTACTTGTTTTGTCTTAAAGTAAAAAAACGAGTAACCTTGAACGATCTATACCATTGTTGGTGTTCCCCTCCAAAAATCAATTTAGTATAATCCCTGCCTGCGCAGGAATGAAAAACCCTAATGCCCATTCTTTTTAGGAAGCAACATCTTAACACCATTGACAAGAAGTAAACAAACAACACCTGCAGCAAGACCCACAATAAAATCTCGTAAAACCGAAGGAATCTGTTCTAAGAAATGATGCATATAATCAATATTATGAACAAAAATACCACCCGCAACAAGCAACAAAGCAATAGTTCCTATAACAGACAAACTCTTTATAACCATTGGTAAGGCTTTCACTAAAAATGTTCCAATACCAAATAAAAAACCTTTACCATCGTCACTTTTACCAATCAGTTTTAAACCAAGATCATCCATCCTTACAATTAAGGCTACAATACCATAAACACCAATAGTCGCAATTAAAGCCACTATAGAAACCACAATAATCTGAGTCACTAAAGGTTCATTAACCACAGAACCTAAAGCGATAATTACAATCTCTACAGACAAAATAAAATCGGTAACAACGGCAGACTTAATCTTCGTTTTTTCTAAATCTAATAATTCTTGTTCTGTAAAATCCTTTTTAAGATCTACTTCAACTGCTTTCGGGTGAGGCACAATAAACTCATAGATTTTCTCAGCTCCTTCATAAGCCAAATACAGCCCTCCAAGAATTAAAATAATGATGATTGCACAAGGTACAAAAGCACTTAATAAAAAAGCCAAGGGTAATATAATCAACTTATTCAGTAAAGAACCTTTGGTTATAGCCCAAAGCACTGGGATTTCACGAGAAGATACAAAACCAGAAGCTTTCTCGGCATTTACAGCCAAATCATCACCCAATATCCCTGCTGTTTTTTTAGTCGTAATCTTAGTCATAACAGCAACATCATCCATTATCGCTGCGATATCATCAAGTAGTGCAAAAAATCCTGAGGCCATAAATTATAAGTATTTAAAAAAGTAAGAATGAATAAAACTTTAAGATTAATGAATCTTAGATTTCGTTAATAATGAAAGTAAAATATACAAACCAATAACTAAAGGAATAGCAGCAAAATGAAGTACTATAATTAAGACAACACTTAAGATTAGAAAAATATAACGTACGGCATTATCCTTAAAACCATAGTTTTTAAATTTTAAAGCGAATAACTTTATATTCGAATTTAAAAGGTAACAGCTCAACAAGGTTAAACCAATTAAAAACCATTTATTGATAATAATGTTATTAATAAGGTCATTATTCTGATACTCCAAAATAAGAGGTAGCGATAATAACACTAGAGTGTTAGCAGGCACAGGCAAACCTTTAAAATAACTTTGCTGATCTTCATCTAAATTAAACTTTGCCAAACGATAAGCTGATGCTAACGGAATAAACAAACCGATTAACGGTAATACAGACATTTTAAAACCTTGCCAATGAAAAACAGAATTCCAACTATCACTGTAAGCCGAATAATCTGGCGCATCAATAGTCAATCCAATAAGCTTAAACATAATAATCCCTGGCACTACACCACTGGTTACTAAATCTGCCAAAGAATCTAACTGAATTCCCATCGGACTCTGTACATTGAGTTTTCTAGCTAAAAGCCCATCAAAAAAGTCGAAAAATATCCCTAAAAAAACAAATATAGAGGCGGCAATAAAATTACCATTAACAGCAAATATTACAGCAATACAACCCGAAAACAAGTTGAGAAGTGTTACTAAATTCGGAATGTGTCTTTTAAAGCTCATAATCTTAATTTTTGTAAAAATAGAAAGTATTTAATTCTAATCTTATATTTTTTCTCAAATTATATCTTTTCAATTCTTAAAACAACATAAAATAAACCTCCATTTATATTAAAATAATACAACCTATATAGACAATAAGAGAATACATATTATGGAGCTTGGGTAAAATAAGTCATAAAATTATATTTAAAAACAATAAGAACGCCGTTATAGAGTTTAATAGATAGGAAAATATTATGCATCTTTGTAAAAAAAAATTGTGCTGTTGAAAAATTACTATGTAATTCTCTTAACGCTTGCTACTCTTACGGTTTCAGCTCAAACGAAGTATTCAAATGAATTTATGAATATTGGTGTAGATGCTGCTGCCTTAGGGATGAGTAATGCTGTGGTCTCCCAAACGGCTGATGTAAATTCAGGTTACTGGAATCCTGCAGGATTGGTACATGTTGAGGACACACAGCTCTCATTAATGCACTCCAGTTATTTTGCGAATATTGCAAATTATAACTACATCGCTTATGCCATGCCTATAGACAAATCAAGTGCTATGGGAATCTCTTTAATTCGTTTTGGTGTAGATGATATTTTAGATACCACACAATTAATTGACGATCAAGGAAACATTAATTACGATAGAATAAGTACATTTTCTACGGCAGATTACGGGCTTACCTTCTCTTATGCTAGAAAATTACCTTTAGATGGATTAAATTTTGGAGTGAATGCAAAAGTGATCCGACGAATTATTGGTGATTTTGCATCCTCTTGGGGATTTGGTTTCGATGCAGGAATTCAATTTGAAAGCCGACGAAATGATTGGAAATTTGGACTGATGGCTAGAGATATTACAACCACATTTAATGCCTGGTCTATAGACGAAGATAAATTTGAAGATATTAGCAGTGCCATTGATGGTGAAAACCAAGAATTGCCTGAGACCACAGAAATTACAATTCCAAAACTACAATTAGGAATGTCTAAAAAATGGATCTTTCATTATGACTATTCTTTATTAGCAGCAGCAAACTTAAATATGCGCTTTGCAGAAAATAACGATATTATATCCACATCTTTTGCCAGTATTAATCCTGCTTTAGGTTTCGAATTTGGGTATACAGATCTTGTTTTTCTAAGAGCAGGTGTTGGTAATTTTCAAAATGAATTACAAATCGACGATTCAGAGCAAGTAACTTTTCAACCTAATTTCGGAGTCGGATTTAAATACCGAGGCATACAAATAGATTATGCTTTTACAGACATAGGAGATCAAAGTGCTGCTTTATACTCAAATATCTTTTCTTTAAAAATAGACTTCAGTGTCTTTAGATAATTCAACAGTAATGAAACTAAAATTATCAGTTCTTGTTTTACTTTTCACTTGTATTTCTGGATTCTCACAACAATATCAACTCTCTGACAACGCAAAAATATCAGTTATAACCATTGGGCCAGGAGAATCTTTAAATGATGCTTTTGGACATAATGCTTTCAGGATAAAAGATAAAGCTTTAGGTATCGATGTGGTTTATGGCTATGGAGAATATGATTTTGATGCCCCTAATTTTTATTTAAAATTCGCTCAAGGAAAACTAAATTACCTCATTAGCAGGCATCCATTTCAAAATTTCTTTTATGCCTATAAAAGAGCTAATCGTACGATTGAAGAGCAAGTTTTAAATCTTTCTACTCAAGACAAACAGAAACTCTTTAACTACCTAGAAAATAATTACAAACCAGAAAACAGACGCTATTTATACGACTTTTTCTATGATAATTGCGCTACAAGAATTAGAGATGTTACCCAAAACACAACTTCAGAAACAATAGATTTTATATTACCTCAAAATTTCGAACCTAAAACATTCAGAGACCTCATCCATGAACACGTCGGCTTAAATACATGGGGCAGCTTTGGTATAGACATTGCTTTAGGTGCCGTAATAGATAAACAAGCTACAGCAGAAGAGTTTATGTTTTTACCGAAATATATTCATACTTTTTTTGAGACCGCAAAATTAAACACTTCTAAAAACTTGGTTAAAAGCGCAACGACGCTTTATCAAAAAAAAGAAACAAATACCAAATCTAATTTTATAGTAAGCCCATTAGTCATCATTGGTTTACTAGCCGCTTGTATCCTTTTTATAACCTATAAAGATTACAAAAACAAAGTAAGAAGCAAATGGTTAGACATCTCCCTTTTTGCACTTACAGGTCTTATTGGTATTGTATTATTACTATTATGGTTTGCAACAGACCACTCCGCAACAGCATTAAATTATAATGTATTATGGGCATTCCCACTAAATCTGTTTGTAATCGGACAATTAGCAAAACCAAAGGTTAAAATATGGTTTAAAAAGTACTTAAGATTCTTAATCATTATGCTTTGCTTAATTGCCTCACATTGGATTATAGGAGTTCAGGTCTTTGCCATAGGTTTAATTCCTCTGCTTATAGCACTAGTGGTCAGATATGTATATTTAGTAAAATGGTTTAATCTATCTGAAGAAGAGTGAAGAGTGAAAAGTAAAAAGTAAAAATTAAAAAGTGTGAAGTGTCTTATTTTTAATATGAAAAGCAACACATAAGCACTATTTTTAGTATCCGTTATTAAAGAAAGCATCACCATATCACAAAATCACCACCTCACCATCTCACCATATCACCATATCACCATATCACAAAATCACCACCTCACCAAATCACCACCTCACCAAACCTACTGCCCCCGATAATAAAGAATCGTACTCAAGGTCTTTATAAAAATATTAAGGTCTAAGAAAACACTACGATGCTTTATATAATACAAATCGTATTGCAATTTAGTAAGACTATCATCTACAGAAGCCCCATAACGTGTACTGACTTGTGCCCAACCTGTTAAACCCGGTTTTATAATATGTCTTGTTTCGTAAAACGGAATAATTCGTGCTAACTCATTTACAAAGAAAGGACGCTCTGGCCGTGGGCCAATAACACTCATATCCCCTTTAAGAACATTGTAAAACTGTGGAATCTCATCCATACGAGAACGTCTTAAAAACATCCCGAACTTCGTAATTCTAGTGTCATTTTTCTGAGCCCATTTAGCCTCTCCTTGCTCTGCATTAACCACCATGCTTCGTAGCTTAAGAATATTAAAAGGCTTACTATTTTTACCAACACGTTCTTGTCTATAAAACAAAGGCCCTTTATTACCTATAAGATTACCAATAAGCACAATAGGTAAGATGAATAAACCAAGGGTTAGACCTACAATTGAAAAAACAACATCGAAAGTACGTTGAAAAAAGATATAAAGCTTATTCTCATTACTACGACTAAAAGGAAAATACTTGTAGAAATCTTTACCCACAAACTGAATAGGCACCTTTTTTAATAACTCTTCATAAACTTGCGTATAATCTCTAATCTTAAAACCACGTTCTAAAAGCAATATTAAATCGTGATAGACCTCTACCATAATGGCTTCGGTATTAGAGCTGGCGACCAAAATTTCAGATATTTTTTCTGCTTCAATAGTCCTTAAAAAGTCTTCAGGTTTAAATTCTGGTAAACCTTTAAACTTTACCGATTCTAAAGTAGAAACTTCACTATTAATAAATCCAATGATTTTATAATTAGGGTCTGTAGTGTTCAAAGCATGGACTAAACCTTCAATATTAGAAATCTCACCAACTAAAAGCACCCGTTTATAAAAACGAGGAGATTCAATTAAATGGATATAGATGAAGCGCCATAAAAAAAGGGATATAATCAGTGTTAAATAAAGGTAAACAATCTGTAAACGTTCATCGGGTAAATAAGGAGAAAGCACAGGTGTTAAGAGATAAAATAAAACCACTGTAGAAGTTGTAATTACAATGTTTTTAAAGGTAGAATCAAGTTCACTCGCCTTTTGTAAATCATACAATTCAAAAATAGTCGCAAAAATAGAAAAATAAACCCCCAATAAAATTAAAGCAACACTATTAGCTGTACTAAATTCAATGTATTCAAAATCAAAATATAGACTTAATAAAAAAACGCCAAAAAACACCATGACCAAGTCAAAAATTCTAAGAAGAATTTTACGCTCAGAAACTTCAAAATGGATACTTTTTTTCTTCGACATTATAACATTGTACTAGACGGTAAATATAAGAAGTCTTATATATTTTTAATATTAATTTAGACTAAAGACAGAATACAAGGATAGCGCACTTCGTTTTGTTTTTTAATCAGATGAAAATATCTTAAAAATAAAACTAACATTTAGTGCCCTCTAAAACTTCAATCCAGTCTGCTTTTAAAAGCGCCCAATCAAAGGCTTCTACTTTTTTACGAGCTTTAGCTGCTAGTGATGCTGCGAGCACAGGGTCTGATTTTAATCTTACAATAGCCGCAACAAAGGCATTCAAATTTTGAGGCGGCACTAATAATCCATCAACCTCATCTTCAATAAGAAATGGCATTCCTCCAACATTCGTTGACACAATAGGCAAACCTAAGGCCATAGCTTCTATAACACTCACCGGCATATTATCAAAATTGGTGGTATTAATAAACACATTATAATCTTTAGCAAGCCTTATCCATTCGGCTTTAGTCAGTTTCCCTGGTGTCTCTACAGTAACCCCTAAAGCTTTTGCACGCGACTTCACCTTAGCTAAAGAACCATCCGTATCTGGGCCAGCCATGCATAATGTGGTTTTATAACCTAAATCTTGTAGCGCCTTTAAAATATCTACAGCCAAGCAGGGATTATAAATTTCTGAAAACGACCGTACCCATAATATATTAATAGTACCAATAGACCGCGATGCAAAAGGATAGTTTTGCAACTGTAAACTGTTAGGGATATATACGACATTAGTAAACCCCTGTTTGTTAAATGCTTCTTTTAGGTATATAGAAGGCGATACTAAGACTTTAGCGGGTTTAAATAGCCTACGGCTTAATTTAGGGTTCTGTTCTAAGCGTTGTGGCAAATTCCCCCCATGTAAAATAGGAATATAAGGTAAACGCAATAAACGACAGACTTGGCTCACCACAAAAGCGTAGTAAAAATTCTGAGTGCTATAGGTATCTATTAATACATTATCCATACGGTATCCATACACTATGGTACCTTTAACCATATCTAAAACACGTGCTATTTTATTTTGAAAAGCCGATTTACAAAAAACTAAAAACCCTTCCCCTTCTAAGGCCTGTGTTAAGCCTTTCATATAAGAAACGTTGGTCTTACTGTTTGTTAAGTTGTTTCCTAGATAGAGGACGTTTTTTTTCATGTGTAATATGTAATAAAGCCAAACCATAAATAAACCCTGGTGCGGCAATACGCATGGCGGAATGATTAATTGTGGCAAACCAAAAAATTAAAAAAGAATAAAATAACAAATTCCCTTTATGCTGGTTTCTATAGGCTAATGGCGTAAATATAAGTAATAACAAAATAATGAGGCCAAAAATACCATGCTCAGAAAACAAACGGCTGACCTCATTATGAGATGCAATAATTTTACCTTCCTCTTCTAAACGGACCTGCTTCATACCATTGGCACCCACACCAAAAAAAGGATGTTTTAAAAACCCTTGAAACTCACGTGTAAATAAATCAACCCGACCTGTAGAAAGGTCTGATTTTTCTCTTCCTGTGGCATCTTTATTTCCATACCGATTTTCTATTAAGCCATTGGTTTGATTTGCGGTAATAGACCAAATAATCACAACTCCAATACCAAGCAAAAACAGTGAACCTATAATTTGTTGGCGTCTTTTATATTTTGACGCTCCGTATAACATCACTAAAAAACCAATAATCATCATTATAGCCGTAATTATACCCCCGCGACTAAAGGTCACTAACCCTCTAAAAGACACCAAACCTAAAAATATTAAATTAAAGATCTTTAAAAATAGTGTTGGTGATTTTAAAAAAAAACGTACGGTTAAAGCCACCATCCCTAAACCGAATAAAGTAGAGACTTGATTAGGCCCATACCCCCCTGAGGCAGCAAAATTAGATCCAGTACCATCTAAGACTTCTTTTACACTCGGGTTATACAAAAAAACATACACCATCATCGCTAAGACAGGAAAAGTCATACAAGCTAAGATTTGTAACAATTGTTCTTGGGTTATTTTTTTATCATAACAATATAAGGCTGAAGCCCCTAAGCACACAGGGCCACTCAGTACAAAAGCGATGGACTTCCTAAAATTTAAATCATAACCTAAAGTTGTAGAGGCTACTAAGACAGAAGGCACTAATAAAACAAGGTAAATAAAATAAGGGTAACTTTTACCCGATACCCCAGTAAAAAACATCCCAATGAGCACTAATAAAATGATATAATATTTAGAAAATTCATAAAACAAACCACCTCCTGTCATACGAAAAAGCGATTCTGCTGCTGCTATATAAGCACAACCAAACAACACCCACATCGGTTTAGAGCGCTTTGCTGACAATAATACTTTACCTATAAAAAAGAAACAAACAACTGTAAAATACAGTTTAGAAAACTGAGGAATATAAAAAATACCTACACCTACAAATAAGTGTAATACCACTAAAGCGACATAGAGATCGTTAGTAAAATGATAGCGTTTTTTATGTAATTTTGTTCTGCTCATTCTTAAGGCACAAATTTAAGCATATAATGCTAATATGCGCTTTACACTCGCCGCTTCTGAAAAAGAATTTGCCACTACAGTCTTTAGAGCAGCTCCTGTTTCCTTTCTCCGTTGAAAATCCTCTATATAGCCTATTATAGATTCAGCTAAAGCAGTAATAGTGTTTGAAGAAACTAAACTTCCATAACAAGCATCACTAATCACAAGTTTACAATCCCCAACATCGGTGGCAACAACGGCTAATCCACCCTGTCCGTATTCTAATAAAGCCAAGGGTAAGCCCTCTGATTTAGAAGACAAGACTCCAATATCAGATTGTAAAATAATCTGTTCGGTATCTTCACAACTTCCATAAAAAAACACCGCTTCTTCCAATGTTAAATCTTGTACTAAAGTTTTAATTTGTGTGGCATAAGCATCTTTAAAATCCTTCCCGACACAATGCAGCGTCCAATCAGTAAATTGCTCATTAACGTGTTTATAGGCGTTTATTAAAGTGATATGATCTTTTTGTGGCCGTAAATTAGCCAAACATAATATCCGTTTGCCTTTTATTCCGTGCAATGTAGTTTGAGGTGCTGTTTTATAAGGCACTACAAAATTGGGTAAAAACACCACCTTACGACACCCTAAATGCTGCTCATCCCAGTCCGCTAATTGTGCATTCACCGTAATAATAGCTTTAAAAGTTTTAGTACAGCATTTTAAAATGGTTTTGGGGCGTTGCTCTAAAAACTCACTATTTCCATAATGGTCATGCCAAACGACATCTATTTTCGGATACACTAATTTTAATAAGGTGGCCATAAAATAAGAGCTCGCATGGGCATGAACTACGGTAATCTGTTCGTGATTTACAAAAGCTCGTAAACGTTTTAAAGCCGAAAAATCTAAAGTTCTTTTGCGTTTCAAAAACAGATAGCCAACGTCTTTATCTAAGCTTCCTTTTAAAAGCCCTTCCGCTCGTGTCGTACATAAATAAGATTTTTCCACTTCAGGACGCAAAGCATTGGCCAAATTAACCGCCATACGTTCCGCACCACCAGCCTCTAAGCTATCTATTAACTGTAAAACCCGCAATGGTCTCCTATTTTTCCTATCCCCCATCAATTTCAAAACTCTTAACTCTTAACTCTTAACTCTTAACTCTTAACTCTTCAAAGTTCCATTCAAAACGCTCTGAATATCTCTTTCCAAACGATCAAACGTATACTGTTGCGACCAATCCATTGCATTTTTAGCCATACGGTTTAAATCGTCTGTTTTAAACATACTGATAAACTCGGCAACAGAACTCTCTAAATCGGGTTCAACAATCAAACCTCTTTGCCCCTCTCCTAGCATCCAACGCACACAAGATACGGATGTTGTTACAGGGATACAACCATAAAACATCCCCTCAGCAACGGCTTTAGGCCAACCTTCGCTTTTCGATAATAAGATATTGAAATGCGCCGCTAATAAGGCGGCTTTTACCACCGTTTTATCTTGATTGCCATGCATAGTGATACATGACTCTAACTCTTGTTTTGAAATATAATCTTCTAATTGAGCTCGTAAAGGACCATCTCCAAACAATTCTAATCGGGCAGGAATCCCTTGTTGGTTTAATTCTTCAATAAACTGAACCGTTAACAAAGGCCGTTTCCCAGGTACTAACATCCCGGCAAACACAAATACCAACTCTTGTGTATAATCTTTAGGGTTAAATGAGACACGTTCTGCATCACGATAGGTCGCAGAAATAAACGAATATACATTAGTGGTTTCGCCAGGCCATTCCCCATATACCAACACCTTCATATTTCGGGTTAAAATTGTATTTCGAAGTATAGCTTGTTGTAAACGATACGTCCAAGGCTGATTGCTATTCGGATCCCAATTTCCTGCATACTTCGTTGACTTTGATTTTGACGGAAATAAAAGTTGCGCAAAACAAGCTACTAAACCGACATTAGACGGACAACGAATATGAATATGATCGGCTTGACGCATCACTTGCACACATTTCAAAAAGATATAAGGAAATAAAATTAGTGTTTTTAAAACATCTATAAATCCTAAAATATTAAAATTAGGAACAGCTACAAAACTTATATTATTATGTGTATATGCGGTATCTATAGCATCAACTTCATTATTTGGTTTATCTATGCCTAGCACAACCAATTCATCGGCATATTTTGCCCAAATATTCATTTCATTGACATAAGGAGCATACCCATAATACTTACCATCTTTAGTACTATGTTGTACTAAAGTAAATATTGCTAATTTCATTTTTTTATTTTTGGTTTATTATATATTAAACTCCACCAACCTACAAAACGCCCTAAAGCCTCTTGAAGTTCAAGGTTTTTATTCTTAAATTTCAATCCACCTAGAACACTTAACAACATCAATAAAAAGGCCGTTAAATGCCATTTTAATTTAGCTTTTAATTTAGGGTTACTATATTTCACACGCCAAATATACCATCCATTTCGAATAATCATTTTTCCATATTTATAGGCATTGGGTCTGCCGTGAACTTCGTGATGATGTTCGCAAACAGCAGCTGTATTGACATATAATTGTCCTAATTTAGATAAGCGTAAACAAAAATCAGCATCTTCATACAAACCATACCCTTCAAAATAAGTTGAAAATGATAAGGTGTTAAAAACAGACATCTTATAAGAAGCTACACCCCCCATGAATAATTCTACAGGATATACTTTACCTGAAGGAGGCAAAAAACTTATTGGTCTCATATGAGAAAAAGACGGCAAAACACCAGGCAAAACACCTGGTTGCAAACCAAATAGCTTTCGAATTTTAAATCGTAATGGCTCAAGTCTTCTCCAACCATCAAAATCATAATAATTTGAATTTGGTGTTGAATTATAGCGTTCCCAAATCACTTCGTTCGTAATATAGCCTCCTACACCTAATGCCTTTGGGAAAATATTATAAGTTCCTATTAGGTTTTCAAAATAAGACGTATCTAAAGTAATATCATCATCTAAAAAACAAACCACATTAATACGTTCTGAAACTTTAGATATTCCGAAATTTCGTTGCTTGGTTAATCCGCGTTGATGCTTTTTGACTTTATAATACTTAAGATTTTTAAAAGCATTGGCCTCAAGCATACGTGCTGTATCATCGTTCGTAGACCCATCTATAATTAGAATTTCATCAGGATATAAAACTTGTAAAGTTACTGTATTTAGTAATTTTTGTAACGCTACCGGGCGCATATAGGTACATACAACTAGAGAAAATGTCATTATTTATTTTGTTTTAAACCATCATGTATGTCCTTAAAAAAGGCATTCCTATTCATATATTTTTCCCATAAAGCTCTATTTTCAGACTGTATATTTATAAAATCTGTATCACTTAACTGCTCATGAAAATTAACAATACTAATCTCTATATCTTTTGGGTGACTACTTTTAACATGTACTAAGTGTTTAGACCAATTAATACTTCCACCTAAAGGTAACCTGCAATCTGTATCTATAAATACAGGTATTCTCCCCATCGCTAACGTCTCGTATAAGCGTACAGAAAAATTACCAACACCTCGCAAACAAAAGGTGTATGCAGAGTCTTCTATATTTTTAAAAAACTCTAAAGTGGTTCTTTTTGTTTCTGCTTCTGTTTTTACACCGCCTCTATACTGATCTCTAAATATAAAATTGGGTTTTAATAATTTACTTCTATTCAATCTTTTTAAAATACGAGCCCTTTTTATACTAGAAGGATAAAACGATTGATAATCTATCTGTTGTTTTTTTAAACCTCTTTTTAAAATATTAATTTTCAAATACGACATACACTCTTTCAATAACTTAAAAAAACTATCATCTGAATGTCCTACAAAACCAAGAGAAGGCAAAGCTTCTTTTTTTAAGGGATTAAATTCAGTTTTTAGGACAAACTCATAAGGATCTACTATAAAAGAAGGCATTATAAAGGTATTTGCATTTAGTTTTGAATGAAAACCTCCAAGCCTAAAATTATAAATTTCTTTGTCTTTAAATGAATAGCCAAAATCACCTCCTGTATAAATCCAAAGTGGTATATTATTTCGTTTTGATAATTCTAAATACTTAGACTTAATTTTTGGCTCTAAACCACAGATATAATTATACTCTAATGGTAATATTATAAGATCTGCTTCCTCTATAGTTTGTGAAATACAATAAAATTCACCAATTATTTTATCCTTTTTATAGTGTAAATCTAAAAGTAGAGGAAAAACACTACGCCTGTGCTCTGGCATTAAAAATGATCTTTCTGTATAAATTTTTAGCATAAATTATTTATTAACTATATATATTTAATAATATGCATATTTCCCCTCCTTAGCTTAGAACACAAATAACCACAAGTTTAAAAATTAATTATCTACTACACTATATCTTAATATTATTTTTAATATTAAGGAAGAGCCAGTTTCTTAAACTTTATCAATTACTTTATTTAAAAAAATTATTCTGATTTAAAAATTTGCTAAGTCTCAAAAAATAACATTATTAATAGAATTAGTAATGATTAGCTTTTTAAACAAAAAATTTATTTGTTTTTATTGGTTAAAAATTTGTTTTTAAAATCAACTCTATATTTTCTAAAGTATGCTCTGCTATACCTTATTTTACTTCTTAAAACTATATAATCTTCGTTACTAAGAAATCTAATCAAAATCCTTTTAACTAAAACATTTAAACCAAAGTACCCAAAAACAAATAATTTAATTTTTCTTTTTATTTTTTCCTTTTTATTTTTTGGAGTTTTGTTTACCCATGGAAATTTCTTGAATATAATTGGCAATTCAAGAAACTTTTGTAGTCTAATAGCATCTTCATCTCTCTTTATATCAACAGTAATAAAATTTGTTTTTCCATGAAAATAACTCATTACTCTTTCTTCATGTTTACGATATTTTTGTAGATAAATTTCAGGATACTCAAGAGTGTCTTCATGACCATAAAAATGTTTTCTTACTCGATTATTATATTGATTGGACTGATAAAAGTTTTGAACACTTAATAACCAAGATTTTTCTTCTCTCTTCAGATAAACGAATTTCACATTTAAACCCAGATTATCAATGTATTCAAAAATATCATACCAAGGATCATCCTGAAAAGCATCATAACTTTCAATATATTTATCAATATTTTCAAAATTATTATTTAATAGATCATAGTATAAATTCGTGTCAGGCCCTGTAACTAAGTAACCTAGTTTTTGTAATAATAGTGCAACACTAGTCGTTCCTGTTTTATGAAGACTTATGATACAAATTTTATGTTTTTTCATTTGAGTTGAAATAAAAGTCAATTTTATAATAAACAATCATATTGTTACCCTTATTTTATTTGTTTTTATGACAAATAGAAATTAAAAAAAATATAGTAGCGGGGAGGGGGGTATCATTTTAGGTTTAATTTCATTTTCACATAAAAATATTAAAGTGGTATTATTTTTTTATAAAACTCAATATTTTTAATAGCTTGTTTCTTTATATCAAAATGTTCCTCGACAAAGCTTCTTGCTGCTTTCCCCATACTTAAACACAAATTTTCATCTTGCAACAATTTACTAATCTTGTCTGCATATAATTTATGAGCTGCTGGAGATACTAAATATCCACTAACGGTATCTTCCATTAATTCTTGAGCCCAACCTATATTACTATTTACAACGGGCTTTTGTAATGCCATAGCCTCAACAGTTACCATACCAAAAGTTTCAGCGAATGTTGGGAACACACATACTTGAGAATTTTTAATATAAGTTTGTACTTTACTGTATGGAATTCTACCTAAATACTGCACGTCTTTCAATGCTGTCTTATTAAAACGTTGTTTCATTAATGCCCAAGTTGAAGCGCTTCTTGTTAACACGTCTGGAGCATCACTTCCTATTAATAATAACTTAGCATCAGGCACTCGATTTTTTACTAAATTAAATATTTCTGGCAATTCTAACATACCTTTTTTTCTAATTAATGTGCCAATATAAAGAATCGTTTTTGAGTCAAATAAAGAAGGATCTGTATTTTTAAAAGAATGTAAATCTAAACCATGATAAATTGTTTCAATTGATTTTTTATTAGAGATATTGAATAACCTTTTTGTTACATGTCCTGCAAATGCAGTAGGTGTAATATAAGCACTTGCTCCTCTTACGGCAAACTGCTCGAATACTTTATTTTTTAATTTCTGCTTGCGTCCTTCTAAATAACAAAAATAACAATCGCTACCATGAAAACGCATAACTATGGGTACTGTAAATTTCATAAATGCAGAAATACCTGTCCAGTCTGGGACTTCTATTAGTTGTAACTTTTCTTTTATTATAACTGCTTGTACAACACTTTGAATATGCTTTCGGTATCTAAACCATTTTCCAACCCCATAAGACACATCTCCTATTAAATAAAAATGAATACTATTTTCTACAAAATAATCGTCTTGTTCTTGCCCGTATATAAACAGGTAGATTGTATGACCTTGCTGACTTAAAGCTTCTACTAAATTACCAATACTAGTACCTAAACCAGCTGCTTGTTTAATTTTAGTATGAGGATATTCTGGAGCTATAAAACCTATTTTCATACTAATTAATTATTAACCAATCTACGAATTGCATTTAAAATACGATTTGAAGCCTCTGTTGCAGGTTGTTCATTTATTTTATTAAACCACTGTGTTCCATTTTTAACTGTTTCGTTTGTTGAATCTAGCATAGATAGCAAACGATCTTGTATACCATATGGGTGGTCTAACCAATGTACTGCATTTGTTGTGGGCATAGATCTAAAATGTACATAATCGTACACGTGTACGCCTTTTACTATAGCATCATCTATATCATAATGATAATTCATATACCCGCAAGGTTTGTTGTGTGCCACATAATCAAACACCATAGACGACCCTAAATTGATCACTCCTGCGGTATGTTCTGCCATATTCACTAATAATTTTGAATCTTCAGATGTTGGTAATTTAGCGTTCCATCCATCACCTAGAGCATTCCATAACGGCGCTATAGGAACTATAAAATGTTTAAAATCATCTAAAACAGCATCAAAACGGTCTGAAAAATCTACAGGACAGCGTCTAAAAATAATTCCTAATTGATGACCTTGCTCATTTAAACTCTTTATCGCTTTGGCAACATCTCTTAAATATAAAGGATCTTGAGGCGATGTTGTAATATCGTCTCCACTAAAACAGAAATAAGTTGTTGTAGGGTTTAAGTTATAGTGTTTGTAAAAATCTAGTTTACTATCAATAATGTCTGTGTAAAAATGAGGTTCAAATTGAGGTGTTCCTGTTACCGTTATTTGGGCATCTTTTACAAATGGATAATACGTTAACAATTCGTGTTTCATGTGTGTACTCCATACATGATAATAATCCGTCTCTACATCTAACATCGATTTTGGTAAATTATCCCATGAGAATACAAAGCCAATCGTTGGAATTCCTAAAGCTTTAGCCGCTTCAACCGGAGCAATAGACAATATAGCACGCTGACTTGCACTATACACTACATCCGGTGCTTCTTGTTTGATAATTGCAATACATTGTTTATAGTAATCGGTTTGTGTTTCTAAATAACGTATACGCTTACGTAAGGTTAAAAGGCCTTGTTCAGAATTATAACAGCTAATAAGCAACTTGGTAATACTATTTTTTATGCGACTTTTTAGCGCCGAATTCTTTAGCGGAAACAAATATTTTTGATATACAGTATCCTTAAATCGCTGAATATATTGATTGAGTTCTACACGTTTCTTTGCATTCTTAAAACTGTCGGTTAAAGAGTTTTGTTTTATGGTTTGGGGTATAATTTCTTTTAACCCTAGTTCTGACAATGGTAGTGGCGTAAGATTTAGAAACACGATATCTAAGTCCATGGCTTGCGCTTGTTTATAAAACGACGTATACACAAAGTTCCTTAAACTCACCCCATCAGGGATAATAAAGAGTATTTTCTTTTTGATTTTCATATATCCCGAAATTGTTTTTGATGATTCAGTTTCCAAAAGGCTGCTTCCTGTAAACGCTTTAGGAATAAAGCACCACTATTTCCGCCTCCAAACTGGGGTGTTAAAGGTGCTATTGTTAATTCTGATAGGTGTTGTAAAGCGTCTAAAATAGCCGCTTCAGTATAATCTACATTTATAATTTCAGAATGGGTCACACGGTTTTGTTGGCGCGTCCCAATGTTAATCACCGGAACACCATAATAAGGTGCTTCCCTTACTCCTGCACTACTATTTCCTATAATACATTGCGCCTGCTTTAGCAAGGTTAAAAAATATTCGAATCGCAAGGATGGAAAGATTTTAAAATTAGTATGATTTTCAATGCGCTTATAAGCCTTTAGGATGGCCTGACTCCCCAAGTCATTATTAGGATAAATAACAACATAATGCTTTTGACTTGCTACTAAAGCATTTACAAAAGCGTCTGCGTATGCCGCCATATCTTTCGCTTCAGTGGTCACGGGATGAAACATGACAATACTGTAGGTTTCAAAATCAATATTATAATAGGTTTTAACTGTATTTAAATCGGGTAATGTATTTGAGAACATAATATCTACATCTGGAGACCCAATTGTGTAAATTGCCTCTTCTAATTCCCCCATTTGTATTAAACGCGTTTTGGCTTGGTCATTAGATACAAAGTGTACATGGCTCATTTTACTGGTGGCATGACGTAAGAGTTCATCTATGGTTCCTGAAACTTCTCCGCCTTCTATATGTGCAACTAATACATTGTTTAAACTCCCTACAATAGCCCCTGCTAAAGCCTCTACACGATCGCCGTGCACTACAATTAAATCGGGGGCTATGGTTTTAACATACTCTGAAAATCCTGAAATGGTTTTCGCTAATGTTAAATCCATCGTCGTTTCATCTGTATGATTTTTAAAGGTATGAATATTTTTAAAGCCACTTTTCTGTACCTCAATTAAGGTATACCCATACAATTCTTGTAAGTGCATCCCTGTTACAAAAATGTGAGGTTCAAAACCTACGGCATCTTGAAGTACAGCAAGAAGTGATTTTAATTTCCCAAAATCTGCTCTTGTACCTGTTAGGAATACAATTTTTTTCATGACTAGAATTTATAAATTATGGGATGACTCAATGTTTTTTAGTGTTATAAGATCTGTGAGCAATTTTAGGGCTTTTATTTGAAACCCTAAAAGATTCTAAGTTGTTTTACGCTATAAATAGGTTAAACGTAAATTTTATAACAACCAACTGTAATCACAGTGCTTTAACACCTTATAATACCCCACGAAAATATCCTTATAAGATGTCTTGCAATTTTAACTGCACATCATCAGGCAAATCTACACTCGCCGTTTTACCTAAGATGTCATTAAATTGTTCCGCAAGTATCTCACCCGTTCCAGGACGTTTCACCCATAAATTCTGTTTCGTAAAAAGCTCTCCTTTTTTAATCGGCGCAATCGTACAAACGGTGGCAAAAGCGAAATCTATAGTCACTTGCTCTTCTTTAGCAGGCGCTTTAGTTCCTCCACGCATTAAAGCCATTTCCGCACTATTTATAATAAGATCTTTACACTCTTGTTCATCCATACTGCAAACAATATCAGGACCTGTACGTTGCATATGATCGGTAAAATGACGTTCTAAAATACTTGCTCCTAGAGCAACAGCACCTAAGCACGCATTATTATTGAGTGTATGATCGCTTAAACCAAACACTTTGTCAGGAAATGCTTCATGTAACTCTAACATCGCCCCAAAACGTACTAGATGAATAGGCGTAGGATATAAATTGGTGGTATGCAATAAGGCTACAGGAACCTGATGTGCATCGAAAATAGCGATGGCTTTTTTAACACTCTCAATTGTATTCATTCCTGTACTTAAAATAACAGGCTTCCTAAATTGTGCAATATGCTCTAACAAGGGATAATTATTACATTCGCCAGATCCTATTTTGTAAGCTGGAATATCGAAACGTTCTAAGCGTTCTGCCGCTGCTCTAGAAAACGGAGTCGATATAAAAATCATCCCTTTGGCTTCTACATAATTTTTTAAAGCCAATTCATCAGCCTCGTTTAGCGCACAACGCGCCATAATATCGTAAATTGAAACCTCAGCGTTACCAGGAATCACACTTTTAGCAGCCCCACTCATTTCGTCTTCTACGATATGGGTTTGGTGTTTCACCATTTTTGCACCAGCACGTGCTGCAGCATCAACCATTTCTTTAGCCACTTCTAAAGACCCTTCGTGATTAATACCTATTTCTGCAATGACTAGAGGAGGATAATCAGGACCTATTTTACGGCCTGAAATTTCTATATAAGGATTCATTGTATTTTATTTTAACAGGGGTAAACTTAACGAAGATTTTGAAAAAACCATAATAAAAATGCAATGTTAATTCACCTTCTTTATAATTCTTATAATATATTCGCTGCCTATATTATTATAACGCTACCTAAATGCTATTCAATTCCTTAGACTTTGCCATATTTCTACCTATTGTATTTCTACTTTATTGGTTTGTTTTTAATAAGTCTTTAAAACTCCAAAATGCCTTAATAGTAGTTGCAAGTTATACTTTCTATGGGTGGTGGGATTGGCGGTTTTTAGCCTTAATTTTATTCAGTACCATTGTAGATTATTCTATTGGAGTTGCCTTATCTAAAGGAAAAAATCAACTAAAGAGAAAGATTTTACTTTGGGTTAGCATTCTTATAAACCTAGGTTTTCTTGGTTTCTTTAAATACTACAATTTCTTTCTAGACAACTTTATTGAAGCGTTTTCTTTATTCGGAACAAAAATACAAGCCAATACTTTAAATATAATATTACCTGTAGGGATTAGCTTCTACACCTTTCAAACTTTAAGCTACACCATAGATGTCTATCGTCAAAACCTTAAACCTACAAAAGATTTTATAGCATTCAGCGCTTTTGTAAGTTTCTTTCCTCAACTTGTTGCGGGCCCGATAGAACGGGCTACAAATTTATTACCCCAATTTTACAAAAAGAGAGTCTTTAAATATAATAAGGCGGTTGACGGCATGCGGCAAATCCTTTGGGGATTATTTAAAAAGATTGTCATTGCTGATAATTGCGCCCAATATGCTAATATTATTTTTAATAATTCTGATGACTACTCTGGAAGTACTTTAGTACTTGGAGCGCTGTTTTTTACATTTCAAATTTATGGAGACTTCTCTGGTTATTCAGATATTGCCATAGGGACATCGCGATTATTTGGATTTGATTTAAAACAAAATTTCGCTTTTCCTTATTTCTCTAGAGACATCGCTGAATTTTGGAGACGGTGGCACATTTCATTATCAACTTGGTTTAGAGATTATTTATACATTCCGCTAGGTGGTTCTAGAGGACCTAAATGGAATCAAGTTAGAAATGTATTTATCATATTTATTGTTAGTGGGTTTTGGCATGGAGCCAATTGGACCTTTATTGTTTGGGGCGCTTTAAATGCTATCTATTTTTTACCGATATTACTTTCTGGGAAAAACAGAAATAACCTAGATGTTATTGCACAAGAAAAATACTTACCCAACCTCAAAGAACTTGGTTCAATGTTGGTTACTTTTAGTCTCACCGTTTTTGCTTGGATTTTTTTTAGAGCTGAGAACATGGAACATGCATTGAGTTATACTTTTAGAATTTTTTCAAAATCACTTTTGAATTATCCAGTATTTGAAAAAGATGATTCAGCTAAATTAATATTATTGTTAATAGTACTGTTTATTATTATAGAATGGTTAGGAAGAAGACATAAATATGCTATTGAACAACTAGGCTCGAATTGGAATTCTATGTTTAGGTATACTATGTATTTAATAATTATACTTTTGCTATTTTGGTTTGGAGGAAATGATCAACAATTTATATATTTTCAATTCTAAAATATGAAAAAATTTATTTTAAAAAGTGTTTTCTTTATTGCTCCATTTCTTTTAATGTATTTATTAAACGTAATTTACTATTATCCTATTGAAGGTGATCTAGCAAGGATTGGCTATCTATATAGTAAAAAAGGAGCTACAGAAGATGCGTTTAAAGATTTGTATATTGAAAAGAAATATACCACATTTTCTGAACTAAATTTAAATACAAAAAACAATTTCGATATACTAACTATCGGTGACTCATTCTCAGAACAAGAAGCTAAAGGTTATAACAATTTTCTTGCTAATAATTTTTCGGTATTACATATGGATAGGTTTTTATCCGAAAACCCAATACAAAAATTAATCGAGCTTATCAATGGTGATTTTTTCCATATGAATCAGTTTAATTACGTCATTTTACAATCAGCAGAGCGATTATTTGTACAACGAACTGAAAATATTGAATTATCTAAAATTACAGACATACAGACGTTAAAATATAGTATAGCAAATAGAACAAATAGCTTTTCTAAGCTAAGTTCATCTTTTTTTTCAGATGCGACTCTAAAGATACCTCTTACAAATTTACAATACCTAATCTATGATAAACCAACATTCTCTAAAACTTATAATGTAAAAACTAATGGTAATAATCTATTTACAGGTAAGAAAAACAACCTTTTATTCTTTGAAGATGATTTAAAATTTTTAGTCCATAAAAATGACTCATCAAGAATTTCAAAAAGCAATGTTTTAATTAATAGGATTAGCCAATTACTTGAAGAAAAAAACATTAAACTATTACTATTAATAAGCCCTGACAAATACGATCTTTATTATCCGTATATAAAAAATAAAGACAAATTTAAAACTCCTCTTTTTTTTAATTATTATAATGACCTATCAAAAGACTACTTGTATATTAATTCTATAGAAATATTGCGCAACGAATTGAATGTAAATAAAAATGTTTATTATTTTAATAGCACCCACTGGTCTCCTATAGGGGCTAAAGCCATTTCTTTAGAAATAAATTCTATTTTGATGAATTAAGGAACGTAATTAACCTTAATATTAAAACAATAGTAATCATCTTTATCTATTTCTGAATAAAAATTCCGCATAATCAAAATCCTCCTGAGTATCTATATCTACTTTAGCAAAGACGTGATTTACAATAAAAGGAAAAGCATCTTCTGTCATAACATATCCATCACGTATCGCATTTGCAGTTGTAATATATAACAAGCCATTTTCATAATATAGAGGTTCCAAATCTTGACTGCGTTGTCCTGTTGCATAATTAAAGGGGACAAATTTATGATTTACAATTTCACCTAATTTATCGTGATTACGACTCACCGTAAAAACACTAGAACTATTGTTAGATTTAAATTGAGCAAACACATCTTTAAATAGTGTTGGGGGACGTAATGGGTTAGTGGGTTGTAATAACACTATGGCCTCAATTTTATCATCATTTAATTGTTGTAACACATGCTGCAAGGTACTAATTGTAGGTTCTAAATCACCTGATAAAGCTTTAGGTCTATCAATCACCAAAGCACCATAGTCTAAAGCAATTTTCTTTATCTTTTCATCATCTGTACTTACGTAGACAACATCGATGTCTTGTTGGGCTAAGGCATATTTAATACTATGCGCTAATAAAGGTAAACCTCCTAATGGTAAGATATTTTTAAACGGCAAACGTTTAGACCCTCCACGGGCTGGTATAATGGCAACTATTTTCATATTAATATGATTCAGCTTCAAGTCTAGTAAGACCCTTTTTTCTTAAATATAATTTCCAAACCTTTTTTCTAAATAACAGCTTAGCGAATAAATTCTGTATTAAGATCGCAATAACATTCCCTCCTTTATAATCAAACAAGTTAAGATTCTCTATGTGTTCTTCTTTATTCTTTTTTTGTTCACTAAGCAATTGTTGCATCCAAGGCTCTGAAGTGTTACCCATATGATACGTATAGTTATCTCTAGTCGCTAATCTCCAAAATCCTTTTTTAGCAATCGGATGATCCAAATGTTTCTCAACAGCATTTCCTCCTAAAAAATACACATCTTTAGAATTATCTAAAGTTTTAAATAAGTCTCCTCTATAAGTTGCAACAAAATGACCTGAACCAACAACTGCGTTAACACCCGTACCAGAATTAACGGTCAGATATTTAGATAAATGAACATCTTTATACAAATTTTGATTCCCTATACTATCTGCGAACATTATCAGTGCTTTAGAGTCTCTTACTTTTGAAAATTTTAATGAACTTGAAAACAGCCTGTCAAAAAACAAAGCATTAGTATGGTACTTTACTAATTTTGGATTTGGTGTAGGAGTTACAACACCTGCCTTCGGAAAAGCATTAAACACTTTATAAGTCGCATTTTGCCAACCCTGAACAAATAAAACATCTGCATCAACTAGACTAACTAAATCAAATTTATGCCCAGCTATTCCTTTTACAATTGCATTTATTTTTCCAATACTAGTGGTATGTATCAATTCTTGTATTTCACCACCATTTTTTAACCCATCTAAAAATTGTACTACTTCATTACAGCTTCCATTATTTACTACAGTAATATAAGTATTATTATGAGTGGTTATAATTAAAGATTCTAAACAATATTTAAGAATTATTAGACTATCTATAAAATAGTCTTTCATATAAGGGATATGAACAGGTACCACGACTTGATGAAAAAAATCAAGTTTACCTAAAGACTTATCTTTATTGGGGTTAAATCCTATTCTCATGCCTTAATATTTTATTGATATTTTATATCCTTTTAAAGTGTTTTTTAACGGAGTAATACTCAAATTATAAATCAAACGTCTAAGTCCTATAAAAATACTAGTGTAATACTGTTGTTTTAACACATAATTAGAAAAATGCTTTCTTAAAAAATAATAATATAAAATTTCTTTTTCTAAAGCGACATTCAATTGTTTTTTCATATCGCGTTGCCCTCCTATTGGTGCATGTAAATGTTCTACTAAAATATTGGGTTGAAAATAGATGTTAGCTCCAGCTTGTAATAATCGCATGCCATAATCCCAATCGTCTCCCCAAATAGTAAAAGTCTCATCAAAATAAAAGCCAGCGTCTTTAAATGTTTGGGATTTTACAATATTTAAACCCGAGCAGACTTGTAATCTAAAACGCCCTTTAGAAAAATTATTTGGTTTTGCAATTGTGTCCAAAATACTAGTATACTTAACATCTTCTTGATACATTCCATCAAATGCAATTCCTGGTATTAATACATCTATAATGTTAGGGGCCAAATGTTCTATTATTTTTTGAAAGGCTTGCTCTGAAATTCTTAAATCATCATCTAAAAAGAACAACCATTCCTCATTTTCATAATAGTCTAAAGCTAAATTTCTTGAATGATTAACACTTTTAGACTTATCTCCTTTTACAACTTGGTAGGCATAATTTAAGGGTAATTGCTTTAAAGCGTCTTCAACACATGGTTCTGTCTGATCTACAATAACCACTTGAGAGATATAAGAACTAAATGCTTTTAAATCTGTTAATAAGTTTTTTAAACACTCTAAACGTTCTCTTGTAGGTATAACTAGAAAAAAATTATTCATTAAATAACACTTATTTTGCTGTTAATCTTTTCACAGTATTAAACAGATGTACTCTTTTTAGCACCTTTGCCACTCCTGTTTTAAAATTTCTAAATAAAAAATCAAATGTACCATAAATTCCTAATGCATTATAGTATAATTTATTGACTTTAATCCACCGCTTATAAGAAGGTATATTATAATAGGCCATTTCAAGCTTCTTTAGCAAGATCTGTTTTTGCCCTGTAGAAAACACATTAGAGTAATTATTAAAAAGATGTTCCATAAACTGAAAAGTCCCTTTATTTTTGGCTACATAATGTTGGGAATCTCCTGTTATATTTAATTTCGAAACTCTAACAGATACATAAGCTGTATTAATAGAATAAATAGATTTATTATTAGAAAATTCAAAGACCGCCATATCATCGGCATGCCATGCTAAATTAAAAGCCTGAAATCCTATCTCTAAAACATTGGTCTTTTTAAACACATATTCACTTAAAGAGCTACGTGTTTTTTTGCTGAATTTTCTTTCAAAAAAAGAAACCGCTGTTTCTAATTTCAGATGCATAAATTGTTCGGAAGTTCGATCTCCATTTTCATCAACTACATATGTAGACCATCTAATAACTTCACTACTATACCGCGTTATTGACGGTAAAGCATTGTAAAAAGACGCTACAAAATTACTAGACACCAAATCGTCATCCCCTAAAATTTGAATCCATTCCTCATTCTGTATTAAAGCTAGACAGCGCTCCCATTGTTGCACCAGAGATTTACCACCTAAATTATTACTAAACGATTTATAAACGATAGATAATTGGCCTTTAAACTCTTTTATAAGTGCTTCTGGATTCTCAGGACTGGCATCATTACCAATGTATACTGTAAAACGTTTATCAGTTTGATTTGCTAAAGACTGTAAGGTATCTTTAAAAAAGGTATGCTTATAATATGGGATGATAATGGCTAACATCTAATCTACTAAAAGGTTGAATTATATTTTCATTTTTTAAATAATAGTAATTTCTTAATAGCTCCCCAATTATATAATATTGGATATTGTCTAAAAAATGTACGTTTCCTTTCCGTCTTAGGAAGGTGTCTTAATAAAAGTAAAAATGCTATATGAGAACTAAGAAACCCTAATTTCTTTTTTATCGTAATTTTACAATTATTAAGATTATTATTAGCAGTAATATTCCATAATTCAAAATATTGATCAACACTATGAATTATATTAAAATTCTTTAAAGCTTCTTCTCTAAAGAATTCTCCATCCTCTTTTTTGTATTTTAAAAACTCTTTTTTTAAAGATTCCTTATCATATTTAATTTTAAAATACCTTCCTGAGCAATTGTTTAACAGGCTTAATTCTAATTTATCTTTAACATAACCATCTCCACACGATTCAAAATAGGTTCTATTATCGTAAATAACTACAGGTCTTCCACAAGCCATGGCTTCATACGCACTTCTACCTAATCCCACTACTAAATCTGCATTGTTTATAGAGTCTTCAATATTCCAAACGGCATTCTTAAATTTATAAGCCTGAAGATATTCGACATTTAAATCTTCACAAATGGATTTAATAAAATCGTTAGCTTCTTTAGAATGGCACAGACTAAGCACTTTCTTTAATTGTTTTTTTACAGGTTTTTTATCATAAAACCTATTCGTATTAATACCGTTATATATTATATTACTTTTAAATCCTAAATTATATAAGTGATTTTTGACCTCTTGGGATATGGCTACATGAGCATCAGCCAAAGCATAAGGTTGCTCTAGTATAGGGTAAATACCATGACAAGTTTGAATAAGAAATCCTTTTTTATATAATTCTTGTACACATGTATAATGGTTAGCTAAAATAAGATCATATTTTGGCAACGACATAAATTGAACAGATAGTTCTTGTTCTATGCGTTCTGACACCTTACCTTTTTCAAATGTGAAATACTCTACGTAAATATCCTCTCTACTTTTAAGCTCCTCAATAAGCGTATAAGCAAATGTTTCAGACCCCCCTAATCTATTTAATCTAGCATTAGCTACTAATATCTTTTTAATTCCTTTAGGCATATTAAAGGTGCTGATTAAATAAAGCTATTTCCTCTTTTAACCCTTCTGTTATTAATAATATTTGCCCTTTAGATAAGTCATTTTTAAAAGAATCGCTCTGTCCTTTTCTGTATGCCCCAGAGACACTCACTTTCGTTTTGTTTTTATTATCTGAAATTATGGCATCTACATTTTCAGCTGAAACATTTAAGTAGTTTAACACTTTGGTAAATTCAGTTTTAGTGTCTTTTAACAAGTTTTCGTAACTTATAACGTGAGCTGTCTTTGCATTAATTACACCGGACAATACCGAAAAATATTTTTTAACCTCTTCTATAGACTTATCGATATCATAATTTTCAAAAGCCATCATATTTGATGTGTACATTGAGTTAACAATTGCAACTGGATTTCTAAGAATAACAATATCCTTACTATTAGGAAAATCTTTCTTTATTACATTATACCTTAGCGTATGTAAGGGCGTTTTTTCTATAATAATTTTGCCCTTATTATTTTTGCAAAATGAGGACATAATTTTTTTAGCTTTTTTGGGTTGTTTTATATAAATCCCTGACTCACTAGTCGCATAATATCCTTCTGCGTCTTTTTCGATGCCATTTGTAAATGGTATAATATCTTGGTGAGACTCTAATAGTGACCATAACCAAGTTGTCCCACCTCTAGGGCATCCAAAAATAAATGATACTTCTTCTTTTTGCTTTTTAAATAGCTTTAGCATTTTTTAATTTATACGTTTAAATTTGTAATTGATAAGTATCAACAATTTCTAATGTGCCAAAATATAAGTTGCATTTTTTCTAACTTAGAATTTCAAAATTGAATTTTCAACTGTTTATACTTTTTCTAATTATATTAATTAATTCACCATCATCTCTCAATACCTTAATTAAATTATGATTCCCTTTTAGATAAGGAACTAATTTAATATTAAATTGATTTTTCAATCTTTCGGCATGCAAACTATCTAACTTATCATTTAAAGAATAAAAAATTTCTATTTTTGGATTAAAGATTTCTCTTTTTAAACTTTTTTTTAAATTATAATATTTTTTTTGTGAAAAATTATCTAAATAAACTTTTGATAATTCCTTTTTCCATCTATGATCCCTATACCAAAATCGATTAATTTTCCCTATAAAAGTTTGTGGAGAAAAAGCAATGACACTATCAACGTTTAACAAAGCCCCGAAAAGTATGGCTCCATATCCCCCCATAGAATTCCCTATAAAAATCACTTTTTCATATGCACCTTTTATAATTATTTTTTGAAGTAATTCTTTAAGCTTCTTTATATCATCTATCTCTCGATTAACACCTTTATGATACCATGCTTGGTTAACATCTTTTATATACACCTTATCACAGCCTATATCTTTAAACACGTTATAAAATTCATAAATAGGTATTCCCATACCTTGTTTAATCCCCCCAAAAGAAACTAACAATATTTTAGAATGACCAATATCTATATTTAGGTTTTCATAATTCAATATTACTTGTTTTAATCAAAGTTTGATAATACTATAATTTTTTCGTTAATCTAAATCTTCTTGCTCGAAAACTTTTTTAAAAGTATACTCAACCAAAACACCTTCTTTAGAAATTTGTTCTCTCCCACTTTTAAAAAAATCTCCTCCAACAACATTAAATTCTAATGCGTTCTCAATATCATCCTGAATACCATCCGTACTTACTCCCGTCAATTGAATTAAATAATTCCCTATAGGTAATGGAAATTTAGCAATCTGAAATTCAATATAATTTGAATCTGATTTTTCTAAATTAAGGATCTTTGTGTCAACAAAATAGCTATTGCATAAAAAACGAACGGCACCTTTATTATCTATAAATTGTATACGGATTTTTACATCCGTTTGCTTCACTATAGTTTTTAAACAAATCTTAATTTTGTAAAAATCACCAGAAAGTAGACTTGTTAGTGCTTCATTTCCTGTATTCAGTATTGAAATATCTTTAAATAAGAAATCACCATTTCCGGATCTGTCTTTACGCTCTTCGAGAGGTATGCTTTCTTGTTTTTTATTCTGACTTAAATAAAAATCCACAGCCTCATCCGTAGCCCCTTCAAAAACAGACGTTCCGTTTTCTAAAACAATAGCACGTGTACACAAGTTCTTTACCGCCGCCATATTATGGCTTACAAACAATACCGTTCTACCATCCCCTTTAGAGATGTCTTGCATTTTCCCAATAGCCTTTTTCTGAAATTCCGCATCACCAACAGCCAATACCTCATCAATAACTAAAATATCAGGTTCTAAAAAAGCGGCAACAGCAAAAGCCAAACGCACACGCATACCAGAAGAATACCGTTTTACGGGTGTATCTACATAGCGCTCACAACCTGAAAACTCAATAATCTCTTGCTCTTTTGCTTTTATTTCGGCTTTGGTCATCCCTAAAATCGCCCCATTAAGGTACATGTTTTCTCGCCCTGTTAATTCAGGATGAAACCCAGTACCCACCTCCAATAAAGATGCTATTCGACCTCTGGTCTTTATTTCTCCAGTGGTTGGTATGGTAACACGCGATAGTATTTTTAATAACGTTGATTTTCCAGCTCCATTTTTTCCAATTATACCAAGAACTTCTCCTTTTTGAACTTCAAAATTAATAGACTTTAAGGCCCAAACATAAGCACTATCGGCTTTGGTACTTCTATCATTTACAGCTCCAACTTTTAAATATGGATCTTCTTTACCACGTATACGCGCCCACCAACGGTTAAGGTCGTGACTTATAGTCCCTGTACCCACAACACCAAGTCGGTATTGTTTGCTTATATTTTCAGCTTTTAAAATGACACTCATTGTTGTTTGTTATTCGTGGTTCGTTGCTCGTGGTTTATGGTTCGTGATTTCTCTATCGTTTGCTTCTCACTTCTCATTTCTCATTTCTCACTATTCACTATTCACTATTCACTATTCACTATTCAAAAATTAAACGGTATCAATAAACGTTTTCTCCGTTCTATTGAAAATAATAATTCCAAAAAATAAAATTAGAAATGTAATTATAACCGTATAAGCAATTCCAAATCCATTTATGGTTCCTGTTCCTAACAGCATAAATCTTGAGGTCTCAATAATATAAGCCAATGGATTGTACTCAACAACCCATGCTATTTTGGGTAATTTATCACGCATAAGTGCTAACGGATACATTACAGCGGATACATACATTAATAGTTGCACCCCGAAACCTACTAAAAATTTTAAATCTCTATATTTTGTTACCAAGCTAGAGATAATCATTCCTATTCCTAATCCTAATAAGCCCATTAATAGTATAATAAAAGGAAAAAAGATGACGCTACTGTCTACGGCGATCGCAGCACCATTACTGTAGTAATAGATGTAAAAGGCTATGAATATGAGTAACTGAATTCCAAATTTCAATAAATTGGATAGTATAATCGATAGTGGAACAATGATTCGTGGAAAATAAACCTTTCCAAAAATGGCCTCATTACTTTTGAAAGTGTCACTGGTTGTGGTTAGGCAGGTACTAAAATAATTCCAGATAGAAATCCCTGCCAAGTTAAACAAAAATGGAGGTACGGTTCCGGTTTCGATATTTGCCACCTTATTAAAAATTAAAGTAAAGGTTAGTGCGGTAAATAAAGGTTGTATTAAATACCAAAGCGGACCTAAAATGGTTTGCTTATAAAGCGTTACTACATCGCGTTTTACAAAGAGTACTAACAAATCTCTGTAATGCCATATCTCTTTGAAATTAAAGTCTATAAGTTTCTTTTTTGAAGAAATAGTATATAGCCAAGATTCCTCGTTTAGCTTGCTCAATATTAGTCTTTTTTTTGATTGGGTAAATATAGTAATTCCATTAAGAATCTAAAACTCGCTCTAAACAAAAAGCCAAACCCTCCGTCCAAACTTTCTCCAGCAGTTTAGCCACCTCCCTTTTTCTAAAAGGAGGAGCTAATTTTGGATTAAAACATAAATGAACTATAAAAGAATAAGATGGTTTTAAAGGATTACTCTGCTGTAAAAAATAGCGTGCTAAAAAACTAAAAGCTCTTGTTATTAAAATAATTATAAAAAGACGCCTCTAAACAAAGCTCCCCTCTTTTTTTCAAAGAGGGGAATGAATTTTCTGAGGCACGAGGAAAAGAAAGGGGAGTTCAAAAAACACTAATCACACCTGAATTATATAACTTAAACCCTGCGGCTAAACCTTTTTCAAACCCTCCGGCTAAACCTCTTTGGCGGTTTAGCCACCTCCCTTTTCTAAAGGGAGGAGCTTTGATTTGGGACTAAATTATAAGTTATTAAAAAAAAGAATAATATGGTTTTAAAGGATTACTCTGCTGTAAAAAATAGCGTGCTAAAAAACTAAAATTTAGTGTAAACAAAATAATTACAAAAAAACGCCTCTAAACAAAGCTCCCCTCTTTTTTTCAAAGAGGGGAATGAATTTTCTGAGGCACGAAGGAAAAGAAAGGGGAGTTAAAAAATATTTCTTACTTTTAATACATGTCAAAACAAAAAGTACATACTAAAAAAGAACTACAAAATTACAGAAGCGCATTAAGAAAAAAACTAACACCTGCAGAAGCCTATTTATGGAAACATTTAAAATCAAAACAATTAGGTAATAGACGTTTTCAAAGGCAACACAGTATGGATTACTACATCGTAGATTTCTACTGTGCTTCAGAAAAATTGATTATTGAATTAGATGGAGAAGTTCATAATAATCCAAAGGCACAGGAATATGATAAAAAAAGAACCTTGCACTTAGAAAGTCTAGGCTATAAAGTTATCCGTTTTGAAAACAAGATGGTTTTTGATGCTCTTCCTTCTGTTTTAAAAGAAATACAGAATAATTTTAGTTCTAAATAGTATTGGTGTTAGACTAAAACCCTGCGGCTAAACCTTTTTGGAACCCTCCGTCTAAACCTCTTTGGCGGTTTAGCCACCTCCCTTTTTCTAAAGGGAGGAGCTTTGATTTGGGATTTAAATATAAATTATATAAAAAAGAATAATATTGATTTGAAGGATTACTCTGCTGAAAAAATAGCGTGTTTAAAAACTAAAATTTTGTGTAACCAAAACAATCACAATTACATCCTTGTAACACTGCTCCCCTCTTTCCTTCAAAGAGGGGAATGAATTTTCTGAGGCACGAGGAAAAGAAAGGGGAGTTAAAAAGTTTATCCTCTAAAATGCGCTATCATTTTTAGAATTCCTTCTTCTAAAGTCACTAAATCACGCCCTAATAAAGCTTTCATTTTAGTAATATCTGGACATCTTCTTGTCATATCGCCTTCTTTTAAAGAAGGTAGAAACACAATTTCAGATTTAGATTGTGTTAGTTCTATAATTTTTTCAGCTAAATATAAAATACTAATTTCATTTTCATTTCCTATGTTGAGAACATCATTTACATAAGCCTTTTCATCTAAAGTTTTAATACAAGTATCTATATTATCATCAACATAACAAAACGAACGTGTTTGTTCTCCTTTTCCATAAATAGGAATGGGCTCATTTGCTAACGCTAGTTTTATAAATCTCGGCATTACAAAATCATCACTTTGTTTTGGACCGTAAGTATTAAAGAAACGAAAAATGGTATAATCTAAATCATATTCTTGTTGGTAAGCCTTAAAAAAAGCTTCACCTACATTTTTAACAATAGCATAAGGTAATCTAGAATTTAAAGGTGTCGTTTGTTCATTCTGTGGAATCTCAAAAGGTTCTCCATAGACTTCAGATGAACTGGAATAAAAAATACGCTCTACACCAGAATTCTTTGATAATGATAACACATTTTTTAAACCTTCAATATCTTCTAAAACAGTAATAGGATGTTCTAATGTACGCTTAACACCAACAACAGCCGCCAAATGGAATACATACTTAAATTTATAAGTCGCAAAAATAGATATGATATCATCATAATTATTCACATCTGCTTTGATAAAAATAATATTATCGAGGTCTGGAAGCTTAGATTTATCACCTGTTGAAAGATTATCAATCACAACCACAGTAACATTAGGTTTCTTTGCCAATTTTAAAGCCATTGCACTCCCCAATTGTCCTGCACCACCGGTAACTAAAATGTTTGTCATTATTTTTATTTTAGATTATAGTCTTATTTTAGATTGTTGCTATAG
This sequence comes from Winogradskyella undariae, assembly GCF_013285155.1. Lineage (GTDB taxonomy): Bacteria > Bacteroidota > Bacteroidia > Flavobacteriales > Flavobacteriaceae > Winogradskyella > Winogradskyella undariae. Next base: position 194,706 of record NZ_JABTEL010000006.1, on the reverse strand, counting down.
GTTTTATAGAGATCAATAGAGCTGTTAATTAAAATAACTCCAAGTAATTTCTAACCCCTCTCGCACAGTATACTGTGGCTTATAATTTAATAATTTTTCGGCCTTAGAAATATCAGCTAAAGAATCTTTAACATCTCCCTGTCGGTTAGGCCCATAACGCACTTTTAATTCAGAATCAGCAGCAAGTCGCAAAGACTCCCATAAATAGTTAATACTAATACGCTCTCCGCATGCTACATTAAAAACTTCATTCTTGGCTTCTTTTGAAGCAAAGAACCCCTTTACATTGGCTTGAACTACATTATCTATAAACGTAAAATCTCGAGTCTGCTCTCCATCCCCATTAATTTTAGGAGACTCATAATCTTTTAACCCCTGCATAAACAAAGGAATAACGGCAGCGTAAGCCCCATCAGCACTCTGTTTAGGACCAAATACATTGAAATAGCGCAACCCAATAACGTCTGTATCGTAAGTTGTACCAAACACATCTGCATATAATTCATTAACATATTTAGTCACCGCATAAGGCGATAAAGGTTTTCCGATCTCACTTTCTTCTTTTGGTAAAGCTTTGCTATCCCCATAAGTGGAGCTAGACGCTGCATAAACCATACGTTTTACAGTAGAACTATCCTTTAAAGCAATCATCATGTTTAAAAACCCCGAAATATTAACCGCGTTGGTCGTTGCAGGATCTTCAATAGAACGTGGAACAGAACCCAGCGCCGCTTGGTGAGAGACGTAATCTATCCCTTCCATCGCTTTTTTACAAGTCTCTAAATCACGAATATCTCCTTCTACAAGTTCAAATGCTGGATGCTCTATAAACTCGGCCAAGTTTTCACGATGCCCATTAGAGAAGTTATCTAAAACACGTACTTTCTTGGCCTTATATTTTAATAAATATTCAACAAGATTAGAGCCAATAAAGCCTGCGCCCCCTGTTATTAAAAAACTAAATAATGATAAATCTGTATTATGATATGGGGTGTTATACATTATAATCTTCCGTCTATTGCTGTTATTGGTAGTAAGGATTTTACATCGAAAATAACACCTGTTTTTGATTTTAATTGAGTAATATCTATTTTTAAAAACTTATGATGAGATACCGCTAAAATTACGGCATCATAGTCTGAACTTAAAGCATCAAAATCATTTATTAAATCTAAATGATATTCATGTTTCACCTCTTCTTTTGAAGCCCAAGGATCATAAACATCAACATTAACGTCATAAGATTCAAGTTCTTTAATAATATCTATCACTCTAGAGTTTCTAATATCTGGACAATTTTCTTTAAACGTAATACCTAAAACAAGTGCTTTAGACCCTTTAATTGTCGCTCCTTTTTTAATCATCATTTTAACAGTTTCGGTGGCCACATAGCCTCCCATACTGTCATTCATTTTACGACCTGCTAAAATGATTTCAGGATTATATCCTGATTCAATCGCTTTTTGTGCCAAATAATAAGGATCAACACCAATACAGTGTCCTCCCACTAAACCAGGTGAAAACTTTAAGAAATTCCATTTCGTACCAGCAGCTTCTAAAACAGCTTTAGTGTCAATATCTAAAAGTCTAAAAATTTTAGACAATTCGTTAACAAAAGCAATATTGATATCGCGTTGTGAATTCTCGATGACTTTTGCAGCTTCAGCCACTTTTATAGTCGGTGCTAAATGTGTCCCCGCAGTAATCACTTTTTTATAAAGCGCATCAACTCTTAGCGCTATTTCTGGTGTAGAACCCGACGTTACTTTTAAAATCTTAGTTACTGTATGCTCTTTATCTCCCGGATTAATACGTTCTGGAGAATATCCGGCAAAAAAGTCTTCATTATATTTTAATCCCGAAAAGGCTGCCAAAATAGGCACACATATATCTTCTGTTGCACCAGGGTAAACCGTAGACTCATAAATAACAATGTCATTTTTAGATAATGCTTTACCTACCGCTTCACTCGCTTTTATAAGCGGTGTAAACACGGGTTTATTTAAAGCATCTGTAGGCGTAGGTACGGTGACAATATAAATATTAGTCGTTGCTAATGCTTCTACATTATCGGTAACATATAAACCTTTACTTGCGTTTAAGTCTGTGGTTAAAACAGATTTTAAATCCTCATTATCAACCTCTAAGGTTTTATCAACGCCTGCATTTAGTTCTTCTATTCGTTGTTTATTAATATCAAAACCAACAACAAAGAATTTTTTAGCAAACTCTACTGCTAAGGGCAGTCCTACATAGCCTAAGCCTATGATAGAAATTTTATCTTCTGAATGTGTCATATATTAAAAATAGATTTTACTATAAGAATCAAATCTAAGTAAAAACTGTAATTAAGTACATAATTTTTATTGATTTTAACCTTATCTGTCCAAATAACAGTTTTATTAAAATATTCGGCATCTTCTTGCTCTGCCAATAATTGTTCTTCATTCTTGTATTTTAAAGTTGCTGGACCTGTAACTCCTGGTTTCACCTTTAAAATAACACGATCACTTCCCTCTAAAAGATCCGCAAAACCTAACACATCTGGTCGAGGTCCCACAAAACTCATATCTCCTATTAAAACATTATACAATTGCGGCAATTCATTAAGTTTTGTTCGTCTTAAAAAAACACCAATAGGTGAAGCACCCCGCTCTAACTGACCAAGCTGATGCGCTCCATTATCTAAAGTTCTAATTTTATAAATCTTAAAAAGCTTACCATGCTGACCTACACGTTGCTGTGAATAAATCCCCCATTGTTTTGTATCTATAGTCGCTATAACAACAAGTATTAGAATGGGCAGAATGAAAAAAGGCAGAAAAAACAGAACGACAACGCTATCAAAAATACGCTTTATATAAAGTTGTCTTTTAGTTATCATTGCTTGGTGTTTTGATAGTGAGGTGGTCATATGGTGGGGTGGTCATGTGGTGAAATGGTGATGTGGTGAGATGGTGAAATGGTGATGTGGTGAGGTGGTCATGTGGTGAGGTGGTGATGTGGTGAGATGGTGAAATGGTGATGTGGTGAGGTGGTCATGTGGTGAGGTGGTGATGTGGTGATGTGGTGATGTGGTGAGGTGGTCATGTGGTGAGGTGGTGATGTGGTGATGTGGTGAGGTGGTGAATATAAATTTCTGCTTGACCATTTCTTTATTTAATCATCAAATTAACACGCCTAAAGCCCCCTATAGAGGACCATCCAATAATGAAATGTCTTTTTTATCTGTAAGATCCTTTTTTCCAAAGTTGTTAGTATTCCAAATTAAATTTAAACGACTTAATAAAACATCATTAATTTTTCAACTTTTCACTTTTCACTCTTAACTCTTAACTCTTAACTCTTAACTCTTAACTCCTAACTCTTAACTCTTCACGCTTCACTCTCAACAAGATTAAATCTTCTTAACAAAATTCTTTATCTTCTTAAAGATAGAATTATCATCTTTTTCATGATATGCATTACCATAAACGCCATAACCGTAGCCATAACCATAGCCGTAACCATAGCCATAACCGTAATTGCTATTGTTTTTATGTCTATAGAAGTTAAGAACAAAATTCACATTTTTAAGCTCTCCTGTACGTTGCTTCGCATTAACCAATTGCAACATCCCTTTTTTAGTATAATCTAGGCGTACCATAAAAATAGTAGCATCGGCATATTGTGTTAATTCTAAAGCATCCGTTACTAAACCTAAAGGAGGTGTATCTAGAATAATCACGTCATATTCTTGTTTTAGAGTCGTGATTAATTCTTTCATGTGATCACTCATTAACAATTCAGAGGGGTTTGGAGGAATAGGACCTGAAGTGATAATATCTAAATTTTCAATATGCGTATGTGTTGTAATTTCATCGAGTGTACCATCACCAATAAGATAATTTACAACCCCTTTCTCGTTTGTAATATTAAAATCATCAAATATTTTTGGCTTCCGTAAATCTAAACCTAATAAAATGGTCTTTTTACCCGAAAGCGCATAGACAGTAGCAACATTAATTGAGGTAAACGTCTTCCCTTCCCCACTGACAGAAGAAGTAACCATTAACGTATGTGCCAAACTCTCTTCTGTTCTCTGGTTTTTAAAAATAAACTGCAAACTCGATCGTATGGCTCTAAAAGATTCTGCTACTGCAGATTTAGGTTTCTCGTAAGCCACCAAGTTATTCTTGTAGCGGTACTTCCCGACCAAACCTAGTATCGGAATTTTAGACATCCGTGTAATCTCATCAGAACCATGAATGGTATTATCTAACAAATACACGATAAAAACTAAAAACATAGGAATGAAGAAACCGAGCATTAGGCCCATCATATAATTAAGACTCTTATTAGGGCCTATTAAACCACCTCCGATATCTTTAGCTTCATCTACAATACCAAGATCAGAAATATTAGCCGCTTTAACGATAGCTGCCTCACTACGTTTGGCCATATAAATATTATAAGCCTCTTGACTCATATCTAATTGCCTTTGAATCTTTAAAAATTGTTGTTCATCTTCTGGCAAACCACTTAACTTAGATTCTAAATTAGCCGCATTACGATTTAAAGTCCCTATACGTACACCTATAGTTCGTTTTGTTGCATTTATCGTTTCTAGCAATACATTTTTTTCAGAATCAATACGGCGATCTAACTCTTTAAAAAGCCCTGAGCCTTCTTTCGTTGTGTATTCTAAATTTTGACGTTCTGCTGCTAAAGTCACAATTTTAGAAACACCACTAAGTACATTCCCTTCTTCTATACCAACACTCGTCGGCGCGGCAATATTAGTATAATCGGTTTTTGTATTTAAATAAACCTCAAGATTCCCTAAATAATCGAGCTTAGATTCTTCATTTTGTTTTTCTAATTCTAATTGGCGTAATTCATCTGAAATCTGAGCGATTTCAGAACTGACATCAAAAACCTTATTTTCACTACGAAATGCATTCATCTCGTCTGTAAAATCTTTAAGATTTGTATTTACAGCCGCCAAACTACTGTCTATAAATTTAATAGTATTAGTAGCATACAAGTTTTTACGTTCCAATTCAGTCTCACTTAAAATTGTAGAAGTCGCATTTAAAAAATCTACAATTTTAGCTTTGTTATGCCCTGTTAATTGCAGTCTTAGAATATTAGAAGAGGACTCAGAATAAGTCCCAATAGTAATGGCTGATTTATAAGTATTAACAACACCATCAAAATTACTAAACTGAAGAAAATATTCAGCTTCTGGTTTTATATTCTGTAGGGGTTTAACGACTATGCGACCATTAAGAAATGGCAAAGTAATTAGCTCACCACTTTTATACCTTTTTTTAAACGCTCCACTTGGAACCGTAATACTAGACTTTGATTTATCGCCATAACTCTGAGCAGTGGCTCTTGTCTCTTCAAAAGCTGTAAAAACTTCAAACTCGTTTGCATTTATAAAACGAATTCCTACGGGATAATTAAGGACCTGTCCTTTAGATTTATCAATAACAAACTCAAAAGGAGCACTCTTATAAATATCTATTTTACGATACTTGCCTTCCTCTAAATAATCCATGTAATACTTAAGAGAATCGACTACTATTTCATTATGAGTCCGCGTTTTAATCGCGGTCATTATTTTACCAACTTTACCCGAAACACCACCCCAATTAAAGGAAATACTAGTATTGGCCGTAAAAAATGGATTCTGATCGTTATCTACAGAAATTAATGAATCTAAGCGGTACACATTTTGCTGTCTTGCATTAATAAAATAAGCGATTAGTATAGCAACTCCAATGCAAATCAATACAAATTTCCAAAGGTTTAAGACTTTAAAAAGAAAACCTCTAAAGTCAAAACTCATGCTTTGTGAGTCTTGGTCATCCATTTCGTCGTAATCTCTCATAGGTAATTATAATCTAGAATAAAGTAATACGGCTGTAGTAATTAAAGAAAGTATAGAGGCGATAGCAGTTATACTAGACAATGCTGTTTCCCCCGTCCCTATAGATTTTTGCTTTAATGGCTTCACATAAATTATATCATTAGGCTGTATATAATAATATGGAGACTGCATCACTTTTATATCTGTTAAATCTAAATGGTGTATTTTTTGTCCTTGAGGATATTGCCTGATAATTAAAACATCTTTTTTATTTCCTGTCACAGGGATTTCACCCACATTAGCGATAGCTTCAAATATATTAACACGTTCTGAAAATAACACATTACTTCCTGGCGACCCTACCTCTCCATTGGCGGTGTAACGTAAGCCTGCTAATTTTACAGTTACAAAAATATTAGCAGTTTCTTTAAATTGCTCATCAAGTAACTTGGCTTCAATAAGATTTTCAATTTCTTCTGTGGTAAACCCTAACACATTTAAATACCCTAAGGTTGGTATTCTAACATTCCCATGCACATCTACCGTAAAGCCATCAAAATAAGCACGCTCTGCACTACTTGCATTTAAATCGCCATCACCTGTTGGGTTTAATATTGATACCGTTTCTTGATCAAGCGCTTTCACTCTTATGTTCAAAATATCATTAACTTGAATACGGTAGGGTTTCTGAATTTCTGTAAGGTTATTTACAATACTATCATTGGAAGCATCTTCCTTTATTTGTAAGTAAACCGTATCTTTATGTGGAATACAAGAGGACACCACAATACAACATAATAAAATAATTAAAAGCTTAATAGGCTTCATAGTAACTATAGATCTTAGGAGGCAAATATAATCTATCAACACTAATATTAAAACTAATACGATTCTTTTTGGTTTATTTCCGTTCTTTGTAAAAAAACAACTTTGAATTACCTTAACGTAGAAAACATATCAAAGTCTTTTGGCGAGTTAGTACTCTTTAAAGATTTATCATTCAGTATTCATAAAGATCAAAAGATCGCTTTTGTCGCTAAAAATGGAAGTGGAAAAACATCGATCCTTAAAATGTTAGCTGGAAAAGACACGCCTGACGATGGGCAAATAGTCGTTAGAAAAGGATTACGATTGGCTTTTTTAGATCAAGAACCCGATTTAAACCCTGAATTAACCCTTGATGAAACCATCTTTGCTTCAGATATTCCGATTTTAAAAATCATTGAAGCCTACGAACATGCGTTACAAAACCCTGAAGATGCTGATGCCTATCAAAAAGCATTTGAAGGTATGGATCGTCATAATGCGTGGGAATTTGAAACCCAATACCAACAAACCTTATCGCAGTTAAAACTAGATGACCTTACCGTTAAAGTTAAAACGCTTTCTGGTGGACAGAAAAAACGTTTGGCTTTAGCACAAGCCTTGTTAAGCAAACCCGATATCCTTATCCTCGATGAACCTACTAACCACCTTGATCTTGAAATGATTGAATGGTTAGAAGACTATTTTGCCAAAACACAACAAACGCTTTTTATGGTAACGCACGACCGTTATTTCTTAGAACGTGTTTGTAATGAAATTATAGAACTCGATCATGGTCAGCTGCATACCTACAAAGGAAATTACTCATATTATTTAGAGAAGAAAGAAGCCCGAATAGAAAACCAAGCAACTGAAGTTGGTAAAGCCAAACAACTCTTTAAAAAAGAATTAGATTGGATGCGTCGCCAACCTAAAGCACGTACCACAAAATCTAAAAGTAGAATTGAAGATTTCCATGAAATAAAATCTAAAGCAAGCCAACGCCGTAACGACCACCAAGTGCAATTAGAAATCCATATGGAACGTTTAGGGAGTAAGATTATTGAATTCCATAAAGTTTCTAAAGCATTTAAAAACAAAACTATTTTAAAGGATTTTGAATACACCTTTAAGAAAGGCGAACGTATTGGTATTATTGGAAAAAACGGAACGGGAAAATCGACCTTTCTTAATTTACTGACTGAAACCCTTCAACCTGATGCCGGAAAAGTAGTCATTGGAGAAACCGTAAGAATTGGGTACTATACACAAGGCGGTATTAAAGCTAAGCCTAACCAAAAAGTTATTGATGTTATAAAAGAATTTGGTGATTATATCCCCTTAGCTAAAGGCCGACAAATTAGTGCTCAGCAATTATTAGAACGCTTTTTATTTGACAGAAAAAAGCAATGGGATTTTGTTGAAAAACTAAGTGGAGGTGAACAAAAACGTCTGTATTTATGTACTGTTTTAATTCAAAATCCAAATGTTTTAATTCTCGATGAACCTACAAACGACTTAGATATTGTAACCCTAAATGTCCTTGAAGATTTCTTAATGGATTTCCCTGGTGTGCTTTTAGTAGTCTCTCACGACCGTTACTTTATGGATAAAATTGTAGATCATATGTTTGTTTTTAGAGGCGAAGGTGTTGTTGATGGTTTCCCTGGTAACTATTCAGACTTTAGAGCTTATGACAGCAGTCAATCTAAACAAATTGAAGTTGTCGCAAAAACAGATAACACAAAATCGACTAAACAAAACGAAGTCAACAAACTAGATTATAACGAACAAAAAGAGCACAAAAACTTAGAGTCTAAAATACGATCTTTAGAGTTAGACAAAGCCGCTTTAGAAACTAAGTTTCTTAATCCGGAGTTATCGCAAGAGGAAATTACAAAACTATCAGATCAACTTCAGGTCATTATTGATACTATAGAAAAAAAGGAAACACGTTGGTTTGAATTGTCTGAAAAATTAGAGGGGTAGTTGAAAGGTGATTTGGTGATTTGGTGATGTGGTGATGTGGTGATTTGGTGATATGGTGATGTGGTGATGTGGTGATGTGGTGATGCGGTGATATGGTGATGTGGTGATGCGGTGATGCGGTGATGCGGTGATGCGGTGAAAAACTAATATTTTGACATTATAAAAGTAATAAATGAATCATTTTTAAAACTCCGCAACGCTGTCACTTTAAAACAATGAGAACCTGAAACTCTGAAACTCTGAAACTCTGAAACTCTGAAACTCTGCGAGAAAAATAAAACCAAAACATTGTACCAACTAAAATCTTACATAAAATTCTTAACAAAAGCCACCAACCAACACGGTGTCCACTCCCCTTTTGTATACAATTTTGTCACAAAATGTCTTTATGACAAGACATTTTACGAAGCCTACAATCCGTTAAAAACTTATAAAAAGGAATTAAAGAAATCAAATACACTTTTACAAGTTACAGACTTAGGAGAAGGTTCTAAAGCTCTAGATGCGCACCAAAGAAAAGTAAGCAAAATGGTCAGTACCTCTAGTAGTTCTATAAAAGATGTCAAACTACTTTACAGACTTTCAAAATATTTCAACTTTAAAAACAGCTTAGAATTAGGAACTTCGTTAGGCATGGGCACTTACGCTCTAGCCCTAGCAAATCCTAAAACTAAAATTACCACGATTGAGGGTTGCCCAAATACTTCAGCCTTTGCTAGCTCTCAATTAAAACAAAAAAACATTAACAATGTTGAATTTATAATTGATGATTTCAAAGAAACCATCCCCAATTTAAAAGATTCAAATTTCGATTTCATCTTCTTTGACGGTCATCATAATAAAGTAGCAACCATCAAATATTTCGAAGCCTTATTACCTAAAATTCATAACGACAGTATTTTTGTTTTCGATGATATTTATTGGTCTCAAGGCATGACGGAAGCTTGGAACTACATTAAAAATCACGATGCCATAACTGTAACTGTAGATACCTTTCATTTAGGTTTCGTTTTTTTTAGAAAAGAACAAAAGAAAGAACATTTTAAAATTAGACTGTAACAACCTAACTGTTTTAGCGTCTTATGATATAACAACTGCAAAAACCTTTTATCTTACAGGTAGATTCACAACTAATATCGTATGTGAGGTTGAGCGCAGTAAAAACCAAATAAAATTGTACTTTTAAGACCTTTCGACTGCGCTCAAGGTGACAAAAAATATAAAATTATGAGTGACAACGTCATTGAAATTAGAAATATCATTAGAGATTTTAAATTAGGACAAGAAATCGTTCATGTCTTAAAGGGTATCGATTTAGATATTAAACGTGGTGAATATGTGGCCATTATGGGACCTTCGGGTTCTGGTAAGTCGACATTAATGAATTTATTAGGTTGCCTAGATACTCCTACAGGAGGTTCTTATAATCTAAATGGAAAGGATGTCAGTAAAATGAGTGATGATGATCTTGCAGACATTAGAAACACAGAAATCGGATTCGTTTTTCAAACTTTCAACCTTTTACCAAGAACCACAGCTTTAGACAATGTAGCTTTACCGATGGTCTATGCCGGAATTTCTAAAAAAGCAAGAGAAGAACGTGCTACAGAAGTCTTAAATGATGTAGGCTTAGCTGACAGAATGGATCACAAACCGAACCAACTTTCTGGTGGACAAAGACAACGTGTTGCCGTAGGAAGAGCTTTAGTCAATAAACCCTCAATCATTCTTGCCGATGAACCAACAGGAAACTTAGATTCTAAAACAGGTGTGGAAATCATGAAACTCTTTGGAGATATTCATAAATCAGGAAACACAGTAATCATGGTAACGCACGAAGAAGATATTGCAGCCCATGCCAAGCGCGTTATTCGTTTACGAGATGGTGTCATTGAGAGTGATACTTTTAATTCATAAAAAAGGGATACGAGAATTTGGTGATTGTGGTGATTGTGGTGATGTGGTGATGTGGTGAGCCTACGAATTATGCTATTATTATAGCCTTTAATCTCTTCTTTAAAAAAAGTAATGTGGTGATGTAGTGATGTGGTGAACCTACCAATTATGCTATTATTATAGCCTTTAATCTCTTCTTTAAAAAAAGTAATGTAGTGATGTAGTAATGTGGTGATGTGGTGATGTGGTGATGTGGTGAACCTACCAATTATGCTATTATTATAGCCTTTAATCTCTTCTTTAAAAAAAGTAATGTGGTGATGTAGTGATGTGGTGATGTGGTGAGCCTACGAATTATGCTATTATTATAGCCTTTAATTTCTTCTTTAAAAAAAGTGATGTAGTAATGTGGTGATGTAGTGATGTAGTGAGTCTACGAATTATATTACCGTCTCACCATCTCACCATCTCACCAACTCACCAACTCACCAACTCACCAACTCACCAACTCACCAACTCACCATCTCACCAACTCACCATCTCACCAACTCACCATCTCACCCATAAAAAAAACATTTTCAAACACATAACATTTAACTCATAACTCTTAACTTTGTTTATATGAAGGTATACACAAAAACAGGAGACAAAGGCACAACTGCCCTTTTCGGTGGCACACGTGTCCCAAAGCACCATATAAGAATAGAAAGTTACGGTACCATTGACGAACTCAACTCTCATATTGGTTTAATCAGAGATCAAGAAATCAACCCAATGTATAAAAACACCTTGATGGATATTCAAGATCGTTTATTTACCGTTGGCGCCATATTAGCAACCGATCCTGAAAAGGCAACCTTAAAAAATGGTAAATCACGTTTAAATATCCCTAAAATACACACCAAGGATATTGAGAAGTTAGAGAAGGAAATAGACCTCATGGAAGACAGCCTACCACCTATGACGCACTTTGTGCTTCCTGGCGGCCATCAAACCGTGTCATTTTGTCACATAGCACGTACTGTGTGCCGTAGAGCTGAACGCTTAGCATCTCACCTTAATGACTTAGAACCGTTTCAACCCGAAACTTTAATGTATATCAATAGACTATCTGACTACCTTTTTGTGTTGGCACGGAAGTTGTCTTATGACTTACAAGCTGAAGAGATCAAATGGATTCCGAATAAAGAATCTTAAAATAATAATCGTCAGTTCAATTATTCTAGCCTTTTAGCCAGAATGTATTGAGAACAAAGTTTAATAATAATCGTCAGTTCGAGTATTCTGACCTTTTCGTCAGAATGTATCGAGAACCTAGATGATTAAACTAATATTATTTTAAACGCTTAAGACTAAAAAAGCAAAAAATTAGTCCGAAAGCAAAAGTTGAAGATTACACGTTCTTTTAATTAATGATGAAACATTTATAAGTGAAATTTGATCGAATTCAAAATGCACTAATATAAATGTTAAGCGAGACCAAAAAATTAAAATATTTATTTTAAGAGTTAATTAATTTGATTTTTTCTTGAATTATTCAACTAAAAAATTATTTTTGCAAAAATTAAATTACACGCAATTATGTATTGGACATTAGAATTAGCATCTTATTTAAGTGATGCACCTTGGCCGGCAACAAAAGATGAGCTTATTGACTATGCAATTAGAACAGGAGCACCATTAGAAGTTGTAGAAAATTTACAAGCGATAGAAGATGAAGGAGATTCTTACGACTCTATCGAAGAAATTTGGCCAGATTATCCTACTGACGAAGATTACCTCTGGAATGAGGATGAATATTAACATATAAAATTATCACAAAAAAGTCTCTTGCGTTATTATAACTGAGGGACTTTTTTTATTTTCGGATACATTTTAATCTGAAATAACCTATATGTTCTAAGATGTAAATGATATCTTAGAACAACTAACTGAAATTAATACTAAGATTGGCAAATGCCAATCCGTTACAAATGATTAACTATGACTTTTTTAGATAAAGTACTTAAGGTTTTTGTTGGAGATAAATCCAAACAAGATGTAAGTGCCATTAAACCTATTGTTGAAAAAATAAAAACTTTCGAGAAAGCTTTAGAGGCCTTATCACACGATGAACTTAGGGCAAAAACTGCCGAGTTTAAAGCTAAAATAGCAGAAGCCAGGCAACCCTTAAATACTAAAAAAGAAGACCTTTTAGAAAAAGCAAAAAATACTGAAGATATTGATGCTCGCGAAGATCTTTATCTTGAAGTTGATAAAATTGACGATGAGATTTACGAAATAACCGAAGGTGTTTTAAACGATATTCTTCCTGAAGCCTTCGCCGTCGTTAAAGAAACAGCAAAGCGTTTTGTTCATAACACACAAATACCGGTAACAGCAAATGCTTTTGACCGTGAGATTTCCGGAGAACACGATTATGTCAACCTAGAAGGCGATCAAGCTATTTGGGAAAACTCTTGGGATGCTGCAGGTAAACCAATTACTTGGGACATGATTCATTATGATGTTCAGTTAATTGGAGGTATTGCAATGCACCAAGGAAAAATTGCAGAGATGCAAACAGGTGAAGGTAAAACTTTAGTTGCAACACTTCCTGTATATTTAAATGCTCTAGCGGGTAAAGGCGTACATCTAGTAACTGTAAATGATTACTTGGCAAAACGTGATAGTGCTTGGATGGCACCAATATTTCAGTTTCATGGTATGAGTATCGATTGTATCGATTTCCACACACCAAACTCTGATGCACGTCGTAAAGCTTACAATGCAGATATTACTTACGGAACAAATAACGAATTTGGTTTCGATTATTTACGTGATAACATGGCCAATTCGCCAGAAGATTTAGTGCAACGTCCACATCATTATGCTATTGTAGATGAGGTCGATTCCGTTTTAGTCGATGATGCACGTACACCATTAATCATCTCTGGACCAGTACCTAAAGGAGATATACATGAATTTGATGCATTAAAACCTAAAGTAAATGCCATTGAAGAAGTACAACGTAAATATTTAATTGGTGTTTTAGCAGAAGCTAAAAAACTGATTGCTGCTGGCGATACTAAAGAAGGTGGTTTCTTATTATTAAGAGCTTACAGAGGGATCCCTAAAAATAAAGCATTGATTAAGTTTTTATCTGAAGAAGGGATCAAGCAATTACTTCAAAAAACAGAAAATCATTACATGCAAGACAATAATAGAGAAATGCCTATTGTAGATGCAGAACTCTATTATGTAATTGATGAAAAAAACAATCAAGTTGAATTATCTGATAAAGGTGTTGAATTCCTTTCAGGTGAGGATGATCCCGATTTCTTCGTGATGCCAGAAATAGGAATTGAAATCGCTAAGATTGAAAACAAGAATTTATCTTCTGAAGAAGAAGCTGATCTTAAAGAAGAATTATTTAAAGACTTCGGAATTAAATCGGAACGTATTCATACGCTTAATCAACTTCTAAAAGCTTACGCCTTATTCGAGAAAGACAACCATTACGTTGTTATGGAAAACAAGGTTATGATTGTTGATGAGCAAACAGGTCGTATTATGGATGGCCGTCGTTATTCAGACGGATTACACCAAGCGATTGAAGCTAAAGAAAGTGTAAAAATTGAAGCAGCTACACAAACATTTGCTACAGTAACCCTTCAAAATTACTTTAGAATGTACCGTAAACTATCTGGTATGACAGGTACAGCGGTTACAGAAGCGGGTGAACTTTGGGAAATCTACAAATTAGATGTGGTTGAAATTCCAACCAACAGACCCATCGCTAGAGATGACAGAGACGATTTAGTTTACAAAACAAAACGTGAAAAATACAATGCCGTAATTGATGAAGTTACTGCTTTAGCACAAGCTGGAAGACCTGTATTAATTGGTACAACTAACGTTGAGATTTCAGAACTATTAGGTAAAATGTTAAGCATTCGTAAAATAGACCATAATGTCTTAAATGCGAAACAACATAAGAAAGAAGCAGATATCGTAGCACAAGCAGGTAATGCGGGTCAAGTTACTATTGCAACCAACATGGCTGGTCGTGGTACCGATATTAAATTAAGTGATGAAGTTAAAAAAGCAGGAGGTTTAGCCATTGTAGGTACTGAGCGTCACGATTCGCGTCGTGTAGACAGACAGTTACGTGGTAGAGCTGGTCGTCAAGGAGATCCAGGAAGTTCACAATTCTATGTGTCTTTAGAGGATAACTTGATGCGTTTATTTGGTTCTGAGCGTATTGCTAAGATGATGGACAGAATGGGCTTAAAAGAAGGTGAAGTGATACAACACGGTATGATTTCTAAGTCTATTGAACGTGCACAGAAAAAAGTTGAAGAAAATAACTTTGGTGTTCGTAAACGTTTATTAGAGTATGATGATGTCATGAATGCACAACGTGAAGTGATTTACAAACGTCGTCGTAATGCCTTACATGGAGAACGTCTTAGAGTCGATTTAGCAAACATGATTTTTGATACCTCTGAAGGTATTGCAGAAAGCAATAAAAACGCTAATGATTTTAAAAACTTTGAATTTGAATTGATTCGTTATTTCTCAATGGCATCACCTATTTCTGAAGCTGAATTCGGGAAAAAGAATGCAACAGAAATTGCAGGAATCATTTACAAAGCCGCTTTTAAACATTATCGTGAAAAAATGCAACGTGCTGCAGATTTAGCATTTCCTGTCATTGAAAATGTATATGACACACAACGCGATCGTTTTAAAAGAATCGTGGTGCCTTTTACTGATGGTGTTAAAAACTTACAAGTTGTAACTGATTTAGAAAAAGCATACGAAACTAAAGGAACACAGTTAATTAATGATTTTGAAAAGAACATTACTTTAGCAATTGTTGATGATGCTTGGAAAGTACATTTGCGTAAAATGGACGAATTAAAGCAATCGGTTCAGTTAGCTGTACACGAGCAAAAAGATCCGTTGTTAATTTATAAATTTGAGTCTTTTGAATTGTTTAAAGCCATGATTGACCAAGTGAATAAAGATGTTATTTCATTCTTATTTAAAGGTGAAATTCCACAGGAAACAGCAAATACAATTCAAGAAGCAAAACAACGTAAGCAAGAAAAATTAGAAACTCAAAAAGATGAGATTCCTAATTTAGATGAGCGTTCTTCTCAAAATAGAGCTGCAGGTGCAGGAGCTTCACAACAACAGCAACAAGTTGTTGAAACGATTGTTAGAGATCAACCAAAAATTGGTCGTAATGATAAAATAACGATTAAGAACGTTATGAGCGGAGAAAGCAAAGACGTTAAATACAAACAAGCCATTCCTTTATTAGAAAAAGGAGAATGGGTATTAGTTGAATAATGTAATTTCTACGAAAGTAGAAACCGAATAAATAGAATTTAAAAATCCTGATGTAACCCATCAGGATTTTTTTGTTTTATACTTAAAGACGCATAGCGTCACTTCGAGTGAAATCCTCTCTTCTGGATTTTGTATCGAGAAGTATTCAAAGTAACACAAGTTCTCGATACATTTCTCGCTTACTCAAAACACTCGAACTGACGGGAAAAATATAAAACGAACCTCAACGTCACTTCGAGTAAAATCCTCTCTTCTGGATTTTGTATCGAGTAGTATTCGTAATAACACAAGTTCTCGATACATTTCTCGCTTACTCAAAACACTCGAACTGACGGGAAGAATATAAAACAAACCTCAACGTCACTTCGAGTGAAATTCTCTTTTTAGGAATTTTGTATCGAGAAGCAATTACTTCTCTCTAATAAATCTACACCTTTAATAAAACTTACCGCCCTATTATGGATCAATATTTAAGATTATCAATCAAAACTAAATTCTCCAAGAATATTTAAAAATACAGCTTACCTTATAACTTTTGTTTTTAATTTCGTTATGTTAATATAACGAACAAAAAATATGATGGATATTTCAAATCAGGACGTTTCAGATTTCGAATTTACACTTTCTTTAGAGATTGCTGGAAACATAGTAGATGAAAGACATGACCTTACCATAGGTGCTCTCACAATGATAAAAAAGAAAAAAACTTATGTTATAGACTTCAATCAATCTTATACAACTTACATTGAAGCCAGAGATATTACTGTAATTGAATGCCATTGCCCACAGCAACATTTTGAAATATTGGAAGATGGCACAAGGTATAATGAGGATTTTCCTGATTGCAAATTTGACCTTTCTACTACAGAAATGCCTAATGCTGATAATGTTTTATGGCTAGATGGCGAACTGGATGCTGAGATTAAGAGTATGACTTTGACTGGAAAACTTAATGAAACGTATTCATTTTCATCCAACGTTATTGAATGGAGTTCCTATGAGTCTTAAAAAGACCACTTAGTTCTCGATACGTTTCTCGCTTACTCGAAACACTCGAACTGACGGAATAATACAAAACGAACCTCATACGTCACTTCGAGTGAAATCCCTTTTTTGGGATTTTGTATCGAGAAGTATTCGTAATAACAAGAGTTCTCGATACGTTTCTCGCTCACTCAAAACACTCGAACTGACGGAAAAACATAAAACAAACCACATACGTCACTTCGAGTGAAATCCCTTTTTTGGGATTTTGTATCGAGAAGCTTCATTTATCAAAATTCTTCTTTGCGAGGTTAGGTAACTTTTCAAAGTCACCACTGATCAAAGCTTCTTTTTTTACCCTTGACCATTTCTTTATTTGTTTTTCAGTTTGAATAGCTAAATTTATATCCGTAAACTCAGCATAATAAACTAAACTTAGAGGTCTTCTTTTATAAGTATAACTATCCTTGTGTTTCCCTGTTTTATGCTCCTCTACTCTTTTAGTTAGATTAGAAGTTATACCTGTGTAATAAGAATTATCTGAACATTTTAATACGTAAACATAGGACTGTTTCATGGTTACAAGATAATAAATTGCATTTAAAACCTAATAGACAGATATTTGATTAACAAAAGTTCTCGATACATTTCTCGCGCACTCGAAACACTCGAACTGACGGAAGCATATAAATTGAAGCTCAACGTTACTTTGAGTGAAATCTTCTTTTTGGGATTTTGTATTGAGAAGTATTCGTAACAACCAACGTTCTCGATACGTTTCTCGCTTACTCAAAACACTCGAACTGACTGGTGTTTATCACAAAGAAAATTCTTAAATTTACACTTCTAAATTCACAATAAAAATCAACGTTTTATAACCCAATAAAACAGACTACAATTAATACATTCATTATGAAAAATATAGTCCTAATTATAACCCTTATGTTAAGCAGCTCTTTAGTTACCGCACAAAAAACAATGACACCCGAATTATTATGGAAAGTAGAACGCTTAAGCGTTATGGGTCTCAACGAAGATGCTTCAACAATTTTTTTCGCTATAAAAACACCAAATATTGAAACAAATGGTTATGATTCAAAATACTATAAGATGTCTGTTGCTGGTGGTGACGCTACTGAAATAACAAAAGAAGAGGTTACAGTAATTGATAAAAATATATCTCCTGACGGTACGTATCAATTATTCAACAAAGAAGTCGCTATTGAAGCCATTAAAGGGAAAGATGTTTATAAAGATTTAGAAGCTGCTGAAGTTTATATTTTTTCTGATTTAGACATTCGTCATTGGGATACTTGGCAAGATGGTCATTTTAATCATTTATTCTATAAAAAAGTCGGAAACGACAATGAAACAGGAATAGATCTGATGCCAAATGAACCTTTCCATACGCCACAACGTCCTTTTGGTGGTGATGAAGATTACATTTGGTCACCTGATAGTAAAGACATTTACTATGTTAGCAAAAAACTAAAGGGTAAAGCTTATGCTACCAGCACTGACACAAATATTTTTAAATACAATTTAGAAAACAAAACGACTGAGAACATTACAGAAGCTAATAAAGGCTATGATACAACTCCGGCTTTTTCTTCAAAAGGTGCTTTAGCCTGGTTACAAATGAAAACCGATGGTTACGAAAGTGATAAAAATGATATTATCGTTTTAAACAACGGAATCAAACAAAATTTAACAGCAAACTGGGACGATGCTGTACGAAGTTTTCTTTGGAGTAATGACGGAAAAGATATCTTTTTCACAGCTCCTGTAGATGGAACAATTCAACTTTTTAAAGTGAATTACCCTGGTAAAAAACGAATTGCTCCTGTTGTGGAACAGCTTTCTAACGGACAATTTGATATCACTTCTATTGTTGCACAAAAGGATAAAACACTTTTGGTTACAAGAACAGATATGAATCATGCTGCTGATATTTTTAGTTTCGACTTAAAAACTAAAAAATTCAATCAACTCACAAACATCAATAGTGACTTATACGCTAGTGTAGATTTACCAAGCGTCGAAAAACGTTACGTTACAACTACTGATGGTAAACAAATGTTAGTTTGGGTTATTTTACCTCCAAACTTTGATGCTACTAAAAAATACCCAACCTTATTATATGCTCAAGGTGGACCACAATCTCCATTATCTCAATTTTATTCTTACCGTTGGAATTTCCAATTAATGGCATCTCAAGGTTATATCGTAGTTGCTCCAAACCGTCGTGGTATGCCTGGCCATGGTGTAAAATGGAATGAAGATATTAGTAAAGATTGGGGAGGACAAGTCATGGATGATTATTTATCTGTTATAGATGACATTGCCAAAGAACCTTACGTAGATAACGATAGATTAGGTGCTATTGGAGCAAGTTTTGGTGGTTATTCTGTTTTCTATTTAGCGGGAATTCATAACAATCGTTTTAAATCTTTTATTGCACATGATGGAGTTTTTGATACCAGAAGTATGTACGGAACTACCGAAGAATTATTCTTTGTAAATCATGATTTTGGAGGACCATATTGGGACAAAACCAATGAAGCTGCACAAAAAACATATAACGAGTTTAACCCTATTACTAAAGTCTCTGAATGGAATACACCAATTTTAATTATTCAAGGCGGAAAAGATTACCGTGTACCTATTGAACAAGGTTTAGGGGCTTACCAAGCTGCTCAATTATTAGGATTGAAAAGTAAATTATTATATTTTCCTGAGGAAAATCACTGGGTTTTAAAACCTCAAAATGCTTTAGTTTGGCAACGTGAATTTTTTAAATGGTTAAAGGAAACGTTATAATATTCTAAGTTTAAATTTATAATCATTAATAATTCAACCTAAATGATAAGAAATATTTTAGCTACAATTTTTGGCTTTATAATAGCATCATTAACTGTTTATAGTATTGAAAACCTCATCGGTCATAATTTATTTCCTCTCCCAATTGGTGCAGATCCTTTAAATATGGAATGGTTGAGTAATAACATGAATTTAATTCCTACAGGGATGAAAACCTGTGTTGTGATAGCTCATTTCACGGGTGTTATTATTGGAATGTTTGTGGCTGCTAAAATTTCTAAGCAAAGTATGGTACCAAGTTATATTGTTGGCGCCTTAATGCTTACTGCTACATTTTTTAATATTGTTATGTTACCTAAAGAACTTTGGTTTACACTTTCTGATGGTGGTTTTGCTATTCTTGGTTTTATTATAGGGAAGATTTTATCTGAAAGACAAATAAAAAAGTAAGTTGATACGTCACTTCAAGTGAAATCCTCTTTTCAGGATTTTGTATCGAGAAGTATTCTTTGTAATAAAGGTTCTCGATACGTTTATCGCGCACTCAAAACACTCGAACTGACGGAATAACACAAATCCAACCTCAACGTTGCTTTGAGTGAAATCCTCTTTTTGGGATTTTGCATCGAGAAGTATTCAAAGTAACTAACGTTCTCGATACGTTTCTCGCTTACTCAAAACACTCGAACTGACGGAAAAACATAAAACAAACCACATACGTCACTTCGAGTGAAATCCCTTTTTTGGGATTTTGTATCGAGAAGCTTCATTTATCAAAATTCTTCTTTGCGAGGTTAGGTAACTTTTCAAAGTCACCGCTAATCAAGGCTTCTTTTTTCACTCTAGACCATTTCTTTATTTGTTTTTCAGTTTGAATAGCCAAATTTATATCCGTAAACTCAGCATAATAAACTAAACTTAAAGGCCTTCTATTATAAGTATAACTGTTATTATGTTTCCCTGTTTTATGCTCCTCTATTCTTTTAGTTAAATTAGAAGTTATCCCTGTGTAATAAGAATTATCTGAACATTTTAATATGTAAACATAGGACTGTTTCATCATTACAAGATAACAAATAAAACATAATAACCTAATATACAGTTATTTAATCAACAAAAGTTCTCGATACGTTTCTCGCATACTCGAAACACTCGAACTGACGGAATAACACAAATCCAACCTCAACGTTGCTTTGAGTGAAATCCTCTTTTTGGGATTTTGCATCGAGAAGCTTCATTTATCAAAATTCTTCTTTTCAAGATTAGGTAACTTTTCAAAGTCACCGCTAATCAAGGCTTCTTTTTTCACTCTAGACCATTTCTTTATTTGTTTTTCAGTTTGAATAGCCAAATTTATATCCGTAAACTCAGCATAATAAACTAAACTTAAAGGCCTTCTAGTATAAGTATAACTGTTATTATGTTTCCCTGTTTTATGCTCCTCTATTCTTTTAGTTAAATTAGAAGTTATCCCTGTGTAATAAGAATTATCTGAACATTTTAATATGTAAACATAGGACTGTTTCATCATTACAAGATAACAAATAAAACATAACAACCTAATATACAGTTATTTAATCAACAAAAGTTCTCGATACGTTTCTCGCATACTCGAAACACTCGAACTGACGGAATAACACAAATCCAACCTCAACGTTGCTTTGAGTGAAATCCTCTTTTTGGGATTTTGTATTGAGAAGTATTCGTAACAACCAACGTTCTCGATACGTTTCTCGCTGACTCAAAACACTCGAACTGACGGAATAATATAAAACAAACCTCAACGTCACTTCGAGTGAAATCCTCTTTTTGGGATTTTGTATTGAGAAGTATTCGTAACAACCAACGTTCTCGATACGTTTCTCGCTTACTCAAAACACTCGAACTGACGTTAGACGTTATGTGATCTAAAATGTGAATCCGATTCTAATGCCTCCCCATTTTGCTGAAACCCCAGACTTAAATTCGCGTGTAATTGCTGATCGGGTATATTCAAAATACATGTTTTTTGTTTTTATAACGATACCATAATTATATTGTGCTGTAAAACGTTCCACTCCTTTTGATGAAATTGTATACGGATTATCTCTATTAAATAAGCCGCCTTGCAAAGTAGCATCATAACCAACAACAGTAATAATCGGTTGCGCATAAGCATAAATTTGAAATTTGTTTTTAGGTTTATCAGCTGTAAATTCTGAATTTAGAATTCCAAAGGTCGTATTAAAACCTAAAGATGTATTTGTAAATAAAGTCCCTAATTGTACTGAAGATTGCGCTTGTAAAGCAAACAAATGATTGTATTGATAAATTTGCTTTTCATAATTTATCTGATAATTAATGACCACATCATTTTGAATTTGGTTATCCCAACCACCAGGAACTTTATTCCCTGTTGCTTCATGAATGCCAACTTGCATTTCTTTCCCGAAAGCTCCAGGACCAATTAATCCTAAACTTAAAGACTGTGATATTCTTGTTTTACGAATGGTATCTGTGGCAATTGTAAATGACTTCAACATTATAGCTGTAGAAAAAGGACGATCTCCAAATTGAATAGCTTCACTTACATAATCATTCGGTGTAAAACCAATATGTTCTAAGGATAAACCATATTTGGTATGCGATGCTTTAGGTTTAATGAATAGATAATTTATCGGATTTTTTTCTAAACTAGGAGAAACTAATTCCAAATTATAACCCTGTGTATAGTTTTCGTCTGTAGCAGCAAAATAATCATTATCGTAGTGAAATCTAAAATAGGTTTCACTCTCTATATTTCGGTACGAAACTGAATTATCTATTTTCTGAGCCAACAAACTTATTGGTAACAAAAACAAAATACTAATAACAAATACTCTCATACAACACATACGAGAATATTAAAGCTTAGGTTTTACTTGTTCAATTTCAATAATAAATTAGGATCAGGACAATTCAATTTATAAAATTCTAAATCTATTTGATTAGAAACTCCTGGGTAATCACCTTTATAATCTTCAATATCTTTTATAATTTGAAAATGTAAATGTGGAGGATAGTCACCGTTAACCTCTGCTGTCCCTAAATTTGCGATCTGTTCTCCTTGCTTCACCTCTGCTCCAACTTTCAGGTTTTCAATTGATGCTAAACTTAAATGCCCATAAAGTGTGTAAAACTCAAAGTCTTCAATTTTATGTTTTAAAACTATAGTTGGACCATAATCTCCATAATTGGTATTATTTTTAAAACTATGAATAGTCCCTTCTAAAGGTGAAAATATCGCTGTATTTGCTTCAATCCAAAGATCTATACCAATGTGAATATTACGTTCTGTTTCTTTATTTAGTTGATTAAAATAATCACTACGTTGATAAATACCACGCTGTTCTAAATAACCACCAAAAGCCACTTTAGCATTATTTTCTTTCATGTAATTCCAGATATACGCTTCCAAATCTTTAGAAGACGAAACATTAACTTGTTTTAATTCGGAATTCTTAACCGATAAATCTAAAGAAGCATAAGCATTTTTAGTTACTGAAATATCAATTAAAGGATGTGATTTTAATGTCTCTAAAAAATATTGAAAAGAAGAAATTATACATTAATAAGGTTGAAAATTGAACCGTTATAAAAATAATAATTTCCGTTTTATAAGAAAAACTTAAAATTCAACGTTAACCAATCATAAAGTTAGGGATTTGAATTATCTTTAAATCTTGAATACTTATGTTTGTGTTATTATTTCAAATTAAAATTTATTAAGATTTATAATCATGCTGAAACGCCTCCTTATCATTTTGTTTATTTTAGCTTTAGGCTTACTTTCATATTCTGTTTTTGTAGAAAACATTTTCTCTCCACGTTTAAGTCCAAAGGATTCTGCAAAGATTTCATTAAACGATTTGGATATCACTGTAGAATACAACAGACCTTCTAAACGCGATCGTGAGGTTTTTGGAGCACTTGTTCCTTTTGATGAAGTTTGGAGAACAGGAGCCAACGAAGCAACGACTTTTGAAACCAATAAATCATTGATGATTGATGGTATTGAATTGAGAAAAGGAAAATATACCATTTGGACTGTGCCAATGAAAGATTCTTGGAAAGTCATGTTTAACTCTAAACAATACGAATGGGGTGTTAATGAAAAGATGGAACCTATGTGGGATCCTAATTACGATGCTTTAGAAATTATTGTTCCTGCACAACAACTCGATATTACAGTTGAACGTTTTACAATTGCATTTGATAATAAAACAGGGCATTTAAAATTAACGATGGCTTGGGATAATACATTCATTGAAGTCCCTATTGATATTGTTGAATAATTAAGCTTTAAATAAACTGAAGTCTTTTTAGTTATAGCTATTAGATTCAATTTATAATTCTTTTGGAAATAAAAAAACAGAGAGTTTCTCTGAATATATTGATGAGGAAAAAGATGTGATTAAGTATTCCATGAACTTGAAATACGAGAGAAATCGAACAAAATAAGAGTTGAAATGGAGAATACTAATTAATGTCTAGATTAAACCTCTCCACAACTATACATTAAACTACAAGACTTATGCCGTGACACAAAAAAACGATATTTTTGTGCCCATTAAGTAACAAAACGAATGACGTACCAATTTACCATTATAGTTCCGGTTTATAATGAAGAAGAGAACCTAGAACGTGTAGAAAAGGAACTTTCTAACTATCTTAAGATTGCAACTGTATCTACCGCTATCTTATTTGTGAACGATGGTTCTAGTGATAATAGCCAAGCTTTAATTGAAACTATTTGTAAACGTAATGAAGCGTTTGAATATATTTTATTTAAAGAAAACAGAGGCTTAAGTGCGGCTATTAAGGCTGGGTTTGATGCTGTAGATACTGAATTGGTAGGTTATATAGATTCTGATTTACAAACTGCTCCTGAAGATTTTAATATCCTTTTAGAACACATTGGTCAACACGAACTGGTTACAGGTGTACGCTCTAACCGAAAAGATTCTTTTGTAAAGAACATGTCATCTAAAATTGCCAACGGCATAAGACGTGCATTTACGCATGATGGCATGGATGATACCGGTTGCCCGCTTAAGGTAATTAAAACGGATTACGCCAAACGCATCCCAATGTTTAGAGGATCACACCGTTTTTTACCCGCAATGATTATGTTGCAAAATGGACGTGTAACGCAAATCACAGTACAACATTTCCCTAGAATGGCAGGAACTGCTAAATTTGGACTGTGGAACCGACTACTCGGTCCTTTAATGGATTGTTTTGCTTATTTATGGATGAAGAAAAAATATATCAATTACGATATTTTAAAATCTAGTAAAGAAAACGTATAATTTGAAAGACTGGTTTATTTACAGCATTGGTTTCTTAGCTCAGATCTTATTTTCTTCTCGGCTAATTATACAATGGATCACCTCAGAAAAGCAACGTAAAGTTATCACTCCAAATACCTTTTGGACCTTAAGCTTAATTGCCTCTTTCTTATTATTTATTTACGGTTATTTACGCTTAGACTTTGCCATTATGCTTGGTCAAAGTTTAACATATTATATATATATCCGAAATTTACAACTGCAAGGGCAATGGCAAAAATTCCCAAAAGTGATACAATATTTACTTTTTGCTGTTCCTATTTTAATTGTGCTTTTCTATTATAACAATAATAAAATTGATGTCGATTTATTATTTCAAAATGATGCTATACCAACTTGGTTATTGGCTTTAGGGATTGTAGCACAAATTGTTTTTACACTACGTTTTGTTTATCAATGGATTCATTCTGAACGTCACAAAGCCTCTAGTTTACCTTTAGGATTTTGGGTATTGAGTTTAATTGGTGCAGGTTTAATCTTAACTTATGCTATTATTAGAAAAGATCCTGTATTATTTGTTGGCCACTTATTTGGCTTAGTAATTTATGCCCGTAACGCTTATTTAATTAGACAAACCAATGATTAAGTTCATCGAAAAATATCCTATTCCTAGCCTTTTACTATTTGTTATCGTCATGCTTGGCTTTACCATTGACGCTATTCCTGTGACGATTATGGAAGCTCGAAATTTTATTTCAGCTAGAGAAATGCTTACGGATAACAATTGGGTTTTAACCACAATGAATGGCGTTGCACGTTATGAGAAACCACCTTTACCAACTTGGATTACGGCTGCTTTTGGATATCTTTTTAGTATTACATCTGTGTTAGCTTTACGTTGGCCTGCCCTTCTTTTTGTTGCGAGTATCGGAATTTCAATCTATTTATTGTCAAAAAAATTAAACTTAACACCATCGCATAGTTTAATTAATGGTTTTATTGCGTTAACCTCTTTTTACATCTTAGGAATTACTATTGAAGCTCCTTGGGATATATACACCCATGGTTTTATGCTTATGGCCTTATATCAGCTGTTTCTTATGTTTCAAACTAGTAAAACTGCTATTTTAAGAAGTTTACTTTTTGTACTATTCTTAGCTTGCTCTGTATTATCTAAAGGTCCCGTTTCATTATACGTTCTATTTTTACCTTTTATAATTGCTTACGGTATTGCATTTAAATTTAAAGGAGGAATTCTTCATTTTTTAAAACTTTTTAGTCTTTTAATTTTCGGATTGGTTTTAGGCGCTTGGTGGTATCTTCATGTTAGAATCGCAGATCCAGAAACTTTTAATGCCATTGCAGAGCGCGAAACTTCTAATTGGCACAGTTATAATGTAAGACCTTTTTACTATTACTGGAGCTTCTTTATACAAACAGGTTTATGGACTATCCCTGCTTTTATTAGTTTATTATATCCTTATTTAAAATCTAGAGTTAGTAATCTTAAAGCTTATAGATTTAGTTTCTTTTGGACCATTTTAGCTGTTATTTTACTCTCTGTTATTCCTGAAAAGAAATCCAGATACTTAATGCCTGTTCTTATTCCACTAGCTTTTAATATTGGATTTTATATTGAATATTTAGTCCGTGAATTCAAAAATTTGAAGTCGAAGAAAGAGACCTTCCCTGTTTATTTTCAGTTTGGGTTAATTGGTACTATAGCTATCCTATTCTGGGTTATTGGTTTTTCAATAAGTTCTTTTTTAACAGGAATTGTTCTTGTAAGGTTTATAATCTGTAGTCTCGTTTTGGCGCTTATTGGATTTTATCTTTTTAAAAGCTTAAAGGCTAAGAACATTAAATCGGCTTTCTATCTTGTAATAAGTTTTATGCTTTGCATTGGCTTTTTAGCTTTACCGCTAGCCAAGTTACAAGCACAACCCGATTACAAAACACTTTCGGAATTACCATCAGATGCCATTCCGCTTTACAGATTAGATGGTGTGTCACCTGAAGCGATCTATAATTATGGAGCTAAGATTCCGAGTATAAAAACGGATGAAGGTATCTTAATTCCTGAAGAAAAACAATTCAGACTCTTAACTACAACGGCTCAACCTGAAGACATAGAAGAACTTTCTAAACTTTATACTATTGAATTTAAAGCGACTTATGACTTTAATTTTTCTAGTGCAAATGAAAGATCTCGATTAGTGAATCAACTCTATTTATTGACCAGAAAATAAAAAGGTTTCAAAAAGCTTTTTCTAAAAAACTTAAGCTACATATCTTTTAAAAAGATAATTATAAAGTTTATAAAATCCAAACCCTGTAATCGTTCCAAAAGTTAGACCACAAAGGATATCTAAAGGATAGTGCACACCTACATAAATGCGACTGTAAGCCACAATTAAACTCCAAATAACAAGTAGATAGATTAAGTTTTTAAAGTAAGGTTTTAAAAGTAAACCTGTAAAAATAGCCACGGCCATAGAGTTAGAGGCATGACCAGAGAAAAAACCATATTTTCCACAACGAGGAGCAACAAAACGTGTTAAATCCATAATACCTTCTGCCCTACAAGGACGTGCTCTTTGAAAAGTATCTTTAAAAACATTGGTAATTTGATCTGTAAATGTAATCATTGCAGCAACAACAAAAACCAATAATAAAATCCCTTTCCAGCCATATTTCTTATAAATCAAGAAGAGTAATACAGCATATAACGGAATAGAACACAGTTTATTAGTAATCACTAACCATAATCCATCCCAAGATTCAGACCCCAAATTATTGAGATATAAAAACAGGCTTTTATCTAATTCTATAAGTTGCTCTAACATTATTAATCGTCGTATCTCGCTATTTCTCTATCGTAAAAATCAGTAGCTTCTTGAATATAATTTTCAGTTTCACTCTCTAATTCCTTTTCGTCGTGCTGATCAAATTCTTCAAACCATTCTACTTCATCATCTTCAAGATTAATGATAAAGCGCGGGAATTCTGTATGAATAATAAAAATTGCATTCGGATAATCTGTGTTATCACCTAATATGAATTTTGGTAGTTCCATGTAATAAATATAATATTTGAAGCCTGAGACTTGGTGTAAAATTTAACTTAAGTTGCAAATATATCGATTTTGCTTGAGCTGTTCGATTAATATTGAAATATCGAATAGGCTTATAAAATCAGAATTTAATTTGATGTTTTTACAATTAACTTTTTAGTCAGCAAATGAAATCTTATAAATAACATAATAGCCGCGACACTTAAACCTACAATAAGTCCAATCCATATACCAAGGCTGCCATAAGCCTCTTCTTTCCCTAAATAATAGGATATAGGAAAACCTATCACCCAATAAGATATAAAAGTAATTACAGTCGGTATTTTAACATCTTGTAGTCCTCTTAACGCTCCAAGTGCTATAACCTGAAGACTGTCTGTTATTTGAAAAACCGCTGCGGCTAGCAACAATGTCGCTGCAACTGTTACCACTTCTGTAGTATCTACGATATTAATAGGATCATCTAAATCTACATACATCGTTGGTAAGAACTTATGAAAAACAACAAATAATAATGCAAAAAGAACAGCAAAAATAAACCCAACCATAAATATCGATTCGGCAATACGTTTTAATGCCGAATAATCTTTTAATCCTTTTTGATTTCCAACTCTAATCATCGCTGCAACACTTAATCCTGTAGCAACCATAAAGGTCATTGAAGACAAGTTTAATGCAATTTGATTAGCGGCTTGTGCATTGGCTCCTAAAGTACCACTTAACCAAACGGCAGCTGTAAAAATACCAACTTCAAAAAACATCTGTAATGCACTAGGCAATCCCAAGTTGGTTAATTTTTTTATAGGTGCTTTACTTAAGTTGAAGAATTTTAGGTTGGTAACATACGCTTTAGATTTTTCTCGTTTTGCAAGTAACCACCATAAATAAGCAACCATAACAAAACGAGACACTAAAGTTCCAACGGCTGCACCAACAATCCCCATCTCAGGGAAACCAAACTTCCCAAAAATTAAAACATAGTTAATTGCTACATTAAGTAAATTGGCAACAATAGTAGCATACATAGGGTATTTGGTTAATGACAAACCATCACTAAATTGTTTAAATGCCTGAAAAACAATTAAAGGCACGAGAGAAAAAGCCACTAAGTCTAAATAAGGAATCGCCAGGTCGACAACCTCTTTTGGCTGATCCATAATGTACATTAAGGGCTTTGCAAATAGTAAGATTACAAACAATATTAATCCCAAAACGGTACATAAAAAAAGACCATGTTTAAATACAGATTTCCCCTTATCAAAATCATTTTCTGTATCAGCTTCAGCAACTAATGGCGTAATGGCAGTAGAAAAACCAATACCCAAAGACATCGCAATAAATATAAAACTATTCCCTAAGGATACTGCTGCTAATTCCGCAGCTCCCAACTGACCAACCATAACGTTGTCTACAAAACTCACAAAAGTATGACCAAGCATCCCTAACATTACAGGCGATGCAAGTCGTAAATTGTATCTAAATTCTTTAGTGTAATGACTTAAAACCATGACGCAAAAGTAATACTTCCTTTTAGTTTTAAGAATGAATTATTTCTTAAATAATTTGAATTTTAAGAATCTAAAAAACACTTAAAAAGTGACTAGAAATCAGCTTTAATTAATCGATTCTTTTTCCTTCCGTAAGAAATGATAAACCTTGTTGACCAGATGTAGACGTCATAATACCTTCAAAAATAGGTTCAGAACAATCTTTAGGTATTTGCCAATCGAAAATAAAATTACCCCCGGTACCACCTGCAATATCTATTTCATTGATTACAATATCTAAAGTTTCCATCGGTAATACATAAACAGGATTTTCAAAATACGTTTTTAACAAAACACCGTGCGTATCGTAATATTTAATATTTGATAAATAAATACTGTCTTTTTCACTTGTATTTCTAATACTAATCATTGCTGTAAGATTATACGTTTTATGCTGCGTATAACTATATATTTGAGAATAAACAGACAAATAGGATTTCCCTGACTCTAGAGAATCCGTGGGATTAATTGTAGTAATACGAGCTTTCCAATTAATTTTTTCATATTCCTCATTACTAGAAACTTCTTTACAAGAATAGAAACCACAAAGTACTAATACTAAAACTATTATTTTTTTCATAATAAAATAAGTTGATTTACGGTTCTTTACAAAAATAACAGATTAGAGTTAGTTTTAGAGATAAATTTCACAATCTTAAATAATAATTAAGTGCATAAGTAATGTCGCTATAACTGCCCACCCCTTATGCACTTTTTTAATATGAATTTTCTAATTTTAGTTCAATAAATCATGAATCAATTGATTCCATTTTTCTATGGATTGTATTTCACCACTAAATTGATAATTAACTTTTGCATTGTAAAATTCTAAGAAAACGTCTGGCTCTTGTTTCACATCAGAACTAAGTTTTAAGCTAAGACGGTCAATAACTTCACCTTTATTCGCAGATATTCTATTAACTCTACTAATCTCACAACTTTTAATAGTAGAAAGATCTACATACTGAGAAATAATCTCTTCTTTATTTTTTGACACAAAAGAAACTGCCTTTTTTGATTCATCTATACCTATGGCGTAAGCACCACAAATTTCGTGCTTTGTAATTTTAGCCTGATGTTTTTCTGCAACATTTTTAAGTACTTTTAATATTTCTTTTCCTTTTTTATTTCTGCTAATATTTGTTAATATAAAAGGTAATGTACAACATGCAACACCTATAACTCCAATAATAGTTATTCCTAAATTCATTTTTATGTTTTTTTAAATTTTTGATATAATGATTTGTTTATGAAGTGGAACACCACAACATATTAATAAGTTAATTTTGACTACTTAAACTGTAGTTTAAAAAAAACAAGGATTACCAAAAATTATGAAAAGGAAAAATAAGATCAGACTTCCGATGCCTAATCAAAAGGTTTTTGAAGTGATTTTCGTACTGTTTAAACTTAGCATTAAACAGTAATTTATTTAAAAATAAAACGATAATAAAATCGTCTAAAGACAAATCATCGTTAGATACAGAGCTTTCTAAAAAGTTAGATACTGAAATCTCAGATTGATCTGTATGAATAAAATGCGTTTTAGATGCTGTTGAAAAAGAATCTTCTTGTCCATTGTTTTGTACAAAAACCTGTGTATTAGAATTTGTTGCTGTTAATGCAGAAACACCAATACCAAAACAATAAATTGAAATGAATAATAATACCCTTAAGGTTTGCTCACCTTTTTTCATTCTAAACTATTTTATTTTGAGCAAGAGCTGCATTGACTTCATCTAAACTATCCTCTTTATCTAAAAGCAGTACAAGCGTATCATTTGCTTCAATAACTGTAGAACCACCTGGACGTACAAATTTATCCCCTCTTTTAATCATAACTATAAATACGGAAATAGGAAAATGTAAATCAATAATTCGTTTATCTACAGCAAAACTATTGGGCAAAATTGAAACTTCTTCCATAGCTGATTTAGGAAGGTTAAGAATATACCTTTCATTTTCTGCAATAGGTTTTACTTTTTCAGGCAAAGCCACTTTTAACCATTTGGCAAAAAGAGACAATGTAGTCCCTTGAATTAAAATTGACGTTACCGAGATAAAAAATACAATATTAAAAATCATATTCGCTTTATCAATCCCCGCTAATAACGGATAGGTTGCAAACACAATAGGAACTGCACCACGTAAACCCACCCATGAAATATAAAAACGTCTTTTTAATTTCATTTTGAAAAACATCAAACTTATAAGAACACTAACAGGTCGAGCCACAAGGATTAAAAACACAGAAATAAGTAACCCGATACCCATGTAAGGAATAATTTCGGATGGAAAAACAAGTAGACCGAGTGTGAGGAAAAGAACAATTTGCATTAACCAAGCCATACCATCAAACATCTTTAAAATGGTTGATTTATGTATTAAATCTTGATTACCTAAATAAACTGCACAAATATAAATTGCTAAAAATCCATTTCCACCTACTGCATCAGTCGCAGAGAACGTTATAAACATTAAGGCTATAACCAAAACAGGATAAAGTCCTTCAAAGTCTAACCTAATTCTATTAATAATAATTTTACTTAATTTACCAAAAGCAAATCCGGCAATACCACCTAAAATCATTTGTTGAAAGAACATAAAAATCATAGATAAAATACTTTCATCTTGATTAATGACTAAAGTTAAACAAGCTAATGTTAAGACATAAGCCATAGGGTCATTACTCCCGCTTTCAAGCTCTAATGTTGGTCTTAAATTTGTTTTTAATGCTAAATTCTTAGAACGTAAAATAGAGAATACGGCTGCTGCATCTGTAGAAGATACAATAGAACCTAAAAGCATACTTTCGTAGATTGTAAAATCGGTAACAAACCAAACAAAACCTCCCAATGTAGCTGCTGTAAGAAAAACGCCTAAGGTAGAAAGTACCAATCCTTCTTTTAAAATTGGTTTTATGGATTTAAAATTGGTATCAAGACCTCCAGAAAATAAAATAAAATTAAGAGAAACAATTCCTATAAACTGTGCTAGTTTAGGATCATCAAAACGAATACCACCAATACCATCAGAACCGGCTAACATACCGATTCCTAAGAATAAAATCAATGTAGGAACACCAAATTTATAAGATGTCTTACCTACTACAATACTTATAAAAAGTAATATAGAGCCGACTAATACTATGTTTTCTATGGTTAAATTCATTGTTTATTAGCTGAATTTTAGCTGAAGCAAATTTAGCTTTTTTATTAATTGAAGACGATAAATTGAATCGTTTAAAAAATACTTATAGGATGAATTGTCAACTTATAAAAAAAGTACTCATAAATACGAATTCTCACCAATATACAAACACTCTAACTACCACACTAAAAACACTTCACAAGCTTTAAT
This sequence comes from Winogradskyella undariae, assembly GCF_013285155.1. Taxonomy (GTDB): domain Bacteria; phylum Bacteroidota; class Bacteroidia; order Flavobacteriales; family Flavobacteriaceae; genus Winogradskyella; species Winogradskyella undariae. The sequence continues at coordinate 161,727 of NZ_JABTEL010000006.1, read as the reverse complement.
TATAATGAATTTATAGACTGTTTTGCCTCTTCAAATTCAGCTACCATTACTTTTACAATTTCCGCAACAGGTTTCACATCATGGATTAAGCCTGCAATTTGTCCAATTTCAAGTTCTCCATCTTCTAAATCACCTTCAAACATTCCTCTTTTAGATCTTGCTCTGCCCAATAATTCTTTAAGTTGCTCTAGTGTAGGACTCGTTTTATAAAGTTCTTGAACCTCGTTATAGAATTTATTCTTAATTAATCTAACAGGCGCTAATTCTTTCAGCGTTAATTGTGTATCTCCTTCTTTAGCATCCACAACAACTTGTTTAAAGGCTTGATGTGCTGATGATTCTTTACTAGCGACAAATCGGCTTCCCACTTGTACGCCATCTGCACCTAAAACCATACAAGCTAACATGGCTTTTCCTGTAGCTATACCTCCAGCTGCTATTAATGGAATTTCAAGTTGTTCTTTTACCATTGGAATTAAAGTTAGCGTCGTTGTTTCATCCCTTCCGTTATGCCCACCTGCTTCAAAACCTTCTGCAACAATAGCATCCACTCCTGCAGCTTGAGCTTTTAATGCGAATTTCACACTACTCACAACATGTACTACCGTAATTCCTTTGTCTTGTAACCATTTGGTCCAAGTTTTAGGGTTTCCGGCAGATGTAAATACAATTTTCACATCTTCTTCAACAATAATGTCCATAATTTCTTGAACATTTGGATATAGCATTGGTACGTTAACACCAAAAGGTTGATCAGTTGCTGCCTTACATTTTTTAACATGTTCCCTAAAAACATCAGGATACATAGACCCTGCTCCTATTAAACCTAATATTCCTGAATTACTTGCCGCAGAAGCTAATTTCCAACCACTATTCCAAATCATTCCTGCTTGAATAATTGGGTGTTTTATATTGAAAAGTGAAGTGATTCTATTTGCCATATTATTGTTTTATAAATTTGACTGTTGTTGAATTATTACTCGTTAAAAGCTTCATTAAATAGATACCTGAAGCTAAACTTGAAACATTAAATCCATTTGCATTTTTAGTGATAAACTTAGTTAATACAACTTGCCCTAATTGATTATAAACTACAATTTCAACATCATCTATATTTGAAGGGAAGACAATATTTAATTGAGATTCTACAGGATTAGGATAAAATTTAAAATCTTCTGTGTGAACATTTTCAACAGATAAAAACATACTTCTTGCTAAATTTAAATCAGGAATGCCATAGCCTAAAAAATTATCTGGTGTATTATATTGTGATGCAGATTGTCTTACATAACTTTTAACTTCGCTTGGAGAAGCATCAGGGATTGCTTGCCATAATGAAGCAATACCACCACAAACAATAGGCCCACTAAATGATGTTCCGTTATTTTGAACAACACTATTAAATTCATTAATAACAAAAGCATTTCCTGCCCGTGCTACTACATCTGGTTTTTGATACCCAACCTGTGCGTCACTTCCTTGCGAACTAAATGACACATAAACACCATCTTCATCTACTCCTCCTATAGATAATACATCTGGAGAATCTCCAGGCGAACCTACAGTTTGCCAATCTGTAGCTCCAGAATTACCAGCACTTACAACCACTAAAATTCCTTTTTCTGCAGCAATTGATGCCCCTTTAGAAATGTAAGCCGTTTGGCCGTCCATGTCTAATGGTGAATAGCTGTAATTAGCATTATCATAAGTGGTGTATCCTAATGATGTGTTTATCATATCGACGCCTAAACTATCTGCACGTTCTGCAGCTTCTACCCAATAACTTTCTTCTACAGGGTTTTCGCTAGAAGCATCTTCTGTTCTAAATAAATAATAGGAAGCATCTGGTGCTGTACCAACAAAATTATCTTGAACAAAACCAGCCATCGTACTTAACACTTGTGTGCCATGATTACTTGATGTATACTCATAAATTTCTGAAGTTCTATCTACAAAATCATAACCATTAAGCAAACCTCCATTCTCTCTTAAACGTTCAAAAGCTCCCATTGTATTGACATTTGGGAATCCAGAATCCATAACTGCAATTGTAATTCCTTCGCCTGTAAAATCATCTAGATGCAATTGATCTACCGCGATCATTTCTACTTGATTTTGAGTATTTCCGTAAGTAAAAGCTATCGTTTCATCTTCAATATTTATCACTTCTTGCTGATTAGAAGCTCTTGAATCTAAGTCTAAATTATTATCTGCAAAATCTATATAATCTACAAAAGTTAAATTATTTAGAGCATTAACATCAGCTTCAAGTCCCCTAATATGTACCGCATTAAACCATTTAGATTTTGCTAAAACAGTTATTCCTGTTTGAAGTTTTAAATCTGAAATATAAGCTTCATTTACAGGAACATCGCGTTCATCGATTGCTATGTTATGATTCTGTTTTCTGTCGATTGCTTTTTGTGAAAGGATACTAATAGGGTTTGCAATTGAAGCTGAAACATTTGGCTTATCTGTAAAGTAAACCCATGCATCTTCTTGTGCATACGTGCTTGAGACAAAAATTAAAAGTAGTATTGTAAAAATATTTTTCATAGAACTATAAATCTAACAAGTTCTCGATACAATTTTCAACTAAAAAAGTTAAAAATCACTCGAACTGATAATTTCGGTTTAATTCATCAGAAAAATTAATTAAAAGCGAATTAAGAAATAACCCCTGAACCTACCAACTCATCTCCAAGATACCAGGCTACAAACTGCCCTTCTGTAATTGCAGATTGGTTGTTTTCAAACTCTACGTATAATCCTGAAGCCACTTTATGCAAGGTTGCTTTATCTAAAGTTTGTCTATAGCGTATTCTTGCTAATACAGACATTGTTTCACCTTCTTTTAAAGCTAAATCTGTACGCACCCAATGTAATTCTTCATTAGAAACAAATAATACATTTCTATACAAACCTGGATGTTGTTTTCCTTGACCTGTATAAATAACATTCTCGTTAACATCCGTATCAATTACAAACAACGGCTCTACAGTACCACCAACTCCTAAACCTTTACGTTGACCTTTTGTAAAATAATGAGCACCTTGATGTTTACCTACTATTTTTCCGTCTGAAACTGAATATTCTGGTTTTTTAGACAAGAATTCTAATTCTTTTTCTTTAGAATCAAATGTAGGCTTGGGTTGATTATAAATTTTAAATTCAGAATCAATTTCAATAATATTACCTTCTTTCGGTTTTAATTGTTGTTGTAAAAACTCTGGCAATCTTACTTTACCAATAAAACATAAACCTTGAGAATCTTTCTTATCTGCTGTAATTAAATCTTGAGCTTTGGCAATTTCTCTAACCTCTGGTTTTATTAATTCGCCAATAGGGAACAATGCTTTAGCCAACTGCTTTTGTGACAACTGACATAAGAAATAAGATTGATCTTTATTTCCATCTGCTCCTGCCAAAAGTTGATGAATTTCTTCACCATCTTTTTCAATTGTACTTTTTCTGCAATAATGACCTGTCGCAACATAATCTGCCCCTAACTCTAAAGCGATATCCATAAAGACATCAAACTTTATTTCTCTGTTACAAAGTACATCTGGGTTTGGGGTACGTCCTTTTTCGTATTCATCAAACATATAATCTACAATACGCTCCTTGTATTGTTCGCTTAAATCTACCGTTTGAAAAGGAATACCTAGTTTATCGGCCACTAACATAGCGTCGTTACTATCTTCTAACCAAGGACATTCGTCTGAAATAGTCACAGTATCATCATGCCAATTCTTCATAAAAAGACCTATAACTTCATAGCCTTGCTCCTTTAAAAGATAGGCTGCAACGCTAGAATCTACTCCTCCTGAAAGTCCTACAATGACTCTTTTCATATTATTTATACACTTTTTATCTAAACGTTAGTTCGATTGATTTCGATTATTTCTATCGGAATTGTATCGAGAACATTCTTAACTTAAATTACTTCTCGATACAAAATTCATAAAAATGAATTTCACTCGAAGTGACATAACTCTACTAAAGAGAAATGCCGTTCTTAGTTCGAAAAACTTCCGCAAAATTACAAAATAAAAAAGGCAATCCTATTAAGATTGCCATTCTGAAATACTATGAAAGACATAGCTATAATCTATTCTTTTTCTGAAATCACGGTTTGAGTTGTATGATCAATCTCTTTTGTGACTTTTCCATCTGTATAATACTTCCAAATTCCTTTCTTCTGGTTTTTAATATAACTCCCTTCAGAAGTTAAATTACCATCTGCATCATAATATGATGTTTTACCATCTAATTTATCATCTTTATAATAGGTATGTCTCAGCAAATTATTTTGCTCTGAAAACCATTTGGCTTCACCATCTAATTTTCCATTTTTATAATGTGCACTTTCTGCTAAACCACCATTAAGGTAATACACAAAGCGTTCACCTGAAAGTAAACCTTCGTCATTATAATTTTCAACAATCATTTTAGCTGAAGAATTTTTATGATAAAATACCCATTCACCAACAAAACGTTTACCATTCATTTGGCCCTTACTAATTACTTTTTTATTTGAAGCCAAAAATGTGACATTAGCAATACTATCCTTTTCATTAAAAACTTTTACAGCACTCAATACACTTTTACCTGCAGATAAGGTGTAAAACTTAAACGAATCTATTTCCTTACCATGTTTAAAAACTCCTTCATAGCGTTTTTGGTCTGTTTGGTGATAATCTTTAGACCATAAGCCGTGACGCTCACCATTATTATCAATCTGATTTACAGGTATTTGAGCATATACAGATATTGAACATAATATAAAAGTGCAAAGTGTAAAAACGATTGATTTAGTCATTTTATAATTTATTAATTAAGCAAACCTACAAAGGTTTGTTTAATTAACAATCTTAAAACAATTAAAAATATTAAAAATAACTTCAAATTACGTAATGAGTTCTATAAAACAATTAAGCCTCAACACAAAGTGCTAAGGCTTAATTAATATGTTTCAAGATTATTGAAACTTGTAGGTATTAAAAGAAAGAATTATTTTTTCTTTCCTTTTTGTTGTGCCTGTTTTTGTTGCTCAGCTTGCTCCATCATCTCAGCCATTTTTTTCTGAAACTTGTTTTGTTTCTTTGGCTTTGTTTTACTGACTTCAATCTTAGCTAAAACTTTATCTTCATCAATAATGTAATTTTTAATTACTAACATAATTCCGATACTAATTGAGTTCGATATAAAGTAATATAAACTTAAACCAGAAGCATAATTATTAAAGAATACTAACATCATTAATGGTGAGAAGTAAATCATGTACTTCATCATTTTTGCCATATCTGGCATCCCTTCTTGTGTTGGCTGGTTTGCCACTTGCTGACCTGTAGTCATTTTCATGTAAAAGAAAATTGCAACAGCTGCTAATATTGGAAATAAACTAACGTGATCTCCGTATAAAGGAATATGGAATGGTAAATCTAAAACGGAATCGAAAGAACTTAAATCGTCTGCCCAAAGAAAACTTTTTTGTCTTAAATCGAATGCTGTCGGGAAAAACTGAAACAAAGCATAGAATACAGGAATCTGCATTAAACCAGGCAAACAACCACTTAATGGACTCGCTCCAGCTTTACTCTGTATAGCCATTGTTTCTTGTTGAGCTTTTAACTTATTGTCTTTATACTTTTCTCTTACAGCATCTAATTCTGGTTTTAAGATTTTCATCTTAGCCTGAGATAAGAACTGCTTGTACTGTACAAATGATAATAAAATTTTAACCATTATAGTCATCACAATAATAGCAATACCATAAGGTAAATAGCTACTTAAGAATCCAAATAATGGGATAAAAAGCATTTTATTAATCCATCCAAAAATACCCCAACCAAAAGGAATACTTTCTTCTAAATCTTTATCATAGTCTTTTAATATTGTATTTGAAGTTGGACCGTAATACAAACCAAAGTTTTTATTAAGCTCACCTCCACTATATGCCAATGGCATTTTAGTAGTATATAATTTGGTATGTGTTGTATCTATTTCTTCATCTTTAACTAAGTCTAAAGATGTTATAGCAACATCATTAAAACGACTATCGTTAGCCACTAAAATAGTACTAAAGAAATGCTGTCTATAAGACAACCAATCTACATCACTAATTAGGTCATCATCATCTTTGGCTTGTGATAATTTATCAACCTTACCATCATCATGCATGTAAGTTAAACGCGTATAACGATTCTCGTAAGTAATACTTTTAGAATGACGGATACTTTTTTGTTTCCAATCTAAAGTTATAGGCTGAGAGGTATTAAACACACCACTTAAACCTTGAGATCGGATTGAAAAATCAATCATATAATCGTCAGGTTTCAACTCATAACGATATTCTAAGAATGAAGATTCTGATACTTTAAGTTTCATAGAAACTATAGTATTCTCACCATTTTTAGTTACAGTAGGTTCAAAAGGAAAATCTTGAGTATTTAAAGTTCTATTATCAGAAGTTCCAAAAGTAATGTTGAAAGCACTATTTTGATCTTTTACCATATAAACAGGTACAGAATCATAGTCTACAAAATTTCTTAATTTAACCTCAGCAAGATGACCACCTTTATTGTTAAATTTTAATTCGAATACATCTGTAGATACCGTTGTTTGTTTTTCTGAATCAGAAGGTAAACTTAAAGCATATGCAAAAGCACCTACTTTATTTTGGAGTGCTGCTTTTTGAGTAGAATCTAAAGCTTGTGTATTAGAATAATCACTTGAAGTGGTGATTAAGGTTTCTTTTTGGTTACTTTGATTGTTTTCAGCCTCTACTTTTTCTTGCTCTGCTTTTTCTTGTGCTGCAAGTTCTTCAGGAGTGGGTTGATTTTGATACATTATAAATAACAATATACCAAAGATGAGTACAAAACCTATAATAGATTTAACGTCGAATTTCTTTTCTTCCATGTATTTTCAATTTTCGACCTGGCAGTTATTTGTAATAAATTAAATCAGATTATAACTAAACAAGTCTTATAAGGTAACAATTTGGATAACTCAAATAGTTATCCAAATTTTAGTTTGCGACAAAGTGGCACATTATTTTTTCTTACTGTATTTTAAGGCTGCACCTACAAATGCGACAAATAAAGGGTGTGGACTTTTTACCGTACTCTTATATTCTGGATGATACTGTACACCAACAAACCAATCGTTAGCAGGGATTTCTACAATTTCTACTAAACCTGTTTCAGGATTGAAACCTGTAGCTTTCATCCCAGTTTCTTCTAATTTTGCTTTATAATCGTTATTAAGCTCAAAACGGTGTCTGTGCCTTTCTGTAATTAATTCAGAATTATAAACTTTATAAGCTATACTTTCTGTATCTAATTTACAATCCCATGTTCCTAAACGCATGGTTCCTCCTTTATTAACAACACCTTTTTGAGATGCCATTAAATTAATAACAGGATCTGGAGTTTGCTCATCCATTTCTACTGAATTAGCTTTAGGAAGATTTAATACATTTCTAGAATATTCAATAACTGCCATTTGCATTCCTAAGCAAATCCCTAAGAACGGGATGTTATGTTCTCTTACATAACGAACAGCATCAATCTTACCTTCAATTCCACGTTCGCCAAATCCTGGAGCAACTAATACACCATCTAAATGACCTAGCTTAAATTCTATATTACTTTCTGATAAATATTCAGAGTGAATAGGCTCTACATTAACCTTAACTTCGTTTTCAGCACCTGCATGAATAAAAGCCTCTAATATTGATTTATAAGAATCTTGAAGTTCTACATATTTACCAATTAATCCAATAGTAACTTCACTTTTTGGATTTTTATGACGCTTTAAAAATTCATTCCATCTCGTTAAATCTGGAACAGAACTTTTAAGGTTTAATTGATTTAGAACTACTTTATCTAAACCTTCTTCTAACATTAGGTTTGGAACATCATATATAGTAGATGCATCAATAGATTCTATAACAGCTTCTTTTTTCACATTACAAAAACGCGCTAGTTTAGTTTTTAAACTATCGTTAAGTTTATGCTCTGTTCTACAGACCAAAATATCGGCTTGCACACCACTCTCCATCAAAGTTTTAACACTGTGTTGGGTTGGTTTGGTTTTTAATTCACCTGCAGCAGAAAGATAAGGCACTAATGTTAAGTGAATTACACAGGTATTATGTTCTCCTAAATCCCATTCTAATTGTCTAACGGCTTCGATATATGGTAAAGATTCAATATCACCAACGGTTCCTCCGATTTCAGTAATAACAATATCGTAATCACCAGAATTTCCTAAAATTTGGATTCTACGCTTAATTTCATCTGTGATATGAGGAATAACCTGAACTGTTTTTCCTAAAAACTCACCACGTCTTTCTTTATCAATAACGCTTTGGTAAATTCTACCAGTAGTAACGTTGTTGGCTTGAGATGTTGGTACGTTTAAGAAACGTTCGTAATGTCCAAGATCTAAATCAGTTTCGGCTCCATCATCCGTTACGTAGCATTCACCATGCTCGTAGGGATTTAAAGTACCGGGATCGATGTTAATGTATGGATCTAATTTTTGGATGGTTGCTCTGTAACCTTGTGATTGTAGGAGTTTAGCTAGTGATGCAGCTATAATACCTTTTCCTAAGGAAGAAGATACGCCTCCGGTTACAAAAATATACTTCGGGTTTGTGGTCATGATACGTTATTAAACGCAGGCAAAATTACGAAATTTAATGAGTTATTCTCTATTTGTTTATGGTTTGTTGATATGTTATTATTTACATCTATTAACATCGCTAAAAAACCGGCTTAAACAATAGCTTTCAAATGTTTAAGAATAAAAACAAATATTCTTTTAGTGCTTCTAAACAAGACTCTTTTACTTTAATACCTAAATGATATTACAACTTGTATTTATTTGAAGGAATATATACCGTAATTTGAATTAAAAAAACAACTCAAAAAAAATTAATAAGTAGAAAAAAGAGCGTGTTAGGATTGCTTTTTAAAATCTCTACGAATCGTATAAATTAATTCTTCTAATCCATTAATTTTAATTTCGCACATCTGTGCCATCATACGTCCTAGTTTACCTTCTGGAAATCCTTTTTGTTGATACCAAATATAATAAGGTTCAGGAATATCTATTAAATATTGATTTTTGTATTTACCAAAAGGCATTTTGTAGTGTGCCAGTTCAATTAAAACTGTTCCGTCTAATTCCATTTTAATTGAAATTTAGTTTAGATAAAAAAGGTTAAGGTGTTGTGTATTGATAATAACAATAAGTCGTTTAATCTCTTAAATTGATTTAAACGCCTCTAATTTATCAAGTTCTTTTTGAATGTTTGTATTCCATTCTTTTTGCATTTTAACATTCAATGAGTGATTGGTTTGCATATCGTATCGTTGTTGAGTTTCATTCAACTCTTCATTAATAGCTGCATGCAATCTTTTCATCTGTGCTTTTACATTCTTATTAACTTCTAATTTTGCTAATTTTTGCCTAAACTGACGTGCATAGAGTTCTGTAATATCAAAATGTAATTGCTCATGATTTAAAATGTAAGTATTACTCTTATCTTTTAAATACCATGATTTATTTGGATAAAAATGGGTAAAAACTGTTGTAGAAAAATCTACAATTTTTTTCTCTGAAGTTTTAACCGAAAAACCAAAAGTTATACCTGAAGCTGTTAATGCAACGGCATCAGATTCTGAATCTGGAGTTCCTTTAAAGTCTGCCCAAGTTAATTTAACATCTTCATTCCATGTTAAAGATTCTTCACTTGTAGCACTTCCTATAAAAAGAAAGCTTAATAAAAAGATAAGTGTTTTCAATTTTTGTTTTTCAATAGTAGAACTAATACAAATGGACTAAAAACGTTATAAAACGCATAAATATTCCTTATTATTTTGCTTCTACAATTCTAAGGTTATCATACTTTACAATATAAACAGCTTGATTTATATAACCTCCAAATAAGGTTTTAGTATATCTAAATTTATTCTCTACATATTCTGTTTCAACAGTATCTGAAGATGCTTCATATAAATTTTCTGCAGATGCTAAACGCATTAATAAATCTAAAGTAATATCAAAACCACGTGCTACATATTTACTAGGCGACACTCCATATTCTTTTCTATATTTCTCTACAAAACCATTAGATTTAGTTTCGTCAAAATCTTTATGTATTGAAGCATAATGAAACTTAAGGTTAGATAAATTATTATTATCAACATCCTTACCTTCAAAAGCTTTCCCTTTATTTAGCGTTGTAAGTACAATTTCTGTTTGCTTATTTACAAATCCATTAAGCATACTAATTACACTTGTAGAAAAAGAATAATTATCGGTTTCTAGAAAAACAATTGTTTTTCCTGGGGAGAAAACAGGTTCTAATTCTGCATGATAAACAAAAAATCCATCTTTAGATTTATGTTTTTTATCATATCTAGAAAAAATAAGTTTAGAGTTAGGAAACATTTTTTGTAAAGATTCACTACTCTCTCTGTGCTCATGATCTGAAATAATAACCACCTTAGTTTTTAAACTATCTGCTTTTACAAAATCGATCATTGCTTTACGCAACAGTTTATCTTCCGGCAAAGTTTGAAACACATTACTTAAAATATCTTTAGGCTTAATCATCGATGCAATAACAGGAACATTATCTCCTTTTAATGCCATTGCTACACGACTAAAACTCTCATCTTGCATTGGTCCGATAATAGCATCGTAATCTGAAAAATCATTTTCGGCTAATATATTTCCTGTTTCTGCAATATGATAACGTGTATCAAAAACCTTTAAATCTGTAGAAATCCCTAATTGTTTAGCAGAATCTAAAGCCATCATTACACCAACATGAAAATCTAAAACAGTAGATAATAATCTATTGTCTTTCATCATATTTTTTGTTTCTGCTACAGCATCTACATCAATTCTATCAAGACGATAAGGCATCATTAACGCAATTTTTTTAGTTTTAAAATTGCTTAAAATCCCTTTTAAATTTGTAGTTTCTACAGTATCTAATGCACTTAGTGTATCTACAGCTTCTGGCACTTTTAACACCATACCTGCTTTTAAACCTGTTTCTTTTAATTCTGGGTTTAATGTTTCTAGCTGTTCTTGAGTTAGATTCAACTTCACCTTTAATCTATAAAACCCTTCTTTAGGTAATACTTCATAATACCCAAATGTTGATTCTATTTCCTTTTCTTCTTGATCGTGAATATTAGGAACATTTAACTCATCACCAGGTTGAATAGTTTCATTCATAGAGGGATTTAAAGCCTCTAAATCTGCAACAGAAATACCAAACTTATAAGCTATTCTCCATTTTCCTTCTTTAGCTTGAACTGTATATTTTTTTACAGTATTATTTAAAGTTTGCTTAGATGCAACCGTTTTATAACGAGGAATTCTAAGTTTATCTCCTTTTTTAAGATTTTCAGAATATAAAAAACGATTTGCTTTTTTTATTTCATCTTCAGAAATACTATATTGCTTAGACAAGCCATATAATGTTTCTTTTCTTTTGACTTTATGCGTTTTATAACCTGTTAACTCCTTACTATCTTCCATAATAGCATCATTCTTAATTTTAGAATTAGGAATAATTAATACAGAATTAGGTTGAAACTTACGTTGCGCATCTGGATTTAAAGCATAAATATCGAAAGGCGTTACTAAATAGGCCTTAGCGATACTTTCTATAGTTTCTCCTGGCTTTACAGTATGCTCAATATATTTTTGTTGCGCACTGAGGCCAATTGAAAATGCAATTAATAGGATGGCTAAAATATTTTTCATAAAATCTTATTTATACCTACAAGGTTTTATAAAACCTCGTAGGATTTTTTTATGTTAAGTCTAATATTAATGACTGTGACTAAACACTATTACTCTTTTTATTCCCACTCAATAGTAGCAGGTGGCTTAGAACTGATATCGTATACTACTCTATTGACACCTTTTACTTTATTGATAATTTCATTTGATGTTTTCTGTAAAAACTCATAAGGTAAATTTACCCAATCAGCCGTCATTCCATCCGTACTTTCTACAGCTCTTAGAGCAACACATTTTTCGTAAGTACGCTCATCTCCCATTACACCAACACTATTAACGGGTAATAACATTGCTCCTGCTTGCCACACCTTGTCATATAAATTCCAAGTGCGTAGGTTATTAATAAAAATAGCATCTACTTCTTGTAATATACGCACCTTTTCTTCTGTTAGATCTCCAAGAATACGAATCGCTAACCCTGGTCCCGGAAAAGGATGACGGCCAAGTAAATGTTTATCCATATTCATAGAAGCACCAACACGTCTCACTTCATCTTTAAATAAAGCTTTAAGCGGCTCTACCACTTTTAATTTCATAAAATCTGGCAATCCACCAACATTATGGTGACTCTTTATCGTTGCACTTGGCCCACCTGTTGCCGAAACACTTTCTATAACATCAGGGTAAATTGTTCCTTGCGCTAACCATTTTACATCTTGAATTAAATGCGCTTCATCATCAAAAACTTCAATGAACACACGACCAATAGCTTTTCTTTTTAGCTCTGGATCGCTTAATCCCTTTAAGGCATCCAAAAAGCGTGCCGAAGCATCTACGCCTTTAACATTAAGTCCCATACCTTCGTATTGTTTTAATACATCTACGAATTCATTTTTTCTTAATAAACCATTGTTTACAAAAACACAATAAAGGTTTTTACCAATTGCTTTATGTAATAACATAGCTGCTACTGAAGAATCTACACCTCCAGATAAACCAAGGACAACTTTATCATTTCCTAATTGTTCCTTTAATCCATCAACGGTTTCTTCGACAAAAGATTGTGGTGTCCAGTCTTGTTCAACTTTTGCAATCTTAACTAAAAAGTTATTTAAAAGTTGATAACCATCTGTAGAATGGTAAACTTCTGGGTGAAACTGAATAGCATAGGTGTCTTCACCTTCAATTCTGTATGCTGCATTTTTTACATCACCAGTACTAGCCAATAAAACACCACCTGTTGGTAACTGCTTTATGGTATCACTATGGCTCATCCAAACTTGGCTGCCTTCATGTATATTTTCAAAGAAAGCTTCATCAGTTTTAATAAAACTTAAGTTCGCTCTTCCGTATTCACGCGTATTAGATTCTGCAACTTCTCCACCAGAGAAATGTGCTAAATATTGCGCTCCATAACAAACGGCAAGCATTGGTTTTTTTCCTCTAATGTTTTCTAATTCTGGATGAAGCACAGCTTCTCCTCTTACGGAATTAGGGCTACCAGATAAAATAACAGCTTTAAAACTATCTGAATCTGAAGGAATTTTATTGAATGGGTGAATTTCGCAATAGATGTTTAATTCTCTAACGCGACGCGCAATAAGCTGTGTGTATTGCGATCCGAAATCTAGTATAAGTACTTTGTTGTGTTGCATGCGCAAAAATAAGGATTGATTTTGAAATTTTCGATTTAGGAATTATATAAATTTTAAAAAATATTAAATCATTAAAAAACAATGTTTTAAATAATTTATTTTGAAACAAAACGACAAATATTTAACTTCATAAATACTATTACTAATAAAGATACATGAAGATTTATCCTTCAAGTATTCTAACTTCTGTTATATTCTTAAAAACACTAAAACGGTTATTAGTCTTTTTGCACCAATAACCGCTTTAGAAAATAGAATCTTAAATGTCCTATTCCATAGTTCCTAAGATCATTTCTATATCTTTTTCTGTAGTATCTGGATTGATAAAACAAAAACGAGAACAAGTTTCATAAGTATCACCATTTTTCCACTTGGTTGGTGTAACTAAAGCGAATCCTTTTTCATGGTTTTCGTAAGTCCAATGTGTATAATCTTCCGGCTCCCATCCTATTCTACGATATAAAACACAAGACAAACTTGGTTCTCTTACCAATTCTAAATCAGGATGTGCTTCTATTAAGCGTCCTGCAATTTGCGCCAATTCTAAACCACGTTCTACCGCTTCTTTATAACGATCTGTTCCGTGTGTTGCTAAAGAAAACCATAAAGGCAACCCTCTAACACGTCTGGTTAATTGAATTTGATAATCTGTTGGATTAAATCCGTGAGCACCTTCATCTTTAAAAATATCTAAATATGAGCCTTGTTGAGAATGCGCATTTTTAGCTAACTCCATATTTTTATAAAGTACAGCACCACAATCGTAAGGAGAAAACATCCATTTATGTGGATCTATTGTAATACTATCTGCTCTTTCTATGCCTTTAAATAAATGACGAACAGAGTCGGCTACTAAAGCTCCTCCTCCATAAGCTGCATCGATATGAAACCATAAATTATGCTCTTCACAAACATCTGCAATACCAGATAAATCATCAATAACACCTGCATTTGTTGTTCCACCAGTACCTACAACGGCAAATAAACATTTACGTTGGTGATCTGTTAAACTTGCTATTTTTTCTTTTAATGCCTCGCCTGTTAAATGCTCTTCAGAATCTACTAAAAGAATATCTACATCTGCAACTTTTGCCATTGCTTTTACAGAAGAATGCGCTCCCATAGACGTAATAATTAATCCTTTTTCACGATTAAATTCTGGGTTTTCTCTCCAATGCTCTCTTGCTGTAACAATAGCAGATAAATTAGCTGCTGTTCCTCCACTTGTAAACACTCCAAAAGCGCCTTCTGGCATTCCTGTTAAAGAAACAATCCAGCTCATAGCTTCATTCTCACAAAAAATACCACCTGCACCTTCCATCCAATATGCGCCATGAATACTTGATGCCGCCGTAATTAAATCGAACATAATGGCTGCTTTTGTAGGAGCTGCTGGCACAAATGCTAAATTACGAGGATGATCTACCGGTACATTTGCCTTTGATAAATGCTCTTTCCATAAATTAAAAGCATATTCTCCTCCAACACCTTTTTCAGTTACCGTATCTCCAACTAAAGCTTTTAAATCTTCATACTTTTTAGGTTTTCCTATTTGATGTTCTGTAGCTGAAACTCTTCCGATGACATATTTCATGACATCTAAAGTCATTTCAATAAGATCAATATCAATGTGATGCATTAATTATTTTAAATTTAATATTAAAAATTCGCCTTTAAGTGGCTCTAAGGTTTTGGTTAATTCTGTAATTAATTGGTCGCCATACTCTAAATACAATTCTGAAAAATTAGTATTTCGTTCTTGTAAACTTTGACCAGGAAATAATTGGTCTTGCAAATCTGTACAGCGTTCTATCTGATCTGCAAGCTTTCTTTTCTGGGCTTTTAACAAACGTTTTTCTAAATGTTTTAAACCCTTTATTTGTTTTACTTCTTGAGATTTTACAGCACCAACAAAAGATGCATCGGTTTGTTCTGCTAAATCGAAAAGATGCTTAAACTGTGTTTCTAAATGTTTAATTTGCTCTGTAAAGTCAATATCTATATTAGAAATCTTTCGGACTTTCTTATTAATAAAAGAGTGACGGTCTAAAAACAAATCGTGATTAGAGATCTTTAAATTCTCTAATTTAATGGATTGTTTTTCTGATTTTACTAAAGCTGAATTTCTTAGTAGTAACATTGGAAACGTTACATTTTGAACTTCAAAATTAGCTTTTAATTGCAACCAATAAATCATCTCTCCACCACCACCAATGTAACAAAGGTTCGGTAAAATAACCTCTTGATATAACGGTCGCATAATTACATTTGGCGAGAAACGCTCTGGAAATTCATCAAGATGATTTAACAGTTCGCTTTGACTCCATGATATTTCTGATTCTAAAACAGAAAAGACACCGTCTTTTTCTACAATGCGTTCTCTTAATCCGTCTTTAATATAGAACAGATTAATTTCTCTTGGATTCACTTGAATTGTCAATTCTAAATCTTCCAATTTTTTATTCGTCTCGGAAACGTTCTTAAAAGCCGTTTGCTCTAATAATTCCGACTTCATCTGTGGAATAAACAAACGTTTTAAATCTTTATCATCAGCATCTAAAATTACCAATCCTTGGTCGCTAAATAATTCGTTTGCTAAATACCGTGTCGCATCTGCTAAATTATCGTGATTAAGATACGCTTCTTTAAACCATGTTTTTAATTGCTCTGCGTTTTTTCCTGCTCCAAATTCTGAAGAAATGACATCAAAAACATCTTCTAAACCTTTTGTATTAAAATGACCAACAGCTCCGGTTTGCCCAGAGTTCCATTGTATTTTTTTACCTTTAAAGTTGAAGTAATTGATTTCTTCAAAATCGTGATCTTCAGAAGCCATCCAATATATAGGTACAAAATTATATTTTGGGTAGGTTGCTTTTAATTCCTTTGTAAGGTTGATTGTTGAAATTATCTTGTACAGAAAATAAAGTGGTCCTGTAAATAAATTTAACTGATGTCCTGTAGTAATTGTAAAGGTATTTTCAGCTGTTAAGCTTTCAATATTTTCAGCCGTTAATTCTGATGTTTGAATATTCTTATATTGCTTTTTTAAGCTTTCAACTAAAACAGTTCTTGACTGCGCTTTAACTGACAATTGTTTTTCTTCAATTTGAGCTTCAAAATTCTCTAGTTTTGGAAAGCGATGATAAAAGTCTTTTAATTCAGGTTTCTGATCTAAATAATCACATATAAAGTCTGAAAAATAATGGGTTTCCCTAAACGGAATACAGTCGGTTGGCATACAAATTATTTATTAGGGCATAAATATACTGCTCTTCTATTTTTTAACTGCTAATTTTTAGTTAATTCAGCTGAGCAATGTATATTTACTAGCTTCTAATTAAATATATGTTCAATGCAAAAATTTGTTACTACACTTATTGTAATTTTTAGCTTACAAGCCACACTAATAGCACAAACCCTTGAATCCCCAAGTGAATTTTTAGGTTATGCTATTGGCACACAATTCAGTCGAAATCATCAAGTTATTGATTATTTTAAATCCGTTGCCAAAGCACTTCCAAATGAAGTAAAACTAGGACAATATGGTTTAACAAATGAACGAAGAGGTTTGTATTTAGCTTATGTTTCTAGTGAAGAAAACATTAAAAACTTAGAAACTATCCGTGAAAATAATTTAAAAAACACGGGTTTATTAGTCGGAACACCAACAGAAACAGATATTGCTATCGTTTGGTTAAGTTATAATGTACACGGTAATGAAGCTTCGAGTTCTGAAGCGGCAATGCAAACCTTATACACGTTACTCTCTGAGCATAAAGATTTATTAAAAAATACGGTTGTTATTATTGATCCTTCGGTCAACCCTGATGGTCGTGATCGTTATGTAAATTGGTATAACGAAACAGCCAATCAGCCTTACAATATTGATGCACAAGGAAGCGAGCATAACGAACCTTGGCCTGGCGGACGACCAAATCACTACCTTTTTGATTTAAATAGAGACTGGGTTTGGGCTACACAAGTAGAAACACAACAACGTTTAGAGGTTTATAATAGATGGATGCCGCATGTACATGTCGATTTTCATGAACAAGGTATTAATGAACCTTATTACTTTGCACCTGCAGCAGAACCTTTTCATGAAATTATTACCGATTGGCAACGTGATTTCCAAACTGAAATAGGACAAAATCATGCTAAATATTTTGATAAAGAAGGTTGGTTATTTTTCACAAGAGAACGTTTCGATTTATTTTACCCTAGCTACGGTGACACTTACCCAACTTATATGGGAGCGATGGGAATGACTTATGAACAAGGGGGACATGGACGCGCTGGATTAGGAATTTTGAATGATGAAGGTCACGTTTTAACTTTAATAGAACGTTTAACTCACCATACTACTACAGGGATTTCAACAATTGAAATGGCTTCAAAAAATGCTAAAAAATTAAATACTGAATTTGGAAAATTCTTTAATAATTCTGATTTAAAATATAAGAGTTACGTTGTTAAAGGAAATGCAGACAAATTAAATAGCCTAAAAGCACTTTTAGTTAAGCATCAAATTAATTTCGAAAACCCTACCGTTTCTAAAGTATCGGGATATGATTACAGCACAGGGAAACAAGGAAAAATGAATGTGAACGCTGCTGCTTTAGTAGTACACAGTGATCAACCCAAAGGTAAAATGGTAAAGGTATTGTTTGAACCAAATGCCAAACTTTCAGATTCTTTAACCTATGATATCACAGCTTGGTCATTACCTTATGCCTATGGATTAGATGCTATTGCAAGCACTTCTAAAATTCAAAGTGGGATAATTTCATCTCGAAAAGCACTTCAAGTCTTAAATGATGCTTATGGTTATGTTAGTAAATGGGATTCTATGGATGATGCTCAGTTTTTAGCTGAATTATTAAAAAATGATTTTAAAGTTCGGTTTACAGAAAAACCATTTACTTCAAAGGACACAAAATTTGAGAGTGGTTCATTAATCATCACAAAAGGAGACAATAAGCATATTAAAAACTTCGTTGAAAAATTAAATACTATTGCGCAAGCACAAGTACAACCATTAACGGAAATCAACTCTGGGTTTTCTCAAACAACACCAGATATTGGATCGCCAGATATTAAGTTAATCAATAAGCAAAAAGTTGCTGTACTTTCCGGTGAAGGCACATCGTCTTTAAATTACGGTGCTATATGGCATTTCTTTGAGCAACAACTACACTATCCATTAACTTCTATAAACACAGACGATTTAGGTAAAACTAATTTAGATAAATACAATGTATTAATCATTCCGAATGGAAATTACAGACAAGTTATCGATGAGAAGATCATGGAAAAACTAAAAGACTGGGTACATTCTGGCGGAAAAGTTATTGCCATTGATGGTGCTTTACGAAGTTTTGCAGGTAAAGATGGTTTCAGCTTAAATTATAAAGATTCAGAAACCGACGAAAAGAAAGCTAACTTAACCTCTTATGCCGATCGTGAACGTGAATACAGTAATCATTTAATTACAGGCGCTATTTTTAATACAAAAATAGACAACACACATCCTATGGGATTTGGTTATCCTGATCATTATTTTACGTTAAAACAAGGACGTAGCACCTATAGCTTATTAGAAAATGGTTATAATGTCGCTTACCTAAATGATACCAAAGTATACTCTGGTTTTGCAGGTCAAAATGCTTTGAAAAACTTAGATCAAACGCTTATTTTTGGTGAAGAACCTATAGGAAGCGGTAGTTTTATTTACATGGTAGATGACACACTATTTAGAAGTTTTTGGGAAAATGGAAAACTGTTTTTTGTGAATTCTATTTTTATGGTGAATAACAATGCTTATGAATTATAAATACAGTAATTCTAATAAAATTAAAATATTTAAAAGTTCTCGATACGATTTTCAGAAAAAGAAAATCACTCGAACTGACAGTTAAAAACAAGTATCCAATACCATAGAACTTAACACAATATAAAACAACACTTTAAACACATTATATATGAAACATGCTAAATCAACACTTCTAATTTTATTAATACTTTTCACCGTTTGGTCTTGTAAAGAAAACGAGGAAAAAACAGAACCACAAGTAGAACAGGAAGCACAAGAATTTAAAGTCGATTATGAAAAATTCACTTTAGATAATGGCCTACAAGTCATTCTTCATGTTGACAAATCAGATCCTGTAGCCGCTGTAGCCTTAACAGCACATGTAGGTTCTGCACGTGAAAAAGCAGGAAGAACAGGTTTTGCTCATTTATTTGAACATTTACTATTCTTAGAATCTGAAAATCTTGGCAAAGGTGGTTTAGACCAAATGAGTGCTCGTATTGGTGGCTCTGGTGCTAACGGATCTACAAGTAGAGATCGCACCAATTATTTTCAAACCGTACCCAAAGATGCCTTAGAAAAAATGATTTGGGCAGAAGCAGATAAATTGGGTTACTTTATTAATACTGTAACAGACCCTGTTTTAGCAAAAGAAAAACAAGTGGTTAAAAACGAAAAACGTCAGCGTGTAGACAATCAACCTTATGGTTTTAATTCTAGTGTTATAAATAGTAATTTATACCCTGAAGGTCACCCTTACAGTTGGGAAGTTATTGGATCTTTAGAAGATTTACAAAATGCCACTTTAGAAGATGTTAAGGAGTTTTACAAACGTTGGTATGTACCAAATAACGTCACTTTAACCATTGCAGGAGATATTGATATTGCACAAACGAAAACTTGGGTAAAAAAGTATTTTGATGAAATCCCAAAAGGTGAAGACATCCTTGAGGTAAAAAAACAACCTGTAACTTTAACAGCGACAAAACAATTATACTACGAAGATAATTTTGCACGCTTACCAAGGTTAACAATGGCTTGGCCAGGGGTACCGGAATACGATAAGGATTCTTATGCCCTAAGTGTCCTGACAGATTATTTATCTAATGGAAAAAAAGCACCATTAAATAAAGTCTTAGTTGAAAAAGAAAAGCTTACCGATAATATACAATTTTATCAAAACAATGCTGAAATTGCTGGACAATTAATGCTGAGCGTTACTGCTTTTAATGCTACTCATTTAGATACTGTAGCTGCAGCGATAAAAGAAGGTTTAAAAGATTTTGAAACTCATGGTATTTCTGAAGCTGACTTAAATAGAATTAAAGCAGGACAAGAAACTGATTTTTACAGAGGACTCTCTAGTGTTTTAGGCAAAGGATTTCAGTTAGCTCAATATGAAATTTTTGCAGGTGATCCTGGTTTTATTAATCAAGATGTGCAACACATTTTAGCTGTAACCCCTGAAGATGTAATGCGTGTTTATAACACTTACATTAAAGGAAAGAATTTTATAGCAACGAGTATTGTACCTAAAGGACAAGGTAACCTAATTTTAGAAAATTCTGAATTAGCAAATATCGTTGAAGAAGAAATTATAGAAGGTGCTGAAGCTACTTTTGATGCTAGTATTGCGGCAGATTATGAAAAAACACCAAGTAGTTTTGATCGCTCTATAGAACCTGATTATGGAGAAAGTCCGGATTTAATAATTCCTAAAGTTTGGAAACAAGATTTAGCTTCTGGAATTAAAGTTTTCGGTATCGAAAATACAGAAGTTCCTTTAGTAGAATTTGAACTTGAAATAAAAGGAGGTTTACTGTTAGAACACATCGAAAAGGTTGGGGTTTCTAATCTTATGGCTAGATTGATGAGCAAGGGTACAAAAAACAAAACACCCGAAGCTTTAGAAAATGCTATTGAAAGTTTAGGTGCTCAAGTTTATAGTTACGCTACTGAAAATAGTGTTACTATCGCTGGGACTACTTTAGCCAAACATTTTGATGCCACTATGGACTTAGTAACGGAAATGTTATTAGAACCACGTTGGGATGAGGACGAATTTAATTTATTAAAACAAAGTACGATTAGTAGTATTCAACGTCAAAAAGCAAATCCTAATAGTATTGTATCTCATGAATTTGCTAAACAATTATATGGCAAAGACAATATTTTAGCTTACAATAATAATGGTACAGAAACATCTGTAAACTCTATTACCATAGCAGATTTACAAAACTTCTACTCCGAAAAGTTAACGCCTCAATTGACAAACTTTCATGTGGTAGGTTCTATTTCAGAAACAGAAGTTGTTAATGCGTTACAAGCCATTAATAAAAATTGGGAATCAAAAGTTGTAACGATTCCAAAATTGCCTGAAGCAAAGTTTCCAGAAACTTCTAAAGTTTATTTTTATGATGTTCCTGGTGCTAAACAATCCGTTATAAAATTTGGTTACCCTTCACTAAAAGCTACTGACGCAGATTATTATGCTGCTTCTGTTATGAATTACCGCTTAGGAGGTGGTAGTTTTGCATCGCAATTAACACAAGAATTACGAGAAGGAAAAGGTTACACCTATGGTATTCGTTCTAGATTTGATGGCGATGCTTATAAAGGAGAATTCTCTATTAATAGTGGCGTACGTACAAACGTAACTTATGAATCTGCTGCTTTAGTAAAAGAAATTTTAGCAAATTATGGGACTAATTATACTGAAGATGATTTAGAAATCACAAAAGGATACACTCTAAAAAGTAGTGCTCGTGCTTTTGAAACGTTAGATGCTAAATTAAGTATGCTAAGTAATATTAGCAATTTGGGTTATGCTGATGATTATGCTAAACAACGTGAAACTATTGTAAAAGACTTAAGCGTTGCTGATGTGCAAGCCTTGGTTAAAAAGTACATTACACCAAATAAAATGATTTATATAATTGTTGGTGATGCCAAAACACAATTAAGCAAGTTAAAGGCTTTAGGTTTTGGTGATGCTATATTACTTAATTAAGGAAGCTGAAATAAAACAAAAAATAGCATAGATAAAAGCATGTTAGCTCTATTGGTATATAGAATTAACATGCTTTTTTATTTTTATAAATTGACTCTCAATGAAAATTCATTTTAAGAACAATAAATCAGTTACATACAAAATAAAAGCTGATATACTAAACAAGCTATAACAAGACAAGCGAATAGCATTAATACTCTTATTTGATTTCTTTTAATAGTACTCATAATAACAATCAATTTGATATTAATAAGACACTAATATTAATGTAAAGTCACATCATTATTAACTTAAAACTTCACCATATAGATCAAAGTCCTCAGCTTCAATGACTTTAATCGTTGCAAATTCACCTGTTTTTAAATACGTACTTGTTGCATCAATTAAAACTTCATTATCTACATCTGGAGAATCATATTCCGTTCTTCCAACAAAGTAATTTCCTTCTTTTCTATCGATAACCACTTTAAACTCTTTTCCTATTTTTGCTTGGTTCAATTCCCAAGAAATCTGAGATTGAATTTCCATAATTTCATTAACACGTTCCATTTTCACTTCTTCAGGAACATCATCTTCTAAATTAAAAGCATGTGTGTTTTCTTCATGAGAATACGTAAAACAACCTAAACGCTCAAAACGCATTTCCTTTACCCAATCTCTAAGCAATTCGAAATCGGCTTGCGTTTCACCAGGATAACCAACAATTAATGTGGTTCTAATAGTCATTTCAGGAACTTTAGCTCTAAAATCCTTTAATAACTTGGTTGTTTTAGCTTCTGTAGTTCCACGACGCATACTCTTTAAAATAGCATCTGAAATATGTTGCAATGGGATATCTAAATAATTACAAACCTTTGGCTCACGCTTCATCACATCTAACACATCCATTGGGAACCCTGTAGGAAATGCATAATGTAAACGAATCCACTCAATACCTTCAACTTTAACCAAGTTTTCAAGTAATTCTGCAAGATTTCTTTTCTTATAGATATCTAAGCCATAATATGTTAAATCTTGAGCAATAAGAATCAGTTCTTTAACACCATTTGCGGCTAACTTTTCTGCTTCAATCACTAAGTTTTCAATAGGCGTACTTTTATGCTTACCTCTCATTAACGGAATAGCACAAAAACTACAAGGTCTATCACAACCTTCTGCAATTTTTAAGTAAGCATAATTTTTTGGTGTCGTTGTTAAACGTTCTCCAATTAATTCATGCTTATAATCTGCACCAAGAGCTTTAAGTAAGCCAGGCAATTCTGTAGTACCAAAATACTGATCTACATTAGGGATTTCTTTCTCCAAGTCTGGCTTATAACGTTCACTTAAACAACCGGTTACAAAAACCTTATCTACTTCTCCATCTTCTTTTTTCTGCATGTACTCCAAAATGGTGTTCACACTTTCCTCCTTAGCATTATTTATAAATCCACAAGTATTTATAACAACAACATTACCCTCTTCTTCATGTACAACGTCTTTACCGCTTGCTTTTAATTGTCCCATCAACACTTCGCTGTCGTAAACATTTTTACTACAACCTAATGTTATAACGTTGATTTTGTTCTTTTTAATGGTTTTTGTTCTCATGCTTTTTATAAATCAGTTGGCAAAGATACGTAATGATTTACGATAATCTATTTTTGATTGCTTTACTATTAGCTTAAACTTTTTATTATTTTGTAAGTCTAAAATAAAACATTAATTATGAAACATAAATTACTGATTGCATACTTATTCATTTTCTCACTATATTTCTCATGTACTTCTAACAATGATTCTAGCACAGAAGAACCACAAAATGAAGAAGTCAGATACTTTCCTCCTATAAATTCAGAGATATGGGAAACCAAAACTACGGCTGAATTAAATTGGAACGAAGACCAATTATCACCTCTTTTAGATTTCTTAGAAGAAAAAAACACTAAAAGTTTTATAATACTTCATAATGGTAAAATAGTAATTGAAGCATATATGAATGGACACACTGATACTACACCTTGGTATTGGGCAAGTGCAGGTAAAACTTTAACTGCTGCTGTTACAGGTATTGCACAAGAAGAAGGTTTAATTGACATTAATAATAAGGTTTCTGATTATCTAGGTACAGGCTGGACAAGTGCTCCTTTAGAAAAAGAAAACTTAATCACTTCTAAAAATTTATTAGAAATGACTTCTGGGTTAGATGATAATTTGGGAGATGATGTTTCATCTTCTAATTTACAATATTTAGAAGATGTTGATCAACGTTGGGCTTACCATAATGCATATGTAAAACTTCAAGATGTTGTTTCTGCTGCTAGCCAAGACAGTTGGACTAATTATTTTAATACAAATTTAAAAACTAAAATTGGAATGTCTGGTGCTTGGATACAAACCGGTAGTTATAGCCTTTATTGGAGTACTACAAGAAGCATGGCTAGATTTGGCTTATTATCTCTAGCTAACGGAAAATGGGAAACAGAGCAAATCATTCCCGAACTTTATATGCACGAAGCAACTAACACATCTCAATCTATAAATGAAGCCTATGGCTATTTATGGTGGTTAAATGGTAAATCTTCATACCACTTACCACAAAGCCAATTTGAATTTCAAGGTGAATTAATCCCTAATGCACCTAGTGATACATTTGCTGCTTTAGGCAAAAATGATCAGAAAATCTATATCGTTCCTAGTAAAGATCTAGTTATAATTAGAATGGGAGAAGCTGCTGATGATGAAAATTTTGCTTTATCTAGTTTCGATAATAACTTATGGGAAAAAATTAATGCATTTATCGATTAATTAAGATCAAGTATAACGCAAGTTTTATGTAAAGAACACATCTAAAAGGTAACAACTAACCTAATAGATTGCTTTAAAACATATTGCTTTGCATAAAAAATATCAACTCCTCTTTTTTATAATTTTTTCTTATTCAATTCAATCTTACGCACAATTATGCGAAGGTAGTTTAGGTGATCCTGTTGTTGAAATAGATTTTGGATATGGATCAGCACGAGGTGATGCCTTAGATTCAAATATTACTGCATTTACTTACAGTAATTCAGGTGAATTAGACGAAGGCGAATACACTATTTCTAATACAACCAATGGGTTAAAATCAAATGCATGGCATGTAACAAGTGATCATACAGGAAATTCAAATGGTTATATGATGGTAATTAATAGTGCTGTTATAGCTAATGAAGGTGTTTTTTACACTAAATCAATCACAGGACTTTGCTCTAATACAACCTACGAATTCTCAGCTTATGTAATGAATATTATGAATCCTTCTGTCGGTACAGATGAATACCATCCGGATGTTACATTTAGAATTAGTGATACTGCTGGTAATATATTAGGATCCTACAACACCGGTGATATTGCACAAACGACATCAGGAGTTTGGGTACAGTATGGATTCTTTTTTACATTAGATAATGATGAAGAGGTTATTATCACTATGCTAAACTCTGCACCAAGTGCAAATCCTGGAAATGATATTGCTTTAGATGATATTGCTTTTAGACCTTGCGGACCTACAATTACCAATTCTATAGATGATGAAATCAATAGCTCTATTACCCTCTGTCAGAATGAATTAGTTAATTACACATTTCAATCAGAAGTTTCTTCTGGCTATTCAGATCCACAATACCAATGGCAATATTCCAATGACCTAGGAGAGAGTTGGATTGATATTACCGGAGAAATAACAACCGAATATACATTTACGGAAACCAGTAATTCTGGCACTTTTCTATATCGTTTAACCGTTGCTAATGGAACAAACATAAATTCAACTTCATGTAGAATTACTTCTGAAGATTATAATATTACAATTCTCGAAACACCTGAAGCTCTAACAGGAGCCTCAGAACAAACATTTTGTACAACACAACAACCAACGGTAAATACTATTGAAGTCAACGGAGCAGCTATTTGGTATGATGAAGCTATTGATGGAAATATAATTCCTAACACAACGTATTTAATTGATGGAATAACTTATTACGGCGCTCAAGAAACCAATAATGGATGTGAAAGTGATCTAAGGTTTCCTGTATTAATCACTATACTATCACCTAGTTTAGTTGTAAACAATATTGAAACTCCTATTTGTGACACGGATAATGATTATGAAGAAAATGTAGATTTCACACTTTACGAAACTAATATTGTAAATTGTGAAGATTGTATTTTTAGTTATTTTGAAAATTTATCGGATGCTGAAAACTACAATGACGAAAGTAGAATACTAGATCCTGAAAATTACAATTGGAATGAAGATACTCTTTTAATATATGCCAGAATAGACTCACCTGATCAATGCTATCAAATAGCTGAAATTATTTTATACTTAGAAGAAACACCACTCATAGAAATACAAGATTCAGTAGGTATTTGTGCTGGTTATAATACAATAAGTATAGATGCCGGCTATGGTTTTAATAGCTATTTATGGTCTACCGGAGAAACTTCACAATCCATTATTATTTCCGAAGAAAACTTAGGACAATATTCTGTTACAGTTACAGAAGATCACCTTGATTATACTTGTGCTTCCACTAAGGAATTTGAAGTAATTTTGTCTAATACAGCAGTTATATCTCAAATTGATATTGATGATTGGTCAGATAATAACAACAGTATTACAGTTCACCTATCTGATGTAAGTTTAGGGGACTATGAATATTCTATAGATGGTATAATTTATCAAATCAGTAATAATTTCACAGGCTTAACACCTGGTGAATACACTGTTTATATTAGAGATAAAAGAGGTTGTGGTGTTATTGAAGAGGTCATTTATTTATTAAGCTACCCCAAATATTTCACCCCAAATGGTGATGGAAATCACGACACATGGTTCATAGAAAATTCAATTTCAGAACCATCATTAAACATAAAAATTTATAATAGATATGGAAAAATTCTAAAGATTTTAGATTCTAATTCTGTTTGGGATGGTAACTATAATGGAAACCCAATGCCAACTTCAGATTATTGGTTTGTAGCTACTAGGGAAAATGGCAGAAGCTATACTGGCCACTTTAGTTTAAAACGATAAAATAAAAAAGCCAATCTAAATTTAGATTGGCTTTTTTTATTATTTAAAGAAAGAGTCGACAAATTCATATTTATTAAAGACTTGTAAATCTTCAATACCTTCACCTACTCCAATATATTTTACAGGGATTTGAAATTGATCACTAATCCCAATTACAACACCACCTTTTGCTGTTCCGTCTAATTTTGTTACCGCTAATGACGTTACTTCAGTTGCAGCTGTAAATTGCTTAGCTTGCTCAAAAGCATTTTGTCCTGTAGAACCATCTAATACTAATAACACATCGTGTGGTGAGTTAGGAACAACTTTTTGCATTACACGTTTTACTTTGGTTAACTCATTCATTAAGTTAATCTTATTATGTAAACGTCCTGCAGTATCAATAATAATAACATCGGCTTGTTGGTTAACACCAGATTGTAAAGCATCAAAAGCAACAGAAGCAGGATCTGATCCCATTTCTTGTCTTACCATTGGTACATCTACACGATCTGCCCAAACTTGTAACTGATCTATGGCTGCAGCTCTAAAAGTATCAGCTGCACCAAGTACAACTTTTAAACCTTTCTTTTTAAACTGATAGGCTAACTTACCAATAGTTGTTGTTTTGCCAACACCATTAACACCAACCACCATAAGAACGTAAGGTGTTTTAGAACCATCTGCTTGTTTAGGTAATTCAGGAATTGTGTATTCTGTTTCTTCACCAGATTTAGTTTCTGATAATAAAGCAGCAATCTCTTCTCTTAAAATTTTATTAAGCTCAGAAGTCCCTAAATATTTATCTTGTGCTACACGTTCTTCAATACGTGTAATCACTTTTAATGTGGTCTCTACACCAACATCGCTAGTTACCAAAATTTCTTCAAGATTATCTAAGACATCATCATCTACTTTAGATTTTCCTGCAACAGCCTTGTTCAGTTTAGTAAAAAAAGAAGTTTTAGATTTCTCTAAACCTTTGTCTAAGGTTTCTTTCTTTTCGGAAGAGAATATTTTTTTAAAAAAACTCATTGTATGATTCTATTTAAACAAGACTTAAACAGAGATTGTTGTATTCTCTAAATAGTATTGTTATTCAATTTTATAACAAACAATAATCTTGCCTATAACAATTTACTGCTAAGTTGTCAGACCTTTTCAAATATAAGCATAAAAAAACTGCTTTCTAATGAAAGCAGTTTTATAAATCTATATGTAAATAAAGATTATTTTTTGTTTAAAAAGTCACTGACAAATTCTGGTGCCATTACTGATTCTACAAACATGTAAGCTCCAGTTTTTGGTGATTTTACCATTTTTATCGCTTTTGTCAAACGCTTTGATCCTGTCTGTAAAGACGCTACTGATTTCTTTGCCATGGTTTCTTATTTTATCTCTTTATGAACTGTCATACGCTTAAGGATAGGATTAAATTTCTTAATCTCCATACGATCTGGCGTATTCTTTTTATTTTTCGTTGTAATGTATCTAGATGTTCCTGGTTGTCCAGAAGTTTTGTGCTCTGTGCACTCTAAGATCACTTGTATTCTATTTCCTCTTTTTGCCATTGTAAATCGACTTAAGCGTAAAAAACGCTATTATTTATAAAATCCTTTTGCTCTAGCTTCTTTCAACATCGCTTCGATACCAATTTTATTGATAGTCTTTAACGCTGATGTAGAAACTTTTAATGTTACCCACTTATCTTCTTCAGGAATATAAAAACGTTTCTTAATCAAGTTTGCATCAAACTTGCGTTTAGTTTTATTCATTGCGTGAGAAACATTGTTTCCAACCATCGCTTTCTTCCCAGTAAGTTCACAAACTCTTGACATTGTATTCTTTCTTTAGGTGTATTATTATTTATGTTTATCTAAACATCCTCACATAGGATATTTTAAACAAGGGTGCAAATTTAATAAAACTTTACGTTTCAGCAAACTTAAATCACTTCTTTTTTAAAATTTCTTTTTGAAGCATGCTAAAAGCCTTATTTGTAGCACGTCCAATCACGTTTTCACGGTGCTTTCCAAAGTTAAAAACTTCAGAGATTACTTTATCTTTAGTTGCTACAGCAATCCAAACGGTACCAACTTCGGCATCTGAATCTCCTTTTGATGGACCTGCATTACCTGTTGTACTTATTGCATAATCACTATCAAATAATGCTCTTACATTTGTAGCCATAGCTTCTGCTACCGCTTTACTCACTACTGAATGTTCATTTATAATCGCTTCAGAAATCCCTAAAATTTTCACTTTAGATTCCGTCGCATAAGGCACTAAACCTCCTTTAAAAAAAGCTGAAGCACCTGCATTTGCTGTAAATGATTGCGTTATTAGACCACCAGTACAACTTTCGGCAACGGCTAATGTTTTTCCCATTTCGGAAAGACGTCTCCCAATTAAAGCTTCAAGAGATTGATCTTCTTCATACCCAACAAAAACATCTTCAATCTGAGGCAATAACAAATTAACTTGTCTTTGAACCTCGTCACCCACAATAATTTGATCTGTTCCTTTTGCGGATAAACGCAAACGCACACGTCCTAAACTTGGCAAATAAGCTAGTTTTATAAAGCTAGGTAAATTATCTTCCCACTCCTCAATACGTTCTGCTAATGCACTTTCACCAAGACCATAAGTCAATATCGTTTTGTGCATTATATATGGAAAACTGAATTGCGCTCGTAATTTAGGAATAACTTGCTCTGTAATTAACGCTTTCATCTCTAAAGGTACTCCCGGTAGTGAAACAAATACTTTTCCGTTTTTCTCTAACCACATTCCTGGAGCTGTTCCGTTATGATTCATCAATACCTTAGATTTAGAGGGCACTAATGCTTGATGCTTATTAACGGTTAATAAGGGGGATTTATGATTTGAAAATATGCGTTCCACATTCTCTAGAACGGCTTTATCTTCAACTAAAACATCATTAAAGTATTCGCAAATGGTATGCTTGGTGATATCATCTTTCGTTGGCCCTAATCCACCAGTTACAATAATGATATCTGCATTACCTTCAGCTTCTTTTAAAGCTTTAAGGATATGATTTTTATCATCTTGTACCGATGTAATCTGGTAGATTGAAACTCCTATTTTATTAAATTCTTTTCCTAAAAATGCTGAATTTGTATCAACAATTTGTCCAATTAGAATTTCATCTCCAATTGTAATTATTTCTGCTTGCATTAATTATAATCCGAAATCGGCTTTAATTTCATTAGTAGCATTCTCTACAGCTTTAAGTACAATTTGAAGTTCTGCTGTTACATCTTTATCACCTTGCTCAAACTTTCCCCAATCTTGTACTTCGATTAGTGTGTCTAAAACACCTAACTCAAACATATCTATCGTAGGCTTCATTTTATGAGCGGCTTGATAGACATCTTTAAAATCTTTATTAGGAACGCCTACTTTTAAACGTTCTGCATCTTCTGGGACTTCTTCTATAAACGCGGCCGCTATTGCTGAAACAAAATCTTCATCATCTTCAGCCAATTCTCGTACACGATCTAATTTATAATGTTGTGACATTTATTTGATTTTTATTGAAAACATTTCTTCGTCTTCTAGATATCCTTTTAATTGATCTTCTGCAAAAACTTTACCAACACCTGCTGGTGTGCCCGTAAATATAATATCTCCAATTTTTAAAGTGAAATATTTTGACACATATTCGATGAGTTCGTCAACTTTCCAAAGCATAAGCTCTGTATTTCCTTGCTGAACTAACTCATTATTTTTCTTTAAACTAAAACTAACATTATCTACGCTATGAAACTTACTCTTAGGCAACCACTTACCTATTACCGCAGCACCATCAAAAGCTTTTGCTTTTTCCCAAGGCAAACCTTTAGCTTTTAATTTTGACTGAAGATCACGTGCTGTAAAGTCTATTCCTAACCCAATTTCATCATAATATTTATGAGCGAATTTTTTATCAATATGTTTACCAACTTTATTAATTTTTATCAATAATTCGACTTCATGATGCACTTCATCGGAAAAATCAGGTATAAAGAAAGGTTGTTTCTTTAATAAGATCGCTGTATCTGGTTTTAAAAAGATTACAGGGTCTGTTGGTTTTTCGTTTTCTAGTTCTTTTATGTGATCGGTATAATTACGACCTATACAAATTAGCTTCATGTCTCTATTATTCCTGCAAAAGCAGTAAACTTATTAATTTGACGTTTATTTTACATTATGGATTTCTGCCTTCGCAGAAACGACAACTAACTTAATTTATTATTAAACTGTCTTAATTTAATAGCCGTTAAAACCTTTTTAGTATAAAGTGGAAAATCTGCATTGAGCAACCATCCAAAATAACCAGGTTCTTTATCTAAAACATCTAAAACACGTTTTCCTTTATGCTTACCGAACGAAAAACACTCTTCATCTTCTTTATTAAAAATTAAAAAACCTGCGAAATCTGCAAATTTCTTACGCGAACTAAATTCGGCTAAAAATTTAGTATCATTCTCTAATTCTTCATAACGATCTAATTGCGCTTTTAAAACTTCGTAAGTTGCTTTTGTATCTGCCTCTGCACTGTGTGCATCTTCTAAACTTTTATCGCAATAAAATTTATAAGCAGCAACCAATGTACGTTGCTCCATTTTATGAAATATAGTTTGTACATCTACAGATTGCGTATTTTTCATATCAAAATCAACATCTGCCCTCAACATTTCTTCTGCTAATAAAGGGATATCGAATCGATTAGAATTAAAACCACCTAAATCAGAATCTTTAATTAAATTATAGATTTCCTTAGATAATTCTTTAAAAGTTGGTTTACCAACTACATCTGCATCTGAAATACCATGAATCTCAGTAACTTCTGCAGGAATTGGCATTTCTGGATTTACAACCCAAGTTTTAGCTTCTTCCTTACCATCTGGATGAACTTTAAGGATTGAGATTTCAACAATACGGTCTTTTGAAATATTGATACCCGTAGTTTCTAAATCGAAAAAACAGATTGGTTTTGATAGGTTAAGTTGCATTTGTTATTGAATTTATGCAAAGGTAGTTAGATTCTTTGAAAAAGACATATTAGGTTTTAAAAACATAAAAATCTAGGTTATTTATTAAACTTGGTTATTTTTGAAAAAATAGCATAAAATCTAAAAAAAGCAGATACTAAACAACTTTCATAACAATATTATTTAGTAATTTAACATTTACATTAACAATCCTGAATGCGAGTATACTTAACCATATTAATACCCTTTATCTTTTTTAATAGTATTTTTGCTCAAAAGCAGAATGATTCAATTGAAAATTTGGCTAATAAACCAGTATCGACAGTCAAAACTCACCTTGATTCCCTCACAGAATCTATGATCTCTGACTATTATAAGGAAGATTACAGTACCGCTATTTTAAAAGGAAATGAAATTTTAAAACTTGCAAAAGAGAATGAACTTCCTAATGAGATTTTTCAGATTAATAGTTATCTCGCAAATTCTTATCACTATTTAAAGGATTCAATAAAATCATTTGAATATGCAAGAGAAAATACAGAATTAGCTAAAAAACTAAAAACTCCTAATTCTATTATAAGTGCTCAGATAGATTTAGGAAATATCTATTTTGCTTTTAAAGAATATGACAAAGCTCTCAATGCTTTTAACAAAGCTATTCCGCTAGCTGAGAAACAAGAGAGCAAACGTACTCTTTTTATACTTAACTATAACATCTCTGAAACCATCCTAGTTCAATTCAAAGATTACAAAAAAGCCAAACCTTATTTAGATGCTGCCGAAAAAAATATTCCGAAAGGTTTTAAAATAGGATTTACAGGAATTAATTTATTTAAGGCAAATTATGCTTTTATGGATGAAGACTACGACCTTGCCTTAAAATTATATATAGAAACTGTAGAATTAGCTAAACAAACAAACTTTAATGAAATCTTAAAAAAGGCATACGAAGGATATATAAATTGTTTAGTAAAAAAAGGGGATTACAAAACGGCTTATAAGATTAGCAAAATTACAGATAGTATATCGCAGAGTGAACAACAAAAAGATATAGAAAAATCGGCTAAAATTTTAACTGTTAGCTTAAAAAAATCACAAATGCAAGAGGCTCTAGAAAATCAAGCCTTAAGAAGTGAATTAATTATAGAAAAAGCGGATAAACAAAATAAATTTTTAATTGCTAGCGTCATTGTTTCATTATTACTTTTAGCTCTAGTTATTAACCTCCTCAAGGTAATTAAACATAGAAAAAAGTTAAATGCTTTATTAAAAAAGAAAAATCAAGATTATCTTGAAGCTAAGCTAGAATCTGAGAAACTAGCTAAATCTAAATCTCGCTTTCTATCTACTATGAGTCACGAACTGCGTACCCCTCTCTATGGAATAATCGGCTTAAGTACGATACTTAATAATGACAAAAGTCTTAAATCTCACAAAACAGAATTACAATCTTTAAAATTTTCAGCAGATTATTTACTTAATCTTGTAAACGACGTCCTCACTTTAAATAAAATGGATTCTAATGAGAAAAATGAAATAGAGTCCAAATCATTTCATCTCAAAGATTTTTTATATAACATTAAAGAATCTCTAGAATACATAACAGGTCAGACCGACAACAACCTAATTATAACTCTAGATTCAAAAATTCCTCATTGGATAAAAGGTGATCAAACTAAAATATCTCAAGTCTTAATTAATCTATTAGGAAATGCTTTAAAATTCACTAATCAAGGTGAAGTAAAACTTATTGTTAATTTAATTGAAAGCACTAAAGATCATTTAAAAATTTTATTTGAGGTAAAAGATAATGGAGAAGGAATTTCTGAAAATGACCAGAAAAAGATCTTTGAAGAATTTGGACAACTTAATCATCAAAGCCTTTTTCAAGGTTCTGGCCTAGGACTTACCATCGTTCAAAAGTTACTAATTGAAATGAAATCGAGCATACAACTAAAAAGTACTATTGGAAAAGGCTCGAATTTCTTTTTTGAAATGACTTTTGGAATAGCTACTGAAGAACATATTAACCAAGATAAAGAAGATATTTCTACGATAGACATCCTTCGTGGTAAGAAAATTTTAGTTGTAGATGATAATACTATTAATCTTTTAGTTACCAAGAAAACCTTAGAAAGCCACGGCATACAAGCAGACATAGCTAGCAACGGACAAGAAGGAATTGATAAAATTATAGAATCTGACTATGACATGGTGTTAATGGATGTTTTTATGCCTCAAATGGATGGTATTGAAGCCACTAAAAGAATCCGAAGATTAGGTAAAACTGTAACTATCATTGCGTTGACAGCTGTGACACAGAATGAACAAGATGATCATTTTAAATCTGCACAATTTGACGATTCTATTGTAAAGCCTTATAAAATTAACACCTTCTTAAAGACTATTGCAGCTAATATTATTAAAGAATAATATAAAGAACATAGTGATTAAAAAAAATAGAAGCTCTAAAGTATTTTAATTATAAATTCTAATTTCAAAAGTTAACTAGATAGAAAAAAAGGCACAGTTTACAAACTGTGCCTTTTTTTATTCTATATAAACCTTAAATAGTAATCCTAATTATTTCAACAATTCAGGGTGATTAAGAATCAATTCAATTTTTCTTATAATAACCGTAACTTGATTCATTTGCGCTTCTATATTTATAAAAAACAAGCTAATATCTCTATTTACCCAACTTTCAGAAATAACTCTTGCTCCCAAACTAATTCTTAATACAGCACTTTGTAAGTCATTTGTATATTTTACATTAACAGCTTGTCCTATATGGCATTTTTGCGCCGCAAGCCTTATGGTATCTAATGGAGAACCTTCAAACTGATCTGATAAATCGGAATTTAATAATGCATATAATTTTTTCACATTATCAACTGACAATGCTTCATTATTTTTAAGAATGAAAAAAGGAAAAATAGTACGAATATTTCTTATTCCAAATTCCTTGCTATTATTACTACTAGGTTTAACTTCATCACCATAAAGAGGTTTTAAGAATGTGGCATCTTTTATAGAGTCTTCTACAAAATTACAAAACATCTCAATTCCCATGTTTCTATATAAAATTGGTGTTTTAAAGTATCTATCCATTTCAACAATGGCAGCATTCCAACGCATATAAGAACCATAATTAAATCCTTCAGATAAATCTTTTGAACAGAACCATGATATAGGCCAATCTGAATGATTATAATACTGTGTTAGACCTGCTGGCAACACATTTTTTGAAGATTTAATAACTTCACTTACACTTTCTGGTAAAATTAACGCTCCTGCATAAGGAGGTCCTGTAAAATATTTACTTCCGGTAGTAGAAACAATGTAATCTTTTTCTAAATAAGACCTTATATCTGATGGATCTAAACGAAGCTGAGCTGCATCTACAATAACTTGCATAGACACATCTTGTAAATCATCTAATTTCTGCATCATTTCTTCACTAGGCGACTGATACCCTAATTTAGAATGATCCATAACATGCAAGACAATATGTCTCCCTAATTTTTGAGTTTCTGAAACAGCTGTAAACACTTCAGAATCTAATTGAGATTCTGATTTTAATTTTCCGTTTTCATCTCTAAATGTAATTTTTATCAATTCAACATTTCTAAACCCTTCTATTTTGTCTCCTTTTTTAATTGGATAATTAAGAGCTGTTGTGTTTTCGAAATGACAACCTTTTAATGCTGCAGGAACTCCACTTCCTGTTTCGTCTGAAGCAACTAAAACATGTGTAATATCTTTATCTGTTATAATTTGAGTTATCGCTGCAATTTGAAGAGACGCATCTGTACCTGAAGGAGAAAAAATAATTTCGCAGGCTTCATTTAATTTAAAGATATTCTTAACATTGGTTTTTAATAATTCTGAAAACTCATTAGTTGTCTTTTTAAAACCGTTTTTTAAGCTATTTTTAATTAATATACTTCTTACTTTATCTGTTTTATCAAAAGCAAAATTAGAAACACTTGTCGCTGTTGATGATGCAAAAGTAAATGCCTCAGGTCTTGGAAATGGTCTACAACCGTACTTATTTAATAAAGCAACTTCGTCTATATTTAACCTAAGATCTCCACCAGCCATTAACAAATACTCTGTTGGTTTCGCTAAATTTTCTACAATAGGTAACCAAGACTCTTCAAATTGCTTATCCGCATTATCTAAATCATGAAAAGCCTGTAATTCTTTATGTTTTAATAAATCTTCAATACTTAAGTCTTCGTCTTTTTTAAATAATTCGATTAAAAAATAATCAAGAGATTTTAACTTTTCCTTGTCTTCTTTTGGTAATAATTTGTAGAATATTCTAGTTACTTCAAAAGCAGCAATATCACACAAAGCAGAATCTTCATTTTTACTACTTAATGCTTTATACCAGAGTTGCCACTCAATTCCGTATCGTAAATAAACTAAAGCTAAAACTGGATTTTTTAAATATGAAGCACCAATTATAATTGATTCATTTGGTACAATTTTAAATACATCTGGTACCGTACTAGAAGTAATAATATTTATATTGTTAAGCTTAGGTACTGTATTAAACCTTTTTAAAACGTGTACGAGATAATTAACATTATCTTTTTCAAACAAACTTGTTCTTTTATATTGATTTTCAATAATTATATTATTTGTCATAAATGCTTCATTTTTAAAACGTTCAGAAGAACGAAATTCTCTAACCAGAGTATTTAGAGTATCAATTAACTAGTATATTTTGTGTTCTTTTTATGAACTTCTTTAAAAATTTTGATAAAAATAGGTTTATTTTAAAAATTTAACCCTCATTCCTGTTTCTATTTATTCGATTTCATAATTTCTAAAAACAGCAAAAGTAAAAAACTAGCTACAATATACTAGATGTATGTAATTTTATTAAAATTCCTTTTTGAATATATTTTGAATAAACTCAGGGATCTTTTTAGGTAAACGCGATTCAACATCTACAAAAACAACTGTTGACTTCGCTTTAATTAAAAGGATGTTTTGTTCATTTCTAATTTCAAATTCAAAATTAAAACGCACTTTAGGCATTTCTCTTATTATAGTTTTTACCGTAATAAGCTCATCAAAATATGCAGGTTTTTTATAGCTAATATCAAATGAAATAACGGGTAATATGATATTATTCCTTTCAAGAACAACCTCATCTAAGTTTAGTTTTCTTAACAACTCATTACGTGCTTGGTGACAATATGTAAGATAATTTGCATGATATACATATCGCATTTGATCAACCTCGCCGTAATGTGGTCTTAATTGAAATGTATCAGTGATCACAGCATTTATCTTCTAATTTACTTTCAGTGAGTTGATGTCCCATTTGATTTTCTTTGGTCGCTAAATAACTCTTATTAAATGGGTTTGATGGTATTATTATAGGAACGCGTTTTACAACCTTAATTCCGCTTTTCTCTAATCCTGAAATTTTATCAGGATTATTAGTTAACAGGTTCACTTGTTTTACCCCAACAGCATTAAGAATTTCTACGCCTACGTTATAATCTCTTTCATCGGAAGCAAAGCCCAATTTTAAATTAGCCTCAATGGTATCGAATCCTTCTTCTTGAAGTTTATAAGCTTTCATCTTATTCATTAGACCTATACCTCTACCCTCTTGTTGCAAGTAGACAATAACGCCTGTTCCGTTTTTCTCAATCATCTTCATGGCTTCAATTAATTGATCACCACAATCGCATTTTAAGGACCCGAATAAGTCTCCGGTAGCACAAGCTGAATGTATACGTGTTAAGACAGTATCTTTTGAGGTTAAATCTCCTTTAATAAGAGCCATGTGCTCAAAACCATTTACTTTTTCTTTAAAAGGGATTAATTCAAAATGACCAAACTTAGTAGGTAACTTAACCCTTACTCCTTCTATAATAGCTGAATCTTTAATAGACATTAATATAATTTTTATTTTTTGTGAATAGAAATCAATTAAGCATTCCTATTTTTTTTATTAGCAGTGACATTTATAGTCTTTTAACTGCTTATTCTTTTTTTTATGAAGTGAACAACTTGTTCCACTATCTATAATTTCATTTTCAACAAACTGTAAAATAACATCAGCAGAATCACCCGAACATCCTCTTATCACCTTAATCCCTGCTTTATTTAATCTATTGAAAGCCTTATTTCCTATATGATCTGATAACATAAAGGTAACTTCTGCATTTGCCAATACGTTTACAACATTAGAACAGCCATAACTTTTGTCTAACTCTAACAATTGCACATCTAAAATATCATTAGTTTTAGAGAAAATATAAATTTCATAAAACTTAGAATCTCCAAAACAGCTTTCAATTTTGTTATTTTGAGTTATGGGAACAGCAATTTTCTTCATGATATAATCTTTCTAACCAGTTACAATGTGATTTTTTTATCCTTCCTTTTCTACATTGCCTAATTTCAGAATCCTCAACAGTATCAGATTTAGTCTTTCTACATTTCCCTAATTTCATTCCTGTTTTTGGACCTAAATTATCTGGACCTCTATGGTTTAAATTTGACATAATTTATTCATTTAAATTTACCAATTCATTTGTATCTCCCGAAGAACAATCATCACACTTTAAATTATTTTCAACACCGGCTATTAGTTTGAAGCAGGTTTTACACTTATACCAATCTTTCTCAAATTCAAAATCCCCACCTTTAATAAGAATCGATTTTCCTTCTACAAAGGCTTGTCCAATTTTTTTTAAAGCACTATTATAAATCCGGGTAAGCGTAGGCCTAGAAACCTCCATTTTATCCGCAGCATCTCCTTGCGAAAGGTCATCGTATATAACTAGTTTCACGGTTTCGTATTCTTCGTATTGCATAATAATATGCTCTGTTTCGCAGAACCGAATACCAAATGGCTTAAAACCAAGCATCTTAGGTGGGAAATCAACTTTTCTCTTCTTTTTTGGGCGTGGCATTTGTCTTAATTTTACATAAAGGTAATGAACTTACGTTCATAACAAAACTTAATAATGATAATTTTTTGTTATAAATAGAAGAAATTTGATGGTGAGATTATTATAGATTTAAAAACAAAAAAGCACAGTCGTAAAACTGTGCTTTTGTTGATTAATTCTTATATAAAATAGACTTAAATCTCGCGATCTAAATCCCAAGCTTCTAAATAATCTTTTACTGCTTTTACAAATTGTCCACCAAGTGCACCATTAACAACTCTATGGTCATAAGAGTGCGATAAAAACATTCTGTAACGGATACCAATATAATCGCCTTCTGAAGTTTCAATAACAGCAGGTACTTTTCTAATGGCACCTAAAGCTAATATTCCCACTTGTGGTTGATTGATAATTGGTGTTCCCATAATGCTACCAAATGTACCAACATTAGTTACTGTATAAGTTCCTCCTTGTATATCATCTGGATTTAATTTACCCAAACGCGCTCTATTTGCTAAATCGTTAACATGTTTTACCATTCCTAATAAACTTAATTGATCTGCATTTTTAATTACAGGAACAATTAAATTACCATCTGGTAATGCTGCTGCCATACCAACATTAATAGCTTTCTTTTTTATAATTTTATCGCCTTCAACAGAAATATTCATCATAGGAAAATCTCTTAGAGCCTTTGTTATAGCTTCCATAAAGATTGGTGTAAAGGTTAAGTTCTCACCTTCACGTTTCATAAAACCACTCTTCACCTTCTTTCTCCAATTCCAAATATTAGTTACATCTGCTTCAATAAACGATTGTACGTGAGCTGAAGTTTGAATAGAATCTACCATGTACTTAGAAATAAGTTTCCCCATTCTAGACATTTCAATAATTTCATCATCACCAGAAGTTACAACAGGTGTCTGTGTAACAGGCTTACTTTGAGTTTTAGATGTATTGCTCACTACAGAATCTGCTTTAGGAGC
The DNA here is from genome assembly GCF_013285155.1 of Winogradskyella undariae. GTDB lineage: Bacteria > Bacteroidota > Bacteroidia > Flavobacteriales > Flavobacteriaceae > Winogradskyella > Winogradskyella undariae. Next base: position 121,522 of record NZ_JABTEL010000006.1, on the reverse strand, counting down.
TGCTACAGGAGCAGAACTACGAGACTCTAAATATGTTTTAATATCATTTTTAGTAACACGGTTATCTTTACCAGTACCTTGAATTGTATCTAATTCAGATTGTGCTATACCCTCTTTTTTTGCTATATTTTTTACTAAAGGAGAATAAAAACGATCCTCTGTAGAAATTACTGGTTCTACAGATTCTTTAGCTGCAACAACAGTTTTAGCAACTTCAGCCACTGCTTTAGGAGCTTCTGTTTCTGCAACAGGTTCTGGTTGCGCTTCAGTAGCTTTTACTTCTATTGTATCGCCACCTTCTGTTTTTATAACCGCAATAACTTGTCCTACTTGTACTACATCATCAACATCAAACAATTTTTCAACTAAAACACCATCTACTTCACTTGGTACTTCACTATCAACTTTATCTGTTGCAATTTCTAAAACAGCTTCATCTGCTTCAATTGTATCTCCAACATCTTTAAGCCATGAGGTTATTGTTGCTTCTGCAACACTTTCTCCCATTTTAGGTAACTTAAGTTCAAAATTTGCCATATCTATAATTTGTGGGTCGTTATTTGCTAATCGCGTGCAAAATTACTGAAAAAATACGTGTTTTACTGAATTTAATTCAATAAATATAGTTTAGAAGTGTAGAACCTCTCCTCTATTATTAGCACTATCGCTTCCGAGGATAAATTTACAGTTTTTTGAAAGAAATCTAAAGACAATATGATCTTGTTTCGATTTTTGCTTCATATCTGCAATTACACTACTCGCGTTCAGTAATTTAAAATCGTAAACAATCATACTATTATTTTCAACATCTCGTCTTATATCTTCATCAACTTGAGTTGGCTTTGGTAATTTCTCAACCAAATTAGTATTTAAATCGGCAGTATATAAATAAGATCTATTTGAATTCACGACAACATCAATTGGAGTTTTTCGCATTAAAAAGGCCATTTTAATCCCTAACCAAACTACTGCATTGAATAATAAACTCTGTTTAAAATGTTTTTTATAGAAAATCTGCATCGCTCCGTAAAAACGTTTTGCATATTTAGAATCTTTTAAGGTACTCTCTCCTTTAAAATGAATGATTGTAGTGTTTCCGAAATAGAAATTATCATATCCTGCTTTTACTACTTTATATGATAAATCGATATCTTCACCATACATAAAATAGGCTTCATCGAATCCGCCAACAGCATTATAGACTTCTTTTTTGAGCCACATAAAAGCACCTACTAAAATATCTACTTTACCAGTTTCCTCTATATTAATATGATTTGCATAATAATCATTAGTGCTGCCCAATATTTTTTTTAAAGCTACTTTTGGAGTTGGAATGTTACGTTTACTTTCTGGAAGAAATCTCCCCTTTCCATCTATTAGCTGACAACCAACAATTCCTAGATTATTTTTAGAATCTGTAAAATTAATGAGTTTAGTAAAAGTATCCTCTGCAACAACCGTATCTGGATTAAGAATACAAAGGTATTCTCCTTTTGCCTGAGCTACACCAATATTATTTCCTTTTGAAAATCCAGGATTATCTTTATTCTCAATGAGCTTTACCGAAGGGAATAATTGCTTCACCATAGCACAACTATCATCTTGAGAGTTATTATCTACTACGATAATTTCTGCATCAATAGTTGCAATAGCCGCTTGAACACTTTTAAGGCAGAGCTCTAAAAAATAGCGGACATTATAATTTAAAATGATGACTGAAAGTTTCAAAATAATATTACGATTTTAATGAAGCTTCAAATGGGACACGATCTATAATACTTCGACCTAAAGTAATTTCGTCTGTATATTCTAATTCGTTTCCGGCAGCAACACCTCTTGCAATAGTAGAGGTTGTGACTTTATAATCTTGTAATTGTCTAAATATATAAAAGTTTGTTGTGTCTCCTTCCATCGTAGGGCTCATGGCAAAGATTAATTCTTTCACTTTTCCTTCCTTTACCTTTTCTACTAAAGAGGTAATATTTAAATCTTGAGGACCAATACCATCCATTGGAGATATCTTTCCTCCTAAAACATGATACAAACCTTTAAAAGAGCTTGTGTTTTCTACAGCCATTACATCTCTAATATCCTCTACAACACAGATTAGTTCGCTATTACGATTTGGGTTTGCACATATTTCACACAATACCGTATCACTAATATTATGACACGATTTACAAAAATTAATTTCTCCTCTCACCTTTGTTAATGCATTGGCTAATTGAAAGGTTTGATTTTCGGGTTGTCGTAACATGTGCAACACTAAACGCAAAGCTGTACGCTTACCAATACCAGGTAATTGAGACATCTCGTTAACAGCGTTTTCTAAGAGTTTTGATGAAAATTCCATAGCCGCGAAGATACTGATTTTTGCCTATAAAAAAGGAGCAACTTAAAACTCTATTTTAGAGTAAATTATACATACGCTTATATTTTTTTCGTAATTAATTCTATTTTAAAGCTGTCCTTTTTTTCAAATACATTACTTTCATAAATTATACTAAAATGTCAATTTCATGTCGCCAACATCAATACTTATCTTAATTGTATGCTACTTTGGTTTACTTATATTAATCTCTTATTTCACAGGAAAAGAAGATTCTAATGCTGCTTTTTTTAAGGCAAACAAATCTGCTCCTTGGTATTTGGTGGCTTTTGGAATGATAGGTGCTTCTTTGTCTGGCGTTACATTTATTTCGGTTCCTGGTGCTATTGAAGCAAAACAATTTGGTTATTTACAAGTTGTTTTCGGATATTTCTTTGGGTATTTAATTATCGCTTTTGTGTTATTACCGCTTTATTACAAGCTTAATCTTACTTCTATTTACACCTATTTAAAAGATCGTTTTGGTATTGTAAGTTATAAAACTGGCTCTGTTGCTTTTTTAATTTCAAGAACGGTTGGTGCTGCTTTTCGTTTATTCCTTGTTGCTAAAGTTTTACAACTTTTAGTGTTTGACTTATTTGATATTCCTTTTGCCATTACTGTAATTATCACCATTGTATTAATTTGGCTTTACACCTTTAAAGGTGGAATAAAAACAATCATTTTTACCGATACACTTCAGACTTTATTTATGTTAATATCTGTAGTTGTTGCCATTGTATTTTTAGCATCTGCTTTAGATTTAAATAGCATTAGCGAAGTGATTACTTACACCAGAGAAAGTAACCTAACGAAGGTGTTCTTTTTTGAAAATGGAAATGATCCGCAATATTTTTGGAAGAGCTTTTTATCTGGGATTTTTATTACCATTACCATGACAGGTTTAGATCAAGATATGATGCAAAAAAACCTGACTTGCCGTAATTTGAAAGATGCGCAGAAAAATATGATAACCTTTAGTATTGTATTAATTTTTGTAAATCTACTCTTCTTAGTTCTTGGACTGATGTTAACACAATATGCCGCTGCGCATGGTATCTCAGCGTCTAAAGATGATTTATTTCCAACGATTGCTATGTTACCAGAAATAGGCATTGTTACCTCAGCGTTCTTTTTACTTGGTTTAATTGCTGCTGCTTATTCTAGTGCAGATTCTGCTTTAACATCCCTAACAACATCTTTTTGTTTTGATATTTTAAATATTGAAAACAGGCCTGAGGCTAAAAGAAAAAACTTAAGAAAACGTGTTCATATTGGATTTAGTGCCGTACTTGTTCTAGTGATTTTATTATTCGATTTTATATTTAAAGATGTTTCCGTTATTTGGGAACTCTTTAAAGCTGCAGGTTACACTTACGGACCATTATTAGGTTTGTTTGCCTTTGGTCTATTTACTAAATTTCAAATTAAAGACAAGTTAGTTTGGATTGTAGCAATTGTAGCTCCATTAATTTCATACCTCTTAAACTTATATTCTAAAGAATTATTTAATGGTCACGAAATAGGATTTGAAATACTAATCTACAACGGCCTATTCATGTTTTTAGGTTTACTGCTTCTCAAAAAGAAAGCTTAATATTGTCCTGTACTCAATAACACTAAAGTACAAGCGACTTCAAATTCAATATTATTCTGTTCTAAAATATTATAAAATTCAGTGTTTTCTGTTCCTGGATTAAAAATGACGCGTTTAGGGTTAAGACCTATTATGTAATTATAATACGGTTTTTGGCGTTGTGGATTAAGATATAGTGTTACGGTATCAATATCTTTATACGGCATTAACTCGGTATCAATAGAAACATCTTCAACCTTACCTAGTTTTAAACCAAAAGCTTTCACATCGTGTTTAAAATGGCGTAATTTTTTGATTGCAATATTTGAATAACGTTCTGGTTTTAACGAGGCTCCTATAACTAATGTTGTTTTCATATTTTAAATATAAACTAAAATTTATAAGATTCTAAAATTTTTCAAATCATAATTTATGAGTATTTAAGAGGTATTACAATAAGTGTTAAATGCAAGTTAAACACCAAAAGCTATGAAATAATATTGAACTTATTGCGTCTATGGTAGTATAGTTTTTTTAAGTAATAATTGTTATAAATTAATTTTTATAATAGTGTTAGTTAAGGTTGGTTAATAGCGAAAAAGCCTAGACAAATTTTGTTTAGGCTTTTTTTATTGATAAAACAGATCCTTAAAATTCTTTATTTTTTCCGTAACCATCCTAATATTTGATGATTATTAATTTTCCACTTACCATTCTCTTTAATTAAATGATATCGTTTACGTGAATCACCAAAAGGCCCCGGATTTTGCTGTATAATTTCGATATCCTTATCTGTAACTTGAGAAATAATTGAAACGTGACCATATTTATTTAGTACAGTCCCTGAATACACCACCAAATCATGTAACCTAGGTTTAGAAAGACTTGGATTTGTATATTGAATTAAATTTCTTGCTTTATTAATTTTACCATTGCTAACCTTATTATCAAAAAAATCTTTAGCATGTCCGTAGCTATTAGGCATTTTATGATTTAAAGCTTCGTAGTAGTATCGCTTTACAAACTCTACACATTGATACTTTAATCCAAGATTATAACCATCAGCTGTCAATTCTCGTCCATTAACATGACCTACGCTTCCATTATAATAAACAGCGACTCCATTAAATTGATCAATTTGTTTCCCTACTTTATATTCTGGATTAATATTAATTGTTTTTAATATAAAAAATCCAAAAGCACCTACAGATAATAGGATTATAAGGATTACAACTTTCTTTTTCAACATTTAATGTGTTACGCTTATTAGTATTAGCGGTACTTAAAACCGTATACTTCTTGAATTTTATGATTCATAATATGATCTGAAGGAAAAACAGTTAGTTCTATTTTTTCATTTTTAGATTTTAACCATTTAACAAATTCAATATAGCTATCAGATTGCGCTATGGATAAAAACCTTAGAGACTCAACTTTATCATCTTTCATAAACTTTATTCTATTTCTATCTGGTGATTTATGAACCGAAATAAATTCTACTGCAATTAATTCATTATAAAGAATCTGTATGCTTTTATCCAGATAAATGTAGTCTACTGAAATAACAGCTTCTAAGAACTTAATAGTAAATACTTTTTTTCTTAGATAGAGTATTATAAATATCAAAACTACTACTAAAAATATAATCGTGATGACTTTGATCCAAATTGATTCTACAGAAGTGAAAATTCCTATAGAGATAACAATAAGCATTAATGAAGCCATGACGGCATCAAAATTTAAAAACCTTGATGATGACGAATATTTTATCATTGAAAAACGCTTATAAATTTAATCTTTTGACACTTTATTATCCGTTAAATAAACACGTGTTCTAGGAAGGCTTTCAGGGTAATTTTCTTGAATAAATTTAATCATTTTTTCACGAACATGAACACGTAAGTCCCAAGCGGTAGGCGAATTTTTAGCACTTACTAAAATACGAATTTCAACAGAGTTTTCTTTAGAGTCTGTGACTTGCAAAACATTAACTTGTTTATCCCAAAGCGATGTGCTTTCTAAGATTTTAGTTAATTCGGTACGTAAATCATCAAATGAAACACGATAATCGGTATGCAAAAACACGGAACCTATAATATCCGCAGAATTTCTTGTCCAGTTTTGAAACGGATTTTCTAAAAAGTAAGTAGAAGGCAAAACTAATCGTCTTTTATCCCAAAGTCTAATCACCACATAAGTAAGGTTAATTTCTTCAATCCAACCCCATTCATTTTCTACAACAACAGCATCATCAATTCTAAAAGGTTGCGTAAATGCGATTTGAATTCCTGCTAATAATGCACCAACAACTTTTTGCGCTGATAAACCAATTATAATTCCGGCTAAACCTGCAGATGCAAAGATTCCGTAACCAATTTTCTTTATACTATCAAAAGAGAGTAAAATAAAACCTACTGCAAATAAGATGATAACGAAAATGATAATTTTCTCTAACAAGCTGATTTGCGTATACATCTTCCTGGCTTCAAGATTATCTTCAGCCGAAATATCGTAATGCTTTAAAAAACTTCTTTTTCCTTTTCTTAAAAATATAATAAGAAGCCATGCAAAACAAAAAATTAAAAAGTTTTGCCTTTGGGAAACCAATAATGAATTATCAAAATTTTCAAGTCCCAAAACAGAACTGCTAAAATTTAATAGGGTTTCAATATAAAAAAAGATTAAAATAAGTATGATACAAGTAATAAGTTTAATGTGTTTTCTCATTTAAAACGCGCTTTAAGGGTTTCTTCCTAAGTTATTTGTTTAGTTGTAGAATCACAAGTAAAATACTGTTAAAACATACTTAAACATTCATAATTATCGTATTTTAAAATTAAAACCTTCTTATTGAAAATGTCATAATTATAGAAAGTCAAATAAACTGATTTTATTGATTTTTTATATAACTCCACACTAAACTCTTCTGAAAACTTATACTTTATTGAAAATTTTATTCATTATCATAACACCCTATAGTCTGTAACAATTGTTTTTCAAAATTATAAATAGCATCTATAGACTCAATTTTTTCTTTTGTTTCATTTTTAGATTCATCAAACAAACTGATATATTTTATACCACCATTTAAGTGAAGTCTACAAATTGGTTTTCTATTGTTGTCATCTAATAAAATACCGAAATACGATTGTGTATCTCGTTGTACAATTCTTTCTTTTGCTATTTTTCGACGTAAAATAGCCACAACAATTTGATAAGCTTCTATTTCTTCATCTGTTGTTATCACTTTACTTTTAGGTTGTTCTTCTACTTTTTCTTCTTCCAATTGTTTTTCTTGCTCTTTATTTAAAGCAGAGTTCAATCGGTCGTTTACTCTTTCACTAATAATTTGATTAAAAGCTTTATTTACAATTTCTGTGAATTCATCTACCACCTTAGCTGTTAAGCGACCATTATATGCTTTGTTGGCAAACAGCTTTACAAAATCTTGAGAAGGTTCTGCAAGTTCTTCACCTATTAACGATTTAATTTCTCGTGTATATTTTAAATGACTCGCATTATCGACAATAAGTGATACGTCAAATTTTGACTTATGAAATTTCTCTACCTCTTTAGCTGTACTTTCTTTTAGCTTGGTAATATCAAATTCTAAAAAAGGCTTTTCATCCATTTTATTAGTTTCCTCTAAATCTGTATAAAATCGATATTGAATACCATTAGTCAACAGAGCAAAGCGTGTTTTTGTAACATGAAAATATCTAAAAAGCTGAGAATTATGAATATTTAAATTCTGTTTCCAATGTTTGCACTCTACAATTAAAATAGGTTGGTCATTTTGAAATATTGCGTAATCTACTTTTTCACCTTTCTTTAAACCTAAATCAGCTGTAAACTCTGGTACAACCTCTGTAGGATTAAAAGTATCATAGCCTAAAATATTAATAAAAGGCAATGTAAAAGCATGCTTAGTAGATTCTTCAGTTTCAATTCTATCTTTCAGTTGTTCTACTTTATCTGCAAGACTTTTAAGTTGATTATATAATTCCATAGTTACAGTGTTATTATCTATCGTTAAATTTCTAAAATAAAAACATATCATCCTTACGGAATTCCGTAATCACCTTATTTTCATAAATCTAAAACCCCCAAGCCATAGCTCGGGGGTTTTATTATAACAGACATAAACAGTCTATTTATTTCATCTTATAATCAAAATATATTTAGTTTGGAGGATAACAAAGTAAAATTTTAGAAGCACTTTTAGATTTAAAAGTCATTTCTGAAATCGCTGCAGAAATAAATATTTCATCTCCTTGTGTATATTCATATTCTTTTCCGTTACACTCAATTACTCCGTCACCAGAATAAATAACTGCGACATAGAAACATAAATTTCCTTTAATTGTATGTCTTCCGTCTAAAAGCAATTCACTTAACCCAAAACAACTAGTATGTTTTTTATTAAATAACGTTTTAAACGTATACTCATCTGTATGTTCTAAAACTTCTGGTGTTATTTTCCATTCATTTAAGGCTTCTTCTATGGTAAAAGTATCGTAATGAAAACATTCTAACATTTTTTCTTCACCTACACCTTGATGAATTAATTCTGGACCAATTTTTAAACCTGCAGGTGTTGTTTTTTCAACACGCATGGTATAATCTGTTGGCTCTTGCACTTCCATTAAAAAACAGCCTGCACCAATAGCATGTGGCACACCTCCATAAATCATAAAAGCATCACCTGGTTTTACCTCGATTTTATGTAAACAATCTAACATTCCTTCAATGTTTTGATTCTCAAAATGAGTCTTCCAAATTTCTTTAGTTACATGTTTTTTAAACCCCATGTAAACCACTGGCTTTTCACCATTTATTTCTCGTGTATTTAAAACATACCAAGATTCTGTTTTTCCAAATTCTGAATTAAAAACAGTTTTCGCATAATCTTTATCTGGGTGTACTTGAACTGTTAAACGCTCCATAGAGTCTAACATTTTAATTAGCACACCTGTTGTTCCATATTTATTAGCAAGATCTTTACCTAAATATAATTCTAGATCCGAATTGATTAAATCCTTTAGAGAAAAAATGCCATCTTCAGTTTCTATTAAAGAAAGTCCTTCGTCTTCAGGCCTACCATTTCCACGTGCCGTAATTGTAGACATAATCCACTGTTCTGGCATTTGCCCATCTACTTCAGGTGTCATTTTTTTCCATCTATCAATTAAGGCACCTCCTTCATAAGTTCTCCAAACTCTATTAGATTTTTGTTTTAAAGGTATGTGTGCATATTTCTGTAAGTCCTCACTCATGGTTATTGTATTATTTCTTAAACTATTATTATACAAAATCTATAAATCCTATTATCGCTACGTATAGCATGTAACAATTAAAAATAAAAGTAGCACCTAAAGCCATATTCATCCATAAAGAAGTTTTATGCGACTTCATTACTTCAGATTTGTTTATCAAAATTATTAAAAACAGCGTTATTAATGGCATTACAAATGGACTAAATGCTTGAGAAGCTATTAAAATCCAAACGGGTTTTCCTCCTAAAAAAGGGATAATTAATCCAGACAATGCTACCAAGACTACTATAACTTTAAATAGTGGTCTTTTCATGTTTCGAGGTGTATCTGTATAATCTGCAATTAACCAAGGAAATAGAAGAAGGTTTGGAAAAATTGATGATAAACCTGCACCAACAATACCTAAAGTAAATAACGTTAAAGCAAAATCACCTGCCCATGGCCCCAAAGCGGTCATTAAGTCTGTAGCATCATTTACGGGTATTCCTTTAAAATAGAGTGTTCCTGTTGCACTAATCATAATGGCTAGACTGATTAAAAAAGTCATAACCATTGCAGACATTGCATCTTTATTTTCTTTTTTTAAATCGTTTAAGCCCCATTTTTCTTCATGTACTAAAATACTACGAGATGCCAAACAAACCCCTGCCATTGTAGTCCCAACAATTCCGGCTATTATTAAACCTGTATTATCACCTGTTGGTAAATCTGGAAAAAACTCAATGATAGATTTCCCTGATTCTTTTAAAACCATAAAACTTGTAAAAATAAAAGCGAGCGCCATAAAGCCAACCATAAGACTCATGGCTTTTATAAAATTCTCATGCTTTCCTGTCCAGAAAAGAGCAATTAATAAAGCAATAAAAAAAGTTGCAATTACAGGTTTATTTAAAAATGAAATAGATGTCTTCACAGAGATCCATTCCATACAAACTTCAGCAACAACGCCCATAACACCAATAACAGAAGAGATAATGGAAACCGCTAAAGCTGTTATAATAAATAGTGTAATAGGCTTACCAAATGTTTTTTTGAATAGTAACATAAGCGTATTACCTGTAACGATGGTAAGTTTACTAATTGAAATTAATAAAAAGTAAGTAAAAAAACAGGATAACAGAAGAGCCCAAGACAAGCTTAATCCAAATTTAGCACCAGAAACCACCATTGAGGTCACACTTCCGGTACCGACGACATAGCCAATAATAAAAAAGGCTGGTCCAAAATCTTTAATCTTTTTTTTGAATTTAGCGGCAAAAGTAGGGCTGCTTGTTTCCATAGTTTAGTTGTTTTAGTTTATATGTCAAAGCCATGGAAAATAAAATCAATTTATAATTGAAATGTAGAGTTATCCCCCTTGTCTTTATGAAATTTAAGACCTCAAGATATGAAATAAGAATATAAGAGATGACTAATATTACCTATAAAATAAAAGAACCTAATCTGTAATTACAAATTAGGTTCTTAAAAAAATTACACTTTATTAAATGCGTATTATAAAAGCGATTTATTACCACTTGATAACCACACTTCCCCACGTAAATCCACTACCAAAAGCGGCTAAAACAAGCGTATCTCCTTCTTTTATTTTTCCTTCTTCCCATGCTTCTGTTAAAGCAATAGGAATAGAAGCTGCAGTTGTATTTCCGTATTTCTGAATATTATTAAATACTTGGTCGTCACTCAACTTAAATTTACGCTGTATAAACTGTGAGATACGTAAGTTGGCTTGGTGAGGAATTAACATATCAATATCATCAACCTGTAAATTGTTATTCGTTAAACCTTCCATAATTACTTCACTAAAACGAACCACTGCATTTTTAAATACAAACTGCCCATTCATATGTGGAAAATAACTTACATCATCAGGGTCATTATCTGCTATAATATCACTTACCCAACGTTGTCCCATTCCTGGTGCAACTAAAACTAATTCTTCTGCATGCTGACCTTCAGAATGTAAATGTGTAGATAAAATTCCTTTTGTATTATCTTCTTCTCTTGTAAGAATTGCTGCTCCTGCTCCATCACCAAAAATCACAGATACACCTCTACCACGTGTAGTTTTGTCTAAACCAAAAGAATGTAATTCACTACCAATCACCAAAATATTTTTATACATCCCAGTTTTAATAAAATTATCAGCGACAGACAAAGCATATACAAAACCAGAACATTGGTTACGTATATCTAGTGCTCCAACAGTTTTAATATCTAAAGCATGTTGTACTTGTACTCCTGCACCTGGAAAATACATATCTGGACTTAGCGTCGCAAAAATGATAAAATCAATATCATCTTTATCTAAACCAGAACGTTCAATAGCAACCTTAGCTGCTTTTACACCCATAGTTGCTGTAGTATCACCACTACCCTTTTCTACCCAGCGACGTTCTTTTATCCCTGTTCTTTCTTGTATCCATGCGTCATTAGTATCCATCAATTTCGACAAATCGTCATTAGTAACAACGTTATCAGGTACATATTTACCTAAGCCAATTATTTTTGAATTGTACATCTAAAAATTTATTTTTAATTCTGTGATATTGGAAATCTAAACTCTTTGTTTTATTAATAACAAAGCTAATCTTTTAAAAGGTAGAATATATTTAGTAAGCTAAAATTAATTATGCACGCATAACATACTCATCTATTTATAGAGAGAAATTGATCCGTTTTACACAAATCAGCATATGCCATCTTGTCACAAATATTTTCTTGGTATTTTATTTGCCTATAACTAAGTATTCAAATTAATAATACAAAAAACTATATATCATGACAAAAGGAAGTATTAATGTATCGGTAGAGAATATCTTTCCGTTAATTAAAAAGTTCTTATACTCTGATCACGAAATCTTTTTACGTGAGCTTATTAGTAATGGTACAGATGCCACACTAAAATTAAAACACCTTACAAGTATAGGTGAATCTAAATCTGAATACGGAAATCCTATCATTGAAGTTAAGATTGATAAAGAAGGTAAAAAACTTCACATCATTGATCAAGGTTTAGGAATGTCTGCTGAAGAAGTTGAAAAATACATTAACCAAGTTGCCTTTTCTGGTGCTGAAGAATTCTTGGATAAATATAAAGATTCTGCAAAAGATTCAGGAATTATTGGTCATTTTGGTCTTGGTTTCTACTCTGCTTTTATGGTTGCAGAGAAAGTTGAAATTATTACTAAGTCGCATACTGGTGCTGATGCTGCACATTGGACTTGTGATGGTTCTCCTGAATTTACATTAGAGCCTTCTGATAAAGAAACTAGAGGAACAGAAATCATTCTTCATATTGCTGAAGATTCTACTGAATTTTTAGAAGAAGCAAGAATCAGTGCATTACTTAATAAGTATAACAAGTTTATGCCTATTCCAATTAAATTTGGAACTAATGAAATAAACGATCCTGAATTTACACCAGCAACAACTACAGATGCTGAAGGTAAAGAAACTACAGAGCCACATAAACAGATTACTGTAGATAACATTATTAATAACCCTAATCCGGCTTGGACAAAACAACCCACTGAATTAGAAGCCGAAGATTACAAAGGATTCTACAGAGAATTGTACCCAATGCAATTTGAAGAGCCTCTATTTCATATCCATTTAAATGTAGATTATCCTTTTAACTTAACAGGTATCTTGTATTTCCCTAAAATGGGTAATGACATGAACATGCAAAAGGATAAGATTCAATTATACCAAAACCAAGTTTATGTAACGGATAATGTTGAAGGGATTGTACCTGAATTCTTAACCATGTTACGTGGTGTTATTGATTCTCCAGATATTCCATTAAACGTATCGCGTTCTTATTTACAAGCTGATGGTGCTGTGAAGAAAATTTCATCTTACATCACTCGTAAAGTCGCTGATAAGTTAAAATCATTATTCAACTCAAACCGTGAGGATTTTGAATCTAAATGGGATGATATAAAACTTGTTATTGAATACGGAATGCTTTCTGAAGACAAATTCTTCGAAAAAGCAGATGCATTTGCATTGTACCCAACAGTAGATGGTAAATATTACACATACGAAGAGCTTTTCAATAAAACAAAAGCAACTCAAACTGATAAAGATGGTAAATTAGTATTGCTTTATGCTTCTAACAAAGACCAACAGCACAGTTATATTGAAGCTGCAAAAGCTAAAGGTTACGAAGTATTAATGTTAGATTCTCCTATTGTATCTCACTTAATTCAGAAATTAGAATCTACGAAAGAAAATATTTCTTTTGCACGTGTAGATGGTGATCATATTGATAATTTAATCAAGAAAGATGAAACTACTATTTCTAAATTATCTGAAGAGCAACAAGCAGAATTAGATACACTTTTAAAAGAAGTTGTTCCTTCTGAAAAGTTTGCTGTACAGCTAGAAGCTATGGATAGTGATGCTTCACCGTTTATTATTACACAACCAGAATTTATGCGCAGAATGAAAGAGATGCAGCAGACTGGTGGTGGCGGAATGAATATGTTTGGTAATATGCCAGAGATGTACAATCTTATCGTCAATACAAACTCTCCATTAGTTGGTGAAATTTTAGAAACTAAAGAAAAGGAAAACCAAGAACGTTTAATTACGCAAAGTTTAGATTTAGCACGTTTATCTCAAGGCCTATTAAAAGGAGAAGAATTAACAAACTTTATTAAGCGCAGTTACGAGATGATTAAGTAATCTAATTACTGATTTTCAGAGGAATCTCTTTAATAATTCAAAAACCACTTTGTTCATTCAAAGTGGTTTTTTTTATGTTTAATACAATATATTTGTCTGAATTTTCAACCAAATCAAAAACATTCATGCTTAAAAAACTACACTTAATCGTTTTTATTGGCTTTTTCTCATTGTTATTAAAAGCCCAAACAATCACAGAGTTCTCAACCGGTTACACTTCACCAGAAGGTATTGCTGTAGACTCAAACAATACTGTTTTTGTCACAGAACTTTACACTGGTAATATCTACCAATTAGATGCTAACGGAACACAAACCTTATTCGCTACTACTAATTCTAGAGCACATGATATCGTTTTTGATAATAATGACCTTTTGTACGTAGCAGAACCTTTTTATAGTAAAATAATGACTGTAGATGCTGCTGGAGTTGCTACAGATTATTTATCTATGCCAAATGCTTCTCCTTACGGACTTGCTATTAAGGATGGTTTATTATACTTCGCTTCAGAAAACAGTGGTAACGTCGTTAAAATAAATGCAGATTTATCAACATCTAATTACGCCACTGGTTTATTTACACCAGAAGGTATAGCCTTTGACTCTAATGGCAATTTATTTGTAGCTGACAGAAATGACAGAAAACTATTTAAAATAACACCAACAGGTACAGTAACAACTATTACAAGTAACATAGAAAACATAAGAGGTGTTGCTATTGCTCCAAATGACGATGTTTACTTTACAAAATACAAAACGTTTCCAGAAGAGCATAAAATCTTAAAATATGACGCTGTAACAGGTACAATTAGTGATTTTGTAACAACACTATTAGAACAACCTAGATCTATTACTATTGACAATTTAGGAAATATGTATGTTACTAATTTAGGTAGTGGTAAAGTGATAAAAATTTATGATGATTCTTTATTACCAAGCTCAACGCCTCAAATAGTAAATATTCCTGATGCTAATTTTAAAGCAGAGCTCGTTAATAACACTACCATAAATACAAATGCAGATACTGAAATACAAATAACAGAAGCAGAGGCATATAATGATTTACTGTACTTAGTAAATAAAAATATATCTAGTTTAACAGGTATAGAAGCATTTACGCAATTAAAATATTTATTTTGTAGCGATAACGCCTTAACAACATTAGATGTTTCAGCAAATACTAACCTACTAAATTTATCATGTAATAATAATCAGCTTACCGCTTTAGATATTTCAACAAATACAAATTTGATTAGTTTATCCTGTAGCAATAATCAAATTACGAGTCTAGATGCTTCAGCAAGCTTAAGTTTAGAAAACTTATATTGTGAGAATAATGTACTATCATCTTTAAATGTAACAGGCCTTACAAGTTTAACAAATTTAAGTAGCTTTAATAATCAACTAACTTCTTTAGACCTTTCTGGGCTTACAAGTTTAACCAATTTAAGAACTTCAAATAATCAATTAACTAGCCTAACGCTTACTGGTGCAACAAATTTAATTGAGATAGAATGTCAACAAAACCAAATTGCAACATTAGATGTTTCTGGGTTTTCAAGCTTAACTAAGCTAAGAAGTGAATTTAATCAATTAACCAATGTGACTCTTTCTGGTACAACAAGTTTAGAAAATTTATCAACTTTCAATAACCTTTTAACAACTTTAGATGTTTCACAAAATACGAACTTAATGAATTTAAGTTGTTACGATAACCAAATAACAACTTTAGATCTTTCTGCAAACACTAGTTTAGAGTATTTATCTTGTCATGATAATCAATTAACATCTATCAATGTTTCTACAAATACTGATTTATATTTTTTGCATTGTTATAATAATCAATTACCAATATTAGATGTAACTGCGCTTACAAGTTTAACAGATTTAGCATGTAGAAATAATCAGTTGTCTAATTTAAATTTGTCTTCAAATATTAATTTAATAAACTTAATCTGTAGTAATAATACATTTTCAAGTTTAGACTTAAGTAATAATGTAAATTTAACGAGCTTAACTTGTCATGTAAATGACCAATTAACAACCCTTGATTTAAGAAATGGAAATAATACAATATTAACAAGTTTTAATATGCATACAGTGCCAAATCTAACTTGTATTTTTGTTGATGATGAAGATTATAGCATTGCCAACTGGACCAACCCAAACCCAGAAACAACTAACTTTATAGAAACAAATGCTGAATGTTCTATCTTATCTGTAGACTTATTTGATATTAATCGTTTTAGAATATTTCCTAACCCAGCTTCAACACAATTAAACATTGAAACTGATGTGTCTTTTAGCAAGTTAACTATTTATAATTTACAAGGCAAAAAGCTATTAGAATCAGCACATGCTTCAGTAAACATCGAAGGTTTATCTAAAGGAATCTATCTTATTAAAGTTGAAGGAGAAAACAATAAAATTGTTACTGAGCGCTTTATAAAAGAATAAATAATTTATTGTTCTTAGAAAGGTTCCCCCCTTTCTTACTTAAACCATCAAGTTTTACTTGATGGTTTTTTTGCTTCTTATCCTTATAAACAACTTGATAAAAATTTGTTTTTGCTTTTTACAAACTAATCAAAAGTTATGCTTCACTCATTAAAAAGCATGGTTAACTAAATATTCATTTTCTATACCACAATAGAAGTATAGGTTTGATATGTACTAACATAAAAATCTTATATCATGAAAAACCAATTTAACTTAAACATTAAAACACCATGCTCAGAAAAATTTGATCAATTTTCACCAACTTCCAATGGAGGTTTTTGTGGCTCTTGCAAAAAAGAAGTTATAGACTTTACAAAAATGAACACACAAGAAATTATTACATTCTTTAAAAACAAAGAGACTCAAAATACCTGTGGACGTTTTAACAACAATCAATTAAAAATTTACAATCAAAAAACTCCCGAAAACCATAAACTTAACTTTCTAAGTGGTATTGCAATAGCTTGTTTAGCACTTTTCTCCAGCATTACAGCACAGGCACAAGAAGTAAAAAAAACAATGACCTCAACAGATGGCGCCTCTAAAATTGAAGCTAATAAATCTGAAAAAAATATAATTGTAAAAGGTAATGTATCAGAAAACAACCAACCGCTTCCTGGTGCAAATGTAATTTTACAGGGTTCTACAATAGGCATTGCTACAGATTTTGATGGCAATTTTGAATTCCCTGAAAAACTAAAAAAAGGAGATGTTTTAATTATTAGCTATATCGGCTTTGAAGCTCAAAAAGTAGTAATTGAAAATAATAAATCTGCCGCAGAAATTGATTTAAAAATTGATATGGAAATGACTTCTTGTGTTATTATGGGAGAAGTTGCAGTAACAAAAGTGTATCAATCAAAAAGGAATTAAAAACCCAAATAAAAAGTTTATGAAAAATATACTGGTCTTCATTTTTGCCTTCTTTGTAAATACTGCTTTTACTCAGGTCTCCGATTTTAAACACATCGATTTTACCAAAGCAGATCATATTGCCAAATTAAATGAAGACAGTAGTTTAGAAAACTTACCATTACTAGTACATAACTTAACATATAAACTAACAACTGATGTAGAAAAGTTTAGAGCTATTTACATTTGGGTTTGTAAAAATGTTAGCGGAGATGCTAATCAACACCATAAAGTACTCCAAAAACGAGAAAAATTTAAAAAGGATAGTTTAGGTTATATCGTATGGAATAACGAATACAAAAAAATTGCTTTCAAAAAATTACTAAAACAAAAAAAAACTATGTGCACAGGCTATGCCTACCTCATTAAAGAGTTATGTTTTATCGCTAATATTGAAAGTGAAATTATTGATGGATATGCCAGATCAGTAGATTGTAATGTTGAAAAACTAGAATCTCCAAACCATTCCTGGAATGCTGTAAAACTAGACAACAAATGGTATTTATGTGATGCTACTTGGTCTAGTGGTTATATGATTAATGGCCATTTTTTTGTTCCAGATTATAATGATGGCTACTTTTTAACAGATCCAATATTATTTGCAAAAAATCATTATCCAATACAAAAAAAAATGGTTTCTAAATAACAGTTTAATACAGTCCATATTTATACCTGAACCAATTGTTTATGGTGAAACGTTTAAACAACAAATAATCCCTATTAGTCCAAAAAAACTAAATACTACAATAAAAAGAAATGAAGAAATTAACTTTAGTTTTAAATCTCTAAACACTATTTCAATAGATAAAATTTCTCTAATTCAAATATCAGGAACTAACATTAAATCTTTTGAAATTTATGAGCTTAAAAACAAAAACGGATTAATCACCTTTAAATACCGCTTTAAACACAAAGGATTTTATGACGTGCATCTAAAAATAGAAAACGATATTGTTGCAACTTACAGCATTAGAGTTATTAAAGATAGAAATCATAATGATTAAGTAATTGTAATAAGATAAAACAAGACGATTACACCACAATTAAATAGCAATTAATAACCTATACATTTTCGTTTTCTCTAAACTTAAGACTTCAATCACAATAACGTTCTTTTAACATTTTACACTAAAAATTGGCAAGGCTTTTGAAAATTGAATGCCATAACCAACAACAACATTCATGACTTTACTAAAAACATTTCCTATTTTAATATTAAGCATCATGCTATCTTCTTGTGGCACATCAAAAAACGTTACTTCAATCTATTGGGTAAATAGTACTAAAACAGATTGCGATGCTGGTGCAGGAAAAACGACTTGCTTACAAGTTTCAAAAGCCGATAATTATAAAAATGCCGAATGGTCTAATTTTTATACAACAATAAATGGGTTTAATTTTGAACCTGGTTATTTGCAAAAAATTGAAGTTTCAAAAACAGCTTTAGACACTAAAAACACACCTGAAGATGCTTCCTCTATAAAATATGAATTAGTTAAAGTACTTGAGAAAAAGCAAGATCCTAAATTAGCAATTCATGATATTTGGGTAACGACTCATATTAATGCTGAAGAAATAGAAAAAACCAATGCACCAAGTCTTGAAGTAAACACTACTGAAATGCGTGTTTTGGGGACTAATGGTTGTAATAATTATAGCGGACAAATTAAAACGATAACTTCTAATACTATAGCGTTTAGTGCTATAGCATCCACTCGAAAAATGTGTATGGATATGGCTATTCCAGATCGTTTTGATAAAGCAATGAATAGCATTTCAATTTATAAAAAAGAAGGCATAACTTTATTCTTTTATAATGCAAATGGCAATGAGGTTCTACGGTTTAAAAAAGTAGATTAATCACAATATCATTATTTATTTAATTTATTGGGTTATTTAGGCTTAGGTCTTAATAACCCAATTTGTTTTCCATTACCTTTGTCCCTATTAAATTATTAAGAATTGGAAAAGAAAAAACAGCATCCTGAAGTAAAATCAGAACTTCACCCAAGAAATCAACATAGATCACGCTATAATTTTGATGCCCTTATAAGAAGTTCACCAAAATTAAGTCCTTATGTTGCACCTAATAAATACGGTGACGATTCTATCGATTTTTTTAACCCTGCAGCTGTAAAAGCATTAAACAAAGCTTTATTAATTCACCATTACGGATTAGACTACTGGGATATTCCTGAGCACTATTTATGCCCACCAATTCCAGGAAGAGCAGATTACATTCATAATATTGCAGACCTTTTAAAGGGTGAAGGCAGTGTTATTCCTAAAGGAAATCATATTAAAGGTATCGATATTGGTGTTGGTGCCAATTGTATTTACCCTATTATTGGTCATCATGAATATGGTTGGTCTTTTATAGGAAGTGATACCGATGAAGCCGCTATTATATCTGCGAAAGAAATTGAGCAGAAAAATTATGACTTAAGATCTACTTTAGAAATTAGACGTCAAGAAAAAGCGAACAACTTTTTTTATGACATTTTAAAACCCGAAGAAAAAGTAGATTTCTCTATTTGTAATCCACCTTTTCATGCTTCAGCAGAAGATGCTCAAAAAGCAAGCTTAAAAAAACAAAGGAATCTTAAAGGGAAAAGACCTAATAAATCGCTTTTAAATTTTGGCGGACAACATAACGAATTATGGACCAAAGGTGGTGAAGCTCGTTTTGTAAAAGACATGATTTATGAGAGTAAGCATTTTGGCAAACAATGCTTTTGGTTTACAAGTTTAATTTCGAAAGAAGTAACTCTAAAACCAACTTATAAAGTTCTAGAAAAAGTAAATGCGACAGTTGTAAAAACTATTGAAATGGGACAAGGTCATAAAATCAGTAGATTTATAGCTTGGACTTTTTTAACAGAAGAAGAACAAAACGACTGGATGAAGGAACGTTGGTAGAACCGTTTTCTTCATTTTAAGTATTCCACTTTTTGTCGGAATTTATTGAGATGTCATTGAATCTGTATCGTTCTCGATACTATTTGCTCATATTTCACAAATCACTCGAACTGACGTGGTTTGCAAATTTTATATTTTTATATCAAAGTTTGAATTAACAAATATTCTAACTTTGTTACCTTATTTGTTATTCCTGCCTTCGCAGGAATGACAAACTTAATAAACACAATACCTATGTCATTTAAAGACTTACATCTTATAAAACCCATTCAAAAAGCTGTTGCAGCTTCTGGTTATAATGAACCTACTTTGGTACAACAACGTTCTATTCCACCAATTTTGGAAGGTAAAGATGTTATTGTATCTGCACAAACAGGTACAGGAAAAACAGCTGCTTTTGCCTTACCTATTTTGCAAAAATTGTACGATAAACAAGATGCGCCTAAAAAAGGTAAAAAAATAAGAGCGCTGATAATAAGTCCTACACGAGAATTAGCGATACAAATTCAAAAGAATTTTAAAACTTATGCTGAGTTTACCAATCTAACATCATTAGTCGTTTTTGGTGGTGCATCTATAGAACCACAAATAGATACGTTAAAAAAAGGCGTTGATATTTTAGTGGCAACACCTGGTCGTTTACTCGATTTACATAAACAAGATTATATTAATCTCGATTTTATTGAAACTTTAGTTTTAGATGAGGCCGATTTAATGTTGGCAATGGGCTTTATTGATGACGTAAAAAAGATTGAACGTCTTTGTCCTGAAGACAAACAAACCTTATTATTCTCGGCAACGATTCCTTATAAAATTGAAGACTTAGCCAATACCTTGCTTAAAGATCCTGAACGTATCGATGTTACACCAACAAAATCTGTAGCAAAAGATGTAAGTCAGCTGTTGTATTATGTCCCTAAGCAAAATAAAATTGAACTGTGTTTACATTTAATGCGCAATACTATTGAAGGTAACGTTCTTATTTTTAGACGTACTAGAAATGGTGTGGATAAGCTTGAAGAAACCTTATTAAAAAATGGGTTCTCTGTAAATAGTATTCATGGTGATAAACCTCAAAGCGAAAGACAAACCGCTTTAAATAAATTTAAAAACGGCTACGTTAAAATTCTTATTGCAACTGATGTTGCAGCACGTGGTATTGATATTAACGAGCTAGATAACGTTCTTAATTTTGACATGCCAGGCATACCCGAAACTTATGTCCATAGAATTGGTCGGACTGGTAGAGCCGGACATACAGGTAATGCGTATTCCCTATGTTCTGCTGATGAGAAAAATTATGTAAAAAAGATAGAACAAGCTATTAATGTTCAGATTCCTGTGGAAACCGAACATCCTTATCCCTTAGATCCTAAAGCAGAACCTGTTGTACATAAAAGACAAGGTAGTAAGTATAAAAAAGGTCGTAAGAGTGAAGCTTCTAAGAAGAAGAAAAAACGTTGGTATTAGAATAGATATTAGCTAAAAATAATAAATAATTTAGACCTCAAAGATTTTTAAAAATCTTTGAGGTCTTTTTTTGTTCAGAAGCAGCTGAGCCGTTGTTGGTGTTTTTCAACAACAACTTGTGGATTTGAATTTGCAATGGATCACCGTTGGTGAAAACACCAACATTGGCAAGAACACTTAGTGGACCTAGGTACTTTTTGTATTTGTTTTAAAATGAATTATTTAATCGAATCTTTGTATGAATAAATAATACCATTGACAATATCAAAGAAAATAAGCCCCGAAGATTTCTCTGAGCCGTTGTTGGTGTTTTTCACCAATAACTTGTGGATTTGAATTTGCAATAGATCACCGTTGGTGAAAACACCAACATTGGCAAGAGAGATTTTAGACGTTAGATATTAGATTATAGACAAAAGCACTTAGTGAATTTAAGTGCTTTTTTATTTCTTTAAAGAATGAACTACTCAAACTTCATTTCGAAAAGTAAATAATGTTTAATCCCAAATTGCTTTCCCCATTTTTCAATTTCAGCGCCTGCAGTTCCAACATCACACCAAGACAATAAACCATCTTCTCTTTCGTAAGGTAAAATATAAGCTAACAGATAAAACGACTTGTTATAGCTTATTTCTAAATTGCTTTCTTCTACTAAATTTCTTAGACTATAGTTTTCAGAATCTGTAGCTTCATAATTTTTAGTGATACTAAATCTTGGAAACTTAAAGGTCATTTTCAGTTGGTTATCATCGGTATGTTTTGAAATTACTTTCATTTTAAAAACCGTATCACTTAACGTTTCAAATTGTTTAACACCAATACTTCTGCTATCCATAACAATGGTATCAGATACGATTTTCCCATCCCAAATTTCCTTTACCGTGAGTTTGTAACTTTTTCCTTTAAGTTGCTCACCTGAAAATTTCAACTTCATATAATCAATCCCTTCAAAACTTAAAAGATCACTTACCTCTTCAATATCTGAAGAATACTCACTTTCCATTTTTAAACTTGAAATTGTTTTAGAATCCGTTTCTTTTTGTTGTGCTAGTAATCCACTGAAGCACGTTAATGCGACAGTAATAATCAGAAATATTTTCATAAATTAATTGTTTTATTTTTTGATTGAATCGTTATACGTATAAATAATACCATGAATAATATCGAAGTAAATTTCACCAGAAAAATTTCCTTTGCCACTTGGTTTTCTTTCCATCATACTATACTTCTCACCTTTGCTCGTGGGTTGCATTTCTATTTTATAATTGCCCACAAAATTCTTAGTATTGTTACCAATGGCCTTAAAACTGAAATCTAAATCAGGATAGAAAAAATGGATTTTAGAATATTCAGAATACAGATTAAAGCGTTTAAAATCTTTAGCCCAATTATAAAAATAGTACTCACTATTAAAGTCTGATATTGTTGTATTTTTTCGAATTTCTCCAATTTCAACTTTAGAAAACTCTGAGGTAATTTTTGTGTTTTGTACACTTCCTATTTTCCCATTTTTCACATTTTTAAACTTATACTCTCCTCCTAGAATAGCATCAGCTTCAAAATTAACATCATCAATCCTGATATTATTAAAACTGTTATAAAGTGCTTTTGCTTTTAAAGTTCCTGATTTCAGTTTAATGGAAATTTCATTTTGTAAATCATTTCTAAAATGTATACCCGAATTTTTCCCATTAATATTTAGCTTTAAATAAGGTGGAATTTTTATTACAAAAATGCTTCGCATGATATCTATATTCTTACTTTCAAACTTAGATAAGTTACCATCTTTATCAATTTTTTTTAATCTGTTATTTATATACTTTAAAGGATTATTCGTTCGATCTCCTGCGTTATTCAATCTAATCTCTGCTAACAAAGAATCTTTCGATTTACGTATTATTGTATCCTTTTTTTTATTAAAAAATTCATCATTATTTAATATAATTCCTGACTCTACATTATACTTATACAACTCAAATGTTATTTGATTTTTACTATTAACATTCAGTGTAATATGATTATCAAAACTTGATACTTCAGTAGTTATTTCTTCAATTTTTTCCTTAATCTCTTTTTTTGAATACCCTTCAAACTCCATTAAAAAATCAAAGTGAACTTTATCATCTGTAGATTCTTCAATAGCGACATAAATATTTGCGAAATTTAATACAATTGATGTGCTTTTATCTACCGAAAAACTTTCTTTAAGTATCTGATGACTTTGACTATGACTTAATACTGATGTGATGAGCATCAATACTAAAAGTTTAAATTGATTTTTCATATTGTTTGTTTGCTTGATTTAATATCTTGATGTGGTTTTGAATGTCTTTTAAAATCTGTAATCGCGTTTGAAGATTTTCAACCAATGCTTCAATGACTAAAATGTTATTAGCATCATCTTTGAACTGCAATGAAATATCTTGATAATCGTTATCTAAATCTTCTAAGTTTTTTTTGAATCGCTCTACCAAAACGGCATCATCTGCGATAGCTATAAAACTTTGCCATTCGGTTTCAATATTAGCTAGGTATTCAGCTTCAACAGCTTCTACTTGTGCTATAATTGGCGACGATTGCTTAAGTTCTGGTTTAGATTTCATTTCCATAGCATTAAAGCCAATGGTTAATGCAATAATTAAAATTGCAGCTGCACTTAACCATGCATAAGGATTTTGTTTTGGTTTGGATTGTTTTTTAAGTTTTTCAGCAAACTCAATTCTATGATTTTCAGGAAGCGTTTTTAAATCGTCTTCCTCGTTAAATAGGTTTCTAATATCTTGCTTCATTATACTTTTGTTTTAAAAGGTCTTGTAATTTTAATTTCCCACGTCTTAGATGTGTTCGAGATGTTTTTACGGGGATTTCTAATATGTCTGAAATTTCTTCGTGATCGTAGCCTTCCAACAAATAGAGCTTCACGACTATTTTATGTTTTTCATTGAGTTCGTTAACAGCTAACAGAATTTCTTCCTTCGTAATACTGCTATCAAAATGCCAATCGTCTTCGTTTATAATCTGTAATTCGGTAACCTCTACAGCACTAAACTCTAACTTATTTTTCTTTAAAACATCTAAACATTGATTGATAATAATTCGTTTTAACCAAACACCAAACGTAGCTTTAGGCTGATATTTTTCAATATTTGTAAAGGCTTTTAAAAATCCTTCTTGCATGGCATCCTTTGCATCTTCTTCATCATTGAGATAACGACAAGCAATGGTAAACATCGCTTGCGCATAGGTATCATAAACTTGCATTTGTGCAACTTCATTTCTTTTTTTACAAAGCTTAATAAGTTGAGTGTCTTTGTGCATTGGGTTGGTTAGCTATTCTATAATTAAAAACGATGGAATTTGGAAAGAGTTTCAAAATAGGATAAAAAAGATTGATTTTAATTCAATATGATTAATTTTAACCTGAATTTCAATCTACCCAATATAAAGATGAGCGACGATTACAAGAAACCTGCGTTTAAAAAATTATTAGATCGATTACAAGAAGAGAGCTGGCAATTAGAATTGCTGATTTCTGGTTTTTCTATTTTTGGATTATTCTCAGCCTATCCTGCTTTAGAAATGAAAATGGCCTATCACCAGTCTCAAAACGATAATAATCTGTTTTTTACGCTAATTTTAATTCTTGCACTTTCTGCATGTTCCATATTAATTTTTAACTTACTTCTCCATGTGCTTTTACGAGGCTTATGGATTGGTGCCTTAGGATTACGGTATGTTTCTGGAGACATTGAATACGACACCTTAAATTACACCAAACGATTTAGCAATTATCTAAAATTAAAAGTAGGTTCTTTTGATAGGTACATTGCAAGATTAGAAGACTACTGTAGCATCATTTTCGCAATCACGTTTTTGCTCATCTTTTATTTGCTCGCTCTTGTTCTAATCATAGGATCAATTGCTACAATATTTTCAGTATTTCTAAATGGCAATTCGTTTAGAGATTTTTCTACGTACGTTGGTATTATCCTTTTAGCATTTGTAGTTATTGGTATGCTACTAACTTTTATCGACTTTATTACTCTCGGTTATTTAAAAAAGAAAAAATGGCTTAGCAAAGTATATTTTCCTTTCTACTGGGGTTTTAGCATTATCACACTTTCCTTTTTATACCGACCATTAATTTATAACTTTCTAGATAATAAATTTGGAAAACGCCTGAGTCTCTTTTTAGTTCCTATTTATATTTTATTGGTATGGATGACTTCTTTATATTACAATCAATCTAACTATTTTAATTTTATTGAGGACTCGAGTACTAACATTTCTAATTCTGCAAATTACGAAAATATGTTAGTTAAGGAATCTGATTTTATTAAAAACATTGCTATCAATAGTAAAGTTATAAGCGATCCGTACGTCAAAGTATTTATAGCTTTTGATAAATATATAGAGGATGAAATTTACCTCTTCAACCCAAGTTTAAAAGTTGATGAAGATGCTAGAGGTATTACATCAGAAATCAGCACAATCAATTATGACTCCAATACTAATGCATTAAAAAACGACTATTTAGCTACATTCAATTCACTTTATTCTGTTGAAATTGATTCCACATTATATAAAACCGAATTTTTACTCGGTAGAACTATAAAAAAACAAAACGGGTTTGAAACTTATATAGGTATTAAAAACATAGAAGAAGGTAAACACATGCTTTATGTAAAACGAAGAGAACTAAAAGAATCGGATACCATATCTAAAATTGAAGCTTCTATACCATTTTGGTATTATCCAAATTAGCATACAGTATAAATAATGTATCTTTAAAATCTATACACTTAACCATGCATAAAATTTTATTTATTCTCTTGTTTATTGGGCAAATTACATTTGCGCAAACAACCATTAAAGACAATATCACATCCTATCCTGTAAGTTACGCCACCATATCTTTTGGCAATGGTAATGGGCTTTTTGCTGATGATGAAGGTCAATTTATATTTACCGAAAAATTATATCCAGATATCGACTCTCTTTTTATATCCGCACTTGGGTTTAAAGATTTAAATGTAGCGACCAAAGATTTACCTGCACAATTATTAATGCAACCAGAAGCGCATTTATTAGACGCTGTTATAATTAACAATAAGATAGATCGAAAATTTAAAGAGGAAAAATTAAAACCTTATTTAGACGACGATTATTATAAATGTTGGCTACCAACGATAGAGTCTGAGATTGCTGTGTATTTCCCAAAAACGACTTCTCAAGATCAAAAACTTTCAGAAGTCTTATTTCCTATTGCATTAGAATCTAAAGATTGGAGTAAGCGAAATAAATCTAATAGTGAAAAGAAAAAGTTCTCTACTTTATTTAAAGTAAAATTTTACGACAATGATAATGGAAAACCTGGTAAGGTTTTAACTTACGAAACGACTGTATTTAGAGCAACGGAAAAGGATGGAGATTTTCATGTATTAAATGTTGATGATTATGATATACTTATTCCTGAAAATGGTTTTTTTGTGTCATTACAAGTTTTAGGCTACACAAATAAGGATGGCAAATTACTTCCCAATAAAAAATATAAAGAAATCGTTTCTAAATCTGAAGGTATTATAAAAATACCAACCAGCTTTAGACCCTTGTTACCCTTTACAGATAAAATTGAAACAAAGAACACTTTTGTAAAACGCGTGTTTATTAGCGGAAATAATTGGGTGAAATTTGATAACGAAAATCAATTTACATCTAGTTTATTAGATAAAAATCTATTTAACTATGGCATTGGTTTAACCTATAAAACATATAAAGATGAATGAACCTATAGGACTATACATCATGGCTGTTCTGTATTTTATTGCAGGAATAATGCATTTTATAAAGCCAAAAACCTACATGCGTATTATGCCAAATTACTTACCTAGCCACAAAGCTTTGGTTTACTTAAGTGGTTTGGCTGAAATTGTTTTAGGAATTGGCTTGTGTATACCAATGCTTAAAAATATTTCAATTTATGGTATTATAGCCATGTTAGTCGTATTTCTATTGGTGCATTTCTATATGCTTTCTAGTAAAAAAGCATCTGCAGGCATCCCTAAATGGGTTTTAATTTTACGTTTACCTCTACAATTTGGGTTAATGTATTGGGCATGGATTTATTTTAACTAGTTTACTTTTGAAAGCTAAAACAAGCACAACTAAATGGGTTTTACCCATAATTATCTTTTCTCAATTTTGTTGTACATCGTTGTGGTTTGCCGGGAATTCTATTATAGACGATTTAGTTTTATTTTTTAATCTGAGTGCAGAATCACTCGGATATATTAGTTCTTCCGTACAATTTGGATTTATCATTGGTACTTTTGTTTTTGCGATTCTTACACTAAGCGATCGCTTTTCTCCATCAAAAGTATTTTTCATTTGCGCCGTTTTTGGAGCTGTTTTTAACTTAGGCATACTCTATCCCAACAATACGATAACTACAATACTTTTTTTTAGATTTTTAACCGGATTTAGTTTAGCAGGAATTTATCCTGTAGGAATGAAAATCGCAGCAGATCATTTTGAAAAAGGATTAGGTAAATCACTTAGTTTTTTAATTGCGGCCTTAGTATTGGGTACTGCCTTCCCTTATTTAATTCAATCTTTTGGATTTAATATTAAATGGGAGGCTGTAATTTTTACCACATCAATCTTAGCATTGATTGGAGGATTTCTTGTTTTAATTTTCGTTCCTAATGGACCTTATCAAAAACTGGCTGATAAGTTTGATGTTTCTAAAATTTTAGATGTTTTTAAAAAATCGAGTTTTCGCTCTGCAGCATTCGGTTATTTTGGACACATGTGGGAATTGTATGCCTTCTGGACATTTGTACCTATATTACTAATGATGCATCAAGAATTTCATGGTGTAACCTTAAATATTCCTTTATTTTCATTTATCATCATAGCCTCAGGAAGTATATCTTGTATTTTAGGTGGTTTTATATCTAACAGATTCGGTGTTAAAAGAACAGCTATTTGGGCCTTAACTATTTCTGGAGTATGCTGCTTTTTGTCGCCTATTTTCTTTTTAGTTAGCGCTACACCACTCTTTATTATTTTTCTTATAATTTGGGGAATGGCAGTAATTGCAGATTCACCTTTATTTTCTACTATGGTTGCACAAAATTGCGAAGTACAATCTATCGGCACAGCATTAACTATTGTAAATTGTATAGGCTATAGTTTAACTATTGTAAGCATTCAATTGTTAAATTATTTAATAACATATGATACTATTGCGCCCTATGCATTTGTAGTTTTAGCAATAGGACCGATTACAGGATTAATCTATTTGAAAAAAAATTAGATTATTCTATTTCAAAATCAAAATAAGTTTTAGGAAAAGGTTCCCAACGCAACGTAAAATGCCACCATTCTTTAGAGTAGTTTCTAAAGTTATGTTTCAACATTACAGTTTGTAATAATTGACGGTTTTGTTTTTGTAAATCCGTTAAAGGTTCGTGAGCGATCCAAGATTCTTTTCCAAAATAATCAAATGGACTTCCCATATCTAAAGGTACTCCTGTTTGCCCATCAATAATAGTTAAATCTATAGTACTTCCTCTACTATGCCCAGAGCGTGAAGCAATGTAACCAGCTTGAAATAAGTTGCGTTTTTCTGCTTCAGGATAAAACTGAGATTTTTTAATCGTGTCATTTAAATCACGAGCCCAAGTAATAAAATTATTTACAGCACGTTGCGGACGATAGCCGTCATAAACTTTAAGACAAAGGTTTTGTTCTTGCAATTCATCCTGTACCAATTTTAACTTTTCAGCTGTCGCTTTTGTTAAAATTAAACGATTTGCTTCATAACCATCTATAGTATCTCCAACAAAATTATTCGTCGTAAAATAACGCAATTCAACATCTAAATCTGGAATTATAGATTTTACGTACACAAATCCCTCTGGTAACGTTTGTTGTTGAATTGTAAACGAAAGAAGAAAAAAGCTTCCGATGTATAAAAGTGTTTTGTAATTCATACTGAAGTATTAATTATTCAAAAATAAAACTAAGAATCTATTTTTAGAAGATATATAGCTTTTAAATTATTTCTTTATAAAACACAAAAAGCGCCAAAGAAAAAATCTTCAGCGCCTTCTTCAGATGTTAATAACACTAACTAAAAACACCCCTCTAATTATAATTTAAAAGTCATAACAGGTAATGTTGAATGGTTTGCTATGTCTTCAGAAACACTTCCTTCAAAAAAGTGAGATAAACCTTTTCTACCGTGTGTAGCTACAGCAATAAGATCTGCACCTATTACATTTGCAAAATGAAGAATTCCTTTTTCTATGGTATAATCTGAAACAATATTTATCTGATTTAGTTTTTTTAAATCCCCTTCTGCTTTTTCTAAAAACTTAGATACACGCTTATCAATTTCAACAGAACTATTAAAGTTTCCATCAGGTGAATTGACGTATACCAAATGCATATTTATACCAAGACTTTCAAAAGTTTGCTTTGCATTTAAGTAAGGTTTTATTGCGTCTTCAGAAAAATCACATGCAAAAACACCATTTTCAAAATCCATTAAAATAGGATTGTGCTTAATGACCAATACAGGAATTTCTGAATGTCGTACTACTTTTTCAGTATTAGAACCCACAAATACTTCTTTAATACCACTAGTTCCTTGAGATCCCATAACAATAATACTAGCATCATATTCTTTCACCACATCATTAACCTCACTCCACACTTTAAAGTGTTTAATTATTTTGGTGACTTTAATATCTTTTAAATATGGCTTCTTTAAAAATATTTCAAATTTTTGCTCTGCTAGTTTTATAAAGTAAAGCGCCTCTTGGTTTAATGCTTCACTTGCAGACGATATTATGGTATTAGATAACTCTAACATGTGTAAGACTAAGAGTTCTGAACCATACTTTTGAGCTAAACTTGCTGCAGCTTCCAAGGCAAACTCTGATTGTTCCGAAAAATCAACTGGTACAATAATTTTATCCATCGTTTTTTTGTTTTAGATTGTCATTGAAAACAACTGAGCATCAGGCTTTTTTCTTTGTAATAACAAATCAAAAGCCATACATATATTTCTAATAAAAGGTTTCCCTTTTTCTGTTACATTTATTTTTTTTACTTCAAACTGAAGTAATCCATCTAATTCAAATTCCTTTAATTTAATAAGTATATCAGGCAACTCTTCAAATACTAATGCGTCATCTTTCCAATTGGTTTCAAAATTACACATCAAATTAAGAATATGCTTTCTAATTACTAAATCTTCTGTGTTAAGAATATGACCTTTAAATACAGGAATAATATCTTTATCTAACAAGCTATAATATTCTTCATTAGACTTTACGTTTTGAGCAAAGCCATACCAACTATCACTAATAGATGACACTCCTAACCCAATCATGGCTAATGTTTTTGAAGCTGTATACCCCATAAAATTACGATGCAGCTTTTTGTTTTTTAAAGCCTTGTAAAGTGAATCGCTTTTTAACGCAAAATGATCCATCCCAATTTCTACATAACCTGCATTTTCAAAACATTGTTTTCCTGTTTCGTATTGTTGACGCTTAGATTCTGGCGTAGGTAAATCATTATCACTAAAACCACGTTGCCCGTTTCCTTTTATCCAAGGTACATGCGCATAACTATAAAATGCAATACGATCTGGCATTAATGCTCTCGTTTTATTGATGGTTTCAATAACATCTGCTTCAGTTTGAAACGGCAATCCAAAAATAATATCGTGACCTACTGAAGTATACCCAATTTCACGAGCCAAATCTGTAGCACGTTTTACGTTTTCGAAAGGTTGTACGCGATTAATTGCTTTTTGAATACTAAGATTATAATCCTGAACCCCATAACTAACACGTCTAAATCCTAAATCGTATAAGGTTTGAAGATGTTCTTCTGTGGTGTTGTTAGGGTGACCTTCAAAACTAAATTCATAATTCTCTGCTAAATCTGCATTAACTAAAAGTTCTGATATTAAAAATTTAAGATGCTCTGGTGAGAAAAATGTTGGTGTACCACCTCCTAAATGCAATTCTTTAATTCTTGGTTTACTTCCTAATAACTTAAGATATAAACTCCACTCTTTTAAAACAGCTTTAATATAAGGCGACTCTACTTCATGTCGCTTAGTGATGCGTTTATGGCAACCACAAAAGGTGCATAAACTTTCACAAAAAGGTAAATGAATATATAAACTTAAGCCTTCAGAATTATTACTTTCTTCAAAAGAACGTTTTAAAGAATCTTTCCATTTAGCTAAAGAAAAAGTACCCGAATCCCAATAAGGAACTGTTGGATAGCTTGTATAACGTGGACCTGCAACATTATACTTATTAATTAACGATTGGCTCATTTTACTCAAAAATTTATGAAGCAAAATTAGATATTTAATTGCTTAGAAATTATGATAATTATCATGATAGAGAAAACATAACACCAAGAATCCTTATAGTTCTTGCTTTACTGCTTATAACTACTTAACTTTACTAGAAATAAAAATTAGTCATGAAAAATACAAAATTATTTTCGTTATTATTTATTCTTACTTTAGGATTAACATCATGTAAAGAAGAAAAAAAAGAAGCTAAAACGGAGCCTACTGAAACGGTAGAAAACGCTGTTAAGTATGTCATTAAACCTACAGGAACTTCTGTAAAATGGACTGCTTATAAAACAACAGATAAGTTACCTGTTGGAGGAGAATTTGCTACTTTAAATTTTGATGCTAAAGAGGGGGCGACACCAGAAGAAGCTTTAAATAATTTAGAATTTTCAATTCCTATTAGTAATTTACTAACCAAAGATGCATCTAGAGATGCAAAAATTAAAGCATCTTTCTTTGGAGCTATGTTAGACACTGAATTTATCAAAGGAACTATAAAATATGTAGATAATGCTTATGTAGCATCTATTACTATGAATGGTGTTACTGCAGATTTACCTTTAGACGTTAGCATTACAGATGAAAGACGAGTGAGCTTAAAAGGAACAATGCAATTGAAAAATTGGGATGCTTTAGGAGCGTTAGAATCATTAAACAAAGTATGTTTTGACCTTCATAAAGGTGCTGATGGTGTTAGTAAAACTTGGGAAGATGTTGCTATTGAAGTCAATACTTTTTTAAGAGAGAACTAAAACTCATTGACTCACCTACGTTTTTAAAAACGTATGCTTAACTCTATCAAATGAATTAATATTATTTTTGATTGAGTTCTAAAAACATTTTTTACTTCATTAATTTGGGCTTGCTGTTAAATTATATTTAATATCAAGCCCAAATTTTTTGTATTAAATATATGTAATGCAGTTATAATATTTATTAACGCAACATAAAATCAGAACTATCATGAAAAATTTAAAATTCATTACACTCGCACTTACCATTCTATTTGCAACCGCTTGTAAAGACAAACCAAAAAACACCGATAAGGTTACTAAAACAGAAGCAGCAAAAGAGACTTCAATTTCCCAAAAAAGTTTATCCATAGCATTAGACCCTAAAAGCGGTAGTAATGTTGAAGGAACTATTAAATTTTCTGAAGAAAACGGAACAGTTAGCATGGTTGGGACCATTACAGGTTTAGAAGAAGGTAAACACGCTATTCATATTCACGAGAAAGCAGATTGCTCTGCCAATGACGGAACATCATCTGGAGGTCACTGGAATCCTACAGCACAACCACACGGCGCTTGGGGAGATGAAGCTGGTTATCACAAAGGAGACATAGGTAATCTTACTGCTAATTCTGACGGA
This sequence comes from Winogradskyella undariae, assembly GCF_013285155.1. Taxonomy (GTDB): domain Bacteria; phylum Bacteroidota; class Bacteroidia; order Flavobacteriales; family Flavobacteriaceae; genus Winogradskyella; species Winogradskyella undariae. The sequence goes on along the minus strand of NZ_JABTEL010000006.1, from coordinate 88,044 downwards.
AAAGCTACCATAACCAAAACTACAGATGAGTGGTGTATTGGTTGTGAAGACGACACAAAAAACATATTAGGAAAAGCTGTTATAGTACACATTGGTGTAGATGATTTAAAATCACAACCATCAGGTGATGCAGGCACACGTATTGGTTGTGCTGGAATTATAAAATAATTGTATTACATTTACAATAGCTAAATAACAACTCATTGTTAGAACAATTGCGGTGTACTCTTCCCCTTCTGCAAAAATTTCTAAGTAAAAATCCACTTATTAAATGGAATTAGAATTACTGGTAAAACAGTTTCAAAATAAAAACCACTTGGCTTTCGAAAAGCTATATGGCATGTATAGCAAAAGTATACATGGTGTCGTTTATAATATTATAAAGGATACGGCTATTGCAGATGAAATTATGCAAGATGTATTTATAAAAGCATGGAATAAATCAGAGACATACTCTTCTAAAAAGGGACGTTTTTTTACGTGGATACTCAATATTGCTCGTAATGCTGCTATAGATAAAACACGCTCTAAAGCTTTTAAACAAAAGAAACAAAACCTTAGTGCGGATTATTTCGTAGATATCATAGCCAGCCATGATAACTTAGACAACAGTACGGATGCCATTGGTATTAAAAAATTTGTAACGGAATTAGGTGACAAATGTAAAGCAGTCATAGAACTACTTTACTTTAAAGGATTCACTCAAAAAGAAGCTTCGGAAGAATTACAAATGCCAATTGGTACTATTAAAACAAGAAACCGGAACTGTATTCAACAATTAAGAGATATGGTATTGTAATATGGATATAAAAGCATACATAGAATCAGGTATTTTGGAGCTATACGTAGCCGGTAAATTATCTGAAGACGAAAATCTAGAGATCAATAAACTCTTGCAACAACACCCAAAGTTGTTACAAGAAGTTTTAGAAATAGAAAGTGCTGTTATAAAATTAACAGCCGCTGCATCACCTAATGCAAAAGGATTTGAGGATATAAAAAATAGAATTACTGCTAACGAAACTAAAGTTGTAGAGCTACAGCCAAGAAAAACCAATTGGATTTCTTACACAGGTTGGGCAGCATCTATTTTATTAGCAACAGGTTTATTCTGGTCACTTAATCAGAAAACAGAATTAGAGCAAGAAATACAAACCGTAGATATAGAAAATCGTTATTTAGAAATACAAATAGAAGCTGCTAAAACAGATTTAGCTACAACTAAAAACTTACTAGATGTAATTAGAGATAAAGATATTATATCAGTACCACTTGGTGGTCAAGGTAATTTTGCTTCTAGTTTCGCAAAAGTTTATTGGAACAAATCTAATAATACAATTTATTTAGATGCTGAAGGATTACCTGAAGCACCTGAAGGAAAAGTATGGCAAGTATGGTCATTAACATTAAATCCGTTAACGCCAACGAGCTTAGGAACTATTGATGATTTTAATACCGATGATAATAAAATCTTCACCATCATAAACGCTAACGAAAGTCAAGCTTTTGGTATTACATTAGAACCTGAAGGAGGAAGTGAATCTCCTACAATGGAGCAATTACACACTCTTGGTGTTGTAGATGTAAGTCCGTCGTAAACATATTTTAAAATTATAAATTAATTAAAACCACCTTGTGAAAACTTGGTGGTTTTTTTATTGATTAATTATAAGGTCACAATTAGAAAAAAAGAATACTGTTATGCATCCAAGTACACTTTTCTTCTAATTTTCAAGCTATTTCTTAAGTTGAAATCATCTATTTAAAAACTATCCTAATTTAATACCATAAAAAACCAACACACAAACCATTGATAAATAGATAATTAATAAATTATTATTCAATTAATTAAATTTTAACAAAACCACTATTCTTATTTTTTCGTAGGTAGAGCAGAGACAAAATAAATAATTAACTAAATCTCAAAAATTATGAAAAAAACAAAAATTTTAATCGCAACAGCAGTATTAGGTTTTGCCACATTCGTTGCCATTGCAGCAGATCATATAGATGCACCTGCAGTACAAGGAGGCACAAGTGACATTACAGATTTTTATGCCTTTAGAGGTGAAGATCAATCTAACTTAGTTTTAGTAGCTAACGTACAAGGGCTATTAACACCTGGAGCAACAAGTAGTGCTTCTTTTGATGAAAACGTTTTATTAGAATTTAATATTGATACTGATGGCGATAACGTTGAAGATTTAGTTATACAAGCAACTCCAAGAGATGGTAAAATGTATTTCTTTGGACCAACGGCTCCATCACAAACAGGTTTAAACAGTTCTATTATGTCAACATCGGCTAATGCAGGTATCGTTGATATTACAAATTATGGTGAAACAGCAATTATTGAAGAATTTGCAGGAATGAAATACTTTGCAGGACCAAGAGATGATCCTTTCTTTTTCGATTTCAACAAGTATACTGAAATTATTGCTGGTGATGCTTCTGGTTTTGATAATCCTGGTGACGATACATTTGCAGGAAGTAATGTATTATCTGTAGTTGTTGAAGTACCAAAATCTATGATAGGAACCTCTGGCACTATTAATACATGGGTAGAATCTAAGAGAAAGCAATAAATCTAAAATAGATTTAACGCATAACATTAAAACAATATTAATTAAAAAAAATAGTCACATTATAACATCTGTATAGAAATTAAACATGTTATAATTGATTGAAATAACCTTAAAAAATAACAAGATGAAAATCAATAATATAAAATTATTTGCTGTTGCAATTTTAGCGTCTATGACGGCTTTTAACTGTAGCAATGACGATGACAATACAACCGAACCAGAAGGACTTAACTTTACAGGAACATATGTACAAGAAGACCAAATGGGGCGACCTGCAATTAACACGGTATTTGTAAACGATGGTATGAAAGATACTTTTAACACCACAATCCCTTCAGATATGAATGCTGCTTTTCAAAGCGCATTTCAAACTAAATTAGAAACTTTAAGTCCTGCTTACGATCCTGCATCTCCAGATGATGCTAATGCTTTAGGGTTTACTGCTGCACAATTTACAAGTGTATTAGCTACAGATGTACTTACGGTATCATTAGATGCACCAACAACATTTTTTGACGGAACTAACATATTAACTGGTAGAAATTTAACAGATGATGTTATCGATGTAGAATTAATACTAATCTTTGGTGGAGAAGAAGGACTAACTAATCCAGAATTCCCAAGTTTAACAAGCGATAATGTAGCTTCTAACGACAAAGACTTTTTAACTTCTTTCCCTTACCTAGCGTCTCCTTGGTAAATAAATTTTTAGTAGACTAAAATGAGATTAATGACATCTCATTTTAGTTTATTTGCAAATGCATAACACACAATAATAAAATCTCAAAAACAAATTATTATGCACATTAAAAACATCCTTCCCCTATTTTTATTGGCAACAATGCTGAGTTGCAATACTAAAACAGTTACAAAAGCATCAGATTACAGCCAATACCTATCTACTAACATTAATACTCCTGATCTATTAGAAGACGTTAACTTTTGGACCAATAAAATTGAAAATAGCTCAAGCTCTTACTCTTATTTAATAAGTAGAGCGAATGCCAACACAAAAGTATTTAATATCACAGGAGAAATCAACTATTTAATTGAAGCTGAAAAAGATTTACTTGTCGCTAATACCATTGTTAAAGATACTGATGCTGGACTTCTAAAAAACCTAGCAGGTAATTATATTTCACAACACCGCTTTAAAGAAGCCTTAGCTTTGTTAAAAAAGGCAGAAGCTAATGGTAAAAAATTGAATGGCACAAAAAAGATGCTGTTCGATGTTCATTTAGAATTAGGAAACTACATCTATGCAGAAGCTTATTTAAATGAAATAAAAAACAATTCAAACTTTGATTACCTCATCCGTTTATCAAAATTAGAGGATCATAAAGGTAATCTTGATGGAGCTATTGAAAACATGGAAAAAGCCATGGCAATAGCAGAATCATCAAATACTAAAGGAATGAAACTTTGGTCTTATACTAATATTGCAGATTTTTATGGTCATGCAGGTGAAATAGAAAAATCATACACTTACTATTTAAAATCTTTAGAGCTAGATCCTAATAATGCCTATGCAAAAAAAGGAATTGCTTGGATCGTTTATTCTTATGAAAACAACCCAAAACAAGCTTTAAACATTTTAAACCATATTACTACTTATCATAATTCACCAGATTATGATTTACTAAAGGCAGAAATTGCTGAATATAAAAATGATGATACTTTAAAATCACAATCATTAGAAAGTTATTTAACCGCGACGGATAACAAATTGTACGGAGAAATGTATAACAAGTATAGCGTTATGCTTTTTACTGATGATTTAGAAATGCCAGATCGTGCATTAGAAATAGCAAAAAAAGAAATCGAAAATAGAGCAACACCGCAATCTTATGACTTATTAGCATGGAGCTATTTTAAGAAAGGTGATATAGCTAAAGCAAACGACATAATTGAAGAGTTTGTAATCGGTAAAACATTTGAACCTTCTGTTTTATACCATGTAGCAGAGATTTATAAAGCTGCGGGTAAAACAGAGAAAATTCAACCTATAAAAGAAGAATTATTAGCGAGCCTTTATGAATTAGGCCCATTAATGGAACAAAAAATAAACCAATTATAAACCAACCTTTACCTATCAATTATGAAACAAATCTTAACATTAACTATTTTATGCTGCTTCTCATTAGTCACGAGGGCACAAAATTTAAAAGGAATAGTACAAAACGAACTCAACCAGCCCTTAGAAGCTGCATACATATACAACCAGAGTACAGAAAGTCACGCCCACTCTACAGAAAATGGAGTGTTTTTAATAAAAGACACCAAAGTAGGAGATTCTTTAAGAATTGGGTTATTAGGTTATAAAACAAGAATTATTAGATTAGAATCTTCTGAGAATTTTAAAATTACACTTGAAGAAAAAGCGTTTCAATTAGATGAAATGATGATTACGGAAGAATTAAATACCGTAAGTACAATTTCTAGATTAGATCTAAATATTACACCTGTAAATTCTACTCAAGAAGTTTTAAGAAAAGTACCAGGTTTATTTATTGGTCAGCATGCCGGAGGCGGAAAAGCAGAACAATTATTTTTACGTGGTTTTGATATCGATCACGGAACCGATGTTTCTATTTCTGTAGATGGAATGCCTGTAAATATGGTTTCTCATGCACACGGTCAAGGTTATAGTGACTTACACTTTGTAATCCCAGAAACTGTAAATAAAATTGATTTCGGAAAAGGTGCTTATTATGCACAAGAAGGAGATTTCAATACTGCAGGTTATGTTAACTTTAAAACGAAAGACTATTTAAAAGAAAGTGAAATTTCTTTTACAGTAGGTCAATTCAACACCATGAGAACTGTAGGTTTATTTGATCTTTTAGAAAGCTCTAAAAATCAAAATGCTTATGTCGCTTTAGAATATATAAACACTGATGGCCCTTTTGAATCGCCTCAGAATTTTAACAGACTTAACCTATTTGGTAAATACGTTGTATTTTCTCCAGAAAATGACAAATTAACTTTAACAGCTTCTCATTTTACGAGTCGTTGGGATGCTTCAGGTCAAATTCCACAGCGTGAAGTTGACAACGGAAACATTACACGTTTTGGTGCTATTGATGATACTGAAGGAGGACAAACACAACGTACCAATCTTAATGTAACTTACGATAAATATATTGATGATAATACCAAGTTAAGCACTAATGCTTTTTACTCTCATTATGCTTTTGAATTGTATTCAAACTTTACCTTCTTTTTAGAAGACCCAATTAATGGAGATCAAATTTTTCAAAAAGAAGATCGAAATATTTTTGGTGTCAATACAACAATTACACACAATACTAATTTTGGTGATACTGAACTAACATTAACGTCTGGTATTGGCTTAAGACATGATATTTCTGATGATGTAGAATTATCTAGAACCCTAAACAGAAGTACAACTTTAGAGAATATTCAATTAGGAGATATTAACCAAACTAACATTGATGCTTATGTAAATGCTGAATTCGAATTCGGAAAATTTAAAGTAGCACCAGCGTTACGTGTAGACTATTTTAAGTTTATGTACAACGATGCTCTTCAAACTAATTATGCAACCTTATCTGAGACTAAAACAATTTTAAGTCCTAAGTTAAATTTCTTCTATAACGCTCAAGATAATTTACAATTATATCTTAAATCAGGATTAGGTTTTCACTCTAACGATACAAGAGTTGTTGTAGCCAATGGAGGTGAAGATATTTTACCACGTTCTTACGGAGCTGATTTAGGAACCGTATGGAAACCATTCCCTAAGTTAGTAGTAAACTCTGCACTTTGGTATTTATTTTTAGAACAAGAATTTGTTTACGTAGGTGATGCTGGTATTGTAGAACCAAGCGGCAAAACAAGACGTTTCGGATTAGATTTAGGTTTACGTTACCAGCTAACAGACTGGTTATTTTTAGATACAGATGCAACACTTACCAATGCAAGAAGTATTGATGAAGCAGATGGTCAGGATTACATTCCTTTAGCACCAGATTTCACTTTAGTAGGTGGTTTATCTGTAGATGATCTTAATGGTTTTTCAGGAGGCTTACGCTTTAGATATTTAGATGATAGAGCTGCTAATGAAGATAATTCTATTGTCGCTGAAGGTTATATGGTAACAGATTTTAATGTGAATTACAGTTTTAATAAAGTTACACTAGGACTTGCTATAGAAAATCTTTTTGATGTAGAATGGAATGAAACACAATTCGCTACAGAATCTCGTTTACAAGGCGAAGCACAATCTGTTGAAGAAATACATTTTACTCCTGGTACACCTTTCTTTATAAAAGGAACAGTTAGCTACCGATTTTAAAAACTTTCAACGCTTAATTTGTGGGGAAGCAGATTAAGTATTGTTGATTGATAGCTAACAAAAAAGATTGATCTGTGTTTGAGATTGATCAAATCATGAAGTTTTCATGATGTTTTTGAGTTTTTTTGTTGGTGAAACACCTGCTCGAAAGAGTGGGTGTTTTTTTTATTATTATTTCTAATTTGAATAGCAATGAACGCTTATAGAACCTTTGAGTTTATTCCAAAAAAAAAGACCATCCGTAAAGATGGTCTTTTAAATATTATATAATGTTTTAGCTTAAAACATATCTCTACCTGAAAAATGGAAAGCACCTTCAATGGCTGCATTTTCATCACTATCACTTCCGTGAGCTGCATTTTCTCCAATAGAAGCTGCATATAACTTACGGATCGTACCTTCAGCTGCATCATCAGGATTTGTAGCACCAATTAAAGTTCTAAAATCTTCAACTGCGTTATCTTTTTCTAAGATAGCTGCAACGATAGGACCACGAGTCATATATTCAACTAACTCTCCAAAAAATGGACGTTCGTTATGTATTGCGTAAAATTCCTCAGCATCAGCTTTAGTCATTTGCGTTAATTTCATCGCTACGATTCTAAAACCTGAAGCTGTAATTTTTTCTAATATTGCGCCAATGTGTCCTTTTTCAACAGCATCAGGCTTTAACATTGTAAATGTTCTGTTAGTTGCCATGTATCTTTTTTTTAATATGGTGCAAAAGTAATGTAATTTACAGAATAAGCAAGCATCAATACTTCTGCGATAATTCGTTAAGTTTTATATTATTTTCGCCTCTCATTTCCATTTCAATTTCTTTAGTTTCAAAATTAAAATGTAAAACTCCAAAGCTAATTTCAGAAATAACACTCCCTATTCTGTAAGCATTTGATTCGCCTGAAAATTTACTGTAAGCATGAGTTAAACCACTTGATGTAAAATCTACCAAAGGATACGCTAATCCTTCTACATCTGTACTAGAAAATTCTGAAATATGACGGTCTCCAGATAATATTAATACACCTTTAGCTTTAGAGTCTACTATTAAAGATTCTAAACGAGCGACTTCATGTGGAAAATTTCCCCAAGTTTCAAATCCATGTTCATTAGACAAAAGTTGAATACTGCTTACTATAATATTAAAATCGGCATCAGAAGTTTTTAATTCATCTTCTAACCATTTCCATTGTGCAGTTCCTAAGACCGTACCTTTACCGTACTCATTAGGTTTATAGCGTTTTTCTGAAGCCTTATCCTCTGTTAATTCTGATCTAAAGTAACGTGTATCTAACACTATAATCTTAATACTTCCTTTATCTAGATTTATAGTTTCAGAATCATAAACCCCTTCCCTATTTCTACGAGCATCTGTTTTAGAAACTCCCATAAAATCTAAAAATTCTTCTTGACTTTCTTTTTTCTTATAAAACGCTTCTCCTCCATCACTTAAACCATAATCATGATCGTCCCAAGTTCCTAATATTTTAGCTGAAGCTATTAATTTCTGATAGTTTGGATCAGATAATTGCTTATCATAATCGGCTTTTAATTTCACCATATTATCAGTATCAGAATACACATTATCTCCGCCCCAAATCCATACACTTGGTTGGTGTTCTAAGATAGGAGCCCATAATAAATTGGTTACATTTTGCTTGTTACAAGAACCAAACGCAATTGTATAATCGGCATTATAAGTTACAACATTAGCCGTTGGCATCGTTTTTATATCTGATGACTTACAACCAACAAATAACAGAACAATAATGACACTTAAAAGACGCATAAAATGATTCATAATAATGTTAATTTTCAACAAAGTTAATTTAAAATAAAGCAAGGTCTTTATACAATATGTTATTAAATTGTATCTTCGCATTCTATGATCACAAACCAAATTCCAGAAATAAAAGCCTTATTAAGTACACCTAAAAACATCGTTATTGTACCGCATAGAAATCCTGATGGAGATGCTATGGGTTCTACTTTAGCTTTGTGTCATTACTTAAAATTATATAACCATAATGCTGTAATTATTGCACCTAATGATTATCCTGATTTTTTAAAATGGTTGCCAGGTGACGATTCTGTTTTAAAATTTGAAACGCAACAACAAGAAAGCAATAAGCTTATAAATGCTGCCGAGTTGATTTTTACATTAGATTTTAATGCTTTTCATCGTGCTGGAAATCTTATGGCTGAAGCTTTAGAAAAAGCGACTGCAACAATGATTATGATAGATCACCATCAACAGCCAGATAATTATGCTAAATACACGTATTCAGATGTAAGCATGTCTTCAACTTGTGAAATGGTTTATAATTTTATTGAAATGCTTGGAGATGCTGAAAAAATTAATGCCGATATAGCAACGTGTCTATACGTTGGTATTATGACAGATACAGGCTCTTTTCGTTTTCCTGCAACCACGAGCAGAACTCACGAAGTTATTGGAAGCTTAATTGCAAAAGGAGCTGATAATTCTCAAATCCATAATAATACATTCGACACCAATAGTTATAGTCGCTTACAGTTATTAGGAAGAGCACTTCAAAATTTAAAAGTGATTCCAGAATTACGTACAGCTTACATTACATTATCTCAGGCAGAACTGGACGAATTCAACTTTAAAAAAGGAGATACAGAAGGGTTTGTAAATTATGCCTTATCATTAAAAGGTATTATTTTTGCCGCTATTTTTATAGAAAGCCATCAAGATAAAATCATAAAAATATCATTGCGTAGTAAAGGTGAGTTTTCTGTGAACGAATTTTCTAGAGTACATTTCCATGGTGGTGGTCATACCAACGCAGCAGGAGGACGTAGTGATGATGATATGCAAACTACTATAAGTAAATTTATTAGTATATTACCGCAGTATAAAAACGATTTAGCCCAATAAATCCACCTAATTAATTGCAAATAAAATGTTTTAACATGAAAAATCTACATATAATAGCTATCCTAACTCTATTATGTTTCAGTTGCAAATCTCCAGAAGCTAGATTGCCAGAATCTGTACAATCGGGTTCATTTTTAAAAGCCTCTGTAGAACGAAACAAAAAGCTTAATGAGCTAGAACACAAACAAATTTCAGATATTATAAAGAGTAATCCAGACAAAGAATATTTCTCTTCAGAAAGTGGTTTTTGGTATCATTACAATACTAAAATTGAAAAAGACACCATACAACCAGAATTTGGAGATCTTATCCATTTTTCTTTTAATGTATCTACTATTGAAGGAGACCAAATTTACGCCAACAGTTCTAGAACATATGTAATGGATAAAGAAGAATTGTTTACAGGTTTGCGCGAAGGTTTAAAATTATTAAAACCTACTGAAACAGCAACTTTTATATTTCCTTCCCAAAAAGCTTTTGGGTATTACGGAGATGAAAATAAAATAGGAACTAACGTTCCTCTAATTTGTGAAGTAACTTTAAACACTATAACTCAAAAAAATGATTAAAAAAGCACTTACTGTATTTGTTGTATTAATAGTATTGGTAAATATTTCTTGCCAAGAACGCTATTCGGATTTAGGAGACGGAATTTATGCCGAATTTATAACCTCTAAAGACACAATGGTTGCAAAACTATTTTATGATCAAGCACCTGTAACGGTTGCTAATTTTGTTGCATTGGCAGAAGGAGATCACCCTTTATTAGGAGATGAATTTAAAGGAAAGCCTTATTATGATGGATTAACATTTCACCGTGTTATGAATGATTTTATGATTCAAGGTGGAGATCCTACAGGAACAGGTTCTGGAGATCCGGGATACAAGTTTGAAGATGAACTTGTAGACAGTTTAAGACATGACAAACCTGGTATGCTATCTATGGCTAACTCTGGCGCTAACTCTAACGGAAGTCAATTTTTCATTACAGAAAAAGCAACACCATGGTTAGATGGTTTTGATGCTAGCGGAAATTTAAAAGATTGTTCTAATCCAAGAGTATCATGTCATGCTGTATTTGGAGAATTAGTAAAAGGTTTAAACGTATTAGATACAATTTCGAATGTAAAAGTTCAGCCTGGATCTAACAAACCATTAGAAGATGTGGTGATTACAAAATTAAATATTATTAGAATTGGTACTGCAGCAAAAAAGTTTGATGCACCTAAAGTATTTACAGAAGAATTACCTAAAATTAAGGAAAGAGCTGCAGCTGCAAAACTTGAAGCTGAGAAAAAAGCTGAAGAAGCTAAATTAGCTGCTAAAGCTAAAGCTGAAGTTGCAAAAACTGAATTCTTAAAAAAGAACGAAGAATTAAAAGGTAGAAAAATTGAATCTCCTACAGGAATGGCTATGATCTTTACTCACGAAGCAGATGGTGTAAAACCAGCTTCTACAGATCGTGTAAACATTGATTGTGCTGGGTATTTAGAAAATGGAGATCTTTTCTGGACGACTTTAAAAGAAGTTGCTGAGAAAAACGGCAAATATGACGAAAGACAAGATAAAGCTGGTCGTTATGTTCCTTTTGATATGCAATACAACGAAACTGCTACTTTAATTGCTGGTTTTAAAGAAGCAATGCTTAACATGAAAATTGGAGATAAAGCAAGAGTATTTATTCCTTACTATTTAGGTTATGGAGAAAGAGGAAATCCTCCAGTGATTCCTGCTAGTGCCAACCTTATTTTTGATATTGAATTGGTAAGCATTAAATAATACTTACTATAACATAAAAAAGCAGCTATAATTTATAGCTGCTTTTTTTATGAAATAAAATCAATAAGAAAATTATCTTATTAATTTATAAAACTTAGGCTTTAGGAATATGTTCTAATATCTCTAAAACAAATTTCCAATATTTCTGTGCTGAAGAAATCTGAGCACGTTCATCAGGAGAATGCGCTCCTTTAATATTAGGACCAAAACTAATCATATCCATTTCTGGATAATTAGTTCCTAAAATCCCACATTCTAAACCTGCGTGACAAGCTGCAACGTGAGGTTTCTCTCCATTATTTAAACGCTCGTAAATTGGCACCATTTCTTTTAAAATAGCAGAATCCATATTTGGAGCCCAACCCGGATAATCGCCAGAAAGTTCTACTTCACAACCTGTTAATTCAAAAGTTGCACGTAACATATTAGCTAAATCATCTTTAGTACTTTCTACAGAACTACGTGTTAAACAACCAATTTTAATAGCGCCATCTTTCACTATAACTCTTGCAATGTTATTAGACGTTTCTACCAAACCTTCAATATCCGGGCTCATACGGTAAACACCATTATGCGCAGCATATATCGCTCTAGTTAAACCTTCTTGCACTCCTAAATCCATGATTTTTTCTGGAGTTTCTGTTTTAGAAACAACAACCTCTAAATCAGGTTCCATTGTTTTAAATTCAAACTTAAGCATTTCGGCTTTCGCTTTCATTTCGGCTTCAAAAGCATCTTCATGTACAGAATCTACCGCTACAATTGCATTACTTTCTCTTGGAATAGCATTTCTTAAACTACCACCATCAATTTCAGAAATACGAAGTCCATAATCTTCAAAACCATCAAACAGTAAACGGTTCATTAATTTATTAGCATTTCCTAAACCTTCATGAATTTGCATTCCTGAATGTCCTCCTTGCAACCCTTTTACGGTTATTGTATACCCAATTTTAAACTCTGGAGTTTCTTCTTCATTATACTCGCGTGTTGCCGTAACATCTATTCCTCCTGCACAACCAACTCCTATTTCGTCATCTTCTTCTGTATCTAAGTTTAAAAGAATTTCACCTTTAAGTAAACCTCCTTTTAAACCTTGAGCGCCTGTCATTCCTGTTTCTTCATCAATAGTAAACAAAGCTTCTAATGCAGGATGCGCAATAGTATCACTTTCTAAGATAGCCATAATCGTTGCAACTCCTAAACCGTTATCTGCACCAAGTGTTGTTCCTTTTGCTTTTACCCAGTCTCCATCAACAAACATTTCAATACCTTGCTCATCAAAATTAAAAACGGTATCGTTATTCTTTTGGTGTACCATATCTAAATGCGATTGCATTACTATCGCCTTACGGTCTTCCATTCCTTTAGATGCAGGCTTACGGATAATTACATTTCCAACCTCATCGACTAACGTTTCCAAACCTAAACTCTCACCAAAATCCTTCATAAATTTAATGACACGCTCTTCCTTTTTAGAAGGTCTTGGCACCGCATTTAAATCTGCGAATTTATTCCATAATACTTTTGGCTCTAAGGCTCTTATTTCTGAACTCATAAATCTTATTTTTAGATATACAAAGGTACAAAATACGTTTATCTCTTTATTGAGATTCTAAACTTGTTTCTCTCATATAAAATAATTAGTCAGTCCATTCTTTTTCCTATTTTTGATACATGCGAAAAAACATAAAACTTATCCTTGTTATTTTCTTCGGAATTCAATTGTTATTCTTATCGCAATTGAAGCATTATCCCGAATTTATTGAACAATTTTACAGCAACGGACTTTATGTGTTTTTATCAAAATTATCACGTTATATTTCTGGATGGATTCCTTTTTCTGTTGGTGATCTATTTTACACTTTTGGAGGCATTTACATTATAAAATGGTTAATTTCAAACCGAAAACGCATTATTAAAGACACAAAAAACTGGCTTTTAGATGTTGGTTCTACTTTATCTATTGCCTATTTTGCCTTTCACATACTTTGGGCTTTTAATTATTACCGTCAACCGCTCTACAAATCTTTAAATCTTGAAGCTGAATATTCAACCGAGCAATTAATATCCTTTACAAAACGTTTAATTGAAAAGTCGAATCAATTACAATTTCAATTGGTTAAAAATGATACTTTAAAAGTTGAATCTCCATATACTAAACCTGAAATTTTTAATAAAGTAGAAAATGGCTATAAATCGTTAGCTAAAGTTTATCCACATCTTGAATATAACCCCGTAAGTATTAAAAAATCAATTTACAGTTTACCTTTAACCTACATGGGATTTTCGGGATATATAAACCCATTTACAAATGAAGCTCAAGTCAACGGATTAATTTCCACTTATAAATATCCAACAACATCTTGCCACGAAGTAGCACATCAATTAGGTTACGCAGCAGAAAACGAAGCTAATTTTATTGGTAGTTTAGCGGCTATACATAATGATGATTTATATTTTAAATATTCGGGGTATACCTTTGCGCTTCGGTATTGTTTAGGCGAAATTTTTAGACGCGATCCTGAAGTTTATGCTACAATTTTGCCATCTATAAACAAAGGTATTCTTATAAATTACCAAGAGTCTCAAGATTTTTGGAAATCTTACGAAAACCCTATCGAGCCTATTTTTGAAAAAACATTCGATAATTTCTTAAAAGCGAATAATCAATCTGCAGGCATGAAAAGTTATAGCTATGTTGTTGCACTTTTAGTGAATTATTATGAAGATAAAAGCTTATAAATAATAAAACTGAGTGTTTTTAAACAAATTAAGCAAAGTTCTAAAAATGTTAAAACCTTTAGATTACAAGAACTGAAACGCTTAAATTCCTATATTTAAAATTCTAACAAAACCAGCCACAATATGATTAAAGTACATTTACGGCTGCTCATTTTCATGTGCAGTTTTTCATTATTTGCACAAGATTACTTTCCTAGTAATACTGGAGTAATAGCCAAAAACACTAACTATACGGCTTTTACTAATGCAACAATTCACGTATCACCAACCGAAACTATTGACAACGCTACACTTCTTATTAAAGATGGAAAAGTAGTTAGCGTAGGGAAATCAGTAAATATTCCTAAAAACACAACTAAAATAGATCTTTCAGGAAAAACGATTTACCCTTCTTTTATTGATTTACATACCACATTTGGTGTCGAAAAACCCAAACGAGGTGGTAACGGACCACAATATGGCCCGAGCAGAAGTGGTTTTTATTGGAATGACCACATTATGCCAGAACAAGACGTAATGACGAGTTTTAAATACGATGAAAAAACAGCAACCGAATTACAAAAATTAGGTTTTGGAGTGGTAAATACACATATGCCAGATGGTGTTGTTCGTGGTACAGGAGCTTTAATTGCTCTGAATAATAATGCCGATAATTCTATGCGAATTATAGATAGCAAAGCATCGCAGCATTTATCATTCAGCAAAAGTGTGAAGTCACAACAACGTTATCCTTCTTCTATTATGGGAAGTATGGCCTTATTACGCCAGATGTATAGTGATGCCAAATGGTACGAAGCAGGCCACATTGACACTAAAGATTTATCTCTAGAAGCTTTAAACACCCATAAAAACTTACTTCAAATTTTTGAAGCAGGCAGCAGAGCAAACTTAATGCGAGCTGACAAAGTGGGTGATGCATTTAATATTCAATACACTATTCTTGGTGGTGGTGATGAATATGAACGTATTGATGAAGTTAAGGGCACAAATGCTACAATTATTTTACCCATCAATTTTAAACTCGCTTATGATGTTGACGATCCATTTTTAGCAAGCACATTAACGTTAAGTGATATGCGTGCTTGGAATCAGGAACCACACAATCCAGGATTATTAGCAGAAAACGGAATTAAATTTGCTTTAACAACACACGGATTAAAATCTACTAAATCATTTTCTTCTAACTTAATAAAAGCGATTGAAAGTGGACTTTCTAAACAAAAAGCACTTGAAGCATTAACTACAGTTCCTGCTGCATTATTAGGGAAATCTGACCTCTTAGGAACTTTAAAAACAGGAAGTTACGCTAATTTTTTAATTACAGATGGTGATATTTTTGAAAAGAAAACAAAGCTTTATGAAAATTGGGTACAAGGAGAAGCAAATATTCTTGAAGATATAAATACTAAAGATATTGATGGAGATTACACCTTTAAACTTGCAGGAAGTGATTTTAAGCTATCCATCTCTGGAAGTACAAGTAAGCCTAAAGCTAAACTAGAAAGCAATGACAAAAATTTAGGCACAAAAATCAATTATTCAGACGATTGGCTAAATCTTATATTTAAAACAACTGATAGTACTAAAAATGAATATACTAGAGTTGTCGCTAAAATTACGAATCTAAAAACCTTAAGCGGAAAAGCAATATTACCAGATGGTAATGAAATTTCTTTTGTTGCCCTTAAAAAAGATAAAGAAGCAGCAGACAAAAAAGGGGCTAAAGCAAAGAAGGATGAAACTGTTAACAAAGCTTCAATGTACCCTATAACCTATCCTAATTTAGCTTATGGATTTACAGAACAACCAAAATCTGAAACTTTACTATTTAAAAACGCGACCGTTTGGACCAATGAAAAAGAGGGGGTTTTAGAAAATACAGATGTTTTAATTAAAGACGGAAAGATTTCAAAAATAGGTAAAGATCTTTCTAGTAGAAATGCAAAAGTTATTGATGCTACAGGAAAACACATTACCGCAGGTATCATTGACGAGCACTCGCATATTGCAACTTCATCTATAAACGAAGGTGGTCAGAATTCTTCTGCAGAAGTAACGATTGAAGATGTTTTAGACGAAAAAGACATTAATATTTATCGCAATTTAGCAGGTGGCGTAACTTCTATTCAAGTTTTACATGGTTCAGCAAATCCTATTGGAGGTCGCTCTGCTATTATTAAATTAAAATGGGGAGAAACAGCAAATGGTTTAATTTATGATGATTCCCCTAAGTTTATAAAATTTGCTTTAGGAGAAAACGTAAAACAATCTCGATATAGCACCAATGCACGTTTTCCTCAATCTCGTATGGGTGTAGAACAAGTTTTTATTGATTATTTTACACGAGCCAAAGCTTATGATGCATTAAAGAAAAGTGGCAAACCTTATAGATACGATGCAGAAATGGAAACACTTGCTGAAATTTTAAATGGTGAGCGTTTTATTTCATGTCATTCTTACGTACAAAGTGAAATTAATATGTTGATGAAAGTTGCAGATCAATTCGATTTTAAAATCAATACTTTCACACACATTCTTGAAGGTTATAAAGTAGCAGATAAAATGAAAGCTCATGGCGCAGGCGGATCTACATTTAGTGATTGGTGGGCTTATAAATACGAAGTAAATGATGCTATTCCGTACAATGCTGCCATTATGCATAACGCAGGGATTACAGTAGCAATTAATAGTGATGATCCTGAAATGTCTCGCCGATTAAACCAAGAAGCTGCTAAATCTGTAAAATACGGTGGCGTTAGTGAAGAAGAGGCTTGGAAATTTGTGACTTTAAATCCGGCAAAACTTTTACATCTTGATAACAGAGTTGGTAGTCTTAAAGTAGGAAAAGATGCTGATGTGGTTTTATGGACAGACCACCCATTATCTATCTATGCTAAAGCTGAAAAAACAATTATTGAAGGTGTTACCTATTTTGATTTAGAAAAAGATATGCAAATGCGAGACGCTATTAAAAAAGAAAAAAGTGAGCTTATTAATTTGATGCTTCAAGATAAAAACAAAGGCATAAAAACGCAACCTATTAAGAAAAAAGAGCATCACGATTTACATTGTGACTCTATGGATTCTCACAACTAAAACTATTTAAAAATGAAAAACTTAAATAAAATAAACACCTTATTGTTTTTGTTGTGTATCTCATTAGGATTCGCACAACAAACACCAGCACCAAAGCAAACTAAAGATTTTGCTATTGTTGGAGCCACAGCTCATATAGGAAATGGTACGGTTATAGAAAATAGCATTATTGTAGTCAGTAATGGTAAAATTATAACCATAGGACCTGAGGCTTCTACGCCACTCACCAGACAAGCTATGGATATTATTGACGGAAAAGGTAAACATATTTACCCAGGCTTTATTGTTGCTAATGGAACCTTAGGATTAGTAGAAGTAGATGCCGTAAAAGCCTCTAATGACTTATCTGAAATGGGAACTTTTAATCCACATATAAGGAGTATTATTGCCTATAATACGGAATCTAAAGTCACAGAATCTATGCGACCAAATGGTGTATTGCTTGGGCAAGTTGTACCGAGAGGTGGACGAATTTCAGGAACCTCATCTGTAGTGCAATATGATGCTTGGAACTGGGAAGATGCAGCTATTAAATTAGATGATGGTATTCACATTAATTGGCCAAGTACATTTAGACGTGGCCGCAGATGGTTAGGAGAAGATCCAGGTTTAAAACCGAATGACGATTACGCCAAACAAGTTAAAGAACTAAACGATTACTTTAACGAATCTAAAAGCTATAACAACGGTAGTAAAGCCGAACGTCATTTACCTTATGAAGCTATGGCTGGTTTGTTTGATGGTTCTAAACATCTATACATCAATGCCAATGATGAAAAAGCCATTACAGATGCTGTAAACTTTGCAAAATCTCAAAATGTGGCTCATATCACTATTGTTGGTGCTTATCAATCTGGAAATTTAGCTGAGTTTTTAAAACAAAATGAGGTATCTGTATTTTTAAGACGTGTACACTCTAGACCTGAATTAGAAGATGACGATTATGACTTACCTTACAAATTGGCAAAAAAATTAGTTGACGCTGGTGTTTTAGTCGCTTTAGAACCGAGCGGACAAATGGAACGTATGAATTCTCGAAATCTTCCGTTTTATGCAGGTACAACGGTTGCTCATGGCTTAACTAAGGCACAAGCCTTGCAACTCATTACAGAAAACCCTGCAAAAATTATGGGTATTGATGATATGTATGGAACTTTAGAAGTTGGAAAAAGTGCTACTCTTTTTATAAGTGAAGGTGACGCTTTAGACATGCGAACCAATATTTTAACCAAAGCATTTATAGATGGTAGAGAGCTAAGTTTAGAAACACACCAAACGGAACTTTGGAAACGCTATTCTGAGAAACCTAGTCAAGTAGATTAATAAAAAAAAGCGGGCCAAATGGCTCGCTTTTTTTATGCTTTATAAATATTAATATTACTAATCTATAACCTTAGCACTTTCTGGTTTTGAAAATATTGATTTATCTAATGTTTTTTCAGAAAGCATTACATCTGTAAACTCAACTGTATTTCTTTTTTCAGTTGGCAAGTTGTTTTCAACGTTATACCAATCTATACTTTTAGGTATTACTAAACCATTAACCGTTTGCCAATTATTATATCTGATAAAATGAAAATCTGGATTTCCTTCTGCTTTTCCAAAAGTAACCGTATAAGCCAACCATTGCATTTGGCCTGTTTCTGCATCATAAAAAATCTTGTACTGATCGTCTGAAGACTCTCCTACTCCAGCTTCAAAAGAAATTAGAATTCCTGGATATGTTTTTCCTTCAAAAACTAATGGCTCCGTTTCTTTATAAGACACTCCATCATCACCAAAAACGAAAGGCATTCCATAGAAATAAAACATCAAGCCTTTATAAAACTGAGGTTTTCCTTTATATTCATTTCCATCTTTTTCATTAATCCAAAGGGTTTCACCATCAAATCCTTGTGTATAGGTTGGTGTATCAATTAATTCGGCTCTGGTTTTCAAATTTTTAGTCGTCTTTTCTATTCCTGTAGGTTTTGTAATAGAAAAAGAAAGCGTTTCCATTTTATTCCAAGTATCAATACCACCATGTGCATCAAAAACTTTAGTTATAGATTCTGGATAGATACTTGTGCTTACATCTTCTGTTGTCATTTCTTCAACTTCAACAGACTTTGTTGCTTCTTGTTTTGTTTCATTTTTGCAAGCCATTGCAAATACAGCCAAAAGGAATACGTAAATTGTTTTTTTCATAATAGAGTTTTAAGTTGACGTCTTTGACGAAATTTATTTTAAAGCATTACAAAAAAAGCCTCAAGAATTACTTGAAGCTTTTCATTTAAAATAAGTTTTCAACCTAATTAATCCACAATTAACTTTTGAATCATTACAGAATTCTCAACAGTCAACGTTACAAAGTACAAGCCACTTTCTAAACTAGAAATATCTAAAATCGAAGAATTTCCTTCAAAATTAACAGGTTTCAAAATTGCTTTTCCTTGAATGTTGTAAATATTTACGCTTCCAGTTTCAAAATTAGACGATGCCAATTGAATGGTGACGTTTTCTTTTGCTGGATTAGGAAAGAGACTAAAACTATTACTATCAAAACCATTTACAGATAAGGTTTCTACAAATTCAGTTTGAAACGTATTGGTGATAATAGGTTCATTAAAATCGAAATAAATAGCTGCTGTATTTTCAATGACATCACCAATAGCATAACCTGTATTTGGTTTTATTTTAAAATACACATAACCATTACTGCCTGCTTCATCATCTTGTTCGGCTGGTAAGTTGATGTTATCAAAATTCCATTCTAGATTACGATCTGTTCTCGTAACCACATAGTTATGACTTGAACGTAACATATGAAAAGTCGATTCATCTAATTGTGTATCTAAAACATCTTCAATTCTAACGGTAATCGCTTCAGCCGTTCCCACATTTTGAAAACGAATGGTGTAATATAAATATTCATCTGAAGTTACAAAATCATCATAGAGAATGTCTTTTCCATGGGATTCCATTTTATCGTTAGGATCGTAAGAACCGATAATTTCTTCGGTAACAGAAGATTCATTGTTCTCTGAAACTATATCGTTCGAAGACGTTGTATACGTTGCCGTAGTGGTAACTAAATCACCAAGGTTCGCAGAGGTTGCTGTTTGTAAATTTACATTCACAATTATCGTTTGTTGAGGTAATAAATTAACAAAATCGAGACTAAAACCATCGGCATTTAGTGTCGTTGTATAATTACTGTTTGTACTTATATTACTGATACTAAGGTTTGAATCTAAGCTATAATTAATAGTACCTGAAGTTGGTGTTAAACCTAAGTTTTGAATTATTAAATAGTTAGTATGTCCAAAACCTGGTCTTGGAGATTGTTCATTTATAAGATACACCGAAATATCTTCACAACTTTGCTCGTCTACAATTGGAAATTCTACAGCTATATCTTCTCCATTTAACACAGTGATATCTTGAAATGATGCTATAGAAACATCATAACAATCACTATATTCATCATAGAAATAATAATTGATATCAATAGTATCGGTGTCGTCATAACTCGCAATAGTAAAGTTTCCTGTAGAAGATGCTACTGCATTAATTATACCATCGTTATTGGCTTCATACGTAAAATAACCATTTGCATAATGGGTTTCATTTGAATCGAAAACAGTATTCTCGTTATCATCATAAAAAGCAGACACATTGATTAAGCCCACATCGTCACAGTTATTAAATGTTATGATAATGTCATCGGTAGAACTTGAGGAACATAAGTCATTATTTACAACAACACTATATGTGCCACTTTCCGTAACCGTCAGTCTAGCATTAGTTTCCTCCGGAATTAAAAAACCGTCAGAATACCATTGATAACTATTACCAAATTGTGTTGTTGCATCTAATTGATAAGCGTTTACACCGCATAAATTTTGATCAGTCCCTAAATCGATTTCAAAATCTGCCTTTAAAGATCCCGAATCAGGTTGACCAAAATTAGTTTGACTAATATATGTAGTCCCTTCCTGGTCGGAATAATTAGTGGTTAGAAGAATATAAATTTCATCTGATAATGCATTAGTAATCGTGAAGTTTTCTACTGAAGATACTGAATAACTACAATCGATAATATTTTGACATGAAGTACAACCTTCAACTATTTCGTCGCATGCATAATCTACCGAGTCAAAAGGCCCAAACAATACAAAATCAACATCTAAATTAGTGCCTTCAGTGCTTAACTGACTAATTTCAATTTCAATAGCTCCGTCATCATCAATTTGAAGAATATTCCAAGATGGGTTTGGTGCTGAAGCTAAACAAGACATACTATAAGAACTCGGTACTCCTGTAATATTAGGTGTTGTAATTTCATTACCATTAGAGCAAAATGCTACTGCACTTTCACATACAGTATTTGCAACGGCCTCTTTTATACACAATTCAAAAGTAGAGGTTTCGGACACCATATCTGCCGAGAAAACTCTTACATAATATGTGTTTCCAATAATTAAATTTTGAGCAACAATAGATGTACTTTCAGAACAACTTAATTCTGTCAATGCTCCACAAGTTCCCTCGAATAGTGTTAGGTTTAAATTATAGGTCCCTCCTGCTATATTTTGGATTAAAATATTTTGTATTTCAGATAAAGCTGTAAAAGAAAACCAGACATCGTCGTTTGGTACTCCAGGACAATTGTAATTTGAAACACCAGAATCCGTAGCTAAATTTATAGTACCAGAAGTTAAAACATCACAAGATATTCCACTATTAACAGGTACAACAATCGCCGCATCACATTCGTCATTAGAAGGAGGGCAACCTAAAACTTGAATGATTGAGCTATTGACACTACAAGTTTCATCTTGGTCATTGTCCACGGTAACAATTACATCAACTAAAAAAGGAAAAGGACCTATTTGATACACTCCTGTTGCTGTTACAGACGTTGTTTCTTCATTATTATTATTTGAAATTGTTAGTGAAGTGGCATCACCCAAACTCGTCACATCTACATCGATTAAAAATTGATCCCCATTTTCACAATCATTAACCACTTCAAATGTCACTGCTGGATTAATACATGTAGCACAAGAAACCGTATAATTAATACCTTGTGACACACTAGAATTACTACTTTGGCAACTCCAAGAAGCATCCGAATTAATATAAAATGAAATGGAATCTCCTGTAGATTGAAAGGTAAGTCCACCGATATCACCTCCGTTTCCGTAATTTTCATCTTCTGCGGCATAACCTGGAAATGGTACACCATTAGAATCTAATACCACTAACTCATCCCATGCAGTTTCTACACTACCAGAATTAAAGGTTAAATTAAGTGGCGTACCATCTGCACTTGTGTAAGTAAGTATGATTGGATCTGTTGCCCCACCATCACCGTAACAGTAGTCTTGAGTAAGTGAACCATCCCCAACACAATCAATATCAAAATTAGTTTGAAGTGCTGTTGCGAATGTAAACGGTCCTGCAAAGTTTGAATTTTCTTCGCCACATACCGATTGTACATAATAATCGTATTCAGTATTATTAGTTAAGTCTGTTACACTATAAAATGTTTCAGTAAGCCCATTAATCATGGTTCCTGTTCCTAGTGTAAAGCCTGCAACGCCATATTCTATATTCCACGAGGTTGCTGTTCCTTGTTCTTCCCAGCTTATATCTGCCGAAGTAAAGTTTAAATTATTAGCATTAAGCGCTATGGGCTCAAAACAAGTAATCAAATTTCTCACTCTAAAATTATCGACAAATACTTCTACATCTTCAATATCATCGATTTCGCCTTCTGAAGCTAATATTCCAAATTGAACAGTTTCGCCACTATAGGCCGTTAAATCAATAATAGGATGTTCACCTTCAACAGATACCTCTGAGTTTTCATCATAAGTTAATAGCGGTATCCATGTTGTACCACCATCATTGGTTAATAACAATTGAACCGTATCATCAGATCCCAACGTACCTGCAGTGGTACTACTATCCCATGCCATGATGCCAAAATCAAAATCCACTTGAAAAGGACCACCTGACAAATCAAACTCTGGAGATAAAAGCCAATCACTTTTATTAGCTAAGTATAGGTTTATTCGGTAAGCACCACTAAGCCCATTATTTAAGAAACCCTCTGAGCCCCATGATCCAGATCCTATATCCATAGGTCCAGATTCAGCATCTCCACTATCTGCTTCTTCCCAACATTCATTAGGTATTACAGAAAAGTCTTCATAATAATTTGGGGTAACGATATCACATTGCGCTGAAGCAATCATCGTAAAAAATATTGTAATAAAAAATAAAAGTAGTTTTTGTTTCATAATAAAGTTATTTGGGGTGGTTAAAGATATAAGAAAAATCAATTTCATATTCTAATAAAAAAGCTTCAGAATATATCTGAAGCTTTATTTATAAAATTTGTTTTCAACTTAATTCACAATTAGTTTTTGAACGGTTGCAGTATTTCCTATAGTTAATTCTACAAAATATAAGCCGCTTTCTAAACTTGAAATATCTAGAATCGAAGAATTCCCTTCAAACTTAATGTGTTTCAGAATTGCTTTTCCTTGAATGTTGTAAATATTTACGCTTCCAGTTTCAAAATAAGACGATGCCAATTGAATGGTTACGTTTTCTTTTGCTGGATTTGGGAACATGTTAAAGCGAGTGACATTAAATTCATTTAAACTTAAAGCTACTGAACTTTCAAGATAATCTGGAATCGTGTTGCTATTTGTATCATCATCCGTTGGATCTCCGTTATCATTATAATCTTCGTCTATCGTTAAAATGCCATCACCATCATCGTCGTCATCTAAATAATTCTCTATATCATCTTCATCTGTATCCACAAATTGGTGTATTGTGTTATTAGATCGTCCTAAAACAATATTAATTTCATCTATAGTTGCAACGTTATCTCCGTCATCATCACTGTCTAAATAATTCGGAATGTCATCACCATCGGTATCATCATCTTCTAGATTATCATTGCCATTTATATCTTCATCACTATCAATGACGCCATCGCCATCACTATCTGTACAACTAACTTCCTCTACAATTATAAAAGTACTGCTAGAACACCCAAAATCTGAAGAATACAACAAAACGTCATATTCACCAGGTTCTGTTACCGTAAGTGAAGGTAGGTTTTCGCCTTGTATAGTATTCCCATTAAAATCCCATTCAAAATAATAATCAAAAACAGACAATCCTGTTTCCAATACCAAAGTGCTGCCTGTGCAAAAGCTATAACTACTTTCTAAATATATTTCGGGTAATGGGTTAACAGAAATAACAAAATCAGTAAGCGCGAAGCAGCCACTTGATCCTTCAACTCTAACATAAATAGTTTGTGGATTACTTACGTTTGTAAAATTAGTTGGATCTAATGGAGCAAAATTACCCAAGGCATCAGCTTCATTTATAAAATAAGATAGCGTAAAGGGCTCTCCTGACGGATTTATTTCACCCTCGTTTAGTGTTAGATCAAAATCGGTAATTCCATCATTATCATCATCACAAAGCATAATATCACTTGGATTTCCCATAGCACCAGAAGGGTTTGGTAAAACACGTATGGTTAATGGAGTTATACCTACACAACCCGTATTGGTATCCGTAACTGCTGCAAATAATGTCTGCGGATTTGAGGTATTTGTATAAGCTATTGAATTAGATATCATATTCATCTGAGCCTGAGCATCCGATTGCGTTTCATAATACGCTACCGTCCAATCAGTATTAACTTGTGTGATTTCTAAATTGTTTACTGTTAAATCAAATACAGCAATCTCATCGGCATTGTCGTCACATAACTCTAAAGACGTTGATGCCGTAACTATAGGTGTTGGATTTACAACCAATGATAATTCAGTAGTATCATAACTTCCTGTATTATTAACTTCTAATCGCACATATATAATTTGTAACCAATCAGTATTATTGACATAAAGATAATAAAGCGCATTAATTCCATTAATGGCATCACTCTGCGTTTCGTGATATGTTATCGTATAATCTTCGGCACTTTGACTCCCTAAAACTTGTACATCTAGATAAGTTAAATCGAATAAAGCAAAACCATCATTGTCATCATCGCAAACCACGTAATCATTTGGTTGATTAGCCACCTGAGCAAATGAAGTTATACTGATTATTAAGAATAGAAATAGGTTAAGTAGTTTTTGTTTCATAATAGGTTAAATTTGTATTTCTCAAATATAGATTAAATAATATAATAATGTATAAATCAATATCTAGCGTTCAAAATCCACTTATAAAACAACTTGTTTTACTTAAAGAAAAATCGAGACAACGTAAAAAAACAGGACAGTTTTTAATTGAAGGAAAGCGCGAATTATCTCTTGCTATTAAAGGCAATTATAAAATTGATACCTTATTGTTTTATCCTGAATTATTTTCAGAAAGCGAAGCCAATGCGCTATCACAACATGAAATAGATTGTATTGAAATTTCAAAAGAGGTTTTTCAAAAATTAGCACACAGAGACACTACTGAAGGTGTTATCGCTGTAGTAAAAACTAAAGACCATACACTTGAAGCTTTAAAACTTCAAAACAAAAATCCATTAATATTAGTAGCCGAAGCACCTGAAAAACCAGGAAATATTGGTGCAATATTACGTACGGCAGATGCTGCCAATGTAGATGCCGTTATTATTGCGAATCCGAAATCAGATTTATACAATCCTAATATCATTCGCTCTAGTGTGGGTTGTGTATTTACCACCGAAATTGCTATGGGAAGTAGCGAAGACGCTATTGCTTTTCTAAAAAAATATAATTTCAATATTTTTTCTGCTATTTTACAGGAATCGGAACCGTATCATACCCAAGATTATACTTTACCAACCGCAATTGTAGTAGGTACAGAAGCAACAGGTTTAACCGAAGAATGGCGACAAGCAGCTACCAAAAACATTAGCATCCCTATGCAAGGCGAAATTGACTCTATGAATGTCTCTGTAGCAGCAGGAATTCTTATTTTTGAAGCTAAGCGACAACGCGATTTTAAATAATTATAAACGTCAGTTCGAATGATTTTCGAAGTATAAGAAAATTGTATCGAGAACCATTATTACTAGAAAGCTTCTCTATACAAAATTCCTAAAAAAGGAATTTAACTTGAAGTGACAGAAACACACATAAAACATCATAATGACAGCACAAATACTTTTCTACATCATTATAGCCATTATCATCATCAATTTTATAAAAGATAAAGTCCTCGATGCTATAAATGCCAAACATTACAGTGACCCAATTCCTGAAACACTAAATGATGTTTACGATACCGAAGAATACAAAAAATCGCAAGCTTACAAAACCGTTAATTACAAATTTGGAATTTGGACATCATTGTTTTCATTTGCCTTAACGTTAAGTTTTTTACTTTTAGATGGTTTTGAATACGTCGATAATATGGCCAGAAGTTATACCGAAAACCCAATTCTTATCGCTTTAATTTTCTTCGGAATTATTATGATTGCTAGCGATATTATTACCACACCATTTTCATATTATAAAACTTTTGTGATTGAAGAGAAATTTGGGTTTAATAAAACAACAAAAAAACTCTTCATCTTAGATAAGTTGAAAGGTTTAGTTATGATGGCTATTATAGGTGGTGGTATTATTTCATTAATCATTTGGTTTTATCAACTTACAGGAAATCAATTTTGGTTATACGCTTGGGGAATTATAACCGTATTTACTGTCTTTATGAATATGTTTTATTCTAAACTTATTGTGCCACTATTCAATAAACAAACACCTTTAGAAGATGGCGACTTACGAAACAAAATTTCAGCTTATGCCGAATCGGTTGGTTTTAATCTCGACAAAATATTTATCATTGATGGTTCTAAACGAAGCACTAAAGCCAATGCTTACTTTTCAGGTTTTGGAAACGAAAAACGGGTAACGCTTTATGACACATTAGTAAATGATTTAGATGACGAAGAAATCGTTGCCGTTTTAGCGCATGAAGTTGGTCATTATAAAAAGAAACACATCATTTTTAATTTGGTGACCTCTATCCTACTCACCGGATTCACACTTTTTATCTTATCTATCTTTATTTCTAACCCCTTATTATCAAATGCTATTGGTGTAGAGGTTCCAAGTTTTCATGTAGGACTAATTGCTTTTGGGTTACTCTACTCACCTATTTCTGAACTTACAAGTTTGATAATGAATTACGCCTCTCGTGTTTTTGAATACCAAGCTGATGATTATGCAAAAAATACTTATAAAGCAGAACCTCTAATTACATCTTTAAAGAAATTATCTAAAAATAGCTTGAGTAATTTAACACCTCATAAAGCTTATGTTTTTATGCATTATTCGCATCCTACCCTTTTAGAACGTGTTGAAAATTTGAAGAAGTAAAATACTTGTAAATCATCAAAATTAAAAATATTGAATAATACAGACATAGAAGATTCTTATGTAAACACAAATGCTATTGAAGCACCTGAGTCTGATTATTTATATATTCAACCTTCACAAATTAAAAATGCAGGTAATGGTTTATTTACTGCTATGGAAATCTATGAAGATGAAATCATTTCGTTATTTAAAGGTGAAATTATAAACAATGACGAAGCTAAATTAAGAGCCGAACTGAATAACGATAAGTATTTCATCAACTTATTAGATGACACTATTATGGATAGCATGCATACGGACTGTTATGCAAAATATGCTAATGACGCTGAAGGTTTACCGGCATCTAACAAATTCAAAAATAATACAATAATAACTTTAGATGAGGATCATAATGTTTGCATAAAAGCTTCCAGAAACATAGAACCAGGAGAAGAGCTGTTTTGTGGTTATGGAGAATCGTATTGGAAAAAACATAGTTAATCACCATTTAAATTCTAAAGAATTATTTACATCAACAAAAATCACTCTAACACTTCGTCTCAAATAAAACCTATAACCATAAGCAACATCCTTTTTCTACACTCTTAAAACAAGTTAACAATTTATTAAAGTAAATCTATCTAATTTCACTTTATAAACAATCCATTTTCCTTAACTTTGTTAAGGATTTAAAACATTAAATAATGACTGATTTAAGAAATAAAAAAGCACTAATTACAGGAGGCGGAAGAGGCCTAGGAAAAGCAACCGCCTTAGCTTTTGCAAAAGAAGGAATAGACGTTGCCATTACAGGTAGAAATGAAGCGGTTTTAAAAGAAACAGTTTCAGAAATAAAAGCTTTAGGTGTAAATGCAATTTATTCTGTATTTGATGTAACCAATTATGAAGACGTACAAAAAAGTATTAAAACTATCGTTGAAACACTTGGATCTATAGATATTTTAGTTAACAACGCAGGTATCGCTGCTTTTGGAACTTTAAATGATATGCCTGCTGATCAATGGAGTCAAATTATACAAACCAACGTTATGGGTATGTATTATGTCACTAAAGAAGTTCTTCCTTATTTAATAGAAAAGAACGAAGGTGAAATTATAAACGTTTCTTCTACAGCTGGTTTAAACGGAAATGCAACAACTTCTGCATATTCTGCATCAAAATTTGCAGTAATCGGAATGTCTCAATCATTGATGAAAGAGGTCCGTAAAAATAATATTAGAGTTTGCACTTTAACACCAAGTACAATCGCTTCAGATATGTCTATAGAATTAGGTATAGCGAGTAAAGGTACTGAAGACAGTGTTTTACAACCTGAAGATTTTGCTGAACTTATTGTAGCTGGTTTAAAATTACCAAAAAGAGCTATGTTGGCAAATGCATCATTATGGTCTACTAACCCATAATTTATTTTCGCATATTAAAAACAATAAAACCTGCATCTTATGTAGGTTTTGTTGTTTTTATAAATCATATAATTTTAACTACCTTAGAGTTCTTAAATCATAATAATTGTCATTATAATTTTAAATAAAATAAATGCTACCAGAAAACCCTTTATTTCTAATTCCTTTTTCTTCAGGTGTTATTTTTATAATTGTGGGCTTTATTATGCTCAAATTTCCACCAAAAGCAATTAATAGCATTTACGGCTACAGAACTAATGCTTCAATGAAAAATCAAGAACGATGGGATTTTGCACAAATCTATTCCTCTAAGAAAATGATAAAAATTGGCACCTTACTATCTATTATCGCTTTGACTGGATGGATTTATCAACCATCAGAAAATATTGCTACCATATTAGGCTTCTGCATATTACTTTCTGCTATAATATTTTTAATATCTATGGTTGAAAAAAAATTAAAATCAAAATTCTCAAAAGATTTATAACATTTAATTATTCTCATTATCCTCAAAAAAATTATTGCCAATTAACAACAGATTCACTACATTAGATATATGACAGAGGAAGCTATAGAAAAAGAAAATAAAGCCATTGCTAAGGCTTACAAAGATTTACTAAAAGTAAGTTACCAAACTTTAACTGATGAGGATAAAAAATTAATCCGACATGCATTTGACGTTGCTGTAGACGCACACAAAGACCAACGAAGAAAATCTGGTGAGGCGTATATTTTTCACCCTATTGCTGTTGCAAGAATCGTAGCTAAAGAAATTGGTATGGATGCGACTTCTATAGCTGCAGCTTTACTTCACGATGTTGTAGAGGATAATCCTAACTACACCATTGATGATATGGAGCAGTTATTTGGGGAAACTGTAGCGAGAATTGTTGATGGACTTACCAAGATATCTTCGCTAAAAAAAGACATGGATGTGTCTTTACAAGCTGAGAATTTCCGAAAAATGTTGTTAACGCTAAATGATGATGTTAGAGTTATCATTATAAAGATTGCAGATCGTTTGCATAACATGCAAACTATGGATTCTATGCGACCAGACAAACAGGTTAAAATCGCCTCTGAAACCTTATATATTTATGCCCCTTTAGCCCACAGAATCGGACTCTATAATATTAAAACAGAATTAGAAGATTTAGGTTTAAAATATACAGAACCAGAAGTCTACAATGATATCCTAAGTAAAATTCAAGATAGTAAAGAAGACCAAGACGCTTATATTAAAGCTTTTTCAAAAGTTCTTGAAGACTCTTTAAATACAGAAGGTTTAAATTATGAAATAAAAGGACGTCCAAAATCAATCTTTAGTATTCGAAGAAAAATGCTAAAACAAGGGGTTTCTTTTGATGAAGTCTATGATAAATTTGCTGTTCGAATTATTTATAACTCCGATACAGCTAACGAGAAATTCTTAGCTTGGAAAATATATTCGATCGTTACAGATCACTTTACGCCTAATCCTATTAGACTTAGAGATTGGATTTCTTCGCCTAAATCAACAGGATATGAAGCCTTACACATTACCGTTGTTGGACCAAAAAGTCGTTGGGTAGAAGTTCAAATCCGTAGTATGCGTATGAACGAAATTGCTGAAAAAGGCTATGCAGCACACTACAAATACAAAAATGCAGATGCTAAAGAAGATAATTTAGACCTTTGGATTAATCGCTTGCAAGAAGCTTTAGAAAGCAACGAAGCAGATGCTGTAGATTTTGTAGAACAGTTTAAACTTAACTTATATTCTAAAGAAATATTTGTCTTTTCGCCTAAAGGAGATTTAAAATCATTGCCTAAAGGAGCCACACCATTAGATTTTGCCTTTGGAATACATACCGAAGTTGGATTAAAAACACGAGGTGCAAAAGTAAATGGTAAATTAGTTCCTTTGAGTCACGTATTGCAAAGTGGTGATCGTGTAGAGATCATGACTTCTGAGAATGCAAAACCAAATACAAACTGGTTAGATTATGCAACCACAGCTAGAGCACGAACTAAAATTAAATCGGCTTTAAACGAAGACACAAAATTAATTGCAGAAGAAGGAAAAGAGATTTTAAGACGAAAATTAAAGCAACTTAAGATTACATTAAACGAAAGTTCAATAAATCAACTTGTAAGTCACTTTAAACTCAACACCTCTTTAGATTTATTTTACAGAGTTGGTATTGGTACTATAGACAATACTAAATTAAAAGCATTTGCATCGTCTAGAAGTAATGCATTTGTAAGCTATTTTAAAAATAAAATATATAAACCTAGCGTCCCGAAAGATATTCATAAAGAAGAAATAACTTCTAAATATGATATGTTAGTTTTTGGTAAAGAAGAAGAAAAACTAAACTATACATTGTCCAATTGTTGTAACCCAATTCCTGGAGATAAAGTATTTGGCTTTTTAACTATTAATGATGGGTTAAAAGTTCATAAAATGAATTGTCCTAATGCGTTAAGCCTACAATCTAATTATGCTTACAGAATTATGCAAGCAAAATGGATAGACTCATCACAACAAGTTTATACCTCACAGATTATTTTATCTGGTATAGATAATATGGGATTAGTAAACGAAATCACTAGACTTATTTCAGAAAACATGCATGTTAACATGAAAAGCATAAGTTTCTCTAGTGACGATGGTATTTTTACAGGAAAAATAACCGTTCAAGTTAAAAATCAAGACATGCTTAAAAAGCTAATTAAACACCTTAAAAAAATAAATGGAATTGACAAAGTAACTAGGGTATAAATTGTTATTAACTATTAATTTAAAACTTGTTCATTTCTTTCATTTTTTATCCTACTTTTTATAATTCATATCCTATAAAATTTGCTTAAATTTGCCGCTTAATTATGAATGCAACCACAGAAGAGAGTAATCAGGAAATTGTAAAGCGCGTATTTACACAATTCCTTGAAGATAAAGGTCATAGAAAAACACCTGAGCGTTACGCTATACTTCAAGAAATTTACGATAACAAAGAACATTTTGATATTGAATCTTTATATCTCAAAATGAAAAACAAAAATTATCGTGTAAGTAGGGCTACACTTTACAATACAATTGAGCTACTTTTAGAATGCGCCTTGGTTCGCAAACACCAGTTTGGACAAAGTCAGGCACACTATGAAAAATCGTATTTCGATAAAAATCACGATCATGTGATACTTACAGATACAGGTGAAGTCATAGAATTTTGTGATCCTCGTATTCAATCCATAAAAAAAACCATAGAAGAGGTTTTTGATATTCAGATAACTAATCATTCATTATATTTTTACGGTAATCGTAAAAAGGACGACTAACTCAATTTAAAAATGGCAGTAGATTTACTACTTGGATTACAATGGGGAGATGAAGGCAAAGGAAAGATTGTCGATGTATTTACCTCTAATTACGACATTATTGCACGCTTTCAAGGTGGACCAAACGCAGGACACACCCTAGTATTTAACGGCAAAAAACATGTATTACATACCATCCCATCTGGTATTTTTCATGAAGACAAAGTTAATCTAGTCGGTAACGGAGTTGTTATTGACCCTGTTATTTTCAAAAAAGAACTAGATAAGCTTGAAGAGCAAGATGTGAATTACACAAAATCATTATGTATTTCACGTAAAGCTCACATTATTTTACCTACGCATCGTTTATTAGATGCTGCAAGTGAAGCTTCAAAAGGAAAAGCAAAAATCGGATCTACATTAAAAGGTATTGGCCCAACTTATATGGACAAAACTGGTAGAAATGGTATACGTGTTGGTGATATTGAATTAGAAGATTTCAAAGACAAATACAGAGCTTTAGCAGATAAGCACGAAGCAATGATTGAATTCTACAATGCAGATATTGAATATGATCTTAAAGAATTAGAAGCTGATTTCTTTGATGCAATAGAAACTTTAAAGTCTTTAAAATTTATAGACTCTGAAGAATACATTTATCAAGCACAACAATCTGGTAAAACAATTTTAGCTGAAGGAGCTCAAGGTTCTTTATTAGATATTGATTTTGGTACTTATCCTTACGTAACATCATCTAATACAACTGCCGCTGGTGCTTGTACAGGTTTAGGTGTTGCTCCGAGTCAAATTGGCGAAGTATTTGGAATTTTTAAAGCTTACACTACGCGTGTTGGTTCTGGACCATTCCCTACTGAATTATTTGATGAAGACGGAGAAACTATGGGTCGTGTTGGTCAAGAATTTGGAGCAACAACAGGAAGATCTAGACGTTGTGGTTGGTTAGATTTAGTAGCTTTACGTTACGCTTGTCAAGTTAATGGTGTTACACAATTAATTATGATGAAAGGTGATGTACTTTCTGGTTTTGAAACCTTAAAAGTATGTACTGCATATAACTATAAAGGTGAAACAATTACACATTTACCTTATAATATTGAAGAAGAAAATGTATCTCCAATATATACAGAAATAAAAGGATGGGCTGCTGATTTAACAGGAATGACTGAAGCATCAGAGTTACCAGAAAACTTAAATGGATATATTGAATTCTTAGAAAAAGAATTAAACCTTCCTATTACTATAGTATCTGTTGGACCAGACCGTAAACAAACAATTACGAGAAAAACAGTTTAATTAGAACACTATAAATTAATTGGTTTTTTTGTAAAATATAGAGTAAAGATCTTAGGTCTTATCTTGAATATTTTATAAAAAAACCTTTTTTTTTGTTTACAATAATCTTTAAAATAAGCTCTTTTCTGTTAAAAAAAACCTTAACAGATGCTAAAGCAATTCTAATAAGTGTTATTTTGTGAAAAATGTATGCCTCTTGAAACAATTTAAAAATCTATTAGTTCTTATTTTCTTCACCATTGCTTGCTTTAGCTTTGCTCAAGAAAAAGAAAATATCACCATAGAATATGCTGGTCAATTATTTACAGACCAAAATATTGAAGAAGGTGCTAAAGTATTTGTTAGAGATAAATCTAAACAAGTTCATTTTGTCCACAAAGGAATAAACATGTGGTGCGATAAAGCTGTTTATTACGAAGATCAAGATTTTATTGAAGCTTACAGTAATGTGGTAATGAAACAAGGAGATACCATAAATATGGTTGCCAAATACGTTGAGTATAGCGGCATATCTCAACTTGCATTTGCTAGTGGAGATGTTGTTTTAACAGAACCACAATCTACACTTAAAACAGATACACTTCATTTTGATAGAATAAAACAACAAGCATATTACAATACGGGAGGTACTGTTGTTAGAGATTCATCTGGAACAATTACAAGTCAGATTGGTCGTTATTATATGAATGATAGCAAATATCAATTTGTTAATGATGTAGAATTAGTAAATCCTGAATATACATTAAACACTGAACGCTTAGATTTCTTTACCGAAAACGGACATGCTTATCTTTTTGGGCCATCTACTATTGTTGGAGAAACAAGTACTATTTATTGTGAACGTGGTTTTTATGATACCAATAATGATGTTGGTAATTTTCAACGAAATGCTAAAATAGATTACGACAATAGAACCGTTGAAGGAGATAGCCTATTTTTTGATCGTGCTAAAAGTTTCGCCTCTGCTACAAATAATATCACCGTTACAGACACTATAAATAAAAGTCTTGCAAAAGGCCATTATGCAGAAGTTTGGCGAGAAAAAGATTCTATGTTTATTACCAAACGAGCATTAGTAATCACAGTTCAAGAAAGAGATTCTATTTTCATGCATGCAGATACCTTAATGGTTACAGGTAAACCTGAAAATAGAATTACACGTGCTTATTATAATGCACGACTTTATAAAAGTGATTTAGCAGGAAAATCAGATTCTATACATGTTGATCATAAATTAGGCATAACTCAAATGATTAATCTTAGTAGGTTTAGCTCTAATGACGCCTTTGCACTTCAACGAAAACCCGTACTATGGAATATTGGTAATCAAATGACCGGAGATACCATTCATTTAATTTCGAATCCAATAACAGAACAACTCGATTCTTTAAAAGTATTTGATAATGCTTTCTTAATTAGTAAAGACACAATCGATGTTAATGCGTTCAATCAAATTAAAGGACAACGCTTAATTGGCTTATTCAAAGACAATGAAATTTATAATATTGATATCATTAAAAACGCAGAAACAATTCGTTATTTAAGAAATGATGACACGCAATTAATAGGAATTCAAAAATCAAAATCAGGAAGTATTAATGTTAAAATTATCGATCAAGTTATTGACGAAGTTCGCTTCATAAATCAGATTGATGGTAATATTTTCCCAGATTCAAATTTCCCTAAAAGCGGAAGAAAATTTAGAGGTTTCGACTGGCGAGGTGAAGAACAACCATTATCAGTTGAAGATTTATTTAAAGACGATCCCCCTTTAGATTTACCTATAATTGAAGGCTTAAAAGAATATGTTCCGTCTGAAAATTTTATAGATGATGCAACTAATGAGCGTATTGAAGAGGCAGGAAAGAAAACACCAGAAAAAGCAAATAAGGCTGCTCGAAATCTTCCTGAAAAGAAAACAACGACACCTTTAAAAACAATGCCTCAAAAAGAATAAAACCTTAAAAAGTAACGAGACTAAAGAGCAAAAAATTGAAACAAGACTTTTTTAAATATCAAGCTCAAACGACACCACATCCATTAGCTATGGAAATTAGTCGTGCAAAAGGATCTTATATATATGATACTAATGGCAAAGCTTATCTCGATTTTGTAGCCGGTGTATCAGCATGTAGTTTAGGACATTGTAATCCCAAAGTTGTCAATGCCATTAAGGAACAAGCAGATCAATATCTTCATGTCATGGTTTATGGTGAATATATTCAGACACCTGCTGTAGAATTATCTAAACTAATAGCAAAATATTTACCCGAACCTTTAGAAGCAACTTATTTAGTAAACTCTGGTACAGAAGCTATTGAAGGAAGTTTAAAATTAGCGAGACGCTTTACGGGACGTTCAGAAATTATAGCGGCAAATAAAGCTTATCATGGTAATACAATGGGTTCACTTAGTCTTATGGATTATGAAGAACGCAAAAAACCTTTTTTACCTCTAATACCAGATATTAAACATATTGAATTTAATTCTGAAAGTGATTTAAATAAAATAACGGAACAAACAGCTGCTGTTATTCTCGAAACTATTCAAGGAGGAGCTGGCTTTATAGAACCAAAAGATAATTATCTAACAAAAGTACAAGAACGCTGCAATGCCGTAGGTGCACTTTTAATATTAGATGAAATACAACCAGGAATAGGGAGAACAGGTAAATTATTTGGTTTTGAAAATTACAACTGCCAACCCGATATTGTTGTAACCGGCAAAGGTTTAGGAGGCGGATTACCTATCGGTGCTTTTACAGCTTCAAAAGAAATGATGGATTCGCTAAGCGATAATCCTAAATTAGGACATATAACAACCTTTGGAGGAAATCCTTTGATTGCTTCTGCAGCACTAGCAACATTAAAGGAAATTACGGAATCTAATTTAATGGTTGAAGCCTTAGAAAAGGAAAAATTAATTAGAAAACACCTTCAACACAAACACATTAAAGAAATTAGAGGTCGAGGATTGATGTTAGCCGCATTAACTGAAAATGAAAATATTACAAATGACGTTATTTTACGTGCCCAAGATGAAGGATTAATTCTGTTTTGGTTACTTTTTGAAACCAAAGCAATCCGAATTACGCCTCCACTCACTATTTCAAATAACGAAATAATAGAAGGATGTAACATCATAAAATCTATTCTAGATTCAATATAACCACTAATTAGTCACATTACACAGCTAAAAACAATACTTTAACTCACTATACATCAAGTGTTTTTACAATGTTAATTATTTTGTTAAGAACATTCGTTAAAAAAATGATGTAACTTAAAGTATAACTGTATTTTTATTACAGCGAATTATTAAATATTTATGCAATACAGTCAAGAAGACGAAAACTTTTCACTTACTCGATTTGAATCGATGTTAAAGACAAATAATATTTTGTTCTTTGACTCGAATGAGTTCGAAAACATCATACATCATTACCTAGAAAACGGTAAGATTGCATTGGCTAAACGCGCTATAAAATTAGGTTTAGAACAACACCCAAGCTCTGTTAATCTTAAATTATTTAAAGTTGAAATTTATATTTTAGAAAATAAATTTCAGCAAGCTGATGATCTTTTAGATGGGCTACATAATTTAGAACCTAACAACGAAGAAATTTTTATTCAAAAGGCTAACGTTTTATCTAAACAAGATCAACATCAAAAAGCCATTAACACTTTACTTATTGCTATAGATCTTTCTAATTCACCAGAAGATGATGCTGATTTATATGCATTAGTTGGTATGGAATATTTGTTTTTAGAACAATTTGAAAATGCCATAGTCTTTTTTCAAAAATGTTTAGAAAGTGATACTACAGATTATGCTGCGCTTCATAATATTGTGTATTGTTATGATTTCTTAGACCAGAATTCTGAAGCTATAGAATATTTAAATTCATATTTAGATATAAACCCTTATTGCGAAGTTGCATGGCATCAATTAGGAAGACAATATTTTACAATAAAAGAATACGCTAAAGCTAATTCTGCTTTTGATTTTGCAATTATATCAGACGATACTTTTGTAGGTGCATATATTGAAAAAGGAAAGGTTTTAGAAAAGCTAAAAAAGTATGAAGAAGCTATTGAAAATTACAAAATAACATTAGCCTTAGACGACCCTACCTCTTTTGCCTTATTACGCATTGGTCATTGTTATGCGAAACTTAAACATGAAGAATTTGCGATACAGTTCTTTAAGAAAACAATAAGTGAAGACGTTTTACTAGACAAAGGTTGGATTGCTATTACTAAATTTTACATGAAGCAACTCAATTATCAAAAAGCTTTATATTACATTAATAAAGCGGTAATAATTGATGGAGAAAATGTAATTTTCTGGAAACTATATGCAACTGTAAATAAACGTTTAAATTTTCTTGAAGAAGCAGAACGCGGCTATAAAAAAGCGTTAGATTTAGGAAATTTTGAACTTGATACATGGCTAAATAGATCTGATGTTTTAACGACTTTGGGTGAATACGAAGCCGCTATTTTTAATTTAATTCAAGCGTCTGAATTCTACCCAGAAAATGCTGAAGTAGAATACCGTTTAGCTGGATTATATTTTTCAACTCACCAATCAGAAGAAGGACGTTTCCACCTAAAAAATGCAACACGTCTTAATATTGATTATAACTTTATTATTTCTGAATTATTTCCACAACTTACAGAAAAGCCTCTTATCAAAGCAATAATTACAGAAGCTAAAAAGACTTCTAACTAAAAGAAAATAATCTTACCTTAGCATCTGATATTTTATAACCGAATGCAAAGAAGATTTTTAGATTATTTAGCCATTACTTTAAAAGGTATTGCCATGGGAGCTGCCGATGTTGTTCCAGGTGTTTCAGGAGGAACAATAGCTTTTATCTCTGGTATTTACGAAGAACTTATTGAAAGTATTGACAAAGTAAATTTTAGTGTTCTAAAAATCTGGAAGAAAGAAGGATTTAAAACCGCATGGAATTCTTTTAATGGTAATTTCTTAATCGCTCTTTTTTCTGGTATTGCAATCAGTATTTTATCCTTAGCGAAACTAATAAAATGGTTACTACATAACGAACCAATATTACTTTGGTCCTTCTTTTTTGGACTTGTATTAGCCAGTATTCTATACATTGCAAAACAAATAAAAGGTTGGTCTATTAAGTTAGTAATAGCTATAATAATAACCTCTATTCTTTCTTTTTATATAACGTTAGCAGAACCCTTTGCTTCACCAGATAGTCCTTTTTATCTTTTATTCTGTGGTTTTATAGCTATTATAGCAATGATATTACCTGGAGTTTCAGGAGCTTTTATTCTATTAATTTTAGGTGCTTACCAAACAGCTATTGATACCATTAATAATTTAAGAGATGGATTATTAACGGGTAATATGGAACTTTTTAAAGATGCATTTTTAAACTTTTTACTTTTAGCAATCGGAGCTATTTTTGGACTTAAAATATTCTCAAAAGCTTTAAACTGGATGTTTAAACATCATAAGAATCTAACTTTAGCAATATTAACCGGATTTATGATAGGGTCTTTAAATAAAATTTGGCCCTGGAAAGAAGTCTTAAAAACAAGAATTAACTCTGAAGGAGAAGTCGTTACCTTATTAGATAGAAGTATATTACCAACATCTTATTCTGGAGAAAACGAACTTTTAATGGCTGCTGTTTTTATTGTTATTGGTTTTGCTGTAATTCTTATCTTAGAAAGTTTAGGAAAACAAAAAAATAACGTGTAATGCAAAGTACAAGAACCCTTATAGATCGCATATTTTTGGTCATTAAAGGTTTGGCCATGGGTGCTGCAAATAAAGTCCCTGGTGTTTCTGGCGGAGTTGTTGCTTTTGTTGCAGGTTTCTACGAAGAGTTCATTTACTCATTACAACGTGTAAATAAAAATGCTTTATTACTTTTAATAAATCTTAGATTTAAAAGTTTCTATCAATATATAAATGGTAAATTTTTAAGCTTACTCTTCTTAGGAATGATTGTAAGCTATTTTAGTGTTTCTAAACTACTAGATTACCTTATTGCACATTACGAACTGTATGTTTGGAGTACTTTTTTTGGAATGATCTTAGGTTCAATATACTATTTAAGTAAAGATTTTAAAGAGTGGAACAAAACAACAATACTATCCCTAACACTTGGTGTTATAGCAGGAGTAAGTGTTAGTTTTTTAGATCCCGCAACAGAAAATGACAATCTCTTTTTTGTGTTTTTCTGTGGTATTATAAGCGTATCAGGTATGACTTTACCTGGTTTTTCAGGTTCATTTATATTAATTCTTTTAGGAAATTATGTTTTATTATTAGTGGATTCTGTAAATGCACTTTACGATACGATGTTCGATATTTTTAGATGGAATTTTGAATTTGTAAATGATGTTGTCCGCATAAGAATGTTAAAAGTTTTAGCGGTATTTACATTAGGTTCTGTTGTAGGCTTAGTCACTTTTTCTCATATATTAAATTACATTTTAAAACATTATAAATTTATTACGCTTGCAACCATAATGGGTTTCATAATAGGATCTCTTGGTGTTGTTTGGCCTTGGAAAGAAACAATTTACAAAACACAAATTGACGGATCTCTAGTCTTAGATTCTGCTGGAAGACACATCATTACTAATTACCATCGCTTTTTACCTGAATTCAACAGTCAAACTTATATAGCAATTGCTTATATTGCCTTAGGAATCTTTATAGTTTTAGGATTAGAATGGTATGGGAAAAACACAAGACAACAACGTAAAGCATAAATTTGGTCTTTTAGGGCGAGATATTTCATACTCATTTTCGAGAGGATATTTTGCTAAAAAATTTGAAAAAGAAAAATTACCACACACTTATGTCAACTTCGATTTACAAAAAATCGAAGAACTTAATGATATTCTTAAAGACACATCAAATATAAAAGGGATCAACGTTACCATTCCCTATAAGGAAGAAGTAATCCCAATGCTTGATAGTCTAAACAAACGTGCAAGAAAAATTGGAGCTGTAAACACAATTAAAATCACAGGTAAAAATAAATTAGTTGGTTATAACACCGATTATTATGGTTTTAAAAATTCTTTAAAACCACATCTAAAAAAACATCATAAACGAGCACTTATTTTAGGTACAGGTGGTGCATCTAAAGCTATAGCTTATGCGCTAAAAAAATTAAAAATCAAATATGATTATGTCTCTCGTTCTAAAAAAGAAGGTGTTACTTATACGTATTCTGATCTAAATGATGCCGTTATAGCTAAGCATACGATTATAATTAATTGTACACCCATTGGTACTTTCCCTAATATTAATGACTCTCCAAACATTCCTTACGACGCTATTACTAAAAAACATATTTTATATGATCTTATATATAATCCGGTGCAAACCAAATTTTTAGCTCATGGAAAATCAAAAAATGCAATCACTATAAATGGGGCTGAAATGCTAAGGTTACAAGCAGAAAAATCTTGGGAAATCTGGAATAAATCATAAAATATAACCAACTAGGCATTTCCTTTGTAATTAGGCTACTAGTTAGTATCTTTAACAACTTATATATTAAATAATTTGACACATGTCTGAGAATGATAACCTGCAAGAAGCAGATGGAAAAAAAGAAGTAGAATCAACTGAATCTACGCCAAAAGTACAAACTGAAATAAAAACAGAAGTCTTTTCTGAAACTGAAAAAACAGAAGTTATAGATACTGCTGAAGTTATCAATGAAGAAGTCGAAGCAGAAACTACTCCTGAAGTTATTAAGGATGACTCAGTTGATGAAATAGAAGCTTCAAATGCCGAAGATGCCGAAGACGAATCTAATGCAGAGCGTCATGAAGTTGAAGAAAAAGATTATCATGCCATGTCAATGGATGAACTAGTCGCTGAGACTAGCAGACTGTTAGAAAAACATAAAGTTCAGACGATATCTAAACATATCAATGAAATAAAAAGTGAGTTTAATTCTAAATTCAGTGAACTTCTAGAAGAGAAAAAAGAAGAATTTATTGAAGAAGGTGGAAACGAAATAGACTTCTACTATACAAACGACACTAAAAAGCAATTTAATACGCTATACAAAGATTATAAGCAAGCTATTAATTCTTATTACAAGGAACGCGAGCAAAATCTTCAACAAAACCTTGACAATAGACTACAAATTATTGAAGATATTAAAGGTTTACTTAGTGTTGAAGAAAATATGGGTACTACCTATAAAAACTTCAAAGAACTTCAAGAAAAATGGAGAACAGCAGGACCAATTCCTAGAGATAAATACAATAATGCCTGGAATACTTATCACCATCACGTAGAACGTTTTTACGACTTTTTACACCTCAATAATGATTTGAGAGATATGGATTTTAAGCATAACTATGATCAGAAATTAAAAATCATAGAACGTGCTGAAGAATTAGCTGAAGACGAAAATACGAATCGTTCTTTTAGAGAATTACAAGTATTACACAAGCTTTGGAAAGAAGAACTTGGACCAGTAGGAAAAGAGCATAGAGAAGAAATTTGGGAGCGTTTTAGTAAAGCTACTAAAGCCATACACGATAAGCGTCAGGCTTATTTTGTAGACATGGATAAAGCTCATGAAAAAAATCTTGAGCACAAAGAAGAAATCATTGCTAAAATAAATGCCATTGCAGAAAAGAAAGTTAATTCTCATAGCGCATGGCAAAGTAATATTAAAGAAATCGAAGCTTTAAGAGATGATTTCTTTA
The DNA here is from genome assembly GCF_013285155.1 of Winogradskyella undariae. Taxonomy (GTDB): domain Bacteria; phylum Bacteroidota; class Bacteroidia; order Flavobacteriales; family Flavobacteriaceae; genus Winogradskyella; species Winogradskyella undariae. The sequence continues at coordinate 45,479 of NZ_JABTEL010000006.1, read as the reverse complement.
AAGCAGGAAAAGTGCCTTTAAAAGTTAATGAAAGTACATGGTCTAAATTTAAAGGAGCTGTAAGAACTTTTAATAGAGGTAAAAATAGTTTCTATAAAGATTTAAAGAAAGATCAATTTGATAATCTTAAAAAGAAGAAAGCTTTAATTCAAATTGCAGAAGACAATAAAGATAATGACGATTTTGCAACTGTAACTCCATTGATGAAGAAAATTCAAGATGAATGGAAAACAATAGGACATGTTCCTAGACGTGACAGTGATAAAATATGGAAACAGTTTAAAAAAGCTTGTAACCATTATTTTGATAAAATGCATACAGAGCGTAAAGCAAAAGATCAACATTTATTTGATGCATTTGATAAAAAAGTAAAACTTTTAGATCAACTAAAAACATTAGAACCAACTGAAGATCCTAAAGCAGATATTAAAGCATTACAAGAAAAAATTGCTGAGTGGAAAGAGGTTGGATATGTACCACAAAACAAACGCTATATTGATGGTAAATTTTACAAAGCCATAGATGATGCTTTTGATAAAGTGAAGATGGAAAAATCTAAAGTTGAAATGATTAAGTTTGAAAGCAAACTTGAAAATTTAGCTGATCCTGAAGATACTAGGTTATTAGATAACGAATATAACTTTATTAAAAAGCGTATTGACGAAATCAAATCTGAAATTAATCAATTAGAAAATAACTTACAGTTTTTCTCTAATGTAAAATCAGATAACCCTTTAGTTAAAGACGTTCATAAGAATATAGAAAAGCATAAAACTGAACTAGAAACTTGGAAAGCAAAACTGACTAAAGTTCGCGGAATGTATAATTAAAATTTCTATAAAACTCTACAAGAGATTCATGCTTATGACAACTCCTTTTGTCATAAGCATGAATCTCTTGTGCTAAACAATAAATCAATCAGCTCCTTTTTATTTACATAATAACATGTAGCCTATAATCAATTTAAACATCTATATATTATGAGGAAAATTTTACCCTTTTTACTATTATGCCTACCTACTATCGTAGTTTCACAAGTTATCTTAGATCAAGTTGATGACTTTGAAGATTATACTATGAGCAATTGGACTAAAACAAATTCAATTCCAAATGAAAATATTTATAACGGAGGTCCATCTGGAGAAGAAGATAATTTTTTAAGAATTACTTCTAGTGGTTCTGGAGAAGATCTTGAATTAATGACTAAAAACAATGCGCAATGGAAAGGTGATTACTACCAAGGTAATCTTTCTGATCGTATCAAATATATATCGATGGATGTAAGAAATTCTGGTAGTACAGTTATCTTTTTAAGGCTAGCTTTTCAAACCGATTATGGCCTTACTTATAGATGCAGTACTACTAATGCCATAGCTGTTTTACCAAACGAAGGATGGAAACGAATTTCCTTTTCTATACTTGAAGATAACATTACAGCACTTTCAGACCCCTTTAATTATGCAGTTACATTTGGTAGTGGTAGTCAAGGAGTAGAAGAAATGAGAATATTACATAATGATGTCCCAGCCTGGGAATCTGACCCTATTGATGCTATATTAGATATAGATAATATTATGGCTGATAGTGAAACGCTAAGCACAAAAGATATAGCGATTAGCTCTGAATTAAAACTATATCCAAACCCTAGTAATAATACCATTACAGTAATTAGTAATGAAAACGTAACTGAAGCAATTTCATACAACATTATAGATGCTTTAGGAAGAACTGTAAAAACAGGGGACTCAAAATTAAATCAAGAAATACATATTCAAGATCTCACGAATGGCAATTATATTGTTGAAATCAAAAATGATAACGGAAATATCTTAAGAAAAAAAATTATAAAAAATTAGTAGCTATTACCTATGCTGCTATCTTTTTAGCGATAGATGAAAACCCGTATACTAAGATGTCAAATATCAAAACCCATCTGATTCAACAGATGGGTTTTGCCCTAACTAAACTAAATTTTAATCTTAATTATAACCGCTAAATAATAATTAAGACTTCCTACTAAGAATACAAAAACAGGTTATGTTTTTATATATAGTAATTACGGTCAGCAAATACTTTTGGATGTTTCGTTTTTCGCTTTATGATAACTTTAACAAATCAACAAAAAACAGTAATTAACTACATCTAAATTATAAGTGATTCTAGATATATATTAAAGCAAGTATACTCCTTTATCAAGAATGATAAAAATAAATTATTAAAGTAATTTTGCCTCTTCCCAAAACACATCCATTTCAGAAAGTGTCATATCTTTTAAAGATTTATCTAGAGACTTCGCTTTAGTTTCAAGATATTTAAAGCGTTTTATAAATTTTTTATTTGTGCGTTCTAAAGCGTTTTCAGGACTAATATTAAGGAAGCGTGCATAATTAATCATAGAGAACATAACGTCACCAAACTCGCTTTCAATAGCGTCTTGATCACCTTTTTCTACTTCAACTTTTAACTCTTCAAGCTCCTCCTCTACTTTAGCATAAACTTGTTCAGTTTCTTCCCAATCAAAGCCAACACCCGCAACTTTTTCTTGTATACGACTTGCTTTTACCATTGCTGGTAAACTTCTTGGCACACCTTCTAAAACACTAGTTTTTCCTTCTTTTAACTTCAGTTGTTCCCAATTACGCTTTACTTCAGCTTCATCTTTAACAACAACATCGCCATAAATATGTGGATGGCGACTTATAAGTTTATCGCAGATGCTATTACAAACATCTGCGATATTAAAAGTATTTGTTTCACTTCCTATTTTAGAATAAAAAACAATATGTAGTAAAACATCTCCCAATTCCTTTTTAACCTCTTCTAAATCATTATCTAAAATAGCGTCACCAAGTTCGTAAACTTCTTCAATAGTAAGATGACGTAAGGTTTCCATCGTTTGTTTTTTATCCCACGGACATTGCTCACGCAACTCATCCATGATAATTAACAAACGTTCAAAGGCTTTTAATTGGGCTGTTTTGTCAGACATTTTTATTCTTCTTCTGAAGTATCTTTTTCTTTTTTCTCTTCTTCAAGTGCTCCTAAAAGCTCATTTTTTTGAAGTAAATTATACCATTGAATAACCTTCTTAATATCTGAAGGATATACACGGTCTTCATCATAATCTGGTAAAACTTCAAAGAAAAATTCTTCTAAAGCATCTTTACCATCTTTATGACTAATAGAAGTTGGCTCACCATTTTCTTTTTCCTTAATTTTTTTAAGGACTTCTCTTAATGGCACTTCTTCTGCTAATGTATAAATAGCGATTTCGCTAAGAATACTAATATTACTGTGCGCACCAACTGTGATACGTTTTTTATCTACTAAAGATTCTACAATGGCACCAGATCTTGTCTGTGCTACAATTTGGTATAAACCAGGTTTACCTGATATTGATAAAATTTTGTCTAAGCTCATATATATTTTATTAGCGTTTTTTACTCATAGCAGGAAAACGCATTCTGTAATCTATTTTAATCTTACCTTTTGAAATATTGGTAAGCTTTCCTTTTATTAATCGTTTTTTAAATGAAGATAATTTATCTGTAAACAGAATACCTTCAATATGGTCATATTCATGCTGAATTACACGAGCAATTAAACCATCATATTCTTCAACATGAGTTTCAAAGTTCTCATCTTGATATTGAATTTTAATTTTCGGCTTTCTAAAAACATCTTCTCTTACATCCGGAATACTTAAACAACCTTCATTAAAAGCCCATTCATCACCTTCTTCTTCTAAAATTTGAGCGTTAATAAATGTTTTTTTGAAGTTTTTCATTTGTTCACTCTCTTTTTCAGAAAGATCCTCATCATCGGCAAAAGGACTTGCGTCTATTACAAATAAACGAATTGCTAAACCTATTTGAGGTGCAGCTAAACCAACACCATATGCACCATACATTGTTTCGTACATATTTTCGATTAGTCCATGTACTTTTGGATAATCTTTATCAATTTCTTTAGCCTCTTTCTTTAAAACAGCATCGCCGTAGGCTACGATAGGTAAAATCATAATTCTATTATTTTCGGGTGCAAAAGTACCAAATTCTGTGATAATATTCGAAATTTCAAAAACTAAATTCTAAAGCTTTTCATGTAAAAAGCTAAAATTTAAAGCTCTATGTTTTAAATCGTAATTTATAAATTAAAAAATATCAGTTCTATAATTACTGAACACTAGAAAGATAACTTTGTAAAATAAGTGTTGCACTAATCTCATCAACCAAAGCTTTATTTTTTCGTTGTTTTTTCTTTAATCCACTATCAATCATCGTCTGAAAAGCCATTTTTGAAGTAAAGCGTTCATCAACACGATCTACGGGGATTTGAGGAATTTCTTTTAATAAAAGTTTTAAGAATTTTTTAATATAAACTTCACTTTCTGAAGCTGTATTATCCATTTGTTTTGGTAAGCCTACAACAATCTTTTCAACATTTTCAGTTGAAACATATTTTTTTAAATACTCTAGCAATTGCTTTGTATCTACTGTAGTAAGGCCAGATGCAATAATTTGCATTTCATCTGTAACAGCTAATCCCGTTCGTTTTGTACCATAATCTATGGCTAATATTCTTCCCATAATACAAAGATAAGATAATAAAAAACGCTTCCTTATATTAAAGAAGCGTTTTTAAACAATCAATTTAACTGAATTAATGTAATGATTTTATCCCTCTAAAAATAAATCATATCCATAACCTATTATTAAGACACTGCATTTTCTGACAAGTCACATTTTTTTCTTAAAGAATTTTAGCTTCAGTTATTATAAAAGTATCTTTGGTTCCTAAAAAAAATTGAAAACTTATGAAACAACTACAAACTATAATAGAAAATGCTTGGGACGATCGTTCTCTTTTAACAAATGAAGAAACTATTAACGCTATTAGAAGTGTTGTAGATTTAGTTGATGCTGGTACTTTACGTGTTGCAGAACCTACTGAAGATGGTTGGCAAGTTAATGAATGGGTAAAAAAAGCCGTAGTATTATATTTCCCAATTCAGAAAATGGAAACTTTTGAAGTTGGTATTTTTGAATATCACGATAAAATTCCTCTAAAAACTGGTTATGCAGAAAAAGGAATTAGAGTTGTACCAAATGCAGTAGCAAGACATGGTGCTTACATTTCTGCTGGTACTATTTTAATGCCAAGTTATGTAAATATTGGTGCTTATGTAGATGAAGGAACTATGGTAGATACATGGGCAACCGTTGGTAGTTGTGCACAAATTGGTAAAAACGTACATCTTTCTGGAGGTGTTGGTATTGGTGGTGTTTTAGAACCATTACAAGCTGCTCCTGTAATTATTGAAGATGGTGCATTTATTGGTTCTCGTTGTATTGTTGTTGAAGGCGTACGCGTAGAAAAAGAAGCTGTTTTAGGTGCTAATGTTGTTTTAACAATGAGTACTAAAATTATAGATGTTACAGGAGACAAACCTGTAGAAACTAAAGGTGTTGTACCTGCACGTTCTGTAGTGATCCCTGGTAGTTATACTAAAAAGTTTGCCGCAGGCGAATTTCAAGTACCTTGTGCACTAATTATAGGTAAACGTAAAGAAAGTACGAATAAAAAAACCTCTTTAAACGATGCTTTACGTGAATATGATGTAGCTGTATAATACGTTACTTTCTATAAATTGAAAAAATATAATAATCCAACTGTGACAAATTGATTTACAGTTGGATTTTTTTTAACTTTAAGTATGAAAATTTTAGTTATTCAACAGAAAATGATTGGTGATGTTTTGGCGACAAGTATTTTGTTTGAAGCCATTAAACAGAAATATCCAAATTCAGAATTACATTATGTGATTAATTCACATACATTTCCTGTAGTTGAAAATAATCCCTTTGTTGATTACTTTCATTTTTTTACTCCAGAGCATGAAAAGAGTAAATTAAAACTTTTCAAATTTGCTAAAGATTTAAACAAAGAAAGTTTTGATGTTGTTATTGATGTTTACATCAAATTATCGAGTAAACTAATCACTTTTTTATCTAAAGCTAAAACTAAAATATCAATTGATAAAGGTCAAAAATCCTTAATCTACAATCACACTTTTAAACATAAATTAAAAGCTGACACCAATGCGGGTTTAGCGATTGAAAATCGTTTACAACTACTAACCCCTCTAGATATTGATCCTTTAAAAATTGTAAGGCCAAAAATATATCTTACAGAGAATGAAAAAAATGAGGCTAAACTATTTTTAGAATCTAATAATATAGATTTAGAGAAGCCATTATTTATGATTGGCGTTTTAGGTAGCGGAAGTAACAAAACTTACCCTTTTGAATACATGGCAAAAGTGATAGATCAGATTGTTTTAGAGCAACCTGATAGTCAAATTTTATTTAATTACATTCCTAAACAAGAAGCTGATGCTAAAGCCATTTTAGATTTATGCACAGCAGAAACTAAAAAGAAAGTTTATTTTAAAGTTTTCGGAAAAAGTTTAAGAAGCTTTTTAGCAATTACATCTTACTGCGATGCTTTAATAGGAAATGAAGGTGGCGCAATTAATATGGCAAAAGCATTATATATACCAACATTTACTATATTTTCTCCTTGGATTAAAAAAGAAGCTTGGAATATGTTTGATGATGGGCAAAAACATGTTTCTGCCCATCTTAAAGATTTTAATAAAGCGCCTTATCAAAATATTAAACACCCAAAAATTTTAAAATCAAAAGCTTCAGAATTATATTTAGATTTTAAACCTTCTTATTTTGAAAGTGATTTAAAAGAATTTTTAAAACTATTGAATTAGGCTTTCTTAATTCCAAACTCTGTCCATTTTAAGTTTTCTTTTTTCACTTTAGCTCTAATCGCTAAGTTTCTATCTAAAGATTCTTGAGTTTTATAACCTCTTGCGTGGTCTAAATGTAAAACGATTGCCTTATAACGAATTTGCTTCGTCTTCATTCCAAAATTAACTAAGCGTTCTCCTAATTCTCTATCTGGCCCACCATATTGCATACGCTCATCGTAACCATTAATAGCAATTAAATCTGCTTTCCATGCAGAAGAATTACAGTTATTAAACGTTGCTCCTGTTGGTGTAACGACATCTAAAAAACTAGCTAAACCATCTTTTACAGATAATTTTAACGTGTTTTTACTTCCTAATTCTCCTTTAGATTTTAACCATTTTACATCAAAACAATTGTGAGATGTAATATCATCTTCAGAAATAGTTTCACTTAAATCCATATTAAGTTTACAATACCCGCCAGATAAGAAATAACCTTTTTCTGCAAACTTAGCATGTGTTTCTACAAAATCTTCACGCGGAATGCAATCACCATCTGTAAACAAAATATATTCATTTTCAGCCATAACAATGGTTTCGTTCAATATTTTTTGACGTCTATATCCTTTATCTTCATGCCAAGCATGTGTAATATTTACAGGGTAATTTTCTTTAAATTTATCAATAAGAACTTTGGTTTCATTGGTAGAACCATCGTCTGCAATAATAATATCAAAATCTTTATAAGTCTGTACACTATAACCGTATAGAACTTTCTCTAACCAATCTATTTTATTATAGGTTGCAATAATCACTGTTATTTTAGGTAGTGCCATTGTCTATGCTTTTATTATACCAAAATTGGTATAGGTTGCTTTATTCTGTTTTGTTTCTTTCCTTATTTGCTGATTTAAAGCTAAAGCTTTCTCATTTTTATAAGGTCTATCGTGATGCAAATGTACGCAAATACAACTATAACGTACTTGTTTGAATTTAACACCATTGTTCATCATGCGCTCTCCTACTTCCCTATCTAATCCGCCATATTCCATTCGTTCATCAAAACCATTCACCTTTAAAATATCGGTTTTGTAACAAGACGTATTCATACCATCAAAAGTGGCTTTTGTTGGTGTAATTGTATTTAAAAAAATAGCTTTTTGATTTGATTTGGTTAGCTTATTAAGCTTAAAACTTTTGGGCTGACCGACTTTTAGAAGCCAAGACTTATTAAAACAATCCTGCTTAGAAATAACGCTTTTAGTCATCAATTCTGTAACACTTTCTACCAACTTAAAATAACCACCAGAAAGTGCTCTGTTTTTTTTACGTAAACGCAAATGTGTTTCTACAAAATCTTGTCTTGCAATACAATCGCCATCAGTAAAAATGAGATAATCTGAATTTGAAGCCATAATAGCTTTATTCAGAATTTTAGTTTTCTGAAAACCTTCGTCTTTATGCCAAACATGAATCACTTTTAATTCTGTTTCTGAAGAAAATTGGTCAATTATGGTTTTAGTTCTTTCATCTGATCCATCATCTGCAATAACAATTTCGAAATTATTTACCGTTTGTAGACTGTAACTATGAAGCACCATTGCTAACCAATTTGGTTTATTGTACGTACTTATAATTACAGAGGCTTTAGTATTAGATTGCATAGCGCAAAAATACTATTTTTACAACTGTAAAAACACAAGTATGCTTAAACTATCTGGAGTTATAATTACATTTAACGAAGAATTAAATATTGAAAAATGTTTAAAATCTCTGGCTAATGTTGTTGATGAAATAATAGTTGTAGATTCTTTTTCTACCGATAAAACAAAAAGTATTTGCGAAAAGTATAATGTCACTTTTATTGAGCAAAAATTTTTAGGCTATACAGAACAAAAGAATTTTGCCTTATCACAAACAACATATAATCACGTGGTAGCTTTAGATGGAGATGAGGCCTTATCAGAAATGCTTCAGAAATCGATTATAAACCTTAAAACGAATTGGAAATTTGATGGCTATTACGCCAATCGTTTTAATAATTTTTGTGGACAATGGATTAAGCACACCACTTGGTATCCTGAAAAAAAATTACGTGTTTTTGATAAAACAAAAGCGTCTTGGTCTGGTCATAAAATACATGAGACGGTTAACCTAAACTCTAAAGATTCGAAAGTCGGAAAATTAAAAGGCGATATTTTACATCGTAATTATCAGTCGTATTCTGAGCACAATCAACAAATTGAAAAATTCACATCCATTTCTGCTCAAGCTTATTACGATAAAGGAAAAAAATCATCACTTTTTAAAATTATTGTAAATCCGACTTGGGCCTTTTTTCAATCTTATGTAATAAAACTAGGCTTTTTAGATGGCTTTAATGGTTTCTATATTTCTGTACAAACTGCTCATATTCGCTTTTTGAAGTATGCAAAATTACGCGAGTTGAATAAAAAATCTTAATGTTTTTTCTTTCTCCAGAAAAAATACTTTCTCTTAAAAGCTTCTTTCTTTTTAAAGCTTAGTGAAAATTTTTGAGAGAAAAACAACATGCGTTCTTTAACTTCATCGTGAGGTTTACCAATAAGTTTGGCATATTCATCACTTAAAACTTCAAGCATATAATCTTTAGGTGATAAACGTGCAAAATTAGCTAAACGCTCATCATAACTTAAAGTTTTAAAATCCATTCGGTTAAGATCTACCAAATAAAATTTATAATCATCACCTTCTTTTTTAATTAGCGTATTACCTGGCGAATGGTCTAAGAAATGAATTCCGTTTTCATGCAAGCTATAAGTAAACTGTGTAAACTTTCTTAGAATATTATCGTAATCATCACATGTTGGATCATCTACAAGCTTTCTAATTGTAAAATCGTATTCTAACTGTTTGCTAATATAATAACTACTCCCAAAGGTAAAAGCAGACTTGTACTCTACAAAAGCCTCTGGCGTTGGTGTTAAAATCCCTGCCTTAAGTAAGCGTTTTGCGTATAAAAAAGAACGTTCGGCTTTACTTTTTCTAAAAAAACGATAAACAATTTTATTTACCAAGTTAGGCACCTTAAACTCCTTAATATTATAACGTTCACCGCCAATTGTCAATATTTTTATGACATTTCGGTAACCATTACCAATCATTTCACCTTGTTGGTCAAAGTTTTCAATGGCATGCATTAACTGCTCTTTCGTTAATGTTGAATTATCTTGAATTTTTACGGTTACAGACATATAATAAATAATAGTAATCTTAGGCTGCAAAAGTAGGTATTTAATTCTTTGGACGAAAGATTAAAAGCCGCTTCAATTATAGCTGAAACACTTACAAATATTTCTGTAAATTTGTCCACACTTAATAATTCTCAATGTTTAAACACTACCTCATCACTCGTTTTAATCTCAAAAATAAAAATTGGGATTTCACAAAAAATAACGAAACGTTATTAACACGTGAGTGGATGACGCATAGAATTGGATTATTTAGTAATTTTTGTCTTCCTTCAGTTGCTAGTCAAACCAATACCAATTTTAAATGGTTACTTTTTTTTGACGCCACAACAGATGCTGATTTTAAGACTGAAATTGAAGCACTTTTAAAACCTTATCCACATTTTAAGGCTTTTTATATTGACGGAATGGATGCTTTTCATTCGTCTATAAAATCATATATAACCGACGACAGTAAAAATACTCCTTATATTATTACATCTCGAATTGATAATGACGACTGTATTCACAAGGATTATATCTCAACCATTCAACAGCAGTTTAAATCACAAGATTTTATGGCTATTGACATATTAAAAGGTTATTCTCTTCAAGTTTCACCAGACATCATGTTAGGTAAGAAAGAACATATTTTTAACCCTTTTATTAGTCTGATTGAAAAAAATGAGACACCAAAAACCGTTTGGTTCAGTGACCATAACATGTGGAAAAAAGAATCGAGACGTATAGAAATTGCAAATCAACGTTTATGGATGTCTATTATTCACGAAAAAAATAAAGTGAACGAATTTGATGGTTACGATAATGTAAGTTGGAATGATATAAAAACCGACTTTATTGTTTCTGATGAAATTAACACAAAAGTTTCAGAAAACATTATTCCTCATAAAGAATGGCGCTACTTAAGTTTTAAAAACAAGCTTTACGTTAATTACGTCTTAATGAGTAAGAAATTAAAAAAAGCAGTAGGCTTATATAAGATTAAGTAAGCTTATAATCCTTATTTTTACAGTAATCAATTACTACAATCAAACCTTATCTTTAATGCGATTAATACAATTTACAGCCTCTAATGGTTGGCGTGGACACGAACAAAAAATCATCTATTTATATGAAGCTTTTAAAGCTGAAGGACATGTAGAAGATCAATGGATTGTTTGTCCTATCGATTCTGAATTATATCGTATTGCAACTGAGAAAGGAATGCAAGTTATTCCGTTTGAATATAAATCGGAATACAGTTTGTCTTATGCTAAAGAATTTAAAAAATTAGCAAAAGAAAAAAGAGCAACTGTAGTATTTATTCATAGTAGCAAGGCACATACGTTAGCTGTACTTTCTCATTTTATCTACGGTATGAAAGTACCTTTAGTCCTTTGTCGTACACTTATAAAACGTGTAGACACTAACTTTTTTAGAAAATGGAAATACAATTACAAAGGCATTAAAAAAATTATTTGCGTATCTCAGCCTGTTGTAGAATCCTTAAAATTTGCAGTTAAAGATCATAGCAGACTGTCTGTTATTGGTAGTGTTACTGATATTAATAAGTTTCAGAAACAAGCACCTACGGGAATGTTACATAAGGAATTTAATATTCCTGAAGATTATAAATTAATTGGAAACATTGCTGAATTCACAGGTTTTAAAGATCACTATACTTGGGTTGATACTGTTGAAATTTTAGTAAAAGAAAATAACTTTAAAGCTAAATACATCTTAGTTGGAAAAGGGAGTATGGAACAAGACATCAAAAATTATGTTGAAGAAAAAGGCTTAACAGAGCACATTATCTTTACTGGTTTTAGGCGCGATGTTCCTGAAATTTTACCTGAATTAGATTTATTTCTATTCACTTCTAATAATGAACCTACAGGTGGTGTATTATTAGAATCTTATGCTTGTAAAGTTCCTATTGTTGCTGCTGATGCAGGAGGCATATCTGAAGTTATTGTAGATGGTGAAACCGGTCTTTTAGCAAAAGTTGGTACCCCTAAAGATTTTGCTTCTAAAGTAACCTTATTAATGAATGATAAAGCACTTCAAGAGAAGTTAACAACCAATGGTTACCAATATCTTTTAGATAATTTTACCAAATCCGTTATTGCTAAAAAGATGTTTTATGAGTTAACAAAACATGAGATAAAATAAAACATGCGTATCCTTTTTTTTACAAATGAATATTCTCACCCCAAATTACCGCCAAATGGTGGTGTTGGCACATTTTTTAAAACTGTATCTCATGAATTGATTGCAAATGGACATGAGGTATATATTTATGGGTTTTCTAAAAAAAAACATAATATTAATGATAACGGTATAAAGATTAAATTTTTTAAACAATATTTTAAGGCCAATCCTTTAGCCGAACTTATACGTTCTTTAAGTTCACGATTAGGATTTCCTCAAATTACTGAATACTGGTTAGCGAAAGAGCGTAAATACTTGGCTAAAAAGTTAAAATTTTATGCTTTAAAAAATAATATTGACATCATTCAGTCCTTTACATTTAATGGTTATACAGCTTATTGGGATAATAGTATTCCATTAGTAACGCGATTTCATGGTTCAAGAGGGTTTTGGCATCATTATCTAAACAAAGGTAAAGAAGAATTAAAAATTACCATGGAAAAAAAAGCACTTTTAGCAACACCATACATCGTTGCAAACAGCCATTTTTCAAAGGAATTTATAAAAAATTATTATGATGTGGATGTGGATATCGTTATTCCTAATGGCGTCAATACAACTATATTTTCACCTGATGCAACAGTAAAAAAAATTCCGAAATCGATATTTTATATTGGTACATTATCTGAAGCAAAAGGAGTAAAAGATTTAGTAGAGGTTTTCAATTCAGTAATCATAGATGAACCTAAAGCTAAATTACACCTTATAGGTAGAGGTGAAAAATACTGGGAATTTTTAAAAACAGAAGTGTTTTCAGAACAAGCATTAAAAAACACCACATATTTCAACCATATTTCTTTTTCTAAAATTCCAAAAAAAATATCTGAAGCTTCAATTATTGCTGTTCCATCTAAAGGAGAAACTTTTGGTTTTACAATTGTAGAAGCTATGGCTTTAGAAAAAGTAACCATTGTATCCAATATTCCTGTTGCTGCAGAAATTATAAATGATGGCATAGATGGCTTTATTGCGAAAAATAATGAAGATTTTAAAAATCTAATTTTAAAAGTATTTAAAAATCCTGAAGATTATAGAACTTTAGAAAAACAAGCACGTAAAAAAGTGCTTACTCATTTCACTCAAGATAAAATGACAAGTGATACATTAGCTTATTATAAAAAAATTATTAGAAAACAATAAATCTAATTCTAAAATATTGATTATAAATGACGTCAACTTTATTCTATCTTTATAGCCTTAACGAATAAAGACGACCATTACCGTTTTCTACATTGTATAAACGCATGTATTATTTTAGCTTTAAATGAACGAGAATCAAATAAAAAATAACGTTTTAAATCTTATAGATAAAATAAATTATTTGAGTACGATTTAAAGAACTACGGCAATAAATTAAACACTATCGTTTCATCTTCAAGATTTCTAGTTCTTGGTGGCGCAGAAACTATAGGACAAGCTAGTTGGAAAAGGGAGTATGGAACAAGATATCAAAAATTATGTTGAAGAAAAAGGCTTAACAGATCACATTATCTTTACGGGTTTTAGGCGCGATGTTCCTGAAATTTCACCTGAATTAGATCTATTTCTGTTCACTTCTAATAATGAACCTACAGGTGAGGTGGTGTATTATTAGAATCTTATGCTTGTAAAGTTCCTATTGTTGCTGCTGATGCAGGAGGAATATCTGAAGTTATTGTAGATGGTGAAACCGGTCTTTTAGCAAAAGTTGGTAACCCTAAAGATTTTGCTTCTAAAGTAACGTTATTAATGAATGATAAAGCACTTCAAGAGAAGTTAACAACCAATGGTTACCAATATCTTTTAGATAATTTTACCAAATCGGTTATTGCTAAAAAGATGTTTAATGAGTTATCTAAACACCAACTTTAATAGGTAATTGTATTAAGTCTCCAAGCTCTTTGTTTAATTTTTCTACTGACAAACGTTTTAAAGCTCCTGTTGGAAAAAAAGTAAGTTCTCCAAAATAGATTTTACCACTAATTGAATATAAATCGACTCTAACAAAAATAAATTCTTCAGCTAACTTTTTTGCTATAGTAACAAGTTCTTCAAAATTATCAGGCTTGGGTAAATCTTTACAAAAAAAACCTTTAGATTCTTTTGTGTTTTCTAATTTATTCCAATTTAAATCATAAACACATTTCTTATACCCATCACTTGTTAAGGTTCTAACTAATATATATTTCGGATCTCCGTGAATACAATAAAATTTATAATCAATTATATTTTCACTATCGGTTTGATCTAAATAATGTTCAGCTAAAATTCTTGGTTTAACTTTTTTATAGATACGCTCTTTATACTTATTGTAGTAATTAGATTGCATATATTTTTTCAATCTACATTTCACCTCATTAACATTAATAGTACTCTTATCACTTACAATAACATTATAGCCCGAACCATGAGTTCCTTTTAACGCGAATTGATTTGGTAAAGCATCAAAATCAATAGCTTCAACAGTATCAAAGACGTCAATAAAATCGACTAAAAAGCCTTTACCTATTTTCTGCTCAACATATTTTCTTACTTCATATTTATCTACAAAATCCTTATAATCTTCATTATATAAATTCTGATTTAGCCATTGTAACTTCTCCACAAACTCAGTTGGATTATCTAAATCTAAACGTTTTTCGTTTTTTAGATAATATTGTGCTTTTATATACGAAATATCAGAATTAGGTTTATTCTTTAAATATTTCGAAAATAATTGATAATATTTCCGCTTGATGAAGTTCATATAACAAATAATTAATCGTGTAAATGTATCAATTAAAGCTTTTAATCCGATTTTTTTACACAAAAAAACTTAACAAAATAAAAAAAAATATTGCTAGCTCGTTTCATAAATAATTATTTTTCTAATATGATATAACTTTTGATTATGATTTGTGAAGCAAAAAATAGAACTGAAGCATAATTCACAGAAGTCATAATTTGCAATAACCATATTAAATTTTAACCCAAATAAAAATATGGCACTATTTAAAGATATAAAGCTCAATCTATAATATATTTTCTAAATTTATATCCTAAAAAGTTCTGATAAACATTAGTAAAAACACCTATTGAGATACCTAATTTACAAAAGTAATGAGTAATAAAATATTTTTAGATTTACATCACATAAGAAACACAAAAAAAGGATTTGGGCAATATGCTCTTAATCTTGCTAAAGGTATTTTACAGAATGACACAGATGGATTAAATCTTTATTATTATGTTCCTCTAAAATGGTATAAACGACTTAGTAATTCAATAAACTATAAAATATATTTAGGCTTACATAGAAGGAGAAACAACTTCAAAAATTATGATGTATGGCACAGTTTAACACACCTTAGTAAAGTAGAACCTCAAGATCTTGAGAAAACTAAAATTATATATACTGTTCACGATGCTATTTTTACAATCATAAATATTTCCGAAGAAAAAAGACAACCTTCAATAAAAAAACTACAAAGACAAATAGATAAAAGCAGTTGTCTTGTCTTTATTTCTAAATTTACTCAAGATTGTATTCGTGAAAATTTCACCATAAATGATAACATTCAGCAGTATGTAATTTATAACGGTAACCCAATGGAAGGTGTTAAGCCTATAATTAGCACCTCTAATGACCAGCCTTATTTACTCTGTGTTGGCGAATATAGAAAATACAAAAACCATGCTGCTCTAATCCCTATGCTCTCTCACTTAAAAGAGAACATTAATCTTGTTTTTATGGGTAAATATTCTAAAGAAAATCAAGAAAAAATACTATCTCTAGCAAAAGAACACAAGGTTGAAAATCGCATTATTTTTAAAGCTTCTGTGAGCGAAAGAAAAAAGATCGAATTGTATAGCAATGCCGAAGGTTTAGTTCACCCCTCATTAGCCGAAGGTTTTGGGTTCCCTGTTGTTGAAGCGATGTCTTTAGGTATTCCTGTATTTATTTCAAATAATACAGCACTTCCTGAAGTTGGTGGTACTGCAGCACATTATTGGGATCATTACGAACCTGAGTATATGGCAAAAATAGTAACTGAAGGTTTAGAAGATTTTAGAAAAAATAAAGAAACTAGAAAACAAGAATTATTGCTTCAAGCTTCAAAATTTTCATGGAAAAATATTTCTAAACAGTACTTAGAAGTTTATAAAGCGGTTTTAAATAATACACCTGCCTCAATCAATAAACTGAATTAGTTTTATGATAAACTCCTATGAAGAATAAAAAACAAACTTTAGAAGAAAGTGTATTAAATATAATCGGTAGAAAAACCGAATTATTCATTAGTGATATCAATAAATATCACAACGAATTAAACACTGTTGTTTCATCTTCAAAATTTCTAGTTCTTGGTGGCGCAGGAACTATAGGACAAGCTGTGGTTAAAGAAATATTTAAGCATAACCCTGTTAAATTGCATGTTGTAGATATTAGCGAAAATAATCTAGTGGAATTAGTTAGAGATATTAGAAGTTCTTACGGTTATACCAATGGTGATTTTAAAACCTTTGCTTTAGATATTGGTTCTATTGCGTATGATGCATTTATCAAATCTGATGGGAAATATGATTACGTCCTTAACCTTTCTGCTTTAAAACATGTTCGAAGTGAAGAAGATCCTTTCACCTTAATGCGAATGATTGATGTAAATATTTTTAATACCGAAAAAACCATTCAACAATCCATAGAAAATGGTGTAAAAAAATACTTCTGCGTTTCTACAGATAAAGCGAGTGACCCTGTAAATATGATGGGAGCTTCAAAACGAATTATGGAACTTTTTTTATTCCAAAAAAGTAAAGAAATTAATATTTCTACAGCTCGTTTTGCAAATGTTGCTTTTTCAGATGGTTCTTTATTACATGGTTTTGAACAACGCATTAAAAAGCAACAACCTATTGTAGCGCCAAACGATGTAAAGCGTTATTTTATAAGTCTCGAAGAATCTGGTCAACTTTGTTTAATGTCTTGTTTATTTGGAAATAACAACGACATTTTCTTTCCTAAATTGAATGAAAATTTTAAACTATCTAGCTTCTCTGATATAGCTATAAACTTTATTAAAAACTTAGATTACGAACCTTATTTATGTAAAGATGAAGATGAAGCAAGAGCCTTGGCTAAAACATTACCGCTCTCTGGTAAATGGCCGTATTTATTAACAAAAAGTGACACCACTGGCGAAAAAGAAATAGAACTATTTTTTACAGAGAATGAAACTTTAGACTTAAATCGTTTTAATTCTATAGGGATTATTAAGCCCAATTCTGAACTGAATTTCAATGATAAAACAGCATCATTTACCAAGTCTATAAATCATTTAAAAGCAGAAAAAAGTTGGACAAAGGAAGATTTAATCACTTTATTCCATAAAATATTACCGAACTTTACCCACAAAGAAACAGGTAAATATTTAGACCATAAAATGTAACGGATGCATCATAAAATAGAAGTTGTAATTATGGCTGGTGGTAAAGGAGAGCGTTTAATGCCTTTAACCGCAAACACACCAAAACCACTCTTAAAGATTGGAGACAAACCTATAATTGAATACTGCACCGACCGTTTAGCTTCATACGGAATTAAACATATAAACATAACAGTCAATTATTTAAGCAACCAAATAATTACCTATTTTAAAGAGAACAATAAACATCAAATTAATTTTAATTACATTAAAGAACCTAAGTCTTTAGGTACAATTGGCGCTTTAAAATTAATTAAAAATTTCAGTAAAGATTACCTCTTGGTAATGAATGCAGATTTACTTACCAATGTAAATTTCAACTCTATTTTTAAAGATTTTATTTCAAAAGGAAGTGATGCATTAATCGCAACTGTTCCTTACAACGTAGTTATTCCACATGATTTGGTTGAAATAAAAAAAGGATTAGTTACTAATTTTAAAAAGAAACATTCTTACTCATATAACTTAAACGCAGGTATTTATATCTTTAAAAAAGACTGTTTAGATTTTATTCCAGAAAACACTTTTTTTGACGCTACAGATCTCATTGAAACCTTATTAGAGAAGGGTAAAAAAATCAGCAATTACCAAATTTCAGATTACTGGTTAGATATTGGTAAACACGACGATTTTAAAAAAGCACAAGAAGACATAAAGCGTCTAAAACTTTAGCCTTTTTACAGGTGTTTTTAAGAATTATTAAAATATTTTAATTCTAATTTATTCTTCTATGTTAAAAAGGGTAATATTCATTTTAAAAAATTGGCCTTGTGTCGTATCTTTGCGCAGCTAAAAAATACAGTTCCTTTTTAATTCATTTTAGAGCCTCTGTACTTTCAATTATCCTATGAATCACAAACAAGCATTAAAGCACAGCATATTTAAATACATCACTCAATCTGCAGAAGAATTGCAAGTAGAAAGCTACGTCATTGGCGGCTTTGTACGCGACTATCTTTTAGAACGAGGTGATGCAAAAGATATTGATGTGGTTGCTGTAGGTAGCGGTATTGAATTAGCTAAACAAGTCGCTAAAAATTTACCAAACCATCCTAAAGTTCAGGTTTTTAAAACTTACGGAACAGCAATGTTACGTTATGATGATATTGAAATTGAATTTGTAGGTGCGCGTAAAGAAAGCTATAACGAAAATAGTAGAAACCCTGTTGTTGAAAATGGCACGCTTAAAGATGACCAAAACCGACGTGATTTTACGATTAACGCTTTAGCTTTAAGCTTAAATGAAAACAATTTTGGAGAACTTTTAGATCCTTTTGATGGCCTTAGTGATTTAGACAAAGGGATTATTCGTACACCTTTAAATCCTGATATTACTTACAGTGACGATCCGTTACGCATGATGCGCGCAATTCGTTTTGCTACACAACTCAATTTTAAAATTGAAGAGACATCGCTAAAAGCCATTGCTGATAATAAAGATCGCATTACAATTATTACCAAAGAGCGTATTGTTGTTGAACTCCATAAAATTTTAGAAAGTAAAACACCTTCTATTGGTTTTATTCATTTAGAACAAACAGGACTTCTTCAATATATTTTACCTGAATTAACAGCGCTTAAAGGTATTGATGAAATTGAAGGCCAACGCCATAAAGATAATTTTTATCACACTTTAGAAGTTGTAGATAATATTGCTAAAACTACCGATAACCTTTGGTTACGTTGGGCTGCATTATTACATGACATAGGAAAAGCACCAACTAAAAAATTCCATAAAAAAATTGGTTGGACTTTCCATGCACACGAATTTGTAGGTTCTAAGATGGTTTACAAACTCTTTAAGCGTTTAAAAATGCCATTGAATGACAAAATGAAATTTGTTCAGAAAATGGTTTTTATGAGTTCTCGACCTATTGTTTTAGCTTCAGAAGTTACCGATTCTGCCGTACGACGTTTGGTTTTTGATGCAGGAGATCATGTAGAAGATTTAATGACGCTTTGTGAAGCAGACATAACAACTAAGAACCCAAAGAAATTTAAAAAATATCATAATAACTTTCAGAAAGTTAGAGATAAAATTGTTGAAGTTGAAGAACGCGATCAAGTTCGAAATTTTCAACCACCTGTTTCAGGTGAAGAAATTATGGAAACCTTTAATTTAAAACCTTCAAGAGAAATTGGGTTAATTAAAGAAACGATAAAAGAAGCTATTTTAGAAGGTGAAATCCCTAATGAACATGCAGCCGCTTTTGAGTTGATGTTGAAACGAGGGAAGGATTTGGGTTTAACTGTTGCGTTAAAAAGTAACAAAGACACAAAGTAGCAAAGACACAAAGATGAAAAACGACCATACATATCGTAAACTTTTAGTTTGGCAAAAGTCAATGACTTTAGTAACTGAAATTTATACTGAAGTGAAAGTTTTTCCATCTGATGAATTATATGCTTTAACATCTCAAATTAAAAGATCAGCAACTTCAATACCTAGCAATATTGCAGAAGGATATGGTAGAGATGGAAAAAAGATTATTTAAGATTTTTAAATATTGCTCTTAGTTCGTTATTTGAGTTACAAACACAATTAGAAATTTCCTATAATTTGAAATTTTTAAACGAAGTTAGTTTTAATAAACTTTATAACGATACAAGAGAAATTGAACGAATGTTAACTAGTTTCATAAGAAAAATTAAAGGTTAAACTTTGATGCTTTGAAACATTAAAACTTTGAAACTTTGAAAAAAAACAAAGAAAATAAGGCAGTTATTTACTGGTTATTGACAGGTTGTGCTTTAATTTTCATTATGGTTATTGTCGGTGGTATCACTAGACTAACACATTCTGGCTTATCAATCTCCAATTACAAATTAATTTCAGGGACGATTCCCCCAATGAATGAAGTAGAATGGAATGAAGCCTTCGAACTTTACAAGCAGTATCCTGAATATCAAAAATTACATAATCACTTCAACTTAGAAGAATTTAAAGATATTTATTTCTGGGAATGGATTCATAGAGTGATTGGTCGTTTTATCGGTATGGTTTTTATCATTCCTTTTATTTATTTCTTAATTAAAAAACGACTATCTAAATCTACTATCAAGAAATCTGTTATTCTACTTATTTTAGGAGGTTTTCAAGGTTTTTTAGGTTGGTATATGGTAAAATCGGGTTTAGTAGATAAACCTAATGTGAGTCATTTTAGACTAGCAGCACACTTAACGACAGCATTTTTAACCTTTGCTTACACATTTTGGGTTGCTTTAGATTTAATGCTTCCTGAGAAAAAAGTGATTGACAAAAAATTAAGAAACTTTATAAGAATTGGTTTAGGCGTTCTTATTGTTCAAATTATTTATGGCGCTTTTGTGGCTGGTTTAGATGCCGGATGGATTCATAATCATTGGCCATTAATGAGTGACGGTAAATGGATACACGAAACTGTATTTATTGAATACAGCCCTGTTTACCTTAATTTTTTTGAAGGTAAAAGTGGCGTTCAGTTTGTACACAGAACGATGGCTTATGTTGTGGTAATTTTTATCCTAGCAATTTGGTATAAGGCAAAACGAACTAAATTAACAGCTTTACAAACTAAAGGGATCAACTTGCTTTTAATAATGGTTGGTGTTCAGTTTTTATTAGGGGTTTTAACCTTAGTTCTTGCAGTTCCGGTTATGTTAGGTGTTCTACATCAAGTTGGTGCTTTTATTTTATTAAGTGCAATGACTTTTACCCTACATCGCTTTACTAAATAATTAAAAAATATTTAACTTTGCAGCATGATTTACAGATTTAGAATTATACTAGACAACGATACAGAAGAAGATGTATTCCGCGATATAGAAATCCGCGAAAGCGATACCATGGAAGACCTACATAATACTATTACTCAATCTTTTGGGTTTGATGGTATGCAAATGGCCTCGTTTTATGTTAGTGATGACCAATGGAATCAAGGTGAAGAAATCGCTATGATGGACATGAGTGAAGCTGGAAATGAAGTAAAAATGATGAACGAAACCATCATTAATTCTTTGATTCACGAAGCTGCAACACGTTTAATATACGTTTACGATTTTATGAACATGTGGACATTCTACGTAGAATTAGGTGAAATTGTAGAAGAAGCCGAAGGTACCGATTATCCAAATTTAATGTTTGTACACGGTCAAATTCCTGATGAAGCTCCAGAAAAAACTTTTGAAGCTGAAGAGGATGAAGACGAATACAATGAGTTTGACGACGATTTAGATCTTGACGATTACGATAATTTAAATTTTGATGAAAATTGGAATTAAAATAAACTAAAGAAAATTTTTCATATTAATGCCTTGGTAATTTCGTTTCACGAAATCTAAGGCATTTTTTAGTATACTGCCCATACCTTCACTTCGTCTAAACTCTAAATCGTGAGTAAAATTATAAATTTCTTCTCGTAACATTTCAATATGTTCTTGCGTAGAAAGCGTATCATTCATCATACAATCTAACAGCAAATTTATTCTACTATTAAAACTAATCATACGTCTTGCAACAATAGAGCGTTCTTCAATTTTATATTGATCTACTGACTCTTTCTGAATTTTACGTCTCACCAACTTAACCATGTCGTGATTCTCTTTAAAAAACTGAGGTCTATAAATATTAAGCTTCCCCTCGTAACTTTGCTGATCAAAATCTATGGCTCTAATTTTATAAACAACATGATCAAAATCGTGTGTTGGCACAATGACATAATTGTAAGAACGCATATCTCCTAAAAGTCTAATTAAGCAACGTTCATTAAACTTTACAAATTCTTTAGCTATTTGAGACTGCTCTACCGGAGTACATTTTGGCAGCATATCTTTCATAAAAACATCTCCAGGAATCCCTGCAATATGTTCCTCTACCAAAGTATCTTTATAAACTAAAAAGTTAAGATAATGAGGAGACAACATGTGTTCTAATTCTAAACCATAAACTCTAGAAGCATCAGCTTTTTTTACATAGAAATTAGTGTAATTATCATTCAAAATATTTCGAACCTTAATTCTAAAAGGCTGAGAATTACCGAAGGTGCAAAAATCAATTGAATCTACATTTAGGTACTTAAAGATATATTCATTTCCATCAGAAATCAAGTTAGAATAAACCCGTTTTAATGCAAAATCTATTTCTTCTCTTTCCGAGTCACTATAATAGACTCTAACCCATAATGTATCCTCATCATCTTCATCATAAACCACAACAGAACCCTGAAAACGCAATAAATCGTCATAAACAATAGGCGAACGCATATTTCTATCATATCTTTCCAAATAAGATTGCAGCTTATCATTTATTGGATATGATGGTTTCTTTTTTGAAATTTTTAAATCTTCCATAACATTAAATTCAGAACTAAATTAATACTTTCTATTTTTATGCTGTAACAATATAACCATTAGTTCGTCTTATTTTATAACTAATCAATCTTTATCAATTTGGAACCAATACTTACGATCAGTAATCTTACAAAGAAATTCGGCTATCTAACGGCTGTTAAAAACCTAACTTTCACCATTAACAAAGGCAATGTTTATGGTATTTTAGGACCTAATGGAAGTGGTAAATCTACAACATTAGGTATCGTTTTAAATGTTGTAAATAAAACTCAAGGTGATTTTCATTGGTTTGATGGCAATATTACAACTCACGATGCACTTAAAAAAGTTGGTGCTATTATAGAAAGACCAAATTTTTACTCTTATATGACAGCAGAACAAAACTTAAAACTTGTTTGCCGCATAAAAGGTGTTGACCATAGTAAAATTGAAGAAAAACTAGATATTGTTGGTCTATTAGACAGAAAAACACACAAATTCAGAACTTTTTCTTTAGGTATGAAGCAGCGTTTAGCCATTGCTTCTGCTCTACTTAATGATCCTGAAATTTTAATTTTAGATGAACCTACTAACGGATTAGACCCACAGGGAATTCATCAAATACGTCAAATTATAAAAGATATTGCTGCCAATGGCACAACCATACTTTTAGCCTCTCACCTTTTAGACGAAGTAGAAAAAGTATGTACACATGTTGTGGTCTTACGTAAAGGAGAAAAACTATATTCTGGTCGTGTAGATGAAATGATTAATAGTCATGGTTTCTTTGAGTTAAAAGCTAAAAAGCATGATGAATTATTAGGGGCCTTAGAACTACATGATAATTTTGGAAAAATAAAAGTTGAAGGTGAATTAATTACCGCTTTTTTAAATGAACCAATGTCGGCTTCCGATTTTAATCAATTAATGTTTGATCGAGGTATTCTACTTTCTCATCTTGTAAAACGAAAAGAAAGTTTAGAAGAACAATTTTTACAATTGACAGACAACAAATAAAATCAATCCAAAAACAACAGCATTCCTTTAGCTTTAGGGATATGTAAAACTCATCATATATGTTACGTCTAATACAACTAGAATTACAAAAACTTTGGCTTAATAAAGCCAGTAGAGTATTAATTATAATATCATTTATTTTACCATTTACCGTTTTAATCCTTTCATCAATAAAAATTAATTTCTTTGGTTTTTTCACTTTAGAACTTGGTGAATTAGGGATTTTTAACTTCCCAATCATCTGGCATATTACCACCTTTTTTGCGGCTCAATTTAAATTTTTCTTTGCCATAGTAGTAGTGAGTATGATTGGTAATGAATATAGCAACAAAACGCTAAAACAAAACCTTATTGATGGATTGAGTAAAAAGGAATTTATACTTTCAAAATTTTATACCATTGTATTCTTCTCTTTATGCGCAACCCTTTTAATTGGTTTAGCAACATTTGCAATTGGAATGTATTATTCAAGTTACACAGAAGCTTCAATAATATTTAGAGAGGTTGACTTCTTACTTGCCTATTTTGTAAAGCTTGTAGGTTTCTTTAGTTTGTGTCTATTTTTAGGCGTACTTGTAAAAAGATCTGCATTTGCTTTAGGTTTTCTTTTCATATTATTCATTGCAGAATCTATTATTTACGGAATAATGAAATGGAAAATCAATGGAGATATTGCCGATAAGATTCATGATTTATTCCCTTTACAATCAATGTGGAATCTAATTGAACAGCCAATTCAAAGAATTATAATGACTAAATTTCCAGATAATACGGATATGGTTTATGATTTTGCCGTGCATTGGTACGAGATTTTTATTGTCTTAGGATGGACCGCTATTTTTGTCTTCTTTTCTTTCTTCTTATTAAAAAAGAGAGACCTATAATTTATTAGAGTAACTACCTAAATTCTATAAGCTTATAATAACTAGAAGTATTAAAAAATCTAGTTATTATATTGCTTATTTTATGTGTAATTTACACCTTTGGGATTTATGAAAAAATTACTCTTATTTTTACTCTTTTTATCTACTAGTATACAGTTATTTGCACAAAATGAAGCTTCCTTTTGGTATTTTGGAAACAATGCTGGTTTACAATTTAATGCACAAGCAGGTACTGTTACAGCCATAACAGACGGTCAAATAAACACTTTAGAAGGCTGCACTTCTATTTCAGATAGTGAAGGGAATTTACTTTTTTATTCTGATGGACAAACCGTTTGGAATCAGGATCATCAAAAAATGGCTAATGGTGATTATTTTGCTGGCACAGGTCTTTATGGAGATCCTTCAAGTACATCTTCAGGTCTTATAGTTCCTAAACCAGAAGACCCTGACAAATATTATATTTTTACGGTAGATGAACCTCATCAGGATAATGCTAACGCTTACCCTAACCAATTTACAGGCACATATGCAGAAGGAGGATCAGTTCCTTATCAAGATGATGGTTTTAACAACGGCTTCAACTATACTTTGATAGATATGACACTTAATGGAGGATTAGGTGATGTTGATATCAATCAAAAAAATATACATTTAGTAACTTACGATACATCTATCCCCATAGAAAACCAATATAAATGCTCAGAAAAAATTACAGCTGTACGTGCTGAAGATTGTTCTTCTTTTTGGGTTATTACACACTTCGGAAATAAATTTTACGCTTTTAAAATTGATGAAAACGGAGTAGAATCAACACCTGTAATTTCAGAAATTGGTCCATATGTTCCTATTGAAGGTTACAGACGAAATTCTTTAGGTTATATTAAAACCTCTCCTGATGCTTCAAAATTAATTGCAGCCAATTACGGAGAAGCAACAATTACAGGCGAAAATGCTAGTGGTAATATCTTTTTATATGATTTTAATAATGAAACCGGTATCATTTCTAATCCACTAGAAATCTATAGTGCAGAAAATGGTAACAGCCCTTATGGTGTAGAATTTTCAGCAGAAAGCAAAAAAGTTTATGCTACCGTAAGTGAAGGTGCTTCTGGCTCTGGTACTAGTTATGTATTACAATGGGATTTAGAAAGTAGTGATATTCCTAATTCGCAACAAACAGTACATACTTCAAATTCTATTAGTTCTGGTGCTTTACAATTAGGTATTGATAAGCGCATATATAGAGCACAATTAAGTTACAACGGACATCCTACAATTTCAAAATACCTCGGTGTTATTACCAATCCTGAAGCTGATGGATTAGATGTAAATTATAACGAAGAAGGTGTGCTTTTAGATATTAATGGTTCTAATCAAAACACTAGTCTCATAGGTTTACCGCCATTTATTCAATCTTTATTTAATTCGGAAATTGATATTATTCAAAATGGAATAAGTACTACAGAATTAAAATTATGTACTAACGATACTTACACTTTACAAGCTATTGATATTACCGGAGCAGATTATGTATGGTCCTTAGATGGTGTTCCTCTAGCTGAAACATCTTCACAATTATTGATTGACACACCTGGATTTTACGAAGTATATATTGAACCAAATAATGGAGAATGCCCTATTGAAGGTAATGCTGTTGTTGGTGTTTTTGATATTCCTGTTGCCTACCCGCTAGCAGATGTTAAAACTTGTTTTGATACAAATACAGAATTTTACAGTTTCAATTTTACAAATAAAAATTCTGAAGCCTTATTAACTCAAGATCCTTTATTTTATAATGTGCGTTATTTTGAAACAGAGGAAGATGCTAATGCAAATACTGATGAAATTACATTTCCATATTTCAACACAAGTAATCCTCAAACCATTTTTGTTAGAGTAGATAATAACGAAAACAGCAATTGCTATGCTATTAATTCTTTTAATCTTGAAATTTTTACCATACCACAAATAGCTGAATTAAATACTATTGAAATTTGTGATAATTATGGCGATTTTATGGACGGTATTTCTGTAATTGATTTAAATCCTTTAGTTCCTACAATTAGAGGTGAACAAGATGAAAATGAAACCACAATTACGTTTCATGAATCTCAAAATGATGCAGAAAATAAATTTAATCCATTAAGCTTAACTTACACTAACACAACGGCTTTTAACGACACTATTTATATTAGAATTGAAAATACTTTAAATACAAATTGTTTCAGTACAGAAAGTTTCAATATTATAATTAACCCAATACCTGTTGCTAATACTATTTCTATTTTGCAATGTGATGAAGATGGTATACCTGAAGGATTTACCACCTTTAATATTAATGATAGATTTAGTGATATTACAGACAACACAAGCAATACTATTGAATTCTATTTATCTTCTACAGATGCCGAAAACCAAGAAAATGAAATAGACGGTAATGCTTTTAATAACTTCTTTAATCCACAAATTATTTACACTAGAGTCACTAATTCTGCTACAGGTTGTATTAATTTTAGTGAAATATCTTTAGAAGTCAGTACAACTTCATCTAACAATACAAGTTTAAAACTCTGTGATACTGATGATACGGAAGATGGTTTTATGCAATTTAATCTATCAAATGCTGATGCTAATATTTTGGCAGGCTTATCCACAGGATTAGATTTAAATTACTACGAAACTTATGAAGACGCCTTATTAGAGACCAATCCACTAGGCACTACTTTTACAAACACGACTGCTTACCACCAGATCATTTATGGAAGAGTAGAAAATGCGAATGCATGTTACGGTATAAGTGAAATAGAACTTATTGTTTTAGAATTACCACAAGTAGAAACCGAATTTGAAACTCAATATTGCATCAACTTGTTTCCTGAAACTATGACCATTGATGGAGGTATTATTAATGACTCACCTAATAATTACTATTATTTATGGTCTACAGGTGAAGATACTTCGACCATTCAAATTGATACTCCAGGAACTTATACAGTAAGAGTCACTAATACTAATGGTTGTTTTAAAGATAGAACGGTTACTGTTTTACCTTCTAATATTGCTACCATAACTAATATTGAAGTTGTAGATGCGACTCAGAATAATTCCATATCTATTTTAGTAAGTGGTGAAGGAGATTATGAATATGCACTTGATGATGAAAATGGACCATACCAAGATTCCAATACATTTAACAATGTACTGCCTGGTTTATATGCTATTTTTGTGAGAAACAAAAATAATTGTGGTGTTACAGAGAGTCTAGTGTCCGTAATAGGATTCCCTAAGTTTTTCACCCCTAACGACGATAATGTTAATGATTATTGGCAGGTTAAAGGCATCACAGAACAGTTTCAACCAAATTCAACGATATATATATTTGATAGATACGGTAAATTAATAAAAGAACTTAACCCCTTAAGTCCTGGCTGGGATGGCACTTTTAGTGGTAAAAAAATGCCAACTAGCGATTATTGGTTTAAAGTAACCTTAGAAGATGGACGCACATACACAAATCATTTCACATTAAAACGATGACAAAAACCCCTACTATTTTTTTTAAGTTTATAATTTTTATTTCTTGCCTTTTATGCCATTTCCCTTTAATAGCACAACAACCTAGTGATTGCCAGTATGCCGTAACCGTTTGTGGAAGTTCTAGTTTTAGCTTAGATGTAAACGGAGCAGGAACACAAGAGCTTAATGGGTCTAACACCTGTGCGAGTCAAGAAAACAACAGTATTTGGTTAGAAGTTAATATCGCGGACGCAGGAACACTTGCCTTTACCTTAACCCCTAGCAGTTCAAGCATCACTGAAGATTATGATTTTTTTATTTTTGGACCTAATGTGAGTTGTGGAAATATTGGACAAGCCATAAGATGTTCTACAACAAACCCTGCTGCTGCAAATCAAGGAAATAACTTAACAGGACTTAGCTCCGCATCTACCGAAACCTCTGAAGGTCCTGGTGCTGCTGGAGATAGTTTTGTAAGCGCTATTGATGCCAATGCTGGTGACAGTTATTTTATTGTTATAGATAGACCTGTAGGCAATAGCCCTTTCTCTATAGAATGGACAGGTACTGCAACTTTTCCTGATGCTCCATCAAATCCTTTAACAAATACCACATCAACAAGCTTACCTAGTATTGATGCCTGTGATGATTTAACGCCTTTTAATGATAATATTAGACAATTTGATTTCACTCAAATGACTCAAGATATTATTAATGGAGAATCAGATATTTCTGTTACCTATCATAGTTCTGAAAGTGATGCCAATATAAACATCAACCCTTTAGGTGAAGTTTTTAATAATACTGCTAGTACAGAAACAATTTATATCAGAATAGAAAATACAACTACAGGTTGTTATATTCTTAATGATGTAAATATTAATGTTTCAGCACTCACAAATTTTAATACTCCTTCAGATTATGAGTTATGTGATGATGATTTAGATGGAGATGATCAAAATGGTATGGTAACTTTTGATTTTGATATTAAAACACAAGAAATCATAGATGGAATTACTAGTGCTAATTACGATATCGGTTATTACTTGACTCAAAACAATGCAGAGGCAGACACTAACCGTTTACCAACAAATTATACAAATACAGCATCTACTCCAACAGAAATATTTGTTAGAATTCAAGATCTAGATAATGGTTGCATAGGTGTTACTTCTTTTAATATTAACGTAATTCCTAAACCTATTGCTAACAATGTATCTCTTTTACAATGTGATGAAGATGGTCTTTCTGATGGGTTTACAACCTTTAATATTACTGAGATAACTAATGAAGTTACAGGAGGAAATACAGATTCTACGATTTCGTATTACCTTTCTCAAGTTGATGCTGAGAATGAAGAAAATGAAATAGATGCTAGTGCTTTTAATAATTTCTTTAATCCACAAATCATTTATACTAGAGTCACAAATTCCACTACAAATTGCGTGAATTTCAGTGAAATATCTTTAGAAGTCAGTACAACCTCATCTAACAATACAAGTTTAGAAGTTTGCGATACGGACGGCACAGAAGATGGTTTTATGGAATTTAACCTTACAGATGCTGATACTAGTATTTTGGCCGGTTTAACCACAGGATTAGATTTAAACTACTACGAAACTTATGAAGATGCCTTATTAGAAACCAATACTCTAGGCACCACTTATACAAATACAATTGCTTACAATCAAATCATTTACGGAAGAGTAGAAAATGCGAATGCATGCTATGGTATAAGTGAAATAGAACTTACTGTTTTTGAATTACCACAAATAGAAACCGAATTCGAAACTCAATATTGCACCAACTTATTTCCAGAAACTATGACCATTGACGGAGGTATAATTAACGACTTACCTAATAACTATTATTATTTATGGTCTACAGGTGAAGATACTTCGACCATTCAAATTGATGCTCCAGGAACTTATACCGTAAGAGTCACCAATACAAATGGGTGTTTTAAAGATAGAACAATTACTGTTTTACCTTCAAATATTGCGACCATAACGGATATTGAAGTTGTAGATGCAACACAGAATAATTCAATCTCTATTTTGGTAAGTGGTGAAGGTGATTATGAATATGCCCTTGATGATGAAAATGGAATATACCAAGACAGTAATACCTTTAACAATATAGAACCTGGTTTATATACAGTATATATCAGAGATAAAAATAACTGTGGAACTACAGATGCTTTAGTATCCGTTATTGGTTTCCCTAAGTTTTTTACACCTAATGATGATGATGTTAATGATTATTGGCAGGTTAAAGGAATTTCTGCACTCTTTCAATCTAATTCTTCGGTATTAATATTTGATAGATATGGAAAATTACTAAAAGAGCTCGATCCTTTAAGCCCTGGTTGGGATGGCTCATTTAATGGAAAAATAATGCCTACTAGCGATTATTGGTTTAAAGTTAAACTTCAAGATGGACGCACATTTACCAATCATTTTACTTTAAAGTTATAATTTAAAATTGTTATTTTAGTACTTTAATTAAGCTAACGTATTGAAAAACAAATACTACATATTATACTTCTTTTTATTTGGCATCATAATCCCAATACATGCCCAAGACGTTTCTTTATACCAACAATTTAACGGTAGATACGATTATACAGCTATTGGTAACACGATGAATACAGTTGAAAATGGTACTTCAGGGCCTTGTACTATTTTAACCTCATCATCTGCAGACTTAACACTTAACAGTGATCAAAATGTCGTTGCAGCTTATTTATATTGGGCAGGCTCTGGTAATGGTGATTTAGACATTTCTTTAAACAATATAAATATCACAGCAGAGCGCACCTTTAGTTACGCCTTAGACACGCAACGTGTTTTCTTTGCTGCTTTTGCTGATGTAACAACAATTATTTTAGATCAAGGAAGTAACAATTATACACTTTCTAATTTTGATCTCACCAATGTAATTGCACCCTATTGTTCAACAGGAACAAATTTTGGTGGTTGGGCCATAACCGTAATTTATGAAGATACTAATCTTCCACTCAATCAACTTAATGTTTATGACGGCTTACAAGCTGTACCCGATTTCTTAAATATTACATTAGATAACTTAAATGTATTAGATAACGAAAATGCTAAAATAGGTTTTGTAGCATGGGAAGGAGATAGTTCTATTGCCGTAAACGAGCAACTCACCATTAATGGAAATATAATTAGTAATGCCCCATTAAATCCTGCTAACAATGCTTTTAATGGTACTAACTCATTTACAGGAGATACAGACTTACATAATATGGATATTGATGTTTATAATATTCAAGATAATATAAACATAGGAGATTCATCTGCAACTATTACGCTAACTTCAGGACAAGATTTAGTAATGATAAATAATATTATTACGGTTTTAAACAGTCAATTACCAGATGCAACTATTGAGATTGATAATTATATAGTGAATTGTGGCGATAATAATATCGAAGTCTTTTATACTGTAAATAACTTTAATAGTACTGATGTTTTACCTGCTAATACGCCTATCGCTTTTTATAGTAATGGAATTTTTATTGCACAAAGTGAAACCATAAATGACATCGCTATAAATGCAGTAGAAAGTAATTCTATTATCATTAATCTCCCTGAAGATATTGATCCTAACGTAAATATTTTAGCCATAGCAGATGATGACGGAACATTAAATGGTATTGTTACAGAAACTAACGAAAACAACAACAGTACTTTTATTGACATAGAATTACTTGTCGTTCCCGAAATAATAACACTCCCTAATCTTATAGGTTGTAACCAAGGTTTTGAAACCTCTACCTATAATTTATTTGAAGCACTTGAATCTATAGATTATAATACCGAAGCGGTTAGCTTTTACCGATCTCTCGATGATTTAGAATCTGAAGTTAATGCTATAAACATCCCTACAGATTATAACAACATTTTAAATCCTGAACCCCTATATATTAGAATTCAACAATCCCCATGTTACGAAATCTATAAGTTTAAATTAATTATTGAAAATTGCCCTCCACGTATTCCTGAAGGGTTTTCTCCAAATAATGACACTAAAAATGACTGGTTCAATATTCAAGGTTTATATGATATCTTCACAAACCACCAATTACAAATTTATAACCGTTATGGAGAACTAATATTTGAAGGTAATAATGACAAACCTTGGTTAGGAAAAACAAATAGAGGTCTTAACAATATAGGGAATAGAGTTCCTGTTGGCACTTACTATTATATTTTGAATTTAAATGACTCTAATTACAAACCTTTTGTCGGTTGGGTTTATGTAAACTACTAAAAAGTCAAAATTTTAATCCATTCCTCTTATTTTTTTGAAATAATATTCAACGTACTCTAAGTATCAGAAAATTTATCCTATTATTTTACTCTAAAAACTTTAAGAATCCACTTCTACTCTATTCTAAAAATAATGACTTTATAAACTTGTTATTTTCAAAATAAACCAAAATTATCACCTCTTTAAACCAAAAAGCAGTAATATTCCATACACTAAATAAGAAAACTTACTGATTTTCAACACATAAAACACCTTACTTTTCTCTATATTTCACTAGTTCAACAACTCTTTTAGTGTTTTTATGTTAACATTTAGTGTATTTCATCGTATTTTATTGTACTTTGTCTTAATATAATCTATTTTTGAACCTGATTACAGAATGTGTTTGTGCTGACCCCAAATCTACCCTTCACTAAAAACTTAATCCTAAACTAAAGAATGACCTATTTAAAATACTCCCTCAGTTTATTTATTGGCCTAATTTGTAGTATAACTTTTGCACAACAAGTTACCGTAGATAATACCCTTTCTCCTCAAGATTTAATTCAGAATACACTTATAAAAGGTTGTGTAGAAGTTTCAAATATTTCATCTCCTTCAAATGGATCTTCAATTGGTATTGGCAGTTTTGGTTATTTTGAACGTGCAGCTTCTAATTTTCCATTTGAAAATGGAATTGTACTTTCTACAGGAAATGCAAATTCAGCAGGAAACGGACAAAATAATGATATTTTAAATGAAGGCGATACAACTTGGTTAACAGATACAGATTTAGAATCTACTTTAGGAATTTCAAGTACCGTAAATGCAACATCTATAGAATTCGAATTTATTTCAATATCTAATCAAATACAATTTAATTATATTCTAGCTTCAGAAGAATACTATGGAAATTTCCCCTGTGAATACTCTGATGGTTTTGCTTTTCTTATTAGAGAAGTTGGAACTGGAGCTCCTTATAGTAATATAGCTTTAGTACCTGGAACTACAATTCCTGTGAATACAAATACAGTTCACGATGAAATTTCAGGATTTTGTGCAGCTTCAAATGAAGACTATTTTGAAGGATACAATCTTGGTGACACAAATTATAACGGAAGAACAAGCGTACTTTCTGCTACAGCAACAATTCAACCTAATGTTCAATATCAAATAAAGCTTGTTATAGCGGATCAAAATGATCAAAATTATGATTCTGCTGTATTTATAGAGGGAAATAGTTTTGATGCTTCTGTAGACTTAGGTGAAGATTATTCGACTTGTACTGCTAGTGTGGAATTAGATGGAAACATTGCCAATACTAATGCAACTTACATGTGGTTTTTTAATGACACTTTAATGCCATCAGAAAACCAAGCTACAATTACCGCTTCACAATCTGGAAATTATCGTGTAGAAATTCAATTACCTCTGGCTGATGGCTCTTGTATTATTGAAGATGAAATTAACGTTACTTTAAACACCACAGAAATATCAGATCCTATTTCTGATTACTTATTATGTGATGATCCAAGTAATGATGGTATTGAAACCTTTGATTTATCTACTAAAGATTCGGAAATCTTAGCTTCCGTGCCTTCTTCTAGTTATACAATCACTTATCATTATTCAGATACCGATGCTATTAACAATAGTAATGCCATCACAACTGCTATTCAAAATACAGAAAACCCACAACCTATTTATGTGAGAATCGAAGATACTGTTAATGGTTGTTTAACTTTTTCAACTTTCAACTTAATAGTAAATACATCACCTACAATTTCAGCCCCAACACCTTTAGAAGTTTGTGATAGCGATAATACAGCTGATGGTATGACCGCTATGGATCTTAATTTACTTATAGATGACGAA
Source organism: Winogradskyella undariae (assembly GCF_013285155.1). Taxonomy (GTDB): domain Bacteria; phylum Bacteroidota; class Bacteroidia; order Flavobacteriales; family Flavobacteriaceae; genus Winogradskyella; species Winogradskyella undariae. The sequence goes on along the minus strand of NZ_JABTEL010000006.1, from coordinate 10,972 downwards.
ATCATACTTTCTCAACCGAATCTTGTTGTAAGCTATCATAGTTCTGCCGCAGATGCAACTGCGGGTGTAAATGCTTTACCAATGCCTTATACAAATACAAATCTTACAGAACAAATATTTGTAAGTGTTAAGAATATTGAAACAGGCTGTATTAGTACTACAACTCTAGATCTTAGCGTTATTGAGAGTCCTGCAATTAATAACGAAAGACATTATATAGATGCTTGTGATACGGATTTAGATGGTTATGCTAATTTTGATTTAACGTCTATTATTCCTGAAGTTTTAGATGGATTAACAGGGGTTACGGTTTCCTTTCACACCACAGAAGAAGATGCGATCTCTGGATTAAATCCTATTATTGATGAAACCAACTACGCTAATGTAGGTTTTCAAGAACAAATTATATACATTAGAGTAGAAAGCACTAGCTCTAGCTGTGCTTCTGTTACTCCAATTGAATTACATACCAATCTCTTATTAACCGCTACAAACATTAGAGATATAAGCGCTTGTGATATTGGTGATGATGGTACTGAAGATTTTATTTTTGATGATATTTCGGTAGGTATTATTAACTTATTACCAGATGTTGAGATTACATACTATGAAAGTGAAAATGATAGAGACAACGGAATTAACCCTATTGATGCTTCTGTATCCTATAGTTCTACAAGTGATCCGCAAACTATATACATCACATTAGAAAATTTAACATGTTCTGAAGTTGCACAATTTGATTTAATCTTATACCCAATTATTCAATTTGAATCTGTAATTAACCTAACAATTTGTGATGAAGACCAAGACGGATTTACAACAACAGATTTATCCGTTTTAAGTGGAGACGTTACAAATGATGAAGAAGGTTATGAAGTCACTTATTTCTTAACAGAACAAGATGCTATAAATAATACAAATGTGTTACCTAATTCTTACACAAACATTACTAATCCTTTCACCTTATTTCCTAGAATTACATTTTCTGAAACAGGCTGTTATGATTATAATTCTTTTGAAGTTACAGTTTTACCAGCTCCTGAGAGTGAAAAACCAGCTGATATTATAATATGTGATGCTGATAGAGATGGAATATCTCAAATTAATTTAAATAATAGTATTCCTAATTCAGTTCTAACAACCCCAAACCGTAATACAAGTTTTTACAATAACCTATTAGATGCACAATCTGGCACAAACGAAATAACTAACATTGCGAATTATGATGCACAAACAGAAATAGTTTTTATGCGTGTAGAAAACGCAAGTACGGGATGTTTTACTATTGAAGAATTAGATATTATAGTAAATACATTACCTTATATTGGCGATTTATCTAACTATATTGAAGATTATATTTACTGTGAAAATGCATCAGATGGTATAGGAGAATTTATTTTTGAAAATAAAGATGCAGAAGCTCTAGATACACAAATAGGAAAAGACGTGAGTTATTACCTAAACCCAACTGATGCAAACAACAAAACCAATGCTATAGATAAAACAAGTATTTATCAAAATATTAGTAACCCGCAAAACATCTATGTTAGGGTTGATAATCTAACTGATGAATCTTGTTACACAACCGCTTCTTTCTCTATTGAAGTTGGAACAAACCCAATATATAACGAACCAACAGATTGGCTTGTGTGTGATGATGTTTCAAATAATGGATCTTCAGTTTTTGATTTTTCTATTAAAGCTGAAGAAATATCTGCAGGTATTCCAGATATAGAAAACGTAACATTCTATACTTCTGAAAATGATGCTATAAATAACACGAATGCATTACCTATGGAATATGAGAACATTGTTAATCCTCAACAAATCTATGTAAATATAGATAATGGTTCTCTTTGTCAATCTATAACGTCATTTGTAATTAACGTATTTTCTGTTCCTGATGTTAGTACTGTAGACCCAATCATAGAATGTGATAATGATACTGACGGTATTCTTCCTTTTGATTTAACTGTTGCTGAGGCTAATGTTTTAGATGTAAGACAACAAAATATTGTTATTGCTTATTATGCTAATTTTGAAGATTCTGAAACTGAAAGTAATCCTATTACTGATCCTAATAATTATTCAAACGTATCAAACCCACAGACGGTTTATATGAGAGTTTCAAATTCAATCTCTAACTGTTATGTTGCGCTTCCAATAGAGTTAATTGTAAACCAACCTCCTATTATTAATGATTTCCAAAACTATACAGCCTGTGCAAATGATACTAATACTGTTGATTTAACTGAAATTAATCCAATAGCAACAGATGTTACATACAACGTATTATTTAGTTATTTTTCTAACGAAACAGATGCCAAAGCAAATACAAATGCTTTAGACACTAATTACACCTACCAAACCAATAATGACACCTTGTTTGTAAGAGCAGAATACAGCACTACACATTGTACAATGTATTATGAATTTAATTTAAAAATTGTGCCATTGCCAATAGCAAATCAACCAAACAATTTAATAGCATGTGATGATGACTTTGATGGTCTTTTAGATTTCGATTTAACTCAACAAAACTCAAGTATTTTAGGTGGTCAAAACCCTAATTTATTTACCGTTACTTATCACAATACAGAACTTCAAGCAAACGAAAATAATTCGGAATTAGATACAGATTACATAGCTTATGATAGTGAAATTATCTACGCTCGTATAACAAATAACACAACAGGATGTTATAGTATTACTTCATTCTCTGTAACTATAAATCCTTTACCTATAATCGATCTTGATAACCAAGTTATTTGTATCGATAATCTGCCTTTATTAGTATCTGCAAATACTAATTACTCAACAGATTCGTACCTGTGGTCTACAGGAGAAACAACACCTGAGATAGACATTACAGTTATTGGTAATTATTGGGTAACAGTCACAACGCAATCAGGTTGTGAAAGCACAAAATATTTTGGAGTTACCGAGTCTGAAACAGCAACCATAGAAACAACAGAGGTTCTCGATTTTTCAGACCCAAATAATATTACTGTTACTGTAAGTGGAATAGGAAATTACCTTTATCAATTAGATGATTTAGAACCTCAAGAATCAAACTTTTTCAACAATGTAGCTATGGGATACCATACCGTTACCATTATAGATTTAAATGGGTGTGCTAATATTACTAAAGACGTTTTAGTAGTCGATATCCCTAAGTTCTTTACGCCAAATGCAGATGGTGATTTTGACACTTGGCATATTATAGGTATTGAAACAATACCGGGAACTATAATTAATATTTTTGACCGTTATGGAAAACGCATGAAGCAATTAACTTCTACATCACCGGGTTGGGATGGCTATTACAACGGACAAAGAATGCCAACTAGTGACTATTGGTATATTGCTGAAATAAAAAGAGGATCAATTGCTTTTGAAGTTAAAGGACATTTTACATTGAAGCATTAGATAATCAAATTTGATTATCAATCATAAAAAATATAAACTTCAATACTCCAATATTTTCGATAATATCATTGTTAACGATACATAAACTAATGTTTGTTCAAAGTCATAAAGCTTTCTTATAAGGCTTTATGACTTTGAATAATAGTAAAAACAATTCTTATATCAATTAAATTTAGAGTCTCCCTTTTAAAATTACAGACTAACTCTTGAAGTCATTCTCGTTCAGAATATAAATAACAATTTCAAATTAATATTTATCTCTGTATTAAAATGAGCACTTAGATTATAAAATAGCAGTATTATCTATCGCTTTAAAGCAAAGTGACCTGTATACTGCTTACCATCTAATAATCGGGTTACAAACCAATAATCATCACTCGGTAAGTCTGTACCATTTAGTGTACCATCCCATGCAAGATTGCTCGGATTTAGCACCGTAATTAGCTTTCCGTAGCGATTAAATATTTGAACAGTTTCTACCAAACTAAATTGAGGATTCTCACCAATAACAGTCCAAATATCATAATCTCCATCTGCATTTGGTGTAAAGAATTTTGGGAATCCTAAAACTGAAATTTCTTGTTCAAGAATTTCACACCCATTATTATCTTTAACATAAACGGTATAAAAACCTTCATTAAGATTGGTAAACACATTACTCTGCTGGTAATCACCATTAACATCATCTAAAGCAAACTCATAATCACCATCACCAGAAACATTAATCGTTACCGTGTTGTTAGGCGCCGCTCCTTCAACCGAAATATTTTCTATAATTGCACTGCTTGATGGACTCACGGTAATTATTCTACTAGACGAACATCCATTAGGATCAGTTACAATCACAGTATAATCTCCTATTTCATTAACTTCATTAAATGTTGTATTTACTGATGTAGATTGACCATTAAACAACCATTCATAATAATAATTATTAGGTAAATCATTAAGCACACCTCCTAAAATTCTAACGGTTTCCGGATATAAATTTGTGCAATAATATACTGTTTCATCAGCTTCTAAAAGCGGGGTATAAACCACACTTAAGTTTACAGTTGAAATACTAAAACATTGATTTCCATTTTTAACCTTCACATATATAGTTTGAAAATCTACCGTTGTATTTTCATAAGTATTTGGCAACGCATTACTTTCATTAAATGCATCATCTTCCGTTTCATAAAAATCCAAGGAAGCTCCCAAGGGGATTTGATTTTGAATAGCAACTTCTATATCACTTAAATTAAAATCCGAAAATCCATCGACAATATCTCCATCACAACCTAATAAATCTGGAATGATCAACATATTATTAGAGGTTTGAAGTTCTACCTCTGCAATTTCATAACAATTAGCATCATTAATGACAAATGCATAAACGATTTGAGAAGCCACAGAATTATCAAAATTCTGAGGATTAGAAATAGGATTCGTATAACTTAAAGCTTCTGCTTCTGTTAAAAAGAAATCTCTAATATTTAAATCATTATCATTATTGGTAATATCAGCTGAAGCTTCAAATAAATTAAAGGTCGTTAATCCATCTTGATTTATATCACATTCAATTAAAACAGCGTCAGACACAACAGGTAATGGCGAATACTCTATAACAACTTCACCATAAGAAACACAGCCATTAGCCAAACCAACCTCAACAGTATAAGTTCCTTCTTCAGTTACTGTATAAGTACCACAATTAATACAACCACTAGGTTGAGAATCTACTAAAACCCCATCTTTAAACCAATCGTAAGAAGGTGTTCCAGATTCGTTTACACTTAATTCTAAAGTTTCACCTTCACATAGCGCATTTTGTGTTGCAATTAAACGATTAGGTCCCATATCTGTAGACAACTGAAAACTACCTGCTTCTAAAAAGACCACAGAATCATATCTGTAGTTTTGCTCGTCTGCAATAACAAGTTTTACATGGTATGTTTCATTAGGAACAACATTAGCTGTTGCTGTTAAAACTGCTGTTTGCCCATTAAAGTTAATAGGTGCATTTGAATCGTTATAGTTTCCAAAATATGTTTCGTTTAAAGGCGGACAACTACCAGAAACACCAGGTGTAACTGTTGTTGCTTTAACAGGCGTATTTGTATCCGGAACTAATGCTATATTTTCATACTCTATTTGACCTGTACCTGAAGTAGGACGAATTAAAAAACCAAATAAGTCAGAATACAGACAACTGTTAGAATTTCCTTCCTGGTACTCTTCCGAAGCAAAAATATATCTAAAACTAATTTGAGAGGCTACCGATGTAAAATCGAATTCTAAAATTGTAGCATTTATAGTTCCTGATTCGTTAAGTGCATTTTCTAAATCGGTATCTCCTCCCCAACCCGATGCATTATCATCGCTTATACTTGTGTTTGGACCTGGAACATTTTGAAGTCTTCCTGTACTTAAAACTAATCCACTTTCAAAAGGAAAAGCAGTACCGGTGGCATCAAAAAAACCATAACTCTGATCTGCACCACTAAAATTCCCTCCAGAAACATTAGTAACAACAACATTATCAATACAGTTACTATCGATAAGAATATCTTCAATAAGCTGTTGAGGTGTGTATAATTGACTATCTACTGAAATATTCTGTGCAGAATTCAATAACGTAAATAGAAGGGCTATTATTAGAGAAATGCTCTTTACTTTCATTTTTATTTTTAAGGGAAGGCAAATATACATATCAAAGATTTACTAAAAACGAAATAAGATGTTAAAAAAAAATTCTAAAATTCACTAAATCTATTCATTAACTTCTTTTTTTAATAGGCTTATTTTTTCATTTATTTATGTAATACATATTTTAAATACATTATTAATTCCTTTACTTTAGCCAAGCTGTTATCGTAACTATTACTTAACAAATGGGAGCTTTTAATTATATACTTTTGCCGACCATTTTTATCTATTTTTAATGAAAAAACATATCTTTTTACTATTACCTCTTGTCCTAATTTTAAACGGTTATTTTTTAACTAACACTACAAATCACAGAACTTATAATACCAAAAATGTGACTTGCCCGGCTCCAACAATAAATACAATGAGCCCTTTTAGTGGACCAGAGAACACTGAAATCACACTAAATGGAACAGATTTCACAACTGTAACAACTGTAGATTTCGATGGTATAAATGCTAATTTCACAATAATTAATGATTCTGAAATCACTATTAATGTTCCTTCTGGAGTTTCTAACAATACCAATATAACACTCACAACTAATGGAGGATGTTCTGCAACAGCACCTAATAGTTTTACTTTAATGAGTTCTGAATGTAACGTTGCCGATGAAATTTATATATCAGAAGTTTATGATGCCGTTTCTGGTGCTTACGGAGTTATAGAGATTTATAACCCAACAAACTCAACAATTAACGTAGATACTAATTACGAAATACAACGTTTTGGTGATATTGGTAATGCTGCTCCAAGTAATACAATTCCGTTAACAGGTTTAATAGCGCCACTTAGCACCTATATTATTGAAATGGGTGGTAATGGAAATTCTTGTGGTGTATTATCTACAGATGTTAGTTTTAGTACAGGAATTAATGAAGATGACGAAATTAGATTAGTTAAAAACGGTACCTCCATTGATGTTATGCATACCGCTGAAGATAGAGGTTACACCTTTATAAGAAATGCTGATGCTTCTGCACCAAGTACAACATATACACCTAGCGAATGGTTATATTTAGAAACTGAAGATTGTACTGATTTAGGAGTACACACAGCAAACAACAGTTCTACAACAACACCAAATTTAACACAACCTAATAATCAAGAAATTTGCGAAAACAATACTGCTACGTTTTCTGTTTCTGTAGATTCTGGTTCTTATAATTACCAATGGCTTGTATTAGAAAATTCAGGAAATTGGGTAAATGTTACTAATAACAGTAATTATTCTGGTGCAACAACAAATACTTTAACGGTTACAAATACCCCTGAAAGCTTTGATAATAATCAATACTATTGTATCATTACCTCATCAGATTGTAATTTAGTTTCTAATGCGGTTCAACTTTTAGTTTCTAACCCAGATGTTGACACACTATCTAATCAAACTGTGTGTTACCAATATATTTTACCAACTTTAATTGACGGTAATTATTTTACAGGAATTAACGGAACAGGGACCCCTCTTTTTGCAAATGATGCAATTGCAACTTCACAAACAATCTATATTTATAATGAAGTTGGTACGGCTCCTAATATTTGTACTAACGAAAGTAGTTTTGAAATCACTATTTCAGGAACTATAGATGTAGACACACTGCCTAACGTATCCGTTTGTTCAGAATTTACATTACCCACTTTAACAGATGGTAATTATTTTACAGGAACTAATGGAACAGGAACTCAACTGAATGCTGGAGAAACAATAACAACTTCTCAAACAATTTATATTTATAATGAAGTTGGTACAACTCCCAATATCTGTACTAACGAAAGTAGTTTTGAAATAACCATCTCAGGAACTCCAAATGTAGATACTTTTAATCCTACAAGTGGGCCAGAAAACACCTTAATCACTATTAATGGTAGCAATTTTAATGATACCAATTCTGTTTCTATTGGTGGAATTAACACTGCTTATACAATCATTAATGATTCTCAGATAACAGCAATTGTACCTATAGGAGCTGCAAATTCTTCTCAAATTTCTGTTTTTAGTAATGAAGGCTGTTCGGGAGATTCATTATCAGATTTTACGGTATTAGATTCAGATTGTAACGTTGCCTATGAAATTTATATTTCAGAAGTTTACGATGCCGTTTCTGGTGCTTACGGAGTTATAGAAATTTATAATCCAACAAACACAACAATTACCGTAGATACTAATTACGAAATACAACGTTTTGGTGATATTGGTAATGCTGCTCCTAGTAATACAATCCCCCTAACAGGTTCAATAGCTCCACTTAGTACTTATATAATTGAAATGGGTGGTACGGGAAATCCTTGTGGTGTATTATCTACAGATGTTAGTTTTAGCACAGGAATTAATGAAGATGACGAAATTAAATTAGTTAAAAACGGCACCACGATTGATGTTATGTATACGGCAGAAGACAAAGGTTACACCTTTATAAGAAATGCTGATGCCTCTGCACCAAGTACAACATATATTTCAAGTGAATGGTTATTTTTAGAAACTGAAGATTGTTCTGATTTAGGAGTTCACACAGCTGATAATAGTAGTTCTACAACACCTGAGATTACACAACCTAATAATCAAGAAATTTGCGAAAACAATACCGCTACGTTTTCTGTTTCTGTAAATTCTGGTACTAATACTTACCAATGGCTAGTATTAGATAATTCAGGAAACTGGATAAACGTTACTGACAACAGTAATTATTCTGGTGCCACAACAAATACTTTAACCATAACAGATATACCAGCAGACTTTAATGGATTGCAGTATTATTGTATCATTTCATCTGACAGTTGTAATCTTGTTTCTAATGCTGCTCAACTTCTAGTTTTAAATCCTGAAGTAAATACACTTAATGATGTATCAATTTGTTCAGAATTTATATTACCAGCTTTAACAAATGGAAACTATTACACAGGAACTAACGGAACAGGAATATTACTTAATGCAGGAGAAACAATAACAACCTCACAAACAATCTATATTTACAATGAAGTTGGTACAACTCCAAATACTTGTACTAGCGAAAGTAGTTTTAACATTACGATTTATCCTTCTGTAGATTTTACGCTTAGTGATTCAAATATTGAAATAAATGAAGACACAATCACTATAACAATGGCTGACACTTCTGTTAATTATGAATATGCTATAGATAATTCAAGCTTTCAAACAGATCATGTGATTTCTTATATTTCTGAAGGAATTCATACTTTATATGTGCAAGATTCTAATGGGTGTATAATTAAATCTCTAGATTTTGAAATCTCAACTATTGCTGAAGAATTAATTATACCTCAAGGCTTTTCACCAAATAATGATAATAAAAACGATTGGTTTAATATTCAGGGGTTATATGATGTTTATCCTAACCATAAATTAGAAGTTTACAACCGCTATGGAACTTTAATTTTTATAGGAAACAATAATAACAAATGGTACGGAAAAGCTAACAAAGGTTTAATGAAAACCGATAAAGTTCTACCCGTAGGAACTTATTTCTACGTGTTATACTTAAACGAACCTAATACGGAATCTAAACCTCTTACAGGTTGGGTTTATCTAAATAAATAACCTCTAATTATTTTCTCACTCCTAACTTAAAATAATGAAACGTATTAATTTATTAATTTGCTGCATATACGCCTTGTGTCTATTTTTTTCTACAACGGCGTATGCTACAACAGACAAAAAAGCGTTAGAAGAAAATACTCTTTGTCCGGCTCCAATAGTTAATACTTTTAATCCTACAACAGGACCAGAAAGCACATTAATTACGATTAGCGGTAGCAATTTTAATGATGCCAATACTGTTTATATTGATGGAATTGGCACCACTTTTACAATTATAGATGATTCTCAAATCACAGCAATTATACCAACGGGAGCCTCAAGCACTTCAAATATATCTATTTTAAGTAATGGTGGTTGTACAGGAAATTCGTCATCAGACTTTACTGTTTTAGAATCCGATTGTACGACTGCTGAAATTTATATTTCTGAAATTTATGATGCTTTTAGTGGAAGTTATGCAGTTATAGAACTTTACAATCCAACTAATTCTCCTGTTGTAATTGATGGCACTTATGTTATACTTAGATATGGAGATGTAGGCAATCCGGCTCCTAATAATACTTTCGATGAAATTACAGGAACAATTCCTCCTTTAAGCACATTTGTTATTCAAATGGGAAGCGGCTCAGAATGTTCTCCTTTAAGTGTTGATTTTTATATAACTACAGGAATTAATGATAATGACGAATTTGAACTCTTAAAAAATGGAGTTCTAATCGATGTTGTAAATTCACCCAATGAAAGAGGTTATACGGTTATAAGAAATGCAGATGCACCAATACCACAAACGACTTACGATATTAATGATTGGTCTATTAATTCAAATGAAAACTGTTCTGATTTAGGATCACATACTGCAGATCCTATTCCAGATAACACACCAATGATAACACATCCAACTTCACAAACAATTTGCGAAAATGGAACGGCTACTTTTTTAACTACAGAAGATTCTGGTACGGCTACATTTCAATGGAAAACTCTTAATATTTCAGGAAACTGGGTAAACCTCACCAATAATGGCACTTATTCAGGAACTCAAACAAATACTTTAACCGTAGCTAATAGTTCTGCAACTTTAGATGGAAGTCAATATTATTGTGAAATCACAACAACATCTTGTACTTTAATTACAGATGCTGCTCAATTAATTATTGACGCACCTGAGGTTGATACGATTGCGAATCAAACTGTATGTTCTGAGTACATTTTACCAACTTTAACTAACGGAAATTATTTCACAGCAACAAATGGTGGTGGAACTCAATTAAACCCTGGTGCTTCAATCACAAC
>NZ_JABTEL010000060.1 GCF_013285155.1 Winogradskyella undariae | reverse complement strand
AAGTTTTATAAAATCTCATGTTCCTTATATTAAGTGTATGTTATACGTATCCTATTCGAATAAGATACGATTAAATCGTTTACATCCATTACATTGCATTAAATAATACTTTATGGAAAAAGGAAGGAGCATTACTTTAAAGCATCTTTTAATAAGAGATAAAAGATATATCGGCTTACAATTCAATACAGATAAAATTATTCAGGCACTTGTTAAAGAATTGCCTGACGTAAGATGGAGCAATGAATTTAATATGGCTTACATTTTAAACACAAATAAAAACCTGAATAAAATATTCAATATTTTCAGTGGGGTTGTTTGGGTGAATTGTAATTATTTTTTTGATAAAAAACCAATAAATGATACTATTGAGCCCATGGATATCACTTGGTTTAGACAACGATCTCTACCCGATAATTATCGACACTGCCCTACCACCTACTTAGATAAGCTACAATTAAAAAAATACGCTAATAATACTGTAAAATCTTATATTCTTGCTTTTGAAACCTTCATAAACGATCACAAA
>NZ_JABTEL010000005.1 GCF_013285155.1 Winogradskyella undariae | reverse complement strand
AACGGAAATTATTTCACAGCAACAAATGGTGGTGGAACTCAATTAAACCCTGGTGCTTCAATCACAACTTCACAAACCATTTATATTTATAACGAAATCGGTACGGCTCCTAATAACTGTGATAACGAATCAAGCTTTAGTGTAACTGTAAGCGGAACTCCTAATGTTGATACGATTACAAATCAAACCGTATGTTCTGAGTACATTTTACCGACTTTAACTAACGGAAATTATTTCACAGCAACAAATGGTGGTGGAACTCAATTAAACCCTGGTGCTTCAATCACAACTTCACAAACTATTTATATTTATAATGAAATCGGTACGGCTCCTAATAACTGTGATAACGAATCAAGCTTTACTGTAACTGTAAGCGGAACACCTAATGTTGATACGATTGCAAATCAAACCGTATGTTCTGAGTACATTTTACCGACTTTAACTAACGGGAATTATTTTACTGCAACAAATGGTGGTGGAACTCAATTAAACGCTGGTGCTTCAATCACAACTTCACAAACCATTTATATTTATAATGAAATCGGTACGGCTCCTAATAACTGTGATAATGAATCTAGTTTTGAGGTTACAATTTCATCAACACCAAACGTAGATACACTTTCTAACCAAACGGTATGTTCAGAATATATACTGCCTGCACTTACGGATGGAAATTATTTTACAGGAACTAACGGAACAGGAACTCCACTTTTTGCGAATGATTCAATTTCTTCTTCACAAACCATTTATATTTATAATGAAGTTGGTACGGCACCAAATAACTGCTCTAATCAATCTAGTTTTTCGGTTACTATTTCATCTACATTAAATGTAGACACAATGCCAGACCAAATAGCATGTTCTAAGTATATTTTACCAGAACTCACCAACGGAAATTATTTTACAGGAACTAACGGAACAGGATCACCGCTTTACGCTAATAATACCATTTCAGCTTCTCAGACTATTTATATTTATAATGAAATTGGGACCACTCCTAATATTTGCTCTAACGAATCTAGTTTTTATGTTACCGTAAACGATGCTATAGATTTCACCTTAGACCAATCTAATATTTCTATAAGTAACGCAACTTTAATTGTTACTATGTTAGACCAAAGTATAGATTATAACTACGCTGTAGATTACTCTAACATCCAGACTTCAAATATTTTTAGTGATCTTTCACAAGGTAGTCACACATTATATGTTACGGGTGAGAATAGCTGTATTATTAAATCACTTTCTTTTGAAATTGAATCTGAACTCTTTATTCCATTATTTTTCACGCCTAATGGAGACAGAATGAATGATTCATGGACTGTTATTGACAAAAATAATATGGTAGAAAAAATTCTTATTTTTAACCGTTATGGTAAACTTTTAAAACAATTAATCCCAAATAATTATTCATGGGACGGGTTTTATAACGGACATCTATTAGAATCTAATGACTACTGGTATCTTATCACCCTAAAAAACTCAAAGGAAATAAAAGGACATTTTGCTTTAAAACATTAAACACTTGGTGTAATTAACTTGTATCAATCTTTTGTTTTTAACATCATTGTAACGCTTACAGCATTTAAAGTCTAAGTACATTATTGTAACTTTGCTTTATGCGATTTAAAATTGAGTCAGAATTTAAACCAACAGGTGATCAGCCACAAGCTATTAAAAAACTAGCAAAAGGCATCACAGATAAAGAAAAGTACCAAACACTTTTAGGTGTTACAGGTTCTGGTAAAACATTTACCGTTGCCAATGTTATTGAAGAAGTGCAACGACCAACATTAATCTTAGCACATAATAAAACCTTAGCAGCACAACTTTACTCTGAGTTTAAGCAATTTTTTCCAGAAAATGCCGTTGAGTATTTTGTATCTTACTATGATTATTACCAACCTGAAGCATACATTCCTGTTTCTGGTGTTTATATAGAAAAAGATTTATCTATCAACGAAGAAATTGAGAAGATGCGTTTAAGTACCACATCTTCCCTACTTTCTGGTCGTCGTGATGTTATTGTTATTGCATCTGTATCTTGTTTATATGGTATTGGGAATCCTGTGGAATTTCAAAAAAATGTAATTTCTATAGAACGAGATCAAGTTATTTCTAGGACTAAATTATTACATCAATTGGTTCAAAGTTTGTACTCTAGGACAGAAGCTGAGTTTAAAAATGGTAATTTTAGAATAAAAGGAGATACTGTGGATATTTTTCCTGGTTATGCTGATCACGCTTTTAGAGTTCACTTTTTCGGAGATGAAATTGAAGAAATTGAAGCTTTTGATGCGCGTACAAATGAGATTATAGAACGCTACGATCGTTTAAACATCTATCCTGCTAACATGTTTGTAACATCACCCGATGTTTTAAATGGAGCAATAAAAGATATTCAAGACGATTTAGTAAAACAGTTTGATTATTTTAAAGAAATAGGAAAACATCTTGAAGCCAAGCGACTTAAAGAACGTACAGAATTCGATTTAGAAATGATTCGCGAATTAGGTTATTGTTCAGGAATTGAAAATTACTCTAGATATTTAGACGGAAGGTCTTCAGGAACTAGACCATTCTGTTTACTTGATTATTTTCCTAATGATTTTTTAATGGTCATTGACGAAAGTCACGTAACGGTTTCTCAAGTTCATGCCATGTATGGTGGTGATAGAAGCCGAAAAGTGAATCTTGTAGATTACGGTTTTCGTTTACCTGCGGCCATGGATAACAGACCTTTAAAATTTGAAGAGTTTGAAGCACTTCAAAATCAAGTTATCTATGTTTCGGCTACTCCAGCAGATTACGAAATGCAAAAAACAGATGGAGTTTATGTTGAACAAATAATTCGTCCTACAGGCTTATTAGACCCAATTATTGAAGTTAGACCAAGCTTAAATCAAATTGATGATTTAATTGAAGAAATTCAAAATCGTGTTGAAAAAGACGAACGTACTTTAGTAACTACCTTAACCAAAAGAATGGCTGAGGAGTTAACAAAGTACTTAACTCGTATTTCAGTCCGAACAAGGTATATACATAGTGATGTAGACACTTTAGAACGTGTAGAAATCATGCAGGATTTACGAAAAGGAGTCTTTGATGTTTTAGTTGGAGTAAACTTACTGCGTGAAGGTTTAGATTTGCCAGAAGTTTCTTTAGTTGCTATATTAGATGCCGATAAAGAAGGTTTTCTACGTTCTGCACGCTCATTAACACAAACCGTTGGTAGAGCAGCAAGAAACCTTAACGGAAAGGCTATTATGTATGCTGACAAAATTACCAAAAGCATGCAAAAAACAATAGACGAGACTAATTACCGTCGCGAAAAACAAATTGCATATAACACCAAACATAACCAAGTACCAAAAGCTTTAAATAAGAGTTTAAATAGTGCTCTAACCCAAAATTCTGTGAGTACTTACAGAACAGAATTAGATGCAAAAATAGCTGCAGAACCAGAAAGTGATTATTTAACTAAAGGTGAACTCGAAAAGAAAATTAGAGAAAACCGAAAACTTATGGAGCAAGCCGCAAAAGCTTTAGATTTTTTAGAAGCAGCACATTTTAGAGATCAAATTACAGCTTATCAGGGTAAGTTAGAGAAGGTGAAATAGTTACGCAACATTTGAAAAAAGAAAAGGAAAAAGAAAAAGAAAACGAAGATGATACGAAATTACTGGAATGAAGAATGGAAAGAAATCGAATTTGATGACAAAATTTCGGAAAAAGAAAAATTTAAAATATCAAATTACGGTAGAATTATAAACTGTAAAACAGATGAGGAATTTATTGTCAAAGAATATTTTATAAACGGATATCAAAATTTACCTCTTAAACAAAAAAAGAACGGAAAACAGACTAGTAGATACGTTCACAAACTTGTTGCGGAACATTTCCTAGAAAAAAATAATGGAATCTGTGTTATTCATTTAAATTATGACAAAACCGATAATCGAATTGAAAACCTAAAATGGGCTACTAAAAGAGAAAAAGAACTTCATCAATTTAACAATCCAAAATGGGAAGGAATTGTTAAAAAAAGAAGTAAAAATATTGGAAAATTAAGTGAAGGAAAAGTAAAGATCATTAAACGTCAATTAAAAAACAATAGAACAAGAATCAACATTATTGCAAAACGTTTTGGAGTATCTAATACGCAAATTAATAGAATTAAAACAGGAGAAAATTGGAGTTCTGTAACTGAATAAAACACTGATAAAGACATTCTTAATCAAAGTATTAAGCTGATAAGTTATCATATATTTAATTAGAATTTTTAGATGTAAATTATAATATTGATAAGAAAATATGATTGAAAAAGATCATATAATGCGACTTATTCAAACATTTTTTGATGTTATCAATAGAATTGTAAACAGTATTGATAATGATGATATTGAAGGAGCCAAAATACAGTTAAATAATTTGTATGGATTATTAGGGAACAAAGAAGATTACTTTCTTAATACGAAATATGAAGAAGTAATTGAGTTTTTAAATTAAAAGATGGAAATTATTTAAGTTGAGTTTTAGCTGAATTAATTTATTTAGATGCCACAATTGAATCTAAAAAAAATCACAAAATTGAAAAATTAGAAAAATCACAAAAACTATTTCAGCATTGCATTGACTATTCAAACGAATACTCTTTTGAAATAAATAATAAATTAATTTTAATTAATAATGAACTTGAAAAAATAGAATGATTAACTTCACTCAAACAGCATAGACATTAAACAATTAAATATCAATATCCTATATATTAATTTACTATTTTAGATTAAAGATTAAAACAACTTCAGCTCAGTAATTAAATTATAAAGAAATATGGAAAACATTATTATAGGTGCAATTATATTAGTAATCATTTTTTCAAATTTATTCAACACATAAAAACGTTAATAAATTAGTCAAACAAACAGAAGAGTTAAAAGAAAAATAGGTGATTAAAAAAATAACATCTAAAATCATTAGTTCAAAACCGAATAAAATGAACAAATTATCAACAAATAGAAACTTAATAATTGCGAATTTTACAGTTGTATCTTACTTTATATTAATTGGGCTCATTAGTATGTATAAAATAGATGCTGTTTTAATTAGCGTTTTTAAAGAGATATTTACGATACCCTTTTTAATTGCACAAATAATATTATTAGTAATTGGAACACTATTTTTAATTAAAAACAAAAAAAGTACATTAACAATAGTTAGCTTTTTGTCATTAGTAATTTGCTCTATTATAACAATCAATAGTTTCTTCTAAATAAGACTTAAAAAGTTACTGAATTAAAAAAATAGAGATCTAGTACTAATTATACTGTACCTTAAAAATATCAATTAAAAAATCTGCTGGTACCATTTTATTTGGAAAGCTCTCCATTAAATCAAGAACTCTATTTATAGAATCATGGCTTAACCCCATACGTAATCCAAAATTATGAATTTTAACCAATTGCTTAGGTGCTACTTTATGATCTAGATTCATTAAAAGAACCAATCTATGAAACTGTACAATACGCTCACTATGCGATTTAAGATGCAAATAAGTTACAGGATGCTCAAATAAATATTGAAAATCTTCTTTAGAAATATCTAATTGCTTCGCGATACTATATAAAAAATTATATTCAATAGAATTTACACTATCTTCTGTCTGTGCAAATGCAATCATCTCAGAAAGTAAACTCAATTTCTCAACGCGATTCGTCATAATTATAAGGGATTAAATTATACTGTAAAGTTACAGAGGTCCATTATTTTATTGTCGTTGATATAATGTATCTTGTCGAAAAATTAAACGTACTTAGTCGATTTTATTAAACGTTTATCAAATTAAAACAGTAATTATACAATAAAAAAACAGTTTATTTTTACTATATGATTAGTGTTTAAACAAAATAAACAACACAACCTAAAATACTGAAAAACAATTATTTAACCAAAAAACTAACTAACTATAAATTCAATATTTTTAATCAAAATCATTTAACTATATTTACTTATATTATGCGAGAATTATAAAAAAGCAGATTTCGCCTAGCTTGAGATAAATATTTATAATGGTAATAATCTAAATATGATTTCTATAATAGTTAGAAATCAAAATTAAAATTTATGACAAATAACGACATATTTAAAAAACTAAGAGTAGCTCATAAGCTAAGAGATGATGATATAGTAAAAATCTTAGAATTAGTAGATTTTAGAATTTCTAAAAGTGAATTAAACGCTATGTTTAGAAACGAAGACCACCCGAAATACATGGAATGTGGAGATCAAATTTTAAGAAATTTCCTTAATGGATTAATTATTCATTTAAGAGGTCCAATGCCTAAAAAGAAAGATTCTAATAAACCTAAATAAAAAAAGAGCAACATTAAAATGTTGCTCTTTTTTATTTATATATCTACAAGGTTAAAAACCTTTTAGAAAATAGCTTATGCTAATACTTCTTGCACTTTATCTGCAGCTTCTTGGAATTCAGTTGCACTCATTACATCTAAACCAGAATTATCAATTAATTCTTTAGCGATGTCTGCATTTGTTCCTTGTAAACGTACAATGATTGGTACACTAATGTTACCCATGTTTTTGTAAGCATCTATTACACCTTGTGCCACACGGTCACAACGTACAATACCTCCAAAGATGTTAATTAAAATAGCTTTAACTGCAGGATCTTTTAAAATAATTTTAAAAGCTGCTTCTACTCTAGCTGCATCAGCAGTACCACCAACATCTAAAAAGTTAGCTGGCTCACCACCTGCTTGCTTAATTAAATCCATAGTTGCCATAGCTAAACCAGCACCATTAACCATACAACCAACATTTCCGTCTAAATCAACATAGTTTAAACCTAAAGCACCTGCTTCAACTTCAATTTGATTTTCTTCACGTAAGTCACGTAATGCAGCTAAATCTTTATGTCTGTATAATGCATTAGCATCTAAAGTTACTTTAGCATCTACAGCCATTATTTTACTATCACTTGTTTTTAAAACAGGATTGATTTCAAATAAAGAAGCATCAGATTTATCGTAAGCAGTATATAATGCTGTAACAAATTTTGTCATTTCTTTAAAAGCAAGTCCAGATAAGCCTAAGTTAAAAGCTATACGACGCGCTTGAAAAGGTAAAATACCTGTAGCAGGATCTATTTCTTCGTTATGTATTAATTCTGGTGTTTCTTCAGCAACAGTCTCAATATCCATTCCTCCTTCAGTAGAATATACAATCATATTTCTACCTGTAGCACGGTTTAATAATACAGACATGTAATATTCGTTTGGCTCAGATTCACCTGGATAATAAACATCCTCAGCAACTAAAACTTGGTGCACACGCTTTCCTTCCGCAGAAGTTTGAGGTGTAACCAAATCCATTCCTATAATTTGTCCTGCAATTTCTTCAACTTCTTTAAGGTTTTTGGCTAATTTTACTCCACCACCTTTTCCACGTCCACCTGCATGAACCTGTGCTTTAATCACATGCCATCCTGTTTCTGTTTCAGCTGTTAATTGCTTAGCTGCTTCAACAGCTTCTTTAGCACTTTGAGCTACAATACCGCGTTGAATACGTACTCCAAAACTGCTTAATAATTCTTTTCCTTGATATTCGTGTAAATTCATTTTAATCAGAAATTTATTGGTCGCACAAAAATAAGCATACTAATAGTTTTTAGCAATAGTTTTTATTATTGATTTAAACTACTGTAAATTTGCAACATAGCAGTACATTTATTTTTATCTAACTAAGTTAAACTTTATATTTTTAAGTCTTTTATCACAGAAAATGCTTTATCTACTAAATAATCCTCAACAACTACCGTAAATTCATTTGTTGTAGATACCACTTCATATAATGTTATATTTTCCCAAGCCAAACGCTTAAAAATTTGATAATACAAACCTACGATTTTAGAATTACCATTGGGCAGATAAATACTAATTGCAGATAACTTATCTTGTAATCCTATTTGTGTTTCATTTTTAAATATCTTTAAAATACTTTCTTTTTCGGTAGTAGAAATAATAATATTACTTTCAAACATTCCGCGAGTAAAGGCGTAAAATATTTGATTATTAGCACCTATTCTATCTAATATTTTAGAATGACTTTCAATAAGTGTTTTTGAATTTTGAAATGTAAAATCACTTAAATTTGAACGTACCGTAATATCTCCTAATTGATTAAAAATCTTTTGTAAACGACTCTTATTTTCAAAATTTAAGGGTTGTTGAAACCTTCTAAGTGCCATCATTATAGCACCATCTTTAACCGGTTTTCGTAACATTTTTGAAATTGGCTCATTTAAATCTTTAGCTAAAGCCGAAAAATTAATAATCTCTCGAGATAAGCCTTCTTCTAAAAATGGACTAGAGACAATAATCTCTTGAACACAGGATGCAATTGTTTTCATTTGTTAAATATATAACATTTTGTGTAAAAATAGATATTTTTTTACATTTATATGTTTTAAATAAGGATTACATTTACTTTTGTCCAACTAAAATCAATAATATCTAATAAAAAGATGGAACAAAACACCTTATTACAAATTGCGAAGGATTTCGGAAGTCCGGTATATGTATATGACGCTGAAAAAATCGAATTTCAATACAAACGATTAACTAATGCATTTAGTAAGGTAAAGCACTTAAAGCTAAACTACGCTGTTAAAGCACTTTCTAATATTTCAATCTTAAAGTTATTTAATTCTTTTGGTTCTGGTATAGATACCGTTTCTATACAAGAAGTTCTATTAGGACTTAAAGCAGGTTTTAAACCTGAGAAAATTATTTTTACACCAAACGGTGTTTCTTTAGAAGAAATTGAAGAAGTTGCTAAACTTGGCGTTCAAATAAACATAGACAATCTATCTATATTAGAACAATTTGGGACTAAGCATCCTAAAACTCCTGTCTGTATTCGTATTAACCCGCATGTTATGGCTGGTGGAAACACTAATATTTCTGTTGGACATATTGATAGTAAATTTGGAATTTCTATTCACCAAATTCCACTTTTACTTCGTATTATAGAGAATACCCAAATGAATATTAATGGTATTCACATGCATACAGGAAGTGATATTTTAGATATTGATGTATTTTTATATGCAAGTGAAATTTTATTTGAAACTGCTAAAAATTTCAAAACCTTAGAATTTATTGATTTTGGATCAGGATTTAAAGTACCCTATAAAGATGGTGATATTGAAACTAATATTGAAGAATTAGGTGATAAATTATCGAAACGTTTTAACCAATTCTGTAAAGAATACGGAAAACAATTAACCTTAGCTTTTGAACCAGGTAAGTTTTTAGTCAGTGAATCTGGTGTCTTTTTAGCAAAAGTAAATGTGGTTAAACAAACAACCTCTACTGTTTTTGCTCAGATAGATTCAGGATTCAACCATTTAATAAGACCAATGCTTTACGGTTCTCAGCACGAAATAGAAAACATCTCTAACCCAAAAGGACGCGAACGTTTTTATTCTGTAGTTGGTTACATATGCGAAACAGATACTTTTGCCAATAATAGACGAATCCCAGAAATAAACGAAGGCGATATTATTTCCTTTAAAAACGCTGGTGCTTATTGTTACTCAATGGCTAGTAACTATAATTCACGTTACAGACCTGCAGAAGTTTTATTATATAAAGGAAAACCTCATCTTATAAGAAAGCGTGAAACTTTTGATGACATTTTAAATAACCAAGTTGAAATCACTATTTAAATAATATGAATAACGTTAATATTAATTGCGTTAATTTTTTCTTTTTTTAGAGCATAAGAGTAGGTCGTTTACAACTATATTTGATTAGTTATAAAACCCTATACACATGAAACAAATTGCGCCTAAAATTATCCGTCAAATATTCATTTTACTATTAATCATCCTCTCCGGAAGTTTAATCTTTAGTGAAATGCTACCCTATTTGAGTGGTGTTTTAGGCGCAATTACATTTTATATTTTACTCAGAAAACCAATGAAAAGCCTTGTAGATAAGTATAACTGGAAGTCTTCATTAGCAGCACTAATGCTGATGACGGGATCTTTTTTTCTTATTTTAATTCCGCTTTCTGGATTTGGTATTATGTTAGGTAATAAAATATCTGAACTCTCTAAAAATAGTGGAAAAGTAATTGATGCTTTTAAAGAACAAATTGGACGATTTAAATTTAAAACAGGTATTGATATTAACTCTCAAATAGATACCGAAGGAATAACGACATGGCTATCTGATGGATTACAAAATATGGCTGGTAATACATTTAACTTGTTTATTGCCATTGGTATCATGTATTTTATACTTTATTTTATGCTAACGAATCGGAAAGAATTAAGACAATCACTGCGTGATTATATTCCTATGAACACAGATAATTTAAGTGAGATTGGCACTGAAATACAAGCTATGATTAGATCTAATGCCATAGGTATTCCGCTAGTAGCCATTGCTCAAGGTGTCATTGCTTTAATAGGATTTTTAATATTTGGCATTGAAGATCCTTTCTTTTGGTTTGTAATTGTTACTATTGGATCTATGATTCCTTTTATCGGAACTTTTGTAGGTATTATACCCGTATTTATATTAAGTCTTTCTTCTGGTGACACATTTCAAGCATGGGGTGTATTACTTTACGGAATTATTGTCGTGGGTACTACAGATAATATTATTAGATTATATGTACTACAAAAACTAGATGATGTTCACCCTTTAATCACATTAATCGGTGTTATTATTGGTGTGCCTTTATTTGGATTTATAGGTCTAATTTTCGGACCACTTTTAATCAGCATATTTATGGCTTTAGTTAAAATTTACACCAAAGAATATGGCAAATCTGTTGAGGGTCAAACCAAAGAGCAGCTATAAAAAAATTAATCCCTTAGTTTACCTGTAAAATGGTTCACTTTTTCATTTATTGGATTACCAGTAATTCTTCTGTAAACGACCAATTGGCCACAATGCCAAATAGAATCTGCTATTGGACCATTAACTTGGTTCCAAAATGGAATTTCTCGTTCGCCAAAAATGATTTTGTATTGAGAAATGTCTTCACTTGTTTTTAAAATATCAGAAGCTATTTTTAGATTGTTTAATATTCTAGTACGTAATTCGATATAAGATAATTCTTCTTTTTCATTAGAATTAGACTTCTTTAATGTTGAATTTACTATACGTTGAGATAAACTATAAATATGTTCTATAGTCTCTTTTGCAGACATACAATCTTCATTTGCCCTATAAGACAAATCTTTTACTGATAAATTATCTGTAGCCCAATAAAACCGAAACCCTAAAGCATCAACCATACGCGCAGCCATTGTTCCTGCTGTAAATTTATCAGCATATTCTGGCATTTCTGAATATGGAAGTTCTTCTTTGTTTTTACTCATTTTCTAATCTCGCTTTATAGTCATCTATTTTAGCTTTTTCTTTTACTGGTAATTCGGGCTCTTTAATATCTGTATATTCTTTAAGTGTATCATAGAGAATTTTAGCTACAATATATCTTGCCGTTGGCTTATTGTCAGCAGGAAGATTATACCAAGGCGCATGTGGCTTTGATGTTTTATTAATAGCATCTTGATAACAACTTTGGTAACTATCCCAGCAGGCACGTTCTTCTAAATCATCTGGTGAAAATTTCCAGTTTTTATTGGGTTTG
Source organism: Winogradskyella undariae (assembly GCF_013285155.1). Classification (GTDB taxonomy): domain Bacteria; phylum Bacteroidota; class Bacteroidia; order Flavobacteriales; family Flavobacteriaceae; genus Winogradskyella; species Winogradskyella undariae. The sequence continues at coordinate 250,176 of NZ_JABTEL010000005.1, read as the reverse complement.
TTTAAACGTCTTAACAAGCGACTCTTTTGCTCTTCTTTTGAAATATTTATAAAAAATTTAAAAATGATAGTGCCGTTGTCAGCAATATGCTTTTCGAAATTATTAATTTGATCGAATCGTTTCTCCCAAAAAGAATCATCTACATCCTTAACAGATGTTATATTAGGAAGATTCTCTGACATTAAATATTCTGGATGTACTCTTGTAACCAGTACATTTTCGTAATGCGTTCTATTAAAAATCCCGAATTTACCTCTTGCAGGCAAAGCCTTGACGTGTCTCCAAAGATAATCGTGTTTTAACTCTAAATCTGTTGGCTTTTTAAAACTATGAGCAATAATTCCTCTAACATTAAATTCTTTAAATACTTCACGAATTAAACTGTCTTTACCCGCAGTATCCATTCCCTGAATACAAAATAGAACAGAATACTTACCATGCGCATACATTGCATTCTGAATTTCAGCTAAATCTTCGCTTACTTTTCTTAATTTCTTTTCTATCTTTTTTTCACTTGACTCTAAATCAAATGTTGTGGGTAAATCTTCAATCTTAATTTGAGATGATATTTTAAAATCTTCAATCTTAATATCCTTCATAATCAGTATGTTTTATTTTGAAGCAAAAGCTTTTACATCACTTTCACTAACTTCATTTCCTCCTAAAATAATGAGACGTTCAATAACATTTCTCAACTCCCTAATATTACCTGTCCAATCATAATTTTGAAGTAATTTAATGGCTTTATCAGAAAATGATTTTTCAATATTTCCGTGTTCTTTAGAAATCTTTTTAGCAAAATAATTTATTAATAAAGGAATATCTTCTCTTCTTTCATTAAGAGAAGGAACTTCAATTAAAATAACAGCTAATCGGTGGTATAAATCTTCTCTAAAGTTACCTTCTTCAATTTCCTTTTTAAGATTCTTATTAGTTGCTGCTACAACTCTAACATTGACTTTAATGTCTTTATCGCTTCCTACACGTTGAATACGACTTTCTTGTAAAGCACGTAAAACTTTAGCTTGTGCAGACAAACTCATATCGCCAATTTCATCTAAAAATATAGTTCCACCATTTGCTGCTTCAAATTTACCTGCTCTATCTTTTGCCGCCGATGTAAACGCTCCTTTAACATGGCCAAACAATTCACTTTCTATAAGTTCGCTTGGTATTGCAGCACAATTAACCTCAATCATAGCGCCTTTAGAACGGTCACTTTTTTGATGTAACCAGTGTGCAACGAGTTCTTTTCCTGTTCCGTTTGGACCTGTAATTAAAACACGTGCATCAGTTGGTGCTACTTTATCAATCATGTCCTTAATACGCGCTATCTTATCACTCTCACCAATCATCTCGTAGTTTTTGCTGACTTTTTTCTTTAGCATTTTATTTTCTACTACAAGCTCTTTTCGATCTAAAGCGATACGAACAGTATTTAATAATCTATTAAGATCTGGTGGTTTAGAAATATAATCAAAAGCACCCAAGCGCATTGTATTTACTGCCGTGTCTAAATCACCATGACCAGAAATCATAACCATCGGAATTTCAGGCTTTATTTTTTTTGCTGCCTCTAAAACTTCAACACCATCCATTTTTGGCATTTTGATATCGCATAACACAAGGTCGTAATCGTTCTTTTTTATTTTCTCAATTCCTACTAAACCGTCTTCTGCTTCTTCTACTTGATAGGTGTCATTTTCTTCAGATAAAATTTTAACTAATACACGACGTATTGCTGCTTCATCTTCAATTATCAATATTTTTGGCATAATTATATTTTAAATTTTATTCCTGTTCTTAAGTAAAATGAATTTGAATCATTTAACGGATAGACTTCATCCCTATCTTCATTTCTAAGTACATTTTTAAACCTAAATGTGTGTCCACTGTATACATAAAGAACTAAATGTTTTGAAAAACAATATTCATATCCCAAACCAGATAAGGCAACAGACATTGATATATTATCTACTTTTTTTCCATTAATTTCTAAAGGGCTTTGTAAATGTGCTAAGTAACCGTCTAAGCCAACAAAAACTTGAGTCATACTTTTTTCACTAAAATAATGCTTTAAATTAGATTTTGGAACACCTAGATTAAAAGACCAAGACTCATTAACACGTCTAAAATAACTAACAAAAGGCAATGGAAAAGGCGTTCCCGCAGTTGAATTATAGGTTATTCCTAGAATTAAACGATATGGTTTCTCTGCCGTTTCGTCTCTTCTTCTATCATTAATGGTAAAAATACCTCCATTAAGAAAAATATCTTCATTAGTGATCTGATGCGTTAATGTTGATGCTATACGTGGATTAAATTTAATTCCATACCTCCAAAACTCACTTGTTTTAAAGGTATAAGCGATATTTAAATCTATAACATTGAGTGTTTGAAATAAAGAACTATCAAACGGATAATTATCTTCAAGGTTTAAAATAATTCTATTATACTCTGCTCCAAATACCAAATAATTATCTTTCTTAATTTCAATTGGATAATTAACTAAAGCCCTCAATCGTGTGTACTGATCTTGAGATTTACTTTTAGGAATAAATGAATATTCTAACCGAGCTAAATCAGTAACCTGACCTATAACAAGTTTTGAAAAACTTAAGGTTAATACTATAATTAAAATCTTAAAAGACTTCATACTCATGAATTAAATGTTTCTTTTTCTATGATTCATTACTGCTATTAATAATATGAATATCTCGCTGAGGAAATGGAATAGCAATATTATTTTCTCTAAAAAGACGATCAATTTCAAAACGAATATCACTTTTAGGAATCTGTGCTGTAAAACTATCTCCTAATGTAAAAACTAATTTAAAATCTAAAGAACTATCTCCAAAATTTGTAAAAACGACCGTCGGTGGTGGACTAGGTAAAATTTTAGGGTGTGTACTTGCGGCCTCTAATAACAACTTTTTTACCAACTGCACATCACTTCCATAAGCAACGCCAACCTCTACACTTTCGCGAGTTGTAGTTCCATTTTGTGTCCAATTATAGAGTGAATTGGTTAAATAAAGATGATTTGGTATTATTAATACTTTATTATCTATGGTTACTGCTCTTGTAGTTCTTAGTTTAATTTCTATAATTCTACCGACTTTACCTTCAATTTCTATAATATCATCTACATGAACAGATTGATCTATTAAAATAAAAATACCAGAAATAATATCTTGAAATAAAGTCTCTAACGCTAACCCAATCCCGATTAATAAGGCTGCAGATGCTGCAAAAACAGCAGTAACATTAACACCAACACTACTTAATGTTACAAAGAGAATTATTACATATACTAACCAACGAAAATAACCGTAAACGACATTAAACTTTCCTTTGTTCTCACTAGGAATGTTTCTAGTAATGATTTTAAGAACAATTCTTAAAACAATTGTAGTGATAAAAATAGCGGTAATAACAATGATAACATCAAGTATTGAAATACTGATATTTTCACCAATTGTCATATTTTTATTGAGAAATGCCTTAGTCGTTTCCCAAGCGCTACTCTCCGTAATCGTTTCACCAATATGTTCTAAATCTTGAATCATAGATTAATATTTCAACCATTTAAAAAGTTCTTTGTAGGTTGGTTTTTTTCCGTACATCAAAATTCCTACTCTATAAATTTTAGCTGCAAACCAAACGGCAAAAACAAAGCTTGCTAGTAATAGCACTAATGACAAAGCTTGTTGCCAAAGTGGCACACCAAACGGAATACGCATTAACATAACGACAGGTGACGTTAATGGAATAAAAGAAAAAACCGTAGATACTGTTCCATGAGGATCTTCTATAACTGTAAACACACCAACATAAACAGCCAACATAAGAGGCATTAAAATTGGTAACATAAATTGTTGTGTATCTGTTTCGTTATCAACAGCAGCGCCAATAGCAGCGTATAATGAACTGTATAATAAATATCCACCTATAAAGAAAAACAAAAAGGCAATAACCAAGTTTGCTAATGGAAGATTACTAATGGCATTAATTAAATTTTCTGCCATAACTTGTGGGTCACTAGCCTGCATAGCTTGATTTACCATTTCTTGTTGCGGTGACTGCACTTGCGCTAAATCTATACCGAAAATAGCAGAAACAACAAACATTAAAACGGCTCCTAAAATGACCCAAATTACAAATTGCGTAATTCCGGCTAATGAGGTTCCTATAATTTTCCCCATCATTAATTGAATTGGTTTTACAGACGAAATAATAACTTCTATAATTCTACTTGTTTTTTCTTCAATAACACTACGCATAATCATGTTACCATAAATAATGATAAACATAAAAAGTAAATATCCTGCAGCACCACCAAAAGCTAGCTTTACAACATTGTCTATTTTAGAACTTTTTTCTCCATCAAAACTTTCTTGTGCAATATCAATATTAATTTGAGAAGCTTCTATTTGTGCTAAAGAAACTCCGTCTAACTCCAATTTCTTTTCTTTAAGTCGTTTTTCAATCTGACGTTCTAAACCAGATATAACACTTAATGAAGGTGAATCTTCAGAATAAAAATTTACATGCCCTGTAACATCATCTAGAGAATTTGTTTTAGAGATATATAAAAGTCCATAATCTTCCTTCTCTTTCACTAAAACAATAGCGTCTTCTAGACTTAACCCATTAAGATTGGTATAATTTGTATGTTCTGAATCTATAAATACATCTTTTAAATATCCTGTTTCATCTAAAACCGAAATGGTACGTTCCTTTTCATTATTTAGCTGTGATAAATAAGCTACAACTGCAATAAGCGCAATCATTATTAAAGGACTTAAAAACGTCATTACAATAAATGATTTGTTTTTCACTTTTGTAAAATACTCGCGTTTTATAATTAATGGTAAATGATTCATTATTGATTGTTGTTTACAGTTTGAATAAAAATATCACTAGCAGATGGAATCACTTCAACAAAGTGATGCACTTCTGATTTTGAGGTTAAAAATGACAATAAATCATTTGGTGATGTTTGTTCATTTATTTTAATATTCAATTTTATATCATCATTCAAGTTTTTAAAAGTTGCCGGAAGCACTTCAAATTTATCTTGAATTTCTAATAACACTTTTTCTTTATTTAAAGACTCTAATCCAACTTCGAATGTATTGGTTTTATACTGACGTTTAATATCGTTTAACTTTCCGTCTAAAACTTTATTAGATTTATGAATTAATGCTATATGATCGCATAGCTCCTCTACAGACTCCATTCTATGCGTCGAAAAAATTACGGTAGCTCCTTCGTCTCTAAGTTGTAAAATTTCGTCTTTAATTAAATTGGCATTTATAGGATCGAAACCTGAAAATGGCTCATCAAAAATCAATAGCTTAGGTTGATGAAGCACCGTAACAATAAATTGTATTTTTTGTGCTTGACCTTTACTTAACTCTTGAATTTTCTTATTCCACCAGTCTCCAATTTCTAGCTTATCGAACCAATATTTTAACCGGTCTTTTGCTTCCGTTTTAGTTAAGCCTTTTAATTGTGCTAAATACAAACACTGCTCGCCTACTTTCATTGATTTATATAAGCCACGTTCTTCTGGCAAATAACCAATATCTCTAACATGGTCTCCTTTTAGCGGTTGGCCATCTAATAAAACAGAACCAGTATCTGGCATTGTAATTTGATTTATAATACGTATCAAAGTGGTTTTACCTGCCCCGTTTGGGCCAAGTAAACCAAAAATGCTGCCTTTTGGCACAGCGATAGACACTTCATTTAGTGCTTTAAAACTTCCGAAACTCTTAGACACGGAATTAGCAACTAATAAGTCATTCATATTAATCTAAATTTTAGAGGTATGGTTAGTCTGTAAATATATTAAATGTTAGAGATTCTAAAATAAGAAAGTGCTACTATTTATTTAAAGTACTAATAATTCTTTCACTCCTATAAAAGTGAAGCTATAATTTAAACAATATATTTTAGATCTAACGAAAAAAGCTTTCTGAATAAAAAGAACTCATAAAACACGATAAATCGCTAGTTCGATTTAGAATCGAATTGGTAAAAAAACAAAACCCACCCTCATGGTTAGATAAGGATGGGAAAAAATTGCTATGAAAAAGAAAAATTACCGCTAATAAGATTAGCGATAATCAAATATACTAATTTTTATTCAATAGAAGTAGTTTAAGAAAACATATCTTTCACCTTTTCAAAAAAAGACTTATCAGTGCTTTCTGGCTTAGGCTCAAAATGCTCATCATCCTTCATACTTTCAAAAAAGGCTTTTTGCTTCTTATTTAAAGTCTTTGGTGTCCAAACATTTACATGCACTAGTAAATCTCCACCTCCATAGCCATTAATGCTAGGAATACCTTTACCACGTAATCTTAATATTTTACCAGACTGCACACCTGGCTCTATCTTAATTCTAACTTTACCTGTAACAGTATCGATCTCTTTAGAGTTACCTAAAACGGCATCTGGCAAACTAACATACATATCGTAATGTAGATTATCACCTTCTCGTTTTAAAGTAGGATGCTCTTCTTCTTGAATTGCTACTAATAAATCTCCTGCTATACCATTTCCGGGTGCATCATTACCTTTTCCGGTAACTTTAAGCTGCATTCCATCAACAACACCTGCTGGTATTTTAACTGTAACCGTTTCTTCTGAAACTTTTAAACCATGTGCATCTGCATCTGCTGGTTTTTTGTCTATAGACTGTCCTGCTCCTCCACAAGTAGGACAAGCAGAAGCTGTTTGCATTCTACCTAAAATAGTATTGGTTACTCTAGTAACTTGACCAGAACCACCACAAGTACTACAAGTTTTATAAGTAGTCCCTGGTGCTTGTATTTTACGTTTTACTTTAATTTTCTTTTCAACACCGTTAGCGATATCTTCTAATGATAATGTAACACGGATTCTTAAGTTACTTCCTTTAACAACGCGTTGTCTTCCGCCACCGCCAAAGCCGCTACCGCCTCCAAAGCCACCGCCTCCAAAAATATCACCAAATTGACTAAAGATATCATCCATATTCATACCTCCTCCACCGAAGCCTCCTCCGAAACCTCCGCCGCCACCGCCGCCATCAAAAGCTTGGTGTCCAAATTGGTCATAACGCGCTTTCTTATCTGCGTTACTTAAAATCTCATAGGCTTCTGCTGCTTTTTTAAACTTTTCTTCAGCTTCATTATCATCTGGATTTTTATCTGGATGATATTTTAAGGCCATTTTACGATAAGCTTTTTTTATTTCGGCATCAGATGCTCCTTTACTTATTCCTAATATGTCGTAATAATCTTCTTTCATCAACTAATTTATTCTTGATATTTTGTAAAAAAACGGTGAACCTTGTTATTCTCTATTATTGTCCGATTACAACTTTAGGAAAACGAATTATTTTATCACCTAATTTATAACCATGCTCTACAACATCAATAATTTTACCTTTTAAATCTTTTGAAGGTGCTGCTATTTGAGTTATAGCTTCATGAATATCTGCATTAAAAGTATCGCCTTGTCTTACTTCTATTTTAGTTAACCCTTTATTCTCTAAAGTATTAACCAATTTATTATAAATTAACAAAACTCCTTTTCTTAATTCTTCTGCTTCTTTATCTTCCTCTATATGAGATAAAGCACGTTCAAAATCGTCTAATACAGGAAGCATAGCCACTACGACTTCTTGACTTGCTGTCTTAAACAGTTCAATACGCTCTTTGTTAGTTCGTTTTTTATAATTTTCAAACTCAGCAAATAATCGCATAAACTTATCTTTTTCTGCGACTAACTGATCTTGAAGTTGCTCTTCTACCGATCTAACTTCATTTTGCTCTACTGAATCTGCTTCTGCAGTAGTAGAATTTTGATCCTCTACATTAGGATCTTCAATATTTGTATTTTTATCTTCTTTACTCATTTTGAGTTCGTTTTTTGCTTTCAATAGTATTGGCAAAAGTACTGCCATTATTATAATAATGTCAAAATGTCATTAACATTTCTTTATCTCACTTTAACCTTTGTTTTTATATCTTCGTATTTTTAAACGAAATCAAATAAACACAAAAGATGAAGACTAATTTTTTAAGGATTTTTACATTAATTACTTTTATTGCATTTACAAGTTGTGGTGATAAAGCAAAAGAAGCCGACACCAAACAGGCTGAGGATGTTGCAGGTTCTAAATCCGATATTGTTACTTATAAAGTAGATACCGACAAATCTGTAATTGAATGGAAAGGTTTTAAACCTACAGGTTCTCACAATGGAACAATTGCAATTAAAGGTGGAAAAATAAGCACTAGTGAAGGTATTGTAAAAGGCGGGAAATTTGTTATTGAAATGAATGGTATTATTGTTAAAGATATACCCGTTGAAGAAGAGGGGAATGCAAAATTAAAATCTCATCTTGAGAGTGCTGATTTTTTTGATGTTCAAACATACCCAAATTCAATGTTTGTAATCACAGGCTTCAAAACAAATAATGAAAGCGTGATGATGCTTTCAGGTAATTTAACGTTAAAAGAAACGACAAAAAACATAAGTTTCCCTATAAAAATAAAATCTATTGATGACAATTCAATTATGATCCTTAGTGACTCATTCACAATAGACCGTTCTAAATGGAATATCAAACATGGATCAAAATCATTTTTCGATAATTTAGGTGATAAATTTATTAATGATGAAATTGAATTAAAAATAAATTTGACAGCTACAAAATAGTAGTGTAAAGAAAATAAGTTTTAGTAAAAATGCAATCATTAAAATGATTGCATTTTTTATTCTTAATAACTTATTCTATTTAATAATTATTTAAAACTTCTATTAAAAAAAGAAAAACACCTATTTCTAGGTGTTTTTTTTCACTTACTGATTATAAGCTTTTAAATTCCCCTAAAATTTATAGACTATCAGTAAGACTAACAAAAATATAATTGTATTAATCTTCAACTAAAAATTTAGTAGCAAATAATATCTTCTCGTTAATTTGTTGGCTTAAATAAATTGATATTATTCCATTTTATAAATCTACTAACTATACTTAATCAAAAAAATACCCAATAACGGGTATTTTTTTATTCAACTATAAAATGAATTATTATCTATATAATGGAATTTTAAGACCAACATACACATCTGTAGTTTTAGAGCTACTAGATAAAAGATTTGTAAATACAGAACCAGAACCCACAGTTAAAGGTCCTAAACGAAGACCTCCACCAAAAGACACATCTCCATACTGTCTAAAACTAAGTGGTGCATAAAAACTAAACCATCTTGTTTCTAATCTTGGAGCTAACGTTGCAGTATTAAGAACAGATGTACTTAACTCCGATCCTTTTTCTACCATAGATAAATCTGCTTGAGCACTTACAAACCATTTTTTTGATAACCTATAATCTACAAGTAAATGAAGTGCCGTTGGTAATTTTATTTTTGCAGTTTCGGTTGTTTCCACTCCTAAGTAATTATTATCTAAGAACTCTTCTATATCCTCCTCATAATTTGCTGTACTTGCTGAGGCATCTAAATTATATCTACTTACTTTAGCTTCATCATAACTAATAGATCCAATATCTGTAATAGAAACTCCCACCTTAAGTTTATATTGGTTTTCATTAATTGAAAAATTATTATTAATTTTCTCTTTATACCACTGGTATGTAAAACCAATATCTAGACCTACACCTGATGTTAAATTACTAAAATCTAAATCGTCTGCTTCAAAATCTTGACTTGTACCATAATTAAAGTTCCCTTGAGTTACCAATGTTTCTGAATTTGCAGAGAATTGACCTTGCAAGCCTGGACTACTCATAAACGCACTACCTGCACCTTGTAAGTATTTTAAAGTAACACCACCTTTTAAAACATGATTTGGTTTTTCAATTAAGATTCTTCCATAAGCCAAACCTATCTCTGACCAAGCGTGTATCGTACCATTTAAGTTTTTTGAATCGAAATTAAAATCATCATTAACATCAAAATCATCAACAACAGCCTCATATAATTCACCGTTTATATGATTTATATTCATATTAGCTCTAACTCTAGTAACTAAACCAATACTATTTTTTTTATTTATGTTAAACATAAAGGAAGGTCCTAAAACATCTACATTAAAAAAGAAATTATTAGCATTACTTGGAAACTTTTCACTGTCTTCTTCAAAATCGAAGCCACCATCAGAACTCATGATATCGCTAAGATTAATTCCGAAATAATCACTACCTCCAAAGACACTTGCAGATAATAAATTAACGTCGGCTCTTAAATTAGAACCAACAATACTAGATGGATTGTAAATAATACCGTGAACACCAGAATAATTATCTATAGAATGGCCAACATAGCTTTGTCCATAAGATAAACTCATAGTTAATAGAAAAACCGACAAAGTTAATAATTTTGTGTATTTCATAATTTAGTTTAGGTTGATTGACGGCGAAGTTAGAATTATAATTGATTTTAAAAAATATTATTTTTAACATGTAACACACACGTTATCAAAAATCCAACAATTATATAAAATAAAAAATACCCGATATTGGGTATTTTAATGATATACAAAAAGAAATAAAAAAAGGCTTAAAATTTATATTTTTTTTCTATTGCAAAACGCATCAATTCTCCTTTGCCTTGAAGTCCTAAAATTTTAATCATATTTTTTCGATGTGTATCTACGGTATATATACCTATAAACAATTCGGTTGCAATTTCCCTAGAGGTTTTACCTTGTGCCACTAAATTTAAAATTTCAATTTGTCTTTTTGTTAATAATCCTTTTGTCTTTTTATTACTGTTGTTTTCTGCTTCAATTTGAATATTTGAATCAAAATAAGTTTCTCCATTATAAACTGCACGTATCGCCTTTAAAACCTCATCTAAAGGTGAACTTTTCAACAAATACCCTGAAGCACCAGCATCTATCATTTGTTTAATTGCTGCTTTTTGATCGAACATGCTAAAACCTAAAATTTTAGTATGTGGCAATATTTTTTTTATTTTATTAGTTACAGCAATACCATCCATTTTAGGCATTCTGATATCAGTAATAACAACACTAGGTTCTTTTAATTGTACTAATTTTAATAGTTCTTCTCCATCATTTGTAGTCCCTACGATTTCGATATCCTTTTCCCTTTCTAAAAGTAATTCAATCCCATCAATAAAAGATTGATGATCTTCTGCTATTGCAATTCTTATCATACTGGTATATCTATTATTATTGTAGTACCATTATTAATTTCTGACTCAATTGTTAATTGTCCTTCTAAATGCTCTACACGCCTATCAATACTACTAATCCCCATACCTTTTGTAGTTTTTGATAATTGTTTGGAATCAAACCCAACTCCATCATCTTCAACCATAATATTAAGATTATTTTCGTAATTAGTTAAATGTATAATAGCATGAGTTGCCCTAGCATGTTTTATAATATTTGTTACCAATTCTTGAATAATCCTAAATATCAAAATTTCTATTGCATTCTCTAAACGTTGATCTAGACCAAAACTTTGAACTTCAAATTTTAATTCATTTTTACTTGATGCATTTTTTGCTAATTTTTCTACAGCAGGAAGAAGTCCATCTTTAGCCATCACACCTGAATTCTTTAAATGTGCCATAGCTCGAGTTTCATTGTAGGCGTTATCTAAAAGTAGACTTATCTTTTTTTCTAAATCTTTAGAATCTTCATCATTAATTTGATGTTTCATTAAATATTCGAACTGTAATCTTGCCGCTGCTAAAGTAGCACCTACACTATCATGCAAATCAGAAGCAATACGCTGTCTTTCCTTTTCTTGACCTCTAATCATTGCATTAATTGATGAGATCTCTAAACCTTTTAAAAGTTTTTCTTTTTCTGCAATTTGTTGTTGTCGTTCTTCTTTTGCCTTGTGTTGTTTTCGTTTCGAATTTCTATAAACTATAAACGTTAAAACAGAAAGGATCAATAAACTAACTCCCCAAGCTAATACTAAATTTGTTTTCTCATTTTTGTGCTTAATCCCTAATTTTAAAGTATTGTTTATATTAATTAGACTGTCTTGTGTTCTATGATTATCAATTTTTATTTTCTCTAAGGTTTGCACAGTACTAATATCATCAATAGTCGTTCTTTGATCACTTCTTAAATCTTGATATTTAATAGTTAAATCAAAATCTCGTTTTCCTTTATAAGCCTGAAAAAGGAAAAAATAAGCACCATCTATCATAGCAAGGCTAGATATTTTTTCAGCATAAAAAAGAGATTCATTAGCTGCTAAGATGATATTATCGTAATCTTTCTGCTTATAATAACCAAGAGCTAAAACATTATTTGCATGAGCTAAAATATTATAATTCCCAATAGAGTTCCCTATTCTTATTGCATCTTCGGTATATGATCTAGCTTTTTCAAATTCTTTTTTTTGAATGTAAGAATTACTGATATTAATTAATGCTAAAGCTTCTTTTTGTTCATTTTTAATCGCTCTAGACAATTTTAAACTTTCCTCATAATAAGTGATCGCTTTATCAGACTTGTAACGCCAACCATAAATATTCCCAATATTAACTAAAGTCTGAGCTATTAGAATAGTGTCTTTAATTGATTCACTTAACTCTAATGAGTGTTCGTAATATTTTTTTGCTTCATCAAGGTTATAAATCTTCCTATAAGAAACGCCTAAATTATTGATAGCATTTGCCTGACCTCTAATATCATTTAATTCTTTATAAAGCTTTAAACTCAATCCAAAATTCTTAGAAGCTTTGGTATTATCTCCAAAAATATGCTCTATTCCCCCTAAAAGTATTAACGCATCTGCTTTTTGTTTTTTTAAGTTTCTAGCTTCTGAAAAATCAAATAAATCTAATGCCATAGCATAAGCACTATCTGTTTTGCTTTCAAAATAATTTTCAGTTATAAAATCATTGTAAGCATCTGCTCTTACAGCGTCCTCTAGCTTGGTGTTTTCCCAAATAATTAATAAAGAATCCTTTGATTGTATTTGACTAAAACAAAAAAAAGGAAATAGAATAAGACAGAGGCTAATCTTGATATTAGTGACGTTTACTTGCATTAAATCTGTAGGGTTTTAGAATTTCCTCAGTTAAAAACTTTAATTATTTAGTTTGAATAAAGATATAATAAAACTTTATCTCAAAAAATAAATCACTAAAAACCAGATAGTTTTATAACAAAAAAAAATTACAACACAAATATCCAATATAAATACACAGCATAATATACCCAATAAAAGGTATATTTTTAGAAAAGAAATTATAAACAAGAATTGAATTAAAGCGCAATCCAATCCACGAGTTCTGACTACATAAAAATAAACTTAATAGCTGAAATCATACCTATAAACCCAAGAAAAGCAAGAAGAATCCAAATGGTACCTTTATAATATTTTTTATGAAGTTGAAAGTCTTTACGATATTGAAAAACAATAACAATCACAAATGCAATAAAAAATAATATTCCAAAAATCAATTGACCAGTCGTAAACATCTTCTTATTTTTATGCAAAAATAAGGATTAGTATACTAATAAACCACAACTATGCAAGACAAAATAGATGCAGTAAAAGCATTTCATACCGCCTTTAAAATAGGACATCGCGAAACACCTAAAGCTGACTTAGGTCTAGACAAAAACGTACTGCGCCATGAGCTAATGCGCGAAGAAAATGAAGAGTACCTTGAAGCAGCAAAAAACAATGATTTAGTGGAAGTAGCGGATGCCTTAGGTGATATGCTTTATATTTTATGTGGCACAATTATAGAACATGGCATGCAACATAAAATTGAGGAAGTTTTTGATGAAATACAACGTAGTAATATGAGTAAGCTAGGAGCTGATGGACAACCAATTTACCGTGAAGATGGCAAAGTACTAAAAGGCCCCAACTACTTTAAACCACATATAAAAGAGATTTTAGAATCATAAAAAAAGCAGCCAATTGGCTGCTTTTTTATTTATTTTGTTTGAAGTTTATTTTACTTCATATCTCCAACCATGTTTATCTTCAGATAAATTATGTTGAATATCTAATAATGTTTTCTTAAATAATTTAGCATAAGAATCTTCAATTTCAGGGATTTCAAATAACTCATCCTTATGTTCAAATGCAGAGATTACACTAATAATTGCTGCTGTACCAGTTCCAAAAACTTCTTTAAGACTTCCATCTTTAGATGCTGTTTTAATTTCTTCAACAGTAATACGTCTTACTTCACAAGTAATCCCCATATCTTCAGCTAACTGAAGCATCGTTTTACGTGTAACTCCATCTAAAATTCTATCACTTGTAGGCGCAGTAACTAATTTATCACCTATTCTAAAAAACACATTCATTGTTCCTGCTTCTTCCAAATAAGTGTGAGTACTAGCGTCTGTCCAGATAATTTGTTGAAAACCTTTTTCTTGTGCTAAACTTGTTGGGTAAAACTGAGCTGCATAATTTCCTGCTGCTTTTGCAAAACCTACACCACCATCTGCAGAACGACTATATTCTTCAGCAATTAAAACACGTATTGGCGTGTTATAATAAGATTTTGCTGGCGAACAAATAATCATAAATCTGTAATTATTTGCTGGTGAAGCAGAAATTGCAGGTTCTGTAGCAATTACAAACGGACGTAAGTATAACGAGTTTCCAACGCCTGGCTTAATCCAATCGCTATCTAATTTTAATAAAGTTTCTAATCCTTCAAAGAAATAGTTTTCAGGAAAAGCTGGCATTGCCAAACGAGCTGATGATTTATTAATTCTTTCAAAATTTTGCTTTGGTCTAAATAGAAAAACTTTACCGTCTTCATCTTTATAAGCTTTCATACCTTCAAAAACAGCTTGCCCATAATGAAAAACACGAGCTGAAGGTTCATAAGACATTGCTTGATATGGCATCACTTTTGGAGTTTGCCACTTGCCGTCTTCATAATCACAGACAAACATGTGGTCTGTAAACAAACGACCGAAGTCTAAGTTGCTGAAATCTACCGTGTCAATTTTAGAAGTTTTAGCTGTTTCAATGCTAATCTTTTCTGTGTGCTGAGCCATAATTATATATGATTTTCAAACAAAAGTACATAATCAGCACCTTTAATAAAAGGTTATATTCCCTTAAATTGACTAAATTTGTAATTCGATAACAATTCAATTCAAAATCTATTAATAATGAAAAAAATCATTTTACTTTTAACGATTTGCTTAACTATTTTTTCTTGCAAAAACGAATCTAAGACCGTGAAACCTACCGCTGAAGACACAAAACCTGAAATTACTTATGCTTCTTTTGGTAAAGAAATTACAGATACAGATGCCTTAACTGCAGAGCGTATGATGGAACATTATAAGAACTTAAAAGCTGGAGATACTGTTAATTCTAAAGTAAAAGGAAAAATCATTGAAGTTTGTTCTAAAAAAGGATGTTGGATGACTTTAGATATGGACGGAGAAAACCAAGTCATGGTTAAATTTAAAGACTACGGATTTTTTATGCCATTAAATGCTGAAGGAGATGTTGTAATTAACGGTAAAGCTTTTGTTAGCGAAACGTCTGTTGAAGAATTAAGACATTACGCAGAAGATGCAGGTAAAACTGAAGATGAAATTGCGGCAATTACAGATCCTAAGTTTGAATATGGTTTTGAAGCTGATGGCGTTTTACTTAAAAAATAAATACATCTGTTTTTTATTTCTTTCCCTTTTTATACTGTCAAGCTGTAAAAATGAAGAAAAAATAACAGAAGAACCTATTAAAAAGAACGTTGAATACGAAATGTATCAGCGTTCTGAAATGGCAGGTTTTATGAATGCCATGTACGCTTACAATGTACAATTAAAAGCACAAATTATCGCAGGAGAAACACCAAGCGCTTTACCTTTAGACTTAATGAAATTGCACTCAGCAGAAATGAGCAAGGGCACATCTAGAACTAAAAATTGGCAAAGCTTTGTAAATGTTTTTATAGAATCTCAACAAGCTGTTGTAGATACAATTTCAAACCTTGAAGTGAAAGAACGTTACAATGCAGCGATTAGCAATTGTCTTAATTGTCATAAAACGGAGTGCGTAGGACCTATCCCGAAGATTAAAAGATTACTGATTCAATAATTTTGAAACATTTAAATACAGTATCATTAAAACACTGTATATGTTACATGTGATTGAAAAGAAATACACATAACGAAAACACATGAAACGTAATATTATTACCACATCAGACGGTTCTAAAACCATACAGATAGAAGAATGGAATGAACAATATCATTCTATTCATGGTGCCATACAAGAAGCAAACCACGTTTTTATGAAACATGGTTTGCTTTATTATTCTGAAAAATCAGATAATAAGCTTACAGAAACCAATACTGAAGAAATCGGTATTTTAGAAATAGGTTTTGGTACGGGGCTCAATACTTTTCTAACACTAATTGAAGCTGAAAAATTAAAATTAAACATTAATTATGTTGGTGTAGAAGCTTACCCTGTTCAATTAGAAGAGATTCAACAACTTAATTATATTGAACTTATTTCGGAAACCCATAAAGCTGTTTTTGAGAAATTACACGAAACACCATGGGAAGAACCTCATCTTATTACTTCTAATTTCAAATTAGAAAAACAACAAAAATTCTTTAAAGATATAAATGCAGAAAATAGATTTGATCTTATTTATTTTGATGCTTTTGGTGCTCGTGTACAACCAGAATTATGGACTGAAGACATTTTTAAAATCATGTACAAAGCCTTAAAAGAAAATGGTGTATTAGTGACTTATTGTGCCAAAGGAAGCGTAAGACGTGCCATGCAAGCTGTTGGCTTAACAGTAGAACGCCTCCCTGGACCTCCAGGCAAACGTGAAATGTTGAGAGCAACGAAACCATTCAGTGAATGAGTAATGAACTAAATGTTGAGAGCAACGAAACATTCAGCGAAATGAACAATGAACTAAATGCTAAGAGCAACGAAAATAACTTCAACATATAAATCACAAGCCTATACTTAATTTTACGTCACTTCGAGTGAAATTCTTTTTTTAGAATTTTGTATCGAGAAGTTTTCAAAGTAAAAAAGTCTTGATTTTAATAATACCTTAAAGCAATTCAACCTCTCTAAAGTGTTCCTATATATTACCATATAAAGTATATACTACTGATTACCCAAACGTTAAATCAAAACTAAACTCCATACACAAAGGAGATAGCTTTTGTACCTTTACAAAAAAAGGAGAATGACGGTTTTAATAACAGGAGCCACAGGTTTAATAGGACAAGAAATTGTAACACAATGCCACGAAGCGGGTATTGATGTTCATTATCTTACAACTTCAAAATCTAAAATTAGCAAAGAATCAAACTATAAAGGTTTTTACTGGAAGCCAAAAGACAACGAAATTGACCATCTTTGTTTTCAAGGTGTTGACGCTATTATAAATTTGGTTGGTGCTTCTATTTCCAAACGCTGGACAGACAGTTACAAAACGGAAATTCTAGAAAGTAGAACAAAAACAGCACAACTTTTACAAAACACTATAAAATTACACAATTACACGATTAAGCAAGTTGTTTCTGCGAGTGCTATTGGTATTTACCCAACAAGTTTAGTTCATTATTACGAAGAAACTAATACCGAAATTTCAGAAACATTTTTGGGTAAAATAGTCCACCAATGGGAAGCGGCAGTAGATGGTTTTGAATCTTTAGGTAGTAAGGTCGCAAAAATTAGAATTGGCTTAGTTTTAGCAAAAGATGGAGGTGCATTACCCGAAATAACAAAACCAATAAAGTTTGGAGCTGGTGCAGCCTTTGGAAGTGGAAAACAATGGCAAAGCTGGATCCATGTTGAAGATTTAGCCGCATTATTTGTATTTGCAGTACAACAAAATTTTGAAGGAATTTATAATGGTGTAGCACCAAACCCTGTAAGCAATAAAGAATTTACAAAAGCAGCTGCACGTGTTATGGAATGTCCCTTAATATTACCAAATATTCCGAAATTTGTTATGAAAACCATATTAGGGGAAATGCATATTTTATTATTTGAAAGCCAACGTGTCAGTTCTCAAAAAATAGAGGCTGAAGGTTTTGATTTTAATTTTCCGAATCTAAAACCTGCTTTAGAAGATTTATTATGATCTTTCAGAATTAAAAAATATCACTTCACTTTTATTTTCATCATATTACTCTGTAAATTTCTAAAAAGATAATTTCTACTTTGAAATAATTTTATATATTTACATCATTTTAACATATGTGCTATTTCACATGTGTAAAACATAGAACATGGATAATTATATTAAAACCTTTAAAGCTTTATCAGACCCAACAAGATTAAAAATTGTTTGGTTGCTTACTAATATAAACGAAAAAATTTGTGTTTCAGAAATTGTAGAGGTATTAGAAGAATATCAATATAATGTATCTCGCCATCTAAAAGTTTTAAAGAAGGCCAATTTAATTGAAGAAGTAAAAGAAGGTAAGTGGGTTTTTTACTACTTATCACCTATTAAAGATGAGTTTAGTCATATCATAAAAAATTCCATTAGCTCTATACCCGAAAAAGAAATGATTAAAGAAATGACGAAATGTAAAGCACTACTATCACATCGAGAAAAAAAATAAACTAATTTAAATAAGAATTGCTTTTTTTTACAATATCATATGTGATTTAACACATATGTTAAATATAACCTTTAATTAAACTTAATATTATGAATGAGAAATTTAATTTAGCTTTAAATGAATTTATGCACGTGGGCATAGCACTATTATTAATAATAGCCTTGGTATCTGTACTTACTGGTTTGGTAAGGGCATTTATTCCGCAAGAGAAACTACAAAAAAGATTAGCAAAAACAGGAAAGTATAGCGGGCTAATGGGAGCTTTATTAGGTATACCAACTCCATTTTGTAGTGCATCAATGGTACCTGTATCTATGGGTATGATAGAAATGGGAGCTCCATTTGCAATGGTTTTCTCTTTCTTACTTTCGGCACCGTTAGCAAACTTTGTCGTTGTCGGTTTTATTTTAGGGGTTTTTGGGTGGAAAATTGCCTTAGTCTATTTCCTTATTGTATTTATAGGCTCTGTATTAATTGGAACACTGGTAGGTAAAACATCTATAAAAAATGAAGTAAAATTAATTAATATAAATTCTAAGAAATTTAGTTCTAAACCAACAGTAACCAACTGTAGTTCTACCATTATTGAAGAAGAAAAACAAAATGAATGTAGTAATAACACAAAAGAAAAGCACAAATCCTCATCGTGTTCAACTTCAACTTGTAATGAAATAAATGAAAAAAAATCAAAATATAAAGAAGCATTAAAATTTGGATGGTCTTTATTTAAACGCATATTCCCTTACGTTTTAATTGGTGCTTTAATTAGTGCTGTTTCAACAATTTTTGTAACGGATACATGGGTTCAAAAATACTTAGGTAATGATAGTCCATTTGCTATTCCTATTGCTGCAGCTGTAGGAGTACCATTATATCTACGTATTGAAATGGCAATACCAATATTAAAAGCACTGATTCTAAAAGGGATGAGTATGGGAGCTGCAATGGCATTAATCATAGGTGGAACTGGTGCTAGTTTACCAGAAATAGCCATCATTTCTTCAATGTTAAAACCAAAAGCAATAATAGCATTTATACTTTCAGTAATGCTTATGGCAATTGTAGGTGGGTATATATTTTATTTTTTCTTTTAACGCAAACAGATACAATGAATACTATTTCAAAATTAATTAAGCAGGTACTTAATAACTGCCCTTATACCATAGCTGGTAAAAAATGTATTAGATTAATTAACGGAAATAAAAATGTTTCTAAAAAATATCTAACAAAAACATTGAAATATAGAAACGGTATAAAAACTGGTCGTAATATTTCCTTAGTTGGTATTTTTTGTCCTTTTTTTTGGTATGCTCTATTAACAGGAATGAATCAAAAAATTATAATATTAAATGCAATACATTCCTCTATTGTTATAACAATTGGGATTATAATTGTAATTATAAATTATTCGATACTACTTTATCATAAAAGAAGTGCTTAACTTTTTAAATTATACTACACCTTAAATTTTTAAAATTTAAAGTGTAGTATTTTAAAGTATATAATTTTCGCCAAGTGTAATTGAATAATCTACAATACGTTTCACTATTTTATTAGGATCTTTAAGACGCCAATTAATAAACAAATCGACATTATTAGGTAACTCTATAAATCTTACGTTTTGATTATTGGCAAACTTAAAAGAATAAGGCAAAATAGAAATGCCTAGATTTTTAGCAACGAGATTTAAAATTACACTTCCAAAATCGGATTCAATTGTTGTCTTAGGTTCAAAGTCACTCGCACTAAAAACACTACGCAATAAAGTTGAAAAATAGGTGTTATTATGCAATGCTGAAATGATAAAGTTTTCATTCTCAACCATTTTTAAATCCGTAAAATTATCTTGAGTTAACCAATGATTTATAGGAACTACTAGACAAATTGATTCTGAATATAACTTTTTTGACATGATGGTCGGGTTCAATATTTCATCCCGACTTATAGCAATATCAATATGGTAATCTAAAATTAATTTTTCGTGATTTAAATCGGTAGGCTCTGTTAATTCAATTTTTAAATCAGGCATTTCTTCAGTTAAAACATTCATCAACCGAGGTAAGAAACCCGATGAAATAGAACCTGGGTAAGCAATTGATATACTGCCCGAAGCCCCAATATCTATTTTTTTTGCTTGTATATGAATTCGGTCTAATTCATTAATTGAATCCGTCCAATGTTCTCTAAGAAATTTACCCGCAGCTGTAAGTTTTACATTTCTTTTATCGCGTTCAAAAAGTTGAATTCCTAATTCATCTTCTAAAGCTTGAATTTGTCTACTTAAGGTCGATTGTGAAATTGAAATCTTCTCTGCTGTTTTCCAGAAATGTAACTCGTTAGCAAGTTCTAAGAAATATTTTATTTGTTGAATCGTCATGATTAATGCATTTATCGCATTAGTTAATCAAAAATATGTATTTTTTAAGTTGTACCAAAGCATTTCCTTTGTCGAAACTTAATGTTTGATTCTAAATAATTTTGATCATGGGAATAGAAAACTTTATCACTTTTATATTTACAGCTTTTATTTTTGTAATAACACCAGGTATTGACACAGTTTTTGTACTAAACAAATCTATAAGTCAGGGTAAGAAATCGGGAATACATGCAGCACTTGGCATTAACTCAGGTGTATTAGCTCACACGTTATTTGCAGCATTAGGCTTATCTGTTTTAATTTCCAAATCAGACTATGCGTTTACAATTATTAAATATTCAGGAGCTGTTTATTTATTATACATGGGGATTTCTAGCCTTATAAATAATAAATCACTTATCACTTCTGAATCAAATAAAAACCTACAAACTAAGAGAAAAAGTGATTTTTGGTCTGGATTTATAACCAACTTATTAAATCCGAAAGTTGCATTATTCTTTTTAGCTTTATTTCCTCAGTTTATAAACCCTAATGACTTAGAGAATCCTATTCCTTTCATTCTTTTAGGGATTACTTTCTCTGCTATTGGAATTATTTGGTATTTATCTTTAACCTTATTTGCTGGACTATTTTCTCAAAAATTTCAAGAAAATCCTAAAGCTGGTTTATGGCTTAATAAAATTTCGGGTTGTATATTTATTTTAATGGGACTTATGATTGCTTTAACCTAATAACGGAACTTTAGTTTTTATGAATCACATTATCAATCGCATAAGAATTATCCTTAACATGATGAATGATATAAGCAACAAAACCAATATGTATAAATTGTGCTGTTATGGCACCCCAGTTTTCAACGAGTGTAGAACCAAAAACAAGTGACAACAAAACAATGCCAATAGCAATTGCTGAGATTCTCGTAAATAAGCCTAACAAAACACCTAATCCAAAAATCAATTCTGCTATCGGTAAAACATAGCTAAATGGTACCGTTAATAGTTCAGGAAGCATAGAATTTTCAAAAGAGGTTACTAAGCCTTCACTAAATTCCTGAAGTTTAGGCATACGAACTAATCCGTGACCGAACATGCTTAATCCTAAGGCTAATCTTATTATTAAATAGGAAGTTTTATTATGCATTATTTAGTTTTTTTGATTAAAACAACTTATTAAAACTCTTGTTTTAATAGTGAAGCCTCTAATTTAGTAATAAAAAAAATCGAATACAAAATTCGATTCTTAAGTTATTAGAAAATGAATTAATTGGTCTGTTTATTGCTCACTTTTCAATAGTTGAATAATTTCATCATTGCCTTGCATTTCTGCATGATTTAACGCTGTTTTTCCTCTGCCATCTTGGATAGATAGATCAGCATTTTTATTCAATAATAATTTAGCAATTTCTGTATGACCAAAAGTACTTACATAAATAAGTGCTGTAGCTCCATTATAATTTTGTTGGTTAATTGCAGCTCCATTTTCAACTAGAATTTCTGCAATATTTAAATATCCTTTAAAGCAAACTCCCATTAAAGCTGTGTTTCCGGATAAATCTTTAGCATTAACATCACTTCCGTTTTCTAATAAATAAGTAACAATTTCGTCATGTTCATTATATGCAGCAAGAATTAAAGGTGTAAAACCTTTGCTATCTGCAGTGTTGATAATTGCATTATTTGAAGTATATAATGCTTTAAGTTTTTCTAAATCCCCATTTCTAGAAACTTCAAAAACAGTTTGTCCGTAACTCCCTAAAGTAAAAATTAATGTAAGAGCGAGTAAAATATTTTTCATTGTATTTTTTTTAAAATAAATAGAGAGGTCGCACTGGCAGCTCCCCCTCTACTCACCAATCATGTACTGTTATTTCTTCATAAAATCTTTAGCAGAAAAACCCAATGCTTCTGCAATACGCATTCCATAATCTCTATCTGCCTGATAGAAATAACCAATCATTGTCATCTGGATATTTTTATCTGTAACCTGACCTAAATCACCACTTAAGTTTTTAATCAAATTGTTTTGTTCTTTCTTAGTAAGCGATCTGTAAAAATCACCTGCTTGAGCAAAATCATTTGTTTTAGTAATTTTCTTTTGCGTGATGGTTACATTAGTAAGCGTCGTTTCTGATTGCTTATATTGAGTATCTTCAGATAAAGATGCTTTACTACTTGGTTGGTAGTTAACATCTGGATTTTCAAATCTTTTATTACCGGCACTATTCCAGCTATCTGAATTATAGTTTTTAGGATCTTCTAGCGGTTGGTTAATTTTTAATTGTTGAAAATTTGGTCCTAATCTGTGTCTTTGTGTATCAAAATAAGAGAATAAACGACCTTGTAGCAACTTATCTTCTGATGGCTCGACTCCTGGAATTAAAGCTCCTGGTGAAAAAGCAATACTTTCAACTTGCTCAAAATAATTTACCGGATTTTGATTTAAAGTCATGGTACCAATCTTAATTTTTTCAATTTTATCTGCTGGCCAATCTTTGGTAGCATCTAAAGGCCAAAAATCAAAAGAATGAATATCTTCAGGCTTTATCATTTGCACATATAAATCCCATTGTGGGTAATTTTTATCAGCAATATCTTTTCTTAAGCTAACTGTTGCATGTTGCCAATCTTTTCCTTGTTGAATTGATGCTTCTTCAGCAGTAAGATTTTTTTCACCTTGTTTAGATATCCAAGAGTACTTTACATAAGTTACTTTTCCTGCTTTATTAATCCATTTATAGCCATGTACGCTACTTCCGTTCATAAATTGGTAGCCTTTAGGAATTCCTAAATCAGTCCACAATCGTGTAATCATATGTGTCGCTTCTGGTACATGAGAAAAGAAATCGAAAAAACGATTTGGATCTTGTTTATTTGTTTCAGGTGAAGGCTTTAAAGAATGCACCATATCTGGAAACTTAATTGCATCTCTAATAAAAAAGATAGGCAGGTTGTTACCAACAATGTCATAATTACCTTGTTCTGTATAAAACTTTACTGCAAAACCTCTTGGGTCTCTTGCAGTTTCAGGTGAACCTTTTCCGTGTATTACAGTAGAAAAACGTACTGCTAAATCTGTCTTTTTTCCTGCTTCAGCAAATAATACAGCTCTAGTATAATCTGACATGTCTTTTGTTGCTTCAAAATACCCAGATGCTCCAGCTCCTCTTGGGTGCACAACACGTTCTGGTATACGTTCTCTATCAAAAGCGGCTAATTTTTCTACTAAATGAATATCTTCTAATAAAACGGGACCATATTCTCCAACTGTTTTAGAGTTTTGGTTGTCTCCAACTGGTGCACCATTATTAGTTGTCATTTTCTTCTCACTTTGCGAGAAACTTACCAATCCTATTGATAAGATGACTAAGGTTGTAATTATTCTTTTCATCAATTCTTTTTTATTTGTTAATGCAAAAATGGACAGAATCACGATATTAATCAAATTAATAATTTATATATTTACATTAATAAAATCTATATAATGACACTTCAACAATTAGAATACATCATCGCTTTAGACACCTATCGGCATTTTGTAACTGCGGCAGAAAAATGTTTTGTAACGCAACCTACTATTACTATTCAAGTTAAAAAGCTAGAAGATGAAATTGGATTTTTAATATTCGATAAGAGTAAGTCACCTTTTAAACCTTCAGCTTTAGGCGAATTATTTATTAATAAGTCTAAAATAATTTTACGAGAAGTTAATGAGTTAAAAAATATGGTGAGTACCGAATTAGATAGCTTAGTGGGCGAATATAAAATAGGCGTTTTACCAACGGTTTCACCTTATCTAATTCCTTTAATTTCAGGATCTTTTGCTGAAAAACATCCAGATACGATACTTATTATTGAAGAAATGCAGTCCGATCAAATTATCTCGGCATTACAAAAAAAAGAAATTGATATTGGTATTTTAGTAACACCACTTAATGAACCTTTCATCAGAGAGATTAAATTGTACAATGAACCTTTTGTATTTTACGGACAGAAAGGAACATTTAATGACAAGAAAGCGGTTTCTGCCAGTGAAATTGAAAACTTAGATAATTTGTGGCTTTTAAAAAATGGGCACTGTTTTAGAAACCAAGTTTTAAATATTTGTTCTCAAAGTACAAACCCACAGAATATTCAATTTCAGAGTGGATCTATAGAAGCTTTAAAGAAAATGGTAGATAATTATGGTGGATTTACTTTAGTCCCTGAAATGGCCATTAATAAAAACGACAGCGGACGCAATATTAATTTTACAGAGCCAAAACCGATACGCGAAGTAAGTTTAGCAGTGCATCATTCGTTTGCAAAGGATAGTTTAATTGATGCGATACGTTTAGAGGTTTTAGACAAAATACCTAAAGGATTTGTGAAGAATGATCGCTTTATTAAAATTAATTGGCGTTAAGATTTCATATAAAATATGAATACCTATTAGAAACTATTGTCTAGGCAAAAATCTTATAGTATGGTTTACTACGTGAAACATCCTTTTTGGTAATGAATAAAAAAATCCCCATAAATTCTATTAAAGAATCATGGGGATAATAAACTTTATAATTCTAATTATTAATTCTCAATAATTAGTTTTGATAATGCTTCAGGATAACCACGCTCAATAGTTAATTGCGAAGCTAATTGATCAATGTCTTCTTTAGAAACTTGATCTAATAAAGCGTTTTGATTTGTTCTTTTAGCAATTACAGGAATAATTTTTTCTTCTTGAATCTTAGTTATAATTTGATTGGCAACAGTCAATGCAGAAGATGCTTTAACAATTTCGCTTCGAGCATAAGATTTATAAGGAAAACTAACTTCCCCTACTCTTAAGCTTGGGTCATCTCCCGGTATTTGCTGTGCACCAAAAAGAGGCGGACCACCAACAGTAGCAGATTTAAACGACGGAACAAATTTTGAAACAGACTCGATTGCATTTTCTGTTCTAGTATTGATATCATCTGTTTTCCAACCACGAAATAATTTCTGATTAATGTCTTCTCCAAACTGAGGCTGTGCTTCATTAGTCTTAGACTGTATTAATCCATCTTTAAATAGCGTGATATTTTCTGTCATGCCATGAATTTGATAATAATCATCACTATAAGGTGTTAACTGCACCATACCATGTGGTGTACCACGTTCTCCATGAAAAATAAGTTCAGGTATTAATCCGGGTATCGGCTGCCATTTAGATACATAGGCCGCTTTAAATTCAATTAAACGCTCTGTGTTAATATGTAACGATTCATCAAATTTACCCGTTTTAAATCCACAAGAATTCACCAAATAATTTACTCTATAAACTTCATCTTTTGTGTAAATTTCCCAATTATAATCTACATTTTCATTTCTGACATCTTTAATATCAATTACTGAAGTATTAAGCTTTAAATTACAATTTTCGGTTTTATTTAAAGCCAATTGAGCTTGAGCTGCTAACCTAAAAAGATTCCACCCATATTCTTGAACTAAAGTTATTGGAGTCTTTAATTTTTCGTAATCAACTAATTTAATTGTATTAGAAATCCACTCGTCAGGAGTGTTCGGTCTTTCAACATTAGGTTGTTCTGCTAATTCAATTAAATCTTGTTTAGAATAAATTTTATAATAATCATCTGGGCTACCAAGAATTTCATTTAATGGATCTTCATCTATTAATGTTTTGTAGTACGCTACCAACATGTCTAGACGATTTTGAATGATATCTACAGCATATTTTTCTGATTTAGGAATGCTAATAAATGTAGGTCTTTTGTCTATAGATTCTGGAAATAAGCGTGCCATATCGATGGATTGCTTCATTAATATTCTACATTGCTCATCAGAAATATCGGGATAGAGGTTTCCACCTGCATGCAAGTGGCAAAACGGAGGTCCGTTTACAACACTTTTTTCTTGTTCAAATAAAATATTATCTATTCCGTATTTGGCCAACTCTAAAGCTGTAACTACACCCGAAACACCTCCACCTATAACACCAACATTATAAATTTTATTCATCTTAAAAAAGTTCTTGTAAATCTGCAAAACTATCGACCACTATTGTTGGGTTATAATCTGCAATATTTTCGTTATAATTATAGCCATAGCTAACACCAATACTTTGCATGTCTGCATTTTGAGCTGCAAGAATATCATTTTTAGAATCGCCAACCATTATGGTTTTCTCTATACTTGTGTTATTCTCTTTAATTAAGTGAATGAGAGGTAGTGCACTTGGTTTCTTTTCAGATAAAGAATCTTCACCAATCCAATTCTTGAAGAATTTTCTAATTTCTAATTTATCTAAAATAGGCTGAATAAAATCGAAAGGTTTATTAGTACATATCGCCATTTTATAGCCTTTTTCATCTAAATAATTCAAAGTCTCTAAAACACCAGGATACATAAAAGTATCTATACAAGTTACTTCTTTATAAGCCGATAAATAAATATCAAAAGCTTCTTCTAACAAAGTTTCTGAGAGCTCTTTGTTCTGAATTGAATGCTCTAGAGATCTACGCACCAAAGGTTTTGCTCCATTACCAATAAAAGGAGTCACTTGTTCAATTGTTAATGGCGAATAATTATAATATGCTAACATTTTATTTATGGCCAAAGTAAGATCTGGAATACTATTAATTAGTGTTCCATCAAAATCGAATATAATAAGTTCTTTTTCTTTAAAATTCACGATGCTAATTTTAAGACAAAGATGCGGAAGTTTTAATATACTTTTGAGTATTTATGTTAATATTAGGAACTATATTTTCATTGATTACTATTACAAAGGAATCAAAAAAGCAAAGCGATATAAAATAAATTTTATATCGCTTCTGTTATTTATAGATAATTCTATCAATTAAAATTACACTGTAAAAAGGCCATCTATAGAAAGGTAGCGTTCTCCTGTATCGTAATTCATTGTCAATATTATTTTTTCGTTAGGTATTGTTTCTAATTGTTTTCTAACAGCAGCTAAAGATGCTCCTGTAGAAATACCAACCAGAATACCTTCTGTTTTTGCTATATTTTGAACTTCAGAAAAGGCTTCTTCTTTTGTTATTTTAATAGCTCCATCAATTAAATCTCTATTAAACGTTTCTGGAAAAAATCCTGGACCAATGCCTTGTAAAGCATGTGGCCCTGGTTCTCCACCCGAAATGACTGGTGAATCGCTAGGTTCTACAGCAAATACTTGTAAGCCTGTAAATTTTTCTTTCAACACTTTAGACATACCTGATATATGCCCACCAGTACCAACACCTGTAATTAAATAATCAATACCTTCTGGGAAATCGTTAGCAATTTCTAAGGCGGTTGTTGTTTCGTGTATTTTTGGATTTACCATATTTGTAAATTGAGAAGGCATCCACGCATTTTTGTTATTTTCAACAAGCTCTTTCGCTTTTGCAATCGTGCCTCCTAAACCTAACTCTTTTGGTGTTAATACTAATTTCGCCCCGTATGCAGCCATTAAAGCTCTACGCTCAACAGACATAGATTCTGGCATGACTAACGTAAGCTTATATCCCTTTACTGCGGCTACCATAGCTAAACCAATACCTGTATTTCCTGATGTAGGTTCAATGATTTCCGTATCTTTTGTTAAAATATTTCTTTTTTCTGCATCTTCAATCATTGCTAATGCAATCCTATCTTTTATGCTACCGCCTGGATTAGATTTTTCAACTTTCATCCAAACATTTGCATTCGGAAATAATTTATTTAATTTCACTACAGGAGTGTTACCAATACCTTCTAAAATATTATTGATTTTCATAATTAATTATTTTTATTTTTTAAATAATTCAAAATGAGTTTAGTCTGATAAATAACATCTTTTTAAACTCATAATTTTTAGAGTTATAAAATTAATGCTTTTAAGTGGTAACAAGTAGTGATTGGGAATATCTTAAGATTTTTAGAAGTAGATTTTAAAGGAGAAAACTTAATTATTAAGATGTATTAAATCAAAAATTCACCAACCTACATTTATAGTATTGCAACTCTGTGTTTTTAATCTGTATCTGTAATATTGATGACGATAACCTCATTTGTTCTTTTATCAAATAATACTATAGAGTAATCTCAAGGAACATGAAAAAACCATGCTGAATCCTCTAAGTGATATGTGAATCTGTTTATCTCATTAAACCTATCATCATACTCATCTTTCACAAAATTTATGGCCGTTTTCCAAGCGTCTTTTACTTTTAAATTTCCATAAGCACCACCGTGGTGTAGTAATCTAGAAATGATTCCTGATAAATCAAAAATATCACTAGACCATTCCTTTTCTTCACAATTAGGTTGATCGTTTTCAATTTCTAAATCAGCTCGGCAATTAGCTAATTCTGGTCTATTAAAAAATCTTTTGATAAAAAATATTTCACTTAGCCTATTTCTAGAAGCAAACCATTGGAAGCAATAATGGTCTGATATTGAATATTTGCGAAGCTGGATACCGCCATTAATATGTGTTTTAGAAAATTTAGCTCTCATTTCTTCAGCACTTTTAGACCAATCATTTAATTCGGTAATAGTAATGTCTTCCCACATTTGAACAATTTCTAGATCCGTAGGAACTTCAGAAGTGTAATTTACTTTTAGTCTATTTGTCATATGGATTGCGCTGAAGCGGTATGTACTATTTATTTTAATACTATTTTACTCTTCGCATTTATTTCGATCCCAATGTTCTTTTAAGAACTTATTAAACACTTGTTCTTTCTGTAAGTTATCACTTGCAATAAACTCGCCACCATAAGGATTTTCTATATGCCCACAACCAATCATCGTTTCTCCGCTTAATTCATATTCTGTTTGTCCTTCGAACATTATTATTTTCAATATACCAGGGTCCATTCCGCCACGGCACATTAAAGCATATGTCATCGTTATTTCAGTTATTCCGTCATTGTCTAAATCCGTGATTGTTGTTGCTTTTGGTGTAAAACCGACAGAGAAATCTTCACCAAAACACTCGATATAATCATAAACTCTCCACTTTTTTTTAAACACTTTTTTAGAATTACTTTTTTCAAATAAATAGACGTATAATTCAGATTTGTCATGAAGCTTAAATTCAGTTGAATTTTTATTATAATCTTTCCATTTGAAACTTCCAAAGACTGTTTGAATTAAAATATTTTCTCCGTTAGAATCTGTCCATTTAAAGGCTTCTACAACGGTTCCTCTAAAATCAAGAGATTTAGGTATTTCATCATAATCGAGATGATCAATTTTAATTGATTTATCTGAGTTCTGTTTGTCCAAAATTCCTAACCCAATGTAAGGTTCTAATGTTTTGACTTTTTCTTTATTAATTTCAGTTTGACCAAATACAGAGTTTGAGATTATGAAAAATAATAAGATTATTAATGTGTGTTTTTTCATTTTTAGTTGTTATTTACAGCTATAAATATTACTCGTTTATTATTTTATTTCTATGAGATAAGCCCCATTCTCTCATTGTTTCAATTACTTTATCTAAAGATTTTCCATAATCTGTAAGACTGTATTCAATTGAAGCAGGTATTGTATCAAACACTTTTCTGTTTACTAAACCATTTGTTTCTAATTCTTTGAGTTCTTTAGATAACATTCGAGGTGTTATTCCTTCAATTTGACGTTCTAATTCTTTAAATCTATGAATTTTAAAAGAAAGTGCTATAATGATAGGTAACCTCCATTTTCCGCCAACGATATCTATAACATCGCGAACAGGAAGGATGAATTTTTTACATTCTGTTGGTGTATAAATATCCGTTTCATTCTTTTTTTTATTCATATTTAAAATTGACTTTAGAAGACATACTGTACTAGAGTATATTGCTATACTTTAGTATAGCAGTATATTTTGTATATCAAATTTAATATAAATTTGCCTTTAATAATAAAATAATATTAAATATGAAAAAGACACTAATTATAAGTTATACTCCAAGAGAAAACTCAAATACAAAACGAATGCTTGATTTCTTCATTGAAAATAATCAAGATAAAACAGAGATAACGTTTGTTGATTTAGCAGCAGAAGCTCCAGATTTATTATTAAAAGAAAATTTGAATCTTTATGTCAATCGAAATTTTGGTGGTGTAGCACTTACAGAAGAGGAGCAGAGTGTTTTAGCAAAAAACGATAAATTTAGGGATCAATTACTAGCTACAGATTTTGTAGTATTGGCAAGCCCCATGTTTAATTTTTCAGTCCCAGCAACCATAAAAGCTTGGTTTGATGCCGTTATACAATCAGGAAAAACCTTTACATATACAGAGACAGGCATTAAAGGGTTATGTGAAAATACTAAAGCTTTGATATTAATGACAAGTGGAAGTGATTTTGAAATTGAGCCTTATAAGAGCGTTAACTTTGCAACTCCGTTTTTACTTACAGCTTTTGATTTTATGGGAATTACTGCTGAAGCTATTAATAAGTTTGGAATGATACAATATGCTGATAAATCTGAACAAATGATAGAAGAGGCAAAAGAAAACATTAGAACTATTAGCTACAAATGGTATGTTTAGTGCAAAATTTTGTGAAATTTAGTTTAATGTCATTTTAGAAGAATAAACAGTAAGATGTTTATATATGAATAATGGTGTAATTAAGCACACAATTAAATACAAATTGAATATAAAGTCCTCAAATATTTTATTGCTTAGGATAAGGGTTAGTAATAAATTATATTGAGGATTATTTAATATCTTTTTTGTGCAATGAACCTAAGCTAATATTCTTCTAACAATTGTAAATACAAATTCGCTGTAAGAACCTAGCTCTGATGATACTGTAATTTCACCTCCTAAACTTTCTACAAGATTTTGTACCGTAGATAAACCTATACCGTGTCCTTTTTCTCCAGTATTATCTAAATGCCCTGTCGTAACAAATAATCCAAAAATAGTTTCAATTTTGTCTTTTTCTATTCCTCTACCGTTATCACGAACTTTAAATTCATAAAACTTGTCATCAACGCTTGCTTCTATTTCTATAATAGTTTTTTCTTTATCACTATACTTAAGACTGTTACCTATTAGATTTATAAAAATCTGCTGCAACGCCGTACTGTTACAATTAATATCAATGTTTTTTTCAGGAGTTAAGATTTCACAGTTATCTTTAATACTCATTAAATCTATAACGCCTTCTAACAAATCATTAATTCCAAATTGTTGGGTATCATCGATATCGTATGAGATGCATTCGTAATGATCTAATATTTTTGTAATATAATCGCTCATAGAAAGGGATGACTTTTTTAAATAATCTAAATATTCTTTTCCCTTGTCATCGATTAAGTTACTATATTTCTTTTTTACAATATCTGAAGTAAGTATTAAATTGGCCAATGGCATTTTAAGGTCATGCGATACTACAGCTGCAAACTCTTTAAGAAGTCCGTTATGTTTTTTAAGGCTTTCTTTTGTTATCGTTAATTCATTATTTTTTGTCCGTAATAATAAGAGTCTTTCAACTTGAGCCCCTAATTTCTTTAATGCCTCTTTTTGTTCGTTATTAAGAGAATTGGGTTTATGATCTATGACACAAAGTGAGCCTAAAGGCACTCCGTGTTCTGTTTTTAAAGGTATGCCTGCATAAAAAACCACAGGCTTTTCCTGCTCTGTTAGCGGATTATTTATAAACCGTATGTCGTTTCTTGCATCTGGCACTTCTAAAATATCTAAAGGATCTAGAATGGCATGCGCACAGAAGGATACATCTCGTGAAGTTTGGCAAGCTGTCAATCCTTTTTTTGATTTAAACCACTGTCTATCTTTATCTACTAGTGAAATCAGTGAAACAGGTGTACCACAAATAAAGCTTGCAAGTTCTGTGATGTTATCATAATCATCATCAGCAACTGTATCTAAAATTTTAAGACTATTTAAAACTTTTAGGCGCTCCGTTTCGTTGTCTGGTAATTTAGCAGAAATCATTTTTTATATTGATTGATTTATCGAAAATAAAGTAAATCATTTTCTTATTTATTGAAATTTTTGTTCAATTGAATGAGACTTCAAATTGAAGGTAACGTTTTTTTGTGTATCGTTAATTAAATAGATTAGTAACCAAGTTAACAAATAACAACTTAATACACAATTTACTTTGCTCAATTAAACAACTAAAAAACATTTAATTACTCTATGATCCGTATGTATTTTTTAAGCCGGTAATTTGTTAGCCTTTTTTATCTTTTAAATATTTCAAAAAATCAACAAGATGTTGTTCTGAGTGATTTTGCATTAAATCTTTAAAACACCATTTTGCATATTTCTCACTCGCATTCTCAAATTGCCATTTAATTTCTAACATATCCTTAATGATATCACTTAAATCGTCAATTGCATCACCTGTCACCAAGTACGCATCTGGTATTATTAAGTGAGATTCAAAAACTGAATGATACCAACCAATATCAGGAAAATTTGCCTCAATGTTTTTCTTTATTGAGTCATAATCAAAAGTCGGATCACCTTCAAAATCTTCATCATCAAATTCTACGTCTAGATTAAGATATTCAGAATAAATCCCTATTAAGAGTTGTTGAATTTCAAGTTCTTTATTAGCCGACTGGACTTTATCATTAAGTCCAAATTCTGTAATTCTATTTATGAGTTTCTCTAAGTTTTTCAATGCTTATTTTAAATTTGTTTCAAATGGTTACAAGGATATAAATATACATGATATTCATCATTATTTTTAGAGAAGATGCATTTGTATAATTAGGATTCTGTTCTAATAAAAAAAGCCATTCTGCAATACTGCAAAATGGCTTTCAAAACTAGGGGTACTCTTTAACTAATTAACTAATTCCATCCACCACCTAAGGCTTGGTAAATTTTTACGTTGGCCAAAAATTGATCTCTTTTGGTTTCAATAATTTCAATTTTAGAATCTAAAGCTTCTCTTTGTGTCATTAAAACTTCTGTGTATTCTGCTCTTGCAGATTTAAAAAGTTGTATTGACAAGTCAATAGCTTCTGTCATGGCATCTACTTGTTTGGCTTTTAAATCATAATTTTCTTTTAAATTATTAATATTAGAAAGCTCATTGGCTACTTCCATATAACCATTTAAAATAGATTTTTCATATTCAAAAACGGCTTGTAATTGTCTACTGTTTGCATTACTATACTCTGCTTTTATAGCATTTCTATTAATTAATGGACTTACAACATCGCCAACTAAAGAGTACAAAAGGGATTCTGGTGTACTTGTTAAATATTTTGTTTTAAAAG
Source organism: Winogradskyella undariae (assembly GCF_013285155.1). Lineage (GTDB taxonomy): Bacteria > Bacteroidota > Bacteroidia > Flavobacteriales > Flavobacteriaceae > Winogradskyella > Winogradskyella undariae. The sequence continues at coordinate 215,961 of NZ_JABTEL010000005.1, read as the reverse complement.
CCTGTAATCCAACACCTGCTTGTATACCAATAGAAGGATAAAAATTAGCTTTGGCTATTTTAACATTTAACTTTGAAGCTGCTAATTCATATTCTGCTTGTTTAATATCCGGTCTATTAGCCAAAAGCTGTGACGGAATACCGGCTTGAATAGCATCAATAGGACGTCCTATAAAATCATCAGAATCTCTATCTATGGTCTGAGGATAACGACCTAAAAGAAAATTGATTTTATTCTCAGTTTCTACGATGCTTTGACGGATTTCAAACTTATTACTTTGGTTTTTATAAACCTCAGCTTCAAAACGTCTTACAGCTAACTGTGTAGCTCTTGCTGCTTGCTTTTGTAATCTTACCATTTTTAAAGCATTTTTCTGAATCTCTAAATTCTGCTCTATAATGTTTAACTGATTATCTAAAGCTAAAAGCTCGTAATACGAATTTGCAATTTCCGAAACGATGTTGGTCACCATGAAATTCTTACCCTCGATAGTGCTTAGATATTCTAAAACCGCTGCTTTTTTACCGTTACGCAGTTTTTTCCAAACATCTAATTCCCAAGACACATTTAAGCCTACAGAAAAATCAGTTAAAGGCTCAGGAAACTCTTCGCCATCACGAATATCTAAATTATGCTCTACAGCACCATCTCGAGTATATTCTCCTACTTTTTCAACTTCAGCACCAGCATACACATTTACAAAAGGTAAGTATTCTCCTTTTCTCACCTTAACCTCATTATTAGCCATCGAAATTTTCTGTAGCATAATGTTAAGCTCTTGGTTATTGGCCAAAGCCGTATCAATTAAAGCTATCAATTTTGGATCAGAGAAAAACGTTTTCCATTGTACAGTAGCGACATTAGAGGAATTTGATGTTTCATTTTTATACTGCTCTGGCATTGCCTTATTTTCTTCTCTTATCGCTTTTTGTGTTGGCACACAAGAAAAAAGTAACAACAAGGCGAGAACACCAAATAATTGTGATTTTCTTATCTTTATTATATTATTCATCGTCTTTATTTTTACCAAATTTTTTGAAAAGTTTTGTGAGTTTACTAATGTTTTCAGCATTAACTTCACTTTGATTAACAGCTTCACTTGCATGCATCATTTCTTCAGAAATAGGCTCACTAGCTTCATCTTTAATCAAGGTTTTACCTTCTGCCATTTTAGCAAAAATGTAATACAAACCAGGAATAATTAAAACCCCAAATAAAGTTCCTATTAGCATACCTCCTAAAGCAGAACTACCAATAGTTCGGTTTGCAATAGCACCAGCTCCTGAAGCTATGATTAAAGGAATTAATCCGGCTATAAAGGCGAATGACGTCATTAAAATAGGTCTAAATCGGGCTTTAGAACCTTCAATAGCAGCTTCTAAAATTGTAGCTCCTTGCCTTTGTTTTTGTACAGCAAACTCTATAATTAATACAGCATTTTTACCGAGTAAACCAACTAACATTATTACACCAATCTGTGCATAAACATCGTTAGCTAATCCCATACCTTTTAACATAATAAACGATCCAAAAACCCCAATTGGTAAGGATAAAATAACAGCTAAAGGCAATAAGAAACTTTCGTATTGAGCGGCTAGTACAAAATATACAAAAATGAGCACCACTAAAAAGATGTAAATAGATTCGTTACCCCTTTGGGCTTCATCAAAACTTAAACCTTCCCAAGCAATATCATAACCTTTTGGTAATTGTGTTGCAGCAACTTCTTTAATGGCTTTAATAGCATCATCACTCGTAAATCCTGGTGCAGGCAACCCTCTAATTGAAGCTGAATTGTAAAGGTTATAACGTGTAATTTCGTTAGGCCCTAATTTCTTTTCAATACTCATAAAAGCAGAATAAGGCACCATTTCACCTTCTTCATTTTTTACAAATAACTTCTCAAGATCCGTAGGTAAGCGTCTATATTCTGGTGCAGCTTGCGTGTACACTTTAAAGAAACGACCAAAACGAATAAACCCTTGCTCGTACGTACTACCAATTAAAATATTAAGGTTTTCCATGGCTGCACCAATAGTAACCCCTTTCTGCATAGCAATTTTATTGTTTATTTTCAATTCGTATTGCGGATAATTCGCAGAGAAAAATGTAAATAAACCTGAAAGTTCTTCACGTTCAGATAAAGCTTCCATGAATTCATTATTCACGCTTTCAAAATGATGATAATCTGTTGAATTTGTCTTATCTAATAAACGCATTGCAAAACCTCCTGAAGATCCGAATCCCGGAACTGCAGGTGGTTCAAAATATTCTATAATGGCTCCTAAATCTTTAGTTTTTTCTTCAAGCTCTTCCATGATTTCATGAACAGAATGCTCACGATCAGACCAAGACTTCAAGTTAATTAAACATGTACCTGCATTAGACCCACGTCCTTCTGTCATAATCTCATAACCCGCTAAAGAAGAAACAGATTGAACACCTTCAGTATCTTCACATATTTTTTGAAGTTTCTTAGCCACTTCATTAGTACGCTCTAAAGTTGCACCTGGTGGTGTTTGAATAATTGCATAAATCATTCCTTGATCTTCGTTAGGAATAAATCCTGCTGGTAATACTTCATTTGTAAAGAAAATACCCGCACAGAATGCTAATAATATTCCAAAAGTAATGAAGCGTCTAGCTACTATTTTATTTAAAATCGTAACGTAACCACCTGTTAGTTTATCGAAACCTCCGTTAAACCAATCAATAAATTTATCTAATGGAGATGTGCGTTTTTTACCATGATTATTTTTTAATAACATCGCACAAAGCACAGGTGTTAACGTCAATGCAACAATGGCAGAAATTACAATAGAACCCGCCATGGTAATGGAAAATTGTCGGTAGAAAACCCCAACAGGACCTGTCATAAACGAGATAGGAATAAATACAGAAACCATAACCAAAGTAATGGCCACAATAGCTCCACCAATTTCACCTAAAACTTCAGAAGATGCTTTGTATGGTGTAAGATTTTCTTCGTGCATTTTTACGTGGACGGCTTCTACCACCACAATAGCATTATCAACCACAATACCAATGGCTAATACTAAGGCGAAAAGTGTAATAAGGTTAATGGATAACCCAAACATCTGCATCACAAAAAAGGCCCCAATTAAGGAAACAGGAACAGCAATAATAGGAATTAAAGTTGAACGCCAATCTCCTAAAAATAAGAACACCACAATAGCTACAAGAATAAATGCATCTCTTAAAGTATCTATAACTTGATCGATTGAAGCATCTAAAAAATTAGAAACATCATAACTAATTTGGAAATCAATTCCTGGTGGTAAATCAACTTCTAATTCGTCTAGTTTTTCTTTTACAGCATCAATAACATCACTACCATTACTACCAAAGGTTTGTTTTAAAACAATAGAAGCTGAAGGATTTCCATCTAGGTTAGAGTAAATATCAAAAAATTCACTTCCTAATTTAACATCTGCAATATCTGCAAGGGTTACAACCTGGCCTTCTTTATTGGCTTTAATAATAATCTCTTCGTATTGCTCTGGTTCGTTATATCTGTTTTGATACGTTAATACATACTCTAAAGATTGAGCAGTTTTCCCAGAACTACGACCTAAACGACCAGGTCTCGCCAAAATACTTTGGTCTTCCATGGCTTCTAATACTTCTTCTGCAGAAATATTATAAGCACGCATACGATCTGGTTTTAACCATACTCGCATTGCATATTTTCTACTTCCTAAAATCTGAGCACTTGCAATACCATTGATACGCTGTATTTCTGGAATAATTTTAGTGTAAGCATAGTTATAAAGAAACTTTTCGTCATTGTCTTTATTTTCACTCGATAGGTTAACGTACATTAACATACTTGGCTGAACAGGAGTAATAATAACACCTTCACGTTGTACCAGTTCTGGTAATAACGGCATCACCTGATCGACTCTCGTTTTCACCCTTACTACGGCTTCATTAGGATCTGTACCGGGTTCAAAAATAACACGTACCGTTCCTTCACCTGCACTTGTAGCATCTGAAGCAATGTAACGCATATCTTGTACACCATTAATTGCTGTTTCTAATGGGATTAATGTTGAATTTACTAATACATCAGCACTAGAACCTGGATAAGCAATAAAAATATTGACCGTTGTAGGTGCAATTTGTGGGAATTGAGATATAGGTAATTGCTTTATAGCAAGGCCACCTATAAATATAATGATCACCGAAATGACAATAGCCAAAACGGGTCTTTTTATAAATCTTTTAAACATAATTTTTATAGATATAGTTAGATTTACTCTGCGTAAAGCGCTAGGTTAGATAGTACAGTAACAGGATCTACAGTTTTTGTATGAATTTCTTCTTGATCTCTTACCATTTTAATACCTTCTAATAAGATGGTATCGTTTTCAGTTAAACCTTTATCTACAATAAATAAATGTGGTAATTCTGCTCCAATTGTAATCTCTCTTTGATGAACAACATGATCTTTATCAATTACAAAAACATATGTTTTATCTAAGATTTCAAAAGTAGCTTTCTGTGGTACTAGGATTACGTCTTTGAAAGGAACAGTCATTAAGATACTTCCTGTTTCTCCATTTCTTAAAATTCCATCAGGATTTGGAAACGTTGCTCTAAAAGCAATATTACCAGTTTCACTATCAAATTCTCCTTCAATAGTTTCAACAATTCCTTTTTGATTAAAACGCTTGTTATTCGCCATTAAAAGCTCAACATCTTTGTTGTTCTTTTTGGCTTCACTTGTAATGTAATCTAAATATTCAGCTTCAGGAACATTAAAGTAAACCCACATTTTACTGTTGTCAGATAAAGTGGTAAGTAATTCTCCTTCGTCTAAAAGACTTCCTTCTCTAGCTTCTAAATGATCCATAATACCATCAAAAGGAGCTTTGATACTAGTAAAACCTAAATGGGTTTGCGCTAAATAAACTTCGGCATTGGCTTTGTCTAATGTTGCTGTTGCCATTGCTAATTCGTTTGGAGAAACAACATTACCGTCTGCTAATAATTGTGTGTTTTCTAGTTCGATTTTTGCAACTCTAGATTCTGCTTGAGCACTTTGTAATTCTGCTTGATAGATGTTTGGCATAATCTGAAACATCTGTTGTCCTTTTTTTACGTGTTGTCCCTCATCTACGTAGATATTCTTTAGGTATCCTTTCTCTAAAGCTCTTAATTCAATATGCTTTATAGAATGAATTTGACTCACATAATCCTTTGTAATCGTTGTGTCTTTTTTTATCGGATTAGTAACTAAAAACGTTACTTCTTCGTGTTTTTCTTCTTTGTGTTCTTTACAACTTGCTAGACCTAAAAGCATAACTAGCCCTGTAAAAACGGTTGTTTTTTTTATGATATTCACGTGTTTAAATATTTTATAAAATGATATAATTAATGAACAAAGCCCATAGGAAATGCTCTTCTAGAGTTCTGGTCTAAACTCTAAAAACTAAAAATTAGTAACAGACATTTTGAAGTGGTGTCTGTATTATATTATCAAATTATAAAAACTTGGAATTGTATATGAAGCCTAAGATTAGCTTCATGGATATCACTTTGAGGGCGATATATATTTCTTTCTAGATGATTAGAAGAATGCTCAAAGACTAATGCATTAATAAAAGCTATTTCTAGAATATCTTTATAATACAATTTCTTTACTGAAGCTTCTTCATCTTCGGCATTATTACTTTCAATAATCTCAACATATCTTCTATCATCATTATTTTTATGATGACTAATAAAAGTTGTTTTATTAAGAGCTTTACCTAATTTAACCGCAGAATTTATCGATACACTTAAATGGTGTATTGCAGAATTGTAAGCTTGACTACTATTAACCTCATTGGCTTGTAAATGTCCAAATATACTTAGTAGTAAAACAACAATTAAAGATAGATATCTACGGAAAGTGTTTTTCATTTCAGGACTCAAAACTATAGTATTAGATTAATAATACCAAAAGAGTGTTGTTTAAAATTTTTATAAAACACATAATTAACTTTTTTTAACAAACTTACATACTACATAAATTAAGCTATTTAAACTTTATAACTGATAGCTTCGAAAAATAAAATTAATATAACTTCTTAGTTTTCAACTTACTCTCAAAAGAATATTTTAAACCGACATTTATATAAAAGCTGTTTGGTATATCAAAATCATAAACCTCATCATTATTATAATCTGTAAATTGTAAACTGTTGTAAACGGTATACCCTCCGTCTAAAGCAACATCAAAGTTTTTCCATAGTTCTAATTTGTAGCCTAAACCCAATATTGCACTTGTCTGTGTTAACATACCGGTATAATCATCTTTGTATACTTCTAAAACATCATTCAAATTACCTGTGAAACCAGACAAAGTAGCAAAACCTTCAACTTCATGTTTTTCTGCAAAAGACCATTTAACACGAGAATCTGGTACACCTATTTTATAAGCCCAATTCTCATCTATTCTTTTGGTATATGAAATTACAGGTATCGGATAATTTAAACCATACTTTATATCATAAACAGCTCCAAATGTCCAAATAGAATTATTTGCTTCACTATATTTTTCAAAAGTAATCAGCCCATTAAAAAATAAATCTTCAGACTTTATTTCGTTTTCACTAAAATTTGAAGAGACCTGAGATTCTCCCATTAAATTAAAAGCCCAACTATCGCTTAAACTATGTTGGTAATTAAGTTTCAAACTAAAAGATTTAAAATTGTCTATTTCACCAGTTTCAAAAGGAACATCTTCATCAATAAAATCAAAATTTACACTTTGAACTTTACCTCCAATACTTAATTTATTCTTTTCAGTATTAATTATAGGGTAATTTAAACCTGCTTCTAATTTAGTTACACTACTAACATCAGAACTTGGCAAAAACTCTGATTTTACATAAATACCATCTGCTTCTTGAGCATACGCCATGCTAGCACCTATTACTAACATAAGAATTAATACTTTTTTCATATTCTCTAATTAAGGTTTTAAAAAAGAATGCTTAAAATCCATTCTTGTAGAATACAAAAGTGTTTAAAACAAGACACGAAAACAATTGTAATAGATAAACAGGAATACTTCATAGAACAAAATGGCGATTTTATCTACCAAAAAAAAATCAGGACTACAAATCCATTAATCGCTTGTAAACACTAGGATTATGAAGAAAAAAAATTAACGAAACTTTATATAAAAGAAGGCAATAAATTTAGTTTCATACTTTTTTTGGCTAGAATAACCAATCCCTATTCTAAGTAGGACTTAAACAATTATAATTTAAACACAAAAAAGCACCTACATTTCTGTAAGTGCTTTTTAAAATTAAAATTTTTATAAATTAATTTACATCAGGAAGGTTATTATAAGCCTTACTGTAGTTTAACATTTGTTCTGTAAATGTTTTTGGCTGTGTTACTTTAATTGCAGTAATTTCACCAGCATCATTTGTATCAGGAACTAAAACAGGGTTTACAAAACCACTATAAGGTGGTGAAGGAAATTGTTTATTACGTTCTAAAACCTCAGCATGTAAAGCTTGATCTACTTTTACACCATAACCTTCTACTAAAGCTTCAACAGCTGCAAAATCACCTTCAGATTTAATACGTTGTGTTTCTCTTAATAATTGACCAAAAAGCTCATGTAACTTTTTATAATCATTAATGTTATAATACGTTTTTCCGTCTCTTGTAATTTTTTCAATGACGTTATCTGCTTTTCCTTTTTCAAAAACCCAAGCCGATACCCATTGTCTATTTCTCATGTGAGCTTCCTCAACATCATCACCAAGATTTAAACGAATCAATTGCGTCATTAAACCATTTCTGATGTAACCATCATAAGCCGCTTTTCCTACTTTTTCCCAATCTTCAACTAAACCTAATTCTTGTAATTTAGAATCGTATAAATAATATAAACCAACTAAATCTGCACGTCCTTCTTCTAAAGTCGAAGCATAATTTTTAAGCGTTTCTTTAGTTTCACCTACTCCAGGATTTAATTGCCCTGATGCATGCCCAATTACTTCGTGTAATGCGGTGTGTAATTTGTCTGCTAATTGTCCGTATTCTTCTTCTAAAAGAATTTCCTCTTCATCATTCGCAAATTCTTCTAAACGACCAGTACCTCCTGCATTATTGTATGCATTGATAATGTTTCCTAAAGACACCGATTTACTTCCTACTGCAGCTCTAATCCAGTTAGCATTTGGTAAATTAACGCCAATTGGTGTGCTTGGAGAAGAATCACCTGCTTCACCAGCAACGTTTACAACTTTGTAAGTTACACCGACTACATTTTTCTTTTTATGCTCATCCATTAAAGGCGAATTATCTTCAAACCACTGTGCGTTTCCAGAAACAACAGCCATTTTCTTAGACATATCAAAATCATTAATCTGAACTACTGTTTCGTAAGATCCTCTGTAACCTAATGGATCGTTATACACTTCAATAAAACTATTGATATAATCTACATTTCCATCCGTTGCCGCTGTCCAAGCTACATTATAATCATCCCAAGTTTGTAAATCTCCTGTTTTGTAATACTTAATTAATAATCCTAAAGCGTTTCCTTGCGCTTCATTTTCTGCAACACCTTGGGCTTTTTCTAACCACTTTACAATTTCATCTATAGCAGATCCGTACAAACCACCTGATTTATAAACACGTTCTACTAAAACTCCGTCTTCTTTAACTAATTGAGAATTTAAACCATAAGATAATGGCTTCTTTGGATCTGGAGACACTTTAGTTTTGTAAAAAGTTGCAACATCTTCGTTTGTTACATCTGGTCCGTAAAAATTAACTGCAGATTCTAATACATTATCTACACCTTTAGCCTGGTTTACTTTCTTAGCATCCTTATCATTAAATAACACGTCAAATGCTTCACCTTCTAAAGTAGTATTGGTTGCTGTTAATAATTCATTTAAATAATCTTTATCAAAATCCGGCTTTAATTTAGCGTTAGAATAATGGTGATGTATTCCGTTACTAAACCAAACACGTTTTAAATAACTTTCAAAATTAGACCAATTTTCTGTTGTTTTATCACCATCAAACGTAGTATATACGTTTTCTAGCGCATGTCTAATTTTAAGATTATATCTGTAATTCTGATCCCAAATAATATCACGACCTGCAAGACCTGCTTGTGTTAAATAATACACTAATTTTTGCTCTTTCAAGCTTAAATTTTCCCATCCTGGAATCTGATATCTTAAAATTTTAATATCTGCAAATTCCTCTACATTGACATCCAAATCCGCTTCAACAGTTTCAACGTCTTTAACGACCTCTGTTGATTCTTCTTTTACATCGTTCTTACATGCCACAATTAACAAGGCAAAAAGACAAATTTTAAATAATGATTTTAAATTCATTTGATTATTTTTTTGTTATTCACAAATGTAATACTTATATCACATATCATAAAATGACTATCTTTGAAAAACCACTAAATATTCCCCCTAAAAATGAAAGCTTTAAAAAACATCTTATTGCTAGTGTTAATCCTAGTTATTGGCCTTTCAATATATATTGCAGTACAACCAAATTCTTTTGAAGTAACACGTACAAGGACGATAAAAGCACCTCAATCTGTAGTCTATGATAACGTGATTGATTTTAAAAACTGGGAGTCTTGGAGCCCGTGGACAGAAGCAAAACCAGAGATAAAGATTACATTAAGTGATAAAACAGAAGGTATTGGTGGTTCTTACAGCTGGAATGACAATGGAGAACTTGGAAATATGACGACAACAGCTACTATTCCTAAAACTTCTATAACGCAAGAAGTGCAATTTGGAGATTTCCCAAAATCAGAAGTTGATTGGACATTTGAATCTAACAATGATGGATCTACCGATGTCACTTGGTCTATTACTGGTAAAAATTTACCCTTTGCTTTTAAAATGTATGCCGCTTTTTCTGGAGGAATGGAAAAACAAATAGGCCCAGATTACGAAAGAGGTTTAGAAAAACTAGATAGTATTGTACAAGCCGAAATGAAAGTTTATAGTATTAATATTGAAGGAGTAACTCAGCATAGTGGTGGTTATTACTTATACAACACGGCTTCTTGTAAATTCAATGATTTTAAAGAGAATATGAAAACTTCTTTAGGGCAAGTTGGTTCTTATGCTATAACACATAATATCACTATGGCAGGAAAACCATTTGTTTTATATCATAAATGGGATGAAGAAAATGATGCTGTTATTTTTTCTGCGGCAATACCTACTAATTCTCGTATTATTTCTGATGAACCTCATATATTAACAGGACAATTAGAATCTTTTAGAACCGTAAAAACAGTTTTAAATGGGGATTATATAAATTTAAAAGAAGCTTGGGATAAGACTATGGATTACATTGCTTTTAACAATCTAGAAATGATTGAAAATGGACCAATGATTGAAACTTATTTAACAGATCCTAAAAATCAACCAAACCCTGCTAAATGGATTACTGAAATCTATATTGCTGTGAAATGATAATTGAAAATTTTTCAGTAAAACCATGAACAAAAAATAGATTTTAAATTTTATTTTTACAACACACAAAAGTAAACTCATCTTAATAGAGTTTATGGACTCTAATTGTTTCTTAAGGTTACAAAACCAAGAAACCGAATAACAAAAACTCAAATTTTGAATAGAATAGATCAAAAATTAAAAGAAGACCACAAATTATTATCTATATATTTTACTGCTGGTTACCCAAATATTAATGACACGGTTACAATTATAGAAAATCTTGAAAAAAGTGGCATAGATATGTTAGAAATAGGATTGCCTTTCAGCGATCCATTAGCTGATGGACCAACAATCCAAGCTAGTTCTACAAAAGCTTTAAATAACGGAATGACAACAGCATTGTTATTTGAACAGTTAAAAGATATTCGTAAAACAGTTTCTATCCCTCTAATCATCATGGGATACTTTAACCCTATGTTACAATATGGTATTGAAGCCTTTTGTGAAAAATGTGAAGAGATAGGAATCGATGGACTTATTATTCCAGATTTACCTGTTGATGTTTATAATGAAGAGTATAAATCTGTTTTTGAAAAACATGGTTTAGTTAATGTGCTTTTAATTACACCTCAAACATCAGATGAACGTATTCGCTTTATAGATTCGGTTTCTAATGGTTTTATTTACATGGTAAGTTCTGCTAGCGTAACAGGAGGCAATTCTGGTTTTGGTAATACGCAAACAGATTACTTTAAACGTATTGCAGATCTAAAATTAAAAAATCCTCAAATTGTTGGTTTTGGTATCTCGGACAATGAAACTTTTACACAAGCTACAGAACATGCAAAAGGTGCTATTATAGGAAGTGCTTTTATAAAACACTTAACTAAAAACGGAGCGACTAATTTTGATGCTTTTGTATCTTCAATTAAAACTAAATCTTAAAACACTTTAACGTTTTCGCCCTAGGTTTTATGAAAGCCTTGTGAGAGAAAACAACTCTAATTTGTTATATTGATGTGAACCAAAAAAACAAATTATGGGAATTATAAAAGACGAAAAAAAGTTTAGAAGAAAAACGAAACAAACAAATCCTACAAATCTGACAGGAAATATCAATCAGAAAACCAATTCTTTTGATATTAACCCCAATACAATAAAAGAGCAACAAACAAAAAAGTAGTTGTCAAAACATAAAAATCATCAAGTCTATTCTTATCTTTGAATAGACTTTTTTTATACAATGAAAATACTCAACGATTGGCGATTAATAATTTTACTTTGCCTTACATTAGGACTAGTACCATTTTTCCCAGAACCTCATCTGCTTGGTAAAATACGCTGGATTGCAGGTGGAGCAAATGGCATGACTCCTAAAGATTATTTTGATGTCCTATTTCATGGATTCCCATTTATATTATTGATCCGATTTGTCATTTTAAAAATCACTACAAAAGATTCTAAAGTTGACAATTCGTCAAAATAAAAGATTACCTAAAAGCAACTAAAATTATGTCATTAAATATTGTTTTAATAGAGCCTGAAATCCCAAACAATACAGGTAACATAGGCCGTTTGGCACTCGCTAGTGGTTCTGTTCTACATTTAGTAAAACCTTTTGGATTCGAAATTGACGATAAACGTCTAAAACGTGCAGGCCTTGATTATTGGCAACATTTAGAAGTCATCTATTACGATAATATCGAAGAGTTCTTCGCTAAAAATAACACTGCTAAAATGGTTTTCTTATCCAGTCATGGCACAAAAGATCATTGGGATATTGAATTTAAAGATGATATGTTCTTGGTATTCGGAAAAGAATCTGTTGGCTTACCTAAACCACTTATTGAGCAATATAAATCTCAACTTTTTAAAATACCTCTTTATAGTGAGTCAATTCGAAGCTTAAATTTAGCTAATTCTGTTGGTATTGTTGTCTATGAAGGCTTAAGACAAATAAAATAATTTAGCTTACATACTCGTGCAATTCTTATAATACAATTTACACCATCTATTTTTTTAATTTCTCAATAAGCTGCTAAAAACCCCTTATTAATCATTAAAAAAATTAAATAAATTAGGAATTAAAAAACACGTTTAATCCTCTAAAAACTAGAGATAAAACAATTCTATTTTAAATCGTTTTTGTAACTTTTACTCCAATAAAAAACAAAAACTTGAAACACTCCAAAACTTATAATTTTTTCTCAGAATATGGTCAAATTGCGCTTGGTATTGTATTAGCTAGCGTTGGCTTAAAAGCTTTTTTATTACCTAATGGTTTTATGGATGGAGGAGTTACCGGGATAGCACTATTAGTCAACAGACTTATTGGTGTAGATATATCAATGCTGTTAGTCATTTTCAGTTTACCATTTTTAATTCTAGGATATTATACCGTTTCTAAACGCATTGTCATTAAATCAATACTTAGTATTTTAAGCTTTGCTCTATTAATTCATTTTGGAGATTATGACACTATCACAGATGATAAATTACTTATTTCCATCTTTGGTGGATTGTGCCTAGGAGGAGGAATAGGAATTGCCATCAGAAACGGAGCCGTTTTAGATGGATCTGAAATTTTAGGAATCTATCTCAATGATAAATTTGGATTAAGTATCGGTAGAGTCATCCTAATGTTCAATATTGTTTTGTTTAGTATCACAGCTTTAGTTGTTTCTGTAGAAACAGCCCTCTACTCTATCCTTACTTACATTGTAACCGCAAAAGTGACAGATTTAACTATTGAAGGATTTGAAGACTTTATTGGGGTTACCATCGTCTCTAACGACTATGCAAAAATAAAACATGCCATTATGATAGAACTTGGTGTAGGCTTAACAACCTATAAGGGCTCTAAAGGATTTGGGAGTAATGGATCTCAGCAAGATTTTGATATCATCCACACTATTATCAATAGAATTGATATTAAAAAAATGCACCGAATAATTGAAGAAATAGATGATAAAGCTTTCATTGTTGAATTTGATGTGAACAATGTTAAAGGTGGAGTGCTACGGCATTATATAGATAAGAAAAAAGGTAAAAAATTAGGTAAATTATGAAATACCATATAATTATTAATAGCGTAAAAACAGTAGAAAAATTAAAAAATGCTTGGAGTACTGAAGACTATCGTACTTTATTAGAAAAATTTGGATTAGAAGACATATCAAATGCTACAGAACAAGAATTATTAGAATTCTTAGCGATGGCTATATCTGATTTTGAACCCAATGAAGCTGCTGCAATTGTTTTAGAATATAAGCTATCTGAACAACTGAATGAGAATCAAATCGATCAGCTTTCTCACGAAATGTTACTCGATAAGATATCTGAAGAGTATCCCGATATTTCACTACATCACCAACTTTATAACATTAATCAGTTATTACACAAAGCTTACAATGGAACATTTCCAAATACAAAAGCTACAGTAATAGAATTTGAAATTACTCCAAACGAAGACATCACCAAGGAAGTTATTTTAAAATCATTTGAAAAAACACTAGCCAATAACAATGTTATCAAAAGGTTATTCTCTAGTCAACTTGCAGGTGAAGAAGCTTTTGATGAATCTGAATCTATTATTTGGGATTTAACGGCTACAGGAGAAAACTCATACATTCTAACTACATCTGAATATTGGATGAGTAGAGACGAATTTAAAGATGCAGAATTTGATGCTGTAGTAATTCCGTTTGAAGAAGAGGAAAACTAATCTTTTTTATTTTTCTTTAAATAACTTAAATACATCTGTTCAACCTTAGTTCTAGCCCAAGGCGTACGTCGTAAAAATTTTAAGCTAGATTTTATAGAAGGATTATCTGTAAAGCAACGGATCTTAATCTCGTACCCCATGTATTCCCAACCGTAATGAGCCTGTAAATCTGTAATGATTTGCTCTAGTTTTATTCCGTGAAGCGGATTATTGAGTTGTGTAGACAAATTATAGAGTTTTAACTAATTCTTTAATCTTAACTGCTTTTTCAAAATGATTTAACTGATGTGTTTTTATCCACCAAGTTGCTGCTTCCATCAATAATACAGGATTGTCATTTTTATTTTTAAAAAAAGCATAAAAGGAAACCCCAACATTGGTTCCCTTTTGTGCTATTTTTTTATCACATACTTCTAGTATGGTATTTTTTAAATCAGAAGTCATATATTAACGTCTACTGTCATTACTTCGACTACGACTTTTACTCTTATTTCGATCTGAACTTGAACTTTTAGGCTTACCAGAGTTTCTTGAATTAGAACCTCTACCACGACCTTGATTTCTATTCTGACCTGGTTTTATAGGTTCAGTTGAAGCATTCGGATCGGGTTCAAAACCCTCAACGATTTCAACTTCAATCTTCATACCAATCAACTTCTGAATATCGCGTAAGAAAGTAGTTTCATCTGCACTTACTAAAGAAATAGCTTGTCCGCTAGCTCCTGCTCTACCTGTTCTACCAATTCTATGAACGTAGTCTTCAGAAATATTAGGCAATTCAAAATTGATAACATGTGGTAATAACGGAATATCTAAACCTCTAGCTGCAATATCAGTAGCCACTAAAACTCTAATAGAACCATTTTTAAATCCGGCTAAAGCTTTTGTTCTAGCTCCTTGACTTTTATTTCCATGAATAGCGGCAGCAGTAATCCCTGCACTAATCATCTTTTTACAAAGGTTGTTAGCACCATGTTTTGTTCTAGTAAATACTAAAACTTGTTTCCAGTCACCTTCAGAAATCAACTTAATAATAAGTCCGGTTTTCTTTCCTTTAGCAACACGATATACTTTCTGCTCAATAACCTCAACAGCTGTATTTTCTGGCGTAGCCTCAACTTGAACAGGATTATTAAGAATAGAATAGGCTAATTTTTTAATATCCTTAGAGAACGTTGCCGAGAACATAAGGTTTTGTCTCTTTTTAGGTATTAGTTTCATTACACGTTCTATATCGCGTAAAAAACCCATATCTAACATACGGTCTGCTTCATCTAAAACAAATATTTCAACATGTTTTAATGATAATAAACCTTGACTTTCTAAATCTAATAAACGTCCTGGAGTTGCGACTAAAACATCGATTCCTTGACTTAATTTATTAACTTGTGGTTTCTGATTTACACCACCAAATATTACAGTACTTCTAATATTTAGAAACTCACTATATTCTTTTACATTAGCATGAACTTGTGCTGCTAACTCACGTGTTGGCGTTAAAACTAAAGCTCTAATTGGTCTGTGTCGTTGCTCAGAACCATTAGTAGAAAGATTATGAAGTAACGGTAAAGTAAAACCTGCTGTTTTCCCTGTTCCTGTTTGTGCTGAAGCTAAAACATCTTTTCCTTCTAATACTGGAGGAATTGCTTTTGCTTGGATTGGTGAAGGTGTTTCGTATCCTTTTTTTTGGATAGCTTTAAGTATAGGCTCAGAAAGGCCCAATGATTTAAATGACATAAATAGTGTTTATGAAGCAAACGCTATTTATTTAGGTCACTCCTTTAATTAGGTGCGAAGTTACAGTTATTTTGTCCCAACTCGACGAAATACCCCATTTTATTGCAAATACTATGATTTACGCCATTGTTTAAGTTTAAGAAGAGGATTCGTCTCATGATTTTTAAAAGCATGAATAGCGCTGCTAATAATTAAAATCGCTGCACTCACAAAAGCAACATACGTAATAGTCTCTACTGTTAATTTATTAGCATTCCCTATACCTATTAACGCCCAAGCACCAACTAGAGCAAACTCTCTCATATTTCGTTTCCAAGTCACTAGTAAATTAATAACTACAGCTATAAAAATCATTACAATTGTCCAAGTTATATGAGCGTACCCTAAACCACTCCAATCTATTTTTATTAAATAAGTAGAAACATTAGCAATACTTGCCACAGTAACCCAACCTGAATAAATAATAAACGGCCACCAAACAAAAGCAATGATAGGAAACGGTTCATCATCTAATTCCATTCTATTATTCATTACAATTTTTAATAGCGAAAAGAGCAATAAAAAAATAAAGATACAAGACACACCTGTGTATTCATAAATCCAAGCAAATACCCAAAGTGAATTAAAAAGACAAGACCATATAAACCACCATCCTGTTTTTAACACAAAATCATCGTTCTTAACTTTCACAAATAAACTTCTACCTTGATAAATAGCAAAACCTAGAAGTAACAGATAAATTATTCCCCAAATAGCAAATGTATAACCTGCAGGTGTAAATAATGATTTATAGCTATTAGAAACTTCACCTATTGTAGTGTTATTTAATAGCCCTGTATTAGACAGGTAATTAATAACTATTGTTGCAACTAGAGCAATACCATTACCTATTTGTAAAACTTTTTTCATTATACTTATATTTTAAATTGAAATAAAAAACATTCATTATATCAGCTTTTATATGCTTTGATTCTGAATGCATTTATCATTTTATTTTGCGTTTGGCCTAAAGAATTAATTAGTCTCCATAAAGTTAATTTTGTATGTTTAACTGTGAGATAAAACTAGTACATAAATCTAAAGAAATATCATGAAAACCTTAATCTATATCATCCTATTATTACCGCTATACATTATAGCCCAAGAACAAACTAGTTCAGAAAAATTCTGGAAACAACTAGAAATACATTGTGGAAAAGCATACCAAGGTAAAATTACGGCAGGCGGTGCTGAAGGTGACGGTTTTACAGGTGAAAAATTAGTGATGCATGTGCGATCTTGCGAAACCAATACAATTAGAATTCCTTTTTTTGTAGGTGAAAATAAATCGCGAACCTGGGTTTTACAAATGAATGCAGATAAGATAATGAGCTTAAAACACGATCATCGTCATGAAGATGGTTCTGAAGAAAAACTAACTCAATATGGTGGCACAAGTGCAAATGAAGGACTACCAAATCTTCAAATGTTTCCTGCTGATCAACATACTTCAACTATTTTACCAGCAGCGTCAACAAATATTTGGTGGTTTACTATAGATGAAACAAGCCTAACGTACAACCTTCGTCGCATAGGATCTGACCGATTATTTACAGTTCAATTTGATTTAACTAAAACAATTGAAACACCAAGCGCTCCATGGGGAAGTGAGGATTAAAATATAATGCGGTATCATTTCTAATTATTTTACGCTCTAAAATATTTAAACTAACTTTCGATAATTATTACTTAAAACAAGTAAAGTGATGTTTTATATTTACGCATCATCACTTAAAACACTATTATTATGATAAAAAATCATTTTAAAATCCTTGCAATAGGATCATTATTAGCCATCTTTTCTGCCTGTAAAAACAATGTTTCTAGCACAGGATCTACTACATCAGAAGATGAAGTTGTTATAGCCGTTAAAAGTGATAACTTTTTAAAAGAAGGATTAGTGGAACCTATTACAATTGAAAGCAGAGAACTTTCTGATGGTACTACTGCTGATTGCTATAAAATTGTTGTGACCTCAGTACCCACAGATCATGATATGGGACCATGGTGTCCAGATAACATATCAGACGATGCTTCAGCAGGTGGCATTTGGTTAAGTGATGGAAAAGTCTATGATGTAGATGGTACGTTTGTTAAAAACTTAGCTACTTTTTATGACGATGATACTTGGATGTTATACGACCAAGAAACTGGTAAAATTACAAAAACAAGCACAAAACAAGAATGCGAAGATGCAGCAAACCCTAATGTAGGAGAAGAATATCAAAATTATTGTGTAGAATGCTTACCGTCTTATGTAACCGGAATAACGCACACTTACTACATTCCTATAACTCCGAAGAAAGCAAAATCGGCTTACAGTTTTTCTAGAGGCCCTCAAGGTGGTGGAGGTCTAGGGGGACCACCTCCAGGACATGAAAGACCTAAAAATGGAGAAAGACCTGAAAGACCAGAAGGACATGCTGGTCCACCACAAAATAATTCAACAATGCCATCTAATAGAGGCTTAGCGTTTAATGGTGTAATTTTTAATGCTCCCGCTCCTGTAGATAACATCTTAAGCGCATATACTTTAGCACCTTTTGATGATGCAGGCGGACACATCAATCTGCACGAAGGTTACCATTACCATGCTGCAACAGGTATTTCTACAAAAATAGAGCAAGAAGATAAACATGCTGCAATGATTGGGTATGCCTTTGACGGTTACGGTATTTTTGAAAATACAGATAAAAATGGAAATGAACACTCCGATTTAGATGAATCTAGAGGTCATTATGATACCATTAGAGGATACCATTACCATGTAGATAAAGCAGGAAACAACAATTTTATAGACGGCTTACGAGGTGAATATGCTTTATAGAATTCCTTTAATGAAAATACTTATTTTTTGCTGTATGTTGGTGAGCAATTTTATTTTTGCTCACAGTCCTGATTTTTCTAATATTATTATTTCTAAAACGGAAAGTGGACAAATCATTTTACAAGTCAACACCTCACTAACCGCTTTTCAACAGGAAGTAAATTACGTTAATGGAGAAGGTGCCTATAAATCACCTAAAGATTTTCAAAACTTAGTAATTGAACATTTTTATAATAATTTTTCTATTATTATAAATAAAACAGACACTTTACAGTTTAAGAATCCAAAAGTATATTTAGGTCACGAAACTAAATTAGTCACTGAAATTATTGGACTACCAAAAACTGTTAATTCTATTTACATTAATAATAAATTATTTAAAGATATTCATCGTAGTGCATCAATCATTATATTCTTATTAGAAGGTTTTCCTAAAGAAAGACACACCCTAAACCGTTCCAATAATTACGAATTAAATATTAGTTTGAAAAATGAGAGCTGGGAAAATGTAGCGATTGGTGAAACGCCTCCTAATTTATCATATCTCTTATATCTCTGTATTTTAATTATAATAGTCTTAATCTTCTTTTTTATTCGAAAAAAATTCAACTAACAACAGTAGTTTTCTAATACATTTAAATAACCTAAGCCATTCTTAGATCTAAACTTTTATCTTTACTTATAAATTACTCACATACTTTAATTTACAAAAACACAGTATTCACGGGAATTAATAGACCTTAATTCATCTTCAAAAATATTATTTAGATTTATTATAAATAATTTGGTTAATAAATATTACATAAATACATTTGCCAAAATTAACTATTTATATTAAGTCTAAATAAAGCGTAAGATGAAAAATATTTTATCCAGTTTAATACTCATTATATTATTTACACAACTAGGTTTTGCTCAAAACGCAAGCCTATCTGGTACAGTTACGGATAATAACAAAACCTCACTGATTGGTGTAAACTTATTAATTAAAAATACCACAAAAGGAATACAAACTAACGAGAATGGAACATTTGAAATAACAAATATTGAAAATGGAGATTACACACTTTCAGTTTCATACATTGGATTTAAAACAAAGGAGATTGAATTTTCAATTTCTAATAACGAAAACTTAACGCTAGATAATATCATTCTTTATGAAGGAAATGAAATCTTGGAAGAAGTTGTTTTAGATGTGAATCGAAAAAATAAATTTTCACGAAAAACAAGTGCCTATGTTTCTAAAATGCCTTTAAAAAATATTGAAAACTCTCAGGTTTACAATACAATTACCAATCAATTATTAATATCTCAATCCGTTAATACTTTTGAAGACGCCTTAAAAAATGCGGCAGGTATAACTAAACTATGGTCATCTACAGGAAGAAGTGGTGATGGTGCTGGTTATTATTCTAGTCGTGGTTTTGCAGTACAACCACAATTAGTCAATGGTGTTGCGGGTATTACAAACGGATTCATTAACCCTTCAAACGTAGAACGTGTAGAGGTTATTAAAGGACCTTCTGGTACATTGTTTGGTAGTTCTGTAACTTCTTATGGTGGTTTAATAAACATCATTACAAAAAAACCTCATAGCGGAACAGGTGGTGAAATAACAGTTGCTGGTGGTTCTAACGATTTTGCAAAATTTAATGCAGATATTAACGTTAGTCCTACTGATAAATTATCTTTTCGTATCAATACAGGTTTTCAGCAAGAACATAGCTTTCAGGATGCTGGCTTAAAAAAATCAGTATTTATAGCCCCTTCAATTTCTTACAAAGTTAACAATGACCTTACGCTTAACTTTTCTTATGAAGCATCAGATAATGAACAAACTAATGAAACTTTCTTATTCTTAAACCGTTATGCTCCGTTAGCGTTTAATTCTATTGAAGAGTTAGATTATAACACAGACTTATCTTTTACAAGTAATGATGTTACTATTAATAACATAACACAAAACTATCGTGGAGAGGTTGCTTGGAAAATTTCAGACCAATGGTCTTCTCAAACCTTAATCTCAGGTGGTTTAGCAAAATCATTAGGGTATTATACTTATTTATGGAATGGCTCTGATGCACTTTTTAATTTATATGCTCAGGATACGGACTCGAGAACTAAAACAATTAATCTTCAACAAAATTTTACAGGTACTTTTAAAATTGGTGATTTAGAAAATAAATTATTAGTTGGTGCAGATTATCTAGATTATAACATTATTAACAATAGCTCTAATTGGGGTTATTTACACACTATAAATATTGATGGAGATTTAGTTTATGGTGAACCAGAAATTAACGAAGAAAACTTAAGCGCTGCTTTAACAGGCTTAGGTTATTTAGATAGCGATATTCGTCAAAATGTATTTGGAGCATATGTTTCTGATGTTATTAATATTCTACCTTCTTTATCTGTAATGGCTAGTGTACGTTACGATAGATTTGATTATCAAGGAGACAGAAATACAAACACTGATGATGACAATGAATATACAGAATCTACATTCTCACCAAAATTTGGAATTGTTTTTCAACCTATTATTGATGAATTATCAATTTTTGCCAACTACCAAAATGGCTTTTCTTACGTCAACCCTGAATATATTACAGATTACGATACTGGAGATGTAACATTACAAGCTTTTGATGTTGAACAAGCCAATCAATTTGAAGTTGGAGCAAAATCGAACCTTTTCAATAATAAATTAGAAGCGACTTTAAGTTATTACAACATTAATGTAGACAACGCATATTATTGGGCAACAAAAACGCAAGATGTAGAAGTTAACAGTCAAGGTGTTGAGCTAGAAGTAAATACCAACCCAATAACTAACTTAAACATTCACTCTGGGTTTAGTTACAACGATTCTGAAATAACAGATTCACCTAGTGCAACTGAATTGGAAGGAAATCGTTACGGAGAATCTGGTGCAGAGTTCACATACAACTTTTGGGCAGACTATAAATTCTTTAAAAACTTTGGTATAGGAGCTGGGTTTAACGGTCAATCTGAATATGATACTATGACGGATTACAAAGCTGTTACTGGTAGTTTTTATATTCCTGCTTATACCATATTTAACGCTTCTATTTATTATGAAACGAGTAAGTTTAGAGTTAGTGTAAAAGCAAATAACATTACAGACGAAACTTATTTTTCTGGTTGGAGTACAGTAACACCTCAGCAAAAGCGTGTATTATTAGGTACTTTCTCATATAAATTTTAATTAACTCATACTTAAAGAGCAAGCTTAATTTGTAAGTTTGCTCTTTTTTAATTTAAAAAACAATATGTCCGTAAAAAAAATCATTTTTCAACTACATAAAATTTTAGGTTTAGCAACCGGACTCGTCGTATTTGTTGTTGCTATTACGGGCTGTTCTTGGGCATTTAGAGAAGAAATTGAAGGATTATACGACGATTACAAATATGTTGAACCACAGGATGCAGCTATACTGACGCCCACCGAAGCTAAGGATTATGCTAAAGTGGTTTTTCCTAATAATACGATTCATGGAACAGTTTTTAAAAAAAATAAAGACGCTATAGAAGTCATTTTTTATGATGCTGAACCTGAATTCTATCAAAGTGTATTTCTTAATCCATACAATGGAGAAGTCATACAAGTAGATGACCATCTTACGGGTTTTTTTGCTTTCATTTTAAAAGGTCATACACGTTTATGGTTACCTAAAGAAATAGGCGAACAATTGGTTGCTGCTTCTATCTTAATTTTCATTCTAATTATTATATCTGGATTTATTATATGGATCCCTAAAAAGCGTAAAAATTTAAAACAACGTTTAAAATTTGATTGGAAAAAGACAACACGATGGAAACGCAAAAACTTCGATTTACACACTGTTATTGGATTCTACATCTGTTCATTAGCTTTGATAGTCGCGTTTACAGGTTCTGTTATTTCTTATAATTGGTTAAAGTATGTTGTATATAAATCTGTTGGTGGAGATAAAGTTCCTGCATTTATTATTCCGGAAAATAAAAGTGAAGCATTAAGCGATAACAGCACGATTCCGATGGACTATCTTATTGTAAAACTTCAAAAAGAATCGCCTGAAGCTGTAGCCTACGAATTACATTATCCTAAAACTGAGGACGAAAGTATCTACGTAGAAGTTTCTAATAGCAAAGGTCTTTATTACGATTCCGATTTTAGATTTTTTGATCAAAATACTTTAGAAGAAATTGAAACACCAGCCATATACGGAAAGTATAAGGATGCTAAATTTGCAGATAAAGTATTACGAATGAATTACGATATTCATATTGGGGCCATTGGTGGTATTGTTGGAAAAATCATAGCCTTTTTAATTAGCTTATTAACCGCAACATTACCTGTAACAGGGTTCTTGTTATGGTATGGAAGAAATTATAAAAAGAATAAAAAATAACTAAAACTGTTTCCTAACTTATTTTAGAGAAGACAACAAACGCTCTACCTCAACAATAGTACTTCCGTATAACTTTTGGTTAGGTTTTGTTAAGCTTTTAGATTCCATAGAAATTTCATTTAACAACGCCTTTCCTTCGGAAGCT
The DNA here is from genome assembly GCF_013285155.1 of Winogradskyella undariae. Taxonomy (GTDB): domain Bacteria; phylum Bacteroidota; class Bacteroidia; order Flavobacteriales; family Flavobacteriaceae; genus Winogradskyella; species Winogradskyella undariae. Next base: position 192,593 of record NZ_JABTEL010000005.1, on the reverse strand, counting down.
TTATTGTTATCTAAATAAAACTTAGCAAGCTCTAAACGTTCTGCGTAATTAGAATACGGTCTATCTATGGTTTTTAATTGCACTTCTGCCTCTTCTCTTTTACCCAATTCATTTAAAGCTAAACCATAACAGAACTGTTGCTTTGAACCTTTAAATTCGTGCTTATCCTTTATCAATTCAGCTTGAGTAATTACAGCATTATAATCACTTAATTGAAAATAACACAAGATCAGTTTTTGTCTCGCATATAAAGGATCTTGAACCGTATCTTCTAAAGTTATGTTATAATTAAGAACGGCTTTATCAAAATCTTTATTTGCATAATAAGCATCTGCTAAATCAATTCTGTTGGTATAGGTGTCAATAAATTTTAGCTTAGCTTCTAGGTCTTTAATCCGTTTTGTAGGATTTAAAACGGTTGTAATTTCCTCTTGTATTTTTTGAGTGTCATTTCTATTATACACCTGAGTGATAATATATATTAATGGCCCCAATATGGGAACAATAAATATAATGAGATACCAATAAAAAGGTTTGTTATTTTTAAAAGCATGATAGATGCAAAACGCTTTAAGCGCTAAAAGTAAGAAGTAATACATAGCTGCAAAATTAGCTATTTATATTCACTTTATCTGGTAAACACCAACTCATTTTCTGAAGACAACGCATCGCTAAAACCATAATTCTCATAATTAAAAGCTTTAATATCATCTACCGTTTTTGCATCTGTATCAATAATATATCTGGTCATTAATCCTCTTGCTAATTTGGCATAGAAAGCAACAATTTTATACTTGTCGTTTTTAAATTCTTTGAAAACAATATTTACAACAGGTACTTTTAAAGCTTTAGTGTCAACTGCCTTAAAGTACTCGTTACTTGCTAGGTTGATAAAGAGTTCATCGTCTTCTAATTCTTCATTCAACGCCTTGGTCACCTTCTTTTGCCAGAATTCATACAAATTCTTGTTTTTACCTACAGGCAATTTAGTTCCCATTTCTAATCGGTAAGGTTGCACTAAATCTAAAGGTTTTAAAATTCCATATAAACCTGAAAGAATACGTACAGTATCTTCTACTTTATCTAATTTCTTCGTATCAATTGTATAAGCATCTATTCCTCTATAAACATCTCCACTAAATGCGTAAATAGCTGGTCTGGCATTGTCTTGGGTAAATGGTAATTCCCAATCTTGATTTCGTTCAAAGTTTAACTGCCCTAAGTTATCTGAAATGTGCATCAGCTCTGATAAATCCTTTGCTGATTTCTTTTTCAAGACTTTATTAAGCTGATCTGCTTCTTTTAAAAATTGACCATCCGTCGTTTTGCTAGTTGGCAATTTTGTTTCGTAATCTAAAGATTTTGCTGGTGATAATACTAATTTCATATATAGTGAACTGCAAAAGCAGGTGTTTTATTAATGGTTAAACTATTTTCTTTCTCTATGTAAAAATACAATCTATATGAAAGAATTTCAAATATTACTGAACACTAATCTAGATAACGATATAAGTATTTCCTATCGAAATAATAAAAACATAGAAAACATCAATAACACCAAGGAATGTACTTTTTTATTTTTGAAGAAATAAATTGAAGAAGATCTATTTGAATGATACGCTTCTATCACATTCAAAATAATATATATAAAAAAACATCTCATTTTTTCTATTAAGCTTTAGAAACTTGTGCAGAAAAAATGAGATGCTGATATAAATAAAATGGTGTATCGGTTTCTACCTAAGCATCCATATGCCTTGCATAATGGCGCCATTTCTCAATACATAAGGTCATATCCTCAGGAACTTCAGATTCAAACCTCATAAATTCATTTGTGGTTGGATGTACAAAACCTAACGTCTTAGCATGTAGCGCTTGTCTTGGCAAAATTTTAAAACAGTTATCTACAAACTGTTTATATTTTGTAAACGTTGTTCCTTTTAAAATACGTTCACCACCATAACGCGCATCGTTAAATAATGTATGTCCAATATATTTCATGTGCACACGGATTTGGTGTGTACGTCCCGTCTCAAGCTTGCAACTCACTAAAGTAACATAACCTAAACGTTCTATCACCTTATAATGTGTTACAGCATGTTTTCCTTGCTCTTCATCATCGTCTACGAAAACAACGTTTTGTAATCTATTTTTTGGATGGCGACCAATATTACCTTCAATAGTTCCTTCATCTTCTTCCATATTACCCCAAACAATAGCAACATATTCGCGCTCACTTGTTTTCTTAGCAAATTGACTAGAAAGATGTGCCATGGCTTGTTCTGTCTTAGCAACCACTAATAATCCACTGGTATCTTTATCGATTCGGTGTACTAAACCTGGTCTTTCACTTGAGTTATTTGGTAAATTTTCAAAATGAAAAATCAAGGCATTAATTAAAGTCCCAGAGTAATTACCATGACCAGGGTGTACTACCATTCCGGCAGGTTTGTTCACCACTAACAAGTCATCATCTTCATAAACCACATCGATATCAATATCTTCTGCAACCAAAAGATTTTCATGTGGAGGATGCTCAAATTTTACAGTAATAAAATCATTAGGCTTTACTTTGTAATTCGATTTTACGGGAACGTTATTTACAAAAATACTACCGTCTTTCGCGGCAACTTGAATTTTATTACGTGTTGCGTTTTCAATAAAATTCATTAAGTATTTATCGATACGAAGTGGTTGTTGACCAGCAACAACTTTAAAAGCATGATGCTCGTATAATTCGTTTTCTGCATCGTCTGAAATTTCAGGAATATTTGGCATTATATAAATTTAAAGTTTACCGTTACCCACTACTAAGTCAATCTTAGAAGTTAATGGTAATAATGTGCCTGGCTTTAATGTTTCTCCGTCATGTGACATAGAAATAACACCTTCACCAATGGCATCTTTATAGGTTATTTTTCCAATTGTAAACTCTAAGGCTTCTAATTGAGGTTTTGCTTGTCTAAAGGTTCTTTTCAAAATATTTGGCACTTCAACCTTTCTGTAACCAGAAGGATTTAAGATTAAATAAATTTTTCTATTCTCCTTAACATTAGATCCTGCTATTGGGTTTTGTTCAATTACAGAATACTTTGGGTATTTTGGATTATAATTTGCAGAATCTTGAATTTCTAAAGCCAAATGATTATCCTTTAACTCTATCCCTACAGTTTCTAAGGATTTACCTTTTAAATCTGGTACAGTTATAAACTCACCATGATTGGTGGTTATACTCAACCATTTTAAGGCTATAAAACACAAAACTACAACAGCTACAAGAGCTAATGCAACTTGTTTAAAAAAAACTTTACTGGTAAGAAACTTAATAAAACTCATATGCAAATAATTGTTGGCAAAACTAAGAAATAATAACGACACATATCTAAAATACGTACGAACAACTCATTTAGTTTATAAAAAATATATTATACATTTACACACGGGCTTTTTTAAACTGAAAGATGAAGAAAAATATTGCAATTATAATGGGCGGTTATTCTAGCGAATACAAGATCTCCCTTAAGAGTGGTAACGTGGTTTTTAACACTTTAGACAAAAATAAATATAATGCTTACCGCATTCATATCTTTAAAAATAAATGGGTATTTGTTAATGATTTGGATGAAGAATTTCCGGTAGATAAAAATGATTTTTCTGTTTTAATAAACGAAACTAAGATAAAATTCGATTGTGTTTTTAATGCCATTCACGGTTCTCCCGGCGAAGATGGCTATATGCAAGCGTATTTTGAATTGCTAAATATACCACAAACGAGCTGTTCTATGTATCAAGCCGCATTAACGTTTAATAAACGTGATTTATTAGCAACGCTAAAACCTTTTGGTATTAAAACGGCTGAAAGTTATTACTTAAATTTTGGTGATGTTGTAGATGAAGACGCTATTGTAGCCAAAGTTGGTTTACCTTGTTTTGTAAAAGCAAACAAAGCTGGTAGTAGTTTTGGTATTTCTAAAGTTTATAAAAAGGAAGAATTACAAACTGCTATTGACAATTCATTTAAAGAAGATAATGAAATTATTATCGAACAGTTTTTAGATGGTGTAGAAGTTTCTGTGGGTGTAATTACTTACAAAGGAGAAACTCTCGTTTTACCAATCACCGAAATTGTATCTGAAAATGACTTCTTTGATTACCAAGCTAAATATGAAGGGAAATCTCAAGAAATTACACCTGCTCGTATTTCTGATGATTACGCAAATAGAGTAAACATTGAAGCTAAAAAAATCTATGAAACTTTAAAAATGAAAGGCTTTTCTAGAAGTGAATTTATCTTTAAAAATGATGAACCTTATTTATTAGAAGTAAATACAGTTCCTGGTCTTATCAATGAAAGCATTTTACCTCAACAAGCTGCACAAGCCGGAATAAGTATGCAAGATTTATTTGATAGTGCAATTAAAGAAGCTCTGAAATAATAATTATCTTTGAATCTATAACGTCTATTTATTTAACGTAAACCACAAAACATTATCACCGATGAAACGAGCCATATTCCCAGGATCTTTTGACCCGCTAACCAACGGACATTACGATATTATAAAACGCGGTATTAAACTTTTTGATGAAGTTATTGTTGCTATCGGTATTAATTCTGACAAGAATTACATGTTTTCATTAGAAGAAAGAAAACAATTTATTGAGAAATCTTTTGAAGACGAACCTAAAGTAAAAGTAGTTACTTATAAAGGGCTAACTATTGATTTCTGTAGGGAAGTTAATGCCGAATTTATATTAAGAGGTTTACGAAATCCGGCTGATTTTGAATTTGAAAAAGCCATTGCTCATACCAATAGAAAACTCTCTAAAATAGAAACCGTATTCTTATTAACCTCTTCTAAAACTTCTTTTATATCCTCTTCTATTGTACGTGATGTGCTTAGAAACAATGGAGATTATACGGTTTTAGTACCAGAAAGTGTCCGAGTTTCTGAAAGCTAAATAATTTCGAGTTTTATATATTCAACCTTCAAAAAAATAAACGATGAAAAAGTTAATCATACTCTATTTTCTTTTTCCTTTATTTTGTTTCGCTCAACATAGTGACTTCATCCATATTGATCAATTTGGTTACAGAACAAATGCGACTAAAGTTGCTGTTATTAGTAATCCGCAGATTGGTTTTAATAGTGATTTAAATTACACACCAAATAGCACAATTGAAGTTCGAAATGCACTAACAGATAATATTGTTTTTTCAGGTACGATTCAACAATGGAATAATGGAAATATACATTCGCAATCTGGCGATATCGGTTGGTGGTTCGATTTTTCATCTGTAATAACCAATGGCAGCTATTATATTTTTGATACTTCTACTAACGAATCTTCAGCAATATTTGAGGTTAATGATACTGTTTATGATAATATTATTAAAACAACCTCTAAAATGTTTTATTATAACAGAGCGGGTATTGAAAAAGCTGAACCTTATGTTTTAGCTCCTTATGTAGATGCTATTTCTTTTACTCAAGATACAGCTGCTCGCGATATTTATGACCAAGATAATACAACAACGACAAAAGATATGAGCGGTGGCTGGTTTGATGCAGGCGGTTATAATAAATACGTAACCTTCACAGAATCTACAGTACATAATTTATTATGGGCCTTTACAGAGAATCCTCAAATTTTTGGTGATGATTTTAATATTCCTGAATCGGATAACGGAATTCCAGATCTTATAGATGAAATAAAATGGGAACTCGACTGGTTACTAAAAATGATAAACACAGATGGCTCTGTACATATAAAAATGGGGAGCAGAAATTATAACGAAAACACTAGCACGCCACCAAGCATCAATACAAACACCCGATATTACGGCCCTACCTGTACTTCTGCAGCCATTTCAACGTCCTCTGTACTCGCACATGCTTCTAAAGTCTTAAGTCAATTTACTAGTTTAACAACTTATGCACAAACTCTAGAAGATCAAGCAATTTTATGTTGGAACTGGGCTTTACCTTATTTAAACACGGACACACTTCAAGAAAACTGTGATGATGGTGCAATTGTTGCTGGTGATGCAGATAAAACTAGAGAAGAACAACGCCAAATGGCTATTACAGCAGCTATATATCTCTATGCTTTAACGGGCAATAACACATACGATCAATATTTAATTGACAATATTGATGACTCAGCTGTTATTGCTGATGGTGCATGGAATAATTATAATATTTCAAATATTGATGCCTTATTACATTACACGACTTTAAATACGGTAAATACGGCTTTAAAAACCACTATTATTAATTCTGCTCAAACGGCTGCTTCTAATAATTATAGCGAGTATTTTCAATTTAACACGTTAGATTTATATAGAGGATTTACTAATGATTGGATCTACCATTGGGGAAGTAACCAAGCAAAAGCTAATACAGGAAATCTTAATTTAATTTTTAAAAAATATAATATTAACACCTCTAGCACTTCAAGCTATAATCTTAAAGCAAAAGAAATGCTTCACTATTTTCATGGTGTTAATCCATTAGATCTTGTTTACCTAAGTAACATGAATAGTTATGGTGCAGAAAATAGTATTAAAGAAATCTACCACACTTGGTTTTATGATGGGTCTCAATGGGATAATGAAGACATTACAGACTATGGACCCGCTCCAGGCTTTTTAGTTGGAGGTGCTAATGGGGATTATACTGCTAATACTAATTTAATTCCGCCTTATAACCAACCTCTTCAAAAAAGTTACTTAGATTTTAATACTGGTTATCCTGACAACTCATGGGAATTTAGTGAACCAGCCATATACTACCAATCGGCTTATATCCGATTATTAGCAGCTGTATCTCGCATGGAAGAAGACGACACCTTAAACAATGATGACTTTACAATATTAGAAAAGACGCTTAAATTGGTACCAAATCCATCTAAAAATACTTTTAAAATTGAAACACCAAATTTTAATTATGCAAACGTAAATATTATTAATTTGAATGGACAAAAAGTATTAGAATTATCAAATTTTGAAACTAGAAAACTTATTGATGTTTCAAATCTGGCTGATGGATTGTATATTGTTTCCTTAGAAGTAAATGGACAGCTTACTAATTTGAAATTTATTAAAAATTAAAAGCACTTTCTTAAGCCTCTATTTTGAATCTTACTCAAAATTAAAAAAAGGATATTCATGTTGTAAATCTTCAATATCAACTTGAAGTTTCTGCAAAAAAACTAGATGAGCTTCAGAGTTGGGATTAAATGGCCGATGTGCTTTTTTAGCTTGAATGGTAGAAATGATTTTTGAGGTTTTCAGAGCCTCATCAGATAACCATACCGTTTTAAATTTCTCCCAGATATAATCTATAGCCAATTGATTTGGGTGAATCATATCAGCATTATAAAACCTGTAATCTCTTAATTCATCCATCATAATTTCATAGGAAGGAAAATAATACAAATGTTGTCTGGGTTCTACAACTTGATTAATCGCCGTGATTAAATGAGATTTACTCAATGTATTTTCTACAAAACCATCTTTAGTATGTCTAACAGGAGATACGGTAAATAAAAACGAAACTTTAGGATTAATACTTTTTACTAAGCTGATAATTCCTTCTAAAGATTCTGAAATTTGATCTACTGAAAGTAATTCTTTTAAAAATTGTTTTTGTGGTAATTTATGGCAATTCGCAACAATTTTATCAGATTCTATATGTCTATAAACCCAACTTGTTCCTAATGTAATTACAATATGTGTTGCATTAAGCAAGTCGTTACAAGTCTTATCTAGTTGAGAATTTAAAACTTTTAATAATTCTTCTTTTGAGGTTTGATTTAATTTTGAATGAGCATCTAAACAAAACCATTGTTCATTATAAAACTGTAAATCTTCTTCTGTGTAATAATCCTTATTAATTGCTCTTGTTATAAGATTTTCAATCGCTAAAGGATGAAATAATATCCCAAACGGATTAACTACTGTTTGAAATTTATGATACGTAAACTTGTTTCCAATATTCTCAGAAAAACACGAACCAAATAACAGCAATCTAGAGTTATAGTCTATTTGATTGTATTGCTGTGGTTGTAATGGTATTTGTGTTTGTAGTTTCATGTATTCTCAAAAAAGTCGCAGAGACGTAAAGGTTTATCCTATTATTTACTATTCATATTATTGTTACACAGAGATTCGCAGAGTCTCACTGAGTTTCACAGAGAGAGTTGTGATAAAAACATTATCTTCCATTCTATGCTAAACAATATATCCCTCTGTAAATCTCTGTGCTTTTCTCTGTGTATCTCTAAGTAATTTCTATTTTACAAATATCCCTTAGCAGCCTCTAAAGCAGCTTCTATTCCTGCAGGATTTTTACCTCCAGCGGTTGCAAAGAAAGGTTGTCCTCCACCTCCACCTTGGATGTGTTTTCCTAATTCTCTTACAATAGTACCCGCATTTAAGTTTTTACTCGCTACCAATTCTTTAGAAATGTAACATGACAGAATTGCTTTCCCATCATTCTCAGCTCCAAATAATAAAAATAAGTTATCAAACTGACTTCCTAATTCAAAACAAACATCTTTAACTCCGGCAGCATCTAAATCTAATTTCTTAGCTAAAAACTGAACACCATTAATTTCGGTTAATTCATTTTTAAGCTCCCCTTTAATATTCTTTGCTTTATCTTTTAAGAATCCTTCAATTTGTTTCTTTAATTCAGTATTTTCATCTTGAAGGCTTACTAAAGCTTTTACAGGTTCTTTTACATAATTTAGCAAGGCTTTCATTTGAAGAAAAGCAGAGTTATTATCGGTATAATAATCTCTAACAGATTTATTTGTTATCGCTTCAATTCGTCTAATTCCTGCTGCAACAGCTCCTTCAGAAACTATTTTAAAGTGCCAGATATCTGCTGTATTCTTTACATGAATTCCTCCACATAATTCCATAGACTTCCCAAAACGAATCGTCCTTACTGTATCTCCATATTTCTCACCAAATAATGCCATTGCACCTTCTTCAATAGCTTTTGCCATAGGAACATTACGTTGCTCTTCTAAAGGAAGCTTTCCTTCTATTCTGGCATTTACAAAATCTTCTATTTCTTGTAATTGCTCTGAAGTTACTTTTGAAAAATGAGAAAAATCAAAGCGTAATGATTTGGGTTTTACTAAGGATCCTTTTTGTTCAACATGCTCTCCTAAAACGGCTCTTAATGCTTGGTGTAATAAGTGTGTCGCAGAGTGATTACTAGAAGACAATGCTCTGTGTTCTGCATTAACTACCGCCTTAAAACCTTCATTAATATGCTTTGGTAAATTTTTAGTTAAATGGATAATAACATTATTCTCCTTTTTAGTATCTAAAATATAAACCACATCGCCATGTGCATCTTGCAACGCTCCTTGCTCTCCTACTTGACCACCACCTTCGGCATAAAACGGTGTTAAATTAAATACCAATTGGTACATTTCACCATCCTTTTTAGAAGTCACTTTTCGGTATCTCGTAATTTTCACATTAGCCTCTAATGCATCATAACCAATAAATTCTTCAACATCATCTTCTGCTAAAACCGTCCAATCTTCCGTAGAAGTTTCACTTGCAGAACGCGATCTTTTTTTCTGTTTTTCTAATTGTTCCTTAAATCCTTTTTCATCGAGTTTTAAATGCTTTTCAGAAAGAATTAAAGCCGTTAAATCTATAGGGAAACCATAAGTATCATATAATTCAAATGCTTTTTCACCAGAAACAGTATCGCCTTTAGTTTCTTCTACAACTCTATTTAATAAAACTAATCCTTGATCTAAAGTTCTAAGAAAAGAAGTCTCTTCTTCTTTAATTACATTTTCAATTAAAGTTTGTTGTGCTTTTAACTCTGGGAATGCATCTCCCATTTTTTTACTCAATACATCTACTAAACGGTAAATGAAAGGCTCTTTTTTATCTAAGAAAGTAAAACCATATCGTATAGCTCGTCGTAATATTCTACGAATCACATAACCAGCTCCTGTATTACTTGGCAATTGACCATCAGCGATAGAAAACGCTACAGCTCTTACGTGATCTGAAATGACACGAACAGCTACATTTATTTCCTCTTGTTCTTTAGGTAAATTGCTCGATTTCCCTACGTATTTTTTATCTGTAATGGTTTCTATTTCACGAATAATCGGTGTAAAAACATCAGTATCGTAATTAGATTGTACATTTTGTAACACCATACATAAGCGCTCAAACCCCATTCCCGTATCAATATGTTTATTTGGCAATGCTTCTAAAGAACCATTGGCTCTTCTGTTGTATTGCATAAATACCAAATTCCAGATTTCCACAACTTGCGGATGATCCATATTCACCAAAGATTTCCCATCTACTTTTGCTTTTTCTTCAGCAGAACGGATATCGACATGGATTTCACTACAAGGTCCGCATGGTCCTTGATCACCCATTTCCCAGAAGTTATCTTTCTTGTTTCCTTTTAAAATACGATCTTCAGAAATAAATTGTTTCCACAGATCATAAGCTTCCGTATCCATTTCTAAGTTATCAGCATCATCGCTTCCTTCAAAAACAGTAACGTATAAAATATCTTTGTCTATTCCGTAAACCTCAGTAAGTAACTCCCAAGCCCAAGCAATTGCTTCTTTTTTAAAGTAATCACCAAAACTCCAATTCCCTAACATTTCGAATAAAGTATGGTGATACGTATCGTAACCAACCTCTTCTAAATCGTTATGTTTACCCGAAACACGTAAGCATTTCTGAGAATCTGTCATTCTATTTTTCTTAGGTTCTGCATTTCCTAAAAAGTACTCTTTAAAAGGCGCCATCCCAGCATTAACAAACATTAACGTTGGATCATCTTTTAAAACCATTGGTGCAGAAGGAACAACAAGGTGTTGCTTTCCTTCAAAGAAACTTAAAAATTTAGAACGTATATCTTGAGACTTCATATATTGAAATTAGATCTTGTTTTTAATTAATTGTCAAAAATGCAAAACTATTTTTTTATCTTTGGACGTTAGGCTAATTAAAAAGCTTATTTACTGCCTTTATTAGATGCAAAAATAGTATAAATTCAAACATGGCTAAAGTAAAATATTATTATGATTCTGAAACGCTTTCTTATCGTAAAATAAAGCGTAAAAAATCAACAACAGTTAAGTATGTAAGTGTGTTTTTAACTGCTGCTGCGCTCTTTGGATTTCTTTTTGTCCTTATTGCTAGTCAATATATTGAATCGCCAAAAGAACGAGAAATGGCTCGAGAATTGCAAAACATGGAATTGCAATATGAGTTATTAGACAAACGCATGGACGATGCTATTGCCGCATTAGAAAATGTTGAAGAACGCGACAATGCTATTTACAGATTATATTTTGAAGCCAACCCAATACCAACAGAACAAAGACGCGCTGGTTTTGGAGGAATTAATCGTTATAAAAAATATGAAGGCTTTGATAATTCGCAATTAATTGCAGAAAGCAATAAACGACTAGATATTTTAGAAAAAGCAATTGTTGTACAATCTAAATCTTTAGATGAAATAGCGAAACTAGCTGATCATAAAGAAAAATTTCTTGAAGCTATTCCTGCAATTCAACCTATAAATAATGTAAATCTAACACGTATGGCTTCTGGCTATGGTTACAGAACTGATCCATTTACAAAGGTTCGTAAGTTTCATTATGGTATGGATTTTACAGCACCTCGTGGAACACCAATTTATGCTTCGGGAGATGGTGTTATAAAACGTGCGGATAACAGATCTACAGGTTATGGAAATCATATTCGTATTGATCATGGTTATGGCTATGTCTCATTGTATGCCCATATGTACAAATATAATGTTAAGGTAAATCAACGTGTAAAACGAGGAGATTTAATTGGATTTGTTGGTAGTACAGGACGTTCTGAAGCCCCACATTTACATTATGAAGTTTTTAAAGATGGGGAACGCATTAACCCTATTAATTTCTATTACGGTAACCTATCAGCTGAAGAGTATGATATCTTATTGAAAAAAGCATCATTAGAAAATCAATCTCTAGATTAAGATGTATATAGATTTACCAGATAAACTTTATTATAGCATTGGGGAAGTTTCCAAAGCTTTTAACGTAAATCCATCACTTATCCGTTTTTGGGAAAAAGAATTTGATGTTTTAAAACCAAAGAAGAATGCAAAAGGTAATAGAAAATTTACTCCAGAAGACATTAAGAATCTTAAATTTATTTATCACCTCGTAAAAGAAAGAGGATTTACATTAGAAGGTGCAAAAACACACCTCAAAGAAGAAAAGAAACAAGCTTTAGAAAAATTTGAAATCATAGAAAAGCTTGAAAGTATAAAAGCACAATTAAACAAAATAAAAAATCAACTTTAAAACTAAATTATCATGAAAAAATGGTTAGTTCCTGTAATCGTAATCGCAATATTAGCTTTTGGTATTTACAAATGGGCTGTAGGATTTAATAATACAGCTGTAACTTATGAAGCCAATGCTAAAACAACATGGTCTAATGTAGAAAGCTCTTACCAAAGACGAAATGATTTAATCGGTAACTTAGTAAAAACGGTACAAGGTGCTGCTGATTTTGAAAAATCTACTTTAACAGCAGTCATTGAAGCAAGAGCAAAAGCAACTTCTACGACAATAGATGCAAGTGGACTAACAGCAGATAATATGGAGCAATTTCAACAAGCTCAAAGTGGCTTAAGCGGAGCATTATCTAAACTTTTAGTTTCTGTAGAACGTTACCCAGAATTAAAAGCAAATCAAAACTTCTTAGAATTACAAAGTCAGTTAGAAGGTACAGAAAACCGTATTAACATTGCTAGAGATCGTTATAATGAATCTGTAAACATCTATGATATCCATATTAAAAAATTCCCTGGATCAGTTTTGGCAGGATGGTTTGGTTTTGAAGAAATGCCAAGATATAAAGCTGACGCAGGAAGTGAAAATGCAGTAGATGTTAATTTCGACTTTTAATAAAATTTAATTATGCCAAATATTGAACTTTTCTTGACTTCTAACGAAGAAGCTGAAATTGTTGAAGCTATTAGAATTGCTGAAAATACAACCTCAGGTGAAATCCGTGTACATATTGAACAGAAATGTGATATCGATGCTTACGAACATGCACTAGAGGTTTTTCATCTTTTAAAAATGAATAATACCCAACAAAGAAATGGAGTATTAATTTATGTTGCTATAGACAATAAATCTTTTGTCATTTTAGGCGATCAGGGAATTAACAATATTGTTGGTGCAGATTTTTGGAATTCTACACGCGATAAAATTTCTAATCAATTTAAATCTGGTAATTTTAAACAAGGTTTAATTGATGGTATAACAGAAGCAGGAAAAGCACTTTCTCAACATTTCCCTTGGAATGATGATGACAAAGACGAGTTAGATAATTCAATTTCTAAAGGATAATGCAACAATCAAAACACATTTTATTTCAAGTTTTATTCGTTTTATTTTTAGCTAGTCCTTTAATAGGAATGGCACAATACGACATTCCTGAAAAACCAGAATTTCAAACAAGTGTTTACGATGACGCTATTCATCTATTATCAGCTGAACAAAAAAATAACTTAGAACAGAAACTTATACGTTATTCAGACTCTACCTCAACACAAATTGTGGTGGCAATAATTAGTTCTACAAATGGTGAATACATTAACTATTTGGGAGCACAATGGGGTGAAAAATGGGGAATTGGTCAAGCAGATAAAGACAATGGTATTTTTATTCTTTTAGCTAGAGATGATCGAAAAATAAACATTAGCACTGGTAAAGGTACCGAGCATCTTTTGACTGACGCGATGAGTAAGCGGATTATTAATAATGACATTATACCTTACTTTAAACAAAATGATTATTACGGCGGATTAAACCGTGCTACAGATGCCATATTTGAAGTCATGACTGGCGAATATAAAGGCACAAGACAAACTACAGAGAGTGATTTTCCTCCTCAAGTAATATTTTTCTTAATCATTATATTCATCATTTTTGTTATTGCTATTTCTAAAAGTAGCCGTGGCGGAAACGGTGGTAACGGCGGAAACCGATCTGGCAACAGAGGACTACTCGAAGCTATAATTTTAAGCAATATGGGACGTGGAAGTTATTCTAAAGGATCTTCAGGTGGTTTTGGAGGTTTTGGCGGTAGCTCTGGCGGAGGAAGTTTCGGAGGCGGCGGCTTCGGCGGTGGTTTTGGAGGCGGAAGCTTTGGAGGCGGTGGTGCTTCTGGAGGATGGTAGTTGAGCTAAAAACTACTTGTCACAAATATTAATAACATATATCAATGCCATTAAAATACATTTTTAAGCTTCTTATTTTGATGCTTTTATTTTCGAGTTGCAAAGGAAAACAACCAGAAACAACAGCTATTTCTTCGTCATTTCCTTTAAACGAATCTCAAAGTAGAGTTGTAGACTTATCAAATTTATTTTTAAATATTGAAAAAGATTCTTTAACACAAAAAATTCTTCAATATGAAGAAGAGACAACCAATCAAATTGCAATTCTAACCATAGATTCAATCCCCCAAAATAATACTATTCAATATTATGGAACTCAAGTTGCAAATTCTTGGGGAGTAGGACAAAAAGATAAAAACAATGGTCTTTTAATTACAATTTCAAAATTCGATAGACAAATGGCAATCTCTACCGGAATTGGAACAGAACAAACAATTACGGATAACGACTGTAAAATCATTATCAATCAATTAATGATTCCTGAATTTAAAAACCAAGACTATTATAAAGGTGTTGATAAAGCTATAGATTCTTTAATTCTGCTTTGGGATTAATCAAAAAAGATAACTCCACTATCATCTGTTTCTCCTTTACTACCTAAACTATTAAACTTATAACTTAAGCTTAGCATAAAGTATTGTCTTAATACAGTACTCTGCTTGTCTTCAATATAATCTTGAGTTGCCGTACGACTAGCATTGGTGTTTTGATTTAATAAATCGTACACTTTTAATGTAACAACAGCTTTATCTTTAAACATGCTATAAGCCAAAGTTGAATTCCAAAACCAAGCACTTTTCTGAAAACCATCAGCAATATCAGGATTGTAATTAAAGCTAATGTCATTTCGCCACTCAAAGTTTTTAGGTAAAAAAGTAGCCGTTCTAACTCCTGCATTATGACTTGTAAATTTACGATCATCAAAAGCCTCTATATCATAAGCCGTATTAGTAAAGTTTATCTGATAATAAGGTTTAAATTCTAACACTTTATCCCATATAAAATCTAAACCTAATCTAGGTGACACTCTATCTGACTTACTTGCGTATTTAACATCATTATTAAAATTAATACTTTCGGATATGTTATAATTTGCTCTCAATTTTAATTTAATAGTTCTTAATGTATCAATTTTAAAATCTTTACTATAATCTCCCCATATACCAAAATTATAATTACCATCTACATTAACATAAGTCGTAGTTCGCTTAAGTGTTTCATTATTTATAGTAGTTTTAGACACCACTTGATTATCAGAAACACTAACATTAGCTCCCACATAAAAACCTGTACGTTTTTGCCAATCAAATCCGTTATATCCAAGATAAAACTCGTGGTTATTTGAAGGTTCTAAATTAGGGTTACCAATTATAGTTTGAAGCGGATTTGATACATCCTCGTAAGCTTGAAGTTGCCTCAATCCTGGCGGCTGATTATCTAACCAATAATTAACATAAATAGAAGACTTAGGACTAAACCTATAGTTTAGATAAGAATCTACTTCTAGATTTTCAAAATCGCGTTCTACATTAAATTCTGGTCTTAATAAATCTTGATTTTTTAAAGTTCTAATGTTGTAACCTAAATCGAAACTCCCTGATAATTTTTCACCTCTATAAGACAAACCTACTGACGGTATACTTCTATAATCTGTATATTGAAAATCCGTACTTAAATTGGTATTAAAATCTGTAAAGTCTTGTGTACTATTATTGAAATCGAAAGTACTCTCTCTATTATTATCTTTATCTCTAGCGTATTCATAATCAAAATTTAAGAAAAACTTCTTTGATACTATTGGTAATCTATAAGATAATTTTGCAGAAACACCATAGCTATGCTTTTCTCCATCTGTGAACTGATTTCTATCTATAATTTCTGGATTACTACCAAAAATCTCTGTATTAGATTCTAAAAAGTCATCACTTTCTTGTTGATTAACACTCGTTTCTAACTCAGCCTTAATAAAAGCACCTCGACTCCCTAATCGCTTAGTTATAGAGATATCATTAGAAAATCTTCTTACATCACTCTCTACATTTGAGTTAACATTAGATTGATTTGTTAATAACATATCTTCGTCTAAACTTTCTTCGTTACTTAGATAACGTGTTCTAGATTTAGAATAACCAAAAGAAGGTTCTATATTAATTTGAAAGGTCGAATCCGTTTCTATTTCGAATTCTAAATTAAAAGAATGATTATCCGTATCATTATCTGATCTAGAATTTGAATTGGTAAAATATCTTGAATCAGATAAAATAGTCTCACGTTCAGATGACGATTCATTTTCAGAATTACTTGATGAGAAAAAATAATCTGCAGACACATCTGTTTTTTCTCCTATAACATCAGCATAGTTAACACCTGCATTTTGAGATGTTGTAATGCCCTCACCTCCTCCAAAAGAGCGACCGCCTAAGCTAAAAGAACCGTTGCTACTAAAAGAAACACCTCCTCCTCGTCCAAACATTTTTGAGATTTCACCGAAACTAAATCCTGGCGAGTTTGTATTATTCCCTCCTGCAAGCACACTTACTCTTCTGTCATTATCAAAAAGATTAACCATGCCTGCAAACTCGTAACGATCATCTGTACCTGCACCTGCGGATACACGACCAAAAACACCTTTATTATTCTCCTCTTTAATAGTAAGGTTAATGGTTTTGTTTTCTTGATCTCCTTCTTCTCCTGTAAAAGCTTCTGACTTTGTTTTAGTATCTACAATTTGAATTTTTTCAATAATCTCCTTAGTCAAATTCTTAGTTGTAATTGTTGGGTCATCACCAAAAAAGGGTTTACCATTTACTAAAATTTTATTTACAGGTTTTCCATTTACAGTAATTTTCCCTTCTTCATCCACTTCAACACCTGGCAATTGCTTTAGTAAATCTTCAACATTGGCATCTTTTTTTGTTTTAAAAGATTTTACATTAAATTCTAAAGTATCTTTCTTTATAGTTATTGGAGCTGTAGATTTCACTAAAACTTCTCCAAGTTGATTATCTAGAGACATTGAGATTATTCCTAAATCTATCTTCTCTTTATTTATTTCTACTTTCTTAAAGTAAGTACCGTAACCAACATATGATACATAGAAATTTAATGCTTGGTCGTATGTTGAATTTTCAATTTTAAACTTCCCATTTTTATCTGTAATAGTATAAGTGACCACTGAACTATCTTTTACACGTTCTAAATAAACTGTAGCAGACTCTAAAGGTAATTGTGTGTCTTCTGCTTTTAATGTTCCTGTAAGTTCGAATGATTTTTCTTGAGAGAATGCATGTAATGCAAATAAGAATGCTAATACTAAGGTTAGTTTCTTCATGTAGATTGATTGATTGATTGATGATTTTCTAGGATAAAAACGCAAGAAAGTTATAAATGGTATTAAAACTCTTAAAATTATTATAAAATAACACTCTAAACAACTAATGACAAACACTTATCATAAAATATCATTTTAACATAACCACTATAAACAGACTGTACTTAAAATAAAAAATTCCTCCTGAAAATCATTTCAGAAGGAATATATTATATCATTATGATGTATAAGAAATTTTATTTCTTTCTCATGTAAACACTTACAGGTACACCATTAAAATCAAATTCATCACGCAACTTATTTTCAAGAAAACGCTTATAAGGTTCTTTTACATATTGAGGTAAATTACAGAAAAATGCAAATTGTGGTTGCGGTGTTGGCAACTGCATAATGTATTTAATTTTTACAAATTTCCCTTTATATGCTGGTGGTGGCTGATTCTCTATTATAGGTAATAAAGTTTCATTTAACACACTTGTTTTAATACGTTTTGTACGGTTTTGATAAACCTCAACAGCTGTTTCAATAGCTTTAAAAATACGTTGCTTATTTAATACAGATATAAATACAATTGGCACATCTGTAAATGGCGCCATCTCTTGTCTTATATGTTGCTCAAAAGCTTTAGCTGTTTTTGTATCCTTTTCTATTAAATCCCATTTATTAACAAGAATTACAATCCCTTTTCTGTTACGTTCTGCTAACCAGAAAATATTTTGAACTTGGCCATCAAAACCACGAGTTGCATCTAAAACTACTAAACAAACATCACAATGCTCGATTGCTCTAACACTACGCATTACAGAATAGAATTCTAAATCTTCCTTTACTTTAGATTTACGACGAATACCTGCCGTATCTACTAAATTAAATTCAAATCCAAAACGATTATATTTTGTATCGATAGAATCTCTAGTTGTTCCTGCAATATCTGTTACGATATAACGCTCCTCACCTATTAATGCATTTATGAAAGAAGATTTTCCTGCATTTGGTCTTCCTACTACAGCAAAACGAGGCAATTCATCTTCTTCAACTTCTTCTACTTCTGGTAAAGCCTTTACAACAGCATCTAATAAATCTCCTGTTCCACTTCCATTGATACTCGCAATAGTATAATATTCCCCTAAACCAAGAGAATAAAATTCAACAGCATCTTCAGCACGTTTGTTGTTATCAACTTTATTTACGACTAAAAAAACAGGTTTATCTATTCTTCTAAGCAATTTAGCAACATCTTCATCCATACCAGTTACGCCAGATTCTACATCCACCATAAAAATAATGGCATCAGCTTCTTCAATAGCTAACTCTACTTGCTTATCTATTTCTGCTTCGAAAACATCATCACTACCAAGGACATATCCACCGGTATCAATTAAAGAAAACTCTTTCCCATTCCAATCCGACTTTCCATAATGACGGTCTCTTGTTACACCACTAACGGCATCTACAATAGCTTCACGTCTTTTAATAAGACGGTTAAAAAATGTCGACTTCCCTACATTTGGACGACCTACTACAGCGACAATATTACTCATTGATTTTTATTTAAGTCTACAAAGATACTATATCCTTATCTCTTATAGAGCACTATTTATGACTTTTCACTCCTTATATAGCATAAAGAATTTTTATTGCATAAAAAATAAATTAAAAAACCAAATAAAAATTATTAATCCCCTCTTGATAACATGTATTAATTTAGGAAAGTTAGCTTAATTTTTAGTAATTTTATCACCTATAATAAACAGGTTTTTTTTACACATTTTTTAATGATTGTATAGATCTATTTTTTTTTAGGAACAGCCCCAATTCCTACAGATTTATCATAACCTACAATAATAAAAACACACATTATTTATCACCTAAAAAATAATGTGTTACGCCTAATAATTCAAAAAAAATAATGAAGAGATTACTTACACTTATCTTAATTTTAGCTTTCAATTCTTATGCACTATTTGCTCAAGAGGACTACAAAGAGCATGTTGTTAAAGAAGGGGAAAATATCTACATGATATCTAGACAATATAGAGTAACTCCTAATTCTATTTTTAAGCTTAACCCAGGATCTGAACAAGTAATTTATGTAGGAAGTATTTTGCGCATACCAAATTCTTCCTCGACTAACAATAACTCAAGCAACAATAAACCTACAGTTACAAGTGGCAATAACGACACCGTAAAAAATTATGTAGTACAAAAAGGAGACACAAAATTTAGCCTTTCTCGTCGTTTCGGTGTCAGTATTAATGAATTAGAACAACAAAATCCTCATATTAGAAATATGCTCCAAACAGGGCATATTATCAATTTAAATAACACTAAAACCGAAGCAGAAGAAACGACTTCAACCATAAAAGAAACGGTTATTACAGAAACAAATACCACGACCCCTTCTATTACAACCGACACTACCACTATCACGGAGGTAAAAACAAAAATCAAAGGATATAAAGACTACGTAATAAAACCAAAACAAACACTTTATAGTCTCTCTATGATGACAGGGATGTCTACGGAAGATTTGATTACCCTAAATCCAAAATTAAAAACAGCAGTTGTTACAGGAGATATAATAAAAGTGCCTACCAATATAACGCAAACTAATGATGTAAAAAACACATTAAACAATTCTGATTCCACTAAAAATATTGAGACAGAAAAGCCACCAAAAATTATAACCAACAATAACGAGGCTTTATATGCTAATTTAGTTAAAAACACAGCTAACGGAATTTATTTTTATACTCCTTTTTCAAGCGATGAGCTAAGTTCTCCTGAGGGGCGACAAAAAATACTAGAAGTTAGTACTGACTATAAAAAATATATTGATTTTTTCCAAGGAGCTCAAATAGCAATTGATTCTGCTAAAGCTTTAAAGCTTGAGTTTGATGTTACTTTAATAAAAAAGAATATAGCAGAATCTAAATTAACAGTTGACAGTCCTTACAACAAGAATGTTATTTTAGTTCCATTTCTAGATGGTGGCTCACAATTTCCAGAAATTAAATCTGATAAATCTGTTTCAATTATTGACATAAAATCGAATCTAAACAGTAGTGATAATATTAATATTTATAAATCTATTCCGTCAGACACTATTCAGAAAACAAAGACTTTAAATTATTTGGCCAAACAGAATGCTAATACAATTGTGGTTAGCGATTTAGATGAAGCTAAAAATAAAACTCTAATTAAAAAGATACTTCCTGATTCTAAATTTTTAAAAGTAAATAATTCTGGTTTTTTTAATTCTGAAAAACTAAAAAGCACATTAGATAAAACCAAGCTTAATTATATTGTTTTAGACAGCGACAAAACGATCATTCTATTAAATACAACTACGGCCTTGATGAGAGAATTATCAGAATATGATATTCAATTGGTTATGATAGAATCTGAACTGATCTCAAAACAAAATCAAGTTTCAGAGATGAGATTTAAAATATTGAAACTCATTTTTCCTTCAAACACAAATTCTTTAAATAAGTCTGACATTACAGATTTTGAAAACAAATACAAAAGTATTTTCGATACAGCACCTACAGAAAATTCTATTCTAGGTTTTAATGTCACTTTAGATGCTTTATTAAGAATCTCTCAAGACTCATCATTTGAAGAAACAATCAATAATATCATCTCTACACAACCTCATTTAAAGTTTGAGTATAAAAAAATAAAAGATGGTTATTATTTTAATAGAGGTATTTATTTAATGCAATATAATTCTGAAGAAGGCATATTAGAAGTCGATTAATTGCTCAAAATAGTTATATAAATAAGCATCGTAATTATCTTAAACTACATAAAAAAAAACTTAAAATCTTATTCAATATACTCACTAAAAGAGCTCTTTTCCCCAAAAAGCTATCCGCAAAATACACAAAACAACGACAAACAACACGTTTTGTTTTACTTAAAAAATTTATAAAAATCTAAAAAACAGGTATTTAACCCCAAAAAACACAAGAATCCAAAAAACAAAAACTGCAAGGCTTTAATTTTGTTATATTTAAGCTAATTACATATATTTGTTTCCCTTCCCCACAATTTGGCAAGAAGATAGTTTTATTTTGAATTTGCTGCTCTATGCCAATTTCAACAAAAAATAATTATTACAAATTTATGAGAGCCAAAAAGTACAGTTTTAAAAGTTATACTACGTTTTTAGTGTTTCTTACGTTGTCAATTAACGGCATACTTACACCTGCTTATGCTCAATGCCCTACAGTAACAGAACCTATACAATCATTATGTAATGTACAATCTGTTTTAGTTAGTGACTTACAAGCAACTGACACAGGTGGAGGTATTGTTTGGTACGATTCGGCAACCTCGACAACTCCTTTATCAAATTCACAAGGTCTAATTAGCGGTGAAGACTACTATGCCGATAATAACGCAGGTACTTGTACCACAAGAGCTCGAGTAGATGTCATAATCTACAGTGCTCCCGTTGGAGATAATTATCAAGGTATTTGTATAGATGATCCTTCACTTGCAACTGTTAGTAGCTTAAACGCTGTAGGAAATGATGTACAATGGTATTTAACATCATCAGGTGGGCTTCCTTTAAATGAAACTGATGTTCTAATAGATGATACTTTATACTATGCAGATCAAGCAAGTCCTGATGGAAACTGTAGAACATCAAGACTATCTGTTTTAGTTAATGTTGGATCCACACTTTTACCTGAAGGAGATCCAATTCAACAATTTTGTATTTCTTCTAGTTTTCAGCCTACACTTAACGATTTAGTTGCTACCGGCAATAATAATTGGTATAACTCCTTATTTTCCGCTGTAACTCTTCCTCTTTCAACACCTTTAGTTAATGGACAAACTTATTATGCCACAGCTGTAGATCCTCCCTGTGAAAGTACTGCTAGATTAGCTATAACAGTAATTTTAAATAATTTCCCTGATGCAGGTGAAAATGCAACAGTAGATATCTGTGAAAATAATAATTCAACAATTAATTTATTTACAGCATTAGAAGGAACACCTAATACTGGAGGATTTTGGTCACCATCACTTAACAGTGGCACGAATATATTTGATCCCGCTATAGACCCTAGCGGTATTTACACATACACTGTTGGTGCACCTGCTACTTGTGGTTATGCTACCGCAACAGTTAATGTATCTTTTTCTGATAATGAAGACGCAGGTGAAGATGGAACTATAGAGGTTTGCGAAAACAATGGCACTTTTAATCTTTTTAATAGTTTAAATGGCACACCAAACACTGGTGGTACTTGGTCTCCTGCTTTAAATAGCGGAACTGGACTTTTTGACCCTAATTTTGATACAGCAGGAACTTATACCTATACAATATTAAGCACTACCTCTTGTCCTGATTCTTCAGCAAACGTAGAAGTTTCTATTTTACAAGAACCTGATGCTGGCTCTAACGCTATACTAGATATTTGTAGTAATAATGAAAATACAATTAATCTATTTGAAACTCTTAATGGAACACCTGAAAATGGAGGTTTTTGGTCACCGTCTCTTAATAGTGGAACAAATATATTTGATCCTGCTATAGACCCTAGTGGTATTTACACATACACTGTTGGTTCTCCTTCTTCTTGTGGTTATGCTACGGCAACAGTAGATATATCTATTTCAGTTTATGAAAATGCAGGTGAAAATGGAGTTATAGAAGTTTGTGAAAACGACAGTCCTTTTGATCTTTTTAATAGCTTAAATGGCACACCAAGTACTGGTGGTACTTGGTCCCCTACTCTTAATAGTGGAACTGGACTTTTTGATCCCTCTTTTGATACAGCAGGAACTTATACCTATACAATATTAAGCACTACCTCTTGTCCTGATTCTTCAGCAAACGTTGAAGTTTCTATTTTACAAGTACCTGACGCAGGTTCAAATGCAGTACTAGATATTTGTAGTAATAATGAAAATACAATTAATTTATTTGAAACTCTTAATGGAACACCTGAAAATGGAGGTTTTTGGTCACCGTCTCTTAATAGTGGAACAAATATATTTGATCCTAATATAGACCCTAGTGGCATATATACTTATACTATTGGTGACCCTTCTTCTTGTGGTTATGCTACGGCAACAGTAGATATATCTATTTCAGTTTATGAAAACGCAGGTGAAAATGGAACTGTAGAAGTTTGCGAAAACGACAGTCCTTTTAATCTTTTTAATAATTTAAATGGCACACCAAGCACTGGTGGTAATTGGTCTCCTGCTCTTAATAGTGGAACTGGACTTTTTGATCCCTCTTTTGATACGGCAGGAACTTATACTTACACAATATTAGGCACAGCCTCTTGTCCTGATTCTTCAGCAAACGTTGAAGTTTCTATTTTACAAGTACCTGACGCAGGTTCAAATGCAGTACTAGATATTTGTAGTAATAATGAAAATACAATTAATTTATTTGAAACTCTTAATGGAACACCTGAAACCGGAGGTTTTTGGTCACCATCTCTTAACAGTGGTACAAATATATTTGATCCTACTATAGACCCTAGTGGCATATATACTTATACTATTGGTGACCCTTCTTCTTCTTGTGGTTATGCTACGGCAACAGTAGATATATCTATTTCAGCTTATGAAAACGCAGGTGAAAATGGAACTGTAGAAGTTTGCGAAAACGACAGTCCTTTTAATCTTTTTAATAATTTAAATGGCACACCAAGCACTGGTGGTACTTGGTCACCGACCCTTAATAGTGGAACTGGACTTTTTGATCCCTCTTTTGATACGGCAGGAACTTATACCTACACAATATTAGGCACAGCCTCTTGTCCTGATTCTTCAGCAAACGTAGAAGTTTCTATTTTACAAGAACCTAATTCTGGTACAAACACTACAATAGATATTTGCAGTACTGATATAGTTAACCTATATGAAAGCCTTAATGGAACACCTGATATTGGAGGAACATGGACTCCTTTATTAAATAGTGGAACAGATATATTTGATCCTAGTATTGATGTAGCTGGCACTTATACATATGAAGTAACTAATTCATGTAGTACAAGTTCTTCTAGTATGATTATAACTATTTCAAATCCAAATGATGCAGGTGCTAACGGTTCTGTTGAATTCTGCTCAGACGAATTAAACACGATTGATTTATACGATGTTTTAGAAGGTACACCTCAACTAGGAGGAGAATGGAGTCCTGCATTAACTAGTGGTTCAAGTCTTTTTGATCCTAATGTTGATGCGCCTGGCATTTACACTTATACTGTTTCAAATACCTCATCTACCTGCCCTGAGGCAACAGCTTCTGTTACTGTTACACTTATTGCACCACCAAATGCGGGTAATGATAACATTATTAATATATGTTCTAATGATACTATTACTGATTTATTTGATAATCTAGGTGGTACTCCAGATGCAGGAGGAATATGGACACCATCATTAGCTAGTGGAACAGGAGAATTTGACCCAAATATAGATCAAGCTGGTGATTATACATACACATTAACTTCTACTGAGTGTAATATTACAGATACTGCAACAGTAACCGTAACAATACTAGAAATACCGAATGCTACGGGACTAACATTACAAATGGATGATAATTTTGTTTGTCAAAACAATGAAGACATTGTCATTAATATAACAAATGCGACTCAATTAACCGATGCTGATTATTCTATAGAATACTCAATAACCGGATCAAACAATTCTATTAATACAACAATAATAACAATAATTGATGGTAATGCTGCTCTAGTAATTCCTGCTTCATTATTAAGTAATCCAGGAAATAGTATAATAACAATAATTCATCTTTTTGCATTAAATCAGAACTGTAGTGCAATAACAGACACTTTAGAGCCATTTGAAATTGAAATCCAAGAATCATTAATACCTGAAATTATAAATAATGACATTGAATATTGTTTAGGGGATATTTTAACTGTTGCCGATTTAACAAACAATATCGTCTCTGTTGAAGATAATGATATAATTTGGTATGACGAATCAACAAATGGAACCCCATATGATTCTACAGAAACCCTAATAAATGGCTTAACGTATTATGCTGCTTATCAATCCGAATATGGTTGTCAAAGTAACACTAGGTTAGAGTTTACTCTTAATTTAGTTTCATGTGTTGAAGAACTCTTAATACCAGATGGATTCTCACCTAATGGAGATGGAATTAATGATGTTTTTGATATTTTATACTTAAATGATTTATACCCAAATTTTAAATTAAGCATCTATAATAGATATGGTAATATATTTTATGAAGGGAATATTAATTCACCTAAATGGAATGGAACAGGTAAAAAAGACAACTCTGTATTACCTTCTGGTGTCTATTTTTACATATTAGAGTTTAATGATGGAGAACGAGAACCAAAACAAGGGAGGGTCTATTTAAATAGATAATTAAATGACAAATAAAATAACATATAGTATTGCGATAATAATCTCATTATTAAGCTTCTCATCGCATGCACAACAAGATCCGCAATTTACACAATATATGTATAATATGAGTGTAGTGAATCCTGCGTACGCTCTTGATGATGATACTAATATAAATTTAGGCATACTTTACAGATCACAATGGGTTGGCTCTGTTGGTGGCCCTACAACTGGAACATTTTTTGGTCATACAAAACTTACTGATCAATTAGAAGGAGGTATTTCTATTGTACATGATGAAATTGGTGATGTTGTAAAACAAACTAGTGCGTATGCTGATGTTGCTTATGTGCTTCCTATTGGTCTAAATTCAAAATTGTCCTTTGGAATAAAAGCAGGAGCAACATTTTTTAGTACAAATTTTGATGGTTTTACTTATTCTGATCAAGTTAATGAAGATCCCGCTTTTTCTGAAAATATAAATAGAACCTTCCCTAATATTGGTGCTGGTCTATATTATTTTTCTGAAAAATATTATGTAGGATTATCTGCACCAAATTTACTACAATCAAAACACCTTAAAGATGAAAGTGGTATTGTCTCTGAAGCTTCAGAAAATGTACACTTATTTTTCACAGGAGGTTACGTTTTCAATTTAAATGAAAATTTAAAATTTAAACCTGCTTTTATGACAAAGTATGTTAATAGCGCACCTATATCAGTAGATCTTACAGCAAACATATTGATGTATGATAAACTAGAATTTGGTGCAGGTTATCGCTACGACGATTCAGTTACTGGAATGATTAATTTCTCAATATCATCCGCAATTAGAATTGGTTATGCATACGATTATACACTCACTAACTTAGGAGAATTTAATTCTGGCTCTCACGAAGTCTTTTTATTATTTAACATAGAAAAGTTCGGTAAAGGCTATGATAAATCTCCAAGATTTTTCTAATCAAAAACAGATGAAAACACATAAATTTTATATCATATTAGTCCTTTTAATGATCAGTACGCTCTGTTTTTCTCAATCACAAAGAAGAGCTGATATTTTATACAAAAATAAAGCTTACTTAGAAGCAGCTGAAATCTTCACAACGCTTCCTAAAACGTTAGAAAATTTAGAAAAATTAGGTGATTGCTATTATTATAATACGGATTATGAAAAAGCCTATAAAACGTATAAAAAGATTTATAATACAAAAACAAACAAAAATCTAACAGAGTCTTTCTATTTTAAATATTATGAAGTTTTAAAAGGAACAAAAAATTACAAACAAGCTGATGAGATATCTACATTATACTTAGACGACAAAATAAATACCCCAAATTTTAAAGCTTTATTAGAAAAAATAGTTCCTTATAATTACGAATTAAAAAATCTTACAGAAGATGTTGGAGGGTCTAATTTTGGCATAGCACTAAATGCAGATAAGATTGTTTTTGCCTCAACAAAAAACATTAAATACCCAAACTATCATTGGAACGGCAAACCTTACTTAGATTTATACGAAACTAAACTCTCTGAAGAAGGTGAAATAGACTTAGATAGTATTCAACCCTTAAGTAAAGAGATTAATAAAGAAAAACAACACGAAAGTAATGCTGTATTTACAAAAGACGGCAAAACAATGTATTTCTCTAGAAATTTAAAAAAACGAATTAGTTTAGACTCTACAAAAATTTCTGTCGTAAGTATATTTAGCGCCCAATTAATTGAAGGTCAATGGACAAATATAAAACCTGTCTCTTTCTCTAGTGATACTTATTCAACCATGCACCCTACCCTTAATAAGAAGGAAGATAAATTATATTTTTCAAGTGATATGCCTGGAACACTTGGGGAATTTGATATTTTTTATGTCGACTTATTCTCAGACGGATCATTTGGTCAAGCCATTAATTTAGGAAGCTCAATTAATTCTGTAAGAAGAGAACAATTTCCTTATATCGCAAAAGACACTACCCTATATTACTCTTCTAATGGTAAGCACGGATTTGGTGGTTTAGATATTTTTGCAAGTAGTTTTAAAAACAATAAATTTTTAGAAGCTTTAAATTTAGGAGAAACTATAAATAGTGAAAAAGATGACTTTTCCTTTGTACTTATTGATTCATTAAATACAGGTTTCATTTCGTCAAACAGAGCTGGTCTAGACAATATTTATACTTTTAAGCGCTTAGAGAAAGAAAGACACTATTATTTAGAGGGCTTAGTTACAGATATCGTAACAGGTCAAATACTACCAAATACCATCGTTGTTTTATATGACAAAAAAGGACATAAAATTGGAGAAGAAATCGTTGATAAATATGGTAAATATAAATTCTTAATAAGACCTAATCAAAGCTATTCTATAGAAGGATACCAACCTAAATACATTCCTCATATTGAATATTTTGATACTAATGACAAAGGTAATATTCAATTTAATATTCAATTAAAAATTAGAGCTTATAAAGATGCTGAAGAAATTGTAATTGATGATGGTAATGGTAATACTTATATTGAATTAGAAAATATTTATTTCGATTTTGGTCAATGGGATATTAAACCTCAAGCAGCAAAAACTCTTGATGTATTAGTGGAATTATTAGTAAAGTACCCAAGAATGGAAATTCAACTTGGTGCACACACAGATTCTAGATCAAGTGAGCTATTTAATTTAGAACTCTCTGAAAAAAGAGCACTTGCTACATTAGAATATTTAGTAGAAAATGGAATAAAAAGATCACGTTTAAGATCTAAAGGATACGGAAAAACCCGCCCCTTAGTTCCTTGTGGCGATAACTGTACAGAAACAGAACACTCTATTAACAGACGTTGTGAATTTCTAATTTTACGTTAAAAGAATTTTTATTTCAAAAAAAATATGACAATCTCTAATGAAATCGTT
This sequence comes from Winogradskyella undariae, assembly GCF_013285155.1. GTDB lineage: Bacteria > Bacteroidota > Bacteroidia > Flavobacteriales > Flavobacteriaceae > Winogradskyella > Winogradskyella undariae. The sequence goes on along the minus strand of NZ_JABTEL010000005.1, from coordinate 163,713 downwards.
CTAAGACCACGTTTTAAACTGGAAATTCCGGCAAATAACAATTCTATATTAGAAAGTTTTGAAGAGAATAAAAAAAATCAAACAGAATTTATAGTTTCTAGAGTAGATAACCATGTATTTATAAGGTTTCTTAAAAAAAACCAACATTTTTGGTCACCGCAGTTACATCTAGAAATTAATGAAGCTAGTGAAGATAGAGCTATTGTAAGTGGCTTATTTGGTCCAAACCCTACTGTTTGGACCATGTTTATGTTTTTTCATTTTATTGTAGCTGCCTTATTTTTTGGATTTGGCATTTGGGCTTACACAAATGCGAACCTAGGAAACTCTTTTGCATTACAATTATCCCTGTCACTATTTATGATCCTTATTTGGTGCTTACTATATTTTGCAGGAAGAATAGGTCGCGCAAAAGGAAAGCCAGAAATGCAGCTATTAAATAGCTTTATGCATAAAATACTTAAACCTTATCGTTGATTATAACCAAAACGTTTTAATTGCGACTGATTACTTCTCCAGTTCTTATTGACCTTAACATACAATTCTAAGTGTACTTGTTTCCCAAAGAATTTCTCTAAATCTTTACGTGCTTCAATACCAACACGTTTTAAAGCAGATCCTTTATGACCAATAATAATCCCCTTTTGGGTCTCACGTTCAACCATAATAACAGAACGCATTCTAATGATCTCATCCTCTTCAAAAAACTCTTCTGTATCGACTTCAACTGCGTACGGAATTTCTTTTTTGTAATGCAATAATATTTTTTCTCTTATCGCCTCATTTACAAAAAAACGCTCTGGCTTATCTGTTAATTGATCTTTTGGATAAAATGCAGGAGACATAGGTAATAACTCTATAATTCTATCAAATACATTCTGAACATTAAAGCCTTCTAAAGCTGATATTGGAAAAAACTCTGCATTAGGTACTTTTTGTTGCCATAATTGCGCTTGTTCTTCTAATTGCTCTTGATTAGAATTATCAATCTTGTTTAATAATAATAAAACAGGAATTTTAGAATTGGTAATTTTATTAAAAAAGGCTTCATCTTTCAACTCTTTCTCGCCTATTTCAACCATATAAATTAAAACATCAGCATCATCAAAGGCAGACTTTACAAAGTCCATCATAGAAGCCTGTAATTCATAAGCGGGCTTAATAATACCAGGCGTATCACTTAAAATGACCTGAAAATCTTCGCCATTAACAATTCCTAAAATTCTATGTCTAGTTGTTTGCGCCTTAGATGTAATTATTGATAATTTTTCACCAATAAAAGCATTCATCAATGTAGACTTCCCAACATTAGGATTTCCTATAATATTTACAAAACCTGCTTTATGCATTTTAATCTATTTTAAGGTATAAAGGTAGTACTTATAAGTATGACTAACTTTTTTAAATTTTTATGATGTAGTAAGATAGTAATTATATAAACTCAAACATATCTTAAAAACAAAAAAGTCTTTCCAAAAGGAAAGACTCTTTAATATCGTTGAAAGAAACAATAATTATATTGCTGCAACATGTTTAGTTAACTGAGATTTTAAATTCCCAGCTTTGTTAGAATGAATAACTTTATTCTTAGCTAATTTATCTAACATACTAATCACAGAAGGTAACATTGTTTGAGCTTCCTTAGCATCTGTAATTTCACGTAATTTTTTTATAGCATTACGAGTTGTTTTATGTTGATACTTGTTAAGAACACGTCTTTTTTCGTTTCTTCTTATTCTTTTTAAAGCTGACTTATGATTTGCCATTGTTATCTCTTTCTTATTAAAATTGTAGCCCGTAGGGGAGTCGAACCCCTCTTACATGGATGAAAACCATGCGTCCTAGCCGATAGACGAACGGGCCATTTTGTTGTTTTAATATTTTAATGAACCAGCAACGTTTCCATTGCGGGTGCAAATATACAACTCTTTTTTACTTCTGCAACAATTATTTCATTTTTTTTTAAAATAATTTAATAAGCCTTTGCAAAAAGCACCCTTTCTTGTGATGGTTTACCACTAAACACACATACCCCATCTTCCTTAACATTGTCCATAGGAATGCATCTAATCGTTGCTTTTGTTAGTTCTTTGATCTTTTTCTCGGTCTCTGCAGTACCATCCCAATGCGCTGAAATAAATCCTGTTTTATTTTCTAAAACTTTTTTGAAAGTTTCAAAATCATCAACTTTAGTGATATGTTCATCTCTATAATTTAAAGCCTTCGCATATAACGCATCTTGAATTACCGTTAAAAGATCTTTTATAGTTGAAGCAATACCATCTATTTGAACGACCTCTTTCGTTAAAGTATCACGTCGAGCTAATTCAACAGTATTATTTTCTAAATCTTTTGGGCCAATTGCAATACGTAACGGTACACCTTGCAATTCATGTTGAGCAAATTTAGCCCCTGGTCTGTGTGTCGTTCTTTTATCAAACTTACAGCTTACGCCTAAAGCTTTTAATTCTTTAATAATAGTTTGAGCTTTCTCTGAAATTAATTCGAATTGTTCATCCGTCTTAAATATAGGAACAATAACAACTTGAGATGGCGCTAAGTTTGGAGGTAATACTAAACCTTTATCATCACTATGCGTCATTATTAAGGCTCCCATTAATCGTGTAGAAACCCCCCATGATGTTGCCCATACATAATCTTGCTTTCCTTCGTTATTTGTATACTTAACATCAAAGGCTTTTGCAAAATTTTGACCTAAGAAATGTGAAGTCCCTGCCTGAAGTGCTTTTCCATCTTGCATTAAAGCTTCAATACAATAGGTATCAATTGCTCCTGCAAAACGTTCACTTTCTGTTTTCACGCCTTGTATAACAGGAATTGCCATAAAGTTTTGAGCAAACTCTGCATAAACATCATTCATCTGCTCTGCTTCTACTAGCGCTTCTGCTTTTGTTGCATGAGCTGTATGACCTTCTTGCCATAAAAATTCTGCTGTACGTAAAAACAAACGTGTTCGCATTTCCCAACGTACTACATTTGCCCATTGATTAATTAAAATTGGCAAATCTCTATAACTTTGTATCCAACCTTTATAAGTGTTCCAAATAATAGCTTCACTTGTAGGTCTAACCACTAACTCTTCTTCTAGCTTAGCTTCAGGATCTACTCTTAATTTCCCTGGGTTATCTGGATCGTTCTGTAATCTATAATGTGTTACAACAGCACATTCTTTAGCAAAACCTTCTGCATTCTTTTCTTCTGCTTCAAATAAACTCTTTGGTACAAATAATGGAAAATAAGCATTTTCATGTCCTGTCTCTTTAAACATTCTATCTAATTCTGCTTGCATCTTTTCCCATATAGCATAACCATAAGGTTTTATAACCATACAACCTCTAACAGCTGAATTCTCTGCTAAATCAGCTTTTACAACTAATTCGTTATACCATTTTGAATAATCTTCAGCTCTACTCGTAAGATTTTTACTCATTTTCCGTGTTTTGGCACAAATATTGCGCTTATGTTAAATGTATTAAATAATACAGCAAAACTAACTATTTTTGCTATGTTCAACAATAAAATAAAAGAGATATGCAATTTAAAACTATAATTACCCAAAAATTGCCATTTTTTGTTGCTCTCGGTTTCATTACCGCGTTAACTTCTTGTGGTTCGTTTCAATATGTAGGCTATGATAATGATGGGATTTACAGCACAGAAGAACAAGAAGTAGTTGTTGAAGAACCCGTAGTTACAACCTCTACAAACAACTCAAATTATTATAAAAACTATTTCGCTGAAAACTCAGCAGAAGTAGATGCCATACAAGAAGAATCTGAAATTTTTACAGATATTGATTCTTACGAAGGTGAGTATACTGAACAAGCAGCAGATTATACTGAAGATCAAGTTGCTTATGGTGGTTGGGGACAAAACACTAATGAAATAACAATTAATTATGTAGATAATGGTTGGTACGGCTATAACGATCCTTGGATGTGGAATACGGGGTTTAGTTATGGTTACTATGGTTGGAATAGACCATGGGGATACAACAATTATAGATACAGTTGGAACAGACCTTGGGCATACGGTGCATATTACGGTTACGGTTACAATTCTCCTTGGCACAATGGTTATGGTTACAGTAATTATGGATGGAATAATAATTATTATAGAAATAGTAGATATGCTTACAACAACTCTAGAAGAGGATCTGTACTTTATAACGAACGTTTAAGTCGTAGTTACAGTAACAACAACACCTTAAGTCGTAGAAGTAACTCTGCAATATCAACTAGAAACAACTATTCTACAAGAAGACTATCAAATTCGTCAAGTACAACTAGAAATAATTCAAATACAAGAGCTAGATCTGGTAACTATCCTACAACAAGAAGAACAACTACAAGATCTAGTAGAGTAACGAGACCTACAACGACAACAAGATCTACAACTACAAGATCAACAACCCCTACAAGAAGCACAAGATCATCAGGAACAACTAGAAGATCAAGCTCAAGCAGCTCTAGATCATCAGGAACAACGACTAGATCGAGTTCTAGTAGTTCTAGATCTAGTAGTGGTAGTAGCTCATCTAGCAGTAGCAGACGTAGTAGAGGATAAAATTATTAAGTTCTAAATTATAAAAAACTAATTATGAAAAAGTTACTTATGCTAGGTATAGGCTTAATAAGCACGTCCTATATTATAGCTCAAGATATCACAGATGCTGTTAGATATTCAATGGACGAAATTCAAGGTACAGCACGTTTTAGAGCCATGGGTGGTGCTTTTGGTGCGCTTGGAGGAGACATGTCTAGTATAAATATTAACCCAGCGAGTTCTGCTGTATTTAATAACAGTCAAGCTTCTGTATCATTAGGTTTATTTAACTCTAAGGAAAATATTGGCTATTTTGATGGAAGCAATTCATCATCTAATTCTAATGTTGATTTAAATCAATTAGGTGCCGCTTTTATCTTTAAAAACACAAATCCTAATTCTGGTTGGAAAAAATTCTCTTTAAGTTTTGCTTATGATAGATCTGCAGACTATGATAATGACTGGGTGGCTAGTGGAACAAACCCTAACCAAACTATAGGTGATTATTTTTTAAATAATGCACAAGGATTGAGGCTAGATGAAATTTCTGCTTTTCCAGGTGAATCATACTCCCAAGCATATTCTGAAATAGGATCTTTCTACGGTCAGAGAAATCAACAAGCATTTTTAGGGTATGAAGGTTATATTATTAACCCTATAGATGATGCAGACGAAAATACAAGCTATGTCTCTAATATAAATGGAGGTGATTACAACCAACGCTACGCATATGCTAGTAGAGGTTATAATGGGAAATTAGCTTTTAATATCGCAACTAGCTATAACGATAAAATCTATTTAGGATTGAACCTTAATAGCCATTTTATAAATTATGACCGTACTACATTTTTAAATGAATCTAATTCAGGTTCTTCTATTAGTCAAGTAAATTTCGAAAACAATTTATCAACCACAGGGAGCGGTTTTTCATTTCAACTTGGTGGAATTGCTAAAATAACAGAACAATTAAGAGTAGGCTTATCTTATAACTCTCCAACTTGGTATCGTATTTCAGACGAAACTTCTCAATATTTAGCAACAACGAGATCAGAAGGTGGTTCTGACATAAATCAAGTTGTAAACCCTAACATTATTAATATTTATGAAGAATACAAATTACAAACCCCAAGTAAGATTACAGGTAGTTTAGCTTACGTTTTTGGCAAAACAGGTTTATTAAGTTTTGATTACAGTTTAAAAGATTATAGTAATACTAAATTTAAACCAACATCAGATGCTGTTTTCTCTAGTATAAACAATACTATAAGTAACACATTAGACACTGCTGCATCTTATAGACTAGGTGGAGAATACCGTTATAAACAAGTTAGTTTCAGAGGAGGATACCGTATTGAAGAAAGCCCATATAAAGACGATGGTTTTTATGGTGACCTAAAAGGATACTCTTTAGGTTTAGGATATGATTTTGGTAATCTTAATTTAGACCTTGCTTTTAGCCAATCTGAACGTGATTACAATTATCAACTCTATTCTACAGGCTTAACAGATGCTGCTCAAATTGAATCTAAGTATTCCGATTTTATTTTAACATTAGGGTTTAGGTTATAAAAACCAAATCTAAAAATCATAAAAAAGCCCTGAATATTACAATATTCAGGGCTTTTTACTTCGCTACATTTTCTTAAGAAGAATAAAACCTTGTTATGCATCCACCACTACTAAAGGTAATTTTCAATCACATGTAACATCAATAAGTTTGACTATATAATTAGCTGACTTTCCATACTCTTTAAATCTTCATGCTTCACCAACTACAAACTCCCCTATTCTATCTTCTAAATCTTTTACACATATATGTATTAACCTGAAAACTTATCTATAAAAGAACCGTGTAATTTTAAACTTTACCAGACTAGAGAACAAAATAAAGCCTGAACATAATTAAATGTTCAGGCTTTATATATTTATTCTATTCTACTTATCGTTTCAAAGAAAAATGAGCTTTAAATTCTTTGCGCTCTCCTGTGCTTGGCTCATCGTACTCTACTGTAAACCAGTATCCATCTGTTGGCATCAGTTTACCGTTATACGTGCCGTCCCAGCCATCACCATCTGGACTTACCTGTTGTAACAACTTACCATATCTATCATAGATATAGATCTCAGCACTATCACCAATACCTTCAATGTTCCAAGTTTCATTATTTCCATCTCCATTTGGCGTGAAGAACAATGGATAATCAAGTACAAATTTTGATGTTGATCTTAGTCCACATCCATTTCTATCTCTTGCAGTGATCTCATGATCTCCTGATGATACGTTGCTAAAGATTCCTGAGTCTTGCCATGGACCGCCATCTAAACTGAACTCATAGACTCCGATTCCTATTGCTGTTGCTTCTAAAACGTGATTATCTGCAAAAGCTTGTGTTAAAAGTTCTATTGTTATACTTGGTGGCTCACTTTCTATAACCTCTGTACTATCACTAATAACACAACTAGTCACTGATGATGTAGTGACATCTGTTACATCAACGCTATATGTTCCTTCTTCTAATGGAACAATACTTGGTCCTGTTTCCCCTACCATTTCCACAGCATTAAAATACCATACAAAAGTATAATCTACTGCAGATAAATAAGTATCTATAACTAAAGGCTCTAATACTTCTGTGTCATTAGTATTGATACAAAGGATATAACTATCATCTAAATCTAAATCTGGTAATGGATTAACCTCTAGGGTTAATTCGGCTACAGCATAACATATAGAGGTGTCGTTACCCGTTATCGCATCTGGGGTGTCATTATCTACTCTTGCATAAATTACTTGCGGATTTACCGTGTTTTCATACAACGTTGGTAATGGATTCTCTTTTAAATCAGCATCTTCTTGAGTTCCATAATAAGTTACGATATAATTTAAAGGATCTTGAAGATCTAAGATATCTGCATCCATTGTCGTTAAATCGAATTGAGCACTACCATTGGTATAATCTCCATCAATTTCATCGTCACATATTTCATATAATATTGGATTAGTATCCGGATTGGCTTGTGCCGCCTCATGAACTTCAATATAAAAACTCTGTGTACTTATTGAACAACCTGTTACGTTATTTGTGATTGTAACAAAGATTTCTTGTGGGTTACTTGTATTACTATATGAACTCACTAAGCCATTCATTCCTGCTTCAGCATCAGCTAAACTTTCGTGATAACTTACTATGAATTGTGTTGCGTCTTGACCGTCTAGTACTTCTTCATCTTTTGTTGTTAAATCAAAACTATCTATTCCATCAGTAAACAATTCACATTGTATAAAATCTGTAACAGGAACTACTGTTGGTAAAGGATGTACTACAATAGTAAAATCGACTAACGAATAACATCCTGTACTGTTTCTAGTTATTCTTACATAGATTTCTTGTTCTGGGGTATCTATATTAGTGTACTGTGTTGGATCTGGTATTTCATTAGAGTCTGTATTCGCATCTTCTTGAGTTTCATAATAACTTGCCGTTACGCCTGCTTCTCCGTTTAGGATTAAAACTTCATTTTCTGTTAAATCAAAAATCTCTACTCCATCTCCTGTATTTACATCATCACATAACGTGATGTTTGGAATATCTTCACTTGGTGTTGGCGTTGGATTTGGTAATACACGTATGGTCAGTGTTACATAATCTACACAACCCGTATTTGTATCCGTAACTACCACATAAAGCGTTTGCGGATTCGCATTTAATCCATCTACAGATGTATTAGTATACTGTGTTGGATCTTCAATAACATTGATTTGAGACTGTGCATCAGCATTAGTTTCATAATACGCTACTGATAAATTTCCGTTACCTCCTGTGATTTCATCATCTTTTACGGTTAAATCAAAAACTGTAAACTCATCACCTGGTGTTTCTCCTAAATCATCACATAAACTTAACTGTGTGGGCTGGATTGCTACAGGAGGTAAATTAACTTCTAATTGAAATTCACCAGTATCTTCACAACCTAATGATGCATTAAATAAACGCACATAAATAGTTTGAGGATTTACAGTATTTGTAAAACTATTAATATTAATGATTGGATTTGCTCCTGTTTCTGCTTCGGCTTCATTGATGTGATACGTAAGTGAAATAGCTGAAACATCTTGTGCTCCTATAATTTCTGCATCTTTCGTCGTTAAATCAAATTGTGTAAACCCATTAGCATCTGTATCACATAATACATATGGAGCTATTGCTGTTGGTACTTCTGGAGAAGCCACAACAATAAGTTCCAACGTGTTTTCGGTAAGACTATAACAACCTGTTAATGTATTTTCTGAACGTACATAGATCATTTGATTGTTAGCTACCGTATTAGTATATAATCCCGTAATAGCATTATCTCCTGTTTCAGCATCTGCCTCTGATTCGTGATAAGTAATTTCAACATCAGATTCACTATTAGTGATCTCTGTAGTACGTTGAGTTAAATCAAATTCGGCAAAGCCATCATTATTATCGTCACAAACTTCTATTGCTGTTGGATTTGGTTCTGGTGAAGGCACCGGATCTATATGCAGGGTTACCGTCACAGTATTATAACAGCCGGTTGTATCATTTTCGGCTCTTACAAAAATAATTTGATCATTCCCCGTATTTACATAAGGACTCGCTATAGCATTAGTTGCACTTTCTGCATCTAATAGCGTTTCGTAATACGTTAGAGTGAGACCTGTTTGACCATTTAAGATCTCATTATTAGCATCTTCTAAAGTAAAAGCTTCTTGCTCATCCCCTGGATTGTTTACATCACAAAGTTCTAATGGTGCCGGCGTATTTAATACAGGCAATGGGTTAACGATAAGTTCTAAACTTATTGTTTTATAACAACCTCCTGCAGTTGTATTATCCTCTGCTCGAATCCAAATGATTTGATTAAAAGCATCAGTATTTGTATAGGCTGAATAGTTAGTTATTGGATTACTTGCTGATTCTGCATCCGCTTCACTTACATAATAACTAAGAATGTATTGCGTCTCATTTTGACCGTTTAATACCTCTTGTGACTTCGTTGATAAATCAAAAATAGCATAACCATCTGCTGAAACATCATCACAAACTTCTAATGCACTTGGTGCTATTAATTGTGGCGTTTCTTCGACTATTAATTCTACTACAACAATCGTAGCACAAGCTGTAGTTATTGTTGAGCTTTCTATACGTGCATATAATGTTTGAGCATCTTGAACAATATTTTCGTAATCTACAGATGTGTCTATAGCATTTACTCCATCATCTGCATTGATCTGCGTTTCATGATAAGTAACATCTAATCCTGAAGCACCTCCGGTAATTTCAGTATCTAAATCACTAAGTATAAATATTCCTAATCCATCGTTGTCTGGATCACAATAAATAAGAGGTTGTGGTGTATACGCAATAGGAGCTTGTTGTACAACTAACTCTAACCTTGTAGTAACATAGCACCCTGTATTGGCATCTTCTACGCGTGCAAAAATAAATTGTCCGTTACTTGTATTTGTATACAGCAGTGGTAATGGATTAGTACCTAATTCTGCTTCTGTTATTAACTCATGATAAGTAATTATATAATCTGGATTATCACCTGTAATTTCTGAATTCTTCAAAGTTAAATCCATTTCAGTAAGGCCATCTGGTGTACCATCGTCACAAACTTCTAATGCTGATGGATCAGTGATTACGGGTAATGAATTTACTATTAAATCAAAAGATGTCGTTGCATAACAACTTGGATATAATGGATCTTCTACACGAACATAAATTGTTTGTTGATTTGGTGAACTTGTATTTTCATAACTTGTTGGTAAAATTCCTACATTATTTTCTGCATCATCTTGACTCGCATGAAAACTAACATTAAAAACAGAAGCATCTTGTCCTCCTAAGATTGTTGTTTCTTGGTTACTTAAGTTAAAAGTAGCAACACCATCTCCACTAAGATCATCACACATGTCTAGGTCAATTGGAGCAGTTGCCAATGCTCTTGTGTTGACTATTAGATTAAATAAAGGTATAACTGATGTAGCATAGCAGTCAGTATCAGCAATACTAGTTACTCTTACGTAAATAGGCTGTGGATTTGCAGTATTAGTATAAGTTAACGGTAAAGCGTTGTTTCCTAAATCTGCATCTTCTGCTGTTAAATAATAAGTAACTTCAAAATCTGCCGCAAGTTGTGATCCTAAAATTGTAGCTGTTTGATCGCTTAATTCAAAAGTTGAAAAGCCATCATTAGAATCATCATCGCAGATTGACATATCTGATACTGGATTGATAATTGGAGCTTCTGATATAGCTAATGTTATAGTACTCGTTGAGAAACATGCTGCAACACCCGCTATCTCAGCTCTAACATAGATAATTTGACCTTCTGTACCCGTATAAGAATCCGAATCACTAATAGGAGACGAATTATCTTCTGCACTAGTTAAATCCTCATGAAAAGAAACTACATAATCATCTACAGATAAAGGGCTTAATATATTTACAATTTCATTATCTAAATTAAAAATAGCAGAAGTAGCAGTACCGCTACATTCTGAAACTGAAATATCATTTAGAACAAATGTTTCTCCTATAGAAATCACAATTTCATCTTGAGCTGAACATGGATCTCCATATACAGCATCCAAACCTTCAGCTAATAAAGTGTAGGTCCCCGATTCTGTAACAGTTAACGAAGAAGTCGTTTCACCTGTGATTGGAACACCATCTTTTTGCCATTCAAAAGTATTAAAAGCACCTGTGTTATCTGAAATAATAGTATAATCTCCACCACTACATAATTCTTGATCTTCTCCTAGATCTACTTTACAAATAATATCACAATTTGTAGTTGCATCAGAACCTGGAAGATCATTAGAAACTAAATTAATATAACCTGCGGACTGACTATAATTTGTTACTAATAATACGTAATAAGAATTAGCTGGTGCATCTGGAATAAAAATATCTTCAGTAGCACTTGCTGAGAAACTACAATCAACTTGAGTTGATGCATTTAAACTAGAAGGTCCACATTCTGGTTGATCAAATGGACCCCATAAAATAAAATCGACATCATTACCTGTCCCTGTTCCATTTTGACCTGAATTTTGAGTTAGTGTAAAACTTAAATCTCCTGCAATATCACCTGTTTGCATAAAATACCATCTAGGTCGAGGCTGAGAACCCAAACAACCATAATCAATACCTGCTTGAGCTGTACCCTCACCAACAGGGGACGGAATATTAAGTAAATCTCCACAAATAGGCAACGAACCTACACAGGCATCGTTATCTAACACAAAAACCTGAATAGAACTATCAGAATCTGAACACCCAATAATATTAGTATCTGTTACCGTTAATGTAACTGTATATGTTCCTGGTGTTGGATATGCATAATTAACAACTAAACCATCCAAAGTATCACCGTTACCAAAATCCCATGTATAAGTAGCACCAGTACCATCATCAGAAAATATAGCACTACCTTCAAAAGTGACTAAATCTCCTGGATCCACTTCAACAACTCCTGACGCATCAGGTACAGGAGTTACATTATCAATAGAAGCGGTTATTGTTTGACAAGGTGTAAAACAATTAACACTAGCTTCCCAACCCGGGTTAGTACCAGAAGCATTCGAAATAAATTCTACAGTTAAACACCCCGATGTATTTGTATCAGATGCAGAAACAATCCCGGGAGACCCCCCCCCTACATAGGTACCAATTAAAGGTGCAGTAATACCATCTCCATCATAGATTTTCATTTCATCCCCATCTGAACCAATAAAGAAAAATGAAAAATCTAGTTGAATAGCACTACCTGCTACATCTGCACAAATTGTTGCTACATAATTTTCATTTGAGCCGTAACCAACATATTGGGTTCCTGAGTCATAAAACATTCCGCTACATTGGCTAAATATACCGTTGTCCATAATTATGTCTTGAGACACTACTAAATTAGTCGTTATAAAAAGCGCTAGTAGTAATATATATTTTTTCATCATACTGATTTATCAGTTCGTATTTTATTTAAATTTTCTGTATTGAGATGTCACCTGTATAAAATAATTGGTGTTATCAATTTGATAGACGTAAGTACCATTAGCAAAGAAATCTAACTGATACTTTAAAGGATTAAAATTTTCAACATTAAACTTAGTATCACGCTTTAAATTCTTATTGTAAGTCTTAAAAAGTGGTACATTAGAAAGTAGTTTTCCTTTTTTCTGAGTTTTTGGATCAACATCTTCATATATCAAAATTCTATTTCTCAAAAGATGTTTTATATCTTTTAAAAACGATTCATTATCATAAACCATTTCTTGAGCTTGAAGTTGATATACTTCTTCAATCATACTTTTCTCCTTCTTTGTCAGAGGAGTATCTACATTATTGGGATAATTAATTTTTGCATGTGTTTGGTTTTGACTAAAACTCAAAAGACATAAAAATAGAACTGGTAATACTAAGAGGGATTTTAACTTCATTTTTTTGTAATTTAATCTGGCAAATTAATAAATATATAAAGAAAAGAGTGTTAATTCATCAAGGATATTGGCACTTTAACGCTTTTATAGATATAACAGTTATAATTATAAAACCCCTACCTTATACTAAGTGTTTTTATTGTTTATCTTTGCTTCTCGTTTTTTTAAACCGATAACTAATAATTTTATAATGAAAATCGAAAGTGATTTTAACGATATAGATCCTATAGGAGATGACCATATAGGAACATCTAGCGACACCCCTTTAAGAGCTGATGCTTTTAAACTTTCTGATCAAGAAAAAATAGAAAGTATTAAAACAGATGTTAAACATATATTAGAAACCTTAGGTTTAGACCTAACAGACGATAGTTTAAAAGGCACCCCTAATAGAGTTGCTAAAATGTTTGTCAATGAAATTTTTAGTGGATTAGACCCTAATAAAAAGCCAAGTGCTTCAACATTTGATAATAAATATAAATATGGTGAGATGTTAGTTGAAAAAAACATCACCGTATATTCAACATGCGAACACCACCTACTACCAATAGTTGGGCGCGCACATATTGCTTACATTTCTAATGGCACCGTTGTAGGTTTGTCTAAAATGAATAGAATAGTTGATTATTATTCTAAAAGACCACAAGTACAAGAACGTTTAACCATTCAAATCGTAAAAGAACTTCAAAAGGTTTTAGGAACAGATGATGTTGCCTGCATTATTGATGCAAAACATTTATGTGTTAATTCTCGTGGTATTAGAGATATTGAAAGTAGTACTGTAACTTCTGAATTTGGTGGTAAATTCAGTGAAAAAGAAACAAGAAGAGAACTTCTAGACTATATTAAATTAGAAACAAAGTTTTAATCTAAAAAATATTAAACTTATTTATTGATTCATTTATTTAACCTATTTCCATGTCTTTATATCATACGCAACAAATAAAATTATACAATACACTAACTGGTGAAAAAGAAATTTTCCGACCTATAACAGAAGGCTATGTTGGTATGTATGTTTGTGGACCAACAGTGTATAGTAATGTACATTTAGGTAATGTAAGAACTTTTATGTCTTTTGATATGATTTTTCGTTACCTAAAACATTTAGGCTATAAAGTGCGCTACGTTCGTAATATTACAGACGCAGGGCATTTAGAGAATGATGCAGATGCAGGTGAAGATAAGATCACTAAAAAAGCACGTTTAGAAGCTATAGAGCCGATGGAAATTGTACAGCGTTATACCGTAGATTTTCATAATGTGCTTAATACTTTTAATTTTTTGCCTCCAAGTATTGAACCTACCGCAACAGGACATATTATAGAGCAGATTGAATTAATACAATCTATTATAGATAACGGTTTTGGATACCTTGTAAATGGCTCTGTCTATTTTGATGTACACAAATACAATGAGTCTAACGAATACGGTATTTTAAGTAAACGTAAATTAGAAGATTTAATACATAATACAAGAGCATTAGACGGACAAAGCGATAAGAAAAACCCACAAGATTTTGCTCTTTGGAAAAAAGCAGAACCAACACACATTATGCGTTGGCCTTCACCTTGGAGTGATGGTTTTCCTGGCTGGCATTTAGAATGTACTGCAATGAGTACCAAATACCTGGGTGATTTTTTTGATATTCATGGAGGAGGAATGGATCTAAAATTCCCACATCACGAATGTGAAATCGCACAAAACCAAGCTTCTAAAGGACAAGCACCTGTTAAATATTGGATGCATGCTAATATGCTTGAATTAAACGGAGCTCGTATGAGTAAATCTACTGGAAATTATATTAACCCAGCAGAATTACTTTCGGGAAATAATGATATTATGTCTAAAGCATATAACCCTAGTGTTATTCGCTTTTTTATAATGCAAGCCTCTTACAGAAGTATTTTAGATTTAACTGATGATGGATTATCTGCTGCTGAAAAAGGATTCCATAGACTTATGGACGCTATTAGCTTAATTGATAATTTAAAAACAGGAACAAATTCGTCTATTAATGTTACCGATTGGAAGCAGAAATGCTACAATGCTATGAATGACGATTTTAATACGCCAATTTTAATTGCAACACTTTTTGAAGCTGTAAAATTAATCAATCAAATCAAAGATGGAAGCGCAAGCATAACTCCAGAAGATTTAGAGATTTTAAAAGAAACCCTTAACACTTTTGTTTTTGACGTTTTAGGATTGGTTAATATATCGAAAACAAACACAGGCACAGATAAATTATCTAGCGCTGTAGAAATTCTTATAAACCTAAGAAAAGAAGCCCGTATAAATAAAGACTTTGCTTTATCAGATAAAATTAGAGATGATTTATCTGAAGCTGGAATTCAGTTAAAAGACAGCAGAGAAGGCACAACATTTACGACCAACTAAATCTGTGAAAAAACTCTTAACATATCCTTTTCTTTTTTTAATTAAGGTTTACCAAACTGTAATATCACCATTTACACCGGCCACTTGCAGATACCAACCTACATGTTCTCATTACGCTAAAGAAGCACTTGAAGTTCATGGTTTTTTTAAAGGCGGATGGTTAGCAGTGAAAAGAATTTTTAGTTGTCACCCATGGGGTGGAAAAGGATTTGACCCAGTTCCTCCAAAGGAGGATTAATATTACGTTAATCTCATTTTCAATCCCTATCAAAATATTATATTTACCGAATAAATAAAATATCTATGTTTTTATTATCGATTGATTGGGATCCTATAAAGTTTATTGATTTAGGATTTTTTAAACTTCATTTTTACAGTCTTATGTGGATTACAGCCTTCATTTTAGGCTTTTATGTCACTAAACGCATCTACAAAAAAGAAGGACAATCTGACGAATCTTTAGACTCGTTATTCATATACTCTGTAGTGGGTATTATGTTAGGAGCAAGATTAGGTCATGTTATTTTTTACCAACCAGAACTTATAACTGAAGATTTTTTCAGCATCTTTTTACCTTTCAAGTTTAAAGGAGGGTTTGAGTTTACAGGGTTTCAAGGTTTAGCGAGTCATGGTGCTGCAATAGCTATGATTATTTCTATGTATTTATACAATAAGAAAGTATTACACAAAACAGTACTTTGGATATTAGATCGTGTTGTAGTTCCAGTTGCTTTAGGTGCTGTATTTGTTAGGATTGGTAACTTTATCAATTCTGAAATCATAGGAAAATATACAGGAAGTGATTTTGGTGTCGTTTTTAAACAATTAGGAGAAACACAACCAAGACATCCAGCTCAATTATACGAAGCATTTTGTTATGTATTTGTATTCATAATCTTATTTTATTTCTATTGGAAAACAAAAAAATCTGAACAACAAGGTTTTTTATTCGGCCTATTTTTAGTCTTACTTTGGACGGTTAGATTCTTTGTTGAGTTTGTTAAAGAAGCTCAGAATGTTGAACGTGCAGATTGGGCTTTAAATACAGGTCAATGGTTAAGTATTCCTTTTATTATTATAGGACTTTACTTTATGTTTATCTATAAACCTAAAACAAAACTTAACTAATGCGATCTCATTTATTTTTAAAATCTATACTTATTGTTTTTTCATTAGCATTGTTTTCATCTTGCAAAGAAGAAAAGAAAACTACATCTGTGGATAAAGTTGAAGTAAGTTTTAAAAAAGAAGGTACGCTAACGTTAAACAAAGCAACATCAGACTCTATCATAAAAACTATAGATATTGAAATTGCAGATGACGAATACACTACACAAACAGGTTTAATGTACAGAACAGAACTTGAAACAAATCAAGGAATGTTATTTATGTTTCCAGATTCTCAAATGCGAAGTTTTTATATGAAGAATACTAAAATCCCTTTAGACATCATTTATATAGATGAAAACAAAACTATTGTTAGCTTTCAGAAGAATGCGAAGCCAATGGATGAGACATCACTACCTTCTGAAGCACCTGCCAAATATGTGTTAGAAATATATGGTGGACTTAGTAATGTATGGAACCTGAATGTTGGAGATACTATTTCTTTTGAAACTCTATAACAACTTATCACCATAAATAAGATTAATATCTTATCATAAAATTAAAATCCCAGGTTAAATATTAATCTGGGATTTTTTTATTTTAAATTTCATACTCTTACTACTTAAATCCTCAAATAGATATATAAGTTTTAGAAACTGGTTAATTACAAAACTAAACTAGTCAACCTTTTAAATAAGTCAATTACTGACACTGTTAAGTCTTAAATAGAAAATATTCTATAAGAGGACACAACTATAAAATAGCTCCTTAAAACAAACTCTAATTCAATCTTAAATAGAGATTTCTTACTCTGACACTAATCAGAATAAACGCACATTCAATAACACCAATATCCTCTTTTAAGCAAAAAAAATGCCCTTCAATTACGAAGGGCATTTTAGATTCTAAACGAAATTCAGAATACTTATGTTATAAAGACTTAAGCTTCCTCAGCTTCTTCTTTAGCTTTATTCTTAAGCGCTTCTGTAGCACTACCTTTTCTAGCAGTATCGTACATAATTGGTGTTGCAATAAACACTGAAGAATATGTACCGACAATAACACCTACGATTAATGCAAATAATAAATCTTTAAGTGAATCTGCTCCAAATAAGAACATCGCTAATAACACTACTAAAGTTGTTAAAGATGTATTTAACGTTCTACTGATAGTACTGTTTATAGAACGGTTAATTGTTTCACCAAATTCCCATCCAAGGTTATCATTAAAGTATTCTCTAATTCTATCAAATACAACAACGGTATCATTCAGTGAATAACCAATTACGGTTAAGATCGCTGCAATAAACGTTTGATCGATTTCCATGCTGAAAGGCATAAATCTCCAAGTTATTGAGTAGATCCCTAATACAATTAATACATCATGGAATACAGCAGAAACTGCACCAAGAGAGAATTGCCATTTCTTAAATCTTAATAAGATATATAAGAAAACCACTACTAAAGATCCTAAAATAGCCCATATAGATGATTTCTTAATATCATCTGCAATTGTAGGACTCACTTTACTTGATAACATTTTACCAATTTTCTTATCTCCTGATCCGTCTAAGAACTCATCGTAAGTCATGCCATCTGGAAGATATTTTCTAAGTGTTTCAAACAACATAGACTGTACTTCTTCATCAGCTTCTGTAGAGCTATCTTCTACTTTATATTTCGTAGATATTTTTAATTGGTTTTGTCCACCAATAGTTTTTACCTCAGCACTTTCAAATACTTCATGAAGATCAGCTTTCACTTCTTCAACACTCATATCTCTATCAAAACGCACTTGGTAAGTTCTTCCTCCAACAAAATCAATACCTTGATCTAATCCTGTAGTGAAAAGAGAACCTAAACTCGCTAAAATTAATGCTCCAGAAATAATGTAAGCAATTTTACGTTTTTTCAAGAATTGAACATTTAAGTTCTTAAACAAGTTTTTAGTTAAACCCGTAGAGAAATCTAATTTACCACCTCTGTTAACATACCAGTCTACTAATAAACGTGTAATGAAAATCGCAGTAAATAAAGATGTTAAAATACCAATAATTAATGTTGTAGCGAAACCTTTAATTGGACCTGTACCAAATACAAATAAAATTAAAGCTGTTAAACCTGTTGTAATGTTAGCATCTAAAATTGAAGATAATGCATTAGAAAAACCATCTTTAATAGCTTCTTTTTGTGTTTTACCTTTTGCAATTTCTTCTTTTATCCTTTCAAAAATAAGTACGTTAGCATCAACAGACATCCCTATGGTTAATACAATACCAGCAATACCAGGTAACGTTAATACCGCTCCTAAACTTGCTAACACACCAAAGATTAATAAGATGTTTAGTAATAAAGCGATATCTGCAAATCCACCAGATTTTCCGTAGTAAAAAATCATCCAAAGTAATACAAACGCTAAAGCGATAATAAAAGATTGCATTCCGCTATCAATAGCTTCTTGACCTAAAGATGGCCCAACCTCATCTGCTTGTACAATTTGAGCAGAAGCCGGTAATTTACCAGCTCTTAAAACGTTTGCTAAATCGACTGCTTCAGCTAAAGTAAATGAACCTGAAATCTGAGATCTACCTCCTGCAATTGCTCCAGTAGAAACACTTGGTGCAGAATACACTGTGTTATCTAATACAATAGCAATATTACCTTGAGTTTCATAAGCTTTTTTAGTCATTTCTTCCCAAATCTTAGAACCTCTAGCATCCATTTGCATACTAACTGCAGGTCTACTTACTTGGTCATAATCTTGAGTTGCATCTGTAATAACAGCACCACTTAATTCTGGTTCACCATCTCTATTTCCTTTAATAGCGTATAATTCAGAAAATTCAGAATCTTCATTTTGAAGTCCCCAAACAAATCTTACATAACGCATATCAGCAGATAAAGACGCTCTATGTTTAGACGAATTTAATTCTGCCATTACTCTTTCTTTATCTTTAGATAAGAACATAGCAACTACAGAACCACCGTTTCCGTATCCCTGAATTCCTAAAGGATTAACATCTGCTACATTTGTAGAATCTGTTTCAATCTGCCCTGTTAATTCATCAATAGCATCTGCTGTACCTTCTTCTTCTGTTTCTGTTGTATTTGCAACTTCTTCTTTAGGCTCTGCTTTTTTATTAGCTTCTACTAACGCTTGGTTAACTTCTAATAAATAAGGAACAACTTCTGCTGTTTTATATGTTTCCCAAAACTGTAATTGCGCTGTTTTAGTAACTAAATCTTTAACACGCTCAATATCTTTAGCTCCTGGTAATTCTAATAAAATACGACCAGAATTACCTAAACGTTGAATGTTTGGAGATGTTACACCAAATTTATCGATACGTTTACGTAATACTTCAAATGCAGAAATGATTGACTCATCGATTTTTGTTTCAATGATACTTTTAACTTCGTTATCTGACATATCGAATTTAATCTCATCACTTAACGTACGATTAGCAAAAATATCTGGTGAAGCTAATTTAGTATCTCCTTTAATAGCATCAAAAGCCGTAAAGAAAGATTGTAAATAAGAATCTTGTGAATCTTTTTGTAATTCTTCAGCATCATCTAAAGCTTTGTTGAAAATTGGATCTTTACTATTATCAGATAATCCTTTTAATATATCTCTTACTGAAATTTGAAGAATAACGTTAATACCACCTTTAAGGTCTAAACCAAGGTTCATGGCATTGTTTTCAACTTCAGTATAAGAATACTGAGCGATACCTAAATTATAAACTTCAATAGGCTCAAAGTTATCACCTACTTTAATTTTTGAAGTTTTTAAAGAATCTAAGTAACGAAGTTCTTCTACGTTTCTTTTAGATTGGTAATCTGGTTCTGTGTCAGCATATTTTGCAATTGCTGCTGCTTCTGCGGTATCTTCTATTTGTCCGGCTTTGAAAGTAAATGATAATTGATAAATACTGACTAAACCAAATAAAATCGCAAAAAGCTTAATTATTCCTTTGTTTTGCATTGTTTGTTTTTGTTTAATGTCGATTATTAAATTAATTTCAATAGTTATTGAAACTAGCGCGCAAATATATAGCTTACACTATAATTCGACAATGTTTTTTAATAAATTGATTTTCTGCTTTTGATTGATAAAAGCGATATGAAGTGAAGAGGAATTATTTTAGATTATTTAATTCCTTATACAGTGACTGGGCCTGCTCTGACTTCAGGAATGATATAGGAAACTATATCAATAATAGCAGTTAAGTCTTTACGATTAACCTCTAAAATTTCAGTTTCAAAATTATAAAGTAGATTTTGATTTTGAAACCCTGAGTTATTTACCTTAAAGTAAGATAAACGATCTGTTTTTTGATTAAGTTCTAGAACCTGTATTACATTAAAATCCCAATCAGTACTACTGCTAGTCTTTATTTCTGAAATATCAATTTGATAATCCTTATAAAATTTTGAATTTGGAAGATGATCTGGTTTCTCTTGAGAAGAGCTGTATCCGATGCTTAATTCTTCAATATTAAAAAGTACATGCTGAATATATTCTATATCAGTATCACTATGATATGTAATTCGAAGTTTACCTTGATTATTTTCTCCTACTTGAATATGAGAAACACCTATATTTTGTAAGTTATTCTGAATCTCAGCTATAGCACTTTCAGCATTTTCTATAGAAATCTCTTTATCCGAGAACTGAATTACAATTTGCTGATTAGGAACTGTGTATTGCTCTACAAACGTTCCTAAAAACGCCAAGAGTACAGCTAATATGCCAAAATGTAATTTGGTTTTCACACGCCAAATATAGACAAAAAAAAGACTGTATTTCTACAGCCTCTTCTTAATTTTAAAACTGAATATAATATTCAATTACATTCCTTCCATTTTAGTATAACCTGCAGCAGGTGTTAAGCTTACTTTATCATCAGAAACAGTTTCTTTCTTAATTTCAATGATCTCTGATGTCACTTCTATATTTGCTCCCATCTGGTTCATTTTCATAACAAAATAAAGAGGAAACCCTTCTACTTTATCTCCCATTGCTGTTGTATTTTGGCTCACAGCTGAAATTTTGTCTGTAGTAAACATTTCCATTTTTACAACTTGACCGTTTTGTTTCATGCTAATCATATACTGTTGGCATAGGTAACCTAATACTGTTTTAGTTTCTGTTCCTTTTGTAACGACAACATTTTTTAAATCTTCAGCACTAGGCTCAAAAGATTGTAATACATACTTCTTTCCCATTCCTGGGCTATCCATCATCATTAACATTTGCTTATCTGCAGCGTCCATAATAATAACCATATCACCGGTCATAGGACTACTTGTTTCACTACGTGACTTTACTCCCTTAAAATAGGTTTTAGCTGTTGTATCACCCATAGCTTTAAGCTGTGAATTCATTTGCTCATTATCACTAGACATTGTTTGCTTTGCGATAAGAATACCTTCATTTATTTTTTCTTGAGCTGTAGCACTAACACTTAAGATCAAGGCTAAACTTAATAATAGTATTTTTTTCATTCTTGTATTTTGTTTAATATTTCTCATATAAAAACCTTACCAATAGAATATCAGTAAGGTTTTCATTAATTAATTATTTCTATAATGGTCTATAATTCTAATAATCCATTAGTTTTCTTAACACCTTCAGCACTTGCTTTCATGTGTTCTTTTTCTGCATCACTTAAAGATACATCAACTATTTTCTCAATACCATTTTTACCTAAAACAACTGGCACACCGATACAAAGATCACTTAAACCATATTCACCATCTAATAATGTAGAACAAGGGTAAATTTTCTTTTGGTCGCAAGCAATAGCTTGTACTAATCCACTTACAGCTGCTCCTGGTGCATACCAAGCTGAAGTTCCTAATAATTTAGTTAATGTTGCTCCACCAACTTTAGTATCTTCTGCTACTTGTGTTAAACGTTCTTCTGATAAAAACTCAGATACTTTAATACTATTTCTTGTTGCATGAGAGATTAATGGTACCATACCAGTATCACTATGTCCTCCAATTACCATTCCGTCAACATCACTGATTGGTGCTTCTAAAGCTTCAGCTAATCTATATTTGAAACGAGCAGAATCTAAAGCTCCACCCATACCAATAATTCTATGTTTAGGTAAACCTGTAGTTTTATGAACTAAATAAGTCATTGTATCCATTGGGTTACTAACAACTATAATGATTGTATTAGGAGAATGCTTTACTAAATTTGAAGATACTGTTTTAACAATACCTGCGTTAATTCCAATTAATTCTTCACGTGTCATTCCTGGCTTACGAGGAATACCTGAAGTAATAACACAAATATCACTATCTGCTGTTTTAGAATAATCGTTTGTACTTCCTGTTACTTTAGTATCGAATCCGTTTAAAGAAGCACACTGCATTAAATCCATTGCTTTACCTTCTGCATAACCTTCTTTAATATCTAAGATTACTACTTCTGAAGCAAAATTCTTAATTGCGATATACTCTGCACAACTTGCTCCTACGGCACCTGCACCAACTACTGTTACTTTCATGTTTATTATATTTTAATGTGAAACTAAGTGTTATAATTTACCGTAAATTTACGAATAATATTACTGTTAGAGAAGAAGCTTAAGGGTAAATATCTCCCTTTTTTAAAAAAAATACAAGACTTAAAGAGTGTACAAAAAAGAAAATTTAAATATCACAATATCATTATAAATTTAATAAAAACACAACTCTATATTAATCTTACACAAACTCCTCAATAGATTAAATAACAACAAAATATATCACAAAAAAAGCAGCCACATAATTATGTAGCTGCTTTAAAATTTAATAATATAAGCTTAATTAATTATGCATCAATATTTGCATAAATAGCATTCTTTTCTATAAATTCTCTACGTGGCGGAACCTCATCTCCCATTAACATTGAGAACACACGGTCTGCCTCTATTCCATTTTCAATTTGAACAATACGCATCGTTCTAAATTCTGGATTCATAGTGGTATCCCAAAGTTGTTCTGCATTCATTTCCCCAAGACCTTTATAACGCTGAATTTTTGAATTTTCACCAAATTCTCTTACAATACCATCACGCTCTTGATCTGACCAAGCATATTGCTTTTTAGCTCCTTTTTTAACTAAGTATAATGGTGGAGTTGCGATATAAATATGTCCGTTTTCTACTAATTCTTTCATATATCTAAAGAAGAACGTTAAGATAAGTGTAGCAATGTGACTACCATCAATATCGGCATCACACATAATAACTACTTTATGGTATCTTAATTTTGAAAGATTTAAAGCTTTACTATCTTCTTCCGTTCCGATGGTAACACCAAGTGCTGTAAAGATATTCTTGATTTCTTCATTTTCAAAAACCTTGTGTGTCATGGCTTTTTCAACGTTAAGAATCTTACCTCTTAATGGTAAAATGGCTTGAAAAGCTCTATCACGACCTTGTTTAGCCGTACCACCTGCCGAATCTCCCTCGACAAGGAATACTTCACATTTAGAAGGATCTTGCTCAGAACAATCTGATAGTTTCCCAGGTAAACCACCAATACTCATAACGGTTTTACGCTGTACCATTTCACGAGCTTTTTGAGCTGCATGACGTGCTTGTGCTGCTAAAATTACTTTTTGAACAATAATCTTAGCATCTTCTGGATGTTCTTCTAAATAATCTGTTAACATTTCTGAAACTGATTGACTAACAGCTGCAGAAACCTCACGGTTACCTAATTTAGTTTTTGTTTGCCCTTCAAATTGTGGTTCTTGTACTTTTACCGAAATAATAGCAGTTAATCCTTCTCGGAAATCATCACCAGCAATATCAAACTTTAATTTGTCTAACATTCCAGATTCATCTGCATACTTTTTAAGGGTATGTGTTAAACCACGACGGAAACCAGAAAGGTGCGTACCACCTTCATGGGTATTAATATTATTTACATAAGAGTGTAAATTTTCTGCGTATGATGTATTATAAATCATAGCAACCTCTACAGGAACTCCATTTTTTTCACCTTCAAAAGAAATAACATCTTTCATTAAAGGTTCTCTTGTTTCATCTAAAAATTTGATAAATTCTTTAAGACCTTCTTCTGAATGAAAAGTTTCGCCTTCAAATTCACCATCTTCTTTTACACTACGCTTGTCAATTAAGTGAATTGTAATTCCTTTATTTAAGTAAGCTAATTCACGTAAACGACTCGCTAAAGTATCGTAACTATAATCTAAAGTTTGTGTGAAAATTGTAGGATCTGGCTTAAACGTAACAATTGTACCTCTTTTATCAGTTTCACCAACCTTTTTTACAGGATACATGGCTTTACCTCTTTCGTACTCTTGCTCCCAGATTTCACCTTTTCTATAAACAGTCGCTTTTAAATGCTCTGATAATGCGTTAACACAACTTACACCAACACCGTGAAGTCCACCAGAAACTTTATAAGAATCTTTATCGAATTTACCACCTGCACCAATTTTAGTCATTACAACCTCTAGAGCAGAGACACCTTCTTTTTTGTGTAAATCTACAGGAATACCACGACCATCATCTTCTGTAGTAATCGAGTTATCTTCATTTATAGTAACACTAATATTGTCACAATGACCAGCTAAAGCTTCATCAATTGAGTTATCTACAACCTCATATACTAAATGGTGTAAACCTCTCACACCTACATCTCCAATGTACATGGAAGGACGCATACGCACATGCTCCATCCCTTCAAGAGCTTGGATGCTATCTGCGGAATAATTATCCTTGTTAAATTCTTCTCTTTTCTCGCTCATTATTTTGAATACGTTTTAATTCGATTTATGGCATAAAAAAATGACACGTGTGTATCATTTTTGAATACTAACAAATATAAGGATTTAAAAACGCATTTCAAAAGCTTTTTAACGACTCTAAACAATAATCATCATTATTTTTAATTATCACGAAAACGTCTTAAATCGCTTAAAAAGCAGATTAAATCGGATTTCAACGTTTTCAATTCAATATCTAATCTTAAAAAATAAAAAGATGGCTCAAACGCTTTATTTTGAATGTTATTTTTTTTATCTATTTAATGCTTTTTCTTCTAAAACAAAGCGGTAATCTAAGAGGAAGACTAAACAACTTACTCTTCAAGTCTTACTAATTAATAAACTACGCTACTCTAAATATCCAAACTTACCTGTATTAAAATCTTGAAAAGCTTCTACAAGTTCTTCTTGTGTATTCATTACAAATGGACCGTGAGCTGCAATAGGTTCATTAATTGGTTCTCCGCTTAATACTAAAATAATAACATCAGTTAAGGTTTCTACTGTAAAAGTTTCACCGTCCGAACTAAATAATACAAAGTGATCCGCTAACACTTCTTCGCCATTAACCGTGGCGCTTCCTTCAACCATTAATAATGAAGTTGTATAATGTTTTGGAAACGTTAATTGTGTTTTTGTACCTTTCTTCAATTTTAAATTGAACATATTCATTGGCGAAAATGTAGATGCTGGTCCTACAACTCCTTCATATGAACCTGCGATGACCTCAACTTTACCTGCTTCATTTGGCAAAATCACTTTTTTTATTTCTGCATTAGAAATCGCTTGATATTTTGGCGGACTCATTTTATCCTTAGCCGGAAGATTCACCCATAATTGAACCATTTGAAATTCTCCACCTGTTTTACTCCATTCGGTTTCATGAAATTCTTTATGTAATACTCCTGATGCCGCAGTCATCCATTGTACATCTCCTTCACCAATTACACCTCCACCTCCTGCACTATCTCCATGTTCTACACGACCTTTGTAAGCAATAGTAACCGTTTCGAATCCGCGATGTGGATGTACACCAACTCCTTTTGGCTTATCTGTTGCTGGAAAATTATATTTTGAATTATAATCTAGCATAATAAAAGGATCCATACGCTTCATAGTTGAAGTTCCTGGAATAAAATTATGTACTCTAAATCCATCACCTACAAAATGAGGTGTTCCTGGTTTTATTATCTTTTCTATAGTTCTTAGCTTCATCGTACTTTACATATTTATTACTGTAAAATTAATAGAACAATAAAGCCTAAGCATTGACCTATGATAAGTAGTTAAAGCCTGAATTAATACGGTTTAAAGTTCTCTTTAGATAAAGCTTTACGAACACGACTTAAGCTTTCGGGTGTTATTCCTAAATAAGAGGCGATCATCCATTGTGGTACGCGCAACATAATATCGGGGTACATATTTACAAAATACAGATAACGCTCTCGAGCTGTAGCGCCTAGTAATTGACTTATCCTTTTATATAAATGTCTAATATGATTTTGTAATAGTTTTTCGTTTTCCTTTCTAAAATGAGCATTAACACTTGCTACTTTATTCACAAAATCTTCATCTAACAAAACCGTCACGACATCTTCTATTGCATCTATATAATATGTAGAAGGTTCTTGAAAAAACACACTTCCACGATCGCTAACAATCCAACTTTCTGTAGCAAACTGAAGTATATTTTCCTTTCCTTCTTCATTTAAAGCATAGAATCTTAAAACACCTTGTTCTACAAAAAAGGAATAATTACAAACCACACCTTGTTTAAGTAAAAATTCGCCTTTAGAAATCTTCTTTATTTTTATAAAGGGTTCAATTTCTAAAAATTCAACTTCAGATAATCCTCCTTTTTCAATAAGGTATTTCTTAAAATTAGGTAATAACATAGTTTCATTTAAAGTTATGAATTTACAATATTACTAGACATAAAAAAAGACCAATCTTTTAATTAGATTGGTCTTTACTATAAAAATTATTTTTCTTGAAATTATGCTTTCACATAAGAATCTGAATGCACTTTAGCAACTGCTCTACCAGAAGGATCATTCATGTTTTTAAATGCTTCATCCCACTCTAAGGCTGTTGCTGTACTACAAGCTACACTTGCTTCTTGCGGTACACTTAATGCCGCAGCATCACTAGGAAAATGACCTTCGAAAATAGTTCTGTAATAATACTCTTCTTTGTTTAAAGGCGTATTAATTGGAAAACGGAATTTAGCATTTTCTATTTGCTCATCTGTAACTTCTTTATCAACTAATTCCTTTAAAGTATCAATCCAACTGTAACCAACTCCATCAGAAAATTGTTCTTTCTGTCTCCAAGCTACACTTTCTGGAATCATATCTTCAAATGCCTTACGAACTACCCATTTCTCCATGCGTTCTCCGTTGATCATTTTATCTAGTGGGTTGATGCGCATGGCAACATCCATAAATTCTTTATCTAAAAATGGCACACGACCTTCAATTCCCCAAGCAGCTAAACTTTTATTAGCTCTTAAACAATCGTACATGTGTAATTTATCTAATTTACGCACTGTTTCTTCATGAAACTCTCTAGCATCTGGTGCTTTATGAAAGTATAAATACCCACCAAATAACTCATCTGCTCCTTCACCAGACAGTACCATTTTGATTCCCATAGATTTAATAACTCTCGCCATTAAATACATTGGTGTAGACGAACGAATCGTCGTAATATCGTAAGTTTCGATGTTATAAATTACATCTTTAATAGCATCTAAACCTTCTTGAATAGTAAATTTAATTTCATGATGAACCGTACCAATATGATCTGCTACTTTCTTAGCCGCAGCTAAATCTGGCGAACCTTCTAACCCAACAGCAAAAGAATGTAATTGTGGATACCAAGCTTCTGAAACATCATCACTTTCAACACGTTTTTGAGAATATTTTTTTGCAATTGCAGATACTACTGAAGAATCTAAACCTCCAGATAATAATACACCATAAGGCACATCACTCATTAATTGTCTATGCACAGCAGCTTCTAACGCTTCTTTTACTTCAGCAATACTTGTTTCGTTATCTTTTACAGCATCATATTCTGCCCAATCTCTTTTATACCATTTTACAAATTCTCCATCTTTGCTAGACATATAATGTCCTGGAGGAAATAATTCAATTTTAGTACAAACACCTTCTAAAGCTTTTAATTCTGAAGCCACATAAAAAGTTCCACTTTTATCCCATCCTATATATAAAGGAATAATTCCCATATGGTCTCGAGCAATAAAATACTCATCTTTCTCAGCATCATAGATCGCGAAACCAAAAATACCGTTCATCTCATCTACAAAGTCTGCACCTTTTTCTTGATATAAAGCTAAGATGACTTCACAATCACTTTCTGTTTGAAAATCGTACTTACCTTCAAATTGCTTTCTTAACTCTCTATGGTTATAGATTTCTCCGTTTGCTGCTAAAATTAACTTCTTATCAGGACTTAACAATGGTTGTTTTCCTGAAGCAGGATCTACAATTGCTAAACGCTCATGCGCCATAATCACTTTATCGTCACTATATATTCCGCTCCAATCTGGACCGCGATGACGAATTGATTTAGCCATTTCTAATACCTGAGGTCTTAAGTCATCAGTTTTTTGTTTTATATCGAACGCACATACTATTCCGCACATAACTTTTATATTTTTTGAATTAGGCTTGAATTATAATAAGCCGTTTAATTATTAATTATAGTACAAATATGAACACAAACTTTCATATTAAAAACATAAATAGCAATAATGGTTATAATATGTAACTTTTAAAAACAAATACATAGTAATATAAAATCAACATGACAAAAAATTCATAGATTAACTATTAATCTGTAAATTTTAATAGATCATTACGACTTACGACACATATAATATTCTAATTTAATCAAACAAAAATTTAATTCTATTTATGAAAACTTCAAAATTATTAACTACTATTAGTCTAACATTCGTAATGCTTATCTCGTTAAATGTTAGTGCTCAAGAATTTGACCAAATGGACAATAGCACAATGGATCGTGCTTACTATCCTTCAAACGCTCCAAAAAGAACATTTGAAAAAAGTGATGAAGCTAAAAAACAAGCTGAACCACAAATTAGAGTCACTTACTCTAGACCTGCTAAAAAAGGAAGAGAAGTTTTTGGTAAACTTTTAAAATTT
This sequence comes from Winogradskyella undariae, assembly GCF_013285155.1. GTDB lineage: Bacteria > Bacteroidota > Bacteroidia > Flavobacteriales > Flavobacteriaceae > Winogradskyella > Winogradskyella undariae. The sequence continues at coordinate 134,174 of NZ_JABTEL010000005.1, read as the reverse complement.
GGAAAAGCATGGAGAGTTGGCGCTAATGAATCTACAGAAATATTATTTGTTAATGATGTTATGTTTGGAGGAAAAGAAATTAAAGCGGGACGTTACAGCGTTATTATCATTCCTACAGAAAACGAATGGACTCTTAAATTAAATACAGGATTAGACGGTTGGGGTAATTACGGTTACGATGAAACTAAAGATATTGCAAGCGTATCAGTACCTGTAACAAAAAGCGATAAGGAAATTGAAAATTTATCTATAGCATTATACAAAACTGCTAAAAATACTGTGAGCTTAAAAATTGGATGGGATACTACAATTGCTGAATTTCCTATTACTCTAAAATAAGATACCTATTACACATTTTAAACTTTAACATCCATTTGGCATATTTAATATAATATTAAGAACAATGGGTTTTATCTTTATCGAATTCACAACTAAAAAAAATTGATTTTATTATGAAAACATCAAAATTATTAACAACCATTTCTTTTGCATTTATGATGCTTATTTCTTTTAATGCTGAAGCACAAAAATTTAGTGGTTTAGACAAAAGTCCTTTAGACGTAGCTTCTTTTGGAAGAGGTGGTGACCAATTAATTAAAGTATATTACGGTAGACCACAACTTAAAGGAAGAACTGTAAAAGAATTAACTCAAAAAGATAAGGTATGGAGAACAGGTGCTAACGAAGCAACTGAACTCATTCTTTTTACTGATATGAAACTGGGTGGAAAAACAGTTAAAGCTGGTACTTATTCATTGTTTACAATTCCTGGAGATAAAGAATGGACTGTTATTGTAAGTTCTGATGTAAATAACTGGGGAGCTTCTGGGTATAAAGAAGACAACACTGTAGCAAGTATTACGGTTCCTGTAACAGAAGGAAAAGAATCTTTAGAAGCGCTTTCTATTGCTTTTGATAAATCTGATGACGGTGTACATATGTTTATAGGTTGGGGTACAACTAGAGTTGCAGTACCTTTTACAAAATAAAAAGCTAGAAACTAGAAAAATAAAAAGTTCCGATTATATTAATTTATAATCGGAACTTTTTTATTCTATCTATTTAGTATTCTAAGGAATATTTAAATATTTATGTGTCTGTAATGATACTTTCCATTTCGGATTAGCCATAACATAATCTACAATTTTAGGAATTACCTTATCACGCTTACTCCATTCTGGCTGAAGATATAAGATACAATTATCATTAACCTTAGCTGCTTCCTCTTCTGCAAACTTAAAATCGTCATTATTATATATAATACATTTAAGCTCGTGTGCTTTTTCGTAAACCTCCTTAGTAGGTAATTTCATTTTCTTAGGAGATAAACAAATCCAATCCCACTCTCCTGTTAACTTATAAGCACCAGAAGTTTCAATATGTGTTTGTACACCTTTAGCTTTTAATTGTGCTGTTAAAGGCCCCATGTCCCAAGTCAATGGTTCACCACCAGTAACAATAATAGTATTACTGTGTTTTACAGCATTCTCTACAATCTTTTCTGTTGGTGTCGGCGGATGTAATTCTGCTAACCAGCTTTCTTTAACATCACACCAATGGCAACCGACATCGCAACCACCAATTCTAACAAAATATGCTGCTGTACCTTTATGAAATCCTTCGCCTTGAATTGTATAAAACTCTTCCATCAAAGGCAGTAATAAGCCTTTATCTATTAACTCTTGTCGTTCTCTTCTTGTCATAAGACCGCAAAGATAGTTATTTAGTTTTCAGTCTCTATATCAGTTTGCTGTAAACTATTGCTAAAATTCAATATTTATACATTCAAAAAACACATCTTCACGTTATGAGCTTCTCTAATTATGAGGTTGAAAACTATTTCATACGTAACTTAATTACATTATTTTTATAGAAATTTTCTGATCAATGAAGAATTCTGAAGCTTTCGTAAAAGAAATTAACGAAGGAAACACCTGTAAAGGTGACTATATTACACTAGGTTCTGCCATGTTAGATGGTAAAACGATGACCAATACCTTTGTAAATGTTCCTTTAAAAACCATGAACAGACATGGACTTATTGCAGGAGCAACAGGAACCGGAAAAACAAAAACATTACAAGTTTTAGCTGAAAACCTTTCAGAAAAAGGAGTTCCGGTTTTACTAATGGATATTAAAGGGGATTTAAGTGGATTAGCAAAACCAAGCCCCGGTCATGCTAAAATAAATGAACGTCACGAACAAATTGGTTTACCTTTTGAACCAAAAGCATTCCCTGTTGAAATGCTAACACTATCCGAACAAGATGGTGTACGTTTAAGAGCAACTATTAGCGAATTTGGTCCTGTTTTAATTTCTAGAATCTTAGACGTTACCGAAACACAAGCTGGAATAATATCAGTTATTTTTAAGTATTGTGACGATAATCATTTGCCTTTATTAGATCTTAAGGATTTTAAGAAAATTCTTCAATACGCCACTAATGAAGGGAAAGAAGAATTCCAGGAAGCCTATGGCCGTATTTCAACAGCTTCGACAGGAGCAATTCTCAGGAAACTTATTGAAATAGAACAACAAGGTGGGGATTTATTCTTTGGAGAAAAATCTTTTGATACAGATGATTTATTACGAATTGATGACAATGGTCGTGGTTACATAAATATTCTTAGATTAACGGATATACAAGATAAGCCCAAGTTATTTTCGACATTTATGTTGAGTTTATTGGCTGAAATTTATTCTACTTTCCCAGAACAAGGTGATACTGGAAGACCAGAGTTAATCATCTTTATTGACGAAGCACATTTAATTTTCGATGAAGCTTCTGGAGCCTTACTCAATCAGATTGAAAGTATGGTAAAACTGATCCGCAGTAAAGGTATTGGTTTATATTTTGTAACTCAAAACCCAACAGATGTCCCAGAAGAAGTTTTAGGACAATTGGGATTAAAAATTCAACATGCCTTAAGAGCATTTACAGCAAAAGACCGAAAAGCGATAAAACTAACTGCTCAAAATTATCCTGATTCTGAATATTATGATACTGCAGAAATGCTAACCTCATTAGGAATTGGTGAAGCTTTAGTATCTGCTTTAGATGAAAAAGGAAAACCAACACCATTGGCAGCAACCATGCTACGCGCACCAATGAGCCGAATGGATATTTTAACAGAAACAGAACTCAGCAGCTTAATATCGCAATCGCAACTCGCAAAAAAATATAATGAAGAGATTGATCGTGAAAGTGCTTACGAAATGTTGAATAAAAAAATTAAACAAGCTGAAGCCGAAGAATTAAAACAAAAAGCTAAAAAAGAAAAAGAAGATTTAAAACGCGCCGAAAGCAAAAGAACCACAAGAAGACAAAGCACACGTATGAATCCTTTAATAAAGGTTTTAACAAGTGCTACAGTTATCCGAGGAGTTCTAGGAATTTTAAGTAAAATGATTAAATAAATATAGTAAAACAAAACATGAACAAAACCTTTTTAGCAGCACTTACTGGTGCGCTTATAATTACAAGTTGTACAACAGATAAACCAAATCCTTTTTTAATTAAAAAAAATAATATTGGATTATTAAACGATTCAACTCAAGTTAAAGAATTAGATGCTATTTTCAATAATGATTCTGTTGTCCGCTATATTGCAGGAGATGAGTTTTCAGGCTCAGCAAATATCATTGAAGTTTTTGAAAAAGGAGGTAAAAAATTATTAGATCTGTCACCGAGAGAAACTTTAGATTCAACTTCTGTTATCTCAACGGTTCGCATTATAGATGAACGTTTTAAAACAGATAAAAACATTACCGCTTTAAGTACTTTTAAAGATATTAAGGATAACTATAAAATATCTAAAATTAATAATCTTATAAACGCTATTGTTATTACTGTAGATGACATTAATGCCTCTTTTACTATAGACAAGAAAGAATTACCTGCTAGTTTGCGTTTTGATATGAATCTAAATATAGATCCAATTCAGATTCCCGAAAAAGCTAAAATCAAATTTTTTATGATCCACTGGTAGAAAACTAAAGATTAAGTAATACAATGAAAAAATATAAAATTCAAAACTCACCATTTGTTGTTCCGACAACCGATGGTAAAATAATCAAAGAACACTTTGGCAATGCTACTGACGGTAATTCTGAAATTAGCATTGCACATATGGTTGCTCCTGCGGGTTGGTCAGAACCGTTTCAGACACCAGAATTTGACGAATACACTTTTATTATTAAAGGAAAGAAGCAGTTTATAATTGAGGATGAAATTATTATTCTAGAAGCCGGACAATCCATTAAAGTAGACAAGAACACTAAACTTCAGTATTCAAATCCATTTACAGAACCTTGTGAGTATTTAGCGATTTGTTTACCTGCATTTTCAATCGAAGCCGTTAATAGAGAAGACGAATAGATATGAGTAGTTTTATAGTAAAATCAATAGGAGGAGCACTTAACGCTACAAGTTTAATCTCATCAAAATTTGCATCAAAAAGAGCAATTAATTTATTTGCATCACCAAGAAAAGGACGCTATAATGAAGAGCAAAAACAAATTATTGACTCTGCATTTTTTGAAGAGACTCATTATAAAAACATGGAAATTGCAACTTACCGCTGGGTAGGAAAAGGTAAAACTGTCTTATTAGCGCATGGTTGGGAAAGTAACACATCGCGTTGGAATTACATTGTAAAAGATTTAATTGCACAAGACTATAACATTATAGCTTTAGATGCACCTGCCCACGGAAGATCAGACGGAAAGCAATTTAATGCCATTCTTTATTCAGAATTCATCGCTGCTATTGCTAAAAAGTTTCAACCCGATGTTTTAATAGGCCATTCTGTAGGTGGTATGGCTAGTGTTTTCTCTTTACACGGAAACAAATTACCATCTATTAAAAAATTAGTTTTACTTGGTGCACCCGCACATTTTATAGGTGTTTTTGATCGGTATAAAAGCATGATGGGGTATAACAAAAGAATTTCACAAGGTTTAGATTCAATTATTTTAGATCGTTTTAACCAACCTGTATCTTATTTTTCAACTGCAAATTTCACAGAAACTATAGAAGCTAAAGGCTTAGTTATTCACGATAAAAAAGACAGAATAATTCCTTACGAAGACGGACAATTAATTGCTAGTCGCTATAAAAATTCAGAATTCATTACCACTTCTGGATTTGGACACGGATTAAAAGATGTCTCTTTAACACCAAAGATCATTGACTTCATTAATGATTAATCTTTATTGTACTTTTGCAGCATGTCACAAGAATTAAAACGCCTTAACAAATACCTCAGCGAAGCCGGATATTGCTCTCGTAGAGCCGCAGATCGATTAATAGATGCGGGCCGTGTAACAATTAACGATGTTGTACCTGAAATGGGAACAAAAGTGAGCTCTGAAGATATCGTAAAAGTCGATGGAGAAATCATCGGAGAACGCCAACAAGACTTTGTTTACCTAGCTTTTAACAAACCTGTCGGTATTGTTTGTACCACAGATACACGTGTTGAAAAAGACAACATCATTGATTATATCAATTACCCAAAACGTATTTTCCCTATAGGTCGATTAGACAAACCAAGTGAGGGATTAATATTACTTACAGATGATGGAGATATCGTTAATAAGATTTTAAGAGCTAGCAATAATCACGAGAAAGAGTACATTGTTACTGTTGATCAACAGATTTCTCAAACCTTTATTGAGCGTATGTCTGGTGGAATCTATATTGAAGACCTAGATAAGCGTACTAAAAAATGTAAGGTTAAGAAAATTGATAAATTTACGTTTAGTATTATTTTAACTCAAGGTTTAAACCGCCAGATACGTAGAATGTGTGAGTACTTAAATTATGAAGTACAAACTTTAAAGCGTGTGAGAATAATGAATGTAAAGCTTGATATATCTTCAGGTCAATATAGAGAATTAACGAAAGAAGAGTTTAAGGACTTAACGGAATTGATTAGTGATTCTGATAAAACATTTGAAGAAAGCCAAGAAACCATTAGAAAAAACGGACGTTAATTATGGCATTATCACCTTTTCACTTAGCTATCCCTGTAGATAATCTCTCTGTGTGCAGAAATTTTTATAGTAATATTTTAAATTTTGAAGAAGGGAGAAGTAGTGATCATTGGGTTGATTATAACTTTTTTGGACACCAATTAGTGATTCATTATAAAAAAAAGCAGACAGAAGATATTGCTACTAATTTAGTTGATGGAAAGGATGTTCCTGTGCCACATTTTGGTGTGGTTTTAGAATGGGCAATTTTTCATGACTTTGCCGAGTTACTAAAATCAAAACATATTAAATTTATTATTGAACCATACCTTCGCTTTGAAGGACAAGTAGGCGAACAAGCCACTATGTTTTTTAAAGATCCTTCAGGAAATGCTTTAGAATTTAAATCTTTTAAAGACAGTAGTCAACTTTTTGCGAAGTAGAAATCTTTTAAATTAAAATCTAACACATAAAAAAAGGGCAATAAATAAAATTATTGCCCTTTTTTAATATTAACTAATTTTTAGTTATTATTTCTATGTTGGTCTCTAGCAATTAACGTATTCTTTAACAGCATAGCAATAGTCATTGGTCCTACTCCTCCGGGAACTGGTGTTATAAAACTTGCTTTTTTACTTACTGTTTCAAAATCTACGTCACCCGTGATATAGTAACCTTTCTCAGAATCATCAGGAACTCGTGTGATTCCTACATCAATAATTACAGCGTCATCTTTAACCATTTCTGCTTTTAAGAATTTAGGAATTCCTAATGCTGAAATAATTATATCTGCTTGAGATGTAATTTGTGTAATATTTTTAGTGTGACTGTGTGTTAGTGTCACTGTAGAGTTTCCTGGAAAACCTTTTCTTCCCATTAAGATACTCATAGGACGACCAACAATGTGAGAACGACCGATAACAACCGTATGCTTCCCTTTAGTCTCAACACCATAACGATCTAATAACTCTAAGATTCCAAATGGAGTTGCAGGAATAAACGTTGACATATCTAAAGACATTTTTCCAAAGTTCATTGGGTGAAATCCATCGACATCTTTATTAGGATCTACCGCCATTAATACTTTCTGCGTATTAATTTGAGGAGGTAATGGTAACTGAATAATGAAACCATCAATATCATCGTTAGCATTTAATTCTGCGATCTTGTCTAATAATTCAATTTCGCTAGTTGTGCTTGATAATCTTACCATAGTAGATTCAAATCCAACACGCTCACACGCTCTAACTTTACTACCAACGTAAGTTAAACTTGCTCCATCATTACCAACTATAACAGCTGCTAAATGTGGCACTTTTTCACCATTAGCCTTCATCTTATCGACCTCAGCTTTGATTTCGTTTTTAATATCGTTACTTACTTTTTTACCGTCTAAAATTGTCATGCTTTTGGTTATTGTTTTCTTGCAAAAGCGCTATTGCGCAAAAAATTACTGGTTTATAAATTATAATATTTTAAAAATCTACTGAAGCTTGTTTTAAAGACAAATGCTTTAAACTCTACTTAGGCATATTCTGCATCATCTGCATCATACGTTTTCCGCCTCCACCTTGCATCATCTTCATCATTTTACTCATCTGAGTAAACTGCTTTAAGAGTTGGTTTACTTCTTGAACTGACGTTCCTGAACCTTTACCAATTCTCTTTTTACGACTTGCATTTATTACTGCAGGGTTAGCACGTTCTTCTGGTGTCATAGAATGAATAATGGCTTCAATTCCTTTAAAAGCATCATCATCGATATCGATATCTTTCATCATTTTTCCTGCACCAGGAATCATGCCTACTAAATCCTTCATATTACCCATTTTCTTGATCTGCTGAATCTGTTTTAAGAAATCATCAAAGCCAAACTGGTTTTTAGCAATCTTCTTTTGAAGTTTTCTTGCTTCCTCTTCGTCAAACTGCTCTTGTGCACGTTCAACTAAAGAAACAACATCTCCCATTCCTAAAATACGATCTGCCATACGTGAAGGATAGAAAACATCAATTGCTTCCATCTTTTCACCAGTACCAATAAATTTAATTGGCTTGTTTACTACAGATTTAATAGAAATTGCAGCACCACCACGTGTATCACCATCTAATTTGGTAAGGATAACACCGTCAAAATTTAAGATATCATTGAAGGCTTTTGCTGTATTAACAGCATCTTGCCCCGTCATAGAATCCACAACAAATAATGTTTCTTGTGGCTTAATTGCTTTATGAATGTTAGAGATTTCAGTCATCATGGCTTCATCTACAGCTAAACGACCTGCGGTATCAATAATTACCACGTTGTGTCCGTTTGCTTTAGCATGAGCAATACCTGCTTCAGAAATTGCAACAGGATCTGTATTTCCTCTATCACTAAAAACCTCAACACCGATTTGATCTCCTACAACATGTAATTGATCTATTGCAGCAGGACGATAAACATCACAGGCTACTAATAAAGGTTTCTTAGTTTTTTTGTTTTTTAAATAATTGGCAAGTTTACCAGAAAAAGTAGTTTTACCAGATCCTTGAAGACCTGACATTAAAATTACACTCGGATTACCAGAAAGATTAAGTCCTTCGGCATCACCCCCCATTAATTCAGTTAACTCATCTTTTACGAGTTTCACCATTAATTGACCTGGTTGTAACGTCGTCAATACATCTTGACCAAGTGCTTTTTCTTTTACACGAACGGTAAATTCTTTAGCAATTTTAAAGTTAACATCGGCATCTAAAAGCGCTCTTCTTACTTCTTTAAGTGTCTCGGCAACATTAACTTCTGTAATGCTTCCATGACCTTTTAATACGTGTAACGCTTTATCTAACTTATCACTTAAATTATTGAACATGTTTCTAGTATTCTATTTTCAGTCTGCGAATTAGCAGTCTGTGTTATTTTAATAAGTTGCAAATTTAAGAATTTATGAGGGAATTATGAATGTGTTTAAGAAAATGATTTTAATCTAAGTGTGAAAGACTAAAAATTATTAAAATAGTTTCCCGAAAGAATCATTATTTTCTTTCAATTTAAATGAAATAAACCCATAAAAAAAGAGCTACTCATGGCAAGCAGCCCTTTTTCCGAATCAACTAACTTAAAATTTTTATTTATTCACAGGTACGATCTAGTACTATTTCGAGATCACTATTTGTAATATTATGCAAAACCAGTTGGTTTTCCGTACATTCTACAATTAACCAACTTCCGTTTATAGCTTGTATGTTTGGTGCGGCAACATTTGAAAACGCTATAATAACACCATCGTCTGTTTGAGATAGTGACCAACCAGCATCTATTATACTATCAGCACCATAAACAACCATAATCCCTGAGTCTTGTTCAAAATCGAGATTATAACTCGCTAAATTATCACTTCCATTATAGTTGATTATATTCCATAAGCATGAAGTAAGTATACCTTCTATATCTCCTTCTGTACAACTACCAGCATTACAATCTTCTCCAATTAATGTTATCCCGTAGATTTCATATTCACCATTTATGGCTTCAATTCTTAAATATACTTGACTGACTAAAGTTTCAAACGCCTCTGTATTCTCTATAGCATTGGTGTTATTTTCTGCATCTATTAGTGTTTCATGAAAAGAAGAAAAATAAGGAACAATACAACCTACTAATCCAATGGTATTAGCACTTAAATTGTAAATAGGAATGTTATTAGAACCATTACAAGTTGTGATTTCATAATTACTAAAACAGCTAAATGGGTTGTTTAAATTGCAATCTTGTTCTAAGGTAAATTCTAAATCATCTCGAATAATTTCTAATCGACCATCTTCACATTCTACAATAAGCCAATCACCTTCTAGTGTTTCTTGAAATGCTGTTAATTCGGATAAGGTTAAAACAACACCATTTTCTGTTGTAGATAAATCCCAACTTCCACCAATTGCAGATGCTGCCATTCCTTCAGAAATTTGTAATTGCCCATCAGCATTAAAAATCATCCAATTATTTTGAAAATCCCCAGAGCCATCAGTAAAAGTCCAAGCACACTCCATTATATCTATCAAAATATCATCTTCTACACAGTTATCATTTCCATCTTCACAAAATTGCTCTGCAGCCTCTATGGCATCACTTAATTCTTCATTAGTATTGACTTCAATAGTTTCTCCATCAGCATATTCTAAATTAATAGGATAATTTAAACTGACTATTAATGTATTATCCTCTTCTTCTAAATCATTTAAAAAGTTATGCAATGCTTGGTCATTATCAACAACAACTGTCTCAATTAAACTAAATTCCGAATCAAAAACAGAAAAAGACAATGGGTAAACAAAATCTGCACATTCTATATATTCTTCTTGAATCTCAGAACACTCATTTATTAAATCTATAAGTTGCTCGTCGTTTTCTATCACAATCTCACTATAATCAATAAAAATTACAGTAATTGGATATTCAACATCTATGTCCTCTTCATCAATACTAAAATCACCATATAATTGTTCTAGCTGCACTAAGTCAACTTCGCTATCAATAATAAAGCTCATCCCATCAACAATAACTGTCACAGGTAATTCAACAGAAAAGCAACTACCTCCGTCTAATAGATCATCTGCAGCATCAAAATTAGCAGTCATACTACTCATTAGATTTACTAACAGAGAATTCGGAAGGATAGTTTCTTCATCAGTAGGATTTTCAACTTCATTAATTTCATCTTGACAAGATGTAAGACAAAAAAGGGCAAAAAGGAAGTAAAGTAGGGTTTTATTAAAATTCAAAATCATAAGATTTGGGTTATATCTTTTTACTATGTAACAAGTTACATTAAAAATCCCCTACCCTACAAATTAAAAAATTTATTTCTAATTTGTAAGCCCTATAAAAAACCATGAGTCAACCTTTGCATGATAACATTTGTGAATCGCAATTATTTGAGCGTTTATACAAAAAGCACGCTAAAAACTTGCACAATTTTCTGTACTACAAATTTGGCGAACACTTAAACCCGCAAGACAAAGTACAAGAAGCATTTATTAAACTTTGGCAAAATTGTAGCAAGGTAGCACCGCCTAAAGCGAAGAGTTTTTTATTTACAACAGCAAATAATTTAATGCTTAATGCTGTTTCACACCAGAAAGTTGTTCTAAGATATAATGAAAAACCTCAGAAAAGAACAACTAACGAAACACCTCTGTTTGTTTTAGAAGAAAAAGAATACCATATTAAATTACAAAAAGCTATTAGCAATTTAACAGAAGCACAACGTGTCGCTTTTTTAATGAATAGAGCTGAAGGCAAACGCTTTAAAGAAATAGCGGAACTCTTAGGTATTTCTGTAAAAGGGGTTGAAAAACGAATTTATGGTGCTTTAAAAAGATTAAGAGAAGAAATAGATGAACTTTAAAAAAGTAGGAGTTTTTAAAGTTAAACTGTTATATAGTTGAAATCATATTTTAAAACGCATCTGATTATGATCGTTATAAATGATAATGAAATAAATGAATAGAGAAGAACTTATAAAAAAATGGCTAGATCACAACCTCAATACTGAAGAGCAAATTGCTTTTGAACAGTTAGAGGATTATTCGCAGTTGATAAAAATGGATTCTACTCTAAAAGATTTTAAAGCTCCAGATTTTATTACTGAAGCATCTTATAAAACTTTACAACCTCAGCTTAAATCCAAGACAACTAAAACAGATACTTGGCTAAAACCTTTATTTAAAATTGCTGCAATTTTAATGATAGGACTTAGTGTTTATTATTATACCACAACTCTAGATACAGAAATTCATACAAAAATTGCAGAGCAGTCAATCATTAAATTACCAGACGCTTCAAGTGTAAATCTAAATGCAAACTCAACAGTCATTTTTAATGAAAGTAATTGGAATAAAACTAGAGCTGTAAAACTAAAAGGTGAAGCCTTTTTTAAAGTTGCTAAAGGTCAAAAGTTTGATGTTATCACAAACTATGGCACCGTTAGTGTTTTAGGAACACAATTTAATGTAAAACAACGTGGCTCTTACTTTGAAGTGACTTGTTTTGAAGGACTTGTTTCTGTAGCACATAATGGTAAAACGGTAAAACTAAAACCTGGAAACAGTTTTAAAGTTATAGATGGTAAACAAATTACTGAAGGTAAAGAAAACATATTACAACCGCTTTGGCTTGAGGGAGAAAGCAGTTTTAAAAGTGTACCTCTTAAATACGTCATTACAGAATTAGAAAATCAGTATAAAGAAAGTATTACAACAGAAAATATTGACACGTCTCGTTTGTTTACCGGAAGTTTTACACATAATAATTTAGATTTAGCACTAAAGTCTATTACAATACCTTTAAATTTAAGCTACAGTAAATCAGGAAAGTCTATTTTATTAAAACGTGAATAAAAAATTAAAGCTTTTAGGTTTTTTATTTTTAATATTTTCTTTGTGTAACCTAACTCATAGTCAAGGACAACAGGAAGAAAAACCACTTGCAAAAATTCTTATAGAATTAGAAAAAAAGCATAATATTAAATTTTCTTTTGAAACTAATATTATTGAAGATATTTCAATTATTCCATTAACCTCAAACCTTTCATTAGAAGAAACAATAAATCAATTAAACCTTGTCACTAATCTTAATTTCCAAATATTAAGTGATCGATTTGTAACCATATCTAAGCAAAACGAATTAGATATCCCTAATGGTATTCAACAACTAAAAGAAGTTATTGTAACGAACTATTTAACCAAAGGGATATCTAAATTGAACAACGGAACAATCGAAGTTAACACTAAAGCTTTTGATATTTTACCAGGACTTACAGAGCCCGATGTTCTACAAATAGTTCAAAATTTACCAGGTATTATAAGTGTTGACGAACGTGTTTCTAACATCAATGTTAGAGGTGGCACAAATGATCAGAATTTAATTTTATATGAAGGCATAAGAATGTACCAATCTGGCCATTTTTTTGGATTGATATCTGCTTTCAACCCTTACCTTTCTGAAGGCATTACAATTTCTAAAAACGGAACTAGTGCAAGATTTGGAAATGCTGTATCGAGCACAATAGCTATCAAGAACACCGATGAATTAGATCAGAAAAACAGAATCAGCCTTGGCGGAAATCTTTTAAGTGTAGATGGCTTTGCAAAAATAGCTCTATCTAAAAAAACAGAGATTCAAGTATCTGCAAGACGCTCTTATACGGATATATTAGTTACCAAAACTTACGATTCTTATTTTAATCGCATTTTTAAGGATTCAGAATTAAACGAATCAAACACAAGCAACAACCAACTAGCTTTGGATGAACGTTTTATTTTCTACGATTTTAATGTTAAGTTTTTATATGATATTGATAACACATCTAAATTTAGACTTAATTTATTAACACTCTCTAACAACTTAGATTATAACCAAGCCTTTATAACATCGGACCATGAGTTACAAGAAACCAGAAGCGAATTAAACCAAGAAAGTCATGGAGCGAGTGCTAATTATTCTAAGAGAATGAATAAAAAATTTAAGCTATCCGCACAAGCCTATTATTCAGGTTATAATTTAGATGCAACAAATCAAAATTCATTAAACAACCTGTCTTTAACACAAGAAAATAAAGTTGAAGACTTTGGTTTAAGAATAGACATAACAAAAAACGTTAGTGATGATCTCAATTTTAATGCAGGCTACCAGTTTAACGATGTTAGCGTTACCTATTTTGAAGATGTTACAAACCCGAATTACACTAGTCTTAATAAAGAAATTATTAGAACACATTCACTTTTTGGAGAAATTGAATGGTATTCACCGACTCGAGATACACATATCAGACTAGGCTCTAGAGTCAATTATTTCAGTAAGTTATCTGATTTTTTAATAGAACCCCGGTTTTCTATAAATTATAAATTTCTAGATTATTTTAGACTAGAAGTTTTAGGCGAACTAAAAAGTCAATCTATAACACAAATTATTGATTTACAACAAGATTTTTTCGGTATTGAAAAACGCAGATGGCAACTTGCAAATGGAGATGACGTTCCTTTAATTACTAGCGAACAATTCTCTCTAGGCCTCAGCTATAATCAAAACAACCTGCTAATATCTTTAGAAGGCTATTACAAAGGCGTAAATAACATTACAGCGAGGAGTCAAGGATTTCAGAATCAGTTTCAATTCACTAATGATATTGGGAGCTACACCGTAAAAGGCTTTGATTTTCTTATTAATAAACGTTTCAATAACTTCAGTACCTGGTTGGGTTATACTTGGAGTAAAAACGATTATATTTTTAAGACGCTTAATTCAGAAAAAACATTTCCCAACACCTTAGACATAAGACATGTTGCAAATGCATCAATCACTTATAATATTGCTCATTTAAAAATAGGCTTAGGCGTAAACTGGCACTCGGGAAGACCTTACACTTCAATATTAGACACTCAAAACACCAACAGTACAACTATAGAGTACAAAACACCAAATAGCTCTCGTTTAGACGATTACTTTAGAACAGATATTTCAGCTATTTATGACTTTTCAATTTCCGAAGGTGTGCAAGCCGAACTAGGGGCTTCTGTTTGGAATATCTTTAATCAAACAAACATCATTAATCGTTATTACAATATAAATTCTGATGAAGAAATTAAAGAAATAAATAATCAATCTTTACAATTCACTCCAAATCTTAGCTTTAGAATCAATTTTTAGTTGTTAATTGTGACACTAATCAACCTCAATCAATGTATTCTAAAGCCTTTAAAATCTTCTATTTTTCAATAGGAATTGTTACTCTATTATATCAAAATTGCTACTCTCAAACAATACAAAAAGAGAATGCTTCATTTTTAACTCCTGAAATTCTTATCGGAAAAACATTAGAAGCGAATACAGATTTTCCTGAAACCAACCTTCAAAAAAACTTATTTTTAAGTCTAGGGTGTTATAATTTTAAACCAGATAAAGAATGGGCAGCAAGATTAAATTATCCTATAACAGGAATCTCTTTTGGTTATACAGACTTTGGAAACACCGAAAATATTGGTCACGCTTATAGCATTTTACCTTTTATTGAAGTTTCAATATTAAAAAGACAAATAGATGGTCTAAACTTACATCTTGCTTTAGGAAGTTCTTACATGGACACTCAATATAATATTGCAACAAACGGATTTAATAAAGCTATAACAACTAAATTTAATTGGTCTTTTAGATCATTTTTATATTATGATGTCGCTAAAACAAAAACTATAGATTGGAGATTTGGCCTCGGCTTATTACACCATTCTAACGGACATAGCAAATTACCTAACCAAGGTTTAAATTCTTTATTAGCTAGTATTTCCGCAAAATAAATAAGCAACAAAACAATTTATCTGACTTAAAAAAAACGGACTTCAAATCTAAATCACAAACCTATTTATCTTTTAGATTTGGACTAGGACAAAACGTATTATCTAAAGAGTTTAATACTAAAAAGGAGGTTTATACTGTTTCTGCTTCGGCTGGAAAAATACTTAATAACACTTTTAAATTTGGAGGAGGATTCTATTACCGATTCTACGAACATTATTACGACTATATAAAAAATAATGAAACCTTAGTTGAAGAACAATTTCCGCACTATACAGAAAATCCTTATGGATATGCCACTGCTTTTGGATTGTTTGCCACGTCCGAATTATTAATTGACCATATCGGAATTGAATTAAATTTAGGCCTCAACATTTACAAACCTTTTTACAAAATAGATTGGATGATTAATCAAGGTTATGATTATCAAAACGCTAATAATGAAACCGTAGAAGTTTTAGGTGAACTTAACTGGTATTATGAAATAAAACGAACCGTATCTGCAAGAATGGGGCTAAAATATTATTTATGGACGACCAACAAAGCTCCTAAACACAACCTTTTTTTTGGCGCACATATTAATGCAAATCTAGGACAGGCTGACTTCTCTGAACTTAGCTTAGGTTATGTATACCGCTTTAATAAGACAATAAAAGGTTAAACTAAAAAACGTCTACCTTCTACAGATAGACGTTTTATATAAACTTAATTATTGATATAAAAAACAATCAATATTTACGATCTTACATACGCTCAGGAACCGCAATTCCTAAAAGGCTTAATGCATTCTTTATCGTTTGGCTCACTGTTTTAGATAAATCTACTCTAAAACTCTTTTCTTCTTCAGTATCTGCTCCAAGGATAGATACATTTTGATAGAATGAATTAAATCCTTTAACCAACTCGTAAGTATAATTAGCAATTAACGCAGGACTATGTTGTTCTGCTGCATTTTGTATTATCTCAGGAAATTGCTCTAATTGCTTAATTAATTCCTTTTCTTTTTCATGAAAAGAAATATTAGCTGCACTTAAAGTAACATCAGCACCGATATTTGCTTTTCTTAATATCGATTGTATTCTTGCGTAAGTATATTGAATAAAAGGCCCTGTATTTCCTTGAAAATCTATAGATTCTTTAGGATCAAATAAAATTCTTTTCTTAGGATCTACTTTTAATATGTAATATTTTAAAGCCCCTAAACCAATCGTTTTATAAAGATCGCTTTTTTCTGCTTCATCGTATTCTTCAAGCTTCCCTAATTCTTTAGAAATTTCTTCAGCTGTATCTGCCATTTCTTGAATTAAATCATCAGCATCTACAACAGTTCCTTCTCTACTTTTCATTTTTCCGCTTGGTAAATCTACCATACCATAACTTAGATGGAATAGATTTTTTGCCCAGTCGAAACCTAATTTCTTTAAGATTAAGAATAAAACTTTAAAATGATAATCTTGCTCATTTCCTACCGTGTAAACCATACCTCCAACATCGGGGTAATCTTTGATACGCTGAATTGCTGTTCCAATATCTTGAGTCATATATACTGCAGTTCCATCACTACGTAAAACAATTTTTTCGTCTAATCCGTCTTCTGTTAAATCACACCAAACAGAACCGTCTTCTTTTTTAACAAAGACATCTGTTTTTAATCCTTCTGCAACAAATTCTTTACCTAACAAATAGGTATTACTTTCATAGTAGTAGGTATCAAAATCTACTCCAATATTGTTATAAGTGACATCAAAACCATCATAAACCCACTGGTTCATTTTAGTCCAAAGTGCAACAACATCCTCATCACCTGCTTCCCACTTAATAAGCATTTCTTTTGCTTCTAGTAATAAAGGAGCGTTCTTTTTAGCCTCATCTTCAGACTGACCTTCTGCCATTAATTTAGAAATTTCAGCTTTATATTCTTGGTCAAACTTCACGTAATAATTCCCAACTAACTTATCACCTTTTAAATCTTGAGTTGGCACTTCACCTTCACCAAATTTTTGATAAGCCAACATACTTTTACAAATATGAATACCTCGGTCATTAATAATTTGAGTTTTATAAACTTTTTTCCCTGAAGCTTTTAAAATTTCAGCCACACTATAACCTAAAAGTACGTTTCTAACATGGCCTAAGTGTAATGGTTTGTTAGTGTTTGGAGAAGAATACTCAACCATTACCGCTTCGTCATCCTTATGATCTACAAAACCAAATTTCTCTTCGTTTTTTATAGATTGAAAGAATTCAAAATAGTAACTGTCACTAATTTCAATATTTAAAAACCCTTTTACAACGTTGAAACCCTTTACTAAATCTACATTATCTAATAAATATTGACCAACTTGCTCACCTATTACAACAGGGTTTCCTTTAACTACACGTAACATTGGAAACACAACAACCGTAACATCCCCTGCAAATTCTTTGCGTGTTGCCTGAAATTCTACTGATGGTAATTCCGATTGAAACAACGCTTTAATCGCTGCTTTTACATGTAATTCTAAAGTCTCTTGAAGCTTCATATTTTGCTGTATTTTGGTATTTTAAAACGTTTGCAAAGATAGCGGTTTTATTGTTTTATTAAACCTCAGCACGGACATAATTATTCAACTCATATAACCAATAGGTCTAATCAATACCCTAACTATTTTCAAAAACAACCTGTTAAAAATCAATATTATAAACCAACAACGAGATTCATCGATAAAACACTATTAATTACGTTAAATTAACACTTAATAAATCAGTTATAAATTTACCGAAAAAAAAAAAAAAACCATTTCAACTAATATATTGGTATTAAATCTTAAATATTAGTGTATATCCATTCTTAATTGCACTTTTGAAAGGCTATTAATATATGTCCCAAACATAAATGAAGCTTAATAATCAAACATTAACAACGTTGTTATTGTTTTGTGTTAACTTACTTTTTTGTCCCTCTATCAAAGTTTTTAAAAACAAAACAGCGCAGTTCGTTTTACGCTATTTTAAGATAAAGCTATTATCAACATTAGCTATTTGTCTTTTATCGTTATCTGTTTTTTCTCAAAATGAAAAAATAGACAAACTAACTGTACAATTAACATACTTAAAAGCAGACTCTACAAAAGTAGACCTATCCCTGATGCTTATAAATGAACTTTACAAAAATGAAAATTACAGTAAAGCATTACTTTATATTAATAATAGCTCAAAACTAGCCGAAGATCTTAATTATAAAAAAGGCTTAGCTGAAAGCTGTTACTACAGAGCATTAATTTTCACACAACGTGATGATTATTTAAACGCCATTGATAATTACAAAAAATCTAGAGTTTTATATTTACAAATAAAAGATACAATAGGAGTTGCTAAAGTGAGTAACAGTATTGGACTTATTGAAATAAAACGCGGAAATTATTATGTAGGCTTACAAAACTCATTATCGGCAATAGATATTTTTAAAGCACAATCACTAAACGAAGAATTAAGTTTAGCGTATAATAACCTTGCTGAAGCCTATTATAAGACCAATCAAATAGACAAATCTATTGAGTTTAATTTTAAAGGTTTAGAAATCAAAAAGCACATTAAAGATATAGAGGGAATAAAAATCTCTACAAAAAACATTGCTGAACTCTATTCGCTTTTAAAAGAGCACCGAAAAGCTATTGAATACTATGAAAAAGTTCTGGCTCTTTTAGATCCTGAAACAGATAAAGATTTAAAAGGTGAAATTCTCCCAAAACTAGGCAGTGAATACTTACGTTTTAATGAATATGATAAAGCTTCACAATATTTAGAAGAAGGGTTAAAACATAATAGAGAACAGAATAATAAAGAAGGTATATTAAGAACCTTAAATGCTATGGGAAATTTAAGCCTTCAGAATAAAAATTTAAAACAAGCTCAATACCAACTAGACGAGGCTTACATTATTGCACAGGAAACAAATAATAAAACAGAGCTTTTAAAAAACTATAAACTACATATTGCATTGGACTCTACACGTGAATATTTCCAAACAGCATTCTTTTGGCAGAATAAATTTCACAATCTAAAAGATTCTTTAAATAAAAAAGTTTCACCTGTAATTCCAACAGAAATAGAACATTTAAATTTAATTGAGGATGACATCAAAATTGAAATTACAGAACAATCTTCAGCACCAGTATTAGAGGCAGGATGGCACAACAAACCTTCTATTTTATATAGTACTACTGCAATAATTATTTTTTTGCTATCCCTTTTAATTTATAGCTTATTAAAAACTAAAGCACATAAAATTAAATTAAAAAAACAAGAAGATAAGCTAATTGAAGAACACGAAAAAACAGAAGCTATATTAGAACAGATACATCACTTAGAAGAAGTTAACAAAGTAAAAGATAAACTTTTCTCAATTGTTTCTCATGACTTAAAAGATTCTATTTCTTCTATCAAAGCCTTTTTAGATTTATTAAAAGAAGATAATATTTCTAAAGAAGAATTTAACGAATTAATACCAGAGTTAAGTGAAAACGCTAATAATGCTTCAACCTTATTATTTAACTTATTAAATTGGTCTAAATCGCAACTACAAAATTTAGAACCTAAACCAGAATTGTTCAACATTCAAGAAGTGTTTCATAATAAAATGGCACTAGTTGAACAGAAAATTGAGGATAAGCGCATTATTTTAATTGATGAATCTCAACGCGATTTTATTTATGCTGATAAAAGCATGATAGAAATTGTTATTCAGAATTTAATTACTAATGCTGTTAAATTTTGTAGAGTTGGGGATATCATAACGATTTCTAATAAAAATGTAAACGGAAAATCCTTAATTGTCATAGAAGATTCAGGTATTGGGATTTCTAAAAACAATATAGATAAATTGTTTGCTTCTAATAAAAACTTCACAACCAAAGGAACTCAAAACGAAAAAGGAACCGGACTAGGTTTAACTATAGCCAAAGATTTAGTAGAACTAAACAACGGAAAAATTTGGGTAGACAGTACTGAAAATATAGGTAGTAAATTCTTTGTAGAGCTACCTAAAGCAGAATCCCTAGCATAAATTTCACTATAATATTTAAGTAAGTTAGAAGTTAGGTATTAGTTTTTAGGTAAAAAGACCTCTGCCATCATACAGCGCGCACTTCCTCCTCCACATGTTTCAATGGTCTCTAATGAACTTGAAATAATAGCACAATGCTTTTCAATACTGTTTATTTGAGATTTAGATAAACTACTATGAGCTGCTTCACTCATTACTAAGAAACGTTTATCATTTTCACCTTGCAACTGTAACATATTACCCGCAAAACTATGCATCTGAGCTTCTGTGATAGAAATGATTTCTTTTCCGTCTTGTCTTAAATGCTTTACAATACTTTTACGCTCTTTTTTATCATCAATACTATCTAAACAGATTACAGCAAAGTTTTCTGCGATACACATCATTACATTAGTGTGGTAAATAGGTAATCTTTTATTTTCAACAGACTGATAAGCTGTAAAAATCACAGGACTATATTCAAAATCTTCACAAAACTCTATAAATAATTCTTCATCTGCTCTTGGAGATAATGCGCAGTAAGCTTTTCTATTTACGCGATCTAAGATTACACTCCCCGTACCTTCTAAAAAATAGCCTTCGTGTTCTGCAGAAGTATAATCAACTATATTCTCTATAACAAAGCCTTCTTTCTCGAGCCTAACAAAAACTTCTTCTCTACGTTCCTTTCTTCTATTTTCTGCAAACATTGGATATTTTGCAACATCTCCATTGCTATGAAAACTTACCCAATTATTTGGAAACACAGAATCTGGAGTATCGTTTAATTTATCATCTTCTTCAACAATAACATTAATACCGACTGCTCTTAGCTTTTCTACAAAAGCATCAAATTCATTCTGAGCTTTAGCATTAATTTCAGCATTTTTTAAATCCAAATCTTCTTGAAAATAATTATTGACAGCCGTTTGTTCATTCATCCTGAAGTTAATAGGACGAATCATTAATATAGTGTTAGTCGTTTGTTGCATTAAATATAAATAAGGGTGTAAAATTAAACGCGAAGTTATAATTTTTTATATACAAATAACGTTAAAATCCCCCCTGTTCTTCTAACCTATTTACATATAGAAAACACCTCATTTAATTAGATAATTATTAAATTCTCTTAGAGCACCAAAATAGAGTATATATGTTTTCATGTTAATTATTATAAGTAAATTGTCACTCTAATTCTACATAATGAAAAAAATATTATTCCTAACGTTATTATTAGTTGCTTGTAACGAAAAGACTGATAAACCAACTGAGCCTGTTGATCCAGAAACACAACCCAAAACTGATTTTACGACTGTATTTGAAAAAAGCGAAGGATTAGAAACGGCAACTTATACCGAAACTATTACTTATTATGAAGCTTTAGCAAATACTTATTCTGAAATATCAATACAAGAAATTGGTAATACAGACGCAGGCAAACCTTTACATATTGTTACTTTAAACATGAAGGGTTCTAGTGACGATTTTGAAATCTTAAGAAAAGACAATAGAATTCTTTTAATTAATAATGGTATTCACCCAGGAGAATCTGACGGAATTGATGCTACCATGATGCTTTTTAGAGATATTGTTGATGGTAAAATAGAAGCTCCAAAAAACACAATTGTGGTAACTATTCCTATTTATAATATTGGCGGAAGTTTAAATAGAAACTCTACAACGCGTACCAATCAAAACGGGCCAGAAGAATATGGTTTTAGAGGTAATGCTCGTAATTACGATTTAAATCGTGATTTTATAAAATCGGACACTGAAAACGCTAAAACTTTTGCTGAAATTTTTCATTTAGTACAACCTGATGTTTTTATAGATAACCACGTTAGCAATGGTGCAGATTATCAATATACGCTAACTCATTTATTTACTCAGCATAATAAATTAGGAGGACCGCTTGACCAATTTATTCACACGGAAATGATGCAAACATTAGAACAAAAACTAGAAGCTAAATCTTGGGACATCACACCATATGTCAATGTTTTTAACCGCACACCAGATTCTGGATTTTCACAGTTTTTAGATACACCTCGTTATTCTACGGGTTACACTACTTTATTTAACACGCTTGGTATGATGGTAGAAACTCACATGCTTAAACCTTATAAGCAACGTGTAGAAGGCACTTATGAAGTTATGAAAAGCATGATTGAAATCACTGAAGAACAAGGTGAAAAAATAACGAAACTCAGAAAGGAACAAGCTAAATTATGGACTGCTGGTAACCATTACCCTTTAGCCTGGGAAATTGACACCACCAAATCATCAACAAGGGATTTTAAAGGTTATGAAGGCGAAATGATTCCGAGTGAACTTACCGGAGCCACACGTTTAAAATATGACAGAGCTAAGCCTTTTACTAAAGAAATTAATTATCAAGATTATTTTAAAGCTACAGATTCTGTTACCATTCCTAAAGCCTATATCATTCCACAAGGATGGCATAACGTCATTGATTTATTAAAATTAAATAATGTGGCATTCACTCAATTTGAAAACGATACAACACTAACCGTTGAATCTTATAAAATAGGAAATTATGAAACCCGAAAATCACCTTACGAGGGGCACTACGCTCATTACAATACAGAAGTAACAACGTCTAGCAAAAAAATAACATTTAGAAAAGGTGATTATTTGATTTCTACAAATCAAAAGGCAATACGCTATTTAATTGAAACATTAGAACCAACTGCTATAGATTCATTTTTTAATTGGAATTTCTTCGATACTATTCTTCAACAAAAAGAAGGATTCTCACCTTACGTTTGGGAAGATAAAGCTGAAGAACTTTTAAAAGGAAATAAAAAACTTCAAATGGAATTTAATGTAAAAATCAGCTATGATGATGAATTTGCAAATAATTGGTACGCACAATTAGATTGGTTACATAAACAAAGTAAACATTATGAGAAGGCTCATTTACAATATCCTGTTTATCGGGTAAAATAAACCTTGCGTAATAATAATATATTTAACTTTCTGAATTACAATAAATAATCATATCATGAAAAATAAAATTTTTAGCCTATTCTTTTTGGTTCTAATAGTTAGTTGTGCATTAGAATCTAAATTTGGTTTACCAAATGATGAAAAAATCAATACCGAATTAATAGGAACTTGGCTTGATATAAAAACTAACGAAACCCTTTTGATTAAAAAAAACAACGAAATGAGTTATAAGCTGATTCCTAACGACAGTACAGAGATCATTTTTTATTCTAAAAAAATTAAAGGGTTTAATGTTTTAAACATCGTTACAAATGACAACGGAGTTAAAACAAATTCCTTCTTTGGTTTTGAACTTAGAAATGACACATTAGAATTCTCTGAAGTAAATAAAGACCTAAAAGAAACCGATTTTAATTCTCAAGCTGAATTAATTAAATTTTTTAATGAAAATATTGATAAAAAAGGATTCTTTATTAATCCTACAATAGTAATTAGAGAGTAAAAAACGATATATAGAACTATATTTAAGACCTTATTTTCAACACATTAAAATCTGAAAAATATTTTTAAACGAATGTAAAAGCAATTAAAAAATAATATACATTTACTTAAAATTATAATAGCGTAATGCGCTCTAAATGAATAAATATATTGTTGTAAATCAACCTGAAAAATGGAACTTTTCAATTGATAATATAACTGTAATTTCTGCTCAAGATTATCTTACAAATCCTAAGTATTCTTTATTAAAAAATGCACGTATTTTTAATTTGTGCAAAGATTACTCGTATCAATCTAAGGGGTATTACGTATCACTTTTGGCAGAAGCCAGAGGTCACTTACCAATTCCAACTACAAAAAACATTGTAGATCTTAAAGCTTTAAAATTAGTAAGAATAGTCTCTGATGAATTTGATGACGTTATTCAACAAAGCTTAAAGAACATTAAATCGCAAGATTTTACGCTAAGTATTTATTTTGGACAAAATGTAGCTCAGAAATACAAAAACTTAAGTGCTTTGTTTTATAAGCATTTTCAAGTTCCGTTTTTACGTGTTAATTTTAACCATACAACAAAATGGAACATTCAGGGTATTAAAGCGATTTCAGAATCTGAAATTCCAGAAGAACACAAACCTAGCGTTCGCGAATTTGCTAATCAGTATTTTTCTAAGAAAAGATATGACACTGCTAAAGTTGCCAATCATGATTTTGACTTGGCTATTTTAGTTAACCCCAATGATCCGGCTCCACCAAGTAATCCTAAAGCCTTAAAAAAGTTTATAGAAATTGCTGAAAAGATGAATATCTATGCAGAGATTATTGAACCCAAAGATTTATCGAGACTCTCTTCTTTTGATGCATTATTTTTAAGACAAAGCACGGAGGTGAATAATGAAGCCTACACTTTTGCCAGAAAAGCACAACAAGAAGGCATAGCGATCATAGATTATCCAAATGCCATTTTAAAATGCTGCAACAAAGTATATATGGCAGAAGCCATGAACAATGCAAACATTAGTACACCAAAAACAGTCATTGTACACAGTAATAATCGGAATTCTGTTTTAGAACAAACAGGATTACCTTGTGTGTTAAAAGCACCAGATTCTACTTTTTCGTTTGGCGTTAAAAAAGCACAAACACAAAAAGAGTATGATATTCTAGTAACAGAAATGCTTAAAGAATCTGATTTAATAATTGCTCAAGAGTTTTGTCCTTCAGATTATGATTGGCGCATTGGTATTATAGATAATAAACCTTTTTTTGCTTGTAAATATTATATGGCAAAAGGACATTGGCAAATTTACAATTGGAAAGCAACCAATAAAAACGAACAAGATGGTGACGCCGATTGTTTAGCAATTGAAGATGTGCCAAAAAATGTTATTGATATAGCACTAAAATCTGCTAAATTAATGGGACTTGGCCTCTATGGTGTTGACATAAAAGTTGTAGATGGCAAATTAATGGTTATTGAAATTAACGACAATCCTAATATTGATTTTGGTGTAGAAGATGAGCATTACGGAGATGTCGTTTACAAAAAAATTCTTACTGCACTTAAAAAACGATTAGAGTAAATTAATGATTAAAAAATATCACTTATTCGAAGTTTATGGAATTGAACTCGAATATATGTTAGTTAATAATAAAACATTCAAAGTTGCGCCTCAAGTTGATGAACTACTCACCTTAAAAGCGGGTCAATTAGAAGCAGATATTGATAACGGAGCTATTGCTTGGAGTAACGAATTGGTCGCGCATGTCATTGAACTAAAAACTAATGGACCAGCAAAAAACACAGATGATTTATCCGACAAATTCCATGCTAACATTTTAGAAATTGATACACTTTTAAAGCCATTAGATTTACAGCTTCTGGGCTCTGCATCTCACCCTTTGATGAATCCAAACACAGATACACAACTTTGGAAACACAGTTATAGTAAAGTTTATGCACTTTACAATACTATTTTCAATTGCAAAGGTCACGGTTGGAGTAATGTGCAAAGCACACATATTAATCTACCTTTTTATGATGACAAGGAATTTGAAAAACTACATGCAGCAATTAGAATCATCTTACCTATTTTACCAGGATTATCTGCGAGTTCACCAATTTTAGACGGAAAAATAACAGGATTTAAAGACACAAGATTAGAGTTTTATAAAACGAATCAAAAAGAAATCCCTGAATTAACGGGTTTGGTTATTCCAGAACAGACATTTTCAAAATTAGATTATTATGCTACAATTTTAGAGCCTATAAAACGCGCCATTCAACCTTATGATAAAGACAAAATTTTAGATCAACATTTTCTAAATTCTCGTGGTGCTATTGCTCGTTTTGACAGAAATGCAATTGAAATACGTTTGCTAGATATTCAAGAATGTCCTAAAGCAGATATTGCTATTTGTGCTTTGATTATTGAAGTCTTAAAAGCTTTAGTCAATAAAGAATTTAGCACTATGAAAGATCAAAAATCATGGACTAAAGAAGACTTATTTCCTATTTTAAATGACACGATAAAACATGCCGAAAATTCTAAAATTGAAAATAAAGACTATTTAAAATTATTCGGGTTAAAAGAGTCTTCAAATGTTAGTGATCTTTGGAAACACTTATACCAATCTGTAAAACCAAAGTTGCAACAATCTCATTACTCTGCCATCGAATTCATTTTAAAAGAAGGAACTTTGGCTACAAGAATACTTAAAGCAGTTGGCACTGAAAATAATGACACTCATATTATTTCAGTTTACAGACAGCTTCAAGAATGTCTACAAGTTAATGAATTATTTCAACCTTGAAACTCATTTTAACCTGTGAGCATGGCGGAAACGAAATCCCTACGGCTTACAAAAAGCACTTTAAAAACAAAGCTATTTTAAAAACTCATCGTGCTTTAGACTTGGGTGCTTTAGATCTATTTCAAACTTTAAAACCGCTGTCTGATGCTTTCTATTTCAGTACAACATCACGTTTATTAATAGAACTAAATCGTTCATTGCATCATAAAAATTTATTTTCTGAGTATATAAAAGACCTCGCTAAAATTGAGAAAACAAAAATTATAAATACCCATTATTTACCGTACAGAACATCTGTAGAAGATAATATTAGAAGCTTTATTAAAAAGGGTGATTCAGTACTTCATTTATCTATTCATAGTTTTACACCTTCTTTAAATGGAGAAAATAGAAACTGTGATATTGGCTTATTGTATAATTCTTCTAACAAACAAGAAAAACAGTTGTGCAAACAATTAAAGTTAGAACTTTTAAAACAAGACCCGAACTTAAACGTAAGATTCAACTATCCGTATTTAGGAAAAGCTGATGGGTTTACAACCTATTTAAGAAAACAATTTTCAGTACATTATTTAGGAATTGAAATTGAAGTGAATCAGAAATTCACAATAAACAACGTATTTGATTCTGACACAAAAACAAAGTTGTTTAATGCTATTTCGGTATTAAATACTAAATAAGATATCTTCACGACATAATGCAGCAGTCCGTTAAAGTGAAATATTTTCGTAAAAGACAAGGGGAAAATCTACTAAGAAGTACTTTTAATTTAAGTTTAAAAAAAAATCGTTTTCAAAATTACAGGTACATAATTTTGAAAACGATTTTTTAACGACACAATAAAGCTGTTTTAAACTAAAATTCTAATATTAGCATAACTATTCTCTAAAGCTTTTTGAGATGCTTTATCATCTAACCACTCTACTTTAGTAATACCCTCTTTTTCTTGAGGAAACAATTGACCATCAAAACTTGTTTTCATTTCAAACCAATGGGTAATTTTTATTCTAAGCTTACCATGACGTTTAAAAATATGATAGGTCGTCGGTATAGCTTTCACAATTTTTAAACCCTCAACACCTGTTTCTTCTTCAACTTCTCTAATCGCTGTTTCTTCAATAGTTTCATTGCGTTCAGCTTTACCTTTTGGCAAATCCCATTTATCGTTTCTATAAATAAAAAGAATTTCACCTTTATCATTATAGACTTTACCTCCACCAGCAACAACATTAGGTAAAAGCTTTAAAAACTTTTTAAGTAACTTATCCTCATTCTTATGTATTAAATGCACGGCCTTTAAATCCGTATTATTTAAAGTTTTTATGACTTTACCAATATTCACAGATTTTAAAAGAAAAGATTTAAAGTCAGTTTCCTTAGTATTCTCAGTAGTTAAAATTATAGGTTTATCACCTACATATATAGTGTACATCGTTTCGGTTGTTTCAACATTCTATATGTAAAAATATTATTTTTTTCGAGAAAGTATTTGAAATGAAAATTTAATTAATTTAAAATTTCTTAAGATTTAAAAATCATTATTTTTGTAATATGATTTTTAACAAAGATACCGCCAAAAAAACAGCCGAGGTTTTATTGCAGATTAATGCTATAAAATTACAACCCGAAGACCCTTTTACTTGGGCTTCAGGCTGGAAATCTCCAATTTATTGTGATAATAGAATTGTATTATCCTACCCACTCGTAAGAAATTACATTAGGGAAACAATAGCTAGAAACATTGAAACACTCTATGGTAAGCCAGATGTAATTGCTGGTGTTGCTACAGGTGCAATAGGAATTGGAGCTTTAGTTGCAGAATATTTAAACCTACCTTTTGTTTACGTTAGACCAGAAGCAAAAAAGCATGGTCGTCAAAACCAAATTGAAGGTTATATTGAAAAAGGACAAACTGTTGTTGTTGTAGAAGATTTAATCAGCACAGGAATGAGTAGTCTTAATGCTGTTACTGCTTTAAATGAAGCAGAAGTTAACGTAAAAGGCATGGTTGCAATTTTTTCTTATGGATTTGATGTTGCTCAAAAGAATTTTGAAGAAGCTAATGTAGAATTACATACACTTGGTAATTATGAAAATTTATTAGAACAAGCCGTAGATACCTTTTATATTACTACAGAACAACAAGACATTTTAGCACAATGGAATGCCAATCCTAGCGAATGGAACGCTAATTGATGTAAATATCGTAAAGTTGCTTTATATAGATTTATTAAATAAATTTTATCAATTCAACTAAGCAGCTTAACAACAAACGGTTTTACACTATAATATACATAAGAATATGAAATTAGAATCTCCAAAAGTAACTTTAGATCAATCAGCAGAAACAACCTTTAACTTTCTATCTGATGTTAAAAATTTTGAAAGCTTAATGCCAGAAAACATTAGCAAATTTGAAGTTTTAGACAATGATAAATTTCTATTTGCGTTAAAAGGAATGCCAGAGATTGTTTTAAAGAAAAAAGAGGCAACTCCTAATAATAAAATTGTTTTGGGTGCTGCAGGTGGAAAATTAGATTTTTCATTAATTGCAGATATCACGGAAATTGAAGCTAATAAAACTGAGGTGAAATTAAATTTTGAAGGAGAATTTAATGCTATGATGGGCATGATGATTAAAGGCCCAATTAGTAAATTTATTGAGACTTTAGTTACAAATATGAAAACTAAAATCTAAAAACCTATAGTTACAAGTTTGGATTTAATATAGCAGTTTTATTTCCTTTAAGTCAAAAAACTCAACAACGTTATCTTCCATCCAAACTTGTAATAATCCAGTTTCAGAAACTCCTTTTATAATTCCAGAAAAACGCTCGTTTTTAGAATTCACAAAAGTTGAAGGTTTGTCTTTTCTGAATAATAAATCTTCATACGCTAACTTAATCTCTTCAAATTTCTGAGATTCTAATATTTTAAAATAAATTTTCAGCTGTTTTAAAACTTCCAAAAGCACTTCATCTTTACTGTATACAACTCCTGTTAATAAACTCATAGAAGAAGCTTGTGGTAAATTTTCGAAAAATTTCTGGTTTACATTCAACCCAAACCCAATAATAGATCCTTGTAATTTGTTTGTTTTTATGACATTTTCAATTAAAATACCACATATTTTATTGTTTGATGACAAAATGTCGTTAGGCCATTTAATATGCAATTGAGGTATTTTAAAACAATTTAGTGCATTGGTAATTGCTAAAGCAACAGCCATACTTATGTAAAACTGATCCGTTACTTTAAAATCAAGAAGCCTTTTAAATACACTAACAGTAAGACTCTTGCCTTCTTCAGAACTCCATTTTGCTCCCATTTGGCCTTTACCATTCGTTTGTAAATTAGCCACAACAACCGTATAATCTTTAGGTAATGACACAGTTGCCAAGTCCTTAAGATAGGTGTTTGTAGAGTCAATGGCATTAAGTTTGATTATGTACATTTAATAGACAAATTTATTTTATGGTTTTCTTATGACATTATGCACTCACAAGAACTAAAAAAATAATAACTTTGCACAAAATTAATACAAATTAATGACGAAAGATAAAATACCTACAGACCAACTCATTACAACTATCCTTGGAGGTATAGAAGAAGTTAAAGGAAAAGAGATTACAATATTAGATTTACGAGAAATAGAAAATACAGTTTGTGACTATTTTATTGTTTGCGAGGGTACTTCTAACACACAAGTAAACGCAATCGTCAATTCCGTTCAAAAACAAGTTAGTAAAACATTAAAGGATAAACCTTGGCATATTGAAGGTACAGACAATGCTGAATGGGTTTTAATGGACTATGTTAACGTTGTAGTACATGTGTTTCAAAAACACATTAGAGAATATTACGATATTGAAGAGCTTTGGGGAGATGCAAAAATCACCAAAATAGAAACGAGTTACTAATAAAGACAGACGCTTAGAATGGCAAAAGACAATAAAAATTTAAACAAAAAACCGAAATTAAACCCTTATTGGATTTACGGAATTATCATTGCTGTATTTATTTCAATACAGCTTTTTTCTGGTGGGTTTGGTGAATCTACAGGAACACAAACAACTCCTGCTCAATTCTTAGATTATTTAAATCAAGGACAAGTAAAGAAAGTAGAAATTGTAAATAAAAGAGAAGCTAGAGTTTTCTTAACTGATGAAGCTAAAGAACAAGCGCCTCACAAAAAAACAAATTCTGAATCTATATTCCCTTCAGTTACTGCTGCTCCAAACTACAAGTTTGAGTTTGGTGATCTTCAGAATTTTGAAAAAGAAGTTAATGAGGTTATTAAAACTAACAACCTTAATACAGAATTAGTTTACGAAACAGAACATAATGTTTGGGGAGACTTCCTTTTAACATTATTACCGTTTGTACTAATTATTGGTGTTTGGATTTTTATTATGCGTCGTATGTCAGGTGGCGGTGGCGGCGGAGCCGGTGGTCAGATTTTCAATATCGGAAAATCTAAAGCGAAACTCTTCGATGAAAAAATAGATATTAAAACATCTTTTAAAGATGTTGCTGGTTTAGAAGGTGCTAAAGAAGAAGTGCAAGAAATTGTAGACTTCTTAAAGTTCCCTGAAAAATATACTGCTCTAGGTGGTAAAATACCTAAAGGTGCTTTATTAGTAGGACCTCCAGGAACAGGTAAAACATTATTAGCAAAAGCTGTTGCCGGTGAAGCTAAAGTACCTTTCTTCTCTTTATCGGGATCAGATTTCGTAGAGATGTTTGTAGGTGTTGGTGCTTCTCGTGTAAGAGATTTATTTAAACAAGCTAAAGAAAAATCACCATCAATTATATTTATTGATGAGATTGATGCCATTGGTAGAGCTAGAGGAAAAAATAACATGTCTGGTTCTAATGACGAGCGTGAAAACACATTAAACCAACTCTTAACTGAGATGGATGGTTTTGGAACTAACACAAATGTTATTGTATTAGCTGCAACAAACCGAGCAGACGTCTTAGATAGTGCTTTAATGCGTGCAGGTCGTTTTGACCGTCAGATTTATGTAGACCTTCCTGATGTAAGAGAACGTCAAGAAATTTTTGAAGTGCATTTACGTCCACTTAAGAAAGAAGAAACTTTAGATATCGATTTCTTAGCAAAACAAACTCCTGGTTTTTCTGGTGCAGACATTGCAAATGTTTGTAATGAAGCCGCTTTAATCGCTGCTAGAAAAGGAAAAAAATCAGTAAACAAACAAGATTTCTTAGACGCAGTTGATAGAATTATTGGTGGTTTAGAAAAGAAAAATAAAATTATTACTCCAGCAGAGAAGAGAGCTGTTGCTTTCCATGAAGCTGGTCACGCTACTGTAAGCTGGATGCTTGAGCATGCTGCCCCTTTAGTAAAAGTAACAATCGTACCTAGAGGACGTTCATTAGGTGCTGCATGGTATTTACCAGAAGAGCGATTAATTGTACACCCAGAACAAATGTTAGACGAAATGTGTGCTGCATTAGGTGGTAGAGCTGCAGAAAAAGTAATCTTTGATAAAATTTCTACAGGAGCACTAAGTGATTTAGAAAAAGTAACCAAACAAGCAAGAGCTATGGTTACTGTATATGGTCTTAGTGATAAAGTTGGTAACTTAACTTATTACGATTCTTCTGGACAATCTGAATATGGTTTCACAAAACCTTATAGTGAGAAAACAGCTGAACTTATTGATCAAGAAATTTCTGATATTATTGAAAAGCAATACGAACGTGCTATCAATTTATTAGAAAATAATAAAGACAAGTTAACTGAATTAGCAGAAGTGTTATTAGACAAAGAAGTTATCTTTAAAGATAATCTTGAAAAGATATTTGGAAAACGTACTTTTGAAAATAATTTAGTCAATAGCGAAGAGAAAGAATAAATCTCGCATGACTTACAATCATATAAAAAACTTAAATTAACCCTGTGTTAGTTTAAGTTTTTTTATATTTGAAATTAACACCAATACCAGGATTAATAGCAATTATTGAATGAGCTTTTTTAGTAAAATCTTCGGAAAAAAGTCTGAAAAAACTGAAGAACATATACCAAATCATGAGCGTGGCAAATATATGCCTGAAGTTAAGCTACCTGTAGATGAACGCTTTACTATTAATTTTAAAGCCAATGGTGGCAAATTTCTTTATTGTGAAAACATGGAGGAAATAACACAGAGTTTTAATGCTATTTTAGATGAAAATGATTGGCATAACGATAAAGTTTTTGTCATTGATAAACGTTTAACGGAATTATTTAAAGATTTTAACATCGATAAGACTCAAAAACTATCAGAAAGCAGCTATTTTTTATCAACTTGTGAGTATTTAATTTCTGATGATGGTTCATTATTAATTTCTTCAAATCAAATTGCAGAAAAAAAATTAATAGAATTACCAGATAATTTTATCATTTACGCAACAACAAGTCAATTTGTTGAAACAATTGGTGAAGGGTTAAAAGGTATTAAAGCAAAAAGCAAACAAAAAATACCTACAAATATCACTACAATAAAACATTTTAAGACTGCTGACGATAAAGATTTTTTAACTTACGGAAGTAGCTCTAAAAACTTATACCTACTCTTACTAGAAGATTTATAATGAAAGAGTTAGCAATAAGAGCCTTTTCTGGCGCTATATACGTAGCACTACTTATAGGCTCACTTTATTCTCAAATGTCTACAGTCGTTTTAATAGGACTTTTTGGTTTTATCTGTCTAACAGAGTTTAGCCGTCTTATAAACCTTAAATCTATAGCTCAATACCTCATATACTTTATTATTTACGTTAGCTTTTGGTACATATGTGTCTACAGTTCAAACAGTATAATCGCAGACGAAGCAATCGAGATTCTATTAGTAATTACAGTATTTGTAAACCTTATCTTAATAAAAGACTTATTTACTTCAAGAAAAATTCCACTATTCAAATATAAACGCCACATTGTTACAGCATTTTACCTCTCTAGCGGTTTTGTGTTTATGTTGCTTGTTGCTAATTTTAAAAGTGAATTTACACCCCTTTTATTATTAGGAGGATTTATGCTTGTTTGGATCAATGATAGTGCAGCATATTTAGTTGGAAAGAATTTTGGAAAACAAAAACTATTTCCGAGTATTTCACCTAAAAAAACAGTAGAAGGTTTTCTTGGAGGTTTATTTTTCGCTTGTATATCTAGCTATTTCATTGCATTCTATACAGATACGCTTGGATTTACATCGTGGTTAATATTAGCAATTATTGTCAGCGTTTTTGGTACTTTTGGAGACTTAATAGAATCTAAATTTAAACGCCAAGCAGGCGCAAAAGATAGCGGAACTATAATGCCAGGACATGGAGGACTATTAGATAGACTAGATAGTATTATCTTTGCCGCACCATTTATATATTTATTCTTAAGAATTTTAAAGTATGTTTCATAAAGAAGGTCACAAAATAATATTCATAACTCTTGTTATGGTTGTAGGTTCAATTTTTTTAATTGATGAATTTATTACCAACGAATGGTTACGAAAAGGATTAATGATTGCTGTTTTAGCATTTTTTGTATTAATCTTACAGTTTTTCAGAAACCCTAAACGCAACACTCACCCTAACGAAAATCAAGCATTGTCTCCGGTTGATGGTAAAGTTGTAGTAATTGAAGAGGTACAAGAAAATGAATTTTTTAAAGACAAACGTATACAAGTTTCAGTATTTATGTCGCCTATAAATGTTCACGTTACTCGCTACCCTATTGCAGGAAATGTAACTTATAGTAAATACCATCCTGGTAAATATTTAGTAGCATGGCACCCTAAAGCAAGTGAAGAAAATGAACGTACAACTGTAGTGGTTGAAAATGAACATTTCGGAAAAGTATTGTATAGGCAAATTGCAGGAGCATTAGCAAAACGTATTGTTAACTATGCAAAGGTTAATACACAAGCTGTACAAGGAGGTGATTCTGGATTTATTAAATTTGGGTCACGAGTAGATTTATTCTTACCTTTGGATGCTGAAATTAAAGTAGAACTGAACCAAAAAGTTCGTGGTGGCGAAAGTATCATTGCTGAAATAAAATAATGAATCCCAAAAAATTAGACATAGAATTTAAAGACGCTGTAGATCTTGTAAACGATCATACAGAACCTTTTCCTGCAGATTTTTTATTACGTTTATATGCCTATTATAAAAAAGCTACTCAAAATTATGACAGACCTAGCAGTCGTAAACCCATAATTAATGCTTTTAAGGCTAATGCACTATTTCAAATTAAAAACATTAGTAGAGACGAAGCAAAAAAAGAATATATAAATCTTGTTTCCAATTACTTTTTGTACAGAAAATAAAATTATTAGTCTCTAATTAAAGGCATTGTAGAACAACGTAATAAACCTTCTTGTTTAGCTATCTCAGCATAAGCTACTTCTTCTACAGTAAAGCCATTATCACGTAACCACGCATTTAATCTTGTAAAGTTTTTTTCTGAAATTATTACATCTTCAGAAATTGAAAATATATTACTATTCATATTATACATTTCATCTTTAGTAATTTCAAATACATTCTCTTTTCCGAAGAAATTCAATAACCATTCATATTCTCTTTCAATTAAGAATCCATTTTTATGTAGTATAGCTTTGTTTTTTCCAATGGGTTGAAAGCAACAATCTAAATGAAGTGCATTTTCTTTAGGATCAGTATTAGATTTACGAAGTTCAAATGATTTTACCGTTTTATGAGGAAATAATTCCTGAATAGCAATTACAGCATCCATATTAGTACGGGCTGTAATGTAATCTGAATAGTCTTCACCTGAATAAGTTCCTATAAATATATAATCATTATAAGGCATAACATCACCACCTTCTACATGGCATTCTTCAGGTAAAACGATAATATTTTCTTCACCAACTCGATCTAAAACTTGTTGAATTGCTTCATATTCACGCTCACGATCTGGTAAAATATTGGCTTCAATTAACTTATCATCGATAACAAAGGCAATATCTCGTGAAAAAATTTGATTATAGTTCGCTATTAATTTTGGTCTATAAACAGTGACATCATACTTTTTTAAGACTTCAACCACAGCTTCAATCTCCTTAACCATATCAGCTTCTTTAGGATAAGTACCTGCTTTGATATGCTGAACTGATTTAGGGTCATAAGCGTCCTCTAATGACGGAACAGGACCTATACTTTCTGCTGTTCCTAAAATTACTGCCCTAAGACGTGAAGTCTCGTTTTGTATATTTAATTTCATATGTATCTGTATTCTTAGCTAAAATAACATTTATGATTAGCACTAAAAAACTTAATGATTTTAACTTTGTAATAAATCTAAAAAAAAAGCTCCATATTAAAAATATGAAGCTTTTTGTAAGTGTTTATAATAAATTATCTTTCATCAACAGGCACAAATGGTCTGTATGTTTCACCAACATATAATTGTCTTGGACGACCAATTGGTTCTTGATTTCTTCTCATTTCTTTCCATTGTGCTATCCAACCTGGTAAACGACCTAAGGCAAACATTACAGTAAACATATCTACAGGAATTCCCATAGCTCTATAAATAATACCTGAATAGAAATCTACATTTGGATATAATTTTCTTTCAACAAAATAAGGATCTTCTAAAGCTTCTTTTTCTAAGCCTTTAGCAATATCTAAAATTGGATCTTGGATTCCTAAGTCTGCTAATAATTCATCTGCAGCAACTTTAATTATCTTAGCTCTAGGATCGAAATTTTTATATACTCTATGTCCAAAGCCCATTAAACGGAATGGATCATTTTTATCCTTAGCCTTAGCCATGAATTTTTTAGTATCTCCACCATCTGCTTGAATTGCTTCTAACATTTCTAAAACTGCTTGGTTAGCACCACCGTGTAATGGTCCCCAAAGTGCAGAAATACCTGATGCAAGAGAAACAAAAAGTCCCGCATGAGAAGAACCTGTAATTCTTACTGTAGATGTAGAACAATTTTGCTCATGATCACCATGTAAAATTAAAAGTTTATCTAATGCATTTACAAGAATTGGATTTTGTTTGTACTCACAATTTGGACTCTTAAACATCATTTTTACAATGTTCTCAACGTAGTCTAAACTATCATCTCCGTACTCTAATGGTAAACCTTGCTTTTTACGCATAGTCCAAGAAACTATAACAGGAAATTTACCTAAAATTGTTGTTATAGAATTGTACATAGCTTCTTCTGAAGCAACATCTACTGAAGATGGATAAAATGCTGTAAGCGCACTGGTAAGAGATGATAACACGCCCATTGGGTGTGCTGATTTTGGAAAAGCATCAAGAATCTTTTTAAGATCATCATCTACAATTGAATGCGATTTAATATCAGCATGAAATTGATCTAATTTTTCTTTATTAGGTAATTCTCCGAATATTAGTAAGTATATTACTTCTAAGAAATGTGCTTTTTCAGCAAGTTCTTCAATTGAATATCCTCTATATCTTAAAATACCTTTTTCTCCATCTAGAAAAGTAATAGCGCTTTCACAACTTCCTGTGTTTTTGAAACCTGGATCAATAGTGATAATTCCATTTGTAGCACTTCTCAAACTTTTAATATCTATTGCAACTTCTTTTTCTGTTCCAATTACAACAGGGAATTCATATTTTTCACCATTAATTTCTAATGTAGCTTTATCTGACATATTTTCTTTTCCGATTTAATAAATTATAAGGATTGTAAAATTACGAAATATTCAACGATTTAAAAAACACATTTATAATGGTTTTAACAATTTCTATGAATACAACAAAATTCACAACTTTTTTTATTACATATTTCTATTCCTATTAAATCAACATATTACAAAAGTGACCTTATATCTATCTATTTTTAATGAAGTAATTTCAGTATAAACTGTAAATTATTTAATCTTCATTCTAATTTTAGAACACTTCTACATATACTGAATCAACCAGTTTAAATATTCTAATAACAAAAATACGAGGTCTATATTTAAAATCATAAATAATAAGAGATTTAAATGCAAATACAATAATTTGTGTAACTATTTATTAATGATTTAGAACTTCTATAATCTAAAGAGAATTCATTTTTAAAGAAAAAAGAATTTAAGAGATAAGAATAAACATGTATTTTCCTTACAATGCAATAGTTTATATAAACCCTAGGGCACATATTAAATAAAGCATGAATTAATTAACTAAATTGTATGAATGTTAAATTTAAAGCACAAAAAAACCATCTAAAAATTAGATGGTTTTGATTTATATAAATGTTAAACTTAAAAAATTAAGCTTTTACATTAAATGCATTAGCTCCTGGAAAATAAGCAACATCTCCTAATTCTTCTTCAATACGTAATAATTGATTGTATTTAGCCATACGATCACTACGAGAAGCAGACCCTGTTTTAATTTGTCCACAGTTTAATGCTACAGCTAAATCTGCAATAGTATTATCTTCTGTTTCACCAGATCTATGAGACATTACAGAAGTATAACCTGCATTTTTCGCCATATTTACAGCTGCAATAGTTTCTGTTAATGTACCAATTTGGTTTACTTTAATTAAGATTGAATTAGCAATACCATTTTCGATACCACGAGATAAACGCTCCACGTTAGTTACGTATAAATCATCACCTACTAATTGTATTTTATCTCCAATTTTTTCAGTTAAATCTTTCCAACCGTCCCAATCGTTTTCATCCATACCATCTTCAATTGAAATAATAGGATATTTTGATGCTAATTCTGCAAGATAAGTAGCTTGTTCTTTACTTGTTCTTACTTTTCCTTTATCACCTTCAAAAAGAGTATAATCATATTTACCATCTTTATAGAATTCAGCAGCAGCACAATCTAAAGCGATCATAATATCAGTACCAAATACGTAACCAGCTTTTTCAACTGCCATTTTAATAGTATCTAAAGCATCTTCAGTTCCTCCTGGTAAGTTAGGTGCAAATCCTCCTTCATCACCAACAGCAGTACTTAAACCTCTGTCATGTAATACTTTTTTAAGGTTATGGAAAATTTCAGTTCCCATTTGCATTGCATGTGTAAAGTTTTTTGCTTTAACAGGCATAACCATAAATTCTTGAAATGCAATAGGCGCATCACTATGAGAACCACCATTGATGATATTCATCATTGGTAATGGTATAGTGTTAGCAGAAACACCACCTACATATCTGTATAATGGCATACCTAATTCGTTAGCTGCAGCTTTAGCAACCGCTAAAGAAACACCCAAAATAGCATTAGCACCTAACTTAGATTTGTTTGGTGTACCATCTAATTCTATCATCATTTTATCTATAGCATTTTGTTCAAAAACAGACATGCCTAATAATTCTTGAGCTATGTCAGAATTTACATTTTCAACAGCTTTAAGAACTCCTTTTCCCATATAAGTATCTCCACCATCTCTTAACTCAACAGCTTCATGCTCACCTGTAGATGCACCAGAAGGTACTGCTGCTCTACCCATAACACCGTTTTCGGTAGTTACATCTACTTCTACTGTTGGATTCCCTCGAGAATCTAAAATTTGTCTTGCGTGTACATTGATAATAATACTCATTACTTTTGATATTTAGTTAACTTTTATTTAATATTTAAAAGGCTGAAATTTTGTATAACACTAACAAAAATCAGCATTATAATACCTTATAACAACAAATTTACGAAAATCTACGGGGCAAAACTTGACATAAATCATATTTATGATTAAAGTTTACGATATTGTTTTCGTAACTAAAAAAACGCAATAAAAACTAAGTTTCATTGCGTTTAATAAATAATTTATTTTTTAATATTCTCTATAAACTGATCAAACAGATATAATGAATCATTTGGTCCAGGACTAGCTTCTGGATGATATTGAACTGAAAAACAGTTTTTATCTTTTAGCTTAATCCCTGCAACTGTATCATCATTTAAATGAACGTGTGTAATTTCTACATTGGCGTTAGCTTCAGTTTCTTCACGATTTATAGCAAATCCATGATTCTGAGAAGTAATTTCACCTTTTCCTGTTATTAAATTCTTAACAGGATGATTAATACCTCTATGACCATTATGCATTTTATAAGTTGAAATACCATTAGCTAAAGCAATAACTTGGTGTCCTAAACAGATACCAAATAAAGGTTTATTTTTAGCTATGATTTCTTTTGCTAAGTTAATAGCATCAACTAACGGTTCTGGATCACCAGGTCCATTAGATAAGAAATAACCATCTGGATTAAATGCTTCTAAGTCTTCAAATTTAGAATTGTATGGGAATACTTTAATATAAGCATCACGTTTTGCTAAATTTCTAAGAATATTTTTCTTAATTCCGATGTCTAAGGCAGCTATTTTATAAGTTGCATTTTCATCTCCAACAAAATAAGGCTCTTTAGTAGATACTTTAGATGCAAGTTCTAAACCAACCATTGAAGGAATTTCCGCTAGTTGTTTTTTAAGACCTTCAATATTATCTACCTCAGTAGAAATAACGGCATTCATAGCACCATTATCTCTTATATAACTTACTAAAGCACGAGTATCTACATCTGCAATAGCTAAAGTGTTATACTTCTCGAAGAATTCTTCTAAAGATGCATCTCCTGCAGGTCTTGAATAATTAAAGCTGAAATTTTTACAAATTAATCCAGCAATCTTAATATCATCTGACTCTACTTCATCTGCCTTAGTACCGTAATTTCCGATATGAGCGTTAGTAGTAACCATTAACTGACCATAATACGATGGATCTGTAAATATTTCTTGGTAACCTGTAGTACCTGTATTAAAACAGACTTCACCGAAAGCAGAACCTTCTTTACCTATAGATTTACCGTGAAAGATTGTTCCGTCTGCTAAGAGGATGATCGCTTTTTTTCTTTGTTTATACTTCATGACTTAAATGTGAGTTATTAAGCTGTTAGTTATTTTTAAAATATTAAAGTATTTAAAACACTCTATATTAATTTATTATGCGTTAAGGATTGAACGGTTTGTTTGAGTTCCTCGCAGAGAGCGAGTAGTGAAAGCCTGACTTTTTTCTTAAAAAAAAAGTAACGCCCAAATTATCAATAATAACTTTTACAAAATTCCAAAAAAAAAGGATAAACTGAAACAGTTTACCCTTTATATTTTTAAATGCTTATTAACATTTATTCTTCTTCGTTTGAAGTCTCAGTTTCAGTAGCTGGAGCTGTTGTAGCTTTACTACCACCTCTTCTACTTCTACGAGTTGTTTTCTTAGGTGCTTTATCAGCATTATAGATTTCGTTATAATCAACTAATTCTATCATTGCCATATCAGCGTTATCACCTAATCTGTTTCCTAATTTGATGATACGTGTATAACCACCTGGACGATCACCAATTTTTGGTGCTACATCTCTAAACAATTCTGCAACTGCATCCGTTTGTCTTAGCTTAGCCATAACAATACGTCTGTTGTGTGTAGTATCTGTTTTAGATTTTGTAATCATAGGTTCTACAAACTGCTTTAAAGCTTTCGCTTTTGCAACGGTAGTATTAATACGCTTGTGCTCTATTAAAGAACATGCCATATTTGCTAACATTGACTTTCTGTGAGCTGTTTTTCTTCCTAAGTGGTTGAATTTTTTTCCGTGTCTCATGACTTTTGTTTTATCATCTTGCTACTAAACTCTATATTGAGGAGCAAAATATGATTATTAATAATTTTGTTAATTAAGTAAAATTAGATTCCTGCCTAAACAGGAATCTGAAATTATTTAATCTTTATCTAATTTATATTTACTTAAATCCATTCCGAAATTTAATCCTTTAACGTTTACTAGTTCTTCTAGCTCAGTTAAAGACTTCTTACCGAAGTTTCTGAATTTCATTAAATCATTTTTATTGAATGACACTAAATCTCCTAAAGTATCAACCTCTGCTGCTTTTAAACAATTAAGAGCACGTACAGAAAGATCCATATCAACTAATTTAGTTTTCAATAGTTGTCTCATGTGAAGTGATTCTTCATCATAAGTTTCAGTCTGTGCAATTTCATCAGCTTCTAAAGTGATACGCTCATCAGAGAATAACATGAAGTGGTGAATTAATATTTTGGCAGCTTCAGTTAAAGCATCTTTTGGATTGATAGATCCATCACTTTTAATTTCGAAAACCAATTTTTCATAATCCGTTTTTTGCTCAACACGGTAATTTTCAATACTGTATTTTACATTTTGGATTGGCGTAAAGATTGAATCAATAAATACAGTTCCTATTGCTGCTGAAGCTTTCTTATTTTCCTCTGCAGGAACATAACCTCTTCCTTTTTCAATAGTCAATTCCATATTGATGTTTACTTTAGGATCTAAGTTACAGATTACTAAATCTGTATTTAATACTTGGAAACCAGAAATAAACTTCTGAAAATCACCAGCTGTAATTTGATTTTGTCCTGAGATAGAAATTGTAACAGTTTCGTTATCAACTTCTTCAATTTGACGCTTAAAGTTAACTTGCTTTAAGTTCAAAATCATTTCAGTAACATCTTCAACTACTCCAGAAATTGTAGAAAACTCATGATCTACTCCTTCTATTTTAATTGATGTAATAGCAAAACCTTCTAATGAAGATAATAAAACTCTTCTTAAAGCATTCCCTACTGTTAAACCATATCCTGGCTCTAAAGGTCTGAATTCGAATTTACCTTCGAAATCAGTAGAATCAATCATGATTACTTTATCAGGCTTCTGAAAATTTAATATTGCCATATATTCTTCGTTTTAATTGTTATTTGGTTGCGCGATTTATAAGTTTGAAGAACTCCTATAAAACCTTTGGCCAAATACCAATGTGATTAATATTTATTATTTAGAGTAAAGTTCAACGATTAACTGCTCGTTGATTTGTTCTGGAATCTGAATTCTTGCAGGAACAGCAACATAAGTACCATTCATTGTATTAGTATTCCAAGTAATCCACTCAAAAACTTGACTAGAATTAGATAAAGAACTTTGAATAGCCTCTAAAGATTTAGATTTTTCTCTAACAGCAACAACATCTCCAGCTTTTAATTGGTAAGAAGGAATGTTTACTTTTTCACCGTTAACTGTAATATGTCTGTGAGAAACTAATTGTCTAGCTCCACTTCTAGAAGGAGAAATACCCATTCTGTAAACAACGTTATCTAAACGAGATTCACATAATTGAAGTAAAACTTCACCTGTAATTCCTTTAGCAGAAGTTGCTCTTTTGAACATATTTCTGAATTGCTTTTCTAAAATACCGTAAGTATATTTAGCTTTTTGCTTCTCCATTAACTGAACAGAATATTCAGATTTTTTACCACGACGACGAGTGTTTCCGTGTTGTCCTGGAGGATAATTTCTTTTTTCGAAGGCTTTGTCGTCTCCGAAGATAGCTTGTCCGAATTTACGGGCTATTTTAGTTTTAGGACCAGTATATCTTGCCATTTTAATTTGTTTTAAAGAGTGATAGTTGAATTAAGGTCTTAATCTTATCCTTCAAAAATCGTTGATCTCTTATTAATACTTGTTATAATTTTTCAGTTTGCAAATTTACACAAAATAAACTAATACCAACACATAAATGGATGATATTAGTTTATTTGAAAATTTTGGTAAGTCTTCTAACTAAAGTAAGTTAGAAATCTAAATGATATTTAGATTAAACTCTACGTCTTTTAGGAGGACGACAACCGTTATGTGGCATTGGAGTTACATCAATAATTTCTGAAACTTCAATACCTGCATTGTGTATAGATCTGATAGCAGATTCTCTACCGTTACCAGGTCCTTTAACGTATGCTTTTACTTTCTTTAAACCAGCTTCTTTAGCTACTGCTGCAGCATCTTCTGCAGCTAATTGAGCAGCGTATGGTGTGTTCTTTTTAGAACCTCTAAAACCCATTTTACCAGCTGATGACCAAGAAATAACGTCACCTTTTTTATTTGTTAAAGAAACAATGATGTTATTAAATGAAGCTGTAATGTGAGCTTCACCAATTGCATCTACTATAACTTTACGTTTTTTTGTACTTGCCTTTGCCATTTTATTTTTAGCTTTTAGTTTTAGTTAATAGTCGCTAGAATCCTAAACCGTTAAATTTCAAACAGATTCTTTCCAACGTCTAAAGACTAAAGACTATTATTACTTAGTTACTTTCTTTTTGTTAGCAACTGTTTTACGTCTTCCTTTTCTTGTACGTGAGTTATTCTTAGTACGTTGTCCTCTTAATGGAAGACCAACTCTATGACGAATACCTCTGTAACATCCAATATCCATTAATCGCTTAATGTTCATTTGAGTTTCAGAACGTAATTCACCTTCGATTTTGAAAGTTCCAACAGATTCACGGATTGCTCCAATTTCATCGTCAGTCCAATCTTGTACTTTTGTGTTTTCATCAACTTTAGCAGCAGCTAAAATTTCTTTTGATCTACTTCTACCTACTCCGTAGATATAAGTAAGAGAGATAACACCTCTTTTTTGTTTTGGTATGTCTACACCTGCAATTCTTGCCATAATTACCCTTGTCTTTGTTTGAATCTAGGATTCTTTTTGTTAATGACGTAAAGTCTACCTTTTCTGCGCACTAATTTACAGTCCGCGCTTCTTTTCTTTACTGATGCTCTAACTTTCATCGTATTAGTATCTATAAGTTATACGAGCCTTAGTTAAATCGTAAGGACTCATTTCTAATTTCACCTTATCTCCTGGTAACAACTTAATGTAATGCATACGCATCTTACCTGAGATATGTGCAGTCACTATATGACCATTTTCTAATTCAACACGAAACATTGCATTAGATAATGCTTCAATAATTGTTCCGTCTTGTTCTATTGCTGCTTGTTTTGCCATAATTATATCTTATTATTGCGCAACCGCTTTTCTATTTTTACCTGTTTTCATCAAGCCATCATAATGCTTATTTAATAAATAAGAATTAATCTGTTGCATTGTATCAATAGCTACACCAACCATAATTAAAAGAGATGTACCTCCGAAGAATAATGCCCAACCTTGTTGTACACTTAACAACTTAACTATAAATGCTGGAAAAATAGCAACTAAAGCTAAGAATATAGATCCTGGTAAAGTAATCTGAGACATAATTTTGTCTAAATATTCTGATGTTTCAGATCCTGGACGAATACCTGGAATAAATCCACCGCTACGTTTAAGATCATCAGCCATTTTGTTAGTTGGAACTGTAATCGCTGTATAAAA
The DNA here is from genome assembly GCF_013285155.1 of Winogradskyella undariae. Taxonomy (GTDB): domain Bacteria; phylum Bacteroidota; class Bacteroidia; order Flavobacteriales; family Flavobacteriaceae; genus Winogradskyella; species Winogradskyella undariae. The sequence continues at coordinate 89,348 of NZ_JABTEL010000005.1, read as the reverse complement.
ATATGTAAATACAATAATTAATAAAGCGAAAATTAAATTATACCAAAAACCAAATATATCAGAGAAGTTAGATTGCATCCATATTCCAGAACTTGTATCTTTTAACCATGCTGATTGACCAATTAAACCAGGTACAAACATAATAGCTTGTGCAAAGATAATTGGCATAACACCAGAGGCATTCAATTTTAAAGGTAAAAACTGACGTGAACCAAATACATTTTTCTCATATCCACCAGAAGCAGTTCTTCTTGCATATTGTACAGCTACTTTTCTAACTGCCATAACTAAGAATATAGCTCCTACTATAATTAAGAACCAAATTAAAAGTTCAATTAATATCATCATGAAACCACCATTTCCACCTTCTAATCGAGAGTACATATTCTGCACAAAAGCTTGTGGTAAAGTAGCTATAATACCAACCATAATTAATAATGAAATACCATTACCAATTCCTTTATCAGTTATTTTTTCACCTAACCACATTGCAAATACACAACCTGTTACTAAAACAATTACTGAAGAAAAGTAAAAAATACTTTCACTAAAACCAGGTACTAAAATAGCACTTAACGAAGTTGCACCTGATAATCCAGGAACACTAGCTAAGTAAGCAGGTGCCTGTACTAAACAAATACCAATAGTTAACCATCGAGTTATTTGAGTGATCTTCTTTTGACCACTCGCTCCTTCTTTCTGAAGTTTTTGTAAATAAGGAATCGCAATACCCATTAATTGAACTACAATGGAAGCAGAAATGTAAGGCATAATACCTAAAGCAAAAACAGATGCATTAGCAAATGCTCCACCTGTAAATGCGTTTAACAATCCTAAAATACCACTAGAAGTTCCATCTTGTAAACCACCTAATGCATCGATATTGATACCAGGTAATACAACCTGAGCACCAAAACGATAAACCAACAACAAACCTAAGGTTAGAATAATTCTATCCTTAAGTTCTGTGATTTTCCAAACGTTTTTTAATGTTTCTATTATTTTCATCCTAAAAATCTTATAAAGTTACAGCTTCACCACCAGCAGCTTCAATAGCAGCCTTTGCCGTAGCAGTAAATTTATGAGCAGTTACTGTTAATTTTGCTTTTAACTCACCTCTACCTAAAATTTTAACTAGCTCATTTTTGCCAGCTAAACCTAAAGATATTAATGTATCAAAATCAATACTATCTTCGATTTTCTTCTCATCAACTAACTTTTGTAAAGTATCTAAGTTTACACCTTGATGCTCTATACGGTTAATATTAGTGAAACCAAACTTAGGTACACGTCTTTGAATTGGCATTTGACCACCTTCAAATCCTACTTTCTTAGAATAACCTGAACGAGACTTTGCTCCTTTGTGACCACGTGTAGCGGTACCACCTTTACCAGAACCTTGTCCACGTCCAATACGCTTTCCTTGATTTTTTACTGAACCTTCTGCAGGTTTTAAATTACTTAAATCCATTCTTAAGTTATATTTTTAAGCTTCTTCTACAGAAACTAAATGTTCAACTTTCTTAACCATACCAAGGATGTTTGGTGTGGCGTCGTGCTCTACAACTTGTCCAATCTTTTTTAAACCTAAAGCTGCTAATGTAAGCTTTTGTCTTTTAGTACGATTGATTGCACTTTTTACTTTTTTTACTTTAATCTTTGCCATCTTATCCTATCGATTATCCGTTAAATACTTTTTCAAGTGAAATTCCACGCTCTTTAGCAACAGACTTAGCATCTCTTAATTGTAATAAAGCATCAAAAGTTGCTTTTACAACATTATGAGGGTTTGAAGATCCTTGAGACTTAGATAATACATCATGTACACCTACTGCTTCAAGAACAATTCTTACCGCACCACCTGCAATTACACCTGTACCAGGTGCAGCTGGGATAATGTTAACTCTAGCTCCACCATACTTACCTTTTTGTTCGTGTGGTATAGATCTATTTATAATTGGAATTCTCACCAAGTTTTTCTTAGCATCTTCAATAGCTTTTGCAATTGCAGTAGCTACATCTTTAGACTTACCTAAACCTTGACCTACAACATTTGTTTCGTCACCTACAACAACAATAGCAGAAAAACCAAATGCTCTACCACCTTTTGTTACTTTAGTTACACGCTGCACGCCAACTAAGCGATCTTTTAATTCTAATCCGCTTGGTTTAACAAGCTCTGCGTTTTTATATTTTTGATACATAATGTCTTAAAATTTAAGTCCTGCTTCTCTAGCACCTTCTGCTAATGATTTCACTCTACCGTGATATAAGTAACCACCTCTATCAAAAGAGATTGTTTCTACACCAGCTTTGATAGCTTTTTCTGCAACAGATTTACCTACTAAAGTAGCTATTTCAGATTTGTTTCCTTCAGACTTTACAATGTCTTTGTCTCTTGAAGATGCAGCAGCTAAAGTGTTACCAGTTACATCATCTACGACTTGAGCATAAATTTCTTTATTACTTCTAAAAACAGCTAATCTTGGTCTTGTTTGAGTACCAGATACTACCTTACGGATTCTGCTCTTAATTCTTAATCTTCTTTCGTTCTTTGTCAATGCCATAACTTAATTATTAAGCTGATTTACCTGCTTTTCTTCTAATTTCTTCACCAACAAACTTGATACCTTTTCCTTTGTAAGGTTCAGGTCTTCTGAAGCCGCGAATCTTAGCTGCAACTTGACCTACCAATTGTTTGTCAAAAGACGTTAATTTAACTCTTGGATTTTTACCTTTTTCTGAAATAGTCTCAATTGTTACTTCTGGAGCGATGTCCAAAACAATATTGTGAGAAAATCCTACGGCTAAATCTAATTTTTGTCCTTGATTAGACGCTCTATAACCTACACCAACTAATTCTAGTTCTTTGGTCCAGCCTTTAGAAACACCTTCTATCATGTTAGCAATTAATGCTCTATAAAGACCATGTTTTGCTCTTAAATCTTTCTTGTCAGAAGTACGTTCTAATGTAATAGTACCATCTTCTAATGTAATTTCAATTTCCGAATACTCTTGAGTTAATTCACCTAATTTACCTTTAGCGGTAATAGTGTTATCTTTAATCTCAACTGTAACACCTTCAGGAACTGTTATTGGGTTTTTACCTATTCTTGACATAATTTCCTGTTTTTAGTATACGTAACATAATACTTCACCACCTACATTTTCTCTCTGCGCTTGTTTTCCTGTCATCACTCCGTGAGACGTAGAAACAATAGCAATACCTAATCCGTTAAGGATTCTTGGCATTTCGTTAGATGAAGCATACTTACGTAAACCTGGTTTACTGATTCTTTGAATTTTTTTGATAACTGATTCTTTAGTCTCTTTACTGTACTTCAAAGCAATTTTGATAGTACCTTGTACTGAAGAGTCATCAAATTTATAACTTAAGATAAATCCTTGATCGAATAATATCTTAGTTATTTCTTTTTTTAAGTTAGATGCAGGAATCTCAACCACTCTGTGATTTGCCTTAACTGCGTTTCTAACTCGCGTTAAATAATCCGCTATTGGATCTGTATTCATATGTATTAATTTGCGGTAGCGGTTTTCGACACTATTGCCAAACCTAAAACCAATTTATAATTTTACCAACTTGCCTTTCTTACACCTGGAATTAAACCTTGGTTAGCCATTTCTCTAAACATTACACGAGAAACACCAAATTGTCTCATATAACCTTTTGGTCTACCTGTAAGTTTACAACGGTTGTGCTGACGTACTGGTGATGCATTTTTTGGTAACTTTTGTAATGCTTCGTAATCTCCAGCTTCTTTCAAAGCTTTCCTTTTCTCTGCATATTTAGCTACCGTTTTAGAACGCTTCACCTCACGGGCTTTCATTGATTCTTTAGCCATAATTTAATTCTTTTTAAAAGGTAATCCTAATTCTGTTAATAATGACTTAGCTTCCTTATCGGTTTCAGCTGAAGTCACAAATGTAATATCCATTCCTGAAATCTTATTAACTTTGTCAATATCAATTTCTGGAAATATGATTTGTTCTACTACACCTAAGTTATAGTTTCCACGACCATCAAAACCTGTAGCTTTAATTCCGTTAAAATCTCTAACACGTGGTAAAGCTGAAGTCACCAAACGATCTAAGAATTCATACATTTGCTCACCTCTTAACGTAACTTTTGCACCAATTGGCATCCCTTTACGTAATTTAAAAGAAGCAACATCCTTCTTAGACATTGTATGTATAGCTTTCTGTCCTGATATTTTTGTAAGTTCTTCTACTGCGTGATCGATTAATTTCTTATCCGCAACAGCAGCACCAACACCTTTAGATATCACTATCTTAGTAAGCTTAGGTACTTGCATTACATTTTTATATCCAAATTCTTCCGTAAGAGCAGGAACAACTTTGTCCTTATACTCTTGTTTTAATCTTGCAACGTAAGCCATAATTAAATTACTTCATTAGATTTTTTAGAAAATCTTACTTTATTATCACCATCCATCTTATAACCAACTCTAGTTGTTTCTCCTTTAGAAGTTAACAACGATAAGTTAGAAATATGTAAAGATGCTTCTTTCTCTACAATACCACCTTGAGGGTTTTGTGCGCTTGGTTTAGTATGTTTCTTAACCATGTTCACACCTTCTACGATGGCTTTGTTCTTATCTATTAATACTTTAAGTACTTTACCTTCTGATCCTTTATGATCACCAGCTATTACTTTTACTGTATCTCCTGATTTTATTTTAAGCTTTGTCATTTTATTTATCAATTAAAGCACCTCTGGTGCCAATGATACAATTTTCATGAATTGTTTATCACGAAGTTCTCTAGCTACAGGACCAAAAACACGAGTTCCTCTCATTTCCCCTTGAGGATTTAAAAGTACACAAGCGTTATCGTCAAATCTAATGTAAGATCCATCAGGACGTCTTACTTCTTTAGCTGTACGTACAACTACTGCAGTAGAAACAGCACCTTTCTTAATGGCACCATTAGGAGTAGCATCTTTAACAGCTACTACAATCTTATCACCTACAGAAGCATATCTTCTTTTAGTTCCACCTAATACACGGATAGTTAAAACTTCCTTTGCACCAGTGTTATCAGCTACTTTTAATCTTGATTCTTGTTGTAACATAATTACTTCGCTCTTTCAATTATTTCTACTAATCTCCAACATTTAGATTTACTTAAAGGTCTTGTTTCCATGATCTTTACTGTATCTCCTTCGTTGCAGTCATTTGTCTCATCGTGCGCGACATATTTCTTAGTCTTTAACACGAATTTTCCATACATAGGGTGTTTTACTTTCTTAACTTCAGCTACAACAATAGATTTCTCCATTTTGTTACTAGTTACGATCCCTATACGTTCTTTTCTTAAATTTCTTTTTTCTTCCATCTTTCAGCAGAATACAATTATTGTACGTCTCTTTTAGTTAGTTCTGTTGCCACTCTAGCTACTGTGCGACGCGCAACTCGTAACTGAATTGGATTATCTAAAGGTGATATAACATGTGCCATTTTCAGGTCTGTATAATTCTTTTTAGATTCACTAAGTTTCTCTTGTAACTCAGCTATTGAAAGCTCTTTAATCTCTGATTGCTTCATAATATCTTTCTATTAAGCTTCGTAATCTCTAGCTATGATAAACTTAGTTTTTACAGGAAGTTTCTGTGCTGCTAATCGAAGTGCTTCTTGAGCAGTTTCTAATGGCACACCACTTATTTCAAATAACATACGTCCTGGTTTTACTACTGCTGCCCAATATTCAACGGCACCTTTACCTTTACCCATACGTACTTCAAGAGGCTTTTTTGTAATAGGCTTGTCTGGAAAAATTTTAATCCATAACGATCCTTCTCTTTTCATGAAACGTGTAGCGGCTATACGTGCTGCTTCTATTTGACGTGCAGTTATAAAAGTCGATTCTAATGATTTAATACCGAAAGTACCATTTGATAACAAATGACCTCTTCCCGCATTTCCTTTCATACGTCCTTTTTGCTGCTTACGAAATTTTGTTCTTTTAGGCTGTAACATTTTGTCTTTTCTTTAAAAAATTACTTTCTACGACGAGATTGGTTCTTATTTCCACCACGTCCACCTTTGCTCTTTTGTTTAGATAAGCCTACTAATGGAGAAAGTTCTCTTTTTCCATATACTTCACCTTTCATTATCCAAACTTTGATACCAAGTCTACCGTATGTAGTATGTGCTTCTACAAGAGCATAATCAATGTCAGCTCTAAAAGTAGATAAAGGAATACGTCCTTCTTTATAGTGTTCAGAACGTGCCATTTCAGCACCATTCAAACGACCACTAATCTGAATTTTAATTCCCTCAGCATTCATACGTATTGCGGCAGCAATAGCCATTTTTATTGCACGTCTGTATGAAATTCTACTTTCAATTTGACGAGCAACACTAGCAGCTACTAAATAAGCATCTAACTCAGGTCTTTTAATTTCAAAGATGTTCAATTGAACTTCTTTGCCAGTAATTTTCTTAAGCTCTTCTTTTAACTTATCTACCTCTTGTCCACCTTTTCCGATAATAATACCAGGTCTAGCAGTAGTGATAGTAACGGTTACAAGTTTAAGCGTACGCTCAATAATTACTCTACTTACACTAGCTTTAGATAAACGCGCGTGAACGTATTTTCTAATCTTATCGTCTTCGGCAAGTTTATCACCATAATCGTTTCCTCCGTACCAGTTAGATTCCCATCCTCTGATAATTCCTAAGCGATTTCCGATTGGATTTGTCTTTTGTCCCATATCTCTATCTTAGCTTTGTGTTTTATTTATTGAATCTACTACCACAGTTACGTGATTAGATCTCTTTCTAATTCTATGTGCTCTACCTTGAGGTGCTGGACGCAATCTCTTTAACATAGAACCACCATCTACTCTAATTTCTTTGATAAACAATTTAGCTTCTTCAACATCAGCATCTTCGTTTTTAGCTTGCCAGTTTGCGATTGCAGACATTACAAGTTTTTCTAAACGACGTGAAGCTTCTTTTTGACTAAATCTAAGAATCTGAAGAGCTTTCTCTGCCTTCTCTCCTCTTACTAAATCCGCAACTAAACGCATTTTTCTTGGAGATGTAGGACAGTTATTTAGCTTAGCAAAAGCAACCTGCTTCTTCTCAGCTTTAATAGCATCCGCCATTTGTTTTTTACGACTTCCCATGATTCTTATTTTTTACCTTTATTCTTAGCACCTGCATGACCTCTAAAAGATCTTGTCGGTGAAAATTCTCCTAACTTATGCCCTACCATGTTTTCAGTAACAAATACTGGAACAAATTGACGACCGTTATGGACAGCTATAGTTTGACCAACAAAATCTGGAGAAATCATTGATGCTCTAGACCAAGTCTTAATAACTGTCTTCTTATTTGAAGCTACATTTTCTGCAACTTTTTTATCCAATTTATAATGGATATAAGGTCCTTTTTTTAATGAACGTGCCATACTTTCTTAATTATTTCTTTCTACGTTCTACAATATACTTATTACTCGCTTTAGTCTTAGAACGTGTTCTAAATCCTTTAGCAGGAATACCGTTTCTAGACCTTGGATGTCCACCTGAAGATTTACCTTCACCACCACCCATTGGGTGATCGACTGGGTTCATCACTACTGGTCTTACTCTTGGACGTCTACCTAACCATCTACTTCTACCTGCTTTACCAGACACAGTTAATTGATGATCAGAGTTAGAAACAACACCTATAGTAGCCATACATGTTACTAGAATCATTCTAGTTTCACCAGATGGTAACTTTACAGTAGCAAATTTATCACCTCTTGCCATTAATTGAGCAAATGCACCAGCACTACGAGCCATTACAGCACCTTGAGCAGGACGAAGTTCTATACAAGAAATAATTGTACCTAAAGGTATTTCACTTAAAGGCATTGCATTTCCAATTTCTGGAGCAATACCTGTTTCACCAGACACTATATTTTGACCTACTTGCAAACCATTCTGAGCGACAACATAACGTTTCTCACCATCTTGGTAATTTAATAGAGCAATAAATGCTGTTCTGTTTGGATCGTATTCAATTGTTTTAACTTCAGCAGGGATACCCGCTTTGTTACGTTTGAAATCGATAATACGATAACGTTTCTTATGACCTCCACCTACTTGGCGAATTGTCATTTTTCCTCGATTGTTTCTACCACCTGATCGTTTTTTCGGAGCAAGCAAGCTTTTCTCCGGCTTATCAGTAGTAATGGCATCGAATCCATTTACTACTCTAAATCGCTGACCTGATGTGATCGGTTTTAATTTTCTTACTGACATTAATGTCTAAAATTACATGTTAGTGTATAAATCTATTACTTCACCTTCCGCCAGTTGTACAATTGCTTTTTTAACAGCATTTGTTTTACCATGTTGAACACCAGTTTTTGTAAACTTGGTCTTACGATCTGGACGGACATTTATTGTACGAACTTTTTCAACAGAAACTCCATAAGCAGCTTCCACCGCTTTTTTGATTTCTACCTTGTTCGCCTTAGTGTTCACTTCAAATGCATATGCATTAAACAACTCACTTTGTTTCGTTGCCTTTTCTGTGATTATAGGTTTTCTTAAGATACTCATCTGTTCTATTTACTTAAATTCGATTCAATTCCTTCTAAAACACCTTCAATTAGAACTACTTTATTAGCATTCATAATCTTGTAAGTGCTTAATTCTGAGGTAGTTATTACTTCAGCCCCTTTAAAATTGCGGGAAGACAAATATACATTATTATTTGACCCAGCCAACACAATTAAAGATTTTTTCTTATCTAACTCTAAAGCCTTTAAAACATCAACAAAGTTTTTAGTTTTTGGAGATTCAAAACTGAAATCTTCTAATACTAAAATTGAATTGTCTTTTGCTTTAATACTTAATGCAGATTTACGAGCTAATCGTTTAAGGTTTTTGTTTAATTTAAAACCATAATTTCTTGGTCTAGGACCAAACATACGACCACCACCTCTGAATACACCAGACTTAATACTACCTGCTCTTGCAGTACCAGTACCTTTTTGTTTTTTAATCTTACGTGTACTACCTGTAATTTCTGCTCTTTCTTTTGCCTTATGCGTACCCTGTCTTTGATTTGCTAAGTATTGCTTAACATCTAAATATACAGCGTGGTTATTAGGCTCTATAGCGAACACTTGTTTAGAAAGCTCAGCTTTCCTACCTGTGTCTTTTCCGTTTATATCTAAAACTGCTATCTCCATTACTTCTCAATGATTACATAAGAATTTTTGTGACCAGGAACACATCCTTTTACCACTAGTAAGTTCTTTTCTGGAACTACTTTGTAAATTCTTAAATTTTGAACTTTTACTGTTTCACCACCCATTCTTCCGGCCATCTTCATACCTTTGAATACTCTCGCAGGATAAGAAGCTGCACCAATAGAACCTGGAGCTCTTAAACGGTTATGTTGACCATGCGTTGCTTGACCTACACCACCAAAACCGTGACGTTTTACTACACCTTGAAAACCTTTTCCTTTAGAAGTACCTGCAACATCTACAAATTCTCCTTCAGTAAATTGTTCTACTGTGATAGCATCACCTAATTTGTACTCCGAATCAAAACCTTTGAATTCAACAACTTTGCGTTTTACAGAAGTACCCGCTTTTTTAGCATGACCTAAGTCTGCTTTAGTAGCGCTTTTTTCTGTCGCGTCATCGAAACCTAATTGAAGTGCAGAATAACCATCCACTTCTTCAGTTCTGACTTGGGTAACGATACATGGTCCAGCTTCGATTACTGTACAAGGAATGTTCTTCCCATTTTCATCGAAAATGCTGGTCATACCGATTTTTTTTCCAATTAACCCAGACATAATTATTATTTATTTATTATTAATTAATCAAACTTTGTAAGTGTATATTAACTTACTATATAAAATTCAAGGCTGAAAATACGTTTCAGCCCTGAATTGTATTTATTACCGTTTTTCCCTCGCTCGCAGCTTAGGACATGTTAGTGTTTTATCACACTTTAATTTCAACTTCTACTCCACTTGGTAATTCAAGTTTCATTAAAGCGTCAATTGTTTTAGAAGATGAAGAATAAATATCTAATAATCTCTTGTAAGAGCTTAATTGAAATTGTTCTCTAGATTTCTTATTAACGTGTGGTGAACGTAATACAGTGAATATTTTCTTGTGAGTTGGTAAAGGAATTGGTCCTGTTACTACTGCACCTGTACTTTTTACTGTTTTTACAATCTTATCAGCAGACTTATCTACTAAGTTATGATCGTAAGACTTTAATTTGATTCTAATTTTTTGACTCATTTTCTTAACTTTTTAAGATTCTTCTCCTTTAGCTGCTTTGATTACGTCTGCTGACACGTTAGCTGGAGTTTCAGCATAATGTGAAAATTCCATAGTTGATGTTGCTCTACCTGAAGATAATGTTCTCAATGTAGTAACATAACCAAACATTTCTGAAAGTGGCACTGTAGCTTTAATAGTCTTTGCACCTGCACGGTCTCCCATACCTTCCATCATACCACGTCTTCTATTTAAATCTCCAACAATGTCACCCATGTTTTCTTCTGGTGTGATCACCTCAAGTTTCATGATAGGTTCCATTATAACCGCTTTTGCTGCTTTTGCTGAGTTTTTAAATCCAAGCTTTGCTGCTAATTCGAAAGATAGTTGATCTGAATCGACATCATGATAAGATCCATCTCTCAATGTCACTTTCATTGCGTCTACTTCAAATCCTGCTAATGGTCCATTTTGCATAGCCATTTTAAATCCTTTTTCAATTGAAGGGATAAATTCTTTAGGAACGTTACCACCTTTAATTACAGATTCAAACTGTAAACCTACAACACCTTCATCTGCTGGTTCAATCGTAAATACGATATCAGCAAACTTACCACGACCACCAGATTGTTTTTTATAAACTTCTCTATGATCTGCAGATTGTGTAATAGCTTCTTTATATTCAACTTGTGGCTGACCTTGGTTAACCTCTACATTAAATTCTCTCTTTAAACGATCTACAATTACATCTAAGTGTAATTCTCCCATTCCAGAAATAATAGTCTGTCCTGAAGCTTCGTCTGAACGCACTGTAAATGTAGGATCTTCTTCAGCTAATTTAGCTAAGCCCATTCCTAATTTATCTACATCTGCTTTTGTCTTAGGCTCAACCGCGATACCAATTACTGGATCTGGAAAGTCCATAGACTCTAATACTAAAGGATGTTTTTCGTCAGTAAGTGTATCTCCTGTTTTGATAGATTTAAATCCAACAGCAGCTCCAATATCTCCAGCTTCTATATAATCAATTGCATTTTGCTTGTTAGCATGCATTTGATAGATACGAGAGATACGTTCTTTTTTACCTGAACGATTGTTCAATACGTAAGAACCTGCATCTAAACGACCAGAATAAGCTCTAAAAAATGCTAAACGACCTACAAAAGGATCAGTTGCAATTTTAAATGCTAAAGCAGCAAACGGCTCCTTAACACTTGGCTTACGAAGCTCTTTCTCTTCTGTATCAGGATTCACACCAACAATACCATCCTTATCCATAGGAGAAGGTAAGTAACGACATACAGCATCTAATAAGAACTGTACACCTTTGTTTTTGAAAGCAGAACCACAAATCATAGGAATAATTGCCATATCCATTACAGCAGCTCTAAGTGCAGCATGCACTTCATCTTCCGTAATAGAATCTTCATCTTCCATGAACTTCTCTAGTAAGTTCTCATCGTATCCAGCAACTTCCTCTATAAGTAGTGCTCTATATTTTTTAGCTTCAGCTTTAAGATTCTCTGGAATTTCAATAACATCAAAAGTTGCCCCTTGAGTTTCATCATGCCAAACAATAGCTCTATTCTTAACTAAATCTATAATTCCTTTAAAATCTTCTTCGTCACCAATGTTTAAAACGATTGGCACCGCGTTAGATTTTAACATATCTTTTACTTGTTGACAAACACTTAAAAAGTCTGATCCTTGACGGTCCATTTTATTAACGAAACCAATACGAGGCACTTTATAGTTATCTGCAAGTCTCCAGTTAGTTTCAGATTGAGGCTCAACACCATCAACTGCACTAAACAAGAAAACTAAACCATCAAGTACACGTAAAGAACGATTTACTTCAACAGTAAAATCTACGTGACCTGGTGTATCAATAATATTAAAATGGTAACTCTGTGCTTCAGGAGTTGGTTGTGCATTTTCCTTTGGAAAAACCCACTCACATGTAGTAGCTGCAGAAGTAATTGTAATACCTCTTTCTTGCTCTTGCTCCATCCAGTCCATAGTTGCAGCACCATCATGTACTTCACCTATTTTATGTGAAACACCTGTATAATAAAGAACACGTTCTGTAGTTGTAGTTTTTCCAGCATCAATGTGAGCTGCAATTCCTATATTTCTTGTAAGTCTTAAATCTCTTGCCATTTCTTAAAATCTAAAGTGTGAGAAAGCCTTATTTGCTTCTGCCATTTTATGAGTATCAGTTCTTTTCTTAACTGCTGCTCCTTCTTCTTTAGCTGCTGCTAAAACTTCTGCCGCTAAACGTTGCGCCATAGATTTTTCGTTTCTCTTACGCGAAAAGCTAATTAGCCATTTCATTGCAGTTGAAACCTTACGGTCTGGACGAATCTGCATTGGAATCTGAAATGTAGCACCACCAACACGACGACTACGTACTTCTACGTGAGGCATTACGTTAGATAAAGCTTCTTTCCAAATCTCTAAAGCTGTTTTTTCGTCATCATTCTTTTTCTCTTCAACAATATCAATTGCATCATAGAATACTTTAAAAGCGATAGACTTCTTACCATCCCACATCATCATGTTAACAAAACGTGTTACTAACTGATCATTAAATCTTGGATCTGGTAAAAGCGGTCTCTTTTTTGCTGCTCTTTTTCTCATGTCTTCTTCTTAAAGTTTTAAATTACTTCTTAGGGCGTTTTGCACCATACTTAGATCTACGTTGCGTTCTTCCTGATACACCTGCTGTATCTAAAGCACCACGAACGATGTGATATCTAACTCCTGGTAAATCTTTTACCCTTCCACCTCTAACCAATACTATCGAGTGCTCTTGTAAATTGTGACCTTCTCCACCAATGTATGCATTTACTTCGTTTCCGTTTGTTAAACGAACCCTTGCTACCTTACGCATTGCTGAGTTAGGTTTTTTAGGTGTCGTTGTATAAACACGAGTACATACACCACGTCTTTGAGGACACGAATCTAAAGCAGCCGATTTACTCTTCTTGGTTATTTTGGCTCTTCCTTTTCGTACTAATTGTGAAATTGTTGGCATATATTTCTATATAAAATTTATTAATCCTCACTTTTGAGGGCTGCAAAGGTACAAATTAATATCTATAATTCAAATAGTTGTGTATTAATTTTCTAAAGAAATAGAAACTTTTATTTCAATCCTATATAATATGCTCTATTTTTACGTTGATATAATAGTTACACTATTAATTACTGATGCCAAATACAAGCCGTATTTTTTTTGTTTTTTATTCCCTATTGGTTTTCTCAAACTTAGGGAATGCACAATCTATTTTATTAAAAGTAGAAGGTGAATCCATAAAAAAGACAGAAGTCATTGACTCACTTGGATACCTTAAAAACTTTAATAATTATAATACACTTCAAGCAGAGCTAACTAGTTTAAAAACAAAACTAACAAAAGAAGGTTATATAGACACCGATATTAAAAACATAACCAAACAAAACGACACTCTTTTTTTAGCTTCTCTTCTTTTGGGCGAAAAAATAAACACCATCAGAATTTATTATAATTCTAGTTTCAATACCGAATTATTAAACTTTATTAATCATAAGAAAGGTGAAGCTTATTATGAAGTTGAAATAGCAGATCTTGAATCTTCATTAAATACATTAAATTCTAAAATTGCAGAACAAGGTGATCCGTTTTCAACTTTACAACTTATTGACATTACAAAATTAAATCCTGGAACTATTTCAGCACAGCTAAAAATTATAACCAATCAAAAAAGACGGATCGATAAAATCATAGTTAAAGGATATGAAAAATTCCCTAAATCTTACATCAAGCATTTTCTCAAATTAAAAACGGGGAAATCTTTTAATCTAAATGCTATAAAAGAAAAAATTGAACTTTTAAATAATATACAATTTGCTCGCAAGATAAAAGATCCTGAAGTGCTTTTTACAAAAGACTCAACAACCTTATATCTATATGTAGAAAAAACGAATACTAATAATTTTGATGGATTCTTAGGTTTCGGAACTAACGAAGACACAAATAAGATAGAATTTGATGGTTATTTAGACTTACGCCTTATTAACAACCTTAATTACGGAGAAACAATTAATCTATATTATAAAAGTGATGAGATAGACCAGCAAACCTTTAAAGTCGATGCCGACTTACCATATATATTTTCCTCTCCAATAGGTCTTCAACTTGGTCTTAACCTTTTTAAAAAGGATTCTACTTTCCTTAACGCGAATCAATCTGCAAAAATCAATTACCTTATCAACGCAGAACAAAAAATAGGACTAGGTATTACGTCTACTAAATCGACAAATTTACTAGAAGATGACACTACAACTCTGAATGATTACACTACAAACTATTACACTTTAAGCTACAATTATTCAAAATTTCAATCATATGATTCTTTATTTCCTATAAATTTTTGGCTAGATTTTTCTTCTGGATTTGGAGACAGAACAAATGATGTAGGAATTCAAAAGCAAACAGTATTCAATATTGAAACCTTCAAAATATTTAATTTCAATAATAAAAATAGTTTTTATACTAAATTAAGTGGTGCCATTTTAACTTCAGATGATTATTTAGATAATGAATTATTTCGTTTTGGAGGCATTAATTCCATAAGAGGATTTGAAGAAAATAGTTTAGTTGCAAATCTATACGGAGTTCTAAATACAGAATACCGTTATCGACTAAATAGCAATATCTATGTACACTCCGTAATTGATGCTGCATATTTAGAAAATCAACTTACCAACAGTAAAGAAAAGCTCTTTGGATTTGGCTTTGGTTTTGGTTTACTAACAAATGCGGGATTATTTCGGTTGAACTACTCTAGCGGAAAGACAGAAAATAAATCCTTTAAATTATCGGATTCTAAGGTACATCTTAGTTTGACTGCTACTTTTTAAAAAATTAAAAATATGCTTAAAAAATTACTCTTTATTTTTTATATAATTATAAATTTTACACACTCTCAAAACACTATTGGTACAACCTTAGTTACAAATCAAGCTTCTGATGGTTACACTTTATTCTCTGCCTTCACAGAAACTTATCTTATTAATAATTGCGGTCAAGTAATAAATCAATGGTCAAGTAATTTCACTCCCGGGAACGCTGTTTATCTACTAAAAGATGGAAGTATATTAAGAGCAGGAAAAACAGAAACTCAAGATATAACATTTGGAGGACAAGGGGGAGTGATTGAAATTTTTGATTGGAGCGGTAACCTTACTTGGCAGTATTTTTATGACACACTAGAAATGAGACAACACCATGATGTATTTCCAATGCCTAATGGCAATATCCTTATCTTAGCAGTAACTAGACTATCGAATTCTGAAGCCATACAATTAGGAAGAAATCCGGCATTATTAACAGAAAGTGATTTATATAACGAACAAATTATAGAAGTAACTCCCATAGGCACAAACAATGCACAAATTGTATGGGAATGGAATGTTAAGGATCATGTTGTTCAGGATTATAATTCTACAAAAGATAATTTTGGAAATGTAAGTTTAAGTCCCGAGAAGTTAAATATCAATTTTTTAAATGGTGGCAACGGAGACTCGAATTGGCTTCATTTTAATTCAATTTATTTCAATTCAATTTTAGATCAAATTGTTATAAGCTCAAGGAATTTAAGTGAAATTTACATCATAGACCATTCTACCACTACAATACAAGCTAGCAGTAATACTGGTGGTACTTACGGTAAAGGAGGTGATTTATTATATCGCTGGGGAAATCCACAAGCTTATAATCAAGGTAGTGAATTAGACAGAAAACTGTATGGACAACATTCCCCATATGTTATAGAGCCAGGATTTACAGACGAAAATAAAATTATGGTATATAATAATGGCCGAGGTAGAGAAGAAGAATTTTCTGAAGTCTATATACTAAATCCACAAACTGAAAGTCCTGGAGTATATTCCCATTTAACAAATACACCTTACAGCCCTTCTGAACCTGATTATACATATGGAAATACAGGTTCTGAAATGTTTTATTCTAGCACATTAAGTAGCTCACAACGCTTATCTAATGGTAATACGCTAATTTGTGAAGGTGCAAACGGACGATTTTTTGAAATAAATGAAAACAAGGATATTGTTTGGGAATATATAAACCCAATAAACACAACTACAGGAAATGTTATTTCTCAAGGTGCTAATTCATCTAGTTTTATTAATGTAAGCTTTAGAGCACATAAATACGAGAGTAACTATGAAGCCTTTAGAAATAAAGATTTAACTCCAGGAAATCCTATAGAAATTAACTCCAACATAACCCCATGTCAAAACCTAAGCACTACAACTTATAAAACACCAATAACCAAACTATACCCAAATCCCACAAATAAATCTGTAAAAATAATTTCTAATACAATTATTAATAAAATTGAAGTCTACAACTTAGTCGGTCAAAAAATTAGCAGCACAACTTTAAATAACATAGACTTAACAGATCAAGTAAATGGTGTTTATTTTTTTAAAATCCACACTAACACATCTATTATAACAAAAAAGGTGATTAAAAAATAAATGTAAAAAAACTAGAATTTATTTGATAAACCATCACAATATTAGGATAGATTTTTTTATACCTTTGCAGCATGAAGAACGAAACTACAATTTTTGGAATTAGAGCAATTATAGAAGCTATTAAATCTGGCGAAACCATAGATAAGGTTTTTATGCAGAAAGGACTCCATGGTGAATTGTTTCAAGGATTAGAACTTGCTATTCGTACTGAAGGCATTAATTCTTCATACGTACCTGTTGAAAAACTAAACCGATTAACAAAAGGAAATCATCAAGGTGCTGTTGCTCAAATTTCCCCAATAGAATTTCATGATATAGACGAATTAGTAACAAACGTCTTAGAATCAGGAAAAACACCTTTATTCCTATTATTAGATCAATTAAGTGATGTTAGAAATTTTGGTGCTATTGTTCGTACTGCAGAATGCACAGGGGTCAATGGAATTATTATTCAGAAAAAAGGTGGAGCACCTATAAATGGAGATACTATTAAAACAAGTGCTGGAGCTATTTTTAAGATTCCGATTTGTAAAGTAGATCATATTAAGGATGCTGTATTTCATATGCAAGCTTCCGGAATTAGAGTTATTGCTGCAACTGAAAAAGCTGAAGAATTTGTATATAATGTTTCCTTTAAAGAACCTTGCGCCATAATTATGGGATCTGAAGGTAGAGGTATTAACCCATCTGTTTTAAAAGTTGTTGATGATAAAGCTAAACTTCCTATACTTGGGGAAATAGAATCTTTAAATGTATCTGTAGCTTGTGGTGCTTTTTTATACGAAGCAGTAAGACAAAGACAGTAAAAAAAAACATCTTAATTTTAAATTAAACCCTATAGATTAAAATCTCATAGGGTTTTTATTTTGATCTAAAATCATCTTATTTACAAAACTCCTATTTTACCACCAACAAGTCTTACATAAAGTTTTGAATATTCTTGAGTATTTCACCTACTACTCATACATAAAAACATCACCCTTTAATTTCTTTACGCACTCGTTTATCATTTAAAAAGGGGTATTCTTATATCAAACTTGGCACCTAAATAATAACTTAAAGAATTATAGTAAAACTTATTATTCCTTATTTCACTCACACTCTGCCCTATAATTTTAAAACACAATGTCTCAACTATTCTTTGGAATGGTTAAAATCCTAAAAATAATAAACAAACCTTTAACATTCTCTCTAATCCGAAGAATTGAGTCTATCAAATAGTGGGAATTACTAAAAAAGATGATTTATAAATTATTATCTATTAATTTCTTTATCTTTTAATTAAGAACTCCTTAAATATCAAGATATTATTAGGTATTTAACATTTTTTAACCCATATTTACTAAAATTTTAACAAAAATATGGGAACAAATTTACAAAAAACACTAATGCTATTCATGGCTTTAGTCGTGCAATTAACATTTGCACAAGAAAAAACAATTTCTGGGACTGTTACAGATGCCTCAGGTATACCACTACCTGGAGCAAGTATTATTGTCAAAGGAACTTCAAATGGAGTTCAATCTGATTTTGACGGAAAATACATTTTATCCGCTAATGTAAGTGACGTTATAGTAATCACATACATTGGCTTAAAAACACAAGAAATAACAATCACCTCCGCTAGCATTTTTGACGTAAAAATGGAAGAAGATGCTTCTGCTTTAGATGAAGTAGTAATAACAGGTGTATCCGGACCAACATCAAGAAATAAACTTTCCGTGACAGTAAATAAAGTTGGCGAAAGAGATCTTGAAAATATTCCTACAACTTCTGCTGCAAGTGCCTTACAAGGTAAAGTGGCGGGTGTTTCTGTTACAAACTTTGGGCAACCTGGGCAAGGGGCAAGTATTCAATTAAGAGGAAGCAATAGTTTTTATGGATCTCAAACTCCATTAACAATCGTTGATGGTGTTTTTGTTGAAGGTGGTTTACAAGATATAAACTCTGATGACATAGCATCCATAGAAATTGTTAAAGGCGCCTCTGCTTCAGCATTATACGGATCTAGAGCAGGGAACGGTGTAATTGTTGTCACCACTAAAAAAGGAAAATCAGGAGTTGTTAGCGTAACTGTAAAATCTGAAATCGGATTTACACAATTAAACAACTTTGTAGACACTAATAATTCTCACCATTATGAACTAGCCTCAGACTGGCAAGACTATCAAGGTACTTATACAAAGTATCAAGGCATTACATACCCTTCGGATTACGACGGAGTAGATTACAGTAATATTTCTGGTACAAGAATTGAAAGTGATGATCATTATGCAGATAATCCTTATGGGGTTTACTACAACCCTCAAGAACAATTTTTTAGATCAGGTATTACTTCAAACTACTATGTTTCAGCAGCAGCAGGTAGCGAAAATTCTAACGTATTCTTTTCTGCCAATCAAACCAAAACAACGGGTGTGCTAAAAGAAACAGATGGATATGAAAAAGTTTCTGCTAGATTGAATGCAACCTATAATATTACAGATTGGTTAACATTTGAAACTTCTAATAATTTCATAAGAAGTATTGATAATTCTCCTGGTGGAACTGGAGACATCTTTTTTGACTTACTTGTATCTCAACCAGATTCAGATTTAACAGGGTCTAACCAAAATGGACAACCCTATGTTTTAGTACCTTCTAGGTTTTACAATACATCAACCAATCCTATTTATCCACTTTGGTCCAACCCTGAAGAAGAAACTATTAATAAATTTTTAGGTTCATATAAACTAAACATAGAATTTACGGATTATTTAAATTTAGACATGGATTATGCCATTGAGAGTATAGATGCTAAATTTACAGATTTTAATTCTAATTCAATGTTAACCACAGGAGGGACTCAAGCAACATTATTCTCTACTAATCAAGTTGGTAATTTTTATCAAAGCAACTCTAGAAATACATCTCAGAAAGCACAAATTACTTTAAACTTCTTTAAGGAATTTGGAGAATTAAATATATCATCAAAATTAAGTTATTTATTAGAAGATACAGATTATAATCAATTTGACGCATATGGCTTTAATCAAATATACGCAGGTATTAATCAATCACTAGACAATTACAGCGATAGTCTTATTGGATCTGATGTATCATCAGTAAACGCTAGAAACTTTTTTGGAATCGTTGGATTAGACTATAAAGACCGATATATTTTAGATGCCATGTACCGAATTGATGGAGCTTCTACTTTTGGTGAAAACGAAAAATGGAATGACTACTACCGTGTATCAGGTGCTTACAGAATTTCGAAAGATTTAAACATAGATAATATTAATGAAATGAAATTCCATGTTGCCTATGGTACAGCAGGACAAAGACCAGGCTATAGTTGGCAATATCAAAATCAAGAAATTATAAATGGAGTTTTAGCAGGAGGAGGTAGTACTGCTGCAAATCCTGATTTAAAACCATCTAAAACCACAGAGCTTGAATTTGGTTTTACAACAAGATTATTTAGTCGTATAAATTTCGAGGCAGTTTACTCAAAATCAAAAACAGAAGATCAATTTATGTTTGTTGATTTATTCCCTCCTACATCAGGTGCTAATGTAAGCACTTGGATCAATGGAGGTACAATAGAATTTAACACTTTAGAAATGAGCTTAGGTGTTGATATACTAAGAGATGGAGATTTTAAATGGAATTCTTCAGTTGTATTCGACACTTCATCTAATGAGCTTACAAAGCTAAATGTTTCACCACGAACCATAGGACCAAATTCTGACACTTCAACAAACTATGCAGGACAAATATTCAGAATAGAAGAAGGTGTAGAACATGGTACTATGTGGGGTTACTCTTTTGTAAGAAATTTAGACCAAATGGCAAATCAATTACCTTCTGGCGCGTCTATTGAAGATTATGCAGTTAACAGAGATGGCGTTGTAGTGGCAAGAAATACTATTGGAACAGTAAACGAACAACCAATTAGCTTAGTCGATGAAAATGGAGATAAAGTCATCGGAGAAATAGGAAATGCAAATGCAGATTTTAAACTTGGATTTAGAAATGACTTTAGTTACAAAAATTTCGGGTTATACTTTCTTTTTGATTGGAAACAAGGCGGAGATATCTACAACAGAAATGGACAATGGTTAACAAGAGATTACAGACATGAAATGTTAGACCAAACTGGTTATGCTGCTTCTGAAAAGAAAACAGTAGACTATTACCAAGGACTTTATGCAACTAATGAAGATAATGAATTTTGGGTAGAAGATGGTACTTATGTAAAGCTGCGTGAATTATCTATATTTTACACATTCCAAAAAGAGCAATTATCTAAAGTTGGTAATGGATTCTTCGATTCTATAAAAATTGGTTTAACAGGAACTAACTTACTAACCTTTACAGATTATTCAGGTTGGGATCCAGAAGTTCAATTATATGATTCAAACACTCAACAGTATTATGCCGTAGACCAGAATTCATACCCTATAACATCCAGTTATAACCTATCATTCACGTTTAAATTTTAAGAAAATGAAAAACTATAAATCATATACAATATTACTATTCATCCTAGCGATGTTTAGTGCCTGTGAGGACTTTGACGCTTCTTTAGAAGAATCTTACACACAAAATCCTACTCCAGAAGATATAGCAACTGAAGCAACAGCAATTAGTGCTTTTCAAAGTTGGTATTTTAATTCAAATGCCTATAATGGCCCAGGACTAATGTTAACAACTATGGCAGACATGAACACCTGCCCTTGGGGTAACGCAGCTATGCAAGACATGTCTAGCGAACCTAGAGCAGCATGGTCTAACGACCCTGGGTACTCTAATGCCGTCGCATTAGAGGAATATTACGCTAATATGTACTCATTACTTGCTAACCAAACAACACTTATAACAGCCATGGAAGGAGGACTAGAAGTAAGTGACCCAGCTAAAATTGAATGTCTTGCTAGATTTGGACAAGCTGCAGCAATTGGATACCTTGCTCTTGTTTTTGACCAAGTATGGATTGTAGACGAAACAGGTTTACTATTTGAAGGTGAAGCAGGGACACCAGAGCAAGCTATGGAAATCGCTTTAGAAAAATTAGACATCGCTATTGAATTAGCTAGTAATAACAGTTTCACTGTTGATGCTGTAAATGGCATGACTTTATCTAGTAGCCAATGGGCAGAATTTTTAAACACACTAGGAGCAAGATTACTTGCTAATGTTGCTAGAAATTCTACACAAAGAGACAACACAGATTGGCCCCGCGTTTTAACATACGCTAACAACGGATTAACTTATGATTTAAATGTACTAAGTGATGGTTGGATAAACTGGGCTACTGAATGGTCTTTATACATGACATACAGTGGCTGGGGAAGAGTAGATATGAGAGTTGTAAACTTAATGGATCCTTCAATGCCTTCAAAATGGACTAGTACAAGTGGTTACCTACCAGAAGCTACAAGCTTAGATAATAGATTAGCTACAGACTTTCAATATCTAGACAGCCAAGATTTCCCAGCAAATCGAGGAATTTATCACTATTCAAATTACAGACACTCTAGATATGATTCAGAGACACATTTAATAGAATACACCGGTTCAGTACCAGAAATGTTAAAAGCTGAAAACGACCTTTACAAAGCAGAAGCGATATTAAGATCTGGTGGATCAGTTTCTGATGCCGTAAGTGTAATAAACAGCTCTTCTAGAGTATTAAGAGGAGGATTAACTCCCCTTAGTTCTGGAGCTAACGCAACGACTGTTTACGACGCTATTAATTACGAAAGATCAGTTGAATTACAATCTATTGGCCTTGGCCTTGGCTTCTTTAATATGAGAAAGAATGACCTACTACAAATCGGAACACCTTTACATTTGCCGGTTCCTGGATCTTACCTGTTAGCTGGTGGATATGACAATTACACTTTTGGAGGAGTAGCCAATGCAGATGGTATTAATGTTTCAAATGGAGGTTGGTAAGCTTTATAAATTAAAAATATTATAAAATATGAAAAAATCAAATATAATTATCACTCTAAAAACTGTGTTTCTAGCATCTGCAATACTTTTTATATCTTGTGAAGATGATGACATAGAAAGTGACGCAGGCAAAGTAATCCCTAATATAACTAGCTTAGAAGGAGCAACCGTTGCTTATCAAGGCGATGTATTAACTTACAATGTATATCCACCTAGAGGCGGATCGGAATACACATGGACTGTAACAGGAGGGACAATTCAAATGTTAGAAGGTAGAACAGATAAAATCAATGTCTTATATGAAACTATTGGAACAGGTTCTATATCTGTTTTTGAAACTGCTGCAAACGGCTTAACATCAGACACCGTAGAAATACCAGAAATAACAATTTTTGGAACACCTTGTGAATGGACTGTAAATATGAATGATTCTTATGGTGACGGATGGAACGGAGCATCACTTAGCTTTAGTGTTTCCGGTATAGTAATCGGAGAGGCTAGCATAGATTCTGATACCGGAACTGCAATTATCCAAGTTCCTAACGAAGGAGATTTAGAAATAACCTTTAATTCTGGTGATTACGACGAAGAAGTAACTTTTGAGATATTTGACGCATCAGGAACTTCTATTTTAGCCGATGGCCCTACTCCTGCAACAGGTGTTGTTTATTCTGGAGTAAATATTTGTCCGTGATAAATTAAATAATAACACAACAACAAAAAGAGGTCTTCTAATTATAGAAGACCTCTTTTTAATTAAATAGTAAAGCTTGTAATATATTTTTTTACATCAAATAGTTAAATAAACACCTTGCATTCTAAATAAAATCAAAATATAAAATATTTCAATTTTCAGGTTCAGTTTTCTTGAATGTATAAGTAATCTTAAACTCTTGTGAGTTATTACTTATAATTTTATGGGTATCTATTTTAGATTCTGATTCTATTTCGGGCTCTGGCTCAATCTCAATAAAATTACCATTTTCATCAAAGTGCTTCATAAACGGATCATCATCTTCATTATAATCTGGCTCTTCCCATTTATAACGCTCTGGTTTAGCAACTTGTTTTCTAAAAATTAACGCAAATACCAAACCGGTGATTAATCCACTTAAATGACCTTCCCAAGACATACCACTTTTAATTGGAAACACATACCAAATCATACTTCCATAAAGAAAAATTACCACTAAAGACAATGCTATAAGTCGATAATGTTTTGCGAAAATTCCTTTAAAAAACATAAAACTTACCAAGACGTAAATCAGCCCACTTGCCCCAATATGATTACCAGAACTAGCAATGAGCCATGTTAAGAATCCTGAGATAACAATACCAAAACCGATAACTCTCCAAGCAATTTTATGGTAGAAGTAAAATAAGGCTATAGATAGCAAAAAAAGAGAAACAGAGTTATTGTAGATATGATTAATATCTCCGTGTAAGAATGGACTAGTAAAAACCCCTATAAGCCCTTCTACTTTTTGAGGCCTTATTCCAAAAGCTTTAATACTACTATCAATTCTAACCTGATACCAAAACACCATCCAAATAACAAACAACATCACCAACGGATAGATGATAATATTATTAGAGTATTTAAAATGTTGTGTTTTGTTCATATTCAAATTTATAAGAAAGTCTTTCAAAATTATAGCCAAAAACGAATTGTCTGTAATATTGGCAGAAACACGAAACTCATTCTCTTGATTTTTATATGAATTTAATCAAATTCATTAAACCATCACAAAAGCATTTTGTAATTTTGAGTTATGAATATTCCATTAGCAGAACGTTTAAGACCACATACACTGAATGACTATTTAAGTCAACAACATTTAGTAGGTAAAGAAGGTATGTTGTACCATCAGATTAAAAGTGGAGTACTTCCTTCACTTATACTTTGGGGACCTCCTGGAATTGGAAAAACCACATTAGCCAATATTATTGCTAATGAATCTGAACGCCCATTTTTTAAATTAAGCGCCATCAATTCTGGTGTAAAAGACATTAGAGAAGTTATTGATAAGGCTAAAAAAAGTGGTGGATTATTCACCGCTAAAAATCCTATTTTATTTATTGACGAGATTCATAGATTTAGCAAATCTCAACAAGATTCTTTACTTGAAGCTGTAGAAAAAGGTTGGGTAACCTTAATTGGAGCCACAACAGAAAATCCAAGTTTTGAAGTGATTTCGGCATTATTATCACGATGCCAAGTTTATACTTTAAATGCTTTTAGCAAAACTGATTTAGAAGACTTATTACAACGTGCCATAACGAAAGACACCGTTCTTTCTAAATTAAATATTGAATTAAAAGAGACCGAAGCTTTACTCCGATTATCTGGAGGAGATGCTAGAAAATTATTAAATATTTTTGAATTACTAGTCGCTTCTTTTGAAGAAGGAGATATTGTTATCACTAATGATTTAGTGATGAAACAAGTGCAACACAAAGCTGCTCGATACGATAAAACAGGAGAACAACATTACGATATAATTTCAGCATTTATAAAATCGATAAGAGGAAGTGACCCCAATGCTGCTGTGTATTATTTAGCACGTATGATTGAAGGTGGTGAAGATGTAAAATTTATTGCAAGACGACTTTTAATTTTAGCAAGTGAAGATATTGGTAATGCAAACCCTACTGCTTTAGTACTTGCTAACACTACTTTTCAGGCCGTTTCTGTTATTGGCAATCCAGAATCTCGGATTATACTAAGTCAATGCGCTACATATTTAGCTAGCTCACCAAAAAGCAACGCAGCTTACGAGGCTATTGGAAGAGCGCAACAATTAGTTAAAGAGACAGGTGATTTATCGGTACCAATACCGATGCGAAACGCACCTACAAAACTGATGAAAGAATTAGGCTATGGAGAAGCTTATAAATATTCTCATAATTATGAAAATAATTTTGCTCATCAAGAGTTTCTCCCAGAAGAAATAGCCAATACTAAGCTATATAACCCAGGAAATAATGCACGTGAGCAATCGCAACGTAATTATTTAAAAACGCTGTGGAAAGACAAATATGGTTATTAGAATTTAATATCTAAAACTCTCACTTCTAAACTTGTTCCTTCATTTTGAGAATAAATCCATTGATCATCTTTATTAAAAACAATGGCATTTTTATCTTTTACTAAAAACACATCTTTAGCGTATGTAGCCAATAAAATCATTACCACTTTTGGTTCTGAATTTACGAGTTGAAATCCATTAGTTATAGCTTGTGCATAATAAAGTTCTGATGTTGTTTCTTTACTTGAACTTACAACATCTTCTGCTTTCTTATCCTTAACTTCTACTTTAGGAACTAGAACTTTAGTATCTTCTTCTGTAATTTCCTTTTCCTTGGCAACAACCTTCATTACTGTAGGTTCTTCTTCTTTTGAAGTCTCTACAATCTTTTCTTTAGCTACATATTTATAATTTAAATTTTTAAAAGTTTCAAAAGCATCCCTCAAAGCCTGATTATAAGCTTTTGGATATTCCTTTAGTCTAGATTCACCAATCTTAGATTTTATTACAACCTCTCCATAACAATCTTTCAGTATAACTTCTACTCGGGTCTTAAACATGGTTTTTTCCTCATTAGACACATCAGCAGTTAAAGCTGAGCAACGATCAGATTTTATATCTTCTGGCACATTATCAATTAAATAAGCTTCATAACCATACTTTTTGAATAAAAATTCAGAAAGAGAATTTAATTGATATTGATCGTCACTTTTAGAAAACTCAAATGAATTAGGTATAATGATATATTTATAATCATTAATATTTTTTTGAGCATTACCACAAACAGTTATGATGATAAATGAAATTGTAAATATTATTTTCTTAATCATGATATTAAATTTTAAAGGTGATTTGCAAGCATTTTTAAATTTGTAATTCTTTTATAAGTATGATTATAATCTGAAGCTTTATAATCAAAATGAATTGTGTCCATCCCAATATTATGAGCACCTTCTATGTCAGCCTCAAGATTATCTCCAATCATTATGCTTTCGCTAGCTTTTGCTTTAGCAATATCTAATGCAAAATTAAAAATCTTAGGATTCGGTTTTTTAACACCTACCATTTCAGAATTTGTAACAGTCTTAAAATAAGATCTGATATTTGAAGAAATCATTTTCTTTTCTTGAGCTTCCTCAAACCCATTGGTAATAATATGCAATTGATATTTATCCTTCAGATAATCTAATATTTCAAAAGTACCATCAAATAAGTTATTAAAAGACGATAGGTTTTCAATATAAGCATCAGATAAATGATCAATCATAGCATCATCAACCTCTACTCCTACTTTATCAAAAGCATCTTTTAATCTGCCATAGCGTAATGCAGACTTTGTCACTTTTTCTTCTCTGTAAAGTTTCCAATAATTAAGATTTATAGGTTCGTAAACCGATAAAAAATCATTCAAACTAATTTCAATTTTATTCAGCTTAAAAATTTTCTCAAAAGTTAATCCTGAATTCTTATCAAAATCCCAAAGTGTATGATCTAAATCGAAAAAAACATGCTTTATTTGGTGTGTCATTCTTCTGAATCTAATATTAAGTTGAATAAAGATCGAAAACCTTCCCAACGGTCTAAATTACTAAATGAGTAATTATGAAATACAGGAGTAAAAATACCATTTACAGCTTTAACTTCGTCTATTACTTCTTGTAAATGCTCTGTTTTATCTAATAGAGAATCATACTTTAATAGCGCAAAATCTAAACAATGATATGGATTTATTTGAAGTGGTGTTTGTACTTCATAATCCAAATCGTAAAATTGAAATGGTGTACAAGTACCTGCCCTAAAACCTAAGGTATCAATATAACCCATTGTAAAATCTTGATTAATTTCTAACTCGACTAAGTTTCTATATGAAATAGGTAAATTTAACTTCGAAAAAGAGTGACGTACCGCATTTAAATCTATATGCGTTATCGCTTCCATTTTAAGTTTCTCCTTTTTAAGAATAGCAACATCATTTAGTGAAAAATAAGAGGCCTTAATCCCAACATTACAATAATCTGCAACCGACTTAATTAATGAAATAAAATCTTTTTTTGTTGTGCTTATTCCTTTATCATAAGTAGAATAATCACCTATTAAAAATAATACTGTAAATTTTATTTTATTAGCCTTTTGTTTTCTAATAATCCACTTAAAAGTATCATACGGATCTCGCTTAAAACCCATTAAAACAGTATATCTTAAATATAATTGTTTAAGTTTTAAACGTCTTAGATCATTCAGAGTTCCTCCAATGGTTCTCAAAAAACCTTTATGCTTAAAATAATACGCCATAGGCACATCAATCACAGGCTGTACGGTGTATTTTCGTTCAGGAAAATTATAATCAGGGAAACGTTGCATTAAAACATCTTTTAATTTATAAGCCCAAAGATCTACAACAGGTTGATTTAAAAATTTATGATGAAAAGCTAAACTTTCAGACGCTAAAAAACGCCCATATTCATCTTTTACATGAGGTAAATATTCTTCATATCGACTTAGCATATAAAAGGATGCTGCAAAAATATCGAAAGGCAAATCACTACGTTCACTTGTAGCAAAGAAACCTTTAGTATTACCCCATTGTTGCACATTGATTTCTAAATCAGATAAACCATGATCAAATAACAAGTCATGACTTCTAACAAACAATTCATTACTTAAAGGCTTTTTTGCATAAGACATTTTTAAGCTATCGTGTGCAATAAAATCTTCTACTTTAGATGTAAATCTCACTTCTATTCCTAAAACACGTCTGCATATATGCTTAAACGTATAGGTAACACGTGGTGTGATTTTGTGAGTATAAACTAATAACATAAGGTCTTGAAAATTCTAAAAGATAAAAATAACAAATTCCAACTGCATTCTCCGTTAATTCCACAGCGAGTTGGTATTGATTTTATTTGAAGTTTTATTATAAAGATTAGCCCATTTGATTTTCATCTGCAAAACTATAATAAGCGTTCTCGGTTATTATAAGATGATCTAAAACTGAAATATCTAAACTTTGAGCTGCAAGTTTTAATTTTTGAGTAATATCGATATCTGCTTTACTTGGTCTTAAAGCCCCTGAAGGATGATTATGACATAATATTAATGCTATTGCACCAACTTCTAATGCGTTTTTAAGCACTAAACGCACATCGACTAAAGTTCCTGTGATTCCGCCTTTACTTAATTGGTTTTTCTTAATCACTTTATTTGAATTATTAAGATATAAAATCCAAAATTCTTCATGAGGCAAATCACCAATGATGGGTTGCATTATATCAAAAACAGATCGACTAGAGTTAACCTTATCTAACCGCAACGCATCTTCTAGCCTTCTACGCCTCCCCAATTCTAAAGCCGCAGTAATCGTAATTGCCTTAGCTTCACCAATACCTTTAAACTCCATTAATTGCGCAATAGACAATTTACCCAAAGCATTAAGATTGTTATTTACACTTGCAAATATGCGTTTACAAAGAGCAACAGCACTTTCTTCTCGATTACCACTACCTATTAAAATAGCTATAAGTTCGGCATCACTCAAAGTCGTTTTCCCCTTGTCTCTGAGCTTCTCTCGAGGCTGATCATCTTGTGACCAATTTTTAATTGAAAACGAAGTAGGTTTCTCTGACATGCACTAAAGATAAAAAATTGTAAATTTCGAGTGTCATTAAATTCAAATATTATGAAATCTATTTTTGAAGAATCCGGTTATAACGATATTAAAACCCGTATTGAAACTCTAAATAAAGACTCTAAGTCTCAATGGGGAAAAATGAATATCGGCCAAATGGCATGGCATTGCCAAGGCCCTTTTAATATTATGCTAGAAAAAGAAGACTACAAATTAAAACCTAGCTGGTTAGCTAAAGTATTTTTCAAAAAGTCTTTATATAATGATAAACCTTGGAAAAAGGGATTGCCAACAGCTAAGGTTTTAAAAACTAAAGAATCTAAAGATTTTAACGCAGAAATATTAAAATTAAAACCATTAATTGACGAAAGTCACGCTCTTAAAGAAAAAACAGAATGGGCTTCTCATCCTGCTTTTGGTTATTTTACAGCACAACAATGGGGACAAATGCAATACAAACATTTAGATCATCATCTTAAACAGTTTGGTGCATAAATAAATCTAAGAACCATTTTTAATCATTAACTATATTTCATTTGTATCCACCAAAACAACATCAAGATAACGACATTAATCATTTAATTGAAGTCATCAAAGCATACCCTTTAGCAACCGTAATATCGGTAGAAAATAATCTTCCCTTAATTACACATTTACCTTTAATTTATGAAGACGAAAAGCTAATTGGTCACATTGATATTAATAACCCACAAGCTAAATTATTAAAAGACAATCGTGATGTAACACTTATTTTTAGTGGTCCAGAATGTTATATTTCACCAAGTATTTTTGAAACGGCGCATCTTCCGACTTGGAATTATATTAAAGTCCACTTAACAGGAAAAGTAAAAGCTAATACAGACAATGCAGCTTTAAAAAAGTCATTAATTACTATGACTGAATTTTTAGAAGCTCCTGACCCGAAATATATTTTAAATGCAGATAATCCTCGATTAGATAAAAATCTTGATTATATTGTAATGTTCGAAATTACCATCACCCATTGGGAAGGTAAATTTAAACTGTCTCAAGACAAAAAAAACATTGATATTAAAGCTGCTAGAGAAGAATTAATAAAAGCTAACACAACTAACATTGAAGAATTTTTAAACACTATATTTTAAATCCCAAATTATGAAGTATCTATTTACATTTTTTTTCATTCCTTTATTTCTACTAAGTTCTACAAGCCAAAAAGAAACATTTGTTGGCAAATGGATTGGTGAGGATCAAAACGAAATTGGTTATTTAATTTTTGACAACGAAGGTTATGCTGCATTTGAAATTAATGGCCAAGTTATGGGAGGTAAAAAATTTATTATGAAAGGTGAAAAAGGTAAAATGACCTATACTGTTAATTATAACACCACTCCTATTGAAATTGACTTAAAAGTAACAAAAATAGAATCAGGAGAATCACAAAACATCCTTGCAATAGCTGAATTTACCGACAAGGATACAATGAATTTTAATCTGAGTTTTGACAATGTAAGACCAACTGAGTTTGACAAAAATTCAATCACACTAAAACGCGTTAAGTAAAACTTACTTTTCAAATTATAAACTACCTTATATAATCGTGATTATAAGGTAGTTTTTTGTTATTTAGCAGTTCCAAAAAATTGAATCTAAAAATAGAATAAGGAATGCCAATTACACTTTTATCATCACCATTACAAGGGTTTACTGACTTTCGATTTCGAAATGCATTTAATCACTATTTTGGGGGAATTGATACATTTTACGCTCCTTACATAAGGTTCAATAAAAAATTAATTATAAAAAACTCTTATAAACTCGATTTACAACTCGAAAATAATTCTGAACTCGAAGTGATTCCGCAAATCATGACCAATAGTGCTGATGAATTTCTATTTGTTGTCGATTATATTCAAGAATTAGGCTACAAAGAATTAAACTGGAATTTAGGTTGTCCATATCCAATGGTAACCAATCGTGGTATGGGTTCGGGATTAATTTGTGATCCAGAAAAAATCAATCATATTTTAGATCGTGTGCACCGTGAAACAGATATTCTCGTTTCTATGAAAATGCGTATGGGTTATGAAAACCCAGAAGAAATATTAAACACCTTCCCTATTCTAGATCAATATCCACTAAAAAATATAGCGATTCACGCCCGTATAGGAAAACAACTTTATAAAGGTGGTGTAAATTTAGAGGCCTTTGAGAAATGTACAGAAAGCACCAAACATAAACTCTATTACAATGGTGATATTACATCTGTGGCAAAATTGAAAGAGATGCAAACTCGTTTTCCTAGTATCGATCATTTTATGATTGGTAGAGGACTCATTGCTGACCCGTTTTTACCTAGCATGATTAAAAACGATACTACAGAATATCCAGAAAATAGATGGGAAATTTTTAGAGAATTCCATGATACTATTTACCATCAGTATGATGAAGCTTTATCTGGGCCAACTCCTATAAAAATGAAAATGCAAGGGTTTTGGGAATATTTTGCTCAGTCGTTTTCAAACCCACAGAAAGCATTCAAAAAAATAAAAAAAGCAAATAATCCTAAAGCTTACCAACAAGCCGTTGCTGAGATTTTAAAGAATGGGTAGATTTCAAACTATATTTGCATCAAACTGTTTCAAATTTAGTTTCATTTTCAACTTCAACACGTGAAAGATCTTTTACTCATAACACCCCCATTCACCCAATTAAATACGCCTTATCCTGGCACAGCCTACCTTAAAGGTTTTTTAAACACGAAAAGTATAGACGCTTTTCAAATGGATTTGGGTATTGAAGTTATTTTAGAACTTTTTACTAAAAGCACATTTAAAGAAATTTTTGAACTTGCTTTTGAAAACAATCGCATTCAAACAGAAAATTGTCAACGTATTTATGCTTTAAAAGAGCATTATTTACAATCGTTAGATGATATTATCTTATTTCTACAAGGGAAAAATCAAACTTTTGCTAGACAGATTTGTACCAATGGTTTTTTACCACAAGCCTCACGTTTTGAACAATTAGATGATATGGATTGGGCTTTTGGCTCTATGGGAAACCAAGACAAGGCTAAACATTTAGCTACGTTATATATTGAAGATTTATCTGACTTTATTGTAGAATGTATTGATCCTGATTTTGGTTTTAGCCGTTACGCTGAGCGCTTAGGACAAAGTGCAAATTCTTTTGATGAACTTTATGAGAATTTACAAGATGACAGTACTTTTATAGATCAAATTACATTAGAAATATTAGACGCTCAAATTAAAGAAACGCAGCCAAAACTGATTTGCTTTTCGGTACCTTTCCCTGGTAATTTATATAGTGCTTTTCGTTGTGCACAATTTATAAAATCTAATTATCCTGAGATTAAAATTGCCATGGGAGGCGGATTTCCGAATACAGAATTGCGTTCCGTAAATGATGTTAGAGTTTTTGAGTTTTTCGACTTTATAACTTTAGATGATGGTGAACTTCCAATTGAGTTATTATATAACGTTGTCCTTAAAAACGAAACTTCTTTTAAACGTACTTTTCTATTAGAAAACGGAAGCATAGTTTATAAAAATAATAGCACAGCCCCAGATTACAAACAACAAGATGTTGGCACTCCTGATTATTCCGATTTATTATTAGATCGATATATTTCTGTTATAGAAATTGCAAACCCTATGCATAGTTTATGGAGCGATGGCCGATGGAACAAACTCACCATGGCACATGGTTGTTATTGGGGGAAATGTACGTTTTGCGATATTTCATTAGACTATATTAAAATTTACGAGCCTGTTGCCGCTAGTCTTTTAGTAGACCGCATGGAAACGTTAATTGAACAAACTGGAGAAACTGGATTTCACTTTGTAGATGAAGCTGCACCACCGTCTTTAATGAAAGCTTTAGCTCTCGAAATTATTAAACGAAACCTCAGCGTTACTTGGTGGACAAACATTAGATTCGAAAAGAATTTTACGCAAGACCTTTGTGTTTTACTAAAAGCATCTGGATGCATTGCTGTTTCTGGTGGTTTAGAAGTAGCTTCCGACCGTTTACTTGCATTGATTGATAAAGGTGTAACTGTAGAGCAAGTAGCACAAGTAACGCGTAATTTTACCGAAGCAAACATTATGGTACACTCGTACTTAATGTATGGCTACCCAACACAAACTGTGCAAGAAACCGTTGATAGTTTAGAAATGGTACGTCAGCTTTTTGAAGTTGGAATTTTACAGTCTGGCTTTTGGCACCAATTTGCATTAACAGCTCACAGTCCTGTTGGTTTAAACCCTGAAGAATATGGCATTTCACCTAATTACAAAAACATCACTTTTGCGAATAATGATGTTGATTTCACGGATTCTACAGGCATTGATCACGCACAATTTAGTTTCGGATTAAAAAAATCACTCTTTAACTTTATGCATGGTATTGGTTTTGAAATCCCTTTACAAGATTGGTTTGAATTCGATATTCCTGAAACTGATATTGATCCTGATTTTATTTATAATTGCTTAGCACAAGAACCTGTTTTTAATATTAAACCAACAGCAAAAATTGCTTGGTTAGGTACATTTCCTTTAGTTCACGAATTTTCTAAAACTAAAAAAGGACATAAAAATGACTTTATGGAAATCACATTTCATGATACCCTAGAAACATTTCAGATTACAACAGAAAAAGAAAAAGGAAACTGGTTATTAGATACTTTAGAACAAATAACCCCTCAAAACAAACCGCAATCTTTTAAACAATTAAAAGTCAGTTTTGAAACACATTTTGAAGATTTTGAATTGTTTTGGTATTCAAAACCTATTCATGTATTGAGAGATCATGGTTTATTGGTTTTATAAATTCAACTTAAAAAACAACAATTAAAGCATGATAAATTATTAGCCTACAATTTGTCATCTCCAAAAATTTCGCAGAACTTTGACGCTTCAAAATGCTGAGTTATAAAACTTAGTTTCAAACTAAAAAAGATAATTTCTTAATGAGAAGACACAAAGCCATTCGATTTTTAATGGTCATATCTGTGTTATTGGTGCTCATCATGTTTTTAACCATGGTGGTCAAAGAATATTACGAATTGAAGGGCACTATTTTTATATCTGCGCTTCTAATTCTACCAACATTAATTTTCGGATACAAATATTTAGATTTACACCACGAAGATTACGCCTACGAGAAAATATCTGTCGTCATTTGGGTTCCTATAGGCGCAGTACTATGCTATCTCTTAAATATTGTTGGTGGTTTAGGTAGTATTTTAGCGGTTGGTATTGTTGGTACAATTGCTGCATTTTTACCTCATCTTAATAAAAGATCTAATTATTTAAAACAATTACCTGCAAGTATTTATTGTGGTGCTTTTGTAGGAATGTCTAGTGTAGAAACAACGCCTCATATTTGGTTTGTAATTGCTGCCGGAACCTTAGCGGGTTTCTTTTTTATGATCTCTAAAAATTTATTTTTAGGTGTTGGCGGTAAGCTAGGAACTATGGCTTTTGGCGGTGTTATTGCTGCTTCATTTATATACTGGTTAATTGTATGAACGAATTTATCCTCATCATATCCGGTATTTTAGGTGCAACACTAACCTTTTTCATTAGTGAAAAACTTAGGCAAGGCGCTGTTAAAGCTTCAGCATTACTGTCTTTAATTGTTGGATTGTTCTTTTATTGCTTTCCAGACTTGCTTAACCCTTACTTAACGAAGCATATTCAAATTGTATTTATAGGCTCATCATTTATCGGCATGGTTTCAGCAAGCACCATGAAGAGTTATACACTATTAGCGATAGCAGGAACACTATTCACTATTATCTATATGAGTAAAAAAAATGTATTTAATGGCTATGGCGGATCATTAGGAACGCTTGCTTTTGTTTCATTACTGAGCACAATGGCATTTGCTACCGCTGTATCTCAGCAAACTAAAATTAAGAATACAATTTCAGTATTTTGGAAAAAGATATTCAAACGTAAAAAGTAATTTCGCTGTTCTTATTTCAAATCTTTTTTTCATCTCAAAACCTTATAAAAAGAATGTCTTATAGATTATAACATGGTCTTATGAAAACTATAACAAACATCCTGTAAGGCTTTAAAGAAATTCTTAACTAACGTATCTTTACAACCTATTTAAAAGTGGAAATTATGCAAGACAATAAAACACTCAATTATATAAAAGATGTATTAGAACAAATGCCTTCAGACTGGCTAAATCTAACAACGCATCGCTTAGATATTTACAATGAAAAATTGGCTAAAACACAGTTTTTAGATCAGTTTGAAACCTTATACAAAGACAATAATTCAGAATCTTCGGCATTAAAAGTTTTACCTACAGCATACGATTATATTCGATTAGGTCACCCACTATCTAGTATTTTAGAATGGGGAATTGCCAACTTAAACGATTTACATTCTGAAAATGTGATTAGTTTTGGTTCTCAAACAGTTCCTGTTTTAGCAATTCTAAGAACCAATTTATTAGAAAACAAAAACACGCAAATTGTTTATACAGATGCATTACCAAAATCTTTTGATGCTGCGCTTATAAAACATGTTTATGGCTACAATTTTGAAGTAAAACAAGTTGAAAAGGTAGACGACATTTCTAAATTTGAAGGCAGTACTATTTTTATTTCTAAAGAAGATAAAATTGGTAATTATGAACTGAATCCTAATATAGATTTCATTATAAGTCTACATGACCACCTTGGAAGTATTTTAGTCGTTAACGGAAAAGAAAACGAACATTATGTTTCCGATATTCAGCATGTAAGACGAAGAGAAACTGTTGCCATGACACCTTCAAATTCACTTATTGCTTTAAAAGCATTAGTTGCTCAAACATTTATAGCGACTAAAGACGATAACGTTGAAGCAAATAAAGCTAGTGTTTTAAATTCACTTAAAGACATTACAGCAACCACAGCATTACCTTTAGTGGCTTCTAGCGGACTTTCTATGCAATATGCCATTATGATGGGATTGGTTGATGATGCGCTAGAAAAACACAAAGGAAAAGCTATTAAATTTATTGTACCACCAAACTGTTATGGCGGCACCAATGACCAAGCCAGACGTGTTGCTGCATGTTTAGATAATGTGGAAGTTGTAGATTTACCTGTGGATGGTGATAACGATATGGTGCAAAGTATTCATACTGTTTTAACTAAAGTTGCTTTAGAAGATGCCGTTCCTTATATCATTGCTGAAATCCCAACAAACCCTAGAGTTGAAGTCCCTGATTTAGACGCCTTAAAAGCAGCCCTAAGTAAAGAACGAAAAACTGCCGACGGTAATATTGCTATTGATCCTGTATTTATACTAGATCAGACTTTCTGCCCTAATGTTCATTTTTTAGGTGAAGGTGAAATATTATCAACGGTAAGAACTATTTCTTACGCTAGTGGATCTAAATTTCCAAGTGGCGGAAAATGTACAGCGGGTTATTGTGTAGCTAACAATAAAGCTGAAGCACTAATTGAAAAAATAGAACTTCATTTAACGTTATGTGATAATGAAGCTACAGATCAGCAATACGAAATCTTAGCAAAGCAATTACCATCTATGAAACAAAGAATTGCGGATGCTTACACTAACACACGCGATTTTGTAAATTATATACATGAAACTCTTCCTGGCGCTAAAATCAATTTTGTTTCTGAAGAATTAGCTGAACAAGGATTTACACCTTCTGTTTTTTCATTAGATCTTCCTACAAAAGGAAATACTGCTGAAGAAAAAGAAACGTATAAACGTGCTTTAAATCATAAGTTAATCAACTTAATGATTACAGAAATCCCTGATGAGAGTAAATACTGTGTGAGTTACGGTCAATTAAAAGGTTGTTATTGGACAATTCCGGCAACTTCTACCCAAGGTACCACAAAAGAAGGCGATAAAGATTATATTGCACGTGTTGCTTTGTCACCAAATATGGATTTAGAATTACACAAAAAAGTGTTTTTAGATTTTGTTGAAAGCATATAAATAATAGTCATCGTCAGTTCGAGTGTTTATTGATTTGAAGTGCAACGGAAAATCAATTAATGTATCGAGAACAATTTGTTTTACTAACCGTTCTCGATACGATTTTAAAAAAACAAAATCACTAGAACTGACGTTGAATATCGATTGAGGATTTCAAAACATACAAGTAAAATCAATTTTAATAAAAAATACAAATGGAAATTTTAGAGTGGATACAAGATTGGTTTAAAGAGAATGCCGATGGCGAATGGGAAAAAGGTGATGCAATCCAAATAACCACTTTAGACACCCCAGGTTGGGATGTAGAAATTGATATTTCAAAAACATCAATAGCTAATCTTGAAATAAAATGGGTTCTTAACGAAAACGGCAGACAAGATTGGTATGGCGTAAAAATTTCTAATAAAAGATTTAGAGCCGCTGGTGATGCCGGAAAACTTATTTTCTTATTAAATCTATTCAAAGAAATGATTGAGAAAATTGAAAACGAATAAGGAAACCTTAAAAGTCTCCCGATTCGTTTTTATATATTTCGTAAAAACAAGATTCTCTACTTGCTAGGAGGCGTTGTTGGTCGCACCTCTATTTTACTAGGTAAAGTTCTAGGATTCATTTTTAATAAATCTACAACCAACTCTCCTATATCTTCTATCTGAATTTTCCATGCTTGATCTTCACTAGGCCTATTTCCGTTAAAATACGTAGAAACAGAACCTGGCATAATTGTACTCACTTTAACTCCATACTTACGCAAATCTAACATTACAGCTTGGGTAAACCCTGTTAATCCAAATTTACTAGCATTATAAGCAGAACCTTTAGCAAAAAAGTTTGCACCTGCTAAACTAGATATCGTAATGTAATATCCTTTAGATTCTTTAAGCGCTTTAACACTCGCTTTTATTGAATTAAATGCTCCAGTAAGATTAGTATCAATAGTATCATTCCATTGCTCTACGGTTAAATCTTCAATACTAGCAAAAAGTCCTAAACCTGCATTTGCAATTACAATATCTAATTGACCAAATGTACTTATCGCTTGCTTTACTGCTTCTTCTTGACTTTCAAGTTGTCTTACATCTGCTTGGACTCCAATTATAGATCCAACACAATTTGTTTTAGAGGCTAACTCTTTTGCAGTTTCATCTGCAGAATTCTTATTTCTACTTGTAATTACAACTTTTAAACCTTGGTTTAGTAATGCTTCGGCCACTCCATAACCTATTCCTTTTGTTCCACCTGTTATTAAGGCTACTTTCCCTTTTAAATTTTTCATTCTTTTCTTTTTACCAAATTTACAAAACAAGAAAGGAAACAATACTTTTAGAATGTTAGGATTATGATAAAATCTACTTAATCTTATCCTTATCTAAAGCTATAAGCTATAAGCTATAAGCTAATCTATATTATTCATTTTGCTTTGGTGGATAACTTGAAAACACCTTTTCTACTATAACCTTAAACTGTTCTTCTCGCTTTTCAGGTATGTCATTATCAGTATAGCTACTTTCAGTTATAGCTTGCCAAAACATCCCTGTTTTTGTATCGTCTACAAACTCGATACTAATTTCTCTTGTTGCTTTATTTTGACCAATTGGAATACCAACAGAAAGTCCACCTCCAAGACGACCTCCGCCTCCACCGACGCCAACTCCGACATTACTATTATTTCGACCTTGAATATTTTGACTTTTAATATCTATGAAGAAATCAGGATTTTCAGATCGCGTTAAGCCCATTGTTTCAAGTTTAGCATCCATAACTCTAATTAAACGTTTATTATCTAATTCAGATAAGCCTGTAGTCATATCATCAAAGTAATTGTAAGATTTGTAAGTATTGAAATCTGTTGCCTTTTCATAGTCGTAATTAACT
The DNA here is from genome assembly GCF_013285155.1 of Winogradskyella undariae. Lineage (GTDB taxonomy): Bacteria > Bacteroidota > Bacteroidia > Flavobacteriales > Flavobacteriaceae > Winogradskyella > Winogradskyella undariae. Next base: position 50,061 of record NZ_JABTEL010000005.1, on the reverse strand, counting down.
TTTACAGCACAAGACACTAATAGAAAAGTAATCAATAGAAATTTTAAAGACTTCATATTTTTTATTTTAAAAATATGAAAAATCAAATACTAATACCAAAATGTTTCGCTAATTAAATATTAACGTACTTATTTAAAACTATTCACCTTCATCGTTAGGCTCAATAGCTTTCGTTAAAGAAGATGAAATAATACCCGTTGGAATTGCAACAACCCCTAAACCAATTAACAGCATAAAGAATGTAAAAATCCGACCACCAATAGTAATTGGATAAACATCACCATAACCAACAGTTGTTAAGGTTACGATAGACCACCAAAGACTTGAAAATATAGAAGAAAAATGCTCTGGTTGTGCTTGGTTTTCAAAATAATAAATACCTACTGCTGTAAAATAGATAAGCATCAAAGTAATCATCATAAAAAGAATAATCTGCTCTTTTGCCAAGCGCATGGCATTTGCAAAATGACGCATAGCCTTATTATAACGCACCAGTTTAAACAATCTAAACAAACGGAACATACGCAATAAACGCAGCGAACGTAAATCGATACCGAAAGACAAATAAAAAGGTAGAATAGCTAAAAAATCTACGATACCGAAAAAGCTAAAAATAAATTTAGTCTTATTCTCAGCGACGTAGATACGAGCTAAATATTCGAATGTGAATACAATGACACAAAAAGCCTCAATAGCTTTTAAAACTACATGAATTTGTGGTTTTAAATCAGGTAAAGTCTCAATTGAAAATGTTATAACAGATAATATAATTAGAAACTGAATGAAATAAGCAAACCGTAAACTCCTTTTAGTTCCGTTAAGTTCTACGAGGCTTTTGAGATATGCTTTCATTCTAATAAATAATCATTAATTGTTTAATAATTTCCAAAGTTGATCTTTTAATTCCACTAAACCTTGCTGTGCGACAGAAGATATAAATAGATAATCTACAGATAAATCTTTATCTAATATTGTAGATATTTCAGACTTTAATTCATCATCCAACATATCAGACTTAGAAACCACCACAAGGCGATCTTTATCTAACATTTCAGGATTATAACGTCTAAGTTCGTCTTCTAATATTTCGTATTGCTTAACAATATCTTCAGCATCTGCAGGAATTAAAAATAGCAGAATTGAATTTCGTTCAATATGCCTTAAGAAATAATACCCTAAACCTTTTCCTTCTGCAGCACCTTCAATAATACCAGGAATATCAGCCATTACAAATGACTTAAAATCACGATACTCAACGATACCTAAGTTAGGTTTTAAAGTTGTAAACTCATAATCTGCAATTTTAGGTTTTGCAGAAGTTAAAACAGAAAGTAATGTTGATTTTCCTGCGTTAGGAAATCCAACCAATCCAACATCTGCTAAAACTTTAAGTTCTAAAGTAATATCGAGTTCTTCAAGTGGAATTCCAGGTTGTGCATAACGTGGTGTTTGGTTTACTGAATTTTTAAAATGCCAGTTACCACGTCCTCCCATTCCTCCTTTAACTACAATTCTTTCCTCACCTTCATCGGTAATTTCAAACATTATAGTATCAGTTTCAGAATCACGGACAACAGTTCCTAATGGTACATCTACGTAGATATCTTCACCATCTGCACCTGTACTTCTTCCTGAACTACCATGAGAACCATGGCCTGCTCTAAAGTGTCTTTTAAACTTTAAATGGATTAATGTCCAAAGATTAGAGTTTCCTCGTAAAATTACGTGACCTCCTCGTCCACCATCTCCACCATCTGGACCACCTTTAGCAATATATTTTTCGCGATGTAAATGCGATGATCCTTTTCCTCCGTTACCAGAAGACACATGCATTTTTACGTAGTCTACAAAATTTCCTTCAGTCATATTCATTTCCCACCAAAGTGGGAATCTTTTTAGTTAGATCCCTATTTTATTAGGAATAACAATTTATAATTTATCAATCGCAGCACTTAATCGTACTGTAATTTCTTCAATACTACCAACACCATCAACACCAAAATATTTATTTTGCTCAGCGTAATAATCTTTTAAGATGGCTGTTTTTTTATAGTATTCTTTTATTCTATTTCTAATAATGCTTTCATCAGCATCATCAGCTCTTCCGCTTGTTTCACCACGTTTTAATAAACGTTGTACTAACACCTCATCATCTACTTCTAAAGCTACCATGGCATTAATCTGAGAATCTTTAGTTTCCATTAATTCGTCTAATGCTTTTGCTTGAGCGTTAGTTCTTGGAAAACCATCGAAAATAAAACCTTTTGCATCTGCATTTTTCTCAACTTCCTTATTCAACATGTCAATAGTTACCTGATCTGGCACTAACTCTCCTTTATCAATAAAAGACTTTGCTAACATTCCTAAAGCAGTTTTGTTTTTAATATTAAATCTAAAAACATCGCCTGTAGAAATATGAACTAGATCATATTTTTCCTTTAAAAAATCCGCTTGGGTTCCTTTTCCTGCACCTGGAGGGCCAAATAGCACTAAATTAGTCATGTGTTGTGTAGTTTTTAATTGATATACTGCTGGTAAATCTCTTCCTAATCCATCATAATCAAGACCGTAGCCAACGATGAATTTATTGGGGATTTCCATACCAACATAATGAAGTTTAAAATCTTTATTGTAAGCTTCAGGTTTATAAAACAACGTGGCAATAAGTAATTGTTTTACATTTTCATTTTTAAAAATACGGTGTACTTCCTCTAATGTATTACCTGTATCTATAATATCTTCTAAAATAACAACTGTTCTTCCTGTTAAATCTTGAGTCAATCCAATAAGACGTTGAATGTCTTCAGTTGACTTTACGCCTTCATAAGAAGCTAATTTAATAAAAGTAACTTCGCATGGTTTTGGATATTTCTTTACAAAATCGCTTACCACCATAAATGAGCCATTCAAAATCCCAATAAACACAGGTACTTCATCGCCTAAATCTGCAGCGACATCATTTGCCATTTTCTGTACAATAGTGTCTAATTCTTGTTCAGACACAAAAGGTTTAAAGTATAAATCGTGAAGCTTTACCACAGTCTTTTTATTTTAGAATGGCAAAGATACATATTTGATAGCTGATTGCACATTTTTTGATTTAGGAATTTATAAGTATGTATCATTTTTACCGTATTTTTGCTCTTGAAAAGCAGATATTTAATCCTAAAAAAGTTTCCCTTTCTTATTAAGGGAACAATAATCATTGATGAACTATTTTTCTTCAAATTTTAAACTTGGCATTCTTGGCGGCGGACAACTTGGTAAAATGATGTTGTACGACACTCGTAAATTTGACATTTATACTTGTGTTATAGATCCTAGCCCAGAAGCACCATCACGACTCGCTTGCGATGAATTTACTATTGGTGATTTAATGGATTACCAAACCGTTGTTGACTTCGGAAAAAAAGTAGATGTTTTAACTTTTGAAATTGAAAACGTTAATGTTGATGCTTTAGAAACCCTTGAAAAAGAAGGTGTAAAAGTTTTCCCTTCCTCTAAAACATTAAGAACCATCCATAATAAAGCGACTCAAAAATTATTTTATCGCGATAATGACATTCCAACTGCTGAATTTTCAAGATTTGCTTACACTTCTGAAATTGATGAAGCTATAGATAATGGCGGATTAAGCTATCCTTTTGTATGGAAAAGTGCGCGATTTGGTTATGATGGCACAGGTGTAAAAGTGGTTAGAAGTCTTACGGATTTAAGTAATTTACCAAATGTAGAATGTATCACCGAAAAGTTAATTCCTTTTAAAAATGAATTAGCTGTCATCGTTGCGAGAAACGAAAAAGGAGATGTAAAAACATATCCTGTGGTAGAGATGGAATTTCATCCAGAAGCTAACCAAGTTGAATATGTTATTTGTCCGGCTCGTATTCCTGATGCCATTGCAAAAAAAGCAGAAGCTGTAGCTTTAAAGGTCGCTTCTACTTTTAAACACGTTGGTTTATTGGCTGTTGAAATGTTTCAGACTGAAAATGATGAAATCTTAGTAAACGAAGTTGCACCAAGACCACATAACTCTGGTCATTACAGTATTGAAGCAAGCTACACGTCTCAATTTGAACAACAAATTAGATGTGTCTTAGGATTACCTCTTGGTAATACCGAAAGTAAAGTTGCTGGTGTTATGGTAAATCTTGTAGGTGCTGAAGGCCATACAGGAAATGTAGTCTATAAGAATATTGAAAACATCTTAACGATGGATGGCGTTACACCGCACATTTATGGTAAAAAGCAAACAAGACCTTTTAGAAAAATGGGACATGTTACTATTGTAAATGAAGATATTGCTGTAGCTCGAAAAATTGCAGAACAAGTAAAGCAAACGATCGAAGTGATCAGTGAATAAACTTGATTTAATCACTTTCAATAATTTCATTTAGTAAATCAATACGTTTCATCTTTTAAGAAACACAAAACCTATTTTATTACTTTCTGTTAACGGATTCAAAAAAATTGGTAATACTACCTTAGTTACCTTAACTTTGGTGTTATCATTTTGTACCCTATAAACAAGGGTGCCAAAAGTAATATTATCAAAAAATAATTAACACAGAGAATGAGTAAAGTAGCCGTAATAATGGGAAGTAACAGCGACATGCCAGTAATGCAAGACGCTATAGATATATTAAAAGAATTTGATATTGAAGTTGAAGTTGATATCGTTTCTGCACATCGTACACCCGAAAAATTATTCGATTTCAGTAAAAATGCACACACTAGAGGTATCAAAGTTATTATCGCTGGTGCTGGTGGAGCTGCACATTTACCAGGTATGGTTGCCTCTTTATCACCATTACCAATTATTGGAGTGCCTGTAAAAAGTAGTAATTCTATTGACGGTTGGGATTCTGTATTATCTATTTTACAAATGCCAGGCGGAGTTCCTGTAGCAACTGTAGCTCTTAATGGCGCTAAAAATGCTGGGATTTTAGCGGCTCAGATTTTAGGTAGCGCAGACCAAAGTATTTTAAACAAAATTGTAGATTATAAAGAAGGATTGAAAGCTAAAGTTATTGATTCTGCTAAGGGTTTAAATAACTAAGCACTCAATGTTTCTCGCTGTCTGGTCGAGCGCAGTCGAGACCTATTTGGAGTTCTCGACTGCGCTCGAACGGACAAACATCTGTTGAACGAAACGAAGCAATTGTATGAAATCCTATTTTATTTACATTATTAAATGTTCCGATAATCTATTATACACTGGATTTACAAATAATATTTCGCGACGATTTAATGAACATGCAGAAGGATTAAACAAAACATGTTTCACTTTTAAAAGAAGGCCTTTAGAATTAATATTTCATCAAGAATTTAATGATGTAAATCAAGCTATTTATTTTGAGAATAAAATCAAAAAATGGAGTTCTAAAAAGAAATTAGCATTAGCTAATGATGATTTCGATAGGCTTCAAATTTTATCTGAATGTAGAAATTTCACACATTCAAAATATAAACCTACAGAAATAGAGGTATCGACCGCACTCGACCAGACATACTAATAGATTACAAGTATCAATAATGTAATTCATATCAAAACAGAAAACAATGACAATTCTTAATAAAGCATTTGAAACACCATATAAAACAGCCCCTTTTTCAGAAATAAAAACAGAAGATTATTTACCCGCTTTTAAAGAAAGTATTAAAAAATCTAAAGCTGAAATCGATGCCATAACAGCAAACACTGAAGCACCAACTTTTAAAAATACGATAGAAGCCCTAGATTATTCTGGCGAAGAATTAGATCGTCTTTCTAGTATATTTTTTAATTTGAATTCTGCTGAAACCAATGACGAGATTCAGAAAATAGCACAAGAAGTGTCACCACTTTTATCAGAATTTGGTAATGACATCACTTTAAATGAAGCTTTATTTAAACGTGTAAAAGCTGTTTACGATTCTAAATCGACTTTAGATTTAACAACAGAACAAGCAACACTTCTTGATAAAAGATATAAAGGATTCTCTAGAAATGGAGCAAATTTAGCTGAAGACAAAAAGACCAAACTAAGAGCAATTGACAAGGAATTAAGTCAATTAAAATTAAAATTCGGTGAACATATTCTTGCAGAAACTAATGCTTACGAATTACACCTTACCAACCAAGAAGATCTTTCGGGTTTACCAGAAGGTGCAAAAGAAGCCGCTAAGCAATTAGCAGAAAGCAAGGATAAAGACGGTTGGTTAATTACGTTAGATTACCCAAGTTATATTCCGTTTATGACGTATGCGGACAATAGAAAATTAAGAGAAGAACTCTCTAAAGCTTTTGGTAGAAAAGGATTTCAGAATAACGAATTAGACAATCAAGATATTGTTCTTAAAATTGCCAAGCTTCGTTTTGAGCGCGCTCAACTTTTAGGTTATAAAACGCATGCACATTTTGTTTTGGAAGAACGCATGGCACAAACGCCAGAAAAAGTAACATCTTTTTTAAATGAATTATTAGAAAAAGCAAAACCAGCTGCTAAAGATGAATTTAAAGCACTTGAAGATTTTGCTAAAGATTTAGATGATATTGACCAACTTCAAAAATGGGATTCTGGTTATTATTCTGAAAAATTGAAACAAAAATTATTCAATTTAGATGATGAACAGTTGAAGCCTTATTTCAAATTAGAAAACGTTATTAACGGTGCTTTTACCGTTGCTGAAAAATTATTTGGATTACAATTTGAAGAAATTGATACCATTGATAAATACCACGAAGATGTTTTAACTTATAAAGTTACAGATGCTGATGGCGAATTAGTTTCTATATTCTATGCTGACTTTTTTCCAAGAGCAGGGAAACGAAACGGAGCATGGATGACCTCATACAAACCGCAAATGATTAAAGATGGTAAAAACGAAAGACCACACATTTCTAACGTTTGTAATTTTACTAAACCAACAAAAAGTAAACCTTCTTTATTAACGTTTAATGAAGTTACTACGTTGTTTCATGAATTTGGTCACGGACTTCACGGCATGTTAGCCAACACAACCTACCCAAGCTTATCGGGAACTAGTGTGTATTGGGATTTTGTTGAATTACCAAGTCAGGTATTAGAAAACTGGTGTTACGAAAAAGAAGCTTTAGAGTTATTTGCTACGCATTATGAAACAGGAGAAGTGATTCCGATGGAATTGATTGAAAAAATTAAAGCTTCTGCTACGTTCCACGAAGGTATGCAAACGTTACGTCAGTTAAGTTTTGGATTATTAGACATGGCATGGCATGGTGTTGATCCTTCAGAAATTAAAGATGTAAAAGCTTACGAAGTTAAAGCTTTTGGCGACACAAGTCTATATCCTGATGTTGCTGAGAATTGTATGAGTACAGCATTCTCTCATATATTTCAAGGCGGTTATTCTTCTGGTTATTACAGTTACAAATGGGCCGAAGTTTTAGACGCCGATGCTTTTGAATATTTTAAAGAAGAAGGTATTTTCAACAAAACGGTTGCTGATAAATTTAAAACTTTTGTTTTATCTCAAGGTGGAACTGAAAACCCAATGACTTTATATAAAAAATTTAGAGGACAAGAACCAAAACCTGAAGCTTTATTGAGACGTGCTGGCTTGTTGAAATAAAATGAGAAGCTTATGCGTTCAATATTTATGAAACTATTAAAATTTATTGGACACATTATCATCGTTATAATTTTAACAACAATTACTCAAGTTGGTGGATTAATATGGTTGCTTGCTATTATTATTTCATATAAAATAAAAAAGGGAAAGCGCATTGTTTTCCCTTTACTTTATCTACTCTTCAATCTCGTAATTATTCCACCTATTGCATCTTATTTAGGACGAGAAAAACTACCAACATTTAAAGAGAATTTGAAACCTCATAATTGGTTTTATCCATTAGCGTTTAGAAATTACGTTAATCCAGATTTAAAAAGCGAATTAGAAAAATCCGCACAAGCTTTAAGTGCATCAAATATCAACATAACTTATTTAGATGCCAATTTTCCTTTTATTAATGGATTTCCGTTGCTTCCGCATTTAAGCCATAGTGATGGAAAAAAGATAGATATTTCATTGATGTATTTAGATCAAGATGGAAATTCAACCAATAAAAAACCTTCTGTTTCTGGTTACGGTGTTTATGCTAATTCCAGTAATAATTACACATCCGAAACCTGTATAAAAAAAGGCTATTGGCAATATGATTTCACTAAATATCTTACCCTTGGCACTATTAATAATTTAAAATTAGATGATAAAAACACTAAATTATTAATAGAACAAATACTATCCATCCAAACAACGGAAAAGATATTTATAGAACCTCATCTTAAACAATCATTGGGATTACGTCATCAATCTAAAATTAGATTTACCGGCTGCCAAGCAGTAAGACACGACGACCATATTCATTATCAAATAAAATAAACTTTCAATAATTATTGAAAGTTTAAAAATTATTATATATTTGCGTATGGAATATCAAGAAGCAAAAGAAAAATTTATTAGTACTTGGGGAAGTTTAGGGTCACTTTGGGGCATAAACAAAGCTATGGCACAAATACAAGCATTGCTTTTTATTTCTACCAAACCACTGTCTATGGAAGAGGTTATGGAAGAACTTAAAATTTCTCGTGGTAATACGAGTATGAATTTAAGACAATTGATGGATTGGGGAATTGTTACTAAAGTTTTAGTTTCTGGTGAACGAAAAGAATTCTTTACTACCGAAAAAGATGTACAAGAATTAGCACGTATTATCGCAAAAGAACGAAGCAGAAGAGAAATAAGACCTGTAATAAAAGTTTTAGAAGACGTCTCTTCTATTAAAGATGATGGCACGGAAAAAACAAAAGAGTTAATAAAACAAACCAAAGCTTTAAATCTACTTACACAAGACTTAGATAACTTAATGAATAAAATGGTCAATCAGAAACAGAATTGGCTAACAAAATCAGTTATGAAGCTGATGAAATAGCCCAACTAATAATCTCAATAAAGATTATTAAATGAATGCTCTATATGACAATTGAAAAGCAATAAACAAAAACAAAGGAAATAAGATTATATTTTTTTTAAATAAAACTTTCAGTATTTTCTGAAAGTTTAAAACAAACAAAAAGAATGAAAACACTACAAAACCAAACCTTACTTTACGACAGAGATTGCCCATTATGCAATGTTTATACAAGTGGATTCATAAAAACTGAAATGTTAGATCATAATGGTAGAAAAGCCTTTTGCAATTTAACTGATGAAGAACAAAATTTCATAGATTTAAATAGAGCTTCAAACGAAATTGCTCTTTTTGACAACCAAAGCAAAACAGTAATTTATGGAGTAGATAGTTTACTTAAAGTGATTGGTCATTCAATACCTCTAGTAGAAAGCATAGGGAATTTTAAACCTATAAAGTTTGGACTCAAAAAATCATATGCATTCATTTCATATAATAGAAAAGTAATTATCCCGAGTAAAATAGACAAAACAGAAACGTTACAGTGTGTACCAAGTTTTAATACTAAATACAGGTTAATTTATATTGTATTTGCAGCCATCATTACAAGTATTGTACTCTTTAAATTCAGTAAATTAATTACTATAATTCCGGCATCTAATTTATTAAGAGAAAGTTTAATTGCATTCGGTCAAATTGGGTTTCAAGCTTTATTCATTTCAAAATTAAACTTTAAAAAGCAACTGAATTACTTTGGTAATCTTATGACTATTTCATTAATGGGAAGTTTCATATTGATTCCTGTATTAATCCTAAACCCAATCATAGAACTACCACAAATAGCATTACTTTTTTGGTTTGGGCTAACAGTCTCATTTATGTTGTGTGAGCATATAAGACGTATTAAACTATTAGCGTTACCAAAGCATTTATCTGCAACTTGGATACTTTACCGCCTTCTCGTTTTACTACTAATTTTATTTTTATAAGATGACTTACAACGCCATAACATATCTCTTGTATTTACCTCTAATTAGTTTTATTATGCTTAAGGTTGGCTGGCTGTTTTATAAAAATGGCGAAGTTTTTTTACTGAATTTATTCAACCAAAACCGCCCCTTAGTCACCAGTATTAATAAACTCTTATTAATTGGTTATTACTTACTAAATATTGGATACGTCATCTTAACTATTGCTTATTGGGAACATTTAGAAAGCGTAACAGACATCATCAACTCTTTAAGTCTAACCTTAGGAAGAATTATCATCGCATTAGCAATAATGCACTATAACAACATTTTTATTTTAAAATACATTTACAAACAAAAACTTTTAAATCAATAAATTATGGAAAATTCTAAAATCATTATCGGCTACATTATTTACTTACCAATAGTTATTTTACTAACAATTTACATTTCTAAAATGCTATTTAAAAATGGCAAAATATTTATGATCGATATTTTTAAAGGCAAAGAAGAAATAGCATTAGCAACCAATAAGTTATTCGAAATTGGATTTTACCTCATAAATATCGGGTTCGCATTATATATCATGAAAATCTACTCTAGCGCATACTCAACCATAAGCTATCAAACCTTGATGGAAATATTAAGCAAAAAAATTGGTGGATTCACTATCTATTTAGGCGTGATGTTATTCTTAAATCTATACTTGTTTTTTAGAGGACGAAGAAAATCGAAACAAGTATTCACAACAACTAAAGCGTCTTAACCATGAAAACAATCATCATAGCAGGAGGCACTGGCTTCTTAGGCCAAGTTTTAGAAAACTATTTTACAAGTAATGGTTACGGCATTATAATCTTAACTAGAAAACCCACCAAATCAAATCATATTTACTGGAACGCAAAAAATCTAGACCAATGGACCAAAGCACTTGAGGGTACATATGCACTCATCAACCTTACAGGTAAATCTGTAGATTGTAGATATACTGAAGCTAATAAAAAACTGATTCACGATTCTCGTATAGATTCTACTAACGTATTAGGAAAAGCAATTCTTAAAAGCAAAAAACCACCAAAGGCTTGGCTTAACATGTCTACTTCAACAATTTATAAAGATTCTTATCAAAAACAAATGACGGAAGAAAACGGTGATGTTGGTAACGACTTTTCTATGAATATTGCTAAATCATGGGAAGCTACCTTTAATAGTATAGAAACAACACAGACAAGAAAAGTCATCTTAAGAACCTCAATTGTATTAGGTGAAAACGGAGGTGCATTAATCCCTTTAAAACAATTAACAAAATTTGGATTAGGAGGAAAACAATGGCATGGCAAACAAAAAGTTAGTTGGATTCACGAAACAGATTTTGCAAGAGCTATTGATTTTTTAATAAAGAACAACCTCAACGGAGTCTTTAACATTGTTTCACCAAAACCAACTACAAATACTAAATTAATGACTACACTTAGAAGATCATTTAAAGTTCCTTTCGGAATTCCCCAACCAAAATGGCTCATCAAGTTGGGTGCAAAAATTATAGGTACAGAACCTGAATTGGTTCTAAAAAGTAGAAACGTCATTCCTGAAAAATTAATTCAAAAAGGATTCACATTTAAACATCAAACTATAGAACAGGCTATAAGTAATCTTATATAACTAAATTAATTCTCAATTTTTTAACTTATTTTTGACTTAGTAATCAAATCAATAAATGCCTAAGCACCAAATCAACCCAAACGATTGGGTAAAACTATATTCAGACTACCTCTTCAATTACACCATTACACGTGTAAGTGACAGAGAAATTGCTCAGGATTTAATTTCTGAAACATTTCTTGCTGGATTAAAATCAATGGTTAATTTTAAAGGAGAAGCAAGTGAACGCACTTGGCTAATTTCAATTTTAAAACGAAAGATCATTGATCATTATCGAAAAATAAATTCTAATAAAGGTAAAGCTGAAGTTAGAATGAACTATCATAGTGATACCGAAACGGAAGGCGATTGGTTAGAAGAGCGCGTTTCTGATGCCTCTGACAAAACTGCTGAAGACAAATTAGTAAATTCTGAATTAGGTGATGCGATCTACGATTGCTTAGGTAAATTACCAGAAAAACAAGCCGAAGTTTTTAAAATGAAAACAATGTTAGATTATGATACAGAAACAATTTGTAAAGAATTGGATATTACTGCGTCTAACTTATGGGTGATTATCCACAGAGCACGAACAAGTTTAGCTGAGTGCATGGAAAAAAATTGGTATAATTAAATTGAAAATTCTGTTTACAGAAAAAAATTAAGATGAAAAAAAGTTTTTTATTTGTTAGTTGCGATGAAGCTCAACATATTTGTGATAAAGCACAATACGGTGAAGCATCAACCAGTGAACGATTTAAATTAATGTTACGCTTGCTTTATTGCCATGTAACAAAAACCTATTCTAAAAAAAACACAAAATTATCAGAAACCATAGAAACTTCTAAAGTTCAATGTTTAAAAGCAGAAGAACGAAACAAGCTTCAATCTGAATTTGAAAAAGAATTAAGCAAACAGAAATAAAATTAATAACCAAACTATAGGTAAGCTCTCTACCCAAAAGGCACTGTAGTATTTCGATTGATTTTTATTCGAAAAAAGTAATAATAATAATGTTACAGATGTTATTAGTAATGTTGATAAAACTGTATCTGCAACCAATTCATCTTTAAAAAAATCTAACATAAAGAAAATAGCCAAGAGTGAAACACCAATCACCTTGGTTTTTTTTACGCCTATTTTTTGAGGAATTGTTGCTAATTTTAAACTATCATAATTCAAATCTCTTATCTCAAAAGGGAACATTAAAACAAGAACGTAACATAAACGTTGCAAACCAATAATAAGGACATCAGTGTTAATTTCATAATCTTGATTTACTACAGGTAAAACAACAGCAGTCACCGTCCAAATTAAAGCAATGAGATAAACTTTTAAACCTCCTATTTGCCTTAAGTTTTTATGATCGTCAAATAAATAATGTTTCGGAATCATAATAGGAATAGCATAGAAAAAAGTAATAACACCAAGAACAGCTATACACACTAATGTATTTAACTTAAGCTGAAACAAATAATAGCTCATTGCAAAAAAAGCAAACAAAGAAAATACCTGTATGCTTTTTAACCACCCCGCTAAACTTCTATGGTGAAATTTAGCTACACCAAAAAACTTCACAAAATTGTAGCCTGTTATTGTTGCAAAAAAAACAAAATAGAGCAACTCTTTATCAAATTTTAAATTCAGCTCTATAAGTGTTACCCATGCTAATGCTAATGCTGCAAATGCAACATGAACACTACTATTTAGGTAAAAATTAAAAATCCGTTTCAACACATTCATAAAGCAAAAATAAGCATTGTGTTAATAACCTCTAATTTCGGTTAAAAACTTTAGCTTTCGTTAACTAAAAAATTAGGCTAAATATGTACTTTTGCACAACTCAATAAATTATAATTATTTAATGGATACAACCTCTTTCGCACTAAGACATATTGGCCCAAATTCAGATGAGCAAAAAGCCATGTTAGACACTATAGGTGTTAAAAATATAGCTCAATTAATCACTGAAACTATTCCAGGCAATATTCGTCTAGAAAAAGATTTAGACCTTGATGCTGCTTTAAGTGAACAAGAATACCTAAGCCACATCAACGAGCTATCTCAACGAAATAAAATATTTAAAACTTATATTGGCTTAGGCTACTACCCTACTAATTTACCTGCAGTAATTCAGCGTAATGTATTAGAAAACCCAGGTTGGTATACAGCTTACACACCTTACCAAGCTGAAATTGCACAAGGCCGATTAGAAGCTTTGTTAAATTTCCAAACCATGATTATTGACTTAACAGGTATGGAAATTGCCAATGCATCACTTTTAGACGAAAGTACTGCTGCTGCTGAAGCTATGGGTTTATTATTTGCTGTAAGAGATCGTAGCCAAAAGAAAGCTAACGTTAATAAATTCTTTGTTTCAGATTTAGTTTTACCTCAAACTATTGCTTTATTAGAGACAAGAGCTACACCAATAGGTATTGATTTAGTTATTGGTAACGAAAGCGAATACAATCTTTCAGACGAATATTTTGGTGCACTATTGCAATACCCAGGAAAAAACGGTCAGATTACAGATATTAAATCATTTATAGAACAAGCTAATGCTAAAAATATAAAAGTTGCTGTTGCAGCAGATATTTTAAGTTTAGTAAAACTTGAAGCTCCAGGGAAATTTGGTGCAGATGTTGTTATTGGTACCACACAACGTTTTGGAATCCCAATGGGTTATGGAGGTCCTCACGCAGCATATTTTGCAACAAAAGATGCTTATAAAAGAGATATACCAGGTCGTATTATCGGAGTTACAAAAGACACAAATGGTAATAGAGCTTTACGTATGGCGTTGCAAACAAGAGAGCAACACATTAAACGAGATAAAGCAACCTCTAACATTTGTACTGCACAAGTACTTTTAGCAGTTATGGCAGCAATGTATGCTGTTTATCATGGTCCAAAAGGGCTTACTTTTATTGCAGACAAAATAAAAAACTCAGCATCTACCCTTGCTGATTCTTTAGCAAAATTAGGATTAGAACAAGTTAACTCTCATTATTTTGATACTATACAAATAAAAGCAGATGCGGTTAAAGTAAAATACGAAGCAGAGAAAAAAGAAGTTAACTTTCACTACCCAGATACAAATACAGTAACGATTTCTATTAACGAAACGACAAACGTTTCAGATTTAAATGAAATCATTTCAATTTTTGAAACTGTAACAGGTGAAACGACAGCTAAGATTGAAAGCATTTCTACTAATGAAACGATTCCTGATCATTTAAAACGTGTTAGTGATTTCTTAACTGTAGATGTTTTTAACACTTATCATTCTGAAACAGAATTGATGCGTTACATAAAACGTTTAGAACGTAAGGATTTAGCATTAAATCATTCTATGATTTCGCTTGGTTCTTGTACCATGAAACTAAATGCAGCCTCAGAAATGTTACCTTTAAGCTGGCCAAGTTGGGGAAATGTACATCCATTTGTTCCTTCGGATCAAGCAACAGGTTACAAATTAATGTTAAAAGCATTAGAAGATCAATTATCTGAAATTACTGGTTTTGCAGCCACTTCACTTCAACCAAATTCTGGTGCACAAGGTGAATTTGCAGGTTTAATGGTTATTAAAGCATATCATGAATCTCGTGGAGATCACCATAGAAATATTTGCTTGATTCCTTCATCTGCACACGGAACAAATCCGGCAAGTGCCGTAATGGCAGGAATGAAAGTTGTGGTAACAAAAGCATCTGAAGATGGAAATATAGATGTTGAAGATCTTAGAGAAAAAGCAGAATTACATAAAGATAATCTTTCTGCATTAATGGTAACGTATCCATCTACCCACGGTGTTTACGAATCTGCTATTAAAGAAATCACACAAATTATTCACGACAACGGAGGACAAGTCTACATGGATGGTGCCAATATGAATGCGCAAGTTGGTTTAACCAATCCAGGAAATATTGGAGCTGATGTTTGTCACTTAAATTTACATAAAACATTTGCAATTCCTCACGGAGGTGGTGGACCAGGTGTTGGACCAATTTGTGTTGCAAAACAATTAGTACCTTTCTTACCAGGAAATCCAATTATTAAAACAGGAGGTCACCAAGCAATCTCAGCAATCTCTGGAGCACCATTTGGTTCTGCATTAGTATGTCTTATTTCTTATGGTTACATAAAAATGTTAGGTTACAGAGGTCTAAAGAAATCAACAGAAGTTGCTATACTTAATGCTAACTATATTAAAGAGCGCTTAAGTGAATGTTACCCAACATTATATTCTGGTGAAAACGGAAGAGCTGCTCACGAAATGATTATTGATTGTCGTGGTTTTAAAGCAAATGGTATTGAAGTTACTGATATAGCGAAACGCTTAATGGATTATGGTTTCCACTCGCCTACAGTATCATTCCCTGTTGCAGGAACTATGATGATTGAACCTACAGAAAGTGAAAGTAAAGCTGAAATGGATCGTTTTTGTGATGCTATGATTTCAATTAGAAAAGAAATTGAAACAATTTCTAAAGATGAACCTAATAACATGTTAAAAAACGCACCTCACACCTTAGAGATGCTTACTTCTGATGAGTGGGTTTTACCCTACACAAGAGAAGCTGCAGCATATCCACTAGAATTTGTTAGAGACAATAAATTTTGGCCAAGTGTTAGACGTGTAAATGATGCCTTTGGAGATAGAAATTTAATGTGTAGTTGTGCACCCATTGAAGACTATATGGATGCATAATCCAACTTTATAACATAAAAAAAGTATTCAATTTGAATACTTTTTTTATGTTTTATATATTCACATATAACAATTAGTAAGAATTCATCAAAAATTTAATCTTTAGAACTTTGCAATGGCAAAAGCTCTTTAATATTGATTATTTTTGTAAGTACGAAAATATACACCGATGGCAATTAAAATAGCAGGTACAGGAAGTTACATACCCAGTCACGTAGAAAAAAATGAAGATTTCTACAATCATCAATTTTTAAATGCAGATGGATCTACAATTAAGAATTCTAATGAAGTTATTGTAGAAAAATTTAAAGCTATTACAGGTATCCATGAACGAAGGTATGTTACAGAAGAATTATCAAATTCTGACATTGCTAGTTTTGCTGCCGAAAAAGCTATTGAAGATGCTAAAATAGATCGAGAAACTCTTGATTATATTATTGTAGCTCATAATTACGGTAATGTACAATATAATACAGAACAAAGTGATACGGTTCCTAGTATAGCCTCTCGAGTAAAACATTTACTAAAAATTAAAAATCCAAAATGTGTCGGTTATGACTTACTTTTTGGTTGTCCAGGATGGATTGAAGGCGTTATCCAAGCTAAAGCTTTTATTGCTTCTGGCATTGCTAAACGTTGTTTAGTAATTGGTAGTGAAACCTTGTCTAGAGTTATAGATCCGCACGATAGAGATTCAATGATATATAGTGATGGTGCTGGTGCTGTAATTGTAGAAGAAAATAATGATGAAGGAGGAATTTTAGCACATGAAAGTGCTACTTATGCATTAGAAGAAGCCCATTATATTTTCTTTGGAGAAACCAATGATAAAGACAATGAAGCCAAGCGTAAATACATAAAAATGCATGGTAGAAAGATTTATGAATTTGCTCTTTTAAATGTTCCGAAAGCATTAAAATCTTGTTTAGAGAACAGTGGAAAATCCATAAATGATGTAAAGAAAATTCTAATACATCAAGCAAATGAAAAAATGGATGAAGCCATCATTAAACGTTTTTACAAGCAATATAAAATGGAAATGCCAGAAGGTATTATGCCAATGTCTATAAACATGCTTGGAAATTCTAGCGTTGCAACGGTACCTACATTATTAGATATGATTCTTAAAGGGCAATTAGAAAACCAAGAAATCAACAAAGGTGATATCATTATGTTTGCTAGCGTAGGCGCAGGTATGAATATTAATGCTATTGTATATCAATATTAATTTGATACGATTTCTGATTCTCTAAAAATAAAGATGTACGAAAAAACATATCCAAATAAGCGTTTCAATCTTACGCTTCAGTTTTTAAAAAAACATATCTCTACTTCAGAAACTATCTTAGACTTAGGTGTAAAAAACCCATTCTCAGAGATTATGATTTCTGAAGGTTTTTCGGTTGAAAATACATCTGGAGAAGATTTAGATGAAAATCGTACCGCTCTAGAGACTGCCGAAACTAATGTTGTTACGGCTTTTGAAATTTTTGAACATCTTTTATCACCTTACGAAGTTTTAAAATCAGTTAAAGCAGATAAAATTATTATCAGTATTCCTCTAAGACTTTGGTTTTCTTCGGCATATAGAAGCAAAACAGATATGCGAGATCGCCATTATCATGAATTTGAAGACTGGCAGTTAGATTGGCTTTTAGAGAAAACAGGTTGGGTGATTAAAGACCGTCAAAAATGGACAAACCCTGTAAATAAATTAGGAATTAGACCTATTTTAAGACGCTTTACACCGCGTTATTATATTGTTTATGCAGAAAGAAATGTAAATTCACAAAAGTAAATTCAAAATTCCAAAATGCTTTACTTAGTTTTGGGCTTTCTAATTTAGAATTTGAAGTTTGAATTTTTACATCATCATCCCAGCGCATAACGAAGAAGATTTTATTGGTAAAACTTTAGAGTCTTTAGTGCAACAGACCACACTTCCTAAAGCTGTTGTTGTTGTAAATGACAACTCTAATGACAATACACAAACGATTTGTGAAGATTACGCTTCAAAACATCCGTGGATTTCTGTATTAAACTCTAAGTCTTCAGATAAACATTTACCGGGTTCTAAAATTATTCATGCTTTTAATAAAGGTTTAAATACACTTGACGCCAATTATGACATCATTTGTAAATTTGATGCCGACCTTATTTTCCCTGATAATTATTTAGAAAAATTAACGAATCATTTTAAGGCTAATCCTAAATTAGGAATGGCTTCAGGCTTCTGTTATATTCAAAAAAATAAGGAATGGATACTAGAAAACCTCACCAACAAAGATCACATTAGAGGTGCACTTAAAGCTTATAGAAAAGATTGTTTTGAACAAATAGGACAATTAAAAGCTTCTATGGGTTGGGATACCGTTGATGAATTGCTTGCCAAATATAATGGATGGCAAATCCTTACCGATGAAACACTTCATGTAAAACATTTAAAACCTACCGGAAAATCTTATAATAAAGCTTCAAAATATTTACAAGGTGAAGCGATGTATAAAATGCGCTATGGTTTTTCTATCACCTTAATTTCAGCATTAAAATTAGCTTATAAAAAAGGGAGCTTCCAGTTATTTAAGGATTATATGTCGGGTTATTTTAAAGCTAAATCTAAAGGCATAGAATTTTTAGTATCTAAAGCAGAAGGTGATTTTATTAGAAATTTGCGTTGGAAAGGGATTCTTAATAAATTTAAATAAATAAGATTAAAAAGACCAGCTTTTATAACTCGCAGAAGCTTCCAATTTATTTTCTATACGATCTTCTAATTCTGGAAAGAAATCAATTCCTGTTAAAGTTTCAAGAGAATCCACAGAGACAACAAATTTATACAAAGGTAAATTTGAGTTTTCATGATCCATTAAAAACGCTAACATCTTTATTTTTCCGTTCGTGTTATCTAAAATCACTTTATAGAATTGATTAGGTACTGCTACATTTTCATCTCCGATAGTTTTCAAATTGTCTTTTAAAACACCTCCTGTAACTACAAAAATACCATCATTCTTTTTTGCCCAATATCTAACTTTCTGCTCTAAACGATTCCAAACACCAGCATTAAATTGATGCTCTTGTGGACTAATATTACTTGTTAAAAAAGTTTCATCGTGTGCCGCTTTAGTAAAACGTCTATCTCCAGCAGGACAAAGATGCCCTTTATCGTAACCTGATTTTTTATAATTATTCCAATGTCCTGCTCCCGTTTTTACAGCAGCATCAATTTCAAAATAAGGTCTCTTACGATTTGTAGAACTTAAATGTGCTAACTTTAATTCGTATGCCACCCACTCTGCTTGTTCGTGAGGTTCACTATAAGACAGAGAATAATTTTGATGATGTACAATTTGATTCGTCGTACTTGTAGGCAAATAGAATTCGTTGGTGTTTTCTTTTACAATTTCACCTTCAGTTATAACTTCTTCTTTAGCCTTTTGTTCTATAAAAAAATCATAGCTATAAATACCGATTACGATAATTACAGCTATGATTGTATAAATTGGTTTTCTCTTCAAATTAAAAAAAATTAATCAATCACAAATCCTAAAGGTTGACCTGTTGCTCCGTTAGGAAAACTAATACCTAACAATGCTGACATAGTAGGTGCAATATCTGGAATTATAGTTTTATTAAATGTTTCACCATGCTTAATTCCTTTTCCAAAAAACAACAATGGAACGTGTGTATCATAATTAGAGCTACTACCATGAGTAGAACCTGTTTTTCCATATGAGATAAATGAGATATCATTTACTAAAATTACATCTCCCGAACGTTTTTGGTTAAATCCATTTTCAATAAGCTCCTCCACTCCTACAGAGAAACTAGTCGTACTCATTGTTGTTGCTGTATAAACTTTAGAGATATTTGGATAACTTAATTGCTCCATTGCAATAGCATCTTGAACATCACTTAATTTTAAACCTAATTCTTTAACTTTAGCTCTGTCTAAAAAGATCTGATTGTTACTAATGTTCTCTACAATAGACTCTGTACCGTACGTAGCATTTAAAAAAACATTAAATCTTGCTTTTCTATCTTTATTATCTACGTAACCTGCAGGAACTTTAACAGACTCTAAATAAGCTGGTACATCAACAGCTCCATGATCTGCCGTAAGAAAAACAGTATATTCCCCTTTTCCAACATTAGCATCTAAATAATTAAATAAATGCTCTAAATCTTTATCTAAACGCAAATAAGTATCTTCAACTTCTTTAGAGTTAACTCCAAAATTATGACCGACATAATCTGTTGCAGAAAAACTTACTGCTAAAACATCTGTAATTTGATCTTGACCTAATTTTTCTGCCTTAATAGCTGCAATTGCAAAATCTGTAGTTAAACTATTACCATAAGGTGTTGCTTTCAAAATATCAAAACCTCTATTGTCTTTACTTAACTTTTTTAAATCATAAGGAAATGTTGCTTTATCTTTTCCTTTAAAACCACCTTCAAATGTATTTTCATCAGATCCACTTTCTGTATATGTTGAAATATCATATAATGTATTCCATTCTTTTAAGTAAGATTTTGCACTTTTAGATTTATTGAAATCTTTAACCCATTGTGGTAATTCATTCATATAAAAAGAACTCGTAATCCAAGCTCCTTCATCTTTACCATGAAACCAATAAGCTGCATTTGCAATATGACCTGCTGGTAAAATAGCACCTCTATCCTTTAATGAAATACCAATAGTTTTACCTTTCATTTGTGTAAACAATCTATTTTCATCTCCAAAAGTAGTTGTTTGCATTCTATGTGGTGACATTTTACCTGCTGCATCTTCTGTACCAACAGAAGTTACATTATCATCACCAGCACAATACACCATTTCTTTAGCTTCTTTATCGTACCAATTATTAGCAATTATACCGTGTATTTTGGGAGTTGTACCCGTGTATACAGAAGTATGACCAGGACCTGTATAAGTTGGCACATAATTAAAGTGATTGTTTTTACAATTGAAACCTTCACTTATCATACGGTTAAATCCTCCGTCACCAAATCTAGATTGAAAACGTGTTAAATAGTCGTAACGCATCTGGTCGACAACAATACCTACAACTAATTTTGGCCTTTCATTAATTTCTAAACTTGTAGTTTGGCTTTTAGAATTTGTAGTTGTACTTTGAGCACCACACGAGATAAATATAGCTAATGCAGCTGCTAAGGTGAAGATATTTTTCATTAGTAATAATACATTAAATTGAAGTTCAAAAATACAATTTTTAAACTATCTTAGATTAAATTAACATTATTAACTAATCCTTTTTTATACTTTAGCATTAATAAAATTAAACATGACTTACCTACATAATATTGGTGCCTATTTTATAATGATAAAGGACATTTTTCGCCGCCCTACTAAGTGGTCCGTGATGAAACCTTTAATACTGAAAGACATTGATGATCTCATCATAGGTTCTCTTGGTATTGTAGCATTTATTTCATTTTTTGTTGGAGGCGTTGTAGCCATACAAACTTCACTAAATATGACGAGTCCACTAATGCCAAAATATCTAGTGGGTTTTGCAACACGCCAATCTATAATACTAGAATTTGCGCCGACATTTATATCTATAATTATGGCTGGTAAAGTTGGTTCTTTTATTACATCAAGCATAGGAACTATGCGTGTTACAGAACAAATTGATGCATTAGAAGTTATGGGTATTAACGGAATTAACTATCTTGTTTTTCCTAAATTTATAGCTTTAACACTTTATCCTTTTGTCATCTCTATTGCTATGTTTTTAGGAATATTAGGAGGACTTATGGCATGTGTATACGGCGGTTATGGAACAATGGAAGATTACATAGAAGGCGTTCAGTTAGATTTTATTCCATTTCATTTTATATATGCATTTTTAAAAACCTTGGTATTTGCTTTTCTACTCGCAACCATTCCTTCTTATTATGGTTATTTTATGAAAGGTGGAGCCTTAGAAGTTGGTAAAGCCAGCACAACATCATTCGTTTGGACTAGCGTTATGATTATTATGGTTAATTTTTTACTAACCAGTTTATTATTAGGATAATTATGATAGAAGTTAAAGACCTACAGAAATCTTTTGGAGACTCACATATTTTAAAAGGAATTACAACTTCTTTTGATAAAGGAAAGACAAATTTAATTATTGGTCAGAGTGGATCTGGTAAGACCGTTTTTTTAAAATGCCTCCTTGGATTATTTGATTATGAAGAAGGATCTATTTGCTATGAGGGTAAAAATTTCAGTAAACTATCTCGTAATGAAAAAACAAACCTACGTTCTGAAATGGGAATGGTTTTTCAAGGTAGTGCGTTATTTGACTCTATGACTATTGCCGAAAACGTAATGTTCCCTCTTAGGATGTTTACCAAACAGAGTAAGAGTGAAATGGAAGATCGTGTAAATATTGTTTTAAAACGTGTTAATTTAGATAATGCACATGATAAGAAACCTAGTGAAGCATCTGGTGGTATGCAAAAACGTGTTGCTATTGCAAGAGCTATAGTAAACAGACCTAAGTTTTTATTTTGTGATGAACCAAACTCTGGATTAGATCCTAAAACAGCTATTGTAATTGATAATTTAATTAAAGAAATTACAGAAGAATTTGATATCACTACTGTTATTAATACACACGATATGAACTCTGTAATGGAAATTGGAAAAAAGATAGTTTTCCTTAAAGATGGATTATTAGAATGGGAAGGCTCTAACGAAACTATTTTTAAAACAGAAAACGAAGCCGTTACTGACTTCGTTTATTCTTCTGAGTTATTTAGAAAGGTACGTAAAATGTATCTTGAAGAAGACGCGAAATAAATAAAGCTCTTCATTACATTTAACTTTTCTCTATTAATTTCTCTTAATAAATACGGTATCGACTTTAAGTTCGTTTTTAAGCCACTTTTGTAAATCACGCTCTTTAGTAAACACAATACTATCCGTAAGTTTCACTTTCCATCTTACATTAGCTACACTTACCGTATCAATGTTTATAAAATCTTTAGACTCCAACATTTTAGCATATCCAAAAGACTCTAAATCACTAAATTTAATTTTAGCATCTCTTGATAATGATGTAAATGAAACTGAATTTTGATCTGAACTCTTAGACTCTATTTGCTTATTTAAGTTAGTAATATTTTTCTGTAAATCTTCAATCTGACTTTGAAGACCATTTATAATATTATCTTTTTGATCTAAATCCTTGATTGCTCTATCATAAGCATCAGAAATTTTATCAAAGCTTCTATTTTTATTACCCTTTATAATCAGTTTAAAATCTTTTATCTTATCGTAAGTTTTAATTTCATTATTCAAATCTGCTACCATAGCATCAGAAACCTCACCATTAATATATAACACAATTTCTTTATCTTCCCAATGAGGAATAGCATTCTGGTACCATAACTCATTATTAGACTTTACCTCGTCTTCTATAAACTTTTGATAATCACCATCTAAACCACTTTGAGTAATAAAATTCATAAAAGTCCATATTGCAGGTGCCATAACAAGTATGGCTATCAATGATGCCAACTGAGCTATTCGTTTTCGTTTTTTAGAATTGGCATATTTTAACATTGGAAACCCTAGAACCTTCAACACTATAAATGTCGCTAAAGCAATAAATATAGTATTGATTGTAAACAAATACATTGCACCAATAAAAACCTCCCAATCGTGGGCCAAGCCATAACCTGCAGTACACAATGGAGGCATTAATGCCGTAGCAATAGCGACACCAAAAATCACCGATGCTATGGTACCCTTTTTAGTTCGGGCTATAATAAGGGCAGCACCCCCAAAAAAAGCAATTAAAACATCTCTTAAGTCGGGTTTAGTTCTACCAAAAAGCTCATTGGTCATTAAGTCTGCAGACGGAAAGAACTTGAAAAATAAATAGGCAGTTAATAAACTTAGCACAATCATTGTCGCTAAATTAATTAACGACTTTCTAAGCGTATCAATATCATTTAGCGCAATTGACATTCCAACACCTAAAATAGGCCCCATTAATGGAGAAATTAACATGGCACCAATTACTACAGCTGTAGAATCTGCATTAAGACCTATAGATGCAACAAAAATAGAGCAAACTAAAATCCAAGCTGTTGCTCCTTTAAAAGGAATATCTGCCTTGATTGCAGCTATCGTTGCATCTCGATCTGTGTCTTCTCTAAAATCAAGTAATTCATGTAGAAAAGTCTTAACACTAGCAAATAAACCTTGTGCACCTTCCTTTACAGCCTTTTTCTTTTCCTCAACAGCCTTATCCTTGTCAATTTGCTTCTGTTCGTGCTGCTTATCCTCTTGCTCTTGTTTTTCTTGCTCTTCTTTTTCTTCTTCTGAAAAATTAAATTTATGTTCGTCGCTCATAATTCAAAAAAAATATGGTTTTAGATATCTAAATCTAATTAGACAGTGCTATTATTTAATAACTTCAAAAAATGATTACCCGTATTGTTCACCAAATTCAGCTTTCACATTTTGAAGTACTTTTTTAATATCTTGCTCTTTGGCTTTTGGAAAGATAAGTAAAACTTCTTCTTTATCAACAACGATATAATCTTTTAAACCATCGATAACCACAACCTTACCTTTTTTAGAACGAATCATATTTCCGCTAGAATCTTCTAATAAAGTTTTGGCATTAACAACAGCATTATCATTATCGTCTTTATCTAATTTATCATAGAGACTTCCCCAAGTTCCAAGGTCATTCCAATCAAAAGTTGCAGGAATCACAGAAACATTAGTACTCTTTTCCATCAATGCGTAATCGACTGAAATATTTTCTGCTTTTTTATAATTCTCTTTTATAAATTCTTCTTCAAGTTCGGTGTTATAGGCACTAAAACCACTTTCGAATAATTGAAATAACTCTGGCTGGTTATTTTTAAAAGCAGAAATAACAGATTTTGCACTCCACATAAAAATCCCTGCATTCCACAGAAAATTCCCTTGATCAATAAAAGACTTTGCCGTTTTATAATCTGGTTTTTCTCTAAATTGATTTACTGATTTTATTTCGGTAGAAGAAGATTTATCATATTCAATATAACCATAACCCGTGTTTGGAAATGTTGGCGTAATACCTAAAGTCATTAACGCATCGTTAGATTCGCAATAATCAAAAGCTGTTTTTACGTTATCAGAAAAGGCTTTTTCATCTTCGATCCAATGATCACTTGGTGCTACAATCATTACAGCATCTTCATTTTCTTTCTGAATTTTTAAAGAAGCATATAATATACAAGGTGCTGTATTACGCATTGCAGGTTCTAAAACAACTTGCCTTTTGGTTACTTGAGGTAATTGCTCAAAAACAAGATCATTGTAACGCTCATTAGTTAATATGAAGATATTTTCTTCAGGTATTAATTGCGCTAAACGATTAAATGTTTTTTGAATTAAAGTATCACCAGTTCCAAGCATATCATGAAACTGCTTTGGAAAATCTTGAGTACTGACTGGCCAAAATCTTGAACCTACACCTCCGGCCATAAGGATGGCATAATAATTTGATTTTTTATTATTCATTATTTTTTTAATCTAGGGTTTCTACTTCTGCATTTGGGTTAAACAAATATAATTTTCCTGTGTTAACTTCTACGCATTCAAATCGTTTTCTTCTTTTATTTCCTCTTTTAAAAACTCTTCCATTATCTAGTTTAAAACTTTGATTTAAAAGCACTTCAAAAACATAGGTTTTATCATTGTCTTCATTAAATTGCTTTAAAGCTAAAGCCAATTGAGTATCTGTATCGCTAGATGCCTTAGGATTTTTAAAATGATTAGCTAAAAGTGGCAATAACTCTAAAGGAAAAACTTCGGGCCTTAAAAACGGTAACATTAAATGCTGAAAAGTGTGTTTCCATTCTTTTCCGTGTGGCTTAATAAGCCTACCATAAGTTTTATAAGCTTCAAAATGTGCGATTTCATGAATTAATGTAATTAAAAACCGATAACAATTTAAATTAGAATTAATTGTAATTTGATGCTTTCCGTTTGGTAATCCTCTATAATCACCATGTCGTGTTTTACGCTCCTTCTTCACTTTAACTATCAAATTATCAATAGCCAAAAGTTCAGTAACTAAAGGTTGTGCCCCCTCAGGAATATAATTTAAAAGTGGTGTTTGCATTGCTGCAAAAATAAGCGTTAAATAATTACTATTAAATTCTTTTAATCAAACTTTAAAAAACTCAAAACAGATATCATACAACTTAAAAATACAAAGTTAATCACAATTAAAAAACAGCAGTCTAAATTCATATTAAGAGATCAACAATTAATTTTTTATTTGATAAGTAATATGTCATTATTAATCAAAACAAAAGCCTAAATTATTGTATTTATCTTAACAGCATATACCTTGACATTAACCTGAAAAACAGCTAACTTAGCTGTAGGCAATTAATTTAATTAACCTACATTTTAGATTTAAAATTATGGCATTTATAGACTATTATAAAGTACTCGGTGTAGATAAAAATGCTTCCAAAAGCGATATTAAAAAAGCATATCGAAAATTAGCACGAAAACACCATCCTGATTTAAATCCTAATGATAAAGAAGCGGAATTAAGATTTAAGAAAGTTAATGAAGCTAATGAAGTATTGAGTCATGATGAAAATCGAAAAAAATATGACCAATACGGAGAAAATTGGCAACATGGTGAAGCTGAAGAACAAGCTAGACAATCTCATCAACGCAATCAACGCCGCTCTAACTCTAGCAATTTTGATGATGGAGAATATTCTGATTTCTTTGAATCTATGTTTGGAGGAGGACGCAGCCAAAGTCGTGGAAATGTAAAATTTAGAGGTCAAGATTTTAATGCTCAGCTTCAGCTCAATTTAAAAGATGTTTACACAACTGAAAAACGTGTATTAACCGTAAATGGAAAAAGTATAAGATTAACAATCCCTGCGGGAGTTATTCACGGACAAATTATAAGAATTAAAGGCAAAGGTGGAGAAGGTGTAAATGGAGGACCAAATGGAGATCTACTAATTGAATTTAATATTATAAATAACACCGATTTTAAACGCGATGGTGCTAATCTCTATAAAAATGTTGATCTTAATTTATATAAAGCTGTTTTAGGCGAAGATATTACCGTAGATACTTTTGATGGTAAAGTAAAATTAAACCTAAAACCGTTAACACAAAATGGTACACAGGTTAAGTTAAAAGGCAAAGGGTTTCCTAAATACAAAAAAGACGGAGAATTTGGTGATTTATATATTACTTACAATGTTCAATTACCAAAAAAACTATCTGATAAAGAGAAAGAACTTTTTGAAGAACTCGCAAAATTACAATAGCTATGGAGACTACAGATTTAATACCACTACCTAGTTTATGTACACATTACAAACTAGAAATGTCATTTTTTAATGCGCTAAATGATTATGGACTAATTGAATTAATTTCGGTTGAAAAAACATATTGCATTCATCAAGATAAAATAGCAGATATAGAAAAAATGATACGTTTACATCAAGAACTTCAACTTAATTTTGAAGGTATTGATACGGTTTTTAACCTATTGAATAAAATTGAGGATTTAAAATCTGAATTAATTACAACCCAGAATAAATTAAAACGATTTGAAGATTTATAATATGATTATTTAAACGTCTTATAATTAATTGAACAAGTTATTATTCTAAAAAAAATGAAGCTTGGTTAAATCTATCAAATTATAAACCTCCTATATTAAGGTGTAGAATTAGAAACCTGTAAAACTTTACCGTTATAATATTTATTTCCTGTCAATGCAAAATTCTGAATATAATCAGCCATTTCTACTGGTGTAGTAGAAGCTATATATCCCGGAAAAGCTTCTTCTAGCATTTCAGTTTGTACAGCTCCAAGTGCTAAAACATTAAACTGAGGTCCTGTTTCTTTATATTCTTCGGCCAACAATTCTGTCATTGTAATTACCGCTCCTTTGCTAGAACTATAAGCTGCCAAACCTGGAAATTTCATACTCCCCTGAATACCTCCCATAGAACTTACAGTAACAACATGGCCATCACTTTTCATATGTGGTAAAACTGTTCTTGTTAATTCTGAAACACCAAAAACATTTGTTTGATATACTTTAGTGAAGTCTTGAAACGTTGTTTCAGCAAAAGGTTTATTAATTATAGCTCCTGCATTATTAATTAAAATATCGACTTGCTCCCACTCCTTATTAATAAAATCTATTACTTTTTGATAATCTTCTTCATTACATAAGTCAAAAGCAAAAGACGATACATTATTAATTTTAAGATTTGATATTGGTTTTTCATTTCGGGATAATGCCAAAACATTATGTCCCTCTTTAGCCAATAGTTTAACTAATTCAAATCCAATACCACGGCTCGTTCCTGTTATAATTATATTTTTACTCATCTTTTAAAATCACTTCTTTTGTTGGTGCATTCATTATACCTTCTAATGCAGGTATCATCTTATTAATAAAACTAGCCATATGATCATAATCCATTTTATCAGCCTCATCATCTACATGATGATAATAATCAAAATTTGTAAAATCGAAAGTAGAAATAGCATGAGCAGGAATATTTAACTCTTGATAAAACGGAAAGTTATCGGATCTTCTAAACAATTGCATTTGCTGCGCTTTATCAAAAAAACCAATAATTTCTTCATTAGCATATTCATTCAACTTAGCGGCATAATTAGAGTTTTCAAAACCACTCATATAAGCCATTATTTCACCTTCAGCCCTAGGTACACCAATCATTTCAAAATTAATCATAGTGTATGCATTAAATCCTTCACCTTTTAAACGTGCTGCTAAATGTGCAGACCCTTTAAGACCTAGTTCTTCTCCGTCATACAATGTTATTAAAATACTGCGCTTATTAGTTTTAGTCGCAGCAAAATATCTTCCTAATTCCATCGCCGCAATAGTACCTGACGCATCATCATTAGCTCCATTAGCTATAGAATCTCCTTCTACTGTTTTACCAAAACCTATATGATCGTAATGACCACCAAGAATAATATATTCATTTTTAAGTATTGGGTCATTTCCTTCAATAACACCTACAATATTATAAGCTTCTAAATCATTTAATTTGAAGGAATCTCGATATGTTTTAAAATAAGGTTTAATAGCATTAGACTTTAAATAATTCTCAATAAAGACTGCTGCTTTCTCAATACCCTTACTTCCTGTTGCTCTTCCTTCTAATTCATCTGAAGCTAAATATTCCATACTAGCCTTAATAGAAGCACTCGTAATTTTAGGTATTTGTGACACACCATCCTTACCAGGCTCACCATTTTTCCCTTTAAGTTGAAATGAACAAGAATAAACTAATGCGATTAAAAGAATAAGTAATAATTTCTTCATATTATATTTTTAGATAAGGCTTAAAGATAAAAAATCCTGATTCGAAAAATTATCAAATCAGGATTAAATTATATAGACTCTAAAATAAACTTAGAGTTGAATATTTATATTACAATAACATTGAAATAGGGTTTTCAATAAATCCTTTTAATGTCTGAAGGAATTGAGCACCTGTAGCACCATCAATCGTTCTGTGATCGGCAGCTAAACAAAGTTTCATTGTATTACCAACTACAATCTCACCATCTTTAACAACTGGTTTTTGAACAATTGCTCCAACAGAAAGTATTGCTGAATTAGGTTGGTTAATAATAGATGTAAATGTATCAATACCAAACATACCTAAGTTAGAAATCGTAAAAGTACTACCTTCCATTTCTTCTAAAGATAGTTTTTTAGTTTTGGCTTTGATTGCATATTCTTTTACAGCAGCACCAATTTGAGTCAATTTACGTTGATCAGCAAATTTAACAACTGGTACAAGAAGACCATCTTCTACAGCAACAGCAACTCCAATATGTACATGGTTGTTTAATTTCATTCTATCATCAAACCATTGAGAGTTGACTTGTGGATGTAATTTTAACGCCATAGCACAAGCTTTAACTACAATATCATTAAATGATACTTTAGTATCAGGAATAGCATTTACCTCCTTACGGAAAGCAATTGCGTTATCCATATCAAACTCAACATTTAAATAATAGTGAGGTGCTGTAAATTTAGATTTTGCTAAATTTTTAGCGATAGCCTTACGCATGTTAGAGTTTTTAATTTCTACAAAACTCTCTTCAGAAGCTGGTGTAGAAACTCCGGCAGCGGCAGCAGGTGCAGCAGCTTTAGGTGTAAAGTTTTCAACATCACGCTTAACGATACGTCCATTTTCTCCTGATCCAGGAATATCTGCAATGTTAAATCCTTTTTCTTCAGCCATTTTCTTAGCTAATGGAGAAACAAATAAACGTCCACCATCACTAGATACTTTTGGCGTTGCTACTGACGCAGCAGCTTTAGGAGCAGGTGCAGCCTTAGGCGCTTCTGCCTTTGGTGCAGCAGCTTTAGGCTCTTCTGTTTTTGCAGGAGCGGCAGCAGCAGGTGCAGAACCAAAACCACTAGCAACAGCTGAAACATCAGTTCCTGCTGGGCCAATAATCGCTAATAATGAATCTACTTTTGCAGATTCACCTTCTTCTAAACCAATATATAATAAGTTACCTGATTGGAATGATTCAAATTCCATAGTAGCTTTATCTGTTTCAATTTCTGCTAAAATATCGCCTTCTTCAACCTCATCACCAACTTTTTTCAACCAAGTAGCAACAGTTCCTTCTTCCATTGTATCACTTAAACGTGGCATGGTAACAACTATTACTCCTTCAGGAACTTCAGCACTTGCTGCAGGAGCAGACGCTTCAGCAACTGGTGCCTCAGCAGGCGCTTCTTCAGCTACTGCAGATGCACTACCACCACTAATTAAGGCAGAAATATCTTCACCTTCTTCTCCAATAATAGCCAAAAGTGAATCTACCTTAGCAGTTTCTCCTTCTTGTAAACCTATATGTAATAGAGTACCTTCATTAAAAGACTCAAACTCCATTGTAGCTTTATCTGTTTCTATTTCGGCTAAAATATCTCCTTCTTCTACTTTATCTCCAACTTTTTTTAACCAAGAGGCTACTGTTCCCTCCTCCATGGTGTCGCTCAAACGCGGCATATTTATTACTTCTGCCATAGTTTACTTAATTTTGTGATCTATAAATGGGTAATCTTCTTGTTCGTATACAACATCGTACATTACGTTCTTGTCTGGATATGGAGATTCGTCTGCAAATTTCTCACATTCAGAAACACGTTTTTTAACGTCTTTATCAATCGCTTTTAAATCTGCTTCAGAAGCATAATTATTTTCAAGAATAATATCTTTTACTTGCGTAATAGGATCAATTTTCTTGTATTCAGCAACTTCGTCTTTTGTTCTATAATGTTGTGCATCAGACATAGAGTGACCTCTATAACGGTAAGTTTTTACTTCTAAGAAAGAAGGTCCGCCACCTGTTCTAGCACGTTGAATTGCTTCATCAAATGCTTCTGCTACTTTTATTGGGTTCATTCCATCAACTGGACCACAAGGCATATCATAACCTAGACCTAGTTTCCAAATGTCTGTATGATTTGCTGTACGTGCAACTGAAGTTCCCATTGCGTATCCGTTGTTTTCACAAACAAATACTACTGGTAAATTCCATAACATTGCAAGGTTAAATGACTCGTGTAAAGATCCTTGTCTAGCAGCACCATCACCGAAACAACAAAGTGTTACAGCATCGCTACCGTGATATTTATCACCAAAAGCAATACCAGCACCCAAAGGAATTTGTCCTCCAACAATACCATGCCCACCAAAGAAACGGTGCTCTTTAGAGAAAATGTGCATTGAACCACCTAAACCTTGAGATGTTCCAGTTGCTTTCCCAAACAATTCAGCCATTACTCTTTTTGGATCCACCCCCATACCAATAGGTTGAACGTGATTACGGTAAGCAGTAATCATCTTATCCTTTGTTAAATCCATTGCATGTAAAGCTCCAGCTAAAATAGCTTCTTGCCCGTTATACAAATGAAGGAATCCTCTAACTTTTTGTTGAATATAAACAGCTGCAAGCTTGTCTTCAAACTTACGCCAGAACAACATGTCCTCATACCACTTTAGGTAAACTTCTTTGGTTATTTTTTGCATTTCTTGATGTGTTCTATTAAACTTTAAATAGTATAACAAAAATAACACTTTAGATGATAATGAAGAAACACTATGTGATAAAAAAACAAGAGATTTTTAACTTTTTTTCAACGAAAACACTATAATACTGAACTTTCAAAAAGAAGAGGTAATAAGTTGGCTAAAGAGTGAGATTTCACCACCTTACCTTCAACACCCATAAAATAGATTTCTATAGGCTGATTTTGTTTAATTTCGTACTCAGCGATAGTTTGTCTACAGGCTCCGCAAGGAGGAATAGGCTTATCCGTTAATTGATTTTGTGAAGATGCGGTTATTGCCATCTTTAACATCTTAGCTTTTGGATATTTAGCTCCTGCATAATAAATAGCTGTACGCTCTGCGCATAGCCCTGAAGGAAAACAGGCGTTTTCTTGATTACTACCTATCACTACTTCATTATTGTCTAATAAAATAGCTGCACCGACATTAAATTTAGAATAAGGTGCGTAAGCATTATCTCTTGCTTCTATTGCAGCATTCATTAATACCTGTATATCACTAGAAAGCTCATTAATATTTGTATAAACCTCTAATGTCGTTTCTATTTTAACTTCCTTCATATTTCACAAATTAGTTGAGACAAAAAAACTATTGTTAGCTAAACAATAGTTTTTTTATATAATTTATTTTATTACTTCTTAATTAAAAAGACTTCTAATATTACACCTGGTGATTGAATTTAAAGATCATTTTAATTAAATAATTTAATACTCTCTATATTCACCATCACCAAAATTAAACGTTAAAGAGAAACGTAATGTATTTTCTAATGGACTCGCTACTTTTGAAGCTGAGAATAAATATGATAAATCTACATTTATTGTTGTGTATTTAAACCCAGCACCTAAAGCAAAAAACTTACGTGCACCTTTATCATCTGCTTCATTAAAATAACCTGTTCTTAATGAAAAACTTTTTTGGTAAGTATATTCAGCACTTAAAGCCCAAGTAAATTCTCTTAATTCTTCACTAAACCCTCCTGGAGCATCACTAAAAGATTGAAAAACACCTGTCATAAAACCTACATCTGGATCTTGGCCATCAATAATGATATCATTATTATCTATAGGACTAGTATACTCTTCTCCATCATCATATACACCATTACCATTATCGTCATCATAATTGTATTCTTTACCGTAAATAGGAGGTGTTGGCACTAAGTACTTAGATACTTCAGCTGTTACGGCTAAAGTACTGTATTGATCAAAAATAAAATCGAAACCAGCACCTAATCTTAAGTTGGTAGGTTGAAACACATCTTCACCACCATCATCGTACTTAAACTTTGGTCCTAAATTTTGAATAGCAAAACCGACCCTCCATCTTCCATTATAATCATTATAAGCTTCCTCTTCACTTTGATAATACCCTGTAATATCTGCACCAAATGTACTGCCTGGATTTGCATTATCATCAACCTCACTAAGTCTAAGAGCTGAACGCATATAACGTAAGCCTACTGCCATAGAAAATTGCTGTCCTAATCGTAATGAGTATGCAGCATCTATTGCGTATTCATTAGGTTTTACAGCTACACCTGGATCACTAGCATCTTGTGTTAAAACAATTTCACCTAATGAAAAATATTTAAGACTTGCAGAAAAAGCACTATATTCATTTATTCTGTTAAAGTAAGTCACATAACTTAACGAGATATCATTAACCAATTTTGTTAAATAAGGTGTGTAAGCTAAACTTACGCCTTGTTTTGTTTCTGAAAACACATATTTAGCTGGATTGTATTGTTGAGAAAACCCATCAACAGAAGTCGCAACTCCCATATCTCCTAACGAAGCTGACCTAGCATCTGGAGCAATAAGCATAAAAGGTAAACCCGTAGTAATTACTCTACTGTCTGTAGAGTTAGGTAATATAACAGTACCATCTTGAGCAAAAGCATTACTAATTGTAGCAAAAGCCATTAAGGCTATAAAATATTTTTTCATGTTAAGTTTTTGAAATATTAATACTCTATGAGTAAAATTAATCCGATAGCAAATATAATTTAATATTATAGTATGACAAGTTTTTGAATTTTTTCAACTTGTTTATTTAAACGGTTAGATTTAACTTTTAGTTTATAGACATATACACCTTTTCCTATTTTGTCTCCAAAATCATCTCTTCCATCCCATATAATATCTCTAGATAATGATGAAGAACCATCGTAACAACATTCGTCTGCACTTGTTTGTCCGTTCAATGTTCTTACTAATTTCCCTGAAACTGTAAATATCTGCACCGAAATATCTAGAGGATCTGAACTGTTATGATTAAACCAAAACTCTGTATAACTCACAAAAGGATTTGGATAATTTAAAACGTTATTAATAACCAACCCTTCATCTTCATCAAAAACCATAAACTGAATTTCTGCTGTTGAAGAATTATTATAAACATCCCAAGCTTTTAAAGTTAAAGTATGCAAACCTGGCTCTAAATCTCTAAAAGGATAACTTACCGCTCCGTTAGTATAATCGTCTATATTAGCTTGATAATAATTATTTAAAACCACAGGGTTTGTTTCGTCTCCATCTATAATTGCTGTAATATCATGACCAATTCCACTTGCTGTATTAATTCCGTTATTATCTTGAAGCTTTACAAGAAAAGTAGGAGACTCATTTGTTATACCTCCTGAAACAAAATTTTCATCATTCATATACAAATTAATGATTGGCCCCAGGTTATCTTCGGGTGCATCTTCATTAATACCCCCTATTTGAATATCAAAATTTGATCCTGCCTGATCCGAAGTTGGATTATCGGTTTGCGCATAAAAACTCACCTTACCACTACCTATAGGAATACCGATATCTCTTGGTACAATAAAATCGAATTCAAACTGCCCATTAACAACACTTGCCTGACCTTTAAAAATAACTTCACCCAAGGTTGTAAAATCCATTGTTATAAGCTCATTGTTTGTATCTCTAATTGCATCATTCCCTAAAGTTTGTCGTTCTATTAATTTATCAAAAACCGTTGCTGTTAATACTCCATTATAATTAGATAATAAATTTCCGCTTGTATCAACAACTTCACCTGCTAGTTTTGTATAACTTAAAGCTTTTAGTGTATCTATAGACTGGGTAATCTCTACGTCATTTACTTTAGTTAATTTAATGTCTGGCTGAGCAATTGCTAATTTCATAGCAGGATCACCGATAAAGAATACTAATCTTTTTTGACTAGAACCAACAATATTATTATCAATTTTTGTTAATCTCAGCGCTTCTGCCATAGAAACATAGTCACTAGACCCAAATGCGAATAAATAATCATCTAACACTTCATTAAGCGCCTCACCCACAGAAACAATTATTTGTCGCGTTGTAGTTATTAAACCTACAGCACCACCGTTTTTATTCCAAAAAGTAAATTCTCCTGCAGTTTCTCTACTAGGGTCATCAAATTTAGTATACTCACAGGTTACTGTTATAAACAAATTATACTTACATATATTATTAACTTCCTGAGAATCAAACTTATCAAAAATCCGTTCTGTAGCAAGTCCATCTTCTCCTCCGTGCCCAAAATAATTAACAACTAGCGCTCCTACTTCAATAGCATCCTTAATGGCCTCGTTAACTTCTGGATATCTATTCCCTGCAGATGAAGATTCTTGTTCAAATGCATCTGAATGAATTTTTACAACATTAAAAAATGGTTTTTCGTCATCTATAGTAGTCCCTAAGTCATCTGTAGTTTGCTCTAATCTAGCTTCCCAAGCTTCATCAACATCATCTGAGATCAGTAAAATATTATTTCTCCAACTGCCATAAGATTCAGGTTGGTAATAAGAAATAATCTTATCCACCATTTCAGTAGCACGCTGTACATTTTCGGCTAAAATTCGACCTACAGCAACATCCATACGATCACTAATAGCCATACTCCCTTCGTTATCATCTAACATGGCATAAAAATCATCTGAAACAAACGAGCTTGTTAAACTAAAACTTTCATTGGTATACCATGCAGGGACTAAATTGGTATTATTAGAAACTCTATCTTTATAATCATAAGAGCCATCACCAAATAAACAAAGGTATTTTAACCGCTTGCTCGGTTCGCTAGCATTATCATATACATATTTAATAAAATTTCTTAAAGCTGCAATATCCTGACTACCGGTGCTGAACTCATTATAAACAGTTTGCAAATCAATTACTTTTACGTTAAGACTGTACTGATCTCTATTAATTTGAGCTAAACGTTCTGCTTGTGTTACAAATTGAGATGGAGCTAAAATGATATAATCAACATCTTCAAATTGCCCTTGACTATTCGTAAATATTGTTCCTTTTAAATTCTGATTTGAAACTACAGTTCTAGAATCAGTTTTAGGGGTGAACACATTTGAATTAGAAAAGGCTAAATAAGACCTTTCTTCACCAGACTGAGCCTTAAAAGTCATAGTACTCGAGTTATCTGAATTTATAACATTACTCACATTAAAGCGATCTGTGATATCCCAAATTTCTTCAACTTGACTAGCATTGGTTAAAGTATACTCTGCAACACCAGGTGTAGTAATTACATCTTTATTTTTAAAAACTAATTGTTTGCTATCGTATATTAAATTTCTAGTCGCTTCAATGTTGATATAATCTAAATAAGCATTTGCAGAAGGATTACCGCTATTATTATAATCAAAAGTAACCGTAACAACATCTGTATTTATGTTTTGCTGACTATTATAAGACACAGCAGTTCCTAAAACAGAGCCTGGCGTTATAACTCCTAAAGACATTGTAGTAGCTAAATTGCCATTAATTGTAATTCCCATGGTGGTTGGTAACTCTGAAACAGAACCAATAGCAATACTAAAGTCTACTGGGGAACTGGTTACTAAATTTGGAAATTCAAATTCGTAAGTACGTTGGTTTTCTATATCAAAATCATCACCAAACCAACGACGACCTAATTTTGCAAGGTTATAATCATCAACTTCATAAAATTGATAATCCTGAAATGTTGTAATTTCAATATCAGCAGCTGCAGTAATTTCGGGCATAGAAAGAATACGCTTTCCATTTCCAGAACCTATATTTACGTAGTAATAAGTTTTATCAGTGTATAAATTTAAATTCGTATCACTTTCTTCACTATAAGTCTTAGGTCCTTCACCATAAAAAAGAATGTAATCTGAACTATCAAAACTACCATCATCTTCACCTACAAATTTTATTGCATTCTCAACAACATCAAAAGGATAATTCTCAGAATTCTCTAATGGCAACATCCTTCCTCCATTTCCAAAAATTTTAATGGTCCTTGGGTCTATAGAATTTGTGTTGATTCCTAAATTGCTTAAAAAACTTTTAGACAACTTAAAAACTCCAGATTCTTCAATATAAAAACGATACCATTGACCAGAGCTTAAAACAGAATTGGTAATATCATTTACCCCCATTACAGTGTTAGCAGAACGGCCAGATAATGAATTATAAAGAATAGTAAATGTTGTGATTTTTTTATAAACCCCTCTATCCTTAATAATAGGACTTATTTCAAAATAGTTTGATAATTCACCTCTTGCATTAATATTATATAACCCATACTTAGGAGAACTAGGAATAAGATTGGGATTTAAATTTTTTAATTCTGAAGAAGAAATAGTTTCATAAGTAACATTAAAGAGTGTTACAGAATTTTGATCAATTTGACCAGATGCACTTTCCCATTGTGCAAAATACTTTAACCCATAATTATCGTCATAACTGAAATGATCATCATCAAAAGCAGGAACTTCAATTTTATTATAAGCAGTTTCAAGAATTTTATTTTCTCCCCAATTAATATTGAATTGTTTTTGTTGCCCAAAACAAAGCATACCAAATAAGAGTAAAGAGATTAAATAGCAATTTTTCATTTATTCATTTCAGTTTTAGTCTCAAATAAAACCATCAGGATATAATCATAACGACAACGGTACCTGTAATTTCACTAAATAATAACGACTTTTAAAGCACGATATTATGACCACGTAATTTTTATTCCAAAAATACAACAATAAATCATTTCTTTCCTCGTTATTATTGAGCAAAAACTATCGGTAAATTGTAAAATATCCGATATCCTGCACGATAAAAAGGTTAAAATGCATACTTTTTTTAATTTAGATAAAAAAAAAAGTTGTCAGTTTACCTTTAATTGTTATATTGCGACTCTAAAATTAAACGAGCTTATTTAAACGTATGGATATGAAACATGTGTCAAACCTAAAATTTTTAATAGCAATAACGATTTGTACTTCAATATTGAGCTGCAACCGTTCTTCTAATTCTGGCAATGTAGATAGTGCCACAGGCTGGAAAATAAACGCCCGAGAAGGTGGTTTTCAGTACAATACCCAATTCAAGGAACAAGAAACGCCTCCTGGAACTTCTTTTGTTGAAGGTGGAACATTTACAATGGGAAAAGTACAAGATGACCCAATGCACGATTGGAACAATACTCCAAATCAACAGCATATTCAATCATTTTATATGGATGAAACAGAAGTTACTAACGTAAACTATTTGTTTTATTTAGATTATTTGAAGAATGTTTACCCACCAGATGATCCAAATTATGCTTTAATATACAAAGGAGCACTTCCTGATACTTTAGTTTGGAGAAACAGATTAGGTTATAACGAAATGATGACCGAAAACTATTTACGTCATCCAGGTTATGCTAACTATCCTGTTGTAGGTGTTAGTTGGATTCAGGCTGTAGAATATGCAAATTGGAGAACTGACCGTGTAGCAGAATTATCTTTACAAGAAGCTGGTTATATTAAAAGAGATGCACAATACACTGATGTAAGTGCAGAAAGCACATTCAACACTGATACTTATATTAATGCACCATCACAAACATATGGTGGTAATACTGAAGTATTAGAAGGAGGACAAAGAAGACCACAAACAGATGCAGAAGGAAACCCTATTAACACTTATGCGAATAGAGAATCTGGATTAATCCCTGTAAAATACAGACTTCCTACCGAAGCTGAATGGGAGTATGCAGCTTTAGGAATGAGTGAATTACGTAGCTATAATGTTTATAGAGGTCGTAAAAAATACCCATGGGATGGACAATATACAAGATCTGGAAAACGTGTAAATCGTGGAGATCAATTAGCAAACTTTAAGCAAGGTAAAGGTGATTATGGTGGGATTGCAGGTTGGTCTGATGATGGAGCTGATATTACTGCAGAAGTTAAAACTTACGAACCTAACGATTACGGTTTATACGATATGGCTGGTAATGTTGCAGAATGGGTTGCCGATGTTTACAGACCTATAGTTGATGATGAATTTAATGACTTCAACTACTATAGAGGTAACGTATACACTAAAAATGCAATTAACGAAGACGGAACAGTGAAAATTGTAACTGTTGATGATATTGTTTACGATACATTAAGTAATGGTAAAATTGTAGCTAGAGATTTACCAGGTGAAATTGCTAGAGTTCCTGTTGATGAAGAAGAAACTTATTTAAGAACTAATTTTAGTCAAAGTGATAACAGAAACTTTAGAGATGGAGATAAGAGCTCTTCTCGTTACTACAGAGAAAGTTTTGACGAAACTGAAGGGACAAAACAAGAAACTAGTAAAATGTATAACTCACCTAAACATAGAGTTGAAGTAGATACAACAGAAGGAAAAATGATCAGAGAATATGATCAATCTGACAGTAGAACATCTTTAATTAATGATGAAGTAAGAGTTTACAAAGGTGGTTCTTGGAGAGATAGAGCATACTGGATTGACCCAGCTCAACGCCGTTATTTCCCACAAGATATGGCTACTGACTATATTGGTTTTAGATGTGCTGTTTCTAGAGTAGGTTCTAAAAGTGAACAAGGAGGAAAAAGAAGTCACTAATAAACTTTAAATAATATTTAAAAAAGTCCTGATAATTATATCAGGACTTTTTTATTTTTATACCTCAAAACTAGCCTGTCTAAAAAAGACGTGTGAATGACACTAAAACGGTAATAGAAAGCATAACTCAGGCAGACAAAATTTTAACTATAAACACATGAAAATAGACGAGATATACAATAATTTCAAAACCTGTACTATTGCATCTACAGACACTAGAAAACTACAGCAAAACTGTATGTATTTCGCGCTTAAAGGAGATAATTTTGATGGTAATCAGTTTGTACAAAAAGCATTTGACGGTGGCGCTAAATATTGTATTATAGATAATATTGAATACAAAATTAACGACAACTGTATACTTGTAAAAGATGTACTATCTACACTACAAGAACTCGCTACTTTTCATAGAAAAAAAATAGGTATAGCAATTATATCCCTAACAGGAAGTAATGGAAAAACAACAACAAAAGAATTAATCAATACCGTTTTAAAAACAACCTACAAGGTAAAAGCTACTGTAGGTAATTTAAATAACCACATTGGAGTTCCACTAACCCTACTAAGTTTCACAGAAGATCTAGATTTCGGAATTGTAGAAATGGGAGCTAATCACCTAAACGAAATTGAATTTTTATGCAACATAGCATTACCAGACTATGGTTTAATAACCAATTTTGGCAAAGCACATTTAGAAGGTTTTGGAAGTGTTGAAGGTGTTGTAAAAGCTAAATCAGAATTATACAATTATATAATATCTAATAAAAAAATAGCTTTCATTAATACTGATGATAACAAACAAATCAAACAAATTGGAGCATACTCTAAAATCATAAAATTTGGTAACGGAGAAAAAAATGATTGTATTGTTACATTTAAAGAAGCAAAACCATATGTTACTTTAGTTTACAATGACCTTCAAATAAAAAGTCAACTCATAGGTGATTATAACTACGGAAATATCGCCGTAGCAGTCGCTATTGGAAAACATTTTAAAGTAAGTTCTGAAAACATAAAAAAAGGTATAGAAAATTACCAACCAGATAACAACCGATCTGAAATTATTAATAAAGGAACTACTCAAATTATTTTAGATGCATACAATGCTAATCCAACAAGTATGTTAGCGGCACTTAAAAATTTTAAACAATTTGATGCCAAAAATAAATACTTATTTTTAGGTGATATGTTTGAATTAGGTACTGAAGCAGCAAAAGAACATCAGTCAATTGTAGATTTTATAACATTGAATTTTGATGAAAATATTTATATCATCGGTAATAACTTCTACGATACTAATACAAAAAGTTCTCTTCATAAATTTCGAAGATTTGAAGATCTAAAAGAACTACTAAAATCACTTCAACTTAACAATACCTCAGTATTAATTAAAGGGTCTAGAGGTATGGCTTTAGAACGTATTCTAGACACTATATAAACCAAAAATCATAAACAAACTGTAATTCTATAAATACAGTTTGTTTCTAGCTAGTTTTTAAAAATCATGCAAAATGAAATTAAATTAATAATAAGTAAATACTTAAAGTCATTAGTTAGCTTATTAAAGAAATACAATGTTAGATTACCTTATTTAACTATTTCATTAATAGCAATACTTATTGTAGTTGGTGGAATAAATTTATTTATTGAATTAACCGAGAACTTAAAAACGACAACGTTAGCCCAATTTGACACCAACGTAATAGAATATATACATTCTTATAGAACTCCTACACTTACAAAATACTTTGTTTTTATAACTGATATAGGAGATGTATACGGTTATTTAATTGCTTTTATACTCTGTATAATAACATTTCTCATGATTTTTAAGAGTTGGCAATATGTTATTCAACTCATTGTTGTTATGGCCTTAGCTTTAAGCTCAAATTTAATCCTTAAAAGAATAATAAATAGATCAAGACCAAATCAAGAACATTTAGTCACCGTAGAAACACTTAGCTATCCTAGCGGACATGCTATGGCTGCAATGGCTTTTTATGGGTTTTTGATATACCTCTTCTTTCATTTTAAAATTAATCTAATATTAAAATCAATTATAATTACATTATTGATTTCAATTATAATCAGTATAGGAATAAGCCGCATATACCTTGGTGTACACTTTCCTTCAGATATTATTGGAGGTTTTATTGCTGGATTTATATGGGTTATTCTTTGTGCGCTGATGTTTAATTTGATAAGAGTATACAAAAAAGCAAATAACAAATAAATAGAACTCTAAGCGAGCTATTAGCTATATTTAAGAGAGATAAATACAGGATTTAGTATCGTTCCCTAAAAGATATTTATTAACTATTCTAAATCGCTAATTAAAGATTTACATTGATTAAAACAACGATTAATTACATATCAGTACTAAGAGAATTATATTAAATCAATTTTTAGTTAAATTAAAACATCAGGATTAAGCCATAAAAATAACTTAACCCTAATGTTTTGAACTAACGCACTTTTTAGAATAGTCCGTTTAATCAAATAAGATTACCAATTTCGAGTAAGAATACCAATTCCCGCTTGAATATATGTTTCTCCATCAATAAATGATGCTCCTCCTTTTAAAGCTAAAGCTTTACCTATCTTAATTTGAATACCTGTTTCATAATAAAACAAGAATCCTTTTAAGTCTTTTATTTCCCATCCCTCATCTTCGAAAAAAAACTCCCTATACTTTAGACCTCCTCCACCATAAACCCAAATTGGATTTACTATTTTAACAGTTAATCCAAAACTAGCTTTAAGTATTGACTCTTCGAATACAGATATACTTTGCCCCACTGAATCGGCTTCTTGATCAGCAGAAAATTTTAATTTTGAAACAGATTCATTACCACTTAAATTAAGATACGTTCCGACTTTATTCTGACTCAGCTTACCAAATTGTATCCCATAGGTTTCATCAGTAGCATAAGTAAGCATAAAATAATTTGCAGAAGTTATATTATCAATTCTGTTTTGTTTATCTATTCTTTTTTGAATTATATCAAGATTATCATTAGTTGTTTGAACATGCTTTCCTTCAGGAAATTTTCTCAAATAATCATTATAACTTCTTTGAGCTAGAAGGTTACTCTCATTTTTAAATTCGGTATTAGCTTCATTTATCATTAAAGCTTCTAATCGTTCTAAGATTTCTTCTTTATGCTCAGATTGTGGGTAAATCTTTAAATGTCCTTCTATAAAATCTATACTACTACTCGTTTTAACTTTATTATAAGATTCAACTTCTTTCGCTATATTTAATTTACTATTAACCTGAACTTTATAAACACCTCTTGGAAACAGATCTAAATAATCTTCATAATACTTTACCGTATCCATTTTTAATGCTGTATTATAATATTGAGTCTCTTTTTCTTCTAAAGCCAATTTAACACGACCAACCTCTTCTGACTTAGGATACTTATTAATATATGCTCTAATTTGATCTACACTACCATTAGTTATAGCTGTATTATACATTCTCTGCTTAATAGCAAGCTCATTATTTATTATTTCTTCGTGCTCTATAACTATAAGACTCACTTCTTCTATTCTATCATCACTTTGATCTGCATTTTCAAGAAACATATAAGATAAAGATTTAATAAGACTGTCTTTTTTATCAATTTTAAACCTTACTAAAACTTCTAAATAAGTTATGTCTGGATTTGTGTTACCTAACTCTTTTTTTGTGCTTTCTATATATTCAAGTGATTTGGTAAAGCTATTTGTAGCATAAGATTCTTTGGCTTTGTTATAATAACCTTTAGCAATATTCATATTCTGTGAAATTGAAATATTAGCGCTAAATAAAATTAATAATAGTAATGTGTTTTTAATAAATCTCATGACAATAGTTTCAAGTTTATATTTGGTTAGTTTTGCTCTTCTTTTTTAACTTTTATGACTTTACCCCAATAATTAGTTGCTTTATTATCCTTTATTGGTTTCAACTCCTCACTGGTTTCTTCTTGTTTCTGATCTTCCTCTTTCCAATAATTTAAATTACCAGCTTCATCTTTAAAATCTGAAACATGCTCTTTATTCTTATCTCCCCAATAACTTATA
The DNA here is from genome assembly GCF_013285155.1 of Winogradskyella undariae. GTDB lineage: Bacteria > Bacteroidota > Bacteroidia > Flavobacteriales > Flavobacteriaceae > Winogradskyella > Winogradskyella undariae. The sequence continues at coordinate 5,688 of NZ_JABTEL010000005.1, read as the reverse complement.
CCTGTTATTTGATTCTTTTTATTATTTAAATCAATTAGTAAGTCATCTGGAAAAATCAATTCAAAATAAGAGTTAGAAACCAGTTGTATATTCTGATTATAATGTTGATCTATAAGATCATAATTAGACTCCCAATTGTAAACAATATATGTAGACGTAGGATTTGTATGGAATTTAGATTCAATATCAGAAAGGATATTTTTTAGAAAATCAAATTCTCCATTGCTTTTAGGATGTACAGCAATAATTGGAGAAAATACCACTTTTGGACTTTCATGTATATCAACTTCTATAGTATTAGGAAAGTGAATATTTTCGTTATAATTATCATAACCTTGTTTAATTTCAATAAAATAAAAATATATAGGTTCATGATTTTGAGTCTTTACATCATAAGTTAACTCATAACTTGTACGAGTATCAGCTATGGATTTACGTTTCTTTAAAATAGCGTTTTTTTGTTGTTTAATAGTATTAGCCAAACTATAAAACTCTTGTTTTTGTGCTTTTAACGCTGCTTCTTGTTTTCTTTGAATTTCTCTTTGCCTTTGTAATTCTGCCTGTCGCTTTTGTTCTGCTATTCTTTTTGCTTCCTTATTTTTTGCTATAGCACTAAAAATTTCTAAACCAACTCCAACAGCTGCTGTAGCTATCACACCATCTTTATTACCCTGTTTTGCAAATTCATTCATTAGGTGTTTACTACCTTCTATATAATTGCCATTTGCCCATTGCTCACCTGTTTCATCTGCTGCTTGATTTATAGCTTCACTTTTTCTTTTATTTTCGGCAATTTGAGCCTGAATTTTCTGATATTGCTCTTGTTGCTTACGTTGAAATTCTGCTTTTTTTTGTTCTAACTCTAACTGTTGTTGTTGTCTTAAATTATTTAAACGTGCAACTTCGCTTTGCCTTTTGTTATCTGTAATTTTAATCTTTTCAGCTACTTTATTTTTTTGTTCTTGTGCTAATTTTTCGCTATTCTCAACTTCTAACTCCCGTTTCATTTGGGTATCAATATTTGAAATCTGATTGCTATAGCTGTTATTTTTATCTAATATATCTAACGTATTATAAAGTGATTTTTTATTTATTAGATCCTCATTACTAGCACCTAACGCATTAATTTCATTTTTTAAAGATGTAATTTTTTCTTTATCTATTTTAGCTTGTGCTTTCGCTTTTATTAAGTCACTTATCTCATCATTTATACGAGAAAATTGATCTAAATACTCAACACTTTCTAATTTTGTATTATATGCTCTAATACCTAGTTTTTTAACTTCACTAATAGCATCACAAGTAATACAATCTCTTTTATTAGGGTCAATACCAAAAGTATTAAACAAACTACTCAATTGAGATTGTGACAAATAATCTGATCCATTAGGCTGAAGGTTTTTTGCCGTATAAGTAGTAACTCCCTTATAAAACTGAATATCAGCCGTGGCTTTACGTGTAAAATTATCTATACGGATAGGAAATGAAACCCCTACTTCTGTTGCATTAATACCGTTGTATTTGTAAGATGTAATTTTAAAATTAGTAACTTTTCTATACACTATAACATCTACTAACAAGCCTTCTGTTGCAAACCTAAATTCTACATTAGCAGTATACGTGTACGTCCCACTATTAGCCGTTTCCTCACCAGAAATATTAACAGAAATTTTATTCTGAGCAAAGCAAAGACTCATTGTAATTAAAAACAAAAAGCTGATAAGAAGTTTTATTTTAAACATATGTACACGATTAATATTACACACTCTATAAATCAATAAAAAAGCTCTATTGAATAGAATAACAAAACAAACTAAAAAAGAATACATAGAATAGTTACCATAAATTCTACGATATTAACACCCCTTAATATGAAGCTATAAACTTAGTTTAGTAATATTTTTAATACAATACCCAATAATGGGTATATTGAATCAATCTCAAAAATTATGTTTACAATTAAAATATAGATTTAGTTAATCATACCAAAACTAAGAAAGTGGAGTATTTGTATTTTAAAGGATACAATACGTAAAGAAGAAAATAAACACTATACCTAATGTTATATATAAGAAAGAAGGAGTTTATAATACCATTCATATTAGATCTATAAATAGTATAGTTCAGATATAATAATAATAATATCTATAAAAAACAAAACCCTTACAATCTTACGATTATAAGGGTTAATGCGGAGAAAGAGGGATTCGAACCCCCGGAGGTATGACCCTCAACAGTTTTCAAGACTGCCGCATTCGACCGCTCTGCCATTTCTCCAGATGTCTCATCAGGTATTCCCTGAATGCGGGTGCAAATATACAATCCTTTTTCATTTAGACAAATATTTTTACACCTTTTTTTACTAGATATAACTAATAAGCTGATATACAACACAAAATAAATTCATTATACATAAAAAAAGATATTCTTCAAACATCATAAAAAGATATATTATCCATTATTAACAAGTCAAAATAAAAAAACTTCTAAACGTTTAAAATCGAAAAGGTCTTAAAATAAATAAGATTTAAAAATCTAAGCTATTGTAAGAAAACAATAAATCATTTTATCTTACTTTTGGCTAAATCAAATAGTTACAAATGAAAATACTTTTTGCATCTGTACTCTTACTTGTGGGGTCTTGCGCCACCATAAGACATAGTGAAAAAATCAATAATTTAAAAAATAGCATCACTTACAAAGATGAACCTATCGTTACAAAATATTTGAATACTATAAACAAAAATGATCTAAAAGTACATCTTAAAGAAGTCGCTTCCGATAAATACAACGGTAGAAAAACAGGAGAAGAAGGCCATAATCAAGTTTGTGATTACATCAGAAAGCAATATGAAAATCGAAATATTAGCGCACCAGAATCTCATCCTAATTATTACCAAAAAGTACCAAAAGAGGCCTTACCAAATGATTTAAATGCTTCTCAAAATATTATAGCGTTTATTAAAGGTTCTGAGTTCCCGGAAGAATATGTATACATCTCAGCACATTCAGATCATGAAGGTATAATTGATGGTGAAATTTATAATGGAGCTGATGACAATGGATCTGGAACAGCAGCCGTTTTAGAAATAGCAGAAGCATTTAACTTAGCCATTAAAGATGGTTATAAACCTAAACGAAGTATTGTATTTATACATGTAACAGCTGAAGAAGTAGGATTATATGGCTCTAAATATTATACAGAGAATCCAATATTCTCCCTCCAAAATACAATTGCAACTTTAAACATTGATATGATTGGTCGTGTAGATTACAAACATAAAGACAATGAAAATTATATATATATCATCGGAGCAGACAAAATAAGTACCGAACTCCATTTTATTGCACAGAAGGCTAACGCTACATTTACAGGTCTTAATCTTGATTACACCTATAATAAAGATACTGATCCTAATAGATACTATTACCGTTCTGATCATTATAATTTTGCATCACAAGGCATCCCTGTGATTTTCTTTTTTAATGGCGAACATGTAGACTACACCAAACCTACTGATACAGAAGATAAGATTAATTATACATTGCTAGAAAAACGCACAAAATTAGTTTTTGCTACTGCTTGGTATTTAGCTAACTCTAAAACACGATTGCAAAAAGGCATCCTTTGATGTTAAATTTTGTTAAATACATTAAAGCTAAACTCAATGCCTATTCTATTTTGTAGATTTAAGGCTAACATAATTTTAAAAATCACAAAATTTATTTACTTCCTTTATATGAAAAAAATACTATTCTTAAGCTTTGCATTAGTAATAGCAACCAGTTGTGGCACGTCTAACAAAAATACTAATACTACAAAACCAGATACAACTGAAGTAATAGATCCTTCAGCATATGCTTCAACAATTTCTGAGGGCGAATTAAAGACTATGCTTTACAAATTTGCTTCAGATGAATTTGAAGGAAGGGATACAGGTGAAAAAGGACAAAAAATGGCTATTGAATACTTAAAGCAAAAGTATTTGGCAATGGGTATTGGCACACCATTAGAAGGAGATGATTATTTTCAAGAAGTCTATTTAGAAAAAAAGAAAATTTCTGAAGCAAAATTAACCGTAAATGATATAGCGTATAAAAGCTTTGAAGAACAAATTGTTTTAGCTGTTTCAAAAAATCTAAAAACCTCTATGGAGAGTATTATCTATGTTGGCTATGGCATTGATGATGATAACTATTCGGATTATAAAGATATAGATGTAAAAGGAAAATTTGTTTTAGCAAAAGCTGGAGAACCAAAAGATGCTGAAGGTAATTTTATGACTTCAGGTAATACAGATGAAACTAAATGGACAAATGGACGAGAATCATTAGCGAATAAAAAGAAAGCTGCAGAAGACAATGGCGCTTTAGGTATTCTATATATGGACGAAGGTTTATTTTCAAAATACGCTCCATTTTTCCAACGACAAATCGCTTCAGACACAGAAAGCAGACTATCATTAAAAACTAATGATGATGAAATTACTATGCTAATGATAAATGAAAAACTAGGTAAAGCCTTGTATAGTTCAATATCTGAAGATTCAACTCCAAAAGAAATTAAAAACAACATTAACTTAGAAATTGAAAATAAATCTGAAAATGTTATTTCTGAAAATGTTGTTGCCTTTATTAAAGGCTCTGAAAAACCAGATGAAATAGTTGTAATATCTGCACATTTAGACCATGAAGGAATTAAAAATGGTAAAATATATAATGGAGCTGATGATGATGGTTCTGGTACTGTAGCAATATTAGAAATAGCACAAGCATTTAAAGCTGCTGAAAAAGCAGGTCATGGACCAAAGCGTTCTATTCTATTTCTACATGTTACAGGTGAAGAAAAAGGCTTATTAGGATCTAGGTACTATACAGATATAGATCCAATATTCCCTCTAGAAAATACTGTAGCAGATCTAAATATTGATATGATTGGCCGTGTTGATCCAGAACGAACTATAGGCACAAGAAATTACATCTATTTAATAGGTAGCGACAAATTAAGTAGCGATTTGCATAACATTTCAGAAGAGGCAAATAAAAAATATACACAAATAGAATTAGACTATAAGTTTAACGACGATAATGATCCAAATCGTTTTTACTACCGATCTGATCATTATAATTTTGCTAAAAACAACATCCCCGTTATCTTCTATTTTAATGGTACACATGCTGATTACCATAAACCATCAGACACACCAGATAAAATAGAATACGACTTATTAGAAACACGAACAAAATTAGTGTTTTACACAGCTTGGGAAGTTGCAAACAGAGCCGATAGAATTATTGTAGATAAAGCGACTAAATAAAACTAAAGTTCTATTACACTTTAATATTAAAAAAATCCACATTTACATGTGGATTTTTTTTGTGGGTTACATTCAATTCTAATAAACAGATTTCAGCAACTCTAACTTAACTAATGTATTTTAATCACTTAAATATAGCGCATAAAAAAAGTCCACATTTCTGTGAACTTTTGTGGGCGACAAGGGATTCGAACCCCTGACCCCTTGGGTGTAAACCAAGTGCTCTGAACCAACTGAGCTAGTCGCCCTAATAAATCAATTTCTGTATAAAAAAAGCTCACATTAAAGTGAACTTTGTGGGCGACAAGGGATTCGAACCCCTGACCCCTTGGGTGTAAACCAAGTGCTCTGAACCAACTGAGCTAGTCGC
>NZ_JABTEL010000059.1 GCF_013285155.1 Winogradskyella undariae | reverse complement strand
CGTTGTGTGTAATTTGAGAAATGAGACAAACAATAACCAAAAGTGACAAAAATTTAAAGATTCTGAACAAGCTAATTGTGAACGGATTTTATAATGGTTATGTCGGAACCCAAAAGTTCGAATTAATGCGGAATCATTTCCCAAATAATCACAGACTAATCGGAATTTTAAACGATACAGGAAATTACGATTTGAAATTTGACTATAAATCACCGATGAATATTTTAGCGAAAGTTTTACTCGGACTCGGAATTCTGATTTCAATAATTTCGCTGATTAAAGGAAATTGGATTTTGCCGATTGTGTTTGTTTTTTTCGGACTGATATTGTTGGCGGATTTTAAGCTAAAAGAGAAAAAAGAAATTAATCTTTTTACAGACAAGTTATTGAAATACCATAAAACTGAATATGACTGAATTAAAAAAAGCTTCAATATATATATTCTTTGTATCTATAATATGCTTCTCTTGTAGTGAACGAGAATTAGGCAATGGTTACTACTTTCTTCCAAAATATGAAGCTATAGATGTTGGTTATCCAGAAGGAGA
>NZ_JABTEL010000058.1 GCF_013285155.1 Winogradskyella undariae | reverse complement strand
AATTTAAAAATTACAGATATTGATAGTAAGCGAATGCTAATACTCATTGAAGCCGCTAAAGGTAAAAAGGATCGTTACACGTTACTTTCTAATACATTATTAAAAGATTTACGAGACTACTATAAACAATGGAAACCAGAATCTTATATTTTTGAAGGCGTATATGGAAAACAATATTCTGCACAAAGCGTTGGCCAAATAGTAAAAAATGCCGCAATAAAGGCAGGAATACAAATTACTGTAACACCACATATGCTAAGACATAGTTTTGCAACTCACCTTTTAGAAGATGGAGTTGATTTAAGACAAATTCAAGTTTTATTAGGTCACAGCTCTACCAAAACAACGGAGATTTACACCCATGTTGCCACGACTACTTTTAAGAAAATTAAAAACCCTTTAGATATTTAAGAATATATAAAGGATATATATAACATATGTTATATATATCTTATATTTGGGTGTATATAGAACATATGTTCTATATACTATTGTTGCCACACATTAAAAAAAAACATCGTAAATGATTAATCTGATAGTTGGAAATACTGGTTCTGGAAAAACAACCTA
>NZ_JABTEL010000057.1 GCF_013285155.1 Winogradskyella undariae | reverse complement strand
CATCCTTTTTTTATCCTAAAACTTTATAAAAGGTAATGTTACTATATATAGGTGAGATCTTATTATATGATCAACGCCTATTCTAAAAAAAGATATAGCGGATGACGCGGCGCTTTTGCTCCTTGAAAGCAAAAGCGAAATGCCAAAAAGGTTAACGTGAATTTTCTGAAAGAGTTTTATAAAAAAATAAAAATTGATTGAATTAATCTAATTATGAATTATAATAAATAACCTTAAAAATAAAATTCAAAAATCCAAGATTAATAATAACTGGTTAACTTTTAAATTAACTATTATATTAAAAATGTGAATTCGATTACTAAATCTAATAAATGGATGGTATTAAAATTGGATATTATATAGTAAATAAAGAAAACTGAGATTTAGTTTTCTAAAAATTAAGCTCTAGATAATTTTTTAATACATAAGAGGAAGAATATCAGTTTTTAATACTACTGTATTAGCATTAAAATTCAGATAAATAAGAAGCAATTAAAGAGTAAAAAGTTCTAAAAAACAAAAAACCCTTACTAGTTAACTAGCAAGGGTTCTTAAAAAGGCGGCGACCTACTCTTCCACAGTAAAGTAGTACCATCGGCGCAAACGGGCTTAACTACTCT
>NZ_JABTEL010000056.1 GCF_013285155.1 Winogradskyella undariae | reverse complement strand
GTTGCCACACATTAAAAAAAAACATCGTAAATGATTAATCTGATAGTTGGAAATACTGGTTCTGGAAAAACAACCTATTCAGCGGAATTAAAAGAAAAAAATAACGGAATAATATTTTCGATTGACAAGTGGAACAAGACTTTATTTCTGCCCGACAAAAAACCTACTGACGGATTAGAATGGTTTTTAGAAAGAATTGACAGAGCGGAAGAAATGATAATGGAATTAGTAACGCAATTAGAAAACGCAAAAACTGACTCTATTCTGGATTTGGGACTTTCAAAATTCGAGCATCGGGAGAAGTTTAGAAAGTTTGCGGAATCGAAAGGATACGAACTGAAAATTCATTTATTGGATATTTCAAAAGAAACTCGGCTGAAAAGAGTAATGAAAAGAAATACCGAAAAAGGAGAAACATTTGAATTCGAGGTTAGCAAAGAAAATTTTGATTTTATGGAAACTTGGTTTGAGAAACCGAGTGAAAAAGAAATGAAAAACGGAATAACCATTGCGGAATAAAAACGTGTGGCAACACCGTGTATAATTAATGGCTGGTTCTTGCCTACTTACGAAAATCCTCGCGGATTTTCTATTCGGTTTTTATTTGCTAAATTAGGTGCTTAAACACGCCACTAATCAT
>NZ_JABTEL010000055.1 GCF_013285155.1 Winogradskyella undariae | reverse complement strand
GTCCCTACTCGTCCTGAACAACTTTGGGTCAGCGATATCACTTATATTAAAACACAATACGGTCATAATTATTTAGCAATTGTTACAGATGCTTATTCTAAGCAGATTATGGGATATAAACTCGATAACCATATGAGAACATCACTTTGCACCGATGCACTCGCTATGGCTATTAAAAACAGAAAATACCCTGATCAAAAGCTTATTCATCATTCTGACAGAGGTTTTCAATACTGTAATCCTAAGTATACAACTTTTGCTGAAGACAACAATATCGTAATGAGTATGACTGAGCAATACGACCCTTATGAAAATGCTGTAGCTGAACGAATTAACAGAACGTTGAAATACGAATATGGATTAAAACAAACTATTAAAAACACAGAACTAGCTCAAAAAATGACTGAGCAAGCAGTCTATATTTATAACAATTTAAGAACGCATTTTAGCTTAGAATTAAGAAAACCTGCAGAAGTGCATTTAAATCCTAATATCAAATACAAATCCTATCGAAAATATAATGTAAATTTACCTGAACTAACGATTTAAGAACAGACATAGTTCAAACTATTTTTTTGCCTTCTAAACGGCTGAAAAAAATCTTTTGAACGTCTAAATATTAACTAAAAAGAGTCAACCTATATCAGTATAATACA
>NZ_JABTEL010000054.1 GCF_013285155.1 Winogradskyella undariae | reverse complement strand
TATGATAATAATTACAGAAGTACTTTAGCAATAAATTAATAAGTTTTTACTTGTTTTTTACCACAGTACTTTGTTGTAAATAGTATTAATTTTCGCGATTATTTTTAATTCATTATCTATTTAAATAAACCCAACCAGATATAGGTTTAGAGTTATTTTTAAATTCTACTATATAAAAATATGTGCTAGTTGGTAATTTGTTTCCAGAATTAGACTGTCCATGCCATTCATTTGTATAATTGTTCTTTTGGTATACACTAGTCCCCCATCTGTTGAAAATTTCTAGTTTTTTTATACCTAATAACGATAAATCAAAAAAATCATTCTTTCCATTATCGTCTGGTGATATACCTTGTGGTATTGAACAAAAAACTTGCTCAATTAATAAAGAGCCAGTTTTTGTGCAATTATTTTTTGTGGTTACACTTACGCTTATGTTTAAAGGTAATTCTTCAATTTCTGAAGTGAAATTTAAATATGAGCTTAGGCTAATCATATAATCACTTTCAATAATATTAGAATTGTTTAGCTGCCAAATAAAACTTGAATCTTGAATACTAAAGGAATTATTTATAGGTACAACTTCTAAAATAAAATCATTTTGATCACAATATTGTTCAATTGTAAAATCAAAATCAGAAAAATAATCTAACATTCCTGAAGCATTATTGCTAGAACAATTAGTATCAACATTAGTTACTATAACAGAATAGATACCATCTATATCGGTTGAAAAAGAACTGACATTACCAG
>NZ_JABTEL010000053.1 GCF_013285155.1 Winogradskyella undariae | reverse complement strand
AAAACGAACGCGAGAAAATTCCGAAGGAATTTTCCAAATAAGCAACGACCAAAGCAATTAATTATACACGTTGTTGTAGCCAGTGCTTTATTTTTTATAGTAATAACTTCTTGTCAAATTATAACCGACAGTTTTATTATTTTCTTTTCCCCATTTTGCCAAATCAGTATGTCCTGAATTTTTCCATTCGAGATAGTTTTCTATAATTTCTAAATCTTCATTCAATTCCTTAGTCCAATATTCTTTTCGGTTGTTGTCGGTCAGTTTAGAGATTTGTTCCTCAATCTTTTTCGCAAGTTTTAAGTCCTCTGAAGGATTTCCAATATAGCCTTCTGGTAAATGATGAATAGAGTAATAAATACTGTAAGTCCACCAGTTTAAAATCGTTTCTCTCGCCAAATCATCTTCAGGATTTAATTCGATTGCCTTGAATAGATGTTCTTCACTTTTGTAATATTTCCCGAACCAACGAAATGGTCTATTGTCAATTATTTCAATTTCACACCATTCTTCTAATGTAGGTTTTATTAGTTTATCACTCAAAGGTTGTGGGAATGGTCCATAATCCGCGTCTTGAATATTCTCGAAAAATGGAAATAAGAATTTAGCAAAATCAATCTTCTGGTCAAGTGTCCAATTTTTAGTTGATTTTAGAAATTCTGCAAGTTTTTTGAATGCTTGTTTTCTTAAACCATTCTCTCTATCAATACAATAATCAGCATAGTTTTTCCATTCGGGATTTTCCGAGGCTGCTTTTGCAACAGTTAATAAAGCGATATTTTGGTCTTTAGCAATCATTTTCTCGCATTGGCTACAAC
>NZ_JABTEL010000052.1 GCF_013285155.1 Winogradskyella undariae | reverse complement strand
CCTCGCGGATTTTCTATTCGGTTTTTATTTGCTAAATTAGGTGCTTAAACACGCCACTAATCATACACAATCACGTTGTGGTTAATTTGACCAAACCAATGAACAGAAAACTGATTTTAATATTTCTACTTGCAATTGTCCAAATTTCTTGGGCTCAAGATTGTGATTTTGAAATACGGAATCTGTCGAATATTCTAAATGGAAAATCGCAACTTATTGACAAATCGCAATACGATAAAATTGTTGAGATTTCAGAAGAATTTGTTGATTTTAAGCCAACATCTGAAATTGAATTGACCAAAAAGTATCCTGAAATTTTCAAACTTAAAGATTCTTGTTATACATTTTCAGCAAACCCAAATATCGGAATTGGAATAAAAACGCCTGAATTAAAAGCGTGTAAATATTTATTAAAAGAAAAAGGATATTCTAATTACGAATTTAAAGGAACTTATTGCGGAAATGCACTAATTGAAATTACTGGTTATGAAAGTTGGGGATTTTTATCAGTTGACTTGAAAAATGGACTGACTTGTTTTACAATGGGAAAACCTTTGACTTCTGACGGAGAAACAGCCATTTCTCACTCAAACTATTATGGAGAAGAGGAAATCGCATTAACGGATTTAAAAACTAAAGAGCAGTACGTTATCGGAATTGAAGGTTGGAGAACGATGGAATCTAAAGTTTTAAATAATAGATACTATTTAAAACTTGAATCTGAATTTCAAACAGATTGCGAAAAGGAAATAAAATATTTGAAAGTGGAAATAAAAAACTAACCACAACAAAGTACTGTGGTAAAAAACAAGTAAAAACTTATTAATTTATTGCTAAAGTACTTCTGTAATTATTATCAT
>NZ_JABTEL010000051.1 GCF_013285155.1 Winogradskyella undariae | reverse complement strand
CGGAATATTCACAGGTTCGTAAAAGTTTACTAATTTAGTTGCTTAACCACGCAACTAACCATACACAACAACGTTGGGCACAATAAAAACTGAATGAAGAAAACAATCATAATTTTTATATTTCTACCTTTTATTCTATTTAGTCAGAATAAGAAAAGTAGTTTTTTAATTATTTATCCAGCGAATATTTCGACATCCGAAAATCTAAATGCTGAAAAAATTGAATATTTAGATTACGAAAAGAATAGAAGTTTGGAAAGTTCAAACGGAAATTTAAAAGACAAACTAAAAAAGGAAATCGAAGAATTAACTATTGAGAAAATTATCGGAAATGTAACATTGCAAAGTCTACAATTCTATCTCTATGAAAACTTCCCAAAAAACAAATATTCTGTAGCAGAAAAAAACACGGATTCTGAAACTAAAGAAAAGAAAAAATCTGACTATTTGATAGAATATAATAACTTGAATATTTCGGAAAATAAAGACGGAAAACTAAATTTAAGTTTTGAACTTGTCTTGTTTGACATTAAAAAGAAAGAATATTTAATACAAAAGGAATTTGTAGCGGACGAAATAAATCAAGGCGGAATGTGGGGCTGTAGTGAATCAAGATTTAAATGCATAATTAATAACACCATCCGAATAGGAACAGCGGAAATTGCTCGAAAATTTTGGAAAGAATAATTACTGTGCCCAACAACGTGTATAAAACATAGCTATTATAGGCTTTCCGAGAGGTTTTTGTATATTTACAAAATACGCCAAATTTTTTATTTGGTTATATTTATAAAAGAAAATTAAACATAAAAATAAAAAATTCGGCTCGTGCTAAATCCGAAAAGTTAGTGTTTATTTATACGCTACGTTTCATACACAAGACCGTTACCACCAATAAGACCACTGAATTTTCCTGAAATAGGTTGACTAAAAATTAAACCATTAATTAGAGTCACTTATGAAAACAAAAAATGAACACTG
>NZ_JABTEL010000050.1 GCF_013285155.1 Winogradskyella undariae | reverse complement strand
CTACACAGATTTCGTACAGTTCTATGAGGCGTTTAGACCTCGATTTTAAGTCGTTGAAACTCGCGTAGCTTGTCCTTTCAAAAAACATTTTCTTATGAATAAAGATATAAAATATTTTGGACTTGACATCAGTCATTTAGTTTTTGATGTTACCGATTCCCAAGGGAATTATTATCAGTTTAAAAACAGTATTTCGGGCTTTAAAAAGTTTGTAAAACTCTTAGATGTTAATAGTCATTGCGTCATGGAAGCCACAGGGTATTATCACTACCAATTGGCCTATTATTTGCAGGAAGAAGGTATTAAAGTTTCGGTAGAAAATCCATTGGCAGTAAAACGTTTTATTCAGATGAAACTATCAAAAATCAAGACCGATAAAAGCGATTCTAAACTAATATGTGAATATGCAGAACATGTAGAATTAAAGCTTTGGAAAGGCAACTCAAAGCATCAGTTAGAATGCCTTCAAATGACCAGACTCCTTTCTGTATATACAAAACAAAGCACTATGCTTAAAAATAAATTACACGGAGAAGCTGTTTTAGGAAACCCGAGTAAAGCAGTTGTGAGTTCTTTAAAACGAAACTTAAAACAGGTTCAAAAAGAGATGAAAACTATGGAAGATAAATTACTTGTTTTAGTAAAAGCAGCACATCAAGAGGTTTTAACGCGCTTAAAAAGTATTCCAGGAATTGGACCAAAAACAGCACTAATGTTAGTGGTTTTAACCGATGGCTTTGATCGTTTTACAAGCGGCAGTGAATTGTGTAGTTACGCAGGTTTAACTCCGGTGATCCGACAAAGTGGAAGTAGTGTAAAAGGACGTCCGCGAATCAGTAAAATAGGAAATCAAAAGCTTAGAAATTTATTATTTATGTGCAGTTTTAATGCTTGTAAATATAACCATGCTTGCAAAGCAATTTATGAGCGATTGGTCTCCAAAGGAAAGAGCAAAAAATTAGCCTTAATAGCGGTTTGTAATAAGCTTTTAAAACAGGCTTTTGCTATCGCAAAATCTGGTCTAACCTATGATAATAATTACAGAAGTACT
>NZ_JABTEL010000004.1 GCF_013285155.1 Winogradskyella undariae | reverse complement strand
GCTGTCAATTCAATATGTTAATGAACTTATTTCTTTACTTTTGCTTAACGTTGTTTTGTTAAGCGGGTGCAAATATACAAGTCTTTTACTTACTTACAAGTCTTTTTTGAAGTTTATTTAAAACTATTTTTTAGATATCTAATTATCAATATTTTAAAACTTAAATAAAATCTACTCAATTCTAAAAAAGCATCAGGAGTTCAATTTACATTACTCATAAAGCCATTATTAAGACAGAACACATTATTAAGATTTAGAATAACACATATGATTCTTTAGCCTACAGATTACAAAATCACTTCTCATTACGGTATCGATCATCGAAACCAGGCAAAGTCAAAACTTTTATCTCAAGCCCTGCATAATATCATTATACTAAATCCCGAAACACAACTTAAGAATTTTTCTCAATACACAAACTCAACTAAAAAAAAAGTATAAACCCATAAACAAAGTCACAATAAGTTAATATATAAATTAAGTCCCTAAATAATTTTAATACCACAAGTAGTACCCACCCTATCTTTTCTCAGTATAATTTTAATACTTATACAAAATATACATATTGGATTTCAGTAAAGCTCATTAAAGAAACTCTTCTTTTACAGAATACAAGTTTTAATACTCACAGATCACACAGTTTAAAACTAAAAACACATTCTGATGCAAGTTACCTCTGAATTTCAGTTTGAATTAATAATGGGTGCTATCTGAAATTTGCAAGGGTCGGTTTAACAACCTAACCAGGCTTAACCGAGAAGAATAATAAGCTTTAACAAAAACATACCTAAAGCAACACCACAAAGCAAACCCAACAATAACAAGGGAAAGTATAAAACACAAAAAAGCCTCTACATTTCTGTAAAGGCTTTTGGTTTAATAAGCTCCTCTTCTTAGGCTCGAACTAAGGACCCTCTGATTAACAGTCAGATGCTCTAACCAACTGAGCTAAAGAGGAAGGTTATTGTTTTTTCGCGTTAGCGAGTGCAAATATATAACACTTTTTAATATCTACAAAATATTTTTAAACTTTTTTTTAAAAATATTTCAAAATTTAATTGCTGAATGCCTTAAAGATGTCATTTCCATTAGCAAACAACACTAAGGCAATTAAAATAAAGAAGCCTACCATTTGTGCACGCTCTAAAAATTTCTCACTTGGCTTACGTCCCGAAATCATTTCATATAATAAAAAGACTACGTGACCACCATCTAATGCCGGAATTGGCAATAAATTAAGGATAGCCAACATAATTGATAAAAATGCGGTTAAACCCCAAAAATAAGACCAGCTCCATGCGCTTGGAAATTGATCGTAAATGGCTTTAAATCCACCTAAACCCTTATAAGCACCTGTACTTGGATTTGTAATTGCAGCTAATTGATCAAAATAATTAGTAATCGTCTTTGTGAATTTACGTCCACCTGCAGAAAAGCTTTCTCCAAAAGAGTATTCCTTTCTTGTAATTTCTAAATACCCTAGCTCATCAAAACGGCTGTAGTTATTTGTCCAAGGACGAATACCAAACTTACCTTCTTCGTCTAATGTTAATTCTTCTTTTACTATACTATTATCGTCTTTAAGAACTTCGACTGTAACTTTTTGATTTTTTAAGTCTTTAGTAAGCGCTTCAACTTGATCAAAATATTTAATCTCCTTACCATTTACACTCTTAATGATATCACCCATTTTTAAATCCTTCTTAGCATTTAAAGAAGAATCTGCAACTTCACCTATCATAAAAGGCACACGGTATTCAAAATTGAATTTACTTTTACTAGAAGAATATTGTCCTAAAAAGTCTTCAGGCAAATGAATATCTTTCTTTTCACCAGCTCTTTCGATAGTTATGGTTTCTGCACTAATAAGATTAAACCCAACATCCGAATCATTAACAACAGGTATATTATTAATAGACAAAATCTTATCTCCAGTCTTAAAACCGATATCTAATAACGTAGGGTTATCTATCCAATAACCATCTTTTAAACTGTCTACTTTTACATCCGAATCACCGTAAGTAAATGAAACTGCCACATAAATAACATAGGCCAATATAAAATTCACCGTAACACCACCAAGCATAATAATAAGACGTTGCCAAGTTGGCTTAGAACGAAACTCCCACGGTTGTGGTGGTAAAGCCATTTGTTCTTTATCCATACTTTCGTCAATCATACCCGCAATCTTAACATAACCACCAAGCGGCAACCAACCAATACCATATTCGGTATCTCCTATTTTCTTTTTAAAGAGTGAAAACTTTACATCAAAAAAGAGGTAAAATTTTTCAACTTTAGTTTTAAAAAGCTTTGCTGGTATAAAGTGTCCAAGCTCGTGTAAAACAATCAGCAAGGATAAACTAAGTAAAAATTGAGATATTTTTATAACAAATTCCATGTACTATTTTTCAAATTTCGATTTGCAAAAGTAAGGTTTTTATATGAAATGATATATTACTTAACAATTGGTAATATATTAAAATTCAGACCTACACTAATTTTTTATAATTCGTTTATTGACGATTTGATCATCTGTTTGAAATTGAACAAATAATAACCCCGAAGACAACGCCGTTAAATCTACTTGAGGACTCCAATTTTGTTCGAGTAACAATTGCCCTAAACTATTATATATTTTTATACTATTTATAGTAGTCTGCTCTGGTTTTTCAATATGAATTAAAGAGGTTGTAGGATTTGGATACAGGGTTATTTCTGTATTAAAATCATAATCATCAGTACCTAAAGTTACCGTATTGTTTTTTGAAATTAAATGATAATCGGGATCAAATAACACCTCATCTACTGTAAAATCAACAGTTTCTAAAAACTCTTCATTATTAATTGTATGATCTAAAACGACGTCTATACTTTCTCCCAAACTCCCTAAAATCCTAATAGATACTCCGGCTTCGAAAAAAGAAACAGATTCATCACTTTGAGTTTGCGCTAACGTAAGCTGTAACTGATTTCCATTTTGGCTCCAGTTAACCTCATAACTTGGATAGCCTTCATTATAAACCCAATCATCGAAAAACTCACCTAAATCTTCACCTGTAGATAATTCCATTGCAGTAATAAAATCATCCGTTTTAGCATAATCATAAGCTAATGTTGGTGTCGTTAAATAATCTTGTAAACCCTGATAAAAATCGGTGTCTCCTAATTTTTTTCGTAATTGATGTAGCACCATCGCTCCCTTATTATAACTTAAACGACTGCTAAAAATTCGACTTATACTCGTTGTATCTTGATCGGTAAGATAAACAGCACCTCCAGGTTGAGAGGTAATACTAGAAACGGTTTGTTGTCTCCAAGATTTAAAAGTTTCTTCACCATCTAAATCTTCAATAACTAAACCAGCTAAATAGGTTGCAAAACCTTCGTTAAGCCAAATATCTTTCCAACTACCACAGGTAATTTTATTACCAAACCATTGGTGCGCTAATTCATGTGCAATAAGACTTCTACTAAACGACCCCATAAAAGAAACGGTTGTATGCTCCATACCGCCTCCCCAACCAAATTGGGCATGTCCATATTTTTCGTCTGCATAAGGATATTCTTCAAATTTATTAGTGAAAAAATTCATGATATCTACAGTAACTTCTGTACTAGCTTGTGCACTTGTTAGGTTTTCTGGATATACATAGTTGACGATATCAAAAGGATTTCCATCATTAGGAACCTGATGCGAATACACCTCATAATTAGTAACTGCAATAGCAATTAAATATGCAGGAATGGGGTGACTATGTTTAAAATGAGTTGTTTTTTCTGAACCAATTATGGTCTGACTCTGTTCTAAGCCATTAGAAACGGCAACATAACTTTCGCTTGAAGGATTAAGCTCTGGCGTTGTAATATAAACATCAATCTCATCTATTTTATCTATTAAATCTTGCTTACAAGGCCACCAACCTTTAGCACCGTAAGGTTCAGAAAGTGTCCAAATAATAGGATCTCCATTATGTGTGGTTTGCTCAAAAGAATCAAACCCCGAACTTACAGGATTACCGGAATAACTTACAGTTAACGAGTCTAAAACTCCTAAATTTTGTATAACTGGTAATGTAATCACCAACTCGTCATCTGTATTTTGAGTAAAACTTAAAGCTGTTCCTCTTTGTAAAACTTGAGAAACAATCATATTATCAGCCAAATCAAAAGTGATTTCAGACACGTCTTCTTTAGCTTCGAAATAAGTGGTTACATCTCCAGAAATTGATGCTACAGACGGATCTATATCGAACTCTAATCGGTGATATTTTACATCATAATTTCCTGTATTAGTATTCTGACTGCTTAGAATTTGATTCATTGCAGATTTAGCTTCCGCATCACGAATTTCATTTAATGTATCATGAAAATCTTGAGCATTCATTTGTAGTGTGAATGCCAGGATTAAGCATCCCAAAAATTGTTTCATAGCAATGGTTTTTATTGTTAAAAATAAAGCTTTTATTGAGATACAGTCGTATTTTTGTATGACAACTATCTTTAACACATACATAATGTCATTTCTTGCGTTCTTTAAAGGCTATAAAAAATTTGGAATCTTTTTTTCTGTACTTTCAGTTATTATCCTTGTAATTATCTATAATATTCTTAATGTAAAACAAAATTTACCCATTTATCAACCAGGAATGGTGAGTGAAGAATTAGTAGATAGCACAATTCAATATCAATTAAAATATCACAAAATTGCTGACTTTAGTTTAACCAACCAAAACGGAAAAACGATAACACAAGACGATTACAAAGACAAGATCTATGTCGCTGATTTCTTTTTCACAACATGCCAAACCATTTGCCCAATAATGACAGGCCATATGGCTGAAGTACAAAAAGCAATTATGGGTGACGATGATGTAATGCTGCTTTCACATTCTGTAACACCTGAAATTGATAGTGTTGCCCAATTAAAAAAATACGCTTTAGAAAAAGGT
Organism: Winogradskyella undariae; assembly: GCF_013285155.1. Classification (GTDB taxonomy): domain Bacteria; phylum Bacteroidota; class Bacteroidia; order Flavobacteriales; family Flavobacteriaceae; genus Winogradskyella; species Winogradskyella undariae. The sequence goes on along the minus strand of NZ_JABTEL010000004.1, from coordinate 424,146 downwards.
GTTAATGACCAAAAATGGAACCTTGTAACTGGTGATAAAAAACAAATCTACGAACTGGCTAGAAAAAGCTACTTAGCAGTTAAGACAGACGGTAATGGTGATCAATATGATATGATACATACCGAAAACTTTATACTTGTTGACAAAAAACGTCAAATTAGAGGTTTTTACGACGGTACTAAACCTGAAGATATAAAGCGCCTTATAGAAGACATAGAAACTTTAAGGTATTTTGATAAGCAGTAAGAAATCGATAAAGCCGTTAAATATTCCTTATCTAGCTTCTTACACTAATAAATTTCTCTTACTTTTGCTTCTTTAAAACAATTCTAAATAAGCAAAGATTGACATTAGCAGAATTAAAACGTGGACAACAAGGTATCATTATAGATGTGTCCTCTATTCATATTCCATTAAAACTTCTTGAAATGGGATGTTTACCTGGGAATACGGTAGAGCTTGTACAAGTCGCACCTTTTGCAGACCCATTGTACCTAAATATAAATGGTACACATTTAGCTATTAGAAAAGAAACTGCTATTCATATTATAATTGAAACTGCGCATGAGTAAGCAAATTAATGTTGCTTTAATAGGAAACCCAAACACAGGGAAAACTTCTGTTTTTAACGCCCTAACCGGTTTAAATCAAAAAGTAGGAAACTACCCAGGTATTACAGTTGAAAAGAAAGAAGGTATTTGTAAACTTCCTAGAGGCGTAAAAGCACATATTATTGACCTACCCGGAACCTATAGCTTAAACGCTTCTTCATTAGATGAAAATGTTGTTATAGAATTACTTCTAAATAAAAATGGCAAAGATTATCCTGATGTTGCCATTGTTGTTAGTGATGTTGAAAACCTAAAACGTAACCTTTTACTATTTACACAAATTAAAGATTTAGAGATCCCAACAATTTTGGTGATTAATATGTCTGATAGAATGGCTTACAAAGGTATTTCTTTAGATATCGCACATTTAGAAAGAGAACTTAAAACAAAAATTGCCTTAGTCAGCACCCGAAAAAATAAAGGTATAGAGCAGATTAGAGAACTAATTATAAAACATAAAGAACTCTCTGTAGAGCCTTGTTTAAATTCGTCAACCATAGACGAATCCTATTTTGATAATTTAAAAAAAGCATTCCCAAACCAATTATTATATAAACTTTGGTTGGTTATTACGCAAGATGTCAATTTTGGTAAAACAGACCGAAAAAATTACGAAGCTGTTGAGGATTTTAAAACAAAATCTAAAACAGATTTAAAACGCCTTCAACAAAAAGAAACAATAAAGCGTTACCAATTTATAAACGAAACGCTTAAAAAAGGACAAACTATTGACCTTAAGTCGGCAAAAGATTTACGTATAAAATTAGACCGAATATTAACCCATAAAGTTTGGGGATATTTAATTTTTGGACTCATTTTATTATTAATGTTTCAAGCTATTTATGATTGGTCTAGTGTACCAATGGATTTTATAGATAGTTCTTTTGCATCTTTAAGCGAATGGGTCAAAGAAACTTTACCAGAAGGCGCTTTCACTAATTTACTAGCAGAAGGAATCATTTCTGGACTTGGAGGAATCGTTATTTTCATTCCACAAATTGCATTTTTGTTCTTGTTTATTTCTATTCTAGAAGAAAGTGGTTACATGAGTCGTGTGGTCTTTTTAATGGATAGAATTATGCGCCGCTTTGGACTTAGTGGAAAAAGTGTAGTGCCCTTAATTTCTGGTACTGCTTGCGCTATTCCGGCTATTATGGCAACACGTAATATTGAAAGTTGGAAAGAACGCTTAATCACCATATTAGTCACACCTTTTACAACCTGTTCCGCTAGGTTACCTGTATACCTTATTATTATTGCTTTGGTAATTCCTGAAGGTCGAATTTTAGGTTTAAGCTACCAAGCATTAACATTAATGCTATTATACCTTATCGGTTTCGGAACTGCAGTTGGTTCAGCTTGGATACTAAACAAGATAATGGGATTAAAAAGCAAGAGCTTCTTTGTTGTAGAAATGCCAAATTATAAGTTACCATTATTTAAAAATGTAGTACTAACAGTTTTAGAAAAAACAAAAGCTTTTGTATTTGGTGCTGGTAAAATCATTTTAGCCATCTCAATTGTACTTTGGTTTTTAGCATCTTACGGACCTGGAGATAATTTTAATAATGCAGAAAGTATTATTACAGAAAAATATGCTTCTGAGAATTTAACGAAAGAAGAATTACATCAAAAAATAGAATCTCAGAAATTAGAACATTCCTATATCGGAATTGCAGGTCATGCTATAGAACCTGCAATAAGACCTTTAGGTTACGACTGGAAAATTGGTATTGCCATTGTTAGTTCTTTTGCTGCTCGTGAAGTATTTGTAGGAACTCTAGCAACTATATATAGTGTTGGTAGTGACGAAGAAGAAACCATTAAAAATAGAATGGCAGGAGAAGTAAACCCTATTTTAGGTGGACCTTTATTTAACTTTGCTTCTGGTATTTCATTATTACTATTTTACGCTTTTGCTATGCAATGTATGAGTACACTTGCTATTGTAAAACGAGAAACTAACTCTTGGAAATGGCCTATTTATCAATTAGTAATCATGAGTACTTTTGCTTATATTGTAGCTCTAGTGGCTTACCAAGTCTTAATTTAAAGAAGTAATAGTATAAAACGTAAAACTTTTAAAAAAGAAATATATGAACACTATTATCCAAAACACACTAGCATTTTCCGCTGTAGGATTAGCAGTGCTCTTTTTAGCAAAAAAGTACGTATTGCCTACTAAGAAAAAATCGAATAAAGCCTGTGGAGGTGATGATGGTTGTGGATGCCACTAAAAAATCCCTTTAAAAAAAAGGGATTTAATATCAATTAGAATTTGTCTATAATATTTATTTTAATAGCTTACTTCTTCGATTACAAAGAAAACAAAGCAACTTTTTCAAAAGATTTTATTAGTAGTCTAATTCTATGTATTTGCTTATGCTTTTCCGCAATAGCGTTTGTTACTTTTTTTAACCTCACCATTATACATGGCATCTTTTATATAGGCATAGAGATTATCTTAATCTTTGTAATAAAAGTTTTAATTCAGAACAAGTAAATTATTATTACTTCTCAATAAAACCTTCTGGAATCGTAAATGTATCAGCTTCTGGAGTTACAAATTTTATATTTTTTAACGTTGCTTCACCTATCACTTTTCCTAAACCACCATCTTTAGTCCATTCATAAAATTCCCAATTGTGAGCAAATGGAATTCCATCTATGGTTTTAAAATTAGAATACCCTATAGCGTGTGGATCAGATTCCGCAGCTTCTTTAGATTTATTAACGGTAACGATATAAGCAACATATTCCACCATATGTGTTTCAGGATCGCTATAAACAACATACCAATCATCAGGAGCATCACCCGTATTAGCTTCAAAACTTAAATGTTGTGTATCATACATTTTATTATTAAGCTCAGAAGTTTCTAGTTCAGACCAAATTGTTCCTTGGTCACTTAATTTATTTTGAAACAGTAAGAAATACATCCAAGTATAAGCATCAAAACGAGCTGCTTTATCATTTTTTAAATCTGATGAATGAAATACTTTATCACCATCATAATATATAAACGAACCATCCTTTAATTCTATTTTACCTTTTGTAGAATTTGTTAGATAAGTCATTTTTGCATCTAAACGCTCTTGACCTCCAAAGCTAATTACCATATCTAACTCAATAGCTTCTTTAGATAAAAACGCCTCATTATTGTAAGCTTTTTCAATAGTTTCTATAGGTGACATTGGCATCTCATCTATTATCAGTTCAGGCACTTCAACTTCCTTATCTTGTTTGTTTTCATTTTTACAACTTACAGTAAGTAGTAAAATGAATAAACAAAAAACACACGATCTCAACATATTTGACATAAAAATAGATTTTAAAATTAAAAATTCCCTTATTAATTAGGGCGTAAGATAAGCACTAACAATTAGACCTCAATATTTTAATGGAATTTTTAGCTTTAAAAAATGAATACTATACCTTTTTTAAATAAAGATTTTTTGCTACGCTTTGAGAAACGACAATTTCAGAATCCTCTATCTCTAACTTTATAGAATTATCAAAAGGCTCTTTGTGTAAAATCTTAATTATAGTACCTAACCCAATACTATTACTGTCTAAATATTTTAAAAATTCAGAAGACGTATCATCTACACCTATACATTTATAAGTAAACCCGATTTCAGCTTTAGCTAAAATAATTTTTTCAACAGTTTTAAAATTACCGTCTTTATCCGGTATAGGATCACCATGCGGATCGTAAATAGGAAATTCTAAAAACGCATCTAATTCGTTAACTAATTTATCAGAATTAATGTGCTCTAAATGTTCTGCAACTTCATGAACCTCATCCCATGAGAAATTTAATTTCTCCACCAGAAACACTTCCCATAAACGATGACGGCGTATCACTTTTACAGCATAATCACGACCTGCTTTAGAAAGTGTTGCGCCTTGATAAGGTACATGTGTAACCATCTTTTTTTCAGCCAACTTTTTAACCATATCAGTTGCTGATGATGCTTTTGTATTCATTTCCTCAGCAAGCGCATTGGTAGAAACACCTTTTTTAAATTGTTGCTCTAAATGGTAAATGGCTTTTAGATAATTCTCTTCTGCTAAAGTCACAAGTTTTTAATTTATGCAAAGATATATTTTTTTTATTAAAAACATATTTTTAGATTTGCCTAAATTATAATTCAATCAAGTCTAAATAATAATTTAACTATATGAAATATTTTACCCTCATTAGCTTATTAATGGTCACATTGATTTCCGCTCAAAATGACAAAACCACAATTTCGGGCCAGGTAACAATTGAAGGAGCCCCTGTCCCATATGCTAGTATTTATGTTAAAAACGGAACAAAAGGCACAGATACTAACGAAAATGGAGATTATAACCTAACCCTTGCCTCTGGAGAAATTATATTAATAGTGAAATCGCAAGGTTACAGAACACAAGAAACACCATTAACCTTAACCCCTGGAGTTAACCAAATCATTAATTTTGAAATGATTGAAGATGTACTTGGCTTGGATCAAGTTGTAGTCAGCGCCACAAGAAACAGAATTAGTAAAAAAGAAGCACCTGTAATTGTAAAAGTACTAAGTCCCAAACTCTTTAATGCCACACAATCTGTATCCTTAGCAGATGGTTTAAATTATCAACCTGGAGTACGATTAGAAACCAATTGCCAAAATTGTGGTTTTACACAGGTACGTATGAATGGTTTACAAGGACAATACACACAGATTCTAGTCAATAGCCGCCCTGTATTTAGTGCTTTAAATGGTGTTTATGGATTAGAACAAATACCCGTTAGCATGATAGACCGTGTCGAAGTTGTGCGTAGCGGTGGTTCTGCCCTTTTTGGATCTAATGCAATAGCAGGAACTATAAACGTGATTACTAAAGAACCTGTAAATGATAGCTGGGAAATTAGTACAAACCTAGGATTAATAGATGGAAAAACAGCAGACCGTACCGTTAATATTAATGGATCTGTTGTTAGTGAAGATTTAAAAAGTGGGGTTACCGTTTACGGTATATTCCGTGATCGTGACGCCTACGATGCAAACAACGATGGTTTTAGTGAAATTACAGAATTAAAAAACAACTCTTTAGGATTAAAAACTTTTTTAAGACCAAATGACAATAGTAAAATTGGGTTAGATTTTACCGCCATTAGAGAATACAGACGTGGTGGAAATAAATTAGAATTATCACCTCAATTTAGTGACATTACAGAAGAACTTGATCATAATACCGTTTTTACAGGTTTAGATTATGAACTTTTTAATGATGACCACACCAACACCTTAAGTGTTTATACTTCTTTACAGCACACAGATAGAGGAAGCTATTATGGTGGATTAGGGGGCGGAAGAACTGCTGAAGATTCTATCGCTGCAAATAATGCATTTGGAAACACTAAAGATTTAGCTTTTGTTGCAGGAGCTAAATTTAATCATGAATTTAAAAACAATAATATCGTAACAGCGGGTATAGAATACCAATTAAATGACACTAATGATGCTATTATTGGCTACAACCGTCTTGTAGATCAAAAGGTAAATAGCATAGGTGTTTATGGGCAATACGAATGGAAACCAATAGAGAGATTTTCTGCACTTATCGGCGTACGTTTAGATAATGTAAACGTGGATGGCTATTATACTATTCAAGACATAGAGAGCTCTTCAGATGTTTCAGAAACAGTAATAAGTCCAAGACTAACCTTATTATATAACCTAACAGACGAACTAAAATTCAGAGGTGGTTATGCTAGAGGATTTAGAGCACCACAAGCCTTTAATGAAGATTTACACATCTCTTCTGTCGGGGGAGAACAACGTTTTGTTATATTATCTAACAATCTAGAAAGTGAGTTTTCAAATGCCTATACAGCTTCATTTGATTACACAAAGGATTTCAACAAAACACAAACTAATTTATTGGTTGAAGGGTTTTACACCACATTAAAAAATCCATTTACAATTGTAAGTACAGGTACCCCATTATCAAACGGCTCTATTTTAGAAGAAACTCGTAATGGTTCTGGTGCTTATGTTACAGGTGCTAATATTGAACTAAGTGTTTCACCAAGTTCAGATTTATTTTTCCAAGCAGGTTTAACCGTACAAAAGTCAATATTTAAAGAAGATCAACTACTATTTGAATCTGATGGTTCTATACCAGGAGAACAAGATGTTTTATTAGATGAATTTGTAAGATCACCAAATACTTATGGTTTCTTAACTTCTAGCTGGGAAGTTAGCGATGCTTTTAAACTAGACGTTACAGGAAGCTATACTGGTTCTATGATTGTTCCTCTTGTTGTTAGTGATTCTGGTTTTGTAGACCTAATAGATACAGAATCGTTTTTTGACATGACTACAAAACTAACCTACCATTTTGATCCTATTGAAAATTTTCACGTAGAATTAAGTGGAGGTGTTCAAAATATTTTTGACAGTTACCAAAGTGATTTTGATACCGGAGCAGGAAGAGATTCAACCTATGTTTACGGACCTAACCGACCACGTACTTTCTTTATTGGTCTTAAGTTTGGAGACTTTTAAAACCTTATCATTATGAAATACATTTTTTATACGCTAACCTTATTTCTAATACCACAAATTCTCTTATCTCAAAGTGATGTAGAGATCCATTGGAAAACATGGACAGAACTAGAAAAAGCAGTAGAAAAAGAACCAAAACCTGTATTTGTTTATTTTAATGCAGAATGGTGTGTCTATTGCAAAAAGTTAGATAGAGAAGTCTTTACCAAACAAGCGGTTATTAAAAAAATGAATAGCGATTATTATGCCGTAAAGATGAATGCTGAATCTTTAGACACTATTGTATTTGATGGCGTAACATTCACCAATAAACAAGCCATAACCAAACGTAATGGCATACACGAGCTTCCACTACTCTTAGCCTCTAGAGAAGGTGTAGAATTCACACTTCCAGCAACATTAATTTTTAATAGAGATTTTGTAATTAAACAGAAGGTATTCAATTACTACACCTCTAAGCAATTATTAAAAATGCTTAAATAGTTTTTTACTTAAAACCATTAAAGGCATAGTATCCTTAATAAAAGTTACTATTTTTTTCATATTCTGAGAGTTAGGCAGTACCGCGATTTCATGTTAAAAAGCGGTACAGCCGTCTAACATTTAAACAAACACCATTAAAACTCTATAATTCTACTTACTACTAAAATTTATTGAAAATTTTTAAGACCTCATTAACTATGAATTATAACAATAAAAACTCATGAGCGATATTTGTCTAAACCATATTGAAAATTATTGGAAAACAAGAACAAAGATTTCTAATCAATTATTCGAAGAAAAACAATTCGAAAAAGCGTTAATAGATTATAAAAATGCAATTTACAGATCTGAAGTTCTAAACAATCATCCTTCAAGCTGTAAAGAACTAGGCATACCGTTTGCTCAAATATATCTTGTTTCGTGTAACAACCTTATAAACACATACGAAGAGTTAGGCAATTTATCAGAGGTAGAAAATATGCTAAAACGAAAGATCTATTTTATCTTACATTTTAAAAACTCAGAGCACACAGATAAAACAATATTACAATCCGAATTAAGTCGTGCAGCTCTAGCCTATTTAAATTTTACAGAACAAGAGGGTGGTCATAATAAAAAGCAAACACAACTATATAAAACACTTAAATCTGAAATCAGATCTTAATAATTCTATTCCTTATAAAATTGAATTTAAAACTAACGATAGATATTTCAATATTTAGTATATTCGTAATAAATATTTAGACCTATGAAAAAAATAATTTCCCTTTTAGCTATCATTCTCATTTTTACAGCTTGTAAAGACAATAATGCTAAAGATAATGGAAAACTAAATATAGTTACCACAACCACTATGCTTACCGATTTAGTTCAAAATATTGGTGGAGATATGGTAAATGCACAAGGATTAATGGGCTCTGGTGTAGACCCTCACCTTTACAAAGCCAGCGAAGGCGATGTTTCTAAATTAGTTAATGCTGATATTATTTTTTATAGCGGCTTACATTTAGAAGGTAAATTGGTTGAAGTACTTGAAAAAATGGAAAGTTCAAATAAAACGACCATAGCACTTGCAGATGCATTAGATAAGAAAACACTTATTGGGTCTGAATATTTTGCTTCAAATTACGACCCACATGTTTGGTTCGATATTAATTATTTTGAACAATTTGCAGAAAAAACAGCTGCGGTTTTAGCTGAAAAAGACCCAACAAATGCTGCTAAATATGAAGCAAACAAAAATGCTTATATCATAAAGCTTGAAGCACTTCAAAATACAATAAAACAAACGATAGAAACACTTCCAAAAGAAAAAAGAGTTTTAGTTACTGCACATGATGCCTTTAATTATTTTGGAAAAGCTTACGGTTTTGAAGTTGTTGGTTTGCAAGGCATATCTACCGCAACAGAAGCTGGTGTACAAGATGTTCAAAAATTAGCTACCTTTATTATAGACAAACAAATTAAAGCTATATTCATAGAAAGCTCAGTACCAAAACGAACTATTGAAGCTTTACAAGCATCCGTTAATTCAAAAGGACATGATGTAAAAATAGGTGGAACGTTATATTCCGATGCCCTCGGAACCACAGGGACAGTGGAAGGAACTTACATTGGAATGTTTGAATATAATGTGAATACAATTGTTAATGCACTTAAATAATGGATAAAATAGCCGTAAAAGTTGACGATTTAACCGTAGCCTACAACTACAAACCTGTACTTTGGGATATTGATTTAGAAATTCCTGAAGGTGTACTTATGGCCATTGTAGGACCTAATGGCGCAGGTAAATCAACACTTATAAAATCGATATTAGGGATCCTAAAACCCATTGCTGGTAGTGTAACTATTTATGGCAAATCGTACGAAAAACAACGTAAATTAGTAGCCTATGTACCACAAAAAGGAAGTGTAGATTGGGATTTTCCAACTACCGCCTTAGATGTTGTTATGATGGGAACTTATGGAAGTTTAGGATGGATAAAACGCCCTGGTCAGAAAGAAAAAAAATCAGCTTTAGAAGCTTTAGAAAAAGTGGGCATGCTAGCTTTTAAAAGCCGACAAATTAGTCAACTTTCTGGAGGTCAACAACAACGTATTTTCTTAGCACGTGCTTTGGTACAAAATGCTTCTATTTATTTTATGGATGAACCTTTTCAAGGTGTAGATGCAACTACCGAAATAGCGATTATCAATATTTTAAAAGAATTGAGAAAAGCAGGAAAAACAGTTATTGTAGTGCATCATGATTTGCAAACGGTACCCGAATATTTTGATTGGGTAACTTTTTTAAATGTGAAGAAAATTGCCACAGGTCCTGTAAAAGATATTTTTAATGATGATAACCTGACGAAAACTTATGGTATTAATTACCAAGTGAGTATTCAGGAATAGAAAATAGTTGGCAGTATTCAGTGGGCAGTTTGTAGTGCTCACTCATACAGACAATAAAAAAGGACTTCTATAAAAAAGTAAAAATACAAGTCCCAAATTTCGACATAGTCGGAAAAAATCAAAATTTAGAAATAATGAACGACGAGAGGAAGATGCAAAGCGAAGCTTTAAGTACGAAATCTCGGAAGTGAATGTTGCTTTAGCAATTTCCTAATTTTGATTGTGATTTGTTCGTTTATTCGCAGATATAAATTTTATGGAGCTCATGATGTGCTTCGCAGTTTGTATCAAGACAAAATGAACGTAATTAAAAAAGAAACTGATTGCCACGACTTAAAAAAGTCTCGCAATGACAAAACAAAGTAAACTAGTGCGAAACGGGAGATTACTGATTTCGCAGGAATTATGGACATATCAAAATACATAGAATTAGTCTTTACAGATTACACGCTTAGAACCATAACATTAGGAACGGCAATTTTAGGTGCTATTACCGGAATGCTAGGGAGTTTTGCTGTACTAAGAAAACAAAGTTTATTAGGAGATGCTATTTCGCATGCTGCCTTACCAGGTATTGCAATTGCTTTTTTAATTACAGGAGCAAAAGACACTAACACACTTTTAATAGGTGCGCTCGTTAGTGGACTTATTGGAACCTTTTGGATAAAAAGCATCGTCACTAAAACCCATTTAAAATCTGACACCGCATTAGGACTTATTTTATCTGTATTTTTTGGTTTCGGAATGTTATTACTCACCTTTATTCAAAAACAACCCAATGCCAACCAAGCAGGTTTAGACAAATATCTTTTTGGGCAAGCAGCAACTTTAGTAGAAAGTGACGTTTGGATGATGGCTATCGTTACCGGACTTTGTTTAATAGTAATGTTAACTTTTTGGAAAGAATTTAAACTTTTACTCTTTGATGCTGACTATACAAAAACACTTGGTTTTAACACCAAATTCATAGATATTCTTATTACTGTTTTTATTGTATTAGCGATTGTATTAGGGCTACAAACTGTCGGCGTTGTATTAATGAGTGCTATGCTTTTAGCACCCGCAGCAGCTGCTAGACAATGGACTAATAGTTTAGCAAAAATGGTATTTTTAGCAGCAATATTCGGTGCATTTTCAGGAGTTTTTGGAACTGCAATTAGCTCTACTCAGAACAATTTATCTACAGGTCCTGTCATTGTGCTTGTAGCAAGTGTGTTTGTTGCATTTTCATTTATATTTTCACCAAGCAGAGGCTTACTATTCAAACAAATTAGAGTCTTAAAAAACAGACGCGATTTAGAATTACATAAAACGCTAGCCTTTATGTATCATATTGCAGAAACACATGATAATATTTCGCATCCACACAAGATTAAACTTTTAAATAATTTTCAAGGTTACACCAAAAGCACCCTTCAAAAATTAGTAGATAAAAACTATGTAGAACGTAACGGAAGTATGTGGAACTTAACACAAATCGGCTTTGAAACTGCCGCAAATTTGTACACTAAACAAGAGACAGAAGATGAATAGTGCTCAAATAGAAATACAACTTATAGCAAGTTTAGTTGCCATTGCTTGTGCCATCCCAGGAACATTTTTAGTGCTGAGAAAAATGGCTATGATTAGCGATGCCATAAGTCACGCTATATTACCAGGAATAGTGATTGGCTTTTTTGTTACACAAGATTTAAATTCACCTGTACTTATTCTTTTAGCGGCTTTAACCGGAATTATTACCGTTGTCTTAGTTGAATATATTCAGAAAACAGGCTTAGTAAAAGAAGACACAGCAATTGGTTTAGTGTTTCCTGCATTATTTAGTATTGGCGTCATTCTTATTGCAAAAAACGCTAATGATGTACACCTAGATGTCGATGCCGTTTTATTAGGTGAATTAGCCTTTGCCCCTTTTGATAGATTATTAATCGGCGGTACAGATGTAGGACCAAAATCACTTTGGGTAATTGGTTCAATTTTACTCGTTACAATATCACTATTAATCTTATTTTTTAAAGAATTAAAAGTAAGCACATTTGACACAGGACTATCTGCTTCTCTCGGGTTTTCACCAGCAATTATCCATTACGGATTAATGTCTGTATCATCCGTAACTACGGTTGGTGCCTTTGATGCCGTTGGCGCTATTTTGGTCGTTGCACTTATGATTGCACCAGCAGCTTCGGCCTATTTACTCACCACCGATTTAAAGAAAATGCTTGCTTTAGCCATTAGCTTTGGCGTATTTAGTGCTGTATTTGGGTATTGGGTAGCACATTGGCTAGATGCGTCAATCGCCGGATCAATAACAACTATGCTTGGTATTGTATTCTTACTGGTTTATTTATTTGCACCTTCAAAAGGTATTATTGCCGTAATGTATAGAGAACGTCAACAACGCACAGAAGTATCTTTATTAACTTTCCTACTACACCTAAAGAATCATGAAGAGCTAGAAGAACGCCACGTTAATCATCTTTACGAACATATTAATTGGCAAAAAGTTCGAGCGAGAAGCGTCTTAGATTTAGCACAGAAAAATAATATGATTCTTATTGAGAAAAACATCGTTTCCTTAACTAAAAAAGGAAATGAATTTACCTCAAAAGCCATCGATTATATTATAACTAATGAGGATTCGCAAATTGAAGATATGAAAGATGACTTCTTCCTGTTTAGAGGATAAATCAAATATCTTTGCTAATTATTACTAAATAACAACGAAAGATTTAGCCGTAAAAAACGACTGAGCTAAAAATTTTAAAAATAATCATGAAACTACTGAGTTATATTACTGGCAAAAACGGATTAATTATAGTAGGATTTGTTGTCCTATGTGTTTTTATCTATAATAAATACAAATCTATGCGCTACTTTAAATACATAGAAAAACGCCAAAAAGAAAAAGAGAGAAAAGAGTAAAATCTACTTAATTTATCTAATAATCAAAAATCTACTTAAAGCCACGTTCTTTCTGAATATGCTCATAAGCCTCTTGTACCTGTCTAAACTTAGCCTCAGCACCTTCTTGATGCTCTTTACCTAAGTGACCTACACGATCGGGATGGTATTTTTTAGCCATAGAACGATATGCTTTTTTAACTTCTGTATCAGTTACAGACTTATCTATTTCAAGAATTTTATAAGCATTATCACTACTATTATAGAACATCGCTTTAATACTTTGGTAATCTCTGTTGCTTATTCCTAGATAACCCGTAATCATATAAATCTGATTCAACTCATCTTCAGTAACAATACCATCTGCTTTTGCTATTCCGAATAAAAAATGAAGCAATTGCAAACGCGATGCATGATCCATCATTTGTTTGATCTGCAAACAAACTTGTCGTGTAGAAATTTCTTGCTTACTTATACGTTTAAATAATTCAAAAGATTTATTAGCACGATCCTTACCATACATATTAACAAATTGCTGACGCACAAAATCAAGCTCACGCTGATCTTGTTTACCATCTGCCTTTATAACAACAGAAGCTAAAATTAAAAGACTTACCTCAAAATCCCCTGATTGGGTTTGCGTTTGTTGTCTCGTTTGTGTTGTTCTGTATGGATCTTGCTTTCCTGTTTCACCATCATTAAGTAAAGTAGCCCCCTTATCTGCTATATTATCAACAAAACTACCCAAAGCTAATCCTATAATAGCACCAATAGGACCACCAAAAGACCATCCTAAAGCACCACCAATCCATTTTGCAAAACTCATCTATTCTTTTTTTTGAAATTCAAAGATACTATTTGTTAGTTGTATGAAATTACATTTTGTTACGTTTTTGTACGCAACCTTTTATATAATTTGGTATCTTTTAAATACAATCAACAATTCATATTATGAAATCTAAATTATACATTCTAATCCTAACACTAATTACTTTTGGCTGCAATTCTGATGACGACGCACAGCAAGACACAAACGCGACTCTTAATGGTCCTTGGTCTTTAATAAATGTTTCTGGCGGTTTCGCTGGTGTAGATAACGATTTTGAAATAGGACTTATAACATGGGATTTTGATACTGATAATTTACAATTAACAGTGACCAATAATAACACCGAAGCTGTTATTTATGATGGTTTGTCTTCTGGAGATTATGATTTTCAAGTGCTTACAACCACTGGAGAGGTGGGATATTTAGTTATACATAATCATGGTATTAATCACGCAATTACTACCTTAACAGCAACGCAACTTATATTAGACGAAGGTGTTGCAGCAGATGGTTTTCTACTCACATTTAGCCGATAGTTTTACACCACTATTGAAAACCAAAATACCATCATTTAAACTGACAACTAGCTATTGAATTCTGCCCACTATTTTTCATTATCTTTGCAATTCAAAAAAGATTAATTAAAAAGAAAAAAATATGTACCCAGCAGAATTAGTAAAACCAATGCGTGAGGATTTAACCAAAGTTGGTTTTGAAGAATTACATACAACAGAAGCTGTAGAGAGTGCTATTGCAAAAGAAGGAACAACTTTAGTCGTTGTAAACTCTGTTTGTGGATGTGCAGCAGCAAATGCTAGACCTGGATCTAGAATGAGCTTAGAAAACGCAAAAAAACCAGATCATATTGTTACTGTTTTTGCAGGTGTAGATAAAGAAGCAGTTGATGCGGCAAGAGCACATATGGTTCCTTTTCCTCCAAGTTCTCCATGTATGGCTTTATTTAAAGATGGTGAATTAGTACACATGTTAGAACGTCACCACATTGAAGGTCGTCCTGCTGAGTTAATTGCAGAAAACCTTAAAGATGCTTATAACGAGTATTGCTAGAGTAAACGAAACCTAAGTTTCAATACTTATTAAATACTGTCATTTTAAATATTGTTGATTACAACATGAAAATTTAAAATGACAGTTTTTTTATGCATAACATTTTATATTTTTGCTGAATGAGAAAACTATTAGCCTATCCACTTTCGGTTATATTCTATTTGTGCTTTGGCTTCACCTTGGTAGTGTTTCACCCTATTCAATGGATTAGCTTTAAGGTATTTGGCTATAAAGCATTAAAAAACACAGTAGATACTTTACAGTTTTTCATTATGCGCTGCCTTAATCTTTTAGGTACAAGAATTTCATTTAACAACCCTTACAACTTAAGCACAGACCGCCCTTTAATTATCGTTTCTAACCACCAAAGTATGTTCGATATATCACCAATTATGTGGTATATGCGTAAACATCATGTAAAATTTGTATCTAAAATTGAATTAGGAAAAGGGATCCCAAGTGTGTCTCATAATCTTAGACATGGTGGCTCTGTTTTAATAGACCGAAAGAATCCAAGACAATCATTGTCTGCTATGATGACTTTTGGATCTTATATTGAAAAAACAAAAAGAGCAGCTGTTATTTTTCCTGAAGGAACACGAAGTAAAGACGGAAAACCAAAACCTTTTAAGACTAAAGGATTAGAAATGTTGATTAAAAAAATACCGTCAGCACTTATAGTTCCGGTCACTGTAAACAACTCTTGGAAGATGCTGCGCTATGGTAATTTCCCTATGGGAATAGGAAATCATATGAAATTTACGGTACATAAGCCCGTAGAAATTACTAACTTTACAGATAAGACTGAATTAATTCAGCAAGTAGAACAAACTATTATTAATGCAATCGAGAAATAATCTTCTCAAAAAAAACCTAAGAGATGTCGTTAAAAAATGTAAGACTAGAAGTGATGCAACATCTTGAAAAAGATGTACAATCCTTAATTGAAAAATATTTAATTCCTGTTGAAAAAATCTGGCAACCCACTGATTTTTTGCCAGACTCTACAAAAGATTCATTTTTTGAAGAAGTAAAAGAAATTAGAGAACTCTCTAAAGAATTACCTTATGATTTCTGGGTCGTTTTAGTTGGTGATATGATAACTGAAGAAGCTTTACCAAGTTACGAATCTTGGCTAATGGACGTAGAAGGTGTTGACCAAATTGAACGTAACGGATGGTCTACTTGGTTAAGACATTGGACAGGTGAAGAAAATAGACATGGAGATGTTTTAAACAAATACTTATACCTATCTGGACGTGTAAATATGCGTGAAATTGAAAAAACCACACAATATTTAATTAATGATGGTTTTGATATTGGTACAGGTAGAGATCCTTATAAAAACTTTGTATATACTAGTTTTCAAGAACTAGCAACATATATTTCTCACAACCGTGTGGCTAAGATGGCTAAGCAAAAAGGGAATAGACAATTAGCTAAGATGTGTAAGATTATTTCTGGAGATGAAATGCGTCACCACCATGCGTATTCAGAATTTGTAGAACGTATTTTTGCTGTAGATCCGAGCCAAATGATGATGGCTTTTCATGATATGATGAAACGTAAAATTGCGATGCCTGCACACTTTTTAAGAGAATCGGGTGAAAGTATCGGAACTGCTTTTGAAGAATTTTCTAACACAGCACAACGTATTGGCGTCTATACTTCTAACGATTATGTAGATATTTTACAGAAATTAATTGATCGTTGGGAAATAGGAAATATGACCGGTTTAAACGAAGAGGCAGAAAAAGCAAGAGATTACTTAATGAAGTTACCTCCTAGAATGTATCGCTTATCAGAACGTATGAAGATTCCTGAAAACTCATTTCAATTTAAGTGGGTAGATCCTGCATAATATTTTAGAATGACAGCAACAGACACACAACTCATTGAAGCAACTATTAACTTCGTTAAAACGGAACTTAAAAATGCAGAAGGTGGACACGATTGGTTCCATATTGAACGTGTTTACAAAAACAGCTTGTTAATTGCTAAGGATGAAAATGTAGATATAACTATAGTTTCATTAGCAGCATTATTACATGATATAGCTGATCCTAAGTTTAATAATGGAGACGAGACTTTGGGATCTAAAGTTGCTAGCGCATTTCTATTAAGCCAAAATGTTAATGGAAAGATCATTGAGCATGTGACTCAAATTATAGATAACATGTCTTTTAAAAATTCATTTGATTTAAACACTAGTTTTTCTTCAAAAGAAATGGAAGTTGTACAAGATGCTGATCGATTAGATGCCATTGGCGCTGTTGGTATTGCGCGCTGTTTCAATTATGGCGGATTTAAAAACAGGGCATTATATAATCCCGAAATTAAACCCAACCTTAATATGTCTAAATCAGAATATAAAAATTCTGAAGCACCAACAATTAATCATTTTTATGAAAAATTGTTATTATTAAAAGACAAAATGAACACCAAAACAGGTAAAAAGATTGCTTTAGAAAGACATCTATATATGGAAGGCTTCTTAAACCAGTTTTTTGCCGAGTGGGAAGGACAGAAATAAAAAAGAGCGATTTTGAAAATTTTCAAAATCGCTCTTTTAAGTTTATATATTTAATTAACCTTTACTCCTTAATGATTACAAATACTAATAACCTCAATAAAAACTAGAAAAAGACCTAACTCTCTCGTGCAACTTCTAGCGCCGTAAGCTTGTATTCAATTTTAGACATCTCTTCTCCATAATGAATAATCTCATCTGCCGTTAAATTATTGCTAGAATTCACTTTTGCTAAAATAGCATCACCTTGCTTAGTATAATAAGCGATTGCATTTTCTATTTTATCATCCATACCTATATATTACTGAACCATTAACTTTAGCTCTCCTCTATACTTAGAAGCACTTTTGCCTGTAAACTCTTTAAACAACTTATTAAAGTGGGAGAAGTTATTAAAACCACATTCAAAACTAACATCTGCAATACTCATTTGACTTTCAGAAAGTAGTTTGGTAGCATGTACAACGCGATATTCGTTAACAAGCTTTGTAAAAGTCTTACCTGTTACCTTTTTAAAATAACGACAAAACGCAGGAACCGTCATACTCACTTTATCTGCAATTTCATCTAAACTAATGTGTTCTTTAAAATTCTGGTTCACATGCTTAAAGATAATATCAATCTTAGCACTGTCTTGAGGTTCTGTTTCAAAAGCAAAACCATCTGCATTTAATATGGTATAGTCTTCAGATTTAGCTAAACCATGTAAAACCTCTAATAGAATAAGTATTCTTTTAAATCCTGTTTTCTCATTTAGCTTTTCAATTTTTTTCCCAAGCTTAAGCTTTGTTGGTACTCCAAACAGAATTCCTTTTTTAGAAAGTTCAAATAATTTATTAATCGCTTCCATCTCAGGAATATCAAAAAAATGATTTCCTAAAAACTCTGGTCTAAATTGCACTAAGGTTTCAGAACCATTTATAGTTAAACGATCCGTAAAACCATTGTGAGGTAAATTAGATCCTATTAATAATAACTGACTATTATTAAAGTAAGATAAATGATTACCTATATGGCGTTTACCTTGTCCTTTATTAACGTATACCAATTCGATTTCAGGATGAAAATGCCAATAGGGCTTCACTTCTCCTTTATATGCATCTATTTTATGCTTCCTTACTAAGATGGAACTTCCAAATTCAGGGCTTATTTTTTCTAAAGTAGGTTTTCTTGTATTCATAATATATTAATTATGGCAAAGTTAAATCTATTCAAACTCAAAACCTATAGAAAATTACCAATAATATATACTATTTTATCCTAATAATACAATAATAACACGCGTTAGGGTAATTATGTATATATATTAGCCAACATGCTTGTTTTCAAAACCTAAGAACCACTATACCTTTGTAGTGTTAAAACATTTGAACTGAATAGTATAAAATTCGCGACTTAAAAAGAACAAACGAAAATGATTAAGGTCAATTTTAAAATTTCAGTTTAACTCAAAAAAGAAACATTATGAAAACATTATTTAAAAACATTTTAGTATTAGCTGTGATGTTAGGAACATTGACAAGCTACGCAAATTCAACATTAGAAGTTTCACCTACTTTTAATGATGTAAAAAAAGGAAATTCAATCACTGTAACTGATTCTTCAGGATTAGTAGTTTTTAGTGGTCTAATTAACTTTAACGGAAACATTAGTAATCTTTACGATTTCTCTCAATTAAACGATGGAGTTTATACTATTGAGGTAAACAAAGATTATGAAATTGAAATCAATACAGTAGAAATTAAAAACAACACTGTTAGTTTTATAAACCAAGGAAGTGAAAAGTTTTTTAAGCCTGTGTTTAGAGTAGAAGATAACAGAATAATCATTTCAAAATTAGCTTTAAATTCTGCTGACATGCAAGTAGATCTTTATTTTGAAAATGAATTAATTCACACAGAAACTATTTCTGGAAATAAAGTATTAAATAGAATATACAAATTAGATAAAACAATAAAAGGAGAATACTCTGCGATTGTTACATCTAACAATAGAGTATATGTTGAGAATTTTAAAATATAAATTGTTGTTTAAATATTAGTTTATTTGTAAAAAGTGGGTCGCTAAGTGCCCACTTTTTTTTGTATACGATTGTTTGTTTTAATTAAAAACTTCCAAAATTGCGATCCCTGTAATTAAATGAAGAGTAAAAGAATAATCTATATTATAGGAGTTAAATATACCGACTTAAGATAAAGCTATTTATTTTAGTTTAATTTACACACCATAACATCTAATATATTCTCCACCCCACGATAAAAACCCCCAATAGAAGAATCATTTTCACAACTCTCCTTTTTAACACTAAAACTTTTAGGGTAGCCAGCAAAAAGTCAATTTCGTCATTGCGAAGTATTAAATATTAACCTCAAAATATTGTAAAATCCTCAAACCTATAGAAGATTACCATTAATATATACTAAATTACCCTTATACAATACATCCATTATTGAAGTGGTTAATATTGTATATAAATGTGCAAAAATCGTTGTTTTCTATCTTTATAATGCCTTATATATTTGCATTTGTATTTAGTTAGCAAAATTTAGATAATGAAAAGCATTTTAAAATATATATTAGTATTAGCTGTAATGTTAGGATCATTTACAAGCTATGCAAACGAATTGTTAGAAGTTGTACCAACTGCTAACTATGTTAAAAAAGGAAACTTAATTTCAGTGTTTAATACTTCTGGCGAAGTTCTATATAGTGGAACAATTAATTTTAACGGAAACCTTACTTCTCTTTTTAATTTTACACAATTAGAAAATGGTAAATACACTGTTGAAATTACTAGAGATTATGAAATTGAAATTAACACTATTGAAGTAAAAAACAATATCGTTTCTTATTTGAATATTGACAGAAAAGTAGTTTTCAAGCCTGTTGTTAGAACAGAAGAGTCTAAAATTTTAATTTCTAAATTAGATTTTGACACAAAGAAAATGGATGTTAAACTTTACTATGAAGGAGAGTTAATACTTTCAGAAACAGTAGAAGGAAGTAAAGTTTTAAACCGTGTGTACCAATTAGACAAAACACTTAAAGGCAATTACACAGCCGAAATCACATCAAATGACAGAGTGTTTGTCGAGAATTTCAGAATATAGATTGTTGTTTATATTAGTTTATTTAGTTCAAAAAGTGGGTTGTAGAGAGCCCACTTTTTTTTTGTTTAAAAAAGTTTCATCTTACTTAGCCTAAGATTACAAAGATTGATATTTAATACCTGCTTATTTTAAAAATACTCAATCCTTGACAATTATATCAGATCATAATTTCCTTTATTTATCTACCCACTCCATTAGTCAACTACAATAAAAACTTCCATTGATGTATTATTTCAATAACAATTCTTTATTTGCCTGAACACACTAGTAAATACTATTGCAATTTGGAGTTTTTTTGTAAACTAGACACTAACAATTATAATCTTACAATTGTTATTCAATTATTAAAGCGCTTTTAAAATCAATACCAATTCATGGTTCTTTATTAAAGGAAATTAAGCCTACTTTTTTCTGTTATTTGAAGTTTTTCATACTCTAAAACGAGTATAAAATAGAGCATATTATAAACAAAAATTATTACTATAACAGTTTTGCTACTTACAAAACAAAATACTGCTAATCACCCCATAAAGAAGAGGTTAATATAGATTAGTAATATGACAAAATAGATGTTATAAGCTATGAAACCGCACAATATATTTGCCTAAAATAAATAGACAAAGACATGTACAAATTTTACAAAATACAATTGGCAATCATGAGCCCTTTTATTGTAGCAAGCTTCATATTAGTAGCTCCAATATATTTATCATATAAAATGTTATCTAAAAAGAGTATTGTTAGATAACATTTTATACGACTATTATTTTATTACTTCCCTGGAAAATCTGCTTTACGTTTTTCTAAAAAAGCCGTAGTACCTTCCACAAAATCTTCGGTACCAAAGCAATTACCGAAAGCTTCAATTTCTACTTCAAATCCATTAACTCCATCATCATAATTAGCATTAATTGCACCAATAGCCTCAGCAATGGCAACAGAAGAGTTGCGCATTATTTTACTAGCAATCTTTTCAGCAAGAGGTAATAATTCTTCTTGAGGCACAACATGATTCACCAAACCGTAGCTTAAAGCTTTATTTGCGTCAATCATACCTGCTGTCATAATCATTTCCATAGCTCTCCCCTTACCTACTAATTGCGGTAAACGTTGTGTACCTCCGTATCCTGGAATAACGCCAAGAGACACCTCTGGCAATCCCATTTTTGCATTATCACTTGCCAATCTAAAATGAGAAGCCATAGCTAATTCTAATCCACCACCAAGAGCAAAACCATTTACGGCAGCAATAACCGGTGTACTTAAATTCGCTACAAAATCAAATAAAATCTCGTGACCTTGGGCAGCTAAATCACCTCCTTCTTCAACATTAAAATCAGCAAACTCACTAATATCAGCACCTGCTACAAAAGCTTTTTCTCCACTTCCTGTAATAATAATCACCTTAGTATCACCATCTGTATCAGCCGCTTCAAAAGCATCATGTAATTCCTGAATGGTAGCTCTATTTAAAGCATTTAATTTTTTAGGTCTGTTAATTGTAATGGTTGTAATTCCGTTAGAATGTTCTGATAAAATATTTTCGTAGTTCATAGAAAGTTTATTTTTATTCCTCTTAAAAAAAAGGAATCTAGTTGTTATATTATCTAAATTTCTTTACTAATTTAAGAACTCTAAAATAAGTTTAGATTAATATACCAAGAGCTTCTTAAACTTTAAAAAAGTTAATTCTTAGGAAAAGTTACTGTAAAAATGGTTCCTTTTCCTAGTTGTGATGTAAAGGTAATACTTCCATTATAAGTTTCTACAATGTTTTTAACCATTCCTAAACCAAGTCCCATACCACTAGATTTAGTAGTAAATTTAGGTTCAAAAATCTTAGCCTTAGTATCGTCTGGTATACCAGAACCATTGTCTTCAATAGTAATAATTACATTATTAGTATCACTAAAAACACGAACATCTATTTTTGAATTTTCAGAATTATCAGGAATCGATTGAATCCCATTTTTAACTAAATTGGTCACAACTCTAATTAATTGTGTTCTATCAAACTTAGCTATAATCTCATCTTTTTCTGAATGAAATTCAATATAATCTTCATTAAAAATATCGAGTGCCATCTTAACAATAAGCGCCACATTAAGAATTTCACTTTTTTGCGCAGGCATTTTCGCAAAGTTTGAAAAAGCAGAAGCAATAGAGCTCAAAATATCTATTTGCTGAATAAGTGTATTACTATATTCTTTAAGTTTTTGATGAATATTTTCATCTTGTGGATCAAATTTACGTTCAAAACTCTGAACGGTTAATCGCATCGGTGTTAAAGGATTTTTAATCTCGTGAGCGACCTGCTTTGCCATTTCTCGCCAAGCTTGCTCTCGCTCATTGGTTGCTAATTTAACAGCACTTGCCTCTAACTCATCAATCATACTATTATATGAATTTACTAACGTTTCAATTTCTTCACTAGAAGATTCAATTTCAATTTTCTTATTTCGTTTTTCAAGTCGT
This sequence comes from Winogradskyella undariae, assembly GCF_013285155.1. Classification (GTDB taxonomy): domain Bacteria; phylum Bacteroidota; class Bacteroidia; order Flavobacteriales; family Flavobacteriaceae; genus Winogradskyella; species Winogradskyella undariae. The sequence goes on along the minus strand of NZ_JABTEL010000004.1, from coordinate 401,203 downwards.
GTTTCACTCATTTTATCACTAATCGTTTTAAGTGATTTTGTAATAAACTTAGAGATGAAATAAGCAAAAATGATAGCAACAAGAATAAGTACCAAATAAGCATAAGCTAAACGAAACAAAAACTCCTTAAGCTCTTTATTAAAGAAGTCATCATTTTCTAAATACGGTAAGTTTAAAATTGCAATGTTTTTAAACTTTTCGTCCATAATATAGCTATACGAAGATTGAAAGGTATGACCCGAAACTTTGTTTTTTAAAACATAACGATGCTCTAAAGTATTAGATAAAACATTCAGTATTTCAGCATCTAAACAGCGTTCATTTGGATCTACCTGCAAGGTTCGTTTAGAACTTTTTAGTAATTGCCCATCGAGATCGTATAGTTTAATTTGTAGATTATGAATGGCATCTATTTCAAATATTTCATCTTTAAAAATTAGTGGAATATTTTCTGTAGTTACAGGATAAGTAGTTTCCCTTATAACAAAATCAATACTTTGCTTAATGGCTTTTTCCTTTCGCTCTAAACGTTCTTTATGGTAATCTTTAGCCTCTTCACTATATTGATAAATCGTTACTGCTGCAATTAAACCAGATGCCAACAAGACCAAAAGGATCATGTTTAAAACTATTCGGGCTCTTAAGGATAGGCGTTTAATCATTATGGAAATACCCAATATGAATGGGCGTCTTTTAATTCTTAGTTACAAGTCTTAAAGATAGCAATAATCAATCCAAAGCAAGTACGTCTAATTTTCAAATTAATTAAAATTTTAAAGACACCTTTAAGCTTCTGGGTTTTTAGAACGCATATTTTTATACAGCTTAAACCCGAGCATAATTAAAATACCCAAAACAAAAATACCTACAACACCAAAAATCCAATTAATTGAACTTTTAAGAATCACCAAGAAAACAACAGCAAAGAGTATAAATGTTGCACCTTCGTTCCAAATACGCATAAAACTAGAAGTTACTTTTACTTCATCATTTTGAAGTTGCTTAAAATAAATATGTGTTTTATAATGGTAAATAAATAAGAGCAATACAAACGTGAGTTTTACATGCATCCAGCTTTGCTGAAACCAGCTTGGCATTAAAATCATTAATATGACAGCAAATAAAGTCGCTAAAATTGCTGAAGGCCAAGTGATAATAAACCACAATCGCTTTGCCATTAGTTTTAATTGTTTACCTAAAATTTCTTTTTCGGGTGAAGGCTTATCGGATGCTTCAATTTGATACACAAACAACCTAGGAATATAAAATAACCCAGCAAACCATGTAATTACAAAAATAAGATGAAAGGATTTTATATATTGGTAATACTCCATGAGCTCACTAATTTAAACTATTTTATTGATTAGATTTTTTCGGATTTCACGATTTAAAAAATAGCCCGTTACAATTGTAGCTAAAACATCTGCAATAGGAAATGACATCCACACGCCAATTTCACCATAAAATTTTGGTAAAATTAATATCAATGGAATAAAGAAAAACCCTTGCCGAGACAACGTAAGTAACAATGCAGGTGTGGCCTTACCAATCGCCTGAAAATAAGCAGCACCAATAAGTTGCAATGCTATAATTGGTGTCGCAGCAAAAACCCAGCGCATTGCAGAAGGTGTTTGTCTTATAACATCTAAATCTGAAGTAAATACCCTAGTAATTGCCTCAGGAAACAACATAAGCACTACAAATATTACAGAGGCTAAAATAGCGGCATATTTTATAGCAATATTAATACTCTCCCTAACACGTTCGTAATTTTTAGCGCCATAATTAAATCCTGCAATTGGTAAAAAACCTTGAGTTACACCAAGTACAGGAAACAAAGCAAACATTAACATTCTACCCACAATAGCATATGCTGTAACAGAAGTTGCACCACCTAAATTGAATAGAATATTATTCATAAACAAGTATGTAACGCTAACAACAGCTTGTCTTGCCAAGGTTACAAAACCCAAAGCTGCAATTTCTTTTACAATAGACAAATCAAGACCAAAGTGTGATAAGCTTATTTTTAATTCTGAATGCTTTGAATTAAAAAACCAAACAACAAATAAGAATGAGCAACTATAAGAAATTGTTGTTGCCCATGCCGCACCAGCCATTCCGTAACCCAACAAATTGATAAAAATATAATCTAAAAGTAAATTACCAATTGATGGAATCATCATGGCATACATTCCGAATTTTGGTTTTCCTTCTGCTCTAATCACATTATTACCAAGCATAGAAAAGGCCAACATAGGAATTCCGTAAAGCACAATTTTATAATACACTTTTGCAGGGGCAAAAATTTCGCCTTTACCACCAAAGAGCAGAATAATATCATCTGCAAAAAATAACCCCAGCGCTACAATAGATGTGGTTAATACTAAAACTAATGTAATTTGGTTTCCAAAAGTTTTTAAAGCTTTCTCGTAATTAGAAGCACCAAGTGCGCGAGAAATAATAGATGCTCCACCAACACCAACACTCATTCCTAAAGCCGCAATAAAGAACGAAACAGGTAATACAATATTTATAGCTGCAATAGCAATGGCACCAATCCATTGCCCAACAAAAATAGTATCAACTACAACATTTAGAGACATAACCAACACTCCAATAGATGCAGGCACAGCTTGCTTAATTAGCAATTGACCAATTGGTTGGTTTCCTAATTCTTCTGACGATACTTTTGCCATTAACTCACTTAACTATTTAGAAGTTGCCCATTCATTAATCCATTTTGCTAAAAGACTGACCCATTCGGCATCATCATTTAAACATGGAACTGTAGAAAATTCTTTCCCTCCCATTTCGTGAAAAATCTCTTCACCTTCCATAGCAATTTCTTCTAAAGTTTCAAGACAATCACTCACAAATGCAGGCGTTACAATAGCCATTTTCTTAATGCCTTCTTTTCCAAAACGTTCAATAGTTCTGTCCGTATAAGGTCTTAACCATGGATCAAAACCTAATCGCGATTGAAAACTGGTAGAGTATGTTCCCTCTTTCAATTTAAGATGTTCCCCAACCAAACGTGTTACCTCTTTACATTGGTGTCTGTAACAAAACTCATGTGCTTTAGATGGTGTTGCACAACAACTTCCATCAATTTTACAATGCGATTTTGTAACATCACTTTTTCTAATATGACGTTCAGGAACTCCATGATAAGAAAACAATAAATGATCGATATCTTTTCCTTCAATACTTCTAGAAATACTGTTAGAAAGTACTTCGATATATTCTGGATTATTATAAAATGCTTTTAAATCTGAAAATTTTAACTGAGGGAAATGTTCTTGTCTTATTTCTTCAGCTAACACCAAAATAGTTTCGGTAGTTGCCATAGCAAACTGAGGATATAATGGTACTAAAAAGACCTCATCAACACCTTTATCGACTAATTCTTGTAAGCCTTTTTTAATCGTCATACTACCATAACGCATGGCTAATGCAATAGGATATTCTACTTGTTCTTGAACTTTTTCTTGAAGTCGTTCAGACAACACAATTAAAGGCGAACCATCTTCCCACCAAATTTTCTTGTATGCAGCTGCAGATGCTTTTGGTCGTGTATTTAAAATAATACCTTTTACTAATAGCGTTCTAGCCCAAAGTGGTACATCAATAACACGTTCATCCATTAAAAATTCCCCAAGATATTTCTTAACATCTTTAGGATTTGGACTCTCTGGTGAACCCAAATTGACTAATAAAATTCCTTTTGCCATAGTTTTCTTTTTCGCTTACAAAAATACACCCTTAATATAATAATTTCTAATGGTTGGTATTGCTTTTATTTATTCTACTATCTTAAATGTTTTGTTAACTTTTAAGTTATCCATTAAAAAATGAATAGTTTTAATCTTGGTATTTAATCGAGTTTAACGAATTCTACCCAACCCTTAAAAGGATTTAAATATCTTTACAAGTACCGCTTAAATTATATTATGAAAAAAACCGCTTCTATAATTCTTGTTTTATTTACCGCTTTTGCTTTCTCACAACAACAATATCAGAGTTTACTTTGGAAGGTTACCGGAAACGGATTAGAAAAACCGTCTTATCTCTATGGCACCATGCATGTCAGCAAAAAAGTAGCTTTTAGACTCGATGATGTGTTTTATAAAGCCTTAGACCAAAGTGATTGTATTGCTTTAGAATCTGACCCCACAACTTGGCCTGAATTTAATCATGAAACCATGCTAAATCAAATAGCTGCCTACAATGATTATAATGAAGATTTCTACACCAATGCATTTAAGTTAATGCACCCTGAAGAAACCACAATTAGAAGTTCTGTTAGGATGGATAACAATGCCATAAATGCCTATTTATACAGAAAAAGCAATGCTTCAGATAATTTTGAAGAAGAAACTTATTTAGACATGTTTATTTTTCAAGCGGGAAAGAAAAATAACAAAGAAATATATGCTTTAGAAGACTTAGAAGAATCGAGATACTTGACCTCAAAAGCAGCTTACAATGCTAATAAAAAGGAATTAGAACCGTGGATTCAAAAGCTATACGCTAAAGAAAATCCTTATTTAATTCAAGAAAATCTTTATCGCGATCGCAATTTAGATTTATTAGATTCTATTGGAGCTGCTGTAAACACAAAATTCTTTAGAGAAAACATGCTTTACATCCGTAATGAAAATATGGTGGTTTCTTTAGATAAACTAATGCCAACCAAATCGGTTTTTGCCGGTGTTGGAGCTGCTCATTTACCAGGCGAACGCGGCATGATTAATCTGTTACGAAAAAGAGGTTACACTGTAAAAGCATTAACATCTAAGCAAACTAATTACAGTAAAATAGAAAAAATAAAGTTAGACAGCCTATTTATAGCACCAACACTTAAAAAACACACAACACCAGATGGGTTTTTAAGCATCAACACTTACGATGAGTTACGTGAGTTTTCTTACGGCGGACAAAAGTATTATTTAGACCCAGATATGACTAATGGAGCCTATTTAACCATTAATAGAATTAGCCGTTTTAGATATTTACCAAACGAAAAATCTAATATCACCTTAAAGGATATTGATAATTTATTATACGAGGACATTCCTGGAGATATTATTAAAAAAGAAGAATTAACAGATCCTTATCCTGGTATAAGCATTGTTAACAAGACTAAAAAAGGAGAGTTTCAGAAATATCATATTTACGAAACACCTTTAGAAATCATCATTATAAAATTTGCAGGTCGAAGTGATTTTGTATTAAAACATGAAGGTGACGTTTTTAATTCTATCGATTTAAAAACACCTTCAAATAGCACACAATTATTTGTATCACCAGAAAAAAAATTTCAAGTTAATTTTCCTGAATATTATACCTCTAGTAACATGAATAATTATGGAAAAAAACTACTTGAAGGTTATAAAGATGATGCCTATTATTTTTTGGAAGAAGCGGTATTAAACGACCTCTCTTATATTGAAGAAGATAGCTTTGAGGCTAAATATTTTCATCATGCTTTATATAAAAACTACAAGCTCTCAGAAGCTAAAGGCGGATTTAAAGCTGGTGATTACAAAAATTATGAATCTTATGCTGTTTTAGATTCTTTAACAGGCAAAAAACTCCATCTTAAAACCATAGCAAAAGATGGTAGCTATTACTTATTAGGTTACGTTGGAAATAATGCTGCTGATAAAACTGCATTTTTCAAATCTTTTAAATTCAACAAAACAGATTATACAGGTTTTAAAAAAGTAAAAGATACATCGTTACACTTCTCTGTAAATACAAACGGAAAAGCACCATTACCAAACCCTTATAATTACAACGGCAATACAAAACTTAAAGATTATGAGCAAACAATAAACGAAACGGTTTATTCTACAAATGCCAATGAACAAATTGCAATCTATAGAACTAAGTTTCACGATTTACAAATGTTTTATAACGTAGATAGTCTTTGGAAAAACCTAGAAGATAAAGTAAACTATAAGTCGCGTTATTATATATCAGAAAAACCATTTAATATAGGCAATCGTTCGTCATTAAAAACTGGTGATATTTACATGCACAATTTTACTTACTCGGATTCTTCGAGTGCCAAACAAGTGTTAGTTAAAAATATTTTGAAAGAAGGCGTTCTATATGAATTAAAAACTTTGATAGATTCTATAAGTGGTCCTTCAAAATTTGTATCAGAATTCTACGATTCATTCACACCAAAAGACACCTTATTAGGTAAAAGTGTTTTAAAAGATAAAACCAATTTGTTTTTTGAAGCTTTAAAAGCCAATGACAGTATAGTTTTAGAGTCTTATGGTCTTGTAAAATTCAAAAAACACAATAGTAAAGACATCATTTCGGTATTAAAAGATTTTCAGTTTGATAAAGACCGCCTAGACATTAAATCTCACCTCGTAGAACAGCTTATTACAATCGACTTAAAGAATAATTTAGAATTTATAAAGCAACTGTATCTCGATAGTTATTCCGATCCGCAGACACAAACCTCAATTTTAGAAGGCTTATTAGATTCTAATAATAAAGCATCCTATAAAATTGCTTTAGAACTTATGGAACGTGATTTACCCTTAGGAAGCGTAAACAGCATGTTTTACAATTATAACAGTAAAGACTCTTTACAACTTAAAGCTTCTTTATTCCCTAAAATATTAGAATATTCTACTATAGAAGAGTACAAACAACCTTTATATACTTTACTAGCCAAAGTGAGAGATAGCGGTTTAATAAGACAAAAAACATATAAAAAATATAAAAATCAGTTGATTAATGACGCTAAAGTGGAAATTAAGCGAAACCTAGGAAACTATAATTATGGATACAATACTTACTCTAGTGATTTATCTACTTATGTACGCTTAATTTTTCCTTACAGGAATGAACGTAAGGCAAAAGATTTCTTTGACAAATTACTAAATGTAGATGACGCATATGCCTTAGTAAAATATTATGTATTATTATCTAAAGCAAAAGAAACCATACCAGAAAAGCTGAACGAAATACTCGTAGATAACGAAGAAAACCAATATTTACTTTTAGAAGAGTTAGATGAAGAAAAGCTTTTAAATAAAATTAAATCTATTGGAATTAACCAACAACAATTTGCAAAATCTAAACTCTTATCGGATGCTAATTATGAAAAAGAAAAAGATTCAATTAAATTTATTCTTAAACGCGATTTTATAACGGACAAAGGAAAAGATGCAGTGATGTATTTCTTTAAAATAGATAAAGACGATGAGTATTCTGGCAAATTAGAAACTTTACATTACATATCTTTTATAAAGTCTAAAAACCCAAATGAATTGGTAGTGAATTATTACTCTAAATCTGAAAATTACGGCACTATGATAGACAAAACAAAAGAGTTAAAAGAGCAGTATACTGAAATCTTAAATCTTGCTATATATAAAGACAGACAACGTGTTAGAGCTATCGGTGGTGATGGGTATTATGATTACTAAGATTTAATTTGTATTTTCACCTTAAATCAACTAAACCAAAAAATATGCTTTTTATTTCACCAATGCAAATTATTTTTATGGGAACATTACTAGTCGTAATGATTATTACAAGCTTAGTTTTAGCATCAAAAAACGAGAGTACTTTTAAGTTTTTAATTTGGGTAGCAATAATTTTAGGTTTACCTTTTATAGGAAGTGTTAGTTATTTAATAAAACATTATACGTCTTTAAATACAAAAAACAACAATGCTTTAGTTAACTAGAAACCGTTATATACTTCTTAGACGTAGTTACAAATTTCTTGTTAAAAGCCGCAATGGAATAGCTTCCAGTGCTGTAACCCACTCTTAGCCCAACTTCATTGACATTATAATCATCAGATTCTAAAAGTTTGCGTGCCACTTTCATTTTATAATCGAATAGAAAACTAAAAACTGAGTCGCCATAAATCTGCTTAAAAACCTTCTTTCATTTTTTCAATGATTAAAGCGACTGATTAACAAACCTTAATCGTTAAAATTACATGAAAATAATTTCTTATTCAATTATACTTTTTTATATCATTACTCATATTACCTATGCACAGAATATTAATTATGATGTTGAAATAGAATATACAATCTCCTTTAATACCGAAAGACCAACCACACAAAAAGGCATTTTATATTTAGATAGCTCGAGAAAAAAGTCCATGTTCATGTACGGGAAAAATACAGAATCTAGCATAAAACAAAGTGACGAGGAAAACACGGAATATGATTTATTTTCCGCAGGAAAGAAAAAAGTTTTTTACCAAGATTTCAATAAAGATACCCTTATATCAAGAATAAATTTATTTTCTGAACAATTCATAGTAGAAGAAAATATCCCACAATTGAAATGGGAAATTCATGATGAAGAAAAAATGCTTGATAAGTACCTTTTAAAAAAAGCAACTTTATACTTTAGAGGTAGAAATTATATTGCATGGTATTCGGAAGAGTATCCTTTGCCTTACGGACCTTGGAAATTTAGTGGTTTACCAGGGCTGATTATGGAAATATATGACACAACTAAACGTTACCATTGGCAAGTAAATTCAATCAAACAAACTGAAGAAACTGCTTTAGACTTGCAGCCTGTTTTAAAAGGAAAAGAAACTTTAACAATAAAACAATACGCTGACAGAAAATTTAACAATAATACACAGTTTAAAAGAATGGCAAGCAAACTCCCAAAAGGAGTACAAGTAACTCAAACAAAAGTTCCAAGAACAGGTTTCGAAATTAAATTTGAATGGGAAGAGAAAAAGAACTAATTCTATTAATTTTTTTATTTTTTAATGGTCTCATTTATTCCCAAACAATTATTTCAGGATTTGTTAAAAAAAAAATGGAAATTCAATTCCTTCAGCAAGTATCATTCTAAAAGATTCTCTTAGCTCTTCAACTATTGGATATACATTTTTAGATCAAAATGGAAACTATAAATTAACCACTAACCAATACGGTCATTTTAAGCTTTCGTTTTCCTCCCTTGGCTATAAAACCAAAATCATTTCCATTACTATTTTAAAAAATCAAAGCCATCTTAACTTAGATATCGTTTTAGAAGAGCAACCCATAGATTTAAAAGAAGTAATTATCCATGCAGAAAAACCTATTTCTATCCTTAAAGACACCATCCTTTTTAAAACTAGATTCTTTACTAATGGCACAGAACAAACGGTAGAAGACCTATTAAAAAAAATTCCAGGATTAAATATAGATAGTAACGGCACAGTTAAAGTAGGCAATCAAGAAATTGAGAAACTTATGATTGATGGAGACGATCTTTTTGAGAAAGGCTATAAAATATTGTCAAAAAATATGCCTGCCTATCCTATAGAAGAGGTTGAGGTATTAAAACGCTACTCAAACAATCGGTTACTAAAAGACATTGAAGAAAGCAATAAAATAGCTTTAAATTTGAAGCTAAAAGAAGATGCTAAACGTATTTGGTTTGGTAATGCAGAATTAGGTATTGGTAATGATGGTTTCTACCAACTAAAGGGCAACCTTATGAATTTTGGTAAAAAAAATAAATACTTTTTTTTAGCCAATGGCAACAGTGTTGGTTATGATACCACAGGAGATATTCAAAACCTTATTAGACCTTTTCGTTCTAATGAACCATCAAGTATCGGAGACAACCAATACGTTAGTAGTTTATTGAATTTATCTGCTGGTAGCTTAAATTTTAAACGTAGCAGAACCAATTTTAATAATGCAGAACTGGTTTCATTAAATGCTATATTTAATCCTACTGAGAAACTAAAAATAAAAACATTAGGCTTTTTTAATTGGGATGAAACCGATTTTTACAGAAATAAAATTGATAATGTCAATGCAAACAACACCAACTTTACCAATACCGAAGATTACAAACTAAGAAGTAAAAAAAGAATTGCATTTGGCAAGCTAGATTTAACTTACAACATATCTAAAACCAAAATGTTAGAAGCCACCACAAAGTTTAATAGTGGCAATTATAATGATGGTTCTAATTTGATATTTAATGGGAATTCTACAATAGAGAATCTAAAGCATCAAAATACATTATTTGATCAAAAAATCAATTACACCAATAAATTTACAGATAAAAAAGTCTTTTTACTTACAGGTCGCTTTACTCAAGAAAAATCACCACAAAATTATAGTATCAACCAATTTTTTTATCAAGATTTATTTCCAGATGCAACCAATGCAAACAACGTAAAACAACAAAGCACTAACCAAATGCAATTTGCAGGTGTAAGCGCACATTTATTAGATAGAAAACCTAATGGGAACTTATTAGAACTTCAATTTGGTAATGAATATCGAAAAGACAAATTAAATACTGAGTTTTCAATCTTAGAAAATGAAACTACTTTAGAACACCCCATAAATTACCAAAACAACACCACCTATACTGTTAATGATCTGTATGTAAAAAGCAAATACCGTTATAAAATAGGCGATTTTGGACTCACAGGAAAATTAAACATACATCAGCTTTTTAATCAATTAGAATTCAGCAATAGCTCAGAGAGCCAAAACCCTTTCTTTATTAACCCAAGCATAGGACTGGATTGGAAAATAAATGATAAAAATAAAATCATTTCATCTTATTCTTATAATACTACAAATGCAACAATTTTAGATGTATATAATAACTTTGTGCTTACTGGTTTCAGATCGTTTTCTACTGGCACTAGTAGTTTTAATCAATTAGATGCCTCTAGTATGTCGTTTAATTATCAATTGGGTAATTGGAGCGATCGCTTTTTTGCAAATACATTTATTTTGTACAGTAAAAATCACGATTTCTTTTCTACGAATACAAATATTGAACAAAATTTTACCCAATCGCGACAAATACTAATAAAAGACCGAGCGTTTATAAGTATAAATTCTAAACTCGATTATTATTTTAAGTTTATATCTTCTAATTTAAAACTAGATTTAGGCTACTCTAAAAGCGAATTTAAAAACATTGTAAATAATTCAGACCTAAGAACCATAACCTCTACTAATTATAATTACGGCATAGAATTACGTTCAGGTTTTAAAGGTGTCTTCAACTACCATATAGGTACAAAATGGACAACAAACGAAATAGAAACTACAATTAATAACGCTTATACTAACAATGAAAGTTTTTTAGACTTAACCTTTATTTTTAATGACAAATTTGATTTACAGTTACAATCTGAGCGTTATTATTTTGGAAATATACAAACAACGGATAACACGTATTATTTCTTAGATTTTAATGCCAGATATCAACTCCTAAAAAGTAAACTATCTTTGGGTTTAACCGGTAAAAACCTATTCAACACTAAAACCTACAGAACATTCTCAATAAGCGATATTGGCTCTTCTTCCACCGAATATAGGTTACTACCAAGACATGTGCTATTAAAACTAGAATATAGGTTCTAAAACCTAACTAGAAGCCGTTATATACTTCTTAGGCGTCGTCCCAAATTTCTTCTTAAAAGCCGCAATAAAATGGCTTCCGGTGCTGTAACCCACTCGTAACCCAACTTCGTTAACATTATAATCACCAGATTCTAAAAGTTTACGTGCCACTTCCATTTTATAATCGAATAGAAAACTAAAAACCGAGTCGCCATAAATCTGTTTAAACCCTTCTTTTAATTTTTTTAAGCTCAGATCTATTTCATCTGCTAATTCTTGCAAACTTGGCGGTTCTGACATATTAGCAATAATAATATCTTTTGCCTTTTTCAGTTTAGCGACATTAACCTCATCTACTAAAAACGGACATTGTTCAATATCAGCATCTTCACTTCTATTAAAAAATAGACTCAACAACTCGTAAGCTTTACCTTTAAAATACAATGATTTAATAGAATTATTAAGATTAAAACTAATTAACTGATTTAAAACCACAGCCATTGATGGAGAAATTTTTCCATCCTTATAATACTTTTTATCCTTATTATCATCCATTAAAAAAGTAACGTAATTGGTATCTTCAGAAAATAAACCATGAAACTTCTTAATAGAAATCACTAAAGACACCAACCAAGAATGCGGTTGTAATTCTAAATGAATAGGTAAATCGCGCTCAGGATTATAAAGTAATAAAGACGTTTCTTCATCAATATTTAAAGTATAACGCCCTTGGTTAAACACAAAAGCAGCAGTTCCTTTATTACAAAAATGAAACTGAATATAGCTGCTATCTATCTTCCGTTCAAGAATTTCTACAGTATCATTTTCATTTTTATGCGTTAAAACAAAAAAGCCTTCTTCTAGATATGTTTCTTCAAAAGTACCTTTAGCGATACTTTTTAAGTCCTTTTTTTCTGAATTCATTTCTCCATTATTTAGATCTATTCTAAACAAGAAGCTCGAAAGCTCTTGATTACATGCAAAAGTATGATTTTTATCATGTTTTCGTTAAAAACGAGGCTAAAAAACCACAAGCGATACTTAAAGTTCTCCTAGCGTTGTTTTTTTAAAAATATCGAAATTACATTTGCGCCGTTACTTTCCAAAGTCAGGTAAACGAGCGAACGTCACAAATGCAACATAAAAGCAAATATTTTTACGCGATAGGTCTCAGCTATAAAAAAGCTGATGCGGAAGTGCGTGGTCATTTTAGTCTTAGCGATACCGCTAAAGAAAACGTATTGACCCAAGCCAAAGAGAATGGTATAGAGAGTCTATTGGTAATTTCAACCTGTAATCGTACAGAAATTTATGGTTTTGCAGAACATCCATTTCAGCTGATTCATTTATTATGTGAAAACACTAAAGGAACTGTAGAAGAGTTTCAAGAAGTCGCTTACGTACATAAAAATAAAGAAGCCATTAACCACATGTTTCGTGTAGGTTCTGGTTTAGATAGTCAGATTTTAGGTGATTTTGAAATTATCTTTCAACTTAAAGCTGGTGCAAGAGCTTCTAAAAAATTCAACTTACTTAATTCATTTACCGAGCGTTTAGTAAATTCGGTAATTAGAGCAAGTAAACGTATTAAAAACGAAACACTATTATCTTCAGGTGCAACATCTGTATCTTTTGCCTCTGTTCAATATATAATGAACAACGTAGAAAATATTTCGAAAAAGAATATTCTACTCTTCGGAACAGGTAAAATAGGTAGAAATACATGTGAAAATTTAGTAAAACACACTAAAAATCCTCACATCACCTTAATTAATAGAACCAAAGGTAAAGCAGAAGAAGTAGCAGGTAAATTTAATCTTGTGGTTAAAGATTACGATAATTTAGCCGAAGAATTAAACGCTTCAGATATTGCCATTGTTGCAACAGGTGCTCACAGCCCAACGGTTTATAAAGATTTAATTTCAACTACAAAACCTTTATTAGTTTTAGATTTATCTATTCCAAAAAATGTGAATGAAGATATTAGAGAACATTCTAATATTACGCTTGTACATTTAGATGATTTAGCTAAAATTACGGATGACACTTTAGAAAAACGTAAAGCATTTATTCCTGACGCTGAAGGTATAATTGTAGAAATTACAGCCGAATTTAATGCTTGGTTAGACACCTTAAAGTTTGTACCTACCATTCAGGCTATAAAACATAAGTTGACAGATTATAAAAATTCTGAACTTAACAACCAACGCAAAAAAATAGCTGATTTTAATGAAGATCAGGCCGAATTGATTAGTAATAATATTATTCAAAAAATCACCAATCAATTTGCACACCACTTAAGAGAAGATAGTGATTCTTCTGATGAAAGCATAGAGCTCATCAAAAAAATATTCCAGTTAGAAACTACAGATAATGTCTAAAATTATTCGCATTGGCACACGCGACAGCCAGCTCGCTATGTGGCAAGCAAAAACCGTTCAATCTCAACTTGAAAGATTGGGTCACAAAACCGTACTTGTACCTATAAAATCTACCGGAGACTTAGTTCTAGATAAACCCTTATACGAAATGGGAATTACTGGAGTTTTTACTAAGACTTTAGATGTTGCTATGCTGAAAGGCGCCATTGATATTGCAGTTCACTCATTAAAGGACGTACCAACTGTTTTACCAAAAGGTATTATACAAGCTGCTGTTTTAAAACGTGGAAATGTTAATGACACCTTAGTTTTTAAAGATAACGAAGAGTTTTTATCTGCTAAAGACGCCATTATTGCTACAGGAAGTTTAAGACGCCGTGCACAATGGTTAAACCGCTACCCAACGCATACAATAGTTGGTTTACGTGGTAATGTAAATTCACGATTAGAAAAATTAGACGAGAACGAAGATTGGGATGCTGCTATTTTTGCAGGGGCTGGTTTAGGACGTTTAAATCTTACACCTGAAGACGCTATTAATCTACATTGGATGATTCCTGCACCAGCACAAGGAGCAGTTATGATTACAGCATTAGAAGCAGATGAAGAAACACGTGCTATTTGTGCCGAAATTAATCACGAAGAAACAGAAATAAGCACATCAATTGAGCGCGAGTTTTTAAATCGTCTTGAAGGCGGTTGTTCTGCACCAATCGGAGCTTTAGCTTACATTAAAGACGAAGAGGTTAATTTTAAAGCTATTCTTTTAAGTACAGATGGTTCTAAAAAGATCGAAGTTTCTAAAGTTGTCCCTCTTGGTAGTCATCATAATTTAGCAGAATTCTGTGCTGATTATGTTATTGGTAAAGGAGGGAAAATTTTGATAGACGAATTAGGTCAAGGTGATAAAGTCACTAATATTTATTCAACTAAGAAATTAACAAAAGATCAGGTTGCTAAGTTTCACGAAGATGTTGTTGCTGTAAGTAACGATGATATTAAAACGAATCCTAACCGATTAAATAAAAATATCGTTCGTAACGAGATTGAAAATGTCATTATCACAAGCCAGAATGCTGTAGAAGCCTTACTAACTAACTTCTCTGCTATAGAATTACAATTCAAAAACATATATTGTGTTGGTAGACGTACTAAACGCTTGGTAGAAAAACGCATAGGCAAAGTAAAGCACCATGAATCTTATGCTAAAAATTTAGCTGAACATATGGCTGAATTTATGGATGGTACAGAAGTAACTTATTTTTGTAGTAACTTAAGGTTAGATACGATTTCAGATATCCTATCTGAAAACAACATTAAAGTTAACGAAGTTGAGGCTTACGAAACAAAACTAGACGCTAAAAAAATTGAAGAAGATTTAGATGGCGTTATGTTTTACAGCCCATCTACAGTTCAAAGTTTCTTACAATTAAACGAAGCAAAAGGAATTGCCTTTTGTATTGGAGAAACAACAGCTATAGAAGCTAAAAAGCACTTTAAAGAAGTACGCGTAGCAAAAGTTCCTTTAGTAGAAAGTGTTGTAGAATTAGTTAATGAATACTATAGTTAATAGTAAATTTACACCTATTTTAAAAATAGGTGTTTTAAAATAAACCATAGTGATTTAAATGTCAAAGCTAGAAAGACAATCTGTCCTCAATTACATTTATCGTTTTTTCGATATTATTGTATTGTTCTTTATTGTCTTTGATTTTGGTTATGATCATACTGATAATTTTACATCACCACATGTCTTTGGTTTAATTGCTTTATCAGTCTTATTAATCATTTTTAATGCTGTTAAACTTTATGCTTATAAGTATAAAAAAAACCAAAGAGTTGCACTTGTTAATATTGTTATCATCTCAATATTACTATTAGCTTCTGGTTTTTTAGCAATTACGCATAGACATAACGATTATCATTATATTTTACAAAAAATAAAGCCAATATTAGAATTAGGTCTTGTTTTATACTTCTTACTTAGACTGCTAGTTTTTGTACGTTACATTTATGAAAAGTATTTTAATCCTGCCATCGTATTTGTAGGAAGCTTTTTTATACTAGCCATCTTAGGTGCTTTTTTATTAATGCTACCAAGTGCAACTACAAATGGTATAAGCTTTACAAATGCTTTATTTACAGCCACAAGCTCTGTTTGTGTAACAGGCCTAGCGGTATTAGATACCAGTAAAGACTTTACTATTGTAGGACAATCTATTATCCTAGTTCTAATACAATTAGGCGGTTTAGGTATTTTAACATTCACCTCTTTTTTCGCCTTCTTTTTTAGAGGAAGTTCATCCTTTAAAGAAGGTTTAAATACGCGAGATTTTATTGCTCAAGATGGCCTTAAAGATGTTTTTCGTGCGGCACTAAATGTGGTAATTTTCACAATGTCTTTAGAAATGATTGGAGCCATATTTATTTATTCTTCAGTTATAGATAACACCGTTATTAAAGATAGAATTTTCTTCTCAGTTTTTCACTCTATATCTGCTTTTTGTAACGCTGGATTTTCCATTTTACCATCCGGATTATTTGAAAAAAGCATCCGTTTTAACTATAGTTTTCAATGGATAATTATGATGCTTGTTATTTTTGGTGGATTAGGTCATAATATTATTTTCAACTACTATAAGAAAATTAAAATCTTCTTCTTAGAATTATTTGATCCTGAAGGTGTACATAAACGAATAAGCATCATTACACTAAACACAAAGATCGTTATATACACTACAGTAATATTATTATTTTTAGGTTGGGTTGTATTCTTTATTTCAGAATACAACAACACTATGTTAGAGCACACAACTTTAATAGGTAAATTAACAAACGCAGCCTTTAACTCGGTAAGTCCAAGAACAGCCGGTTTTAATGTTATTGATTATAGCCAAATGACTGTTCCATCATTGTTGTTTGTGATATTTTTAATGTGGATTGGAGCATCACCAGCATCTACAGGTGGTGGTATAAAAACAAGTACATTTGCATTAGCAACACTAAATATTTTCACCGTTGCAAGAGGTAAAACACGTATTGAGATTTTTGGAAAAAGAATATCATCACAATCCACCTCAAGAGCGTTTGCTATTTTAAGTATTTCACTTATAGTTATTGGCTTAGCAATAATGGCATTGTTGGTATTTGAACCTAAAAACACACCTATATTAAATATTGTTTTTGAATGTTTTTCTGCCTTTAGCACCGTTGGCTTAAGTTTAAATTTTACACCAACTTTAAGTGAGGCTAGTAAATATGTTATCATTTTAATCATGTTTATTGGTCGTATAGGAATGCTCAACTTAATGATTGGTTTATTAAAACAAATAAACCATCAGTTTTACGAGTATCCTAAAGAGAATATTTTAATTAACTAAGGTTATTTTACAAAGCATATAAATTTTTATAAAGATGAAAGTAATCGTTATCGGACTCGGAAATTTTGGAAATGCACTCGCATTAAGTCTTACAGAAACAGGTAATGAAGTCATTGCCATAGACAGAGATATGGAGAAAATAAATTTGTTAAAAGATTTAGTTTCTCACACCATCTGTATGGACTCTACAAACGAATTAGCTTATGATGCTGTACCATTAAAAGACGCAGATAAAGTGGTCGTTGCTATTGGTGAAAATGAAGGTGCTGCCATAATTACAACAGCTATCCTTAAAAAACTAAGCGATGTAAAGATTATTAGCCGTGCCATATCTCCTATTCACGATACCGTTTTAGAAGCGATGGGAGTGAATAGTATTGTTCACCCAGAACAAGATTCCGCAAGACGATTAACTCAACAAATTAACTTTAAATCTACTTTAGAAAACTATCAATTAGATAATAATTTCACCATTTCTGAAGTAAAAGCTAAAAAAGATTTCTTCAATAAATCTTTAAAAGAACTTGATACAACAAACAAGTTTAAACTGACATTAATTACCATTATTCGTGAAAAAGAAATTCATAATATAATAGGTAAAAAACATATAATTAAAGAAAGTATAGGTCGAATCAATTCAGAAACCGTAGTACAAGAACATGATACTTTAGTCGTTTACGGAAACAACAAAGACATAGAGAATTATTGCGCAGGACAAGAAGAATACGATTTGAGAAATAAAAATATATAACATGATTAAGAACGATTTATTTTTAAGAGCATTAAAAGGGGAAACAGTAGAACGTCCACCAGTATGGATGATGCGTCAAGCAGGACGTTATTTACCAGAGTTCATGGAAATTAAAGCGAAGTATGATTTTTTTACACGCTGCCAAACACCTGAATTAGCAAGTGAAATTACCGTACAACCTATTCGTCGTTATGGTATGGATGCTGCTATTTTATTTTCAGATATTTTAGTAATTCCACAAGCTATGAATATTGAGGTAGAAATGAAACCAAATTTTGGTCCTTATTTACCAAACCCTATTCGTTCTCAAAAAGATGTCGATAATGTTATTGTTCCTGATGTAAAAGTAGCTCTAAACTATGTTTATGAAGCTGTAAAAGCGACTAAAGAGAAACTTAATGATGAGATTCCTTTAATTGGTTTTGCTGGTTCGCCATGGACTATTCTTTGTTATTGTGTGCAAGGACAAGGTTCTAAAAACTTTGATAAAGCCAAAGAGTTTTGTTTTACGAATCCTATAGCTGCTCACGGTTTACTACAAAAAATAACAGACACAACCATTGCTTATCTTAAAGAAAAAGTAAAAGCGGGTTGTAATGCTGTACAAGTATTCGATTCTTGGGGAGGTATGTTATCTCCAGTAGATTATCAAGAATTTTCTTGGCAATATATGCAACAAATCATTGACGCTTTAAAAGACGATGCTCCGGTAATTGCTTTTGGAAAAGGATGTTGGTTTGCTTTAGATACTATGGCAAAATCTGGTGCTTCTGCTTTAGGAGTAGATTGGACATGTTCTCCTAAAAACGCACGTTACTTAACAGGTGGAAATATTACTTTACAAGGTAATTTTGATCCAACACGTTTATTTTCGCCACCAGCTGAAATTAAAAAGATGGTCACACAAATGATTAACGATTTCGGAAAAGATAAATACATCGTTAATTTAGGACACGGTATTTTACCAAACATTCCTTTAGAAAACGCCAAAGCATTTATAGATGCTGTTAAAGAATATAAAGCAGAATAAGTAAATCTTCAATTATTGTAACTTATCATACGTTTTAACGTCTTTTAAGTAGAGTTAATTAAAAACAATAATATGATCAATAACATATTAAAAGGTATAAAAGCCTATTCAGGATCTTTCGCTTTAATTTCAAAATTAAAACTTTGGAAATATTTTGCAATTCCTGTGCTTATTAGCATTATTACCGCCACTATTATCGGATTGATGTCTTATGGCCTTTCTGATAATATGGGGCGCTTTATAGCTAAAGCCTGGACTTGGGAATGGGGCAAAGAAACCTTTACAACCATCTCCACCTTTATAGGTGCTATTATGATTGTGGCTATAGGATTAATTCTATACAAACACATCATTATGGCATTGTCTGCGCCTTTTATGAGTCCAGTTTCTGAAAAAATTGAAGAGCACATAACGGGAGTTGACAGACATAATCATAGAAAAACCTCTTTCCAAGAGCAATTATGGAGAGGTATACGCATCAATGTTAGAAATTTAGGAAAAGAACTACTTGTAACCATACCCATTTTATTATTGAACTTCATTCCTTTAATAGGAAGTATTGCTGCTACAGTTATTTTGTTTTTAGTACAGGCTTATTATGCCGGCTTTGGTAACATGGATTATACTTTAGAGCGCCATTTTAAATATAAAGAAAGTCTACGATTTGTAAGAAAGTATCGTGGTGTAGCCATAGGTAATGGTATTATTTTCATGCTATTTTTATTCATTCCATTTATTGGTGTTATTATCGTTTTACCTTTAAGTGTTACGGCTGCATCTTTAAAAACAGTAAATCTTTTAAAGGAAGAAAACCTTTTAAATAAAAAGCTTTCTAACTTAGAGAAACTGAAAGCGTAGTCCATTTAAGACCTATTATGTTTTAAAAACTTTCAATTCTAAAAACTTAACAAATTCAATGAAAGATAAATTCTTCAAATACATCCACCAATTACAAGATACCATCACCTCTAAATTAGAAGAAGTCGATGGTAAAGTTAAATTTCAAGAAGATATTTGGGAACGTCCAGAAGGTGGCGGTGGAAGAACACGTGTTATAGAAAATGGTGCTGTTTTTGAAAAAGGAGGTGTTAATATTTCTGGTGTTCATGGTAAATTACCAGACAGTATGCAGAAGTATTTTGGCGTGGAAGATGCTGATTTTTTTGCCTGCGGATTAAGTTTGGTCTTGCATCCAACAAATCCAATTGTGCCAACAGTACATGCGAATTGGCGTTATTTTGAAATGTATGATAAGGAAGGTAACATCGTAGATCAATGGTTTGGTGGCGGACAAGATTTAACACCTTATTATTTGTTTGAAGAAGATGCAAAACACTTCCACCAGACATGCAAAACAGCTTGCGACAAACACAACTCTGAATTTTACCCAAAATATAAGGCACGTTGCGATGAATATTTCCATAATGCACACCGAAATGAAGGCCGTGGTATTGGTGGATTATTCTTTGATTATTGCAAAGCTACCGAAGAAATGGACATGCAGAACTGGTACAATTTTGTAACCGAAGTAGGCGATAGTTTCTTAGAAGCTTATGTACCCATTGTTGAAAAACGAAAAAATATAGAATATACCAAACCTCAGCGAAATTGGCAAGAAATACGCCGTGGTCGTTATGTGGAATTCAATTTAGTTCATGATAAAGGCACACTCTTTGGATTAAAAACCAATGGACGAATAGAAAGTATTCTGATGAGTTTACCACCACATGTGCAATGGGTTTATGATCATAATCCAGAATCTGGAAGTGAAGAAGAAAAATTAATTAAGGTGCTACAAAACCCTATAGATTGGGTTTGAATTAAATATACTTAATTATGAATTGCCATTGCGGAAACAAAAAAATCTACCAAGAATGCTGTGAAATTTTTCATTTAAACAATGGAAAAACAGACACCGCCGAACAACTTATGCGTTCTCGATATAGCGCATTTGTTTTAGCTGATGGCGATTATTTAATGGCAACACACCATAAATCTACACGACCAATAAAAGAGAAAAAAACCATTGTAAAATGGGCAAAATCGGTGCAATGGATAAGATTGGAAGTCTTAGAAACTATCAAAGGGTCGGAAAGGGATACAAAAGGTACTGTAACTTTTAATGCTTATTTCTTTGAAAATGGAAAAGTAGATATCATCCATGAAAAATCAGCTTTTGTAAAAGAGCATGGGCAGTGGTTTTATTTAGGTTTAAGTCAGTAAACAAATTAATACTTTGCAGGTTTCAAAAAAAACTAACAGATCTATTATTCGAGTCTACACCTTAATAAACTATTTCCAAACCACAACCTCTTTTGTAACTTCCTTAAAAGCATTATACACATGATATAATCTTGCTTTTAACAATAACTTTCTCCCCTCTACACTTCTTGTAAATAAGAGTTTTGTTTTTCCTAAATAAGTATTCCAATGCTTTTGAAACACCAAAGCATTTTCCTTTTTGTCCCCAAATAATTCAGGAACAGGATAGAAATTCTCTACGTCAAAACGCTTTCGTAATACGTTAGTTTTAATAATTAAATATCTAGGAGATTCAATTGGTTCTAGAAGTTGACTTAATGCTTTAGCAAACAAGGAATTTTCAAGAGCATTAGCACCAACCAAATTGCAGACTACATCTCCTTTTCCTAATAGATAAGAATTTACACTAATAGCGTCTCTATTAGACGTAAGGTAACCAAGCTCTTGCAATGTATCTAGAATTGCTAATCCTATTTTACCTATCTTTTTATAAAGATAACCATGCCGTATATACAGTTTTAAAGCTTTATAAAACTTGTAACCAAACCCAAAAACAAAGGCTGCTAAAAATGTATAAATAAAGTAGTAAAAACCACGTTGCAGAATGAGATGGAAACTTTCCACAACAAATTCAACATAAAAAAGAAGCACCGTAAAAAATAATTCGACTACAAAAAACCGAAGCACATCAAAATAATAAATTTGCTTTTGTGCCTTAAAAGGGCGGTTTCCAGAATGTAAAACCTTAATCTCTTTGGTTAACTTTGTTCCTTTACCAATAGCATTATTCCATTTTTCGGTAACTAAAACACGTTTCTTAGCGTGGTTTAAAGTGGCTATATTTAAAGTTTCAATAGCATCTACGGGAATTTCATCAGGAATATCTAAACGTTCAAAACCATTTGAAATAAACGGAATGGTACTATTAGTAACCCCTACAAAAGCTTCAAAACGACGTTTTAGTGTATCTACTTCTTTTCCGCCATCTAAAACTGTAGGATCTACACAAGCCAAATGCCAAATATTTCCGGTTTTATTAGGTTGATTTGCATCTTTCCGAATCGCTCGACCACGCATTTGATTAGAGGACACAAACGAACCTATAAAAGAAGCCAGAATTAAGCTATTTATAGAAGGTGCATCCCAACCCTCTCCTAATAAAGATTTTGTACCAATGAGGACTTTAATATATCCGGCTTCAAAAAGTTGCGTAATGATGCTTACTATAGAAGTATTTGACTTCCCTTTAGCACTAACCAATAAAAACGAAGCGTCTGTTTGTAATGGCAAAAAGCTAAAACTATCTAAAGCTTCAATCGTTTCAAACACCTCTAAAATAGACTGATGTATAATAACAATGCTTCCAGAAAGTACTGCTAATTCCTCTGGCTTTTGACAATAATGCCTTACATATTGAAAAATAGGAAGCACTCCAATTTTGTTAATATCCTTTATACCTTCATCTTTAACATTTAAAAACTCTTTCCGAATGTAATCTGTAAGAATAACACATCGTAAATCGGCTTTTAAACTTACCCGTTCTGCGTTAACAATACTCACAATACTTTTAAGTTTACTAGGACTGTTAGAAAGGGATTTATACAATAATTGTTCACCTATAAAATCTATCGATTTTTTTTCAAAAACATGAAGTCGTCGTAATTTTTTTTCTAATTTTAAAAGGTATTCTTCCTGCTCAATAAGTTGCTCTCTATCAGAAACTAACAAATATTTAAACAAAATACCAAGCCAATGCAAATCGAGTTCAGGAAACTGAATTATTTCTTGTTTACCAAACCCTAAAACTTCTAATTTTTGATGGTCAATACCAAAACCGCAAGCGTATAAAAAAATAAGAATTGAAGAAAAATATTCGGTGTTAGTATAGAGTTCTTCTAGGTGCCAATTTGGGTTTTTATAAAAACGGTGATGTGTTAAAAAGGAAATAAAATCTTCATCCTTTAATAATTCATCTTTAAAATTAGCAATATCTCTTCGGTAATCTACAATAAAATTGATCTCTAAATCTTCAGGTTTTGAAAAATACACAAAATCTTGATGCGGACTTAAATCGCGTTCACGAACCAAATCTGGAACCGCAATTTCATCATCAACTTCACCACAAAGAGTAAAATATTTAGAAACCTCTGCCCTACTACTATCATATGGAGGCGTAGCCGTAAGTGCCACAATATAGAAATCAGAATTCTTTTTTAAATCCATTAAACAAGTCCACCACGCATTTTTTAAATGGTGTGCTTCGTCTAAAACAATGGTTTCAATCTGATGTTTTTTAAAAAATTTATAATAGTCTTCTTTATCCTCAAATGTCTTATAAAAGGCATGAAGGGACTGGTAGGTAGAGAAAGTAATGTCGCTAGGCGCTTTTAAATCGAAAGAAAAAGCTTCAAAATTAGCAGTTTTCGTAAAAAAAGACTGCAATCTGTTTTCCCATTGGTTCCTAATAGTCAATGTTGGCGCTAAGACTAAAGTTTTCTTTCCAAGCCTCCTAATTATCTCTAATCCTAAGATGGTTTTTCCAGAACCGGGAGGTGCAATAACATGAAAATGGTGATCTGCTATATGACCATTAAAATCTTTTAAAAGTTCTGCCTGATAGCTTCGCCAAGGATAAATAAATTGTAAAAGTCTTAAGCTTTCTAGCAATATAAAATGGGTTATAATGAGTAACTTTGTAGGCATTAAAAGTAATCATAAAACTTAAACTAAAAACCTGTCTGGTTTTTAAAACCAAACTGGTCTATAAAAAACATAATCATGTTTCCAATACAAAGAAATAGAAGACTGAGAACTAGCGAAGCTATTAGAAGTTTAGTTAGAGAAACTTACATCACACCAAACGATTTTTTAGTACCACTTTTTGTGGTGGAAGGAAAAGGTGTTAAGGATGAAATTCCTTCAATGCCAAATTACTTTAGGTTTAGTTTAGACACACTTCAAAATGAAGTAAAAGAACTATGGTCTTTAGGTTTAAAATCTGTTTTACTATTTGTTAAAGTAGACGACAAATTAAAAGATAACAAAGGTACAGAAGCTATAAATCCTAACGGATTAATGCAACGCACTATAAAAGCAGTAAAAGATGCATGTCCAGGCATGTTAGTAATGACAGATGTAGCTTTAGATCCTTATTCTGTTTACGGCCACGATGGTATTGTAGAAAAAGGTATTATATTAAATGATGAATCTTCTAAAGTCTTAGCAGAAATGGCATTAAGCCATGCCGTAGCAGGTTCTGATTTTATTGCACCTAGCGATATGAATGACGGAAGAACTTTAAGAATTCGTCAGTTACTAGAGCAGGAAGGTTTTAAAAACACTGGGATTATGGCTTATACCGCAAAATATGCTTCGGCGTTTTATGGTCCTTTTCGAGATGCTCTCGATTCTGCCCCAGTTGATTTGGTAGATGTGCCAAAAGACAAAAAAACATATCAAATGGATTACGGCAATAGATTAGAAGCCGTTCGTGAAACCCTTATAGATATTGAAGAAGGTGCAGATATTGTAATGGTAAAACCAGGATTATGCTATCTAGATATTGTCCGTGAAATTAAAAATGCAGTGAATGTGCCTGTTGCTGTTTATCAAGTTTCTGGTGAATATGCCATGTTAAAAGCTGCAGCTGAAAAAGGATGGTTAGATCATGATGCTGTGATGATGGAACAAGTGACTGCAATTAAGCGCGCTGGTGGTGATATTATTGCAAGTTATTTTGCAAAGGATGTTGTAAAGCTTATTAATGGTTAAACAATAGCCTACAATTAAACTAAGAACTGCTAACCACGATATTTATAATTTAAGTTAATGCAAGGTTAACGGGTTCTGTTTTTGCGCTTATTAAAATCTACAGCTTACATTTGTGAATACATCATAATCTTGTGAACAAAAAGATAAATATTTTAATAAGCGCATCTATTTTAGGATTATTAGCCTTGTCTCTTATTCAAGGCTATTTAATTAATAACACTTACAAATTAAAAAAAGAAGCTTTTATAAACGATACTAGACGTTCTATTTCTCGTATTGACGATTTCTCACCTACACTAGATTCTCTCTCAAACATCTGGCAAGAAGATTTGTTAACAACCCTTACTGATTACAAAGTTAAAACAGCTACAAAAACAGATGTTATCAATAACCTACAACGCGTTATTGACTCTATAAACGAACTGTTTAAACAAGGTTATCAAAAAGAATTACTTAAAAACAATATACCGTATGGCATAAAATATCATAAAAGCGTTAAGCATATTATCCTGATGGACTCCATAAGTAATGATACCATTTATGATTATAAAAAAATGCCTAAAGCCATAATATTAGGAGATAGTATCCCTGTAAAAAACGAATTATATATAAGCAATACACTCTGGGAAACAGATCATTTAGACACACGAGAAATTGACGGAAAAGCTGTAAATACCTCATTATATCTTATGTTTCATACCGAAGATGTAATGGATATAGACGGCTGGAAAACCGAAGTTTTTAAACAAATGATCGGTCTTTTAATGCTATCGCTTCTTATATTTTGTTTTGTTTTTGGACTACTTTACTATTCTATAAAAAATCTTATCACACAAAAGAAAATTGCAGATATAAAAACGGATTTTGTTAATAATATTACTCACGAATTAAAAACACCTTTAACTACCTTAAGCTTAGCTAGCGAAATGCTTAAAAACCCTCTAGTAAAAAAAGATAGCCAACATTTTGATGCTACTATAAATACTATTGAACGCCAAAATAAAAGACTTCAAAAACTAATTGATCAAGTACTTAGTAACAGTTTGGGATACAAAGAAATTAAACTTATTAAAAAGCCCGTAGAAATTGAAGCCTATTTAAATACCGTTTTAGATGATTTTTCACTAATCCCATACACGAAAAATGTGACATTGAATCGTGTGTTTTTAGCAAAAAATAAAGTTATTAAAATTGATAAATTTTATATCACAACAGCACTCTTAAATATTCTTGAAAATGCCGTAAAATACTCAAACGACAACTGCGTTATTACTTTTAATGCAGAAATTGATTCCGATTTAAAAATTAGCATTACAGATCACGGTATTGGCATTTCTGAAGAAAACCACAAACATCTTTTTGATAAATTCTACCGCGTAGAAGACAAGGCACTTCATAATGTAAAAGGTTTAGGTTTAGGCTTGTATTATTCTAACCAAATAGTAAAAGCACACCACGGCACTATTACAGTGAAGAGCGAAAAAGATATAAAAACAACTTTTGTTATAACACTTCCCATAAATTAATAGTTATGAAACACATCCTCTTAGCAGAAGACGATTTAGATTTTGGGAACATTTTAAAGCAATATTTAGAACTTTCTGGTTATACCATCACTTGGGCTAAAGACGGACAAGAGGCTTTAGATCTTTTTAAAACTGAAACCTTTAATATCTGTGTTTTTGATGTGATGATGCCAAAACTTGATGGATTTTCATTAGCTAAACAAATCATTGCCATTAATCCTGAAACTCCTTTCATATTTTTAACCGCAAGAAAACTGAAAGATGATAAAATTAAAGGATTAAAACTAGGTGCAGACGACTACATTATTAAACCATTTGAAGCCGATGAATTGGTATTACGTTTAAATAATATTTTAAAACGAACTCAAAATCATTCCAATCAAATTAAAACCTCTAGTGTTGTAACTATTGGTAATTACTCTCTAGACACGCAGCGACTAGAGTTAACCTGTAAAGACTTCAAAAAACAACTCACTCAAAAAGAAGCTGAACTAATTCTTTTTCTTTTTCAACATAAAAACCAACTTCTAAAGCGCGAAGCTATTTTAAAAGCCGTTTGGGAAAATGACGATTTTTTCTCAGGGAGAAGCATGGACGTTTTTATTAGTCGGTTACGAAAATATTTTAAACACGATTCTTCTATTTTAATTAAAAGCACTCGCAATATTGGTTTAGAATTTAAAGTCAATTAACAAAAAATTCAACTGTTGGTTAACGCTAGGTTAACGCTTCTCATTTTCTTTTTTTTAGGATATTTCTCTTCTAATTTTGAATCATCAATAAAAACGAACAGTTATGAATGTTTCAAAATCAAATCAAAAAATCATGAAAATCTTAAACAAAAAAATCGGATTCCTTGTCGTTGCTACTTTATTTTCGGCTATACAAGGCCAATCGCAAACAGCACCCAATCCACCAACACCTCCAACAACAATGAGTGTTTCATCATCTAATATCTCACAGTCTATTTCTATAGAAGAAAATAATGATGTACAACATAGTAGCTCTATTTCTGTTTCAAATTCTGACGACGCCTATAAATTTAGAGCACGATATGACAATTCAAAAAATGAAGGAATAAAAGCTTTAGTATTAAAACAATTAGGAAGAGATAATCTACATATTAGCGGTAAAACATACCTATGGACTATCGAAAAAGATAATAATAAGACTTTCGAATGCAAATTAAATAAAGGAAATATTAAAATTTTCGTAAATAAAAATAAAGTTTCACATTCGTTTCAAAATAAAATAATTGAACTCGGAAAAGACTTGAAAAATTATATTTCTGGCACAGATACTGATAAAGAAGAAGCTAAAAACACAGAAGAAGCTAAGCAAAATCTTGAAAAAGCCAAAAGAGAACTAGAAAAAGCACAGCAAGAATTAGAACGTGCCGAGCAAGCTGCTAAACGAGAAACAGAAAATTAAAAAACAATTTTATTATTTATTTTTAGAGAAACGTCCTTATCAAAATTTGCTAAGGACGTTTCTTATAAGATCACTCTATCACCTAGCAAAAGGTCAATCTATCTTATGTTTATTATTACATCGCAACGGATTCTTGTTTCATTCTATTTCAAAAAACAATAGTATCTAGATTTAGATAATCATCCAGAAGATTTTTAAACTGAACCATAATTTCAAACAAACTGCTTGTTTATCTTAAAAATAAATGCAAAAATTTTCCTACATTTGGTTTCGAATATTTTGAATAACAAACAAATTAATTTCGAAACAGAAAATGGACGCTATTGACCAAAAAATTGTAAAAATGCTTCGTGAAAATGCACGTGAATCATTTGCTACTATAGGAAAAGCTGTAGAATTATCAGCTCCAGCAATTGGTAAACGCGTAAAACAACTAGAGAAAAAAGGATTTATTTTAGGGTATTCTTTAAAGCTTAATCATGATAAATTAGGCGTTACAGTTAGGGCTTATATCAATTTAAAAATTCATCAATCTAGTACTATAAGAACAGCATACAACCAAATCAAATACATAAACGAAGTAGAACGCTGCGACCGCATTACAGGTGAAGATAGCTTATGTATTTTAGGCTATTTCAAAGACAACAAGGCTTTAATTACTTTTTTAGAACGTATTTCTCAATACGGAGTTCCTAATACTAGTATTATATTAGAAAGTTAGATAACCTATGTATTACAATTGTAAAATACAGATAGCATTTATACTCTTAGCATTGGTTTTTGGCTGCAAAGACCAACAACAATCTAAAATTAAGGATATATCGGTTTCTGAAATCCCCTCAAATAATTATGAAGAGAATCAAAAATTAGATTTAACAGAAACAATCAAAGACTCTCTGGAAATTAAAAAAGGTGAATTTACAGACTATCCCTTAGAAGAAATTCATTCAAACTATATAATGTCTCATAAAGACTCTTTGGATTTACTTCTTTTTTGGAGAAAAACAGCCTTCTCTACTTTAGAAACTGAAAATTCCAACTTATCAAATTCAAAAATAAAATCTTTATTAACTAATCATTTTGATGGTGACAGAAGCATCTTAGTTGCCAGTGTATATACTTCTCCTGATAACTTGTTTAAAATATTTGTTGGTCGGGGAGAATCTTGTGGTGCGTATTGTAATCCTTATTGGGTTTCCCAAATTGTGCTAGAAAATGGACAAATCATCGAGAAATTAGAGTTTAAAGATCTAGAACATATTTACCTAATGCCTGATGGAAAATACCTAATAAAGGAAAAAAGTTTTGGTAGACCTGCATCTGTTTACTCTGAGAAAACAAAATCTGCCACTTTAATTTCTTTTAAAGATAATGAGATAAACTATCACCAAATCGATTATAATTATCCAAAGTACAATGAAATTCTAAACGACAGTATTTACAATCCTAGCGGAAAACTATCGTTATCTCAAGAAAGTTTTATTGAGACAAAGCACTATTTAACTTACAACAAAAAATCGAAAACACTCTCGTATAGTTATGCCACCGATTTTTCATTTTGCTGTCAGGTTGATTCAATATATGCTTACAAAGGGGAATTTAAATATAAAAATGGACAATTCATTCATTTAACTGAGCAAAAAAAGTATATCGAAATAGATTAAAAGTTGCTATAATTAATAATTTTGAATCGTAAAAAAACACTCTTGTATAAAATATAAGAGTGTTTTTTTTATGATCTATTTCCAACGCCCCCTAATAGTGAATTCTTAATTTTTTAACATTATAGTGTAAGGGTTTTAAATTATTAAAGACAACTACTTTATAAATTTACTATCTATGATTAAAAAGTACACGTTTTTACTTGTTTCATTATTACTATTACAAACAAGTTGTATCGGAGAAGATATTGTTAATGACTTTATTGAACCTGAGCTCAGAATTCTAAACCCTATTAACTCATTACCCGTTCCTGAAACTTATCAGCTAAACACTGCATATTTTAATAATATAGGAATTGAAGAAGAAACAATAGTAACTTGGAGCAGTTCTAATTTAAACATTGCAACCGTTGACACTTCTGGGTTTCTAACTGCTATTTCTGAAGGAACCACCACAATATCTGCTTCTGTATTAGAAAATGATATTTTTTTAGAAGAAAGTTTTTCTATAACCATTACAGAAAATGGAACTGTGGTAATTATAGAACCCGTTGTAAAATCGGGTACCATTGTAACGACTAGTAGTTATTTACTTACGGGTGGTTTTACACTCGCAGAACAAGAAAACTCTGACAACCTACTGCTTTCTGTAAATAGCGACTACCAAGCTACAACTAGCCTACCTGGACTTTACTTGTACTTAACTAATAATCCTAACTCAATTTCTGGTGCCTATAGTGTTGGACCTGTTAGTGTTTTTAATGGCGCTCACACATACACAATTCCCAACACTAACATTAACGATTACACCTATTTACTTTACTGGTGCCAACCTTTTGGTGTAAAAGTAGGTACAGGCGAAATATTAGATTAATTACATATTTAAATTATGACAATGACTTTAAAAAAAATAATCCCAACTTTAATTATCATCTTAAGCTTTCAACATTCTTTTGCACAATGGACTAAAGATAAAGGCAAAGGATATTATAAAGTTTCAGCCTGGTATTTAGAATCTGACGAACATTATACAGATACCGGAGATAAAGATCCTAACGCCACCAGAACAAATTTTAATTTCAACTTTTATGGACAATATGGACTTACTAAAAAATTAGATTTAGTAGCCTATATTCCTTTTTTCTCCAGAACAACTCAAAATGATGCTATTTCAAGAACAACCGGACAAGTTTTAACTGAAGGTGAAGCCGTAAATTCTATTGGAGATATCGACTTAGGTGTCAACTATAGCCTATTTAATAAAAACTCTTGGGCTTTATCTGCCTCTTTAAAATTTGGCTTGCCTACAGGAAAAAGTGAAGGTGGATCTGATGGAAGTTTTCAGACTGGTGATGGAGAATTTAACCAACTAGTACAGCTTAACTTAGGTAAATCCTTTAATATATATAACCAATCCTTTTACAGTAAAGTATATTTAGGGTTTAATAATAGAACCAATGATTTTTCTGATCAACTAACCACAGGATTAGAATTAGGAACTCAATTAATTCAAAATAAATTTTGGCTAATAGGAAGACTAAACACAATACAATCCTTACATAACGGAAGTTTAAATGCACAAAATTCTCAAGGTAGCATATTTGCAAATAATATCGAATATGTTGGTTTAGGCGCAGAAGTTGCTTATTACATCAACAAAAAACTAGGTGTCTCGTTCAACTATTCTTCTCTTTTAAGTGGAAAAATTATTGCAGCAAACCCTTCATTTAGTGCTGGCGTATTTTTAGATGTCAAATAATTTAGACTATCTCAATTAAAAAAACCTAATTTATATAAAAGGATTAGTCAATAATTAAATTTATGACTAATCTTTTTTGTTTACAGTCCTAGAAGTATTTTTTTCCTGTTACACCAAGGTGAAAGATTAACAAATTAATAAGTAAAGCCAATATTTTTAAGGTCGATAAAATAAATCTACAATTCAACATTCATTTTGTAACTTAGCCCTAACTAAAACACTTATTTATTAATGGGCTTACTTATTTTTTACGCTGTCATATCTATATTCTTTTCTTTTATATGTTCTATTCTAGAAGCTGTACTCTTAAGTTTAACACCTACATTTATAAATCTTAAAAAGAAAGAAGGCAAAGTTTATGCTACGGAACTAGAAGAATTAAAAAAAGATGTTGACCGTCCTTTAATTGCTATTCTTACATTAAACACTATTGCCCACACGGTTGGTGCTATCTTAGTTGGTGTACAAGCTAAAGTAGCTTATGCCGAAATGTATGGCACTACAGAAAGAACCATTTTAGGTATTACTATTACTGAAGATTTAATGGTAGCCATTGTATCTACCGTAATGACTATTCTAATTTTAGTTGCTTCAGAAATTATTCCAAAAACAATAGGGGCAACATACTGGAAACAGTTAGCCAACTTTACATCTAAAGCTCTTAATATTTTAATATTCCCTCTTAAATACACCGGTATTTTATGGGTGCTTCAGTTAACCACAAAACTCATTGGCGGAAAAGGACACGGAAGTGTTTTAAACAGAGAAAGTTTTGCTGCAATGGCAGATATTGCACATGAAGAAGGGGTTTTTGAAGAAAATGAAAGTAAGATTATAAAAAACCTACTCACCTTTAAAGAAGTTTTTGCCAAGGATGTAATGACACCTAGAACAGTAATGAAAACTGTGGATGAAAACATGACTGTAAAGGAGTTTTTTAAAGAAAATATGAATCTACGATTTAGTAGAATCCCTATATATTCAGGAGATGCAGACAACATTCAAAACTTAGTTTTAAAAGATGAAGTTTTTAAAGAAATGGCCTTAGATAATGGATCTAAAAAATTATCTGATCTTAAACGAAATATTATTGTTATTGAACGAAATCTACCTATTCCTAAACTATTTGAAAAGTTAGTAGAAAGCAGAAATCATATGGCTTTAGTGGTCGATGAATATGGTTCTGTTAGTGGAATTGTAACTATGGAAGATGTTATAGAAACTCTTCTAGGTCTAGAAATCATGGATGAAAGTGATAACGTTTCAGACTTACAATCTTTAGCTAGAAAAAGCTGGGAAGCTAGAGCGAAGAAACTAGGTATTATTGAAGAGGAAAAAACACCAGAAAACGAATAGAAAATGGTTTCGTGCATCATTAATTCTCCTTTAGGTTACGCAAAAATTATTGGAGATGAAAATGGTATTACTCAAGTTAGCATACTAAATACTGAAGAACAAATCACAGATATAATTCCTCATGAACTTGAGGATTGTGCTAATCAACTTCAAGATTATTTTGAAGGTACTCTAAAAACATTCAACTTAAATCTAAATCCTGAGGGTACAGAATTTCAGAAAAAAGTATGGAAACTTTTAGTAGATATTCCTTTAGGTAAAACCATATCTTACCTTCAATTATCTAAGCAATTAGGCGACCCAAAAGCCATTAGAGCTGTTGCTAATGCTAATGGTAAAAACCCACTTTGGATTATTGTTCCATGTCATCGCGTTATTGGAAGCAACGGAAGTCTTACCGGTTATGCTGGTGGTTTACACCGAAAACAATGGTTACTTAATCACGAGAGCGAAAACAAACAACAAACCTTATTTTAATTGATGTACAAAGTTGCTACCGAATTTTTAAAACGTTTTTTTAAAACCTCAACAATCTATAAATACGGTTTTAATTGGTCGCCTATGTATAGACGGACAACTGCTAAACTTATTGAAGTAAGTGACGATCTACACTACGTAAAAATAAGACTCAAACTTAATTGGAAAAACCGGAATTATGCCGGTTCCTTATTTGGAGGCAGTATGCTTGCTGCTACAGACCCAATCTACATGATACAGTTAATTCAGATCCTTGGTAGTGATTACGTTGTTTGGGATAAAGCAGTAGAAGCACGTTATAAAAGACCTGCAAGAACAACAATTTATGGTGAATTTATATTTTCTGAACAAGAAGTTAAAAACATAAAAGACTCAATATCAAAAAATAAAGAAACTGACATTCTTAAAACAATGAGTCTTGTAGATGATAACCAAAATATAATTGCTACATTTAATAAAACACTATATATCGCTGACAAACAATTTTATAAAGACAAATTAAAAAAACGTCAAGCAACTAATTAACACTTACCACAAATGAAGTTTCTAAAAAACGCACTTAAATTCATTGTTATTCTATTGGCAGTTGTTATTGCTGCACTTTACATAACGGATACCGATTATTTATTAAAAGCTGTACGAACCATATATATGAATGGCCACAAAACAGCATATTTAGAAGACTACAAACAATTTGATAACCAAGCCATTAATATAGGAACACCTGAACCTTGGCCAAATCATAAAGATTATAACAGCGCCTCAGAAACAGAAGAGCTTACAAAGCTAAACGAATCTTCAGGTACCATTGCCTATGTTATTATTAAAAATGATAGCATTTGGTTTGAGAATTATTACGATGAATTTAATGAAAATTCTAAATCGAATAGTTTTTCTATGGCTAAAAGTTACGTTTCTGGATTGATGCAAAAAGCGATTCAAGATGGATATATTAAAAGTTTAGACCAACCTGTTTGCGATTTCCTTCCTGCATTTTGTGATGGAAAAGCGGCAAAAATGACGGTTGGTGATTTATCTAGCATGAGCTCTGGTACAAATTGGGATGAAGCCTACTATTCTCCTTTTTCTATTACCACACGTGCCTACTTTGATGATGACTTATCTAAAGTTATGAATGGCTTAAAAATGGCAACAGATCCTGGAAAAAGCTACAAATATGCAAGTGGAGACACTCAAATGTTAGCTATGGTTATTGAAAAAGCAACCGGTAAAAAATTATATAAGTATTTTGAAGAAAGCTTTTGGAAACCTTTAGGTGCGGAAAACGAAACACTTTGGCAAGTAGATAGTGAAGATCACGATTTAGTAAAAGCTTATTGCTGTATTGCTAGTAATGCAAAAGATTTTGCGCGTTACGGAAAACTATTTAAAGACCATGGAAAATGGAATGGCAAACAAATTTTAGATTCTACATTTGTTTCAAAATCGGTACACCCGCGTTTTAAAAACGGTCCAATGTATGGCTATGGTTGGTGGATTGCTAAACATAAAAATAAAAACATTTTTTACATGCGTGGTCACTTAGGGCAGTATGTAATTGTAATTCCTGAAGATAACGTTATGGTAATCAGACTAGGACATACGGTTGCAAAAGCACAAGGTAATGCACATTCACCTGATTTTTATACCTTTATAGACGAAGCTTATTCCATGATGGAAAAGTAAAACGCTAAACCTTTCAGTTTTTAAAACCTGTTGGGTTTGCCAAATACACAATACATGATTAGCAAACTCAACTTAGAAAACATTCTATTTTTAGATATAGAAACCGTTCCTGAAACAGAAAATTTTTCAGATTTAGATAATGCAAAACAGGACCTTTGGAATGCCAAGTCGCGTTACCAGCGAAAAGAAGAATTTTCAGCAGAAGAGTTTTATGACCGAGCAGGCATTTGGGCTGAATTTGGTAAAATTGTATGTATTTCGGTTGGCTACTTTAACATAGAAGAAGAAATTCGAAGTTTTAGAGTGACTTCCTTTTACGGTGATGAAATAAAAATTTTAAATGATTTTAAAAACTTACTAAACACACATTTTAATTCTGATAAGTATTTACTGTGTGCTCATAATGGTAAGGAATTCGATTTTCCATACATAGCAAGACGCATGATTATTCACCATATAGAATTGCCAGAAAAACTAAATTTATTTGGAAAGAAACCTTGGGAAGTACCTCATTTAGATACTTTAGAATTATGGAAATTTGGTGATTTTAAAACCTATACGTCATTAAAATTATTAACTAATGTATTAGGCATTCCTTCACCTAAAGATGATATTGATGGTAGTGAAGTTTATCACGTCTATTACAAAACGAAAGAAATAAATAGAATTGTTGTTTATTGCGAAAAAGATACAATTGCAGTCGCACAAATATTTTTAAGATTAAGAGGCGACAAATTGCTTCAAGATAATGAAATAAAACATGTGTAATCTAGTTTTCTAGATTCAAATCTCTCTTATGGCAGATCAAAAATTACTTCAAGTTGAAGGTTTAAATATTTCCTTTTATAAGGATAGAATTGAAAATAAAATTATAAAAAATAGCTCATTTCATATCAATAAAAATGAAATTGTAGCCGTTGTAGGCGAATCTGGATCTGGTAAATCTATTTCTTCACTAGCCTTAATGGGATTATTACCTAAACAGATTTCGAAAATTACATCTGGAACCATTCAATTTGAAGATAAAAACTTGGTGGATCTATCTGATAAAGAATTTCAAGCTATAAGAGGAAGAGAAATTGCCATGATTTTTCAGGAACCTATGAGTTCTTTGAATCCTTCTATGCGCTGTGGTAAACAAGTTGAAGAAATCTTAAAACAACATTTTAAATTATCTAATTCAGAAATTAAATCCGAAGTTCTAAATCTTTTTGATAAAGTAAAGCTACCTAATCCCGACCGAATTTATAAAGCGTATCCTCATGAAATCTCCGGAGGACAAAAACAGCGTGTTATGATTGCCATGGCTATTGCTTGCAAACCTAAATTACTGATTGCAGACGAACCAACCACAGCTTTAGATGTTACTGTACAAAAAGAGATTTTAGAGTTGCTTAAAACGATTCAAATTGAAACAAAAATGAGCGTTCTGTTTATCTCTCATGATTTGTCTTTAGTTTCGGAATTAGCAGACCGTGTTTTAGTGATGTATAAAGGTGAAATTGTAGAACAAGGCACAACCGAAACCATATTTAATCATCCAAAAGACAATTATACCAAGGCGTTAATTGGCGCTAGACCATCAACAGATTTTAGATTAAAACAATTACCGACAATCTATGACTTTATGAATAACAGCGTAAGTAAAACCATTATTTCTGATGAAAACAGAATTGAAAACCACAACAAATTATATGCTCAAAACCCTTTATTAGAAGTTATTGATGTTGAAAAAACATACCTATCCAAAACGGGATGGTTTACGAAAGACAAACCTTTTAATGCCGTAGATGGTGTAAGCTTTAAAGTTTACCCAGGAGAAACGATAGGCTTGGTTGGTGAATCTGGTTGCGGAAAATCGACTTTAGGAAATGCTATTTTACAGTTAGACAAAGCGACTTCTGGACAAATATTATATAAAGGGAAAGACATTACAAATTTGAATACTTCGGATATGCGAACGTTACGAAAAGATATTCAGATTATATTTCAAGATCCATTTGCTTCGCTCAATCCAAGATTAACTGTTGGTAATGCTATTTTAGAACCCATGACGGTTCATAATATAGGATCTTCAAATAAAGAACGAAAAGAAAAGGTTATTGAAATTTTAGAAAAAGTAGGCTTAGATGCTTCTGCTTTTGACCGCTATCCACATGAATTTTCAGGAGGTCAGCGTCAGCGTGTAGGTATAGCAAGGACTATTGCTTTAGAACCTCAGCTTATTGTATGTGATGAGTCTGTTTCGGCTTTAGATATTTCAGTACAAGCACAAGTTTTAAATCTATTAAATGACTTAAAGGAGCAATTTGGCTTCACTTATATATTTATTTCACACGACTTGGCCGTTGTAAAATATATGGCAGATCAGTTATTAGTAATGAATAAAGGAAAAATTGAAGAAATTGGAGATGCAGATACAATATATGCTTCCCCTAAAAAAGAGTATACAAAAAAGCTGATTCATGCTATTCCTAAAGGATTATAGCATGAATACTCTTTTTGTTAATTTAAAAACATCAGAGATAAACTCTAAAGTGCTTTCTAATACTGAAAATTCATGATTTTCAGTTAAAGTAGGGTTTGGTAAGCTTGATTTAGTTTTCATAATCAATATTTCAATATAGGTTTGGGGCAAAAAGGAAATTAAGTTTATGGTAACTTACGTTTTCTAATATATTTCTTTTATTAGATACAGCAATATCTAATATATTTTAACATTAACCGCTTAAACACTTAATAAATCGCTGAAATACATTTTAATTTAACATTTAAAAGATTTTACCTTCAAAAAAAAGCAGCTAAAATTAGCAGCTCTTACAAATAAAATTTATTTTTCACACATTCATTTCCGGTATTTCAGCTTCAATAATTAATTCACCTTCCGTAGCAGAAATAATAGCCTCGACAGAAACTCCTGGCGCACGTTCTAAAAGCTGAAATCCTTTTGGAGTAACTTCTATCACCGCCATATTTGTTACAATTTTCTTTACACAACCAACACCTGTTAAAGGTAAAGAGCAATTTTTTAATAATTTAGACTCACCTGCTCTGTTGGTATGCATCATTGCAACAATAATATTTTCTGCACTTGCTACTAAATCCATAGCACCTCCCATTCCTTTTACCATCTTTCCTGGTATTTTCCAATTAGCGATATCACCTTTTTCAGAAACTTCCATAGCACCAAGTATCGTTAAATCTACGTGTTGACCTCTAATCATACCAAAACTTGTTGCTGAATCAAAAAATGATGCTCCTGGCAAAGTAGTTATTGTTTGTTTGCCTGCATTAATAACATCTGCATCTTCTTCGCCTTCAAAAGGAAATGGCCCCATACCCAAGACTCCATTTTCACTTTGAAATTCGACTTCAATATCTTCTCTCACAAAATTAGCTACCAAGGTTGGAATACCTATACCTAAGTTAACATAATAACCATCCTTAACTTCCTGTGCAATGCGCTTTGCGATTCCGTTTTTGTCTAACATATCTTCTGTCATTTCTGCCGAGGCAGAAATCTATTTAATTAATATTATAACTCTATTTGGAGATTCCTATCCTAATAAATAGGATTGACAATCTTTAACCTCGTTGTCTTACTGTAAGTTGCTCAATTCGTTTTTCATAAGTTTCACCTTGAAAGATACGTTGAACAAATATTCCGGGAATGTGTATTTGATTAGGATCTAATGTTCCAACCGGAACTAATTCTTCAACCTCAACAACGGTTACTTTAGCAGCACCGCACATGTTTGGGTTAAAATTTCGAGCAGTTCCTTTAAAAATTAAGTTCCCTGCGGCATCACCTTTCCAAGCTTTAATAAAAGCAAAGTCGGCTTTAAAAGCATGTTCTAAGACATACATTTTCCCATCAAATTCTCTAGTTTCTTTTCCTTCGGCTACTTCTGTTCCGTAACCTGCGGGTGTATATATCGCAGGAAACCCAGATTGAGCTGCTCTGCAACGTTCGGCTAGTGTGCCTTGCGGAATTAATTCGACATCTAATTCACCAGAAAGCATTTGACGTTCAAATTCATCATTCTCTCCAACATAAGATGAAATCATTTTTTTGACCTGCTTTTGCTGTAGTAACAGACCTAGACCAAAGTCATCAACCCCTGCATTATTAGAAATACAGGTTAACCCCTTAATATTTAGTTTTACGAGCTGAGCAATGGCATTTTCAGGAATTCCAGATAAGCCAAAACCACCAAACATAAAGGTCATATTATCAGTAACACCCTTAAGTGCCTGAGAAATATTATCTACTTTTTTATTAATCATAGGTACTAGTTTTTGCATTTGAAAAATACAAAAACTAGTATCAAATTAATAATATAAAATCATAAAATGGAATACCTAAGTTGAGATTTTTTAAAAATCGAAATCAACATTATCTTCAGGATTATCATCGCCAACAAGATCACCTTCATCTTTAGCTTCACAATCTATATTGATTGTTAAATTAGAAGGCTTTTCAAAATTACTTGTAGATACATCTAAAGTTTCATCTGCGTAACAAGCTTTCATATAAAGCCCCCAAATTGGTAATGCCATAGAAGCACCTTGACCATAAGTAATTGTTCTAAAATGCGCTGCTCTATCTTCTGCACCAACCCAAACACCAGTTACTAAATTGGGCACCATACCCATAAACCAACCGTCACTTTGGTTTTGTGTTGTTCCTGTTTTACCAGCTATTGGATTCTGAAGATCATAAGGATAACCCGTCATCACTTCTTGATACATTTTATTATACTTTTCTACTCCTTTAGTTCTTAAACGTCCACCAGAACCTGCTTTTGTAACCCCTTCCATAAGATTAACAGTTACATAAGCAACTTCTTCACTTAATACATCTCTACTTTCTGGTGCAACTTGATATAAGATAGTTCCATTTTTATCTTCAATACGTGTTACCATAACAGGCTTGTTATAAACTCCTTTATTAGCAAAGGTAGAATATGCAGCAACCATTTCGTAAACACTAATATCTGCTGTTCCTAAAGCAATTGCGGGCACAGGTACAATATCTTGTTCAATACCTAATTTCTTAGCCATTTCTACAACAGGTTGAGGTCCTATTTCATTCATTAACCTTGCCGTAACTGTATTTGTAGAACTTGCCAAAGCATCTTTAAGCGTTTGCTCACCTGAATAATTACCATCAGAATTTTTAGTTGTCCAAGGTTCTGGATTTCCAAACTTATTAGCAGCAATAGTAATTTGTGTTCTTGGAAAATAGTCGCAAGGCGATAATTGTAATTGATCAATAGCAGTAGCGTAAACAAAAGGTTTAAAGGTAGATCCTACCTGACGCTTCCCTTGTTTTACCATATCGTATTGAAAATTTCTGTAATCTATACCACCAACCCAAGCTTTAACATGACCTGTTTGTGGATCCATTGACATCATCCCTGTACGTAAAAATGATTTATAATAACGCATAGAATCTTTAGGCTTCATTATAGTATCTATTTCACCTGCTTTACCATTCACCCATTTAAAAACTCTCATTTCTGTTGGTACCTCAAATGAAGCACGGATCTCTTTCTCAGACTTTCCTTGCTTTTTAAGTATTCTCCAACGTTCTCCACGCTTCATACCGTCATTCATTAGCTTAGTAACTTCAGATTTTGAAAGATCTAAAAATGGCGCTGTTTTATTACGGTCTGGTGTATTTTGATTATCAAACTCTGCTTGTAATCTAGACATGTGTTGTTCAACCGCCGTTTCTGCATATTTCTGCATGCGAGAATCTATTGTTGTGTAAATTTTAAGACCATCAGTATATAAACTATATTTACTACCATCTGGTTTTCTATTCTGATCATCCTTTGCCCAATCTTTCATGAAACCCCTAAGGTATTCTCTAAAATAAGTCGCAATACCTTCACGGTGAGATTCTGGTGAATAGTTTAAATCTAATTCTGTTTTTTGAAGAGAGTCTTTTACTTCTTCTGTGATATAATCATATTTAGCCATTTGAGCCAAAACAACATTACGTCTATTTCTAACACCAACAGGATTTTTGTGAGGTCTAGGATTGTATAACGAAGGGTTTTTTAACATCCCAACAATCATACTAGATTCTTTAGTATCTAAATCTCTTGGTTCTTTTCCAAAATATATTCTAGAAGCACTACGAATACCATCTGCATTGTTGTTAAAATCAACAATATTAAAATACATCGCTATTATTTCCTCCTTAGTATATTGACGTTCTAAACGGATAGCAATAACCCACTCTCTTACTTTTTGAGAAAGACGCTCAATAATATTTGAAGAAACCTGTTTTGTAAATAAGTTTTTTGCTAATTGTTGAGAAACGGTACTTGCTCCACCACCAGCGCCTAATTTATAAATAGCTCTCAAAGTTCCTCTACCATCAATACCAGAGTGTTCATAAAATCGGATATCTTCTGTTGCAACCAATGCATCGACCAAATTTTGAGGTAAATCTTTAAAACCAATTGGAGTTCTGTTATCGTCAAAATAAAACTTCCCTAATGTTTCATCATTTGAAGAAATAATTTCTGAAGCTAAATTAGTTTCCGGATTTTCTAATCTTGTATAATCGGGCATTTCACCTAAAAATCCCCAAGACGCGAATAAAAACAATAACACAATAGCTGAGATACCAGCTAAAAATAATATCCAAAACCAACGTACATATTTTGAAAAATCTAATGTTTCTGACTTAGATTTTACTACTTTCTTTTTTGCCATATTTACTCTTTTTGAGCTTTTTCTACTCTAAAACCAATATCTGTAATTCCTTTTAAAAACTCTACACCATTAACATCTCCATTTTTTCTCATGGCATGCTGAATATTAACAATGTATTCTCCTTCTTCGTTAAATTTAAACGGCTCTTTATAACCTCTAAACCACAATTTATTTTCTTTTAAATCTGAAAATCCCGTTCCTAAAAGTTCCCCATTAGGAGCTGCCATTTTATACTCTAAAGTATCTGTAACAACCTTGCCGTTAGGATAATCTAATTCTACAATAAGAAATAAATTACTAAACTTATAAGCATCTGTATTTCTTAAATTAACATATAAATTATAATTCTTTAAAGTGTCTGGTGCTTTAAAATTAAATGAAGCAATAGAATCTTTGTGCCATTCTTTAGGTACTGATTTGTAAGTATCAAAGACTGCATTAGAATCACAACTCACCACAAAAAAACAACTTATAATTCCAAAAAATAATGCCTTAATTGTTCTTAGCATTTGGCTTTGAATTTTGCTTTGGCTTTGCATTAATATTTTGATTACGGTTTCTATTTCTAGGTTTGTTTTTGGTATTATTGGTATTATTTCTGTTATTCTTATTGGTTTTACGTTTCTTATTCGGTTTTGGATTATCGAAACGTGTTAAACTATCTTGACCAACAACATTTTCAAATTCGGTTTTAGGATCTTGTATCTGCTCTACAGCATACATTTCTAAACTAGCTACCTTTTCCCTTTTCTTATTTTTCTCAATAATTTCATTGGCCTGTTCTGTAGTAATAATATGCCAGTTCATCCATTCTCCCTCATAAGCATACCACATTAAACCTTTAAAAATATCGGTTTTTTGGCAAACAGCATTCCCTTTTTCGGTGTACAATTTTACATCGGACTTTGGAAATGCTTTTAAGGCGTCTAAGTAAGCATCTAACTCGTAATTAAGACAACATTTAAGCTTACCACATTGTCCTGCAAGTTTTAAAGGATTAAGCGATAATTGTTGGTAACGCGCTGCTGATGTACTTACCGATCTAAAATCGGTTAACCAAGTAGAACAACACAACTCTCTACCACAAGAACCAATACCACCAAGTCTTGCTGCTTCTTGTCTAAAGCCAACTTGTTTCATTTCTATACGTGTTCTAAACTCACGTGCAAAAACTTTAATTAGTTCTCTAAAATCTACGCGTTCTTCTGCGGTATAATAAAATGTAGCTTTACTGGCATCTCCTTGAAATTCGATATCCGAAATTTTCATTTTCAGATTTAAATCAATAGCAAACTGACGTGCCTTAACCTTCATTGGTTCTTCTCTATCTCTAGCTTCAGACCAAATATCAATATCTTTTTGTGATGCTTTTCGGTATATTTTCAGAACATTTTCTGCATCATCAAGTCTAACTTTCTTACGCTTCATTTGTACGCTTACCAATTCTCCGGTAAGCGTAACCATTCCGATATCGTGACCCGTTTTTGCTTGTGTTGCCACAATATCCCCAATACTTAAAGTGAGGTTTTCTGTATTTTTATAATATTGTTTTCTGCCGTTTTTAAAACGTACCTCAACACCTATAAAAGGTTGTTGTCCGTTAGGAAGCGACATGTTAGCTAACCAATCAAAAACAGTAAGTTTATTGCAGCTATCTGTGCCACAAGTCCCATTGTTTTTGCATCCTTTTGGTTGGCCATCATTACCAGTTGAGCAACTGTTACAAGCCATAAAATTTATATATTAAATCTAGACAATACATGTCTAAATAGAGGATTCGTAAATAATTAATGAGTAAAGATAAGATTATTTCCTGAGTTAGCTAAAATCTGATTTATTATTGCAACTTCACGATAACTTAGAAACCTTTTAAAACAGCGTGTTTACTATCATTTAATCTTAACAGAAATGATATTTACAGGACACGCTTTTGATGCATTTTCACAAGCCTCTAAAATCTCATAATCATTTGATTTTAGAGTATAAAAACCTTTCTTTTCTTTTGTGTTTAGCAAAACTGTTTTTCCGTCTTTTTTAGACATCTGAAACTGATTTGGTGCCATTTCCACACAGTAATTACAGCCAATACATTTATTGCGTTGTAAAGTTATAACGACCATTAAGCTTCAACTTTATTTTCAACAATTTTGTACAATTTATCTGAAGGTCTAATTCTGAATTCAAGTGGTATCGTAATCGAGTCTCCTTTGGTTCCTTTATTTAATTTTTTATCATTAACTAACATATCTTTTAACTGAAACTCTTTTGCTCCTGTTGTAGGACCTGTAATTAAGATCTTATCACCAATAGACAGATCATAAGCTTCGATTTTAAATTCTCCAACTTTAGCTTTAGGATAAAAATGAACACCTTTACCAATATACACTTTCTTTTGTGTAGCATGACTTCCTGATCCTTTACTCCATTCTCCTAATTTTTGACCTAAATAATAACCACTCCAAAAACCACGATTATAGACTTTTTCCAGATCTTGCATCCACAAAATCACCTTTTCCTTATTATAGGTATCATTTTTAACGCTATCAATAGCATCACGATAACACTTAATAACATTCGCTACGTATTCTGGTGCTCTACCTCGTCCTTCAATTTTTAAA
The DNA here is from genome assembly GCF_013285155.1 of Winogradskyella undariae. GTDB lineage: Bacteria > Bacteroidota > Bacteroidia > Flavobacteriales > Flavobacteriaceae > Winogradskyella > Winogradskyella undariae. Next base: position 356,999 of record NZ_JABTEL010000004.1, on the reverse strand, counting down.
ACCTTTACTCCAGCATCTGCAATTTCATCTAAAAAATCAATAGTACACAAATCTTTAGGCGACATAATGTACTCATTATCTAGTTCCATTTCAAAACCAGTTTCCTGATCAATAACCGTATATTTTTTTCTGCAATTTTGTTTACAAGCTCCTCTATTTGCTGAAGAATTACTAGAATGTAAACTCATATAACACTTCCCAGAAACAGCCATACAAAGTGCACCGTGACCAAAAATTTCAATTTCTATTAATCGTCCTGAAGGTCCTTTTATTTGCTCCTTTTCAATTTGCTCTGTAATATGTTTTACTTGACGCAAACTCAGCTCTCTACTCAACACCATTGTATCAGCAAAAAGCGCGTAGAATTTTACGGTTTCAATATTAGTGATATTAATTTGAGTAGAAATATGTACTTCCATACCGTGCTCTCTTGCCACAGCAATCACTGCTTGATCCATAGCAATAACAGCAGTTATATTAGCTTCTTTTGCTTTTTTAATCAAGGTTTTTACAATCGATAAATCGTGATCGTAAATTATAGTATTTAAAGTAAGGTAGGTTCTAACATTTTTGGCTTCACAACGTTTTACAATTTCTTGTAAATCATCTAGAGTAAAATTAACTGAAGCTCTCGCTCTCATATTAAGTTGCTCTACTCCAAAATATATTGAATTTGCGCCATTATCTAAAGCTGCCTGCATGGATTCAAAATTACCGGCAGGTGCCATTAATTCTATTTTCTGCATAACAACTTATATTTTATCTGTTTTTAAGGTTTCAAAAATATTTCTTAAATCTTTTTTATACGGTAAGTGATCGGCACGGCCTTTTTTGAAAATATCGTTACTATTTCCTTGCCCTTTTCGTAATGCTTTTTGTTCTTCGAATGGTAATCTGTTTATTTCCATACAGTTTGTAGAACAACAGTTTTCCATTTTTTCTTTACAAGAATCGCACTGAATAAATAATAAATGACAAGCTTCATTAGCGCAATTGGTATGTAAATCTGCTGGCTCACCACATTGATGACAATGAGCAATGACATCGTCGCTAATACGCTCTGATCTGCGTTCATCGAAAACGAAATTCTTACCTAAGAATTTATTTTCTAAACCCTGTGCTTCAATTTGTCTTACGTAATTAATGATTCCACCTTCAAGCTGAAATACATTTTTAAAGCCTTTATGTTTGTAGTATGCACTGGCTTTTTCGCATCTAATTCCGCCTGTACAATACATTACTAACTTCTTGTCTTCTTTGTGCTCTCTTAAATCTTCTTCAATTAAATCTAAAGATTCTCTAAAAGTATCGACATCTGGAGTTACTGCATTTTTAAAATGACCTATTTCGCTTTCATAATGATTACGCATATCTACCAAAACAGTGTTTGGATCTTCAATAAGTTCATTAAACTTCTCAGCATTGACGTGAACCCCCTTGTTGGTAACATCGAAAGACGTATCGTTTAAACCATCTGCGACTATTTTTTTACGGACTTTGACTTTCAACTTTAAAAAGGCAAAATTATCGTGCTCTACAGCGATATTTAATCTTACGTTTTCTAAAAATGTAATGGTATCTAAATGATTTTTGAAAGCTTCAAAATTTTCTGCAGGTACAGAAAGTTGGGCATTAATACCTTCTGTAGCCACATAGATTCTACCCAAGACCTCTAATTGATCCCAAGCAAGAAATAAGTGATTTCTAAAAATTTCGGTATTATTAATTTTGGCGTACTTGTAGAAAGAGATTGTTAAGCGTTCTTTTCCCGCTTGTTCAATAAGTTCAGCTCTTTCTTTAGCACTTAAGTTATTGTACAGTTGCATGCTATACTAATTTTTAAGGTTAAAGAATAATTAGCCGCAAAGGTATCATTTTTAACGAAAACGAAATACTGAAGCACAAAAAAAGCACTAAGAATATCTCATAGTGCTTGATTAACTTACTAACTTAAAAATTAATCTACATCGGTTTAACAGTCACAGAGGATTTAACAGCAACTGAAACACCAAATACATTACTTAAAAATTTAAAAAGCCGAAAACCAATCGACTCTTTAAATTTAATCATAGCAATTATTTTCCTTTTTCACTTAGTAGATGTAAAAATCACTGAAGGGTTGCGTATAGAAATTGATTTTCATTTTCTACACCAAATACAATTGAAGACCTATAACCTTATTAATAAAAAACAACAGTAAAATAAAACAGGAATTTAAAAGTAAAAACCTAGCAATCATAAGATATTTGCAACTAAAAGATATTTTAAAAAAAAGGCTATTTTTATTTGGAATAAATATAAATAAGGATATTTTTGTGAAAAATTTATACGTGTTTAGAATCAAAATATTTTCTTTTTACTTAGTCCTGATTTCTAGCCTTACAGCTTTTAGTCAAAATGGGAATTTTTACGGAAAAGTGAAATACAATTCTAACGAACCAGCAGTAGCTATATTTATAGCCCTAAAAGGTGATCAGGTAGAAAAAGAAACAAATTCTAACGTAAATGGTTCATTCAATTTTAAAGACATCCCTTACGGAGATTACACCATTACATTTTATTCACTAAACGATCTTCCTAAAATAGTTTCTGTAAAATTAGATTCAAAAAACAAAGAAGTTAATGTTATTCTAGAGATTTCAGCACTTGATGAAGTATTTGTAAAATCTAAAACCGTACAGCAAAAAATTGAAGAAAAAGGTTTTGCTGTAAATGTTATTGAAACTAAAGAAGCTGCAATACAATCTATACAGGTTAATGAAATGCTAGATCAATCTGCAGGGGTTAGGGTTCGTCAATCTGGTGGTTTAGGATCTCATGCCCATTATAATTTAAATGGAATGACTGGTAATTCGGTTAAAATTTTCATTGACGGTGTACCTATTCGAAATTTTGGACCCTCATTTTCATTAAATAGTATCCCTCCCTCTTTAATTAAACGTATTGAAGTTTACAAAGGCGTTGTACCACCACATTTATCAGATGATGCTATGGGTGGCGCTATAAATGTTGTATTAAATGATATTACTAAAAATGAATTAAAAGCATCTATTTCTACGGGATCGTTTGGAACTTACAGAACGGACGTTAATGGAGGTTACAGAAATAACAAAAATGGGTTTACCGCTAGAGGTTCTGCTTTTGTTAACTATGCCGATAACGATTATGAAGTTTGGGGGAATCAAGTTGCCGTAGCACTGTCTGCAGGAACACCGGATGTTTATATACACGCCAAACGTTTTCATGACAGATATAGGTCGCAAGGAGGAAAAGCTGAATTTGGATTTACAAATGTTGAATGGGCAGATAAACTTTTGGCTGGAGTTTTACTTTCTAATATGGATCAACAAATACAAACTGGTGCAACCATGGAGATTGTTTATGGAAATAGGCACACAGAGCAAAGCACCAATATGTACAGCTTAGATTTTGCAAAAGAAAATATTGCGAAAAATTTAGATGTAAGTGCATTTGTGTCTTACTCACGCCTAAACAGAAAAACTATAGATACCATTGCTACACAATACAGTTGGTTAGGTTACCCAACAAGTTATTTTAATGACCCAGATGTTTGGTCTAGCGGCGCTGAAGCAGGAGACCCAACACTTCAAAAAGACATAGATGAAACGGTAAACACTCGTACTAATCTAGCCTATCATATCAACGAGAATAATACTATTCAATTAAATCACTTACTAAATACATTTACTAGAGATTCTGACGACCCAATGCTTCCTGCTGCTGAAAATGCATTGAAAGAAGAACGTAAATATTTAAAATCCATCTTAACGGTTTCATTAGAAAACAAAGCCTTTGATGAAAAACTAAGAACTTCCGTTTTTGGAAAATCTTATTACATGGATAGAACTTCGAAGTTACGAACAAGAAGTTCTAACACCTCAGGATCGACTATTATAATTGACGAAAACAATATCACTTCTAATGACTTTGGATTTGGAGGCTCTATTTCTTATTCAATCACACCTAAAATTACGGTATTTGGTTCAGCAGAAAAAGCCATTCGCTTACCTGAATCTGACGAAGTTTTTGGTAATGTAGCTTCAAATTTAAATGCCTCTGTAAATTTAAAACCAGAACATAGTAACAATTATAATTTAGGTTTCACCTATGATAATATTCAACTAAAGAAACACACTTTCGGAATTACTTCAAATATATTTATTAGAGACACCGAAGATTTAATTATGTCATTTCCAACAGGAAGTAATGAAGAATTTTTTGAGAACTCAAATATTGGAAAAATCTATACTGAAGGATTCGACTTTACCTTAAATTATAATTACAACGAAGCACTTTTCTTTAGTGCTAACACATCATTTTTTAATGCCAGAGATTACAATGTAACCTATGATGTTAATGGAAACCCTATAACACCAAGTTACGAGCGACTTGCCAATACGCCTTACTTTACAATGAATTACAATTTAAAATTCAATACCAAGAATTTTATTCAAAAAGGATCTACGTTATCGACTTATACTAATGTATTGTATGTACATGAATTTTTTAGAGGTAGTAGTGTTCTTGGTGGTTCTGGAAAAATTGTAATTCCCGGCCAAGTTTCTTTTGATGCTGGTTTTGCTTATACATTTCCTAAAAACAAAGTCTCTTTAAGTTTTGATGTAAAAAACATATTAAACAAACAATTATTCGATAATTACGCCCTTCAAAAGCCTGGTAGAGGATTTTACGGGAAACTAACTTTTTCAATTTTATAAATAATAATTTCAAATATTATGAATTTCAATTTTAGATCAATTTTAAGTATCGCCTGTATATCGGCATTAGTTTTATCAACTTTTTCGTGTAGTGAAGATGACTCACCTTCAACAACATCGACAAATGATTCTGCTTATAGACCATACCACTTGGTAATTGGGTCTAGCCCAACGGGGGAATCTGAAACTTATACACAAGGAGTAACAGTTGAAGACCTTAATAACCCTGATAAAACATTTACATTTAGTGGTTACGGTCAAGAAATTCCATCGACACGTACAGCAAGATTATACACTTCTGATGATGGAGAAACGGTATACAACTTAAATTATGGTGGTGGAGACATCGCTAAATATGATTACATCAGTGGACAAACCTATAATTTACTTTTAACAACAGATGTCCAAGCCGTAATGGGAACTGCGTACCCACGTTGGACAAAAATTGACGACAACTACGCCATGTTACATAACGTAACGACTGAAAATATCTATGAAGATCCAACAGACGAAACTTCTCCTTATATAAAAACCACTGCTACTGTTACTTTAGCGCGTGTAGATTTAAGCACAATGAGTGTTTTAGAGAATACTTCATTTGAGTTTCCTTATAACCTAGATGAATCTGGGGAAGGTATCCATACGTTTAGAATTGATGCTCCCGTTATTACCAACGGAAAATTATATTATGGTGTTGCTAAACGTTTTTACGATGCATTAACTGGTGAAAATGGCACTATGGTTTATGATAACGTTGAAACTTTGGTTGTAGATTATCCTTCTTTAGAGAATGAAACAACAATCACTTCTACATTAGCACAAGGTTCTACTAACGGCTATAGAACACCTGTTGCTCATAAGGATGAAAATGGAGACACTTACCAATTAGTAACTTCTGGAGATGTATCAATGATGAAAATAAGCAACGGTACTTACGATGAAGCTTATGGTAAGTTTGATATTAAATCACTTTTAGGTCATAATGCAGAAGCAAACACAGGTTGGTTTTATGTAGGTAACGGAATTGGCTATGTACCTGTTTTAAATACAGACTTAGGAGATAGTGCTAGCTCTAACTGGGATGTTGTACGTATTGATATATATAACAAAACAGCAACTACAATGAATGTACCATTAGATTTATGGCTACGTCAATACCAGTGGGCAAGCCTAATTGATGGTAAATTATACATGGCTTTAGCATCTTTAGGTGGTGAAGGTAAAGTTTACATTTTTGATCCTAGTTCTACAAGTGCAGATGGTTTTACAACTGGAGCAACGTTACAAACAGGAACAACTGATGCATCATATATTGGATTATTCTAAAATAGAAATACCGATTTAATATATTAAGCCAGAGCATTTATTTGTTCTGGTTTTTTTATACCTTATAAACATCGAATGAGACCAATCAATTTTAAAAACTAAAAATCATCACTTTCATTTGTAGTAATTTGAAAACGAGAAATGTTTTAATTAAAATAAGTGTTATTTTTGAATAATAATTTAATGAAGAATTCTAAGAAAAAAGAAGATATGAGTAGTGAAAAAGACGCAAAATTAAAAGCTTTAAAGTTAACTTTAGACAAGTTAGATAAAGCTTACGGAAAAGGAACAGTAATGAAAATGAGCGATCAAGCTGTGGTAGATGTTGAAGCTATCTCTTCTGGCTCATTAGGATTAGATATTGCATTAGGCGTTGGCGGTTATCCTAGAGGTCGTGTTATAGAAATATATGGACCAGAATCTTCAGGTAAAACAACCTTAACACTTCATGCTATTGCAGAAGCACAAAAAGCAGGAGGTATTGCTGCGTTTATTGATGCGGAGCATGCTTTTGATAGAACTTATGCTGAAAAATTAGGAATAGATATTGATAATTTAATCATCTCTCAACCAGATAACGGTGAGCAAGCATTAGAAATTGCTGATAACTTAATTAGATCGGGTGCTATTGATATTGTTGTTGTCGATTCTGTTGCTGCCTTAACACCAAAGAGTGAAATTGAAGGTGAAATGGGAGATTCTAAAATGGGCTTACATGCACGTTTAATGTCTCAAGCACTTAGAAAATTAACAGCTTCTATTAGTAAAACAAACTGTACTGTGATTTTCATTAACCAATTACGTGAAAAAATTGGAGTAATGTTCGGTAACCCAGAAACTACAACAGGTGGTAACGCTTTAAAATTCTACGCTTCTGTACGTTTGGATATTAGAAGATCTACACAAATTAAAGATAGCGATAGTAATGTAATGGGTAATAAAACCCGTGTTAAAGTCGTTAAAAACAAAGTTGCTCCACCATTTAGACTCGCTGAATTTGATATTATGTATGGACAAGGCATCTCTAAAGTAGGAGAAGTTTTAGACCTTGCTGTAGAGCACGAAATTGTTAAGAAAAGTGGATCATGGTTTAGTTATGGTGATACCAAATTAGGACAAGGACGTGATGCTGTTAAAATGATCATTAAAGATAATCCGGATTTGATGGACGAACTAGAAGAGAAGGTTAGAGCTCTGATAAACGAAGCAAAATAATTGAAATTAAAAATCCTGAAATTAATCTTTCAGGATTTTTTTTGGTTTAAAACGCAACCATTTTGTCATTTTTACATCTACTATAATAATTGACTATGTTTTAATATGAAAAAATACGCTTTACTAATTCTTGTTTTTATTACAACATTAACCTCATGTAGCATTGACGATGATAATTCAGATTTATTTTACGTAAATTTTATGCCTATAGAAAGTGTAGATATTCCTGAATATTTTGTTTACGGGGAAACTTATGAAATTTTCATGACCTATACAAAACCTAACTCTTGCTATTTCTTCCGTGATTTTTATTATGCAATTGATGGTAATGAAAGAATCGTTGCGATAGAAAACAATGTTTACCAAGAAGATAATTGTGATGAAACACCAGAATCTGAAACCGTAAGCCTTAACTTTTATGTTACAAGTAATGAAACATATCTTTTTAAATTTTACCAAGGAAAAGATGAAGAAGGTGTTGACCAGTTTCTCTTAGTAGAAGTACCTATTATAGACGAAAGACCAGAAGCTTAAAGTTCAATAAAAAAACTAATTATTAATTAATCCCCAAACAATTTGAGTTTAGAACAACTCATAAAAAATTGTAAGAACAACGATGCTCAAGCTCAAAGCCAATTATACAAGCAATTTGCAAGTAAATTATTTTCGCTTTGTCTTAAGTACTCAAAAAACTATGCCGAGGCCGAAGACAATCTGCACGATACCTTTATAACAGTATTTCATAAAATAGAGCAGTATAATAACAAAGGTTCTTTTGAAGGTTGGTTAAAACGTATTGCTATTAACACGGCTTTGCAACGTTACAGAAAAGATGTTGGTGTTTACGATATCATTAATGAAGAAAACATTGAAGACGTTTCTGTAGACCTCAACGATACGGATGTTAATATTGATTTTTTACTCAAAATTATTCAAGAATTACCTAACAGATACCGATTGGTTTTTAACTTATATGTACTGGATGGTTATTCGCATGTAGAGATTAGTGAATTGATTGAAATTTCAGTAGGAACGTCTAAATCTAATTTATCACGTGCAAAAATGATATTAAAAACAAAAATTGAAGCTTATAACGCGACTCAAAACTCGCAGAGTGTTTAAATAATGGAAGACAAGAAAAACATAGATAGACTTTTTCAGGAAAAATTCAAGGATTTCGAAGTTAAGCCTAACGATGCTATTTGGGATCGTATCAACGAAAGTCTTCCTAACAAAAAGAAAAAACGTAGAGTTGTTGCGCTTTGGTGGCAACTTGGCGGTATAGCTGCTACTATTGCTTTATTATTTACTGTTGGAGTTTCTGTTTTTAATTCTGAAGAAAATAAGCCTCAAGAATTACCTTATGTAAATATTGATAAGAATACAAACACTGAATCTTTAAATAAGACTGAAGATGCTGCAAATAAGATTTTAAATTCACCTAAGACAACAAAAAAAGAAAACAATCAAGTTGCTGACTCTGATTTTAATTCAGAACAAAATTCTAATTCAAAAGATTTAAACAACGAAACTATTGAAGAAGCTTATTCTTCTAACAAAATAACAACAGCTAAGCAATCAAAACAAAAAAATGATGCCATTGCTAACAACATAGATAAAGGGATAAATAAAGCTTCTCAAAAGCTTAAAGAATCAAGAATAGTTAATAATTCAAATCAGAACTCTGAAGTTGCTAGCAAAACAAAATCATCAGATACAACTATAGAAGACACTCAAATAACTTCTGAAACAGAAAGAAAATCTATAATTAACAAGACTATAAAAAACAATAAAACAGCGGTTGTAGAAAATACTTTATCTAAAAAAGTAAATACTGAAACATTAGCTAAAAAAGAAGCTAAAACAGAACTTACTGAATCTGAAAATTTATTAATTGAAGAGACCGAAAAGGCTACAATTGAAAATGCGATTGCAGAAAATAATGAAACAATAATTGAAGAGGACAAAGAAGAGACACAAAACAGATGGAGCATTTCTCCAAATGTAGCACCTGTTTATTTTAATTCACTAAGCGAAGGTTCTTCAATAGATAATCAATTCAATAAAAACGCCAAAAACTCTGATATTAATATGAGTTACGGTATTACAGGAAGTTATGCTATTTCTAATAAAATAAAAATTAGAACAGGTATTAACCGTGTTAATCTAAACCAAACCACTACAGATGTTTTTGCTTTTACCGGTGCAGAAACAGCCGCTAGAGGATTAAATGGCTCATTTAGTAATATTACTTTTAGCGAAAACACACAAAACGTATCGCTAATGAGCTCTGAAATGATGAATAGGTCTTCTGCTCCTGAATTATTGAAAAATGTAAGCAAAAGCGAAATAGATCAACGTTTTGGTTTTATAGAAGTGCCTTTAGAATTGGAATATAAATTATTAGATCGCAAATTTGGGATTAATATCATTGGAGGCTTTAGCACTTTCTTTTTAAGTGAAAATGAAATCTATGCGGATATCAATGGCGTCTCAGAACAAATCGGTGAAGCCAATAATATTAATGAAACAAGTTTTAGCGCCAATTTTGGTTTAGGAATGGATTACAGCCTTTCTAAACAATGGTATATAAATCTTGAACCTACTTTCAAGTATCAATTAAACACGTTTAACAATACATCAGATGATTTTAGACCTTTCTTTATTGGGGTTTACACTAGGCTAAACTACAAATTTTAGAGTATTAAAAATACAGTTCTTAGTTCGTTTTTTTAATTAAATTAGTAGTTAACTCGTCTAAAATTAAAGTTCTAGCTTCTTTATTTAATGGTTTTGTGTCTGCTATTGTTAATCCTTCAGTTGGTAAAAACTTATGAATCTTAGCGCGCATTCTACCTGGGCTTCCACTAAAAAAAGTATAAGAAAAACGCTTCTTATTATCATAAAATGTAATTGGCACAATAGGGATTTGATGATTAATTGCTAATCTAAAAGCACCATCTTTAAATTCATCTAACAAAATATCTTCATCAGGTACACCACCTTCAGGAAAAATACAAATACTCAAACCTTGCTTTAAACGTCTTTGCGCTCTTAAAAAAACAGCTTGTCTACTTTTAGCACTTCCTCTATCTACCAAAATACAGGTTCGTTTATAAAAGAATCCAAATAGTGGAATTTTAGATAATTCTTGCTTACCTACAAATACAAAAGGATTTTTTACAGCCACAAACATCATCATAATATCTGCCATAGAAGTATGGTTGGCTACAAACATGTAACTCTTATTTCGGTCAGGAACTTCTGCTTTTTTAATGCTATACCCAAACCCCATTCCTATTAAAATAAACTTAGACCAAATACGTGCTAGCCTAAAAAAATAAGGATACCACTGCTCTCTTAATATCGAAATGATAAGTAAAGGAAATAATACAATAATCGGAATAGCTACTAAAATATAGAACCAAACACGATACAAAAGCCAAAACGGATATTTTATAATTGCCATGGCACCAAAACTAGTTAATTAAATTAAATCACTTCTTATAGTTGTGCTAAAAAATTTACCTTTGCTTATTATTTTTAATTTAAGTTTAATTTAATGAAACATCTGCACCCGCAGGTTATGTTATGGCAAGAATTTTAACAGGAGTACAAAGTACAGGAACACCACATTTAGGAAACATCTTAGGTGCAATTTTACCAGCTATTGAAATGGCAAATGATGCTAAAAACGAATCGTTTTTATTTATCGCAAATTTGCACACATTAACACAAATCAAAGATGCTGAAGAATTAAGAAACCATACCTATTCTGTTGCTGCAACCTGGCTTGCTTTTGGTTTAGATATAGAAAAAACAGTATTTTACAGACAAAGTGACATTCCTCAAGTAACGGAATTATCTTGGTATTTAAGCTGTTTTTTCCCTTACCAACGTTTAACATTAGCTCACGGGTTTAAGGATAAAGCCGATCGTTTAGAAGATGTAAACTCTGGTTTATTTACCTACCCAATGTTAATGGCTGCAGATATTTTAATATATGATGCTGAAATTATTCCTGTAGGAAAAGATCAGTTACAACATATTGAAATGACACGTGATGTTGCTTCTCGTTTTCATGCTAAAATGGGAGAAACTTTTGTTTTACCTGAAGGAAAAATACTAGAAAGTGGAATGCTTATTCCTGGTACTGATGGTGAAAAAATGAGCAAGAGTCGCGGTAATTTTATCAATATCTTTTTACCAGACAAACAACTCCGTAAAAAAATAATGTCTATCGAAACTGATAGCACAGCTCTTGAAGACCCTAAAGATTGGTCTACCTGTAACTGTTTTGCTATTTACAGCTTACTAGCCTCTGAAGAACAACTTGCAGCTATGAAAGCAAATTACGAAGGTGGAAATTATGGTTATGGTCATGCAAAACAAGCCTTATACGAATTAGTTGTAGAGCGTTTTGCAGAACAAAGAGAACGTTACCATTATTATATGGATAATCTTGAAGAAGTTGATGCTGCTTTAGCTGTTGGAGCTAAAAAAGCAAAACTTGTTGCTAATGACGTATTAAAACGTGTAAGAGAAAGAGTGGGTTATTAAAATGAAATTTAAAAGAGAAGCTCTAAGCCCTGCGCTAACAATTATAGCGATGACATTATTATTAATCTCACGATTATTAAGTGACGACACCTCTATGGATTGGTTAGGTTATTTAGCCATAACTGTTATGATTACTGCTATTGTTAGTCTCTTTTTAATCTATAAAAAATCAAAGTAAACAAATACTAGATTTAGCACAATACTAAATAAAAAAAGCCCTCAGTTATTTTAACTGAGGGCTTTTTTATGTTTAAACTAATTGTACTATTAGTTTATTAGCTTTTTAGTTACGATACTACCATTATCTAATTTTATAGATGCTATATAAACACCTTTAGCAAAATTAAATTCTGTACTAAAAGTATTGCTATTTTCATTAGATGTATAGTTGGTAATTTGCTTACCGCTTATATCATATATGTCTACAGATTCAATTATACTAGAAGACTTCACATAAAACATAGCATCATTAATATATGCAAATGTGTTAGTATTAGAAATCTCTTCAACAGAAAGTGTAACAGGCTCTGTATATCTTAAAATAAAACGATCATTAAATGTACCTTGATCACCAGTGAATGTATAAGGTACTGTTCTTAAATCGTGAACCACATTAGTATAAGTATCTTCTAAGTAAATATCTTGTTCTTGCTCTTCAAATAAGCTTCCTTTTAATTTAGCGATAGCAATATTATAAATACCACTTTGAGATAATTCAATACCTAGTGGTACTGTATTTGTGTCTACAAATGGTAATGGAAGTCCTTGTATTACTAATTTATCTTCTTCAGTAATTAAAGAATATAGATTAAACCCACCATTGTTAGTGTTAGAATCATAAAGTCTATCTTTTTCTTCTGTAGCACCATCAACATACCCAATTAATGTACTAATAGCATGGTTATTTTCATTAGCTAAACTTAACCAAACTAATTGTTTTTCTGTACTAACTAAAGTTTCTTCACTATTTCTGTAAAATCCACTATTATCATAAGCTTCTTCATCGTCGTGACGCATATCGTTAGTAAAGGTTACAGAAGCAGAAGTTGCAGAGTTTAATATTTTAACAAAAAAACCTTGACCTGAAGCGATTTTTAAAACATCACTTGCACTTGCATCCGAACTTCCAGTATAATTATATGTAATGTACTGGTTACCATAATTCATTCCAAAATCCTCATAATAATATTGATTAACAGTCGTCGCTATTTCATAATCATGTGTCCACAAATGCACACCCCCATCAATTACTGCATTATCAACACTATTCACTGTAAGGAAATCATAAGCATTTATAGACGAAGGGTACGGATTACCTATTAAATTCCAATTACTATTTCCTTCTCCCTGACCTCCTGTACCACTAACATCAACGGGCCAAGAAATATTGCCATTACTTGGTTTACCAGTAAATAATGCTGTATCATCTGATACTGTATTAACTCTAGCGATGTAACCTTTACCTATTGACATACTACCGCTTGCATTTACCCAATTACCTCGAGTTCCATTAGCATTCTCTACATTTGTTTCCCAACTATATTTTCTATCTCCTGGAAGATTTGATACTAAACCTGTTTCAACAGGAGATGACCAATACACATAATCATATTGGTGTAAACCCTCTGCTTTACGTATTACTTTTATATCTCCACTGTTTTCTACATCATTAATTTGTACTAGACTAGCATCATCTTCTATAGTAAAAGTAGCAGCAGGTATAGCATCAACGGCAACACCATCTACAGTAGTTGCAGCAACCTCCTCCTCTACCGTAAGTGAATTATAAAGTGTCATTGCATATCCTTCTGGTATCGTTACATTTTTTCCTGCTGGAACTGTACAATCACAACCTTCTACATCTGCTGAGTCATTATAATCAGCTGTAACTATTAAACTACGATCTCCATCAGGAACAGAAATACTATTGTCTGTATAAACTGAAGCCAAAACCCAGTTTGAACCATCCCAATAAGCGGGTGTACCACCTTCAGTAATTGTAAAGGGTAAATCTACAGCACCATAGCCGTTTTCAACCCTAACTCGATAAGTAGTATCTTCTAAATCTGAACTATATAATCCAGCAGGGATGGTAAGCGTATTTGACGGTTCTGACAAATCTGTATTGTTTTTAAACCATCTATAAGTAATTTCTTCTTTTGCAGCTTCATCCGGATCTGATGATGGACTACCTTCTATACCCCCTAATGCAGTGAAAATAAATTCACTTGATGGAAACCTACAAACAAATCTTGAAACCGGAGATTTAGAAATCACTGGAGATTTAATATCAAATGCAGACTTGTTATAAGCCATAAAAGACATATCTGAAGACCCACCAGCTCCCATGTTAATATTATCAATATTATTAATATTTTGATACGCGGCAGCAGTAGTTGAGCCATCAATTTCAAAATCTTCTAAACTTAGTGCCGCCATTCTAAAACCTCTTGTCTGTCCATTACCAAATGATGCTGTAGTTGGTATAGCCGTTTCAAAAGTTGCACTTGCAGAATAATCTAATCTATAAAAATCTACTTTCCATTGATACAACCTAGTATCATTATTATCAACAAATGCAAGTTTAACAGGCCTTCCAACAACATTACCATCTACATCTGCATAATAATAAACATCACTACCGCCCGGCTGTGCCATTTGAGTAATTAATAAATCTGGAATACCATCATTTACAGCACCAACATCTCCATTACCACTGTAAAACCTTATATCTGCCTGATTATTAAAATTAGCGATACCTGTACCCAATTCTAACCCGTTATCTCCATCTATGATAACATCATAAACTGTTTTTCTAACCGCATTATTCAATACTATTGAACCTGTATAACCATCTATTTTATCAGCAAACCCCATATAATTGTTAGAGTTAGGCTTACCACTAACTCCATTAGTAGAATATGCTTTAAACTCTTGACTTACATACTCCGTACTTGTAGAAGAAATATCTACACCTGATGCAGCCAATTTAGTCTCAAGCAATGCATTATTAATACCAGTCGAAAAAATAACATCACCTATAGTACCTCCATAACTCATTTTAAATCCTAATAATTCATGACTATCATTTGGCCACGTAGAACTATCACTTGAACTAAAATCAGAAGATTTCCAAAAATGTTCTCCATCTCCATTCTGATCCCAAGTGGTATACACTTCTCTAACTCTAATTTCACTACTATCACCCACACTTTTACTTGTTGGCGCAATATATTCAATTGTTGTATACGCACCACTGACTCCTGTTATTGAAAGGGTTTCAGTTCTATCACCTGAACCATTTGCTGTAATCTTAAAAGTCATTTCTGTATCACTTACAAACGTCTTACTACCAGTACCTATGTTAGTAATTGTAATACCTGACTGATCCCCGTCAGTAAAGTCCGAACCAATAATAGTTACTTTACTACCTGTAGTTACACGAGTAGGAAAAATATTAGTTACAGTTTGTGCATAGAAAGACACAGCACTAAACAAAAGTAAAAAAGCAGTTATGGTTTTTTTAGACGATAGGAAATGTAAAATTGTATTCATAGGTATTGAGTATTATTAAGCTTATAAACATAAGAATTAGCCTCAGGCAAATATCTTTTCAGTGTAAATTTGGGTTTTACAATGCAAAAATGCTACAGTTTAAATGATACTCAAAAAAAACTAGTTGATGTGTAGAGAAATCCCTTTAAAATGCAGAGATAATATTATAACACACACGTGTGATGTATTTTAAGTGAAAAAAGAGTCAAAAAGACAGAGTGTATTTCATCGAATATTTCTAGATTATTTCGAATAATTTACCAGGTAAAGGGCGCACTAAACCTTTTAGCTCTAGATTAAGAAGTAAACCCGCTAATTTATATGTAGGCATTTCGCAACGTAATGCAATAATATCTAACAATTCCTTATTGTTTTCCCTTAAAAACTGACAAATAATTTTTTCATCGGGACTCAACTCTACAAAAAGCTGTTGTTGTATTACTGGCTTTTTGTTAGACTCTAATTCCCAATTCAACATATAAGGCACATCTAACGGATTAGATAACAAATGTGCTTTCTGAAACTTAATAAGATTATTACACCCAATACTTTGGCTATCGGTTGTTCTTCCTGGCACAGCAAATACTTCTCTGTTATAAGAATTAGCAATATCTGCCGTGACTAAACTTCCACCTTTTTCTGCAGATTCTATAACTAAAGTTGCTTCGCTTAATCCGGCAATAATACGATTGCGCTTTAAGAAGTTATTTCTATCAAAAGTATCAGTGCTCCAAAAATCGGTATAGAAACCACCGTGGTCTTCAATAGACGCAACATATTTCTTATGCACTTTAGGGTAAATTTGATTAAGCCCATGTGCCAAACAGCCAATAGTTTGCAAATTATGTTTAACCGCTGCTTTATGTGCTGTAATATCGGTTCCGTAAGCAAAACCTGAGACTATAATGGGATTAAAAGGCGATAGAGCCTCTACTAATTTTTCGCAAAAAGCAATACCACTAGTCGTAATTTTACGCGCACCAACAATACTAATAATACGTTGCTGTTTTATATTAATATTGCCGGATTGAAACAAAACTATAGGACCATCTAAACAATGTTTTAAACGTTCAGGATACGTATCTTCTGTAAAATAATGCGCTATAATATTATTATCTTTTATAAATCTTAATTCTTGCGCTGCTTCTTCAAGAAGGTTTTTATCAAAAAGTCCCTGAATGGTAACCAAACCTATGCCATCTATTTTTAAAAGTGAAGACTTTTTTTCTTTTAAAACAGCTTCTACAGACCCACAATGATTAATGAGTTTCTTGGCTGTTGTAGCACCAATTTTTGGAACGTGTTGTAGTGCAAGAGCGTAAATGAGTTGTTGGTCTGTCATTGAAAACTATGTACTTGTACGAATTAATCTACCTACACGAATATAACTATTTAATTATTAACATTATAACACTTTATATTTCATAAGTAGAAAAACAGATCTGATTCTTTATAATTTTAGAAGCTATAAAATAAAATGATAAATAACACCCCTAAAGTCCCTTCAACGGGACAATTCATTTAAAATAAATCAAGTAGAATTTTGAGTTTATATAGATGAAGAAAATCTAAAAATAAGAAGTGAGGGTTGATTAATAATCAAAAAACTAGACATATTCTTAATTTTAAAAACAGCTCGAAAGTCATCACAAGAGGACAATTGACTCGATATTGATACTGATTTTATATAAAAAAAGAGAAAATCTAAATATTAAATCCTAAGAAAATCAAATAGATAGTTGCATCTATGATCTGATGTTAATAAATAAGCCGCTCGAAATTTCTTTCGGAAATAAAAATTTCTAACTTTGCCGCATGCAGTTAGAGACTTACATAAGCGACCTTTTATACCGTTACGAATGTGTTACCGTACCTGAGTTCGGAGCCTTTTTAACACAACGTGTTTCGGCAAAGATTCACGAAACAACCCATACATTCTATCCTCCTAAAAAAGTTTTATCTTTTAACGAGCAATTACAACAGAATGATGGCTTGTTGGCTAATTATATTGCTGAGGTAGAAAAAATACCTTATTCAGCAGCATTGCTTAATATCTCTAAGGAAGTAAAAGCTATTAAATCTTACCTATCTGAAGGTGAAACTATTCAGTTTAAGAATATTGGTGATTTAGGTTTAAGTACTGATGGTAAAATTCAATTTAATCCTTCTAGTCATATCAATTATTTGACCGATGCTTTTGGATTATCTCATTTTTCTTCTTCGGAAGTTACAAGAGAAGTTTACAAAGAAACCGTTGAGGCTATTGAAGAAACTGCACCAATTACATTAACACCAGAAAAACGCTCTAATCATAATTGGTTAAAATATGCAGCTGCGGCTGTTATTTTACTTGGTTTTTGTGGTTTAGGAGCTGCTACTTACTATAATTCAACTATAGAAAACCACAATCAAATTGCACAAGAGCAAGCTAATGAGCAACTCGATGCTAAAGTACAAGAAGCTACTTTTGTAATGAGTCCGTTACCTGCTGCAACTTTATCTTTAGAAAAACAAAGTGGTAATTACCATGTTGTTGCTGGGGCTTTTAGAATGAGAGAAAATTCTGAAATGAAAGTAAAACAACTAAGAGAAAAAGGATTTAAAGCCCGTATAATAGGTACAAATCGTTTTGGATTACACGAAGTTGTTTACGGTAGTTTTGATACTCGAAACGAAGCTCAAAATGAATTATTTAAAATTCGTAGTGAGTATAACCGTGATGCATGGTTACTTATAAAAAATCTTAAATAGATTTCTGCAAAGTAGAAGCTATTCATTTTCTTCTGATATTAATTTCAGTACTTTATAGCAACCTTTTGGGGTTAACGTTATGTTGTGCCTTTTTGTGAATTTTTTTTCAAAAAGACGCTTAGCGAATTCATTAAATTTCTCATAGAAATTAGAGAATATGCTAAAGAATTTTGATAAGTTCCTCAGCTTCCTGCATTTTTCTATAATCATACATCTGCAATATAAAATCCCTTTATATTTGCGCAAATCTTAAAATTACTTATGTTACCTAAAACTGCACTACAGTCTAAAACAATTGCAACCGATTTAGTATTACCAAGCGAAACTAATCCGCTACATAATTTATTTGGAGGGGAACTTTTAGCACGTATGGATAAAACGGCTAGTATTTCTGCTAGAAGACACTCTAGACGTATTGTAGTTACAGCTGCTGTTAACCACGTGGCTTTTAATAAAGCAATTCCGTTAGGTAGTGTTGTTATGATTGAAGCTAAGGTTTCGAGAGCTTTTTCTTCTTCTATGGAGGTTTTTATTGATGTTTGGATTGAAGATAGAGAGTCTGGAGAACGCCTTAAAGCCAATGAAGCTATTTATACTTTTGTTGCTGTTAACGAAGCAGGACATCCTGTAAAAGTACCAGAATTAGTGCCAGAAACAGAATTAGAAAAACAACGTTTTGATGCTGCTTTGCGTCGTAAGCAATTGAGCTTAGTTTTAGCAGGAAAAATGAAACCTGCAGATGCCACTGAACTTAAAGCCCTTTTTGACAAATAAGCTCTCTACTTTGCTTATTGCCTAGCCAACCAAGACTCAGGATTTAACTTCAAATTGTTTTTATAAATTCTGAAGTCTAAAAGCGTTTCACCTGTAATTTTATTACTGAAGACTTTACCGATTACTTGACCCGTTGTAATCTGATCTCCTTTTTTCACATAGAGTTGAGAAAGGTTATGATAGATAGATAAGTAATCACCATGTCTTATTAAAATCGTTGGGTTTCCCCATTTCATAGCATGAATTGAAGATACAACACCATTAAAAACAGCCTTAACATCGCTATTGACTTCAGTAGCGATCTTAATACCAGAATTATTAACTTCAACAGATTGGTCTGTTAATGATCTACCTTTTCCAAATTTAGCCTTTACAACACCTCGAGATACTGGCCAACCCAATTTTCCTTTATTGGCAGCAAAACTAGCTGCGAGTTTTTTAGCTTCAGGTGTTAAAATAAATTTTTTGGTAGAACTTGTTTTATTACTTGTATTTTGATTTGTGTTTTTATTGGCTTCAGCAATTGCTTCAGCAATTATACGGTCTATTTCCTTATCTAAACGATCTGCTTCTTGCTTCTTAGATTTAATCTGCGATGCAAATTTACTCATGTCAGATTTTATAGATGCAACTAAAACTTCACGCTGTTTTAGTTCACTTTCTAATTCGCGTTTTGCAATTCGGTTTTCTTCAATAAGCTTCTTCTTATCTTCTTTTTGTTTAGATAATTGAATGTTTAAAACTTGAAGTTCTTTTGTTTTTACTTTTATAGATTCTCCCTGCTCTTTTTGGTATTCTCTATATTGACGTATGTATTGAAGGCGTTTGTAGGCTTGCTGAAAATTGTTAGAAGACAAGAGGAACATTACTTTACTTTGCTCAGATTTACTCTTATAAGATTTTACAACCATTGCCGCATAATCATCTTTTAACTCTTGTAATTGAGTTCTTAAGCTCGTAATTTCTTCTTGATTTGTATTAATCTCTCGGGTTAATAAATTAGCCTGTTCATTAGTAATTCTTATTAAATTCTTTCTCACATTAACTTTATAATTAATGTCTTCAATAAGTGTAATGGCAGATTTCTCTTCTTTCTTTTTTGTAAATAACAAAGCATTGATCTGCTTCATTTCTCTCAAAATTTGCTGACGCTGTTGCTCTAATTTTTTTTGCTTATCACTTTGTGCAAAAAGCGATGTGCAAGACAATAATAGCCCAATAATAAGTGTAGTGTAGAAACGGTTTGTTGTCATTATTTAATCACGATTTCTTTATAGCCCGCTGGGATGTTAAACGGAAAACGAACTTCATCGTTCAAAGATACCGATTTAAATGCCATAGTAATAATAACTTCATCGTCATTATCAACAGCAATAATCTTAATATTTTCTGGAATAATTTGCTTATCTACTTCTTGATAAGACGCGTAATCTACTTGTAACATTCGTTTTTCTGACTGTTGATACATTTGCAAACTATCCATTTTAAAATGTGAAGGGTTAATTAAATAAAACAACTCTATCAATACATTTTGGTCTTTAGGACTTAAGGCATAAGAATTTCCATTCACAGAAACCTGATGCGCTTCTTCCTGTAAATCGTAAATGGCTTGTCCTAGCAATATGTTTTGTACTTTATTAAAATCGAGATCAACACCAACAACATCGCTTAATAATTTGTAATCACCATCAAAATATTCGCCATCTAACTTATTGTAAAACTTCACTTTATCTGGCGTAATCATCATACGAGCCATCCCGAATGGAGCACTTAACCAAATGACTTGATCTTTTTCCATTCTAAAACTAAACGTATAACCTTGATTTTTTTCACCTTGAATAAGATCAATCGCAACCTTAGCGTTCATCGTTTTAAAATCAGCATCACTTTTTTCGTGTTGCTTTATTACTTGTTTTGCAGATAGTTTATCGCTAGCAACACCAGAAGCTATAACACTTTTGGTTCCGCTACAACTCATTACCAAACCAATAAGCATGGCACTAAATACAACTTTTAGTTTTATATCTTTTTGAAATATATTCATTTACACTTATTTTTTTAAGGCTTTTGCCTTTTTAGCAAACGTTTCTGATTTACTAATATTATTTATGGCTTTATAAGCGATGCTTAATTCTGAATAAAAATCGGCTTCCATACTTGGGTTATCGATTAAGAAATCTAATCCCATTTCTAGATTATCAATTGCCTTTTTAGGTTCACCAGAATTATTCTGAGCCACACCATTTACTAAATACAGAATAGGTTGCGCAGGATACAATTCTAAAGCACGCTCACTATCTATTATAACTGCATTGTAATCTTTTATATCTAATTGAAGTAATAAGACATCTTTAATTAATTTGAAGTCGTTAGGGTTCTGTTTTAAAGCTTCTTTAAAATTAGACAATGCCTTAACCTTATCTCCGGCTTTTAAATAATAATGCCCAAGATCACTATGTGTTTGCGCATCTTTATTATCATCTATTAAGGATGTAATATCCATTAAATCGGATTCGTATTCTGGATTATGAGACACAAAAGCAACAAAATCTTTCAATACTTTTGCCTTAGCATCTGCATTAATTTCAGGACTTGTTAAAACTGTTTTTACAGAATTGATTGCATCATCTACTTTTTCATCTTGAAGATAGAATTTATACAAAGCTAAATGTACAAATTTAGAATCAGGCTTTATTTTTAGCAAATCTTTAGCTGCTTTGTAAGCCTTTTTTTGATCGCCTGTTTGGCTATAACGATAAATCAGTTTTAAGTGATTATCCTCATTATTAGGATTATTAGCAATACGTTGTTCTAGGTTTTCAATACGATCGTCTGCATTTCCTGTAATGCTATAAATATCGTTACGCATACCGTCTCTAGATTCACTCAAACCATACTCAGCATCCAATTCGTCTAAAATATCTAAGGCTTGCTTGTATTTTTCTTCCCTTACATAAAGTGACGCTAAATCTTCTTTATAATCAGGGTGGTATTTTACTAATTGCTTTATCGTTTTTAAAGCATTTTTAATATCATCTTGCTGAAAATACACATCATAAAGTTCATCTAAAAACCAAACATTGTCTGGCTGCATGTCTATTGCTTTTTTCAGGTTATCTTCTGCAGCGCCAAAGTTTTTAAGTTTGTTATAGTTTTTACCTAATTCGAAATAAATAACAGGAAACTTAGAACTAAGATTTAAACATTTTTTAAGCTCAATAACAGCACGGTCGTAATTTTCAATTCCTTTTTCTTTTAAGGCTTCAAAGAAATGCTCTTGAAATTCATCTTCAACATTCCCTAAATCATCATCTGGTTTTTTATTAAAATCGACCTGAGCATAATTAACCTGCGGAATTAATATTCCGAAAAGAAAAACGACTATAAAAATATACTTCTTATTCACTTTTATTTTCTTTTAACAAGTCTTGCACGACTTCTAGTTTTTCTAAAATTTCAATTTTTATACACGACGCTTTCATTGCGTTTTTAAAGGTATTTGCTTCCTTAGGTAAATGTTTTCCTGCATTATCAAAAATAGTTTTACTTGGCCATTGTGCGTATGCAATGAAATTTAAGTCCTCTTTTTTATGTAATCTAGATCCTAAGCTATCTTCGTGTTTATAAATCAATGCTGTTAAACCTTTCCAAGCGTCTAAAAACTGATCTTCATGATTTGGTTTAACTACAAATGAATATAATACAACGTACATAATTTAAGATGTTACTTGGTATTCTTTGGAATAGTTTTCAAAAAGTATTCCAAAGAAGAATTAAAAAAAATGAGATTTCTGCTTTTGCAGGAATTTGTTACTCTATTACAGTATAATCACCAATACTAATCTTAGTAAACTCGCCATTGTACTTTACATGATTACCAATCATAGCTTCGTCTAAATTAGCATTCTTGATATTTGTATGATTCTGAATTAAGCTATTTTTAACGGTTGTGTTTTCAATAACACAGCCTTCACCAATTGACACATTAGGACCTACAGTTGTGTTTTTTAATACCGTTCCTTTCCCGATATAGCAAGGCTCAATAATTTTAGAATTTTCTAAAACCACAGAATCATCAACCAATTGCTCTTCTTTATCAGCGGTTAAGAACCCTAACATTTTAGCATTTGTATCTAAAGTTACAGCTTTATTTCCGCAGTCCATCCACTCATCAACAGTTCCTGTTTTAAAAACACGTCCATCACCCATCATGCGTTTAATACCATCGTTAATTTGGTATTCGCCACCGTTCATTATGTTTTCGTCTAAAACTTCTTGTAATTTATCTTTAAGAACCGCAACATCTTTAAAGTAATAGATACCGATAACGGCTTGATCACTTACAAAGCTTTCTGGTTTTTCAACAAGTTCTACAATACTCTCGTTTTCATCTAGCTTTACAACACCGTAAGCTTCAGGGTTCGCAACACACTTTGTCCAGATAACACTATCTGCTGTTGGATCTAAATCGAATTCAGCTCTAATCAGTGTATCTGCATAAGCAATCACTGCAGGCCCAGATAAAGATGGTTTTGCGCTCATTATAGCGTGACCTGTCCCTAAAGGTTGATCTTGTCTGTAAATGGATGCTTTAGCCCCTAAACCTTCTGCAAGTTCGGTTAAACTTTTAACAACATCATCTCCAAAAAATGCAGGATCTCCTAAAACAAACGCAATTTCTTCAATAGGTTGTTTTAAAACTTTTGCAATATCCTTAACCAAACGATGAACGATTGGTTGACCGGCAACAGGAATTAATGGTTTTGGTACGGTTAAACTATGTGGTCTAAGGCGAGATCCTCGACCTGCCATTGGAACTATTATTTTCATATTTTGAGCCTGCAGATGCAGGTGATTTTTGTTAAACTATATTCCTGAGAAAACAGGAATCTATTTTTTTAGTTTCTTATTTATTCTGAGATTCCTGCTTTGTCAGGAATTTGTTATTTGACTCCAGTACTTCCAAAACCGCCTTCACCACGATCTGTACTAGATAATTCTTCGGTAAGTTGCCATTCTGCACGTTCGTGTTTTGCAATGACCAATTGAGCGATACGCTCTCCGTTTTCAATCACAAAATTTTCGTTAGAAAGGTTTACTAAAATAACACCTATTTCGCCTCTATAATCCGCGTCAATAGTTCCTGGCGCATTGAGCACTGTAATTCCTTTTTTAGCCGCTAATCCGCTACGAGGTCTTACTTGTGCTTCGGTGCCTATTGGTAATTCAATATACAAACCTGTACCAACAATACTTCGTTCTAAAGGTTTTAAAATTTTAGATTCTGATAAGTTAGCTCTTAAATCCATACCTGCCGAAGCGATAGTTTCGTAATGAGGTAATTGATGACTAGACTTATTGATGATTTTTATATTCATGTAATATTCTGAATGACGAATTAATTTCGATTTAAAATTTGTTTTATTTCCTCTTTTTCAAGTGAAATAACTAATCCCAAAAATACAATTATCATTGCACTTCCGATAATATAATTTTCTCTGTAGTTATAGAAAAACACAAACGAAAATAGAATAGACACCAATAGATATAATCCTATTTTCTTCAAATTATAAGGGATTGGATAATGTTTTCTTCCAAAATAAAAAGATAATAGCATCATTACAGCATAAGCGGATAATGTGGCAATGGCAGAACCTTTAAAACCAATTATCGGAATTAGAATATAGTTTAGACTTAACGTAATTAGTGCACCAAATATTGAAATATAGGCACCATATTTTGTACGATCTGTTATTTTGTACCATACAGAAAGGTTGTGATAAATGCCTAAACAAAAATTAGCTAGAAGGATAAATGGTACAATCCACATGGCTTCATAATAAGCATCACTACTAATAATATAGGGTTTTAAGATATCTGCAAAAACAATAACACCTAAGAAAATGACAGAGCCGAAAGCGACAAAGTATTCTAATATTTTAGCATAGTTTTTTTGTGGATTTTTAGCTTTAGAGTGGCTAAAGAAATAAGGTTCTATACCTAAACGAAAGGCTGTTGCAAACAACGTCATAAATAAAGCCAATTTATAACATGCCGAATACATTCCTATTTGTTCCTCTGCAATATCTGTTGGTAAGAGTTTTTCTAATAAAATACGATCAAACGTTTCATTTACAGAATAGGCAATCCCTGCAATAAGAACAGGCAATGCATAACGCATCATTTTTTTCCATAAAACAGTATCGAAAGTAAACTTTAGTTTGGTGTAGAATGACAGCAATAACAACAGAGTTAATCCGCTTGCAATAAGGTTAGAAATGAAAATGTAACTGATTTCAAAATCTGCTATATAAATACTATTAAAGATTGGATAATTAGTCGCTAAATCTTTTAAGTATAGTAGCAAGAATACATTCAATCCTAAATTAACAGCGACATTAAGGATCTTAATAATCGCATATTTCATAGGTCTTGCTGTAGCACGCAACCATGCAAAAGGAATAATGACTAGAGCATCTAAGAGCAATATGATGAAAACTAAATTGAGATACTTAAGTTCTATATTTATAAGTGATGAAATTTGATTTCTAAACAGAAAGGCAATTCCCATTAAACCAAGTGAACTTATGATTAATGAAATAGCAGAAGTACTGGTGACTTTTTCTTGATTTTCATCCTTATTAAAAAATCTGAAGAATGCAGTTTCCATTCCGTATGCCAAAACCACATTAAAAAGCACAAAATAGGCGAAGATAAACGATACACGCCCATACTCTTCTACAGATAAAACCTCAGGATTTGTGTAAAGTGGTACTAAAATAAAACTCAACATTCTTGGTAGCACAGTGGCTAAACCATAAATGAATGTTTGTTTAAAAAGTGATTTGAATCCGCTCAATTTTATGAATACTAATGAAACTCAAAAGTATTAAATATATATTGGTCTAGCGGTTTATGAAACTAAAAACCCAATTTAATAAGTTAAGTTTAACTAATTTATAAATTGAAAGAATTATTTATCAATCTCAGAGTTCTTTACCTTAGAGTATCATTATCGTAAAAAACACCTTCTTTCTCTTTTAACCCAGAAATTTTCTGATACTTAAGCAATCCATTTTCAAAATAACTAATTACACATTCTGTATTTAGTAGCTTAAACGGAAATGTAGGTTCTTTATCTTTTATAAAAGCTGCTTCGAGGCTCATATCTATATCGTATGGAGAAGGATTTTGAAGTTTTGCTGTATATTTTGCACGCCCTTTAACCAATTTACTTTTAAGACCTCTAAAAAAGACGCTATCCACTACAACTTGGTTATTAGCATTTAAATTAGGAAATGTTATATTTAACCCTGAACCACCTTTCTCTACTTTTGCTATCCAAGATTGAAAATAAGGTTTATAGGGAGATAATAAAGATTCTTTTTCTAATTGATATTTAGAACTAGAACACTGACAAAAACTAAATACAATACCAATTGCACCAAGTAATACATATACTTTCTTCATTACAGTAGAATAAAAGACATTATAAATATGAGAAAAAAGGATAGTTATTAAGATTTATTAATGATTCTATTCAATGCTTTAAAATCACGAAAGTCTATATTATAAGTTACTCTTTTATACCTTCTATAAATTATTTCTCCTGAAACCCCATCAACAACTGTAATAATTTTATGAAAGTTATTTTGATGATACATTAAATAATAAAAAGGTTGCTTCTCATTCAATATCTTCTCATTTAACTCTTCAGCTGTTATTACGGTCTTATTATAAGTATAGTCTTTAAATAACTCTTTAGTTATTTCTGCTTTCTCACTGGCTGAAGGGCTAGTGAATCCATAAATTATATTTTCAGGAATAAATAAAGATACTTTTTTTAAGGTCTTAATTTTTTCATCATCAACATAATCTTTAAAAATATCATAGCTTTCAGAATCACTAATGGCATTGTTAATTTGCTGAAAATAATTTTTTAAATAGCCTATTCTATAATCGAATAAACCATTATTAACAACGTCATTTAATTGCGCTATTTCAGCCTCAACGCCTGCATGAGTTGTAAAAAAAACACCTCCATAGAAATTATCATCCCAGCTAAATACCTTATCTACGTTGTGTTGATTATGTAATAGCGTTATTTCACTTAATTTAAAATAATTAAATACATATTTAACGCCTTGTAATCTTACAGACCTTGAAATGAACCTAAATAATACATCACCAATCTTAATTCGTTTTTCAACCTCATTTTCCGTGATTAACTCAATAGTATTTACAGTCCAAACTTCGTCTAAGATTTTTTTATAATCTTCACGGGTATACCCATTGTTAAATTGATCAGGTATAACAAAATAAGTTTTAGCCGTTTTTAATATTTTAATTTGTTTTTTTTTCAGTTTCTTTTGAAAAAACTCTGGTCTTAACTCTATCCTTCCTAGTGTAGATTGAGAAAACACATTTAACGAAACAAATAATAACAATAGAATTACTAGTCCTTTTTTCATTGTGATTGAGTATATTAAAGCATTGATTAGTAATTCAAAAATAAGATAAAAAATAAATTTTACAGCTTTAAAACAAAAAAACCTAACTCGTTAAAGTTAGGTTTAATATTATCTTATTTACTGAATTATAATCAGCAGAAAACGATTAGTTATTTAAGGCTTCAGCACCACCAACAATCTCAAGGATTTCGTTAGTAATTGCTGCTTGTCTTGCTTTGTTATAAGTTAATTTTAACTGATCTCTAAGCTCTGTTGCATTATCTGTTGCTTTATGCATAGCCGTCATACGAGCACCATGTTCTGAAGCGAAAGAATCTCTAATTCCTTTAAATAATTGTGTCTTTAATGACTTAGGAATTAATTCTTCAATGATTTCTAATTTAGAAGGTTCAAAAACGTAATCTAAATTTACATTAGAATCAGCTTCAACAGGAACAATCGGTAAAAATTGCTCTGTTAAGATCGCTTGTGTCGCAGCATTTATAAAGTGATTATAAACGATTTCAATTTTATCGTATTCACCAGAAATAAATTGAGCCATTAATGTTTCTGCTATTTCAGAAACATTGTCAAAAGTTAAATCATCATAAATATCGCTCTTATTGTCAACAACTCTATTTTGTTTAGCAAAAGCGTCGTTAGCTTTTTTTCCAACAGCTAGTACAGAAACGTTTTTAGAAGCGTAAACATTGCTTATTAAGTTCTGCGTCTGCTTAATAATATTAGCATTAAAAGCACCACATAATCCTCTATTAGATGTTATAGCAACAATAAGAACATTTTCTACTTCGCGTTGTTCTGCAAATTTACTTCCAGAATCCTCATCTAAAGTTGCACTTAAACTCTGAAGTAATTCGGTTAACTTATTAGAATAAGGTCGCATAGCAGTAATAGCATCTTGCGCTTTCTTTAACTTAGCAGCAGATACCATTTTCATGGCACTAGTAATCTGCATCGTTGAAGATACTGATGATATTCTGTTACGTATTTCTTTAAGATTAGCCATTCTTTGATATGTATTAGAATGTTATAAAAAAGACTCTTTGCTTAAGCTCAGAGTGACATTCCGTTTTGAAATCTATTAAATTATTAAAATTAAGAGTTATAAGCAGAGAGATTCTGTTCCTATAACTCTTAATTCTATGCTTATTAAGCTTTGTATTTACTTGAAAGGTCTTTAGCTACACTTGCTAATGTATCAATAACCTCATCTGTTAATTTACCTGCTTTAAGTAAATCTAGAGTATCTCTATGCTTTGCATTTAAAAACTCTAAATAATCACGTTCAAATTCTTTAACTTTCTCTACAGGAACATCTTTTAATAAGTTCTTAGAACCAGCATAAATAATTGCTACTTGATCTTCAACTTTAAAAGGATCATTCTGCGCTTGTTTAAGAATCTCAACGTTACGCTTACCTTTATTAATTACGTTTAAAGTTACAGCATCTAAATCTGAACCGAACTTAGCAAACGCTTCTAATTCGCGATACTGAGCTTGATCTAATTTTAAAGTACCAGATACTTTCTTCATAGATTTAATCTGAGCGTTACCACCAACACGAGATACAGAAATACCTACGTTAATTGCTGGACGAACACCAGAGTTAAATAAATCACCATCTAAGAAAATCTGACCATCTGTAATAGAAATCACGTTAGTTGGGATATATGCTGAAACGTCACCTGCTTGTGTTTCAATAATTGGTAAAGCTGTTAATGAACCACCACCTTTAACTAAAGGTTTTAAAACATCTGGAAGGTCATTCATTTCTTTAGCAATAGCATCATTATTAATGATTTTTGCAGAACGTTCTAATAATCTTGAGTGTAAATAAAATACATCACCAGGATATGCTTCACGTCCCGGTGGACGTCTTAATAATAAAGATACCTCACGGTAAGCAACTGCTTGTTTTGATAAATCATCAAATACAATTAAAGCTGGTCTACCAGTATCTCTAAAATACTCACCAATAGAAGCTCCTGTAAACGGTGCATAAACTTGCATTGCTGCAGGATCTGATGCGTTAGCTGCTACTATAGTAGTATATGCTAAAGCTCCTTTTTCTTCTAAAGTTTTAGCAATAAGTGCTACTGTTGAAGCTTTTTGCCCAATAGCAACATATATACAATATACAGGCTCACCTGCATCGTAAAATTCTTTTTGATTTAAGATAGCATCAATACAAACTGCAGTTTTACCAGTTTGTCTATCTCCAATTACCAACTCACGTTGACCTCTACCAACAGGGATCATAGCATCAATTGCCTTAATACCTGTTTGTAACGGCTCAGTTACTGGTTCTCTATAGATAACACCTGGAGCTTTACGCTCTAAAGGCATTTCGTAAGTTTCACCAGAAATTGGTCCTTTACCATCTATTGGATTTCCTAAAGTATCTACAACACGACCAACAATACCTTCACCAACTTTTACTGATGCGATACGTTCTGTACGTTTTACTGTAGACCCTTCTTTGATTCCAACTGAAGTTCCTAAAAGTACAATACCTACGTTATCTTCTTCAAGGTTAAGTACAATACCTTCTGCACCACCATCAAATTCAACTAATTCGCCATATTCCGCATTAGCTAATCCGTAAGCACGTACAATACCATCACCTACAGTTAATACTGTTCCTACTTCGTCTAATGAAGCACCTGCTTCGAAGCCTGAAAGTTGTTGTTTTAAGATTGCTGATATTTCAGCTGGTTTTACTTCTGCCATCTTTATTTAGATATTAGTCGCTAGATTATTTTGACGCTGAACGCCTATCTAACGCTTCTTAATTTAATGTAAATTCTCTTTTTAACTTATTTAATTTGTTAGAAATACTCGCATTATATTGAATATCACCAACACGTAACACAAAACCACCAATAATGCTTTCGTCAATTACGTTTGTTACTTCTGCTTCTTTACCTGTAAGCTCTTTTACTTTAGCTAACACTTTAGATTTCAAATCATCGCTTAAAGGAACTGCTGTAGTTACAGTAGCCACTTGTGTACCATTCATTTCATCAAATAAATGCGTATAACTTATCGCTACATCATTTAAAATTGCTAGTCTCTTATTAGAGATTAAAGTGTCCACTAAATTAACTGTAATAGCGTTAGTATCTTTAAATACTGCTACTAATACTGCTTTTTTATCTGAAGCTTTTACTACAGGACTTTGAAGCATTTGACTTAAATCTTCACTTTGTGCAATAGTATCCGTGATTAATTTCATATCACTATTTACTGCATCCGTAGATTTCTGATCTTTTGCTAAGCTTAAAACTGCTTTAGCATATCGTATTGCCGCTCTTGCTCCTGACATCTATTTTAGTTTAAAGTTGCTTCTCCTAACATAGACTCAACTAATTCTAGTTGTTTGTCTTTATTAGATAATTCGTTACGCACTACTTTCTCAGCAATCTCTAAAGATAAACCTGCTACTTGGCTTTTTAATTCTGCCATAGCTGCTTTCTTTTCACTTTCAATAGCTGCTTGTGCTTGGATAATCATTTTATTAGCTTGCACCTGTGCTTCAGCTTCTGCTTCTGCAATCATTTTAGTTTTAAGCTCACGTGCTTCTTTAATCATTGTCTCTCTTTCCAAACGCGCTTCTTGCAATAATTTTTGGTTATCTGCTTGAAGATTCGCCATCTCACGTCTTGCTTTTTCTGCAGCATCTAATGCTCCTTGAATACCTTCTTCTCTTTCAGTTAAAGAACTGATGATAGGTTTCCAAGCAAACTTTACCATTAAGAAAATTAATAATAAAAGTAATACAGTTTGAACTGCAAATAATCCTGGTGAAAAATCGTTTAATAATGTTTCCATCTTATTAAATAATTAAATGTTTTTTTAATTTCTTTTTTAAAATAAAATAGGCTCTGCAACCAACCGTTGCAGAGGCGCTATCTTGTTTTTTTTGAGCTTACTTCCCTAAGATTAAAGCACCGAATGCTAAACCTTCTAAAAGTGCTGCAACAATAATCATTGCTGTTTGGATTTTTCCAGCAGCTTCAGGTTGACGAGCAATACCTTCCATTGCTTTTCCACCAATTTGACCAAGTCCAAAACCTGCTCCGATTACGATTAATCCTGCTCCAATTAAATTGTACATAGTAAATAAATTATATAGTTAAATTAAAAAAACTCTTCTTAAACAAAATCACTTCTTACGTCTTCCGTATCAACAATTTTATGATCATGTTCATGATCGTGTTCTGCAACCGCCATACCTATAAATAAAGCTGAAAGCATTGTAAAAATATAAGCTTGTAAAAAGGCTACTAAAACCTCAATAAACATAATTAAAACAGAAAGTATAAAAGACAACCCTGTTGCACCTGCAACACCTAATGTATCTTTCATTACAAACATAATAGCAATTAAAGCCATTATTACAGTATGACCCGCTGTGATGTTTGCAAATAAACGTACTAATAATGAAAAAGGCTTAATAATGAATGTACCAACCAATTCTATAACTGCTAATATTGGTCTAATTAAAATTGGTACGCCTGGCATCCATAAAATGTGCATCCAGAAATCTTTATTACCGCTTACCGCATAAATGATAAGTGTAAAGATGGCTAAACATGCCGTTACGGCAATTTGCCCTGTAACATTAAAACCTAGAGGTGTTAAACCTACCATGTTTAAAAGCCAGATAAAAAAGAATACCGTTAATAAGTAACCTGTAAATTTTCTATAATGTTTTTCACCAATGTTTGGTCTAGCAATTTCGTCTCTAACATAAAGCACTAATGGCTCTAACACACGACCAAAACCTGTAGGAATCGTTTTTGTTTTATATTGTTTTGCTAATCTAACAAACCAGAAAAACATTAATAACCCGATAACTAAAATACCAACAACACTCTTTGTAATAGAAAAATCTAAAACTCTAGCACCATTAGTAGCATGATGCTCAGCATCAAAATTAACAGCTGTTGCTCCGGCTTCTAATTCATATATTTTAGAATGAATTTTAGCGAATTTTAAACCGTTTTTTTCAACGATAACATGTCCGTCATCATTATGATGAAATTCAGAAGACATAAAAGTCACTAATCCCTCAGAAGACCATAAGATCATCGGAAGTGGAAAACCAGCATGCTTACGTTCACCTTCATCATTTGTATATGAAAAGAATGTAAAATCGTGAGAATCCTGTAAGTGATGAGCGATATACGCATCCACTTCCTCCCTAGTATCTATCTGCCCACCATCCTCATGATGAGAAGATTGTGCATAAACAGTTGTTGACAAGAACACTAAGACTGTAAGTGCTAAAAATTTAAAACTTTGTTGAAATACCCTCATTGTTAAAAAAATCAAAAAAATTACTCTTTTCAAATTCGGTGCAAAAGTACGTAATTTATTAAAAAAACAATATCTTTTTATTCTTAATGTTTAATCCTCATTTTGCGCTAAAATTTTCACCACAAAAAATACCTCAAGTCCTAAAAACAAGAGCAATGGCACCAAAAGACTTAACCGCTCTACCATTGTTAAAGTTTCTAAACTAAATATTGAAGATTTAAATGCCAAAAAAAACAAACCTCCTTTTATAAAAAGTGTCGGCAAATAAATAAATCCTAATTGAGGTTGGAGACTTTTTATAGTAGAAAATAATTTTAGATGTACACAGATCAATAACGATGCTACGACTAAAAACACATTAGTGTCCCAAAGATTAAAACGAACAGTATTATTAGATTCGTTAAGAACAAATTCTTGTGAGAAATGAATAATAAGAAACAATACTGCAAAAGACGCAGTATAAAGCATAAGTGATTTAATCATCTTCTTTAGACACTTTTATAACTTGTGAAATCACCAAATAAATAGAAGCAAAAACCGATAAAAGCGTTAAGGTAGTATCCCAAAAGCTTTGTTCATATTTTACATCTAGCCATTGCCCCAAATAATGACCGATAAAAATGACTCCTCCCATTTGAAAACCAACGGCGGTGAACCTAATAAACTTACTTGGATTATTATTTGCTTTGGACACTTTTAGTTTGTTGCGATTTACTTGATTCGCCAGCTGCTAAAGACTTAACTGTACCACCCATAGAACACGTTGCATTAAATGTTGCCCCTGGCTCTACAGCTAACTTACTAATATGTACTTCGCCTTCTATATTTGCTGTCGATTTTAATGATAGAGTACCCGAAAGAATAAGTTTACCAGAAAACTTACCTTCAAAATCAGCATTCTCTCCTTGTAAAGTTCCTTTTATAAAACCAGTTTTACCAACAACAACTTTACCAGATGTTTTTACATTTCCTTCTATTGTTCCGTCAATTCTAAATGGTCCTTGACTCACAATATCCCCAACAATTTTAGTGCCTTGAGCTATTATATTTTGTTGCGTACTTGTTTCCATAATTGATTGTAGTTTTGGTTTTTTCTTTTCTGAAGAAAACATAATGATAGGTTTTAAATTACTGTAATTCTAAATACATGTTTAGGTTTTTATGCCTCTGTATTATAGCATAATTCGGTGACGAAATCGCAAAATAAGATCGTGTAATTTTTGGTTTTATAATGCGCCCTCTTGAATCTTTTTCTTCACTTTTAAGCAATTCCCCAAATCCCTTAGCTCCTTCAATACTTTTTAAACCGTGGACAACTACAAATGTTGTATTCTCATCATAAATATCTTTTGATGTTGTAAGATCGAAATACGTAATTTTAGCAACCTCCTCTTCTAAGGTTTTTATAAATGCTTCAATATCTTCTTTTGAATTATTTTCAAACTGATAGATAACATTAAACTTATCTATATTATCATCTTTTAAAAAATCTTTTTTCTCTAAAATAGGAAATGCTTCTTTTATAATCTTCTGAGACTTCTTTCCTTCT
The DNA here is from genome assembly GCF_013285155.1 of Winogradskyella undariae. Taxonomy (GTDB): domain Bacteria; phylum Bacteroidota; class Bacteroidia; order Flavobacteriales; family Flavobacteriaceae; genus Winogradskyella; species Winogradskyella undariae. Next base: position 322,737 of record NZ_JABTEL010000004.1, on the reverse strand, counting down.
TCTGTATCAGGATATGTTAATGCAATATAATTAATAGCTATTTTATATGCCTCAAATCCATAAAGCCTACCTCTAGCAGATGCTTTTAAAATCTCAAACTTTGCCACAATATCATCACCTTCAAATCGCTTAATTTGAACTTCTGCTCCTTCTATTACAGCAGTATAATCTTCAGCTGTAAATTGATCATATAATTTAGTATAAATAACTTCTGGGCTATTTTCATCCTTAGATAATTCAGATTGAGGATTTAAAAGAATTTCTGCATAACGAGAATCTGGATAATCATTAATTATCGCAATTTTCATAGCTTCTGCTTTCCCTAAAGAACCTAATTCGATATAAATATGATATAGATTGTATTTTGAAGGTAAAACTAAGCGATCTTCAGGATTCTTTCCTAAAAGAACTTCTAGCTTGCTTTTTGCCAATTCAAACTCTTTAAATTTTTCCTTATAAATGATTCCTAATTGATAATAAGCATAGTTACGTTCTTTAACAATACTATCTAATTCTTTTTGTTCTGTAGGTAATGATGCTAAATAAGTTTCAGGATTAAAAAGCTGATTTTCTTCGGTTTCCTTTTCTTCACCCTCTTCTTCTGTAGAACTTGTAAGGTCTGCACGTTGATTATTTAACCTCCAATTATCTTGAAGTTTACGATCACCCCAAAGTTTTAGAAATTCATTTTTACCGTAAGCTACAGTTGTAGAGTTATAAAAATAAAAACTACTATTACCCTTACTCCTCGTAGATGATTTTGTTTGAAGTCCTCTTGATGCACCTGGAGGATTTAAACCTTTTGAATATTTTTGATTATTTTGAGATAATTGAGAAGATGGAGCCGATTGTTTTCTTAAAGCTTCTTCTTCCGCTTGTTTTTGTTCTTGTAAAGCTTTTAAGCGTTGACCTTCTGCGTGTTTAGTATAAACAGCTAATTGCTCTTCTTTTGGAAGACTTACCATTCTTAAAATACTATCATTTGTCTGCGCAATACCTTCGTAATAAATAACATCATCTAAGTTTTCACGCTTCTTTTTAATAACTCTATACGGTTTGGTATTCAACTCCATTGACGTCATTGTGCTATCGTAATAAGCACCAGCCGTCTTATAGATATTTCTGTCAAAATACATATTACCAAGCGTCTCATAATCTAAAGCTCTCAAATACTTATCTCCTGTAATTTTTCTAAGCGATTTATTATAATAAATTTCAGAAACACTATCGGAAACATTATTACGGTAATACTCTGCAATACGATAATATATTTTATCTAAATAAGGTCTATTTTCTCTATTCTCTTCTAATTCTGTTAAATATTCTTCAAAAACAACGGGATCAATACTTGAAAAATCATAATTGTTTGATCTTTCAATATGAGCATTAATATAAAATGATCGAGGAATTTGACGATGCATTTTTATAATCGCATCGAATTCTAAATTTGCGCTGTCTTTTTTTCCAAATTCATTATAAAGTTGTCCTTTAATAAAGTGATAACGTGCTTTTTCTCTTTTTATCTTAGTATTTTCTACTGCAATAGTAAGCTCTACAATAGCACTATCTTTAGATTTTAAATTAATATAAGCCTGAGCTAATGTAGCCGTTGCGTCTGCTAAATCTTGACCCTCTAATTCTTCCTCTTCTAATAAACGTCTTAATTTATCAATTGCTCCACGATCATTATCTAAACGCATACTTGTTTTTTCGCGCCAGATTTTAACTTGATTAATTTTATCGCTAGTTGGATATTTATTAAGAATATTATTAAATGCCGCCATAGCTGGCACAAAACGTTGATCAAAGTAACGCGCTTGTCCTAAAAGTAAATATGCTTCGTCAATTTGTGGGTTTTTTTCCTTTCCACCGATATTCATACTATGCTTTTGAATGGCTTTAATCGCTTTTTCTTCAGCACGTTCAAAATCAACATTTTTGGTTTGACCAGGTAAGAAGAGATCATCTTTAACCTCCATTCGTTCTACAGGAAGAAGGTTCCAAAAGTCCTCTGTAAATTCGTTATTTACATTATCCTTTCCTCTTTCTAAAGCAATATTACCATTATAAAGTATATTGAACTCTGTACTTAAGGCATGAAAATTTCGATTTATAAATTTATCCTTCTTGCGCGAACAGCTCTGAACTAGCATCATCACACAAAACAAAGGCAATATAAGTTTGTAATAGGTTTTCAACGTTGGTTCTATTTGATTAATAGATAACTAAAACACACCGTATTTAGTGTGTTAGTTCGTAAAAATAAGCATCTTTTTGAACTTCTAATATTATTTAATCGTTTTTTGAGTAACTACAACAGGCTACAACATAAAAAGGCTCGTAACTAACAATTAATTACGAGCCTTAAATTATAAATATAAACGATTATTCTTCTTCGTCAGAAAATATTGCGCCACCAGAAAAGTGTGCCTCTAATTCTTTTAAAGTTTCAGGATTTGTTTCTAAATCTTTAACCACATTTCCTTTTTCTAAAACCACAATACGCTCACAAACATCCGTTACGTGAGTTAAATCGTGACTGGATACTAAAACTGTAACACCTTGTTTTTGGGCTAAATCTTTAATAATTTGCTTTAAACGAATTTGCGTTGTTGGATCTAGATTCGCAAATGGCTCATCTAAAATAATAACTTCAGGATGACCAATAAGGGCGGCTACAATTCCTGCTTTTTTCTGATTTCCTTTACTTAAATCTCTTAAGTATTTCTTTTTCCCAATAATTTCACCATTGAAGAAGTCTTCAAACTTAGCGGTTAAATTATCGACATCGGCTTTATTTTGCCCTCTTAATTCTCCAATAAAATAAAAGTATTCTTCTGGTGTTAAGTAACCAATTAAGAAACTTTCATCTATAAAAGAGGATGTAAACGGTTTCCAATCTTCACTTTCATCTACAACTACATTATTACTGGTAATGTTTCCAGTTGTTGGCTTAATTAAATCGAGCAATAAACTAAAATAGGTTGTTTTCCCTGCTCCATTATTTCCAACTAAACCAAAACTTTGGCCTTTAGGAATGCTTAATTCTTCAATATTTAGAACTGTAGTTCCGTTATATGTTTTGGTAAGATTTTTTGTATATATCATGATGAGATGTATTATTAGTTATCTTGACTAAAAGCGTCAATCATTTTGTATTTTGAGTTGATATATTTCTTAGTAATGAATTTCATTAATTTTTTATGAAACACAATACCCGCAACTCCAAGTACCATTAATAAAGCTATTGCTGCTGCAAAACCTACAAGCCAATTTACAAGTCCAAATAACCCCATTGGAACAATCATTAATGGAATACCAATTAACCATTGTACAGCTCCGGTACCTTGATAATTAAAGGCTGCTTTTTTATCTAAATTTATTTTTTTTCGATTATAAGAGCCTCCCCAAAGAATAACATGCGTATTGATACCAATGTTATAAATTGCTGCTGCAAAATGAGCGATTAAGATTTTATAACCAAAGTAGACGTAAGGAATTCCTAGAACAAATAGAATTACGACGCTAATTACCATAAGGATAAATTTTGAACGTAAATATTGTTCGTATTTAATGTTCTGACTCATTAGTAATTTATAATAACCACTATCCCATGCTGGAATAAATTGCCCAAAATTAATAAGAAAGAATCCTGTAGAAAATATACCGATTAAAGCAAACATAAATGTCATTTCTCGATACACTGGCTGTGGATAAAAGAACAATCCGTATAAAACACCAATAAATAATAGAAACACCATAGATTTGGTTCGTTTATTTCTCCAAATCAATTTTAAATCGAGTTTCATAAAAGGTGCTATATCACCAAAACGCTCTGTCCAAGATAAGTCTGAAGTATTTACTTCCGCTACTTTAGATTTTAATGAACTGTCTAAATACAATTTCTTCTTTAAGATTTTAAAATTGAAACCGTAACATAATCCTAAAATTATAATAGGAATTAATATAAGAATTGGATGATGCGCAATGGCTAAGAATGCACTTCCTATTAAAGATGTCATTGGTAGAATTTCAAAATAATTTAACCCAAATAAAACACCAATGATAACAATTATTGGTAAAAATGATATTTCGGATTCTGCTGAAAATGCTTCAATTATAAAATTCAAGAAATTAATAATGAGTACCGAAATTATCATCGTAAACATCCAAGTTAAAACTAAAGATGTTTCATAACCATCACTTACTAACATAAAGCTAAAAGGAATAATGGCAAACAGAGGTAAAAAGTTAAAAAATGAAAGTGCCGATTTCCCCAAAACATAATTTACAACAGTAGCGCGTTTAATAGGAAGCGTTAACAACGGTTTCACACTCATTACGGGTAATTTTTGTAAAAAGAAACGCATTAGCAAATCTGCAATAATCCAATAAAACAGATAATTATTTGCAACTACAAACGGATCTTGATCTGGAAAACCTTCTTTTAGTAAATAAAGTAATCCAATACCTAATCCTATAAAAATAGCAACAAAATAGAGCGCAAATAATACCATGAAGATATTAATTACCATATTCTTTTGCCAATATGACGAACGAAAATATTGTTTCCACTCGAGATTGAGAAAATGTTTTATCATAATGTAATGATGGGTTGGTTATATGAGATAAGTATCAAAAAAGAAAAATTTGTTACAAACTAAATTCTGGATAAGCTTCATTCAGTAATTTTTCAGCCTTACTAGGGATTACCTCTAGACTGATATAATTTACTAACGTTAAGGCTGTAAATGCTAAAGAAAAAAGAACTAAAAAAGAAGCGTTCTCCCCAAATCTTTCTGGAATTTGATACACATTAAATAATTGCGACATAAAAACAAACATTGTGCTACCCGCTTGTTTAAAAATCATTTCTTCTAACATCCATTTCTTATTAGAAACCTCTTTGCGTTGCCTAAACTGCTTGTTGAGTTGAATACTTTTATAAATACACCATCCAGATATTAATACGTAAAACACCAAAGCTAAAGCCGCTGTATATACGGTTGAAAACGCCACATAAAACATTAAAAACAGAGCAATAGTCGCGATAATTTGTGGCATCTCGAACCATTTTTTAAGCTCAGTCCACAAATAACCTCTATAGCGTTTGTTCATAGCTTTACCTTTTTGCTCAATGGCATCCATAAAACCAAAAATGCCAAATTTTTTAAAGGCTCTGTTTTTAGCATCTTCAAAACTTACTTTAGATTCTTTTTGCCATTGGGTTTCTATATCATTAGCTAAATGATCTACCAGTTCTGTTTGTAAATCGTAATGTTCTACAAAATGTTGTCTTGTAAAAGCGTAGAGTTCTTGTATTTGGGATTCGGTTAGTTTCATGTTTCTCTTACAAGTTTAATATATTTCTCTATAATTTTTCTTCTATTGTTTTCAATTACAATTACCGCAGAAAGACTTAATAAAAGCGAAATGCTAAAGTATAAGACTAATACTGTTGGAGTTTCGAATAAATAATCTTTTAAAATACCAAACGTATATAAAAACACAGAGGGAAGTGAAGTTATACTAAACAATGATTGCATAGATTGAACTTTTTTTAATGCTTTAGAATACCGAATTTGATAATAGATTGGATAAAGCAGCAAAATTGCCAGTGTCGATAACCAAATGAAACTAAAAGTCTTTAAACTAAAAAGATTAAATATCACATATCCAATAAATACTAATGCGGTAAGTATTGCTATAAATTTTAATTGATAAAAAAACTTAGCAAACTGAACCCAAAGCAACTTTTGATAACCCCAATGAATCGTCTTCTTCTGTTTCTTATTGAACTCTAATATAAAGTTAACTTTACTTAATAAAAAATCTTCAATAATAACATAAGCAGAACAATCTTCGAACTCTGTTGCTAAATGATCTATTAACTCAACTCTAATATCAAGATGTTTTATCTTTTTATATATGAGAAAATCATCTATAAATTGTATGTCTTTTTTGGTTAGTTTCATTTTGTTTTTAATCAAAGACTTGCTAGGTTCGCTTCTGATTAAGCTATATTTTTAAATCGTTTTTCGTAACTTTTGAATAAGTTAATACTAATTACAACCAACAAAATCTTTATCGTTAGAATCAAACTTACAAATCCTATAATCCAAAGTATCGTTTTGAAATCTTTAGTCTGATGACTAAAATTAAAAACTAAATTTGGTAATTGATAAAAGACTAAAAACGGAAATGCCAAACGTTCTACAACCGAAAATCGTTTTAGATTATTTACTTTATGATAAACCACATAAGTCAATAAAAAACCAGATAACCATATTAATGGAACATAAGAAATAATTAACCTAAAGGTCTCAATATCGGAATTCAAATACAAGACATAAAACCCAATACAGCATATTAAAAACAATAATAGTGTTAATGGACTTAAAAACGCTTTTAAAAAAATCTTCCAAATTTTCTTATCCGCAGACTTTAAAAATTGTTTATTATCCTTTAAAAGTTGGGCTTTATTTTCAACCATATAAGTTTTAAATACTTCATAAAAACTTCTTGTATCACCAGCTTCCATTCGGTTTTCTATATCTGAAGCCACATGGTCTACCATTTCCATTCTAATATCTGCATAAACCACATCAGAGTTTTCTAAATAGGTGTCTATAAATTGTATGTCTTCTTTTTCTAACCTCATCACAACCTAAGCTAATTTAGGATTCACTAAAGCTTGCATCGTTTTAATATAATCTGCTAATTCTTCCAGTTTATTAACAGTTTCTTTGGTTCCTGTTTCGGTTAGTTTATAATATTTACGCAATCGGTTATCTACTTTTGCAACTTCGACATCTAACAAACCCTCAGCTTCTAACTTGTGTAAAGCTGGGTATAATGCACCTTCCGTAATTTTTAACTCACCTTTAGTTAATTCCTTTACCTTTTGGGTAATCTCATAACCATACATTTTGTCGTGCTCATTTAATAGCTTTAAAATGATAGTCGTTAAACTTCCTTTATATAATTTTGAATTGCTCATCGTTCAACAAATATATACATAATTTTCTTATATATAAGAAACTTATGCATGTGTATTTATTGAATTTTAGACCTCTCAGGCTTTTGAAACCCTCTAGGTATGTAGCAGAATGTTTATCTTTGCACAAAATTATTTTTTAATGTCACAATTTCACTCACTCATTATAAAGTCAATCGACAAGGTTACAGACCAATCGGTTGCGATTACATTTGACGTTCCTGAAAATCTTAAGGAAAAATTCAGCTTTAAAGCCGGACAATATATTACTTTGAAAACCACTATTAATAATGAAGATATCCGTAGAGATTACTCTATTTGTGCTTCAGAAAAAAGTGGTAATCTAACCGTTGCAGTTAAGGCTGTTGAAGGTGGAACATTTTCAATTTATGCCAACAACACCTTAAAAGCTGGCGACGTATTAGAAGTTGCAGAACCTAATGGTCGTTTTACATTTGAAGCTAACGATGCAAAAACCAGAACGATTGCTGCTTTTGCTGCAGGAAGTGGAATTACACCTATTTTAAGTATTGCCAAAACCCTTCTAGAAAACGAAGCGTTTAGCAACTTCATACTCGTTTACGGAAACAAATCTTCTAAAAACACCATGTTTTTTAAAGAACTTGTAGAATTACAAGCACAGTATGGTAACCGTTTTCATGTGCACTTTATATACAGTCAAGCTCGAGAAGAAGATGCTTTATTAGGTAGAATTGAAAAAAGCACCGTTAACCTCATCGTTAAGAACAAATACAAAGAGGTAACGATTGAAAAGTTTTACCTCTGTGGCCCAGAACAAATGATTCACACTGTAAAAGATGTTTTAATTGAAAATGGCGTGAAAGAAAAAGCAATTGCTTTTGAATTGTTTACAGCTCCTGTTGAAGCAGAAACGACTGCCGATACAGATTTACCTTCTGGTGAGACTAAAATAAAGGTTTTAGTTGATGAGGAAGAGTTTGAATTTAGCATGTCTCAAGAACAAACCATTTTAGAAGCCGCTTTAAAACAAGATATTGATGCACCTTACTCTTGCCAAGGCGGAATTTGTAGCAGTTGTATTGCAAGAGTTACCGAAGGTGAAGCTAAAATGCGACAAAACAATATCCTTACAGATAGTGAAGTTGCTGACGGCTTAATTTTAACATGCCAAGCGCATCCAACCTCAGCTTCTGTTGTTGTGGATTATGATGATGTATAAAAAAAGACAATAGAGTCTAGAAGACTCTACTTTTAGATATAAGACCTATTAGAATTTAATTTCTGATAGGTTTTTTTATTTGAAACAGTTTTCGATACAAAATTCTGAAAAAAGAATTTCACTCGAACTGTCGAGCAATAATCAAAAGAAATAACGTCACCTAGAGTGCTTTTTTGAGGTACGAGAAAATTGTATCGAGAAGCTATATAAACCAAAACACAAATGATAATACTGATTTATAAAAACAACAGATTAAAAAGTTCTCGATACGAAATTCTAAAAATAAATTTCACTCGAACTGATTCGTAATAATCAAAAGAAGAGACGTCACTTCGAGTGATTTTTGAGGTACGAGAAAATTGTATCGAGAAGTTTTACAAACTAAAACACAAATGATAATCCTGATTTGTAAAAGCAATAGATTAAAAAGTTCTCGATACGAAATTCTGAAAACGAATTTCACTCGAACTGACGAGCAGTAATCAAAAGAAATAGCGTCACTTAGAGTGGTTTTTGAGGAACGAAAAAATTGTAGCGAGATGTTTTAAAACTAAATAACTTCCTTAATTTTAGAAACGATTGTAGCTTCAGAAATACTACTTGCAGCATTTTCGTAACCTTCAGGGAATTTATTCCCGTAAATAGAGGTCGGAATTAAAGGAAACTGAGTTCTATCTGCTGTTAAAGCAAAATCATCAGGTTGATTAAATGGTGCAAACCCAGCAAAGGGATGCGTTACGCCCCAAATGGTAATTACTTTTTTACCTAACATTGCCGCCATATGTGCATTACCAGAATCCATAGCCAACATAAGATCTAAGTTAGAAATAATAGCTAATTCTTCTTCTAAATTTAATTTACCTGCAACCGTTTTCACGTTAGAAAAATCCTGTTCAAGCTGGTTTAAAATTGCTATTTCTTTTGCACCGCCGCCAAATAAAATAACATTATAATTTTTGGAAATGTCAGCAATTACAGCTCGCATTTTATCTATAGGATACAATTTACTATCATGTGCTGCAAAGGGCGCAATACCGATAGTTTTGAGATTTTTACTCGAGAAAAAATCTTTTAAATTATCATTTATTTTTTTTGGCTTAAAAAATATTGGATCCGATAAATTAATTGAAAAACCTAAAGCTTCAAAAACATCCGCATAACGTTGATGCGTTGTTTTTAATTGTTTAAAATATTTACCTGTAGTCAACGCTTTTTTCTCTGCCCTCCCTTTATCTAATTGCACCGCTTTTTTCCCTAAGAAAAAGAATTTTAAAATCTTACTTCGCAATACATTATGTAAATCTGCTACAACATCAAAATGTAATACCTTAAGTTCTTTAGATAGTTTATAAAGTCCTAAAACACCTTTATGCTTTCCTTTTAAATCAGCTGCATAAACAGTAACATTTTCTAAATCCTCAAAAAAAGGCTTAAAAAACGCTCTTGTAACGACTGTAATTTTCAACTCGGGATGCTGCGTAGTTAGCGCTCTTAAAACAGGAACAGTCATCGCGACATCGCCCATGGCAGAAAATCTAAGAACTAATATGTGTTTTGGATTTGGCATAAAACAACAATCAAAAAGGTGTATAAATACTTTTATAAAATTGAAAAACCGTTGTCAGTGAGAAACAACGACAACGGCTTATAATTAAATTATACTAGGTTTTAAACATAACTTAAGTATGTCATATTGAACACCGTCGAAATATCTTTAATTGAAATTCTTCACTTTGTTCAGAATGACAAAAGATTACTTTTGCCCTCTTAAAACAGGGTTAAGCTCATCGTCATTGTACATTTTCATTTGCTTGTAAACTTTCATATACTTATCACCATTAGCGATATCCGTAAGTAAATCATCAATAGCAGTACTTAAATCTACACGTTGCTCTAATAAAACGTCTAATTTCTTTTGGCAAGCCGCTTTATGCACCTCTGATGCATCTTCTCTAACAGTTTCAATATGCATATGGTAAATTTTCAAAGCTAAGATTGACAACCTATCAATAACCCAAGCAGGGCTTTCAGAATTGATTTTAGCATCTGACTTTGGCTCAACAGCTTTATATTTATCTAAAAAATAACTGTCAATAAATTCAACAGTATCTGTTCTATCTTGGTTAGAAGCATCAATCATTCGTTTCAACTTTAAAGCTGCAACAGGATCAATGTTTGGATCTCTAATAATATCTTCGTAAGCCCACTGAACAGTGTCTATCCAAGACTTTCTGTATAACAAATGTGCTATAAGATCATCACTTTTATCATACTTGTTAGTAAAAGGCTGATCTACGGTATTTAATACTTTATAGGTTTTTATAACGTCTTGAAAAATGGCGTTTGCTTTTTGTGAAAACATAATGAAATTGATTTAATGTTTACAAATATACTTGGAATTATTAACTTTAACGACAGAACTAATTTTCAAAACATGCAAATTCACAACCTTTCCGAGACACCTTCAATTTTAAATACTTTTATGTCTGAATTACGAGACGAAACTGTTCAAAAAGACAGTATGCGTTTTCGTAGAAACATTGAACGTATTGGTGAAATTATGGGCTACGAACTGAGCAAATCACTTCAATTTGAACCACATACAACTCAAACGCCATTAGGCAAATCTGAAACTGTTTTACATCAAAAAGATATTGTTCTCTGTTCTATTTTACGAGCAGGCGTACCGCTTCATGATGGTTTACTAAATTATTTTGATGCTGCCGAAAATGCTTTTATTTCTGCCTACAGACAACACAAACATAATCCTGAAAGTTTTGAAATAGTAGTGGAATATTTAGCTTGCCCAAGCTTAGAAGGTAAAACCTTAATATTAGCAGACCCCATGCTTGCAACCGGACAATCTATGGTCGCAACTTTTGAAGCTTTAAAACCTTTTGGAAAACCAAAAGCAATACATTTAGTTAGTGTTATTGGCGCACAACCAGGTGTCGATTTTGTATCTAAAGCATTTGATACCGACGTTACGCTTTGGATTGCTGCTATTGATGACAAGCTTAACGAAAAAGGATATATTGTTCCTGGATTAGGAGATGCTGGTGATTTAGCCTTTGGAAACAAACTACAGCAATAAACTTATAATTGGTGTAACGATTAAAAGGGCTACAAAAATTTGCTTAAACCAACGCTCTGAAAGCATTTCCATATAATTTGCCATTATTATTGAAAACGGAACTAATAAAAATAGATATTCACTTCCGTTTTTAATAGGTGAAATTACAGCGATTAAAAGCGCTATAACAGAAGCCCAAGCAATTATAAAATAAGAGGGTTTTAATTTCTTATTCTTATCAGGAATAATTCTGAAGTAATAAAAAAGCGTCCACACAAACGTGCTAAATAATACTGTTAATTTTAAAATACTCGCTTTAGTATTATATGCAGTAAAATCTAGGCTTAAATAACGTTCAAAATCTGACGGTTTAAAATACACGTCATACATTATAATATTATACACTAAGAGTAAAATTAATACGGTTGCAGTACCTATAAAAGGGACAATAACGTTTTTAAAATCATTTTGAGAATAATATATTAAAGCAACGATGACTAACACAAAAAATAATATAGACCAAAAATAAAATAACGTTGCGAGTGCAATCCAAAAAGCAGCATCAAACAATTTCTTTTTAATATTCTGCTTTGTGTGTAGACTAATTAAGCGTCTTAAAGAAAAGACTATAAACAAATTAGATAGTAATAAATCGGTATGCCTTAGTGCCTCTGGAAATATGCCGAGAAGCAAAGCAAAAACCAGTATCGCGTAACTATTTCTCTGAGTTAGATTATTTTTTGAAACAATAAAATCGAGTAAAAAGACCAAAAAGAGTGTAATTAGCCATTTAAAAAGGGCTGCCAAACCACTATGCATATCTAAAACAAACAACGAATAGTTTGTAACAACAAAAAGCAAACTCACATAAATGGCAACAATTATGAAGTTTATAGGTTTAGATTTACTAAAAACACTTGTAATCATGAACTCTTTTTGTATTTTTGCTTCTCGATTTTCAATTCTATAACAATTTTAGAATTGGTGTAAATTTATAAAGTTATGAAAGATTTCTTTTACGCAATACAAGATTTATTTGTAAATGTTTTACTTAAACCTCTTGATGCTCTTAAAGCTTTAGAGTTAGAAAACTGGTTTTCTGCAAACATTTTCAATTGGATTTTTATGGCTATAGGTGTTGTTGCATTTGTTTATTGGATGCTACAACTTAAAAAGCATAGTGATAATGGAGAAGAAAATAAAAGCATTACTTCTCACTCTTACATTTAGACTTTTTATTTTATTTAAGAATTAAATTTTTCTGTACTCTAATCCCGAAGCTTTTCTTTTAAGATAACTTCGTTTATTAGCGCACAGAAAAATTTTCTATTTATAATAAGTTTGGACTGATCTTATAAATCAAATCCGATATCCTTACGATAATACATCTTATCAAAATGTAGTTTTTCTATACTTTGGTAAGATTTTTTTATGGCTTCATTGTACGTATTTCCATAAGATGTTATTGCCATAACACGACCACCAGAAGTTACTGTTTTTCCTTCTTTAGAAATTGCTCCTGCATGAAAAACAATAGAATCCGTAATATTATCTACACCTGTAATTTCTTTTCCTTTTTCATAAGCTTCAGGATAACCACCAGATACTAACATTACCGTTGTCGCTGCTCTCTCATCAATAACAATATCAACCTCACTTAACGTTTGGTTTGCCATTGCTTCAAAAACCTCAACTAAATCTGTTTTTAGTCTTGGTAAAACAACTTCTGTTTCTGGATCTCCCATTCTTACATTATACTCAATCACCTTAGGATCATCTCCCACTTTAATTAAGCCAATAAATATAAAACCAACGTATGGTAAATTATCTTTCTTTAAACCATCTACTGTAGGTTTTACAACTTGGTTTTCAATTTTATCTAAAAATTCTTTAGTTGCAAATGGTACTGGTGACACCGCTCCCATTCCGCCTGTATTTAAACCTGTATCTCCTTCTCCAATACGTTTGTAATCTTTAGCTGTAGGAAGAATTTTGTAATCTTTTCCATCCGTTAAAACAAAACAACTTAATTCAATTCCGTCTAAAAATTCTTCAATAACAACCTTAGTACTTGCGTCTCCAAACTTAGCATCAACTAACATACTTTTTAGTTCTGCTTTAGCCTCGTCTAAATCATTAAGAATTAAAACTCCTTTTCCTGCTGCTAATCCATCTGCTTTTAAAACGTAAGGAGGTTGTAGCGTTTCTAGAAACTTATAGCCGTCTTCTACATTCTCTATCGTAAAACTCTCATAAGCTGCAGTAGGAATGTTATGACGTATCATAAATTCTTTAGCAAACTCTTTACTACCCTCAAGCTCTGCAGCGGCTTGTTGTGGTCCGATAACTGCTACATTTTTAATGGCATCATCTTGTAAAAAGAAATCATGAATACCCTGTACCAATGGATCTTCTGGACCAACAATTACAATATCAATCTGATGTTCTAAAACCGCTGATTTAATCGCTTCAAAATCAGTAACACCAATATTTAAATTTGTTGCAATTGCTTCAGTTCCTGAGTTTCCCGGAGCCACAAAAAGTGACTTACAACGGTTACTTTGTGCAATTTTCCATGCAAATGTGTGTTCTCTTCCGCCAGAGCCTAGTACTAAAATATTCATCCTTAAAATTGTTTCAACAAAAATAATTGGTTTTAAGTTTAAAAAGCAATTATTTTACGGAAACCTTAAAGTCAAAAATCACCTTGAGATTATTCGATTTATCCTTAAAATTAAATGGCTTTGATATTCACAAAGCTAAATCTGCTTTGTCTGAAATTCAGGCTAAAAATGATGCTGATTTTACAGCTTATGTTGAACATCAAAAAACCACTATTGTTTCTTATCATTTAGAGCATAATTCATTTTATAAGGCTTTAGGGAAATCTATTCATCTTAACGATTGGAATTCTGTTCCTATAATTACTAAACGTCATTTACAGCAACCTTTAGAAGAACGTTTAAGTGACGGTTTTACACCGAAAACGGTTTATTTAAATAAAACTTCCGGCAGCTCTGGGGATCCTTTCATTTTTGCTAAAGACAAATGGTGCCATGCACTAACTTGGGCAGAAATAATGAATCGCTTTGGTTGGTATGGTATTGACTTTAATAGCTCTAAACAAGCCCGATTTTATGGTATTCCGTTAGATAAAAAAGGATATTACAAGGAACGGTTGAAAGATTATTTTGGTAACCGTTTTCGGTTTTCGGTGTTTGATTTAAGTGATGAAGCCTTTGAAAAAGCTTTAGTTAAGTTTCAATCTACTAAGTTTGACTTTATAAATGGCTACACAAGCTCAATTGTACAGTTTGCCAAATTTCTAAAACGCAAAAATATTATTCTAAACGCTGTTTGTCCTAGTTTAAAAGCTTGTATTGTTACTTCTGAAATGTTATTTGATGATGATAAGCTATTACTAGAAACTCAGTTTGGATTGCCAGTTATTAACGAGTATGGCGCATCTGAATTAGACCTTATTGCGTTTCAGAATACAAAAGACGAATGGCAAGTGAATAGCGAAACATTATTTGTTGAAATTTTAGACGATAATGATAACGTTTTACCCAACGGACAAGAAGGTAGAGTTGTGATTACCTCATTATACAATAAAGCACACCCTTTTATTAGATATGATTTGGGTGATATTGGTGTTTTATCTGAAGAAAGTACCGTTAGAAAACCGATCCTAAAAAAACTGATTGGAAGAACAAATAGCATTGTAGTATTGCCAAGTGGAAAAAAAGCAGCTGGATTAACTTTTTATTACATTACTAAAAGTGTTATTGAAAACGATGGTAATGTTTCAGAGTTTATTGTGGAACAATCTAAAATAGATCATTTTATAATTCGGTATGTGAGTAGAGAGGAATTGAGCTTTGATAAAAAAGAACTTATTACTGTAGAAATGAAACGTTATTTAGAAGCGGGTATCTCAGTTAGTTTTGAGACTGTAAAACAATTAAAACGTACTAAAGCAGGAAAATTAAAGCAGTTTATTTCTAAACTATAGGTTTAATTAAACGTTTCTTAATAAACAGGTGTTCGAATAAAAACTGTATTAAATAAGCAAAAGATTTTATTGAAGAAAACCCTAAGCCTTTACGATATACATTAAAATTATGTTTTATTAAATTGGTTTTGTTTGAAGATAATGAGCCTTCTGAAATGCGATAGTAAGCAAGCGTTTCTTGAATACCGATGGCGGGTTGATTACTTCGATCTAATGCCTCTAACCATAGTAACCAATCTTGGCGCTTTTTTAAATCTTTAGTATAGATTTTCCCTAATTTTTCAGCATTATACATTCCTGTTAAATTACCGATATAATTGGCCTTAAACTGTTTTTTGTAGAACAACTGTGGTAATGCGTGTACTTTAATATTTAAAGGCTTGTTATTGGCGTCTATCCATTCGTAACTTCCAAAGCTAATATCTGTAATACCACTTTGTAATTGATCTACTTGTAATTGAAGTTTTATAGGAAGCCAAAGGTCATCTGCATCCAAAAAAGCAATATAATTGCCCAAAGCCATTTTGGTTCCTAAATTTCTTGCCTCTGCTGCACCTTTATTTTTTTTATGGGAAAATAACTTAATTCTTGAATCGGAATCGATATACGGCTTTAAAACGTCATTAAACTGATCTGTAGATGCGTCATCTACTAGAAGTAATTCCCAATTAGAATACGTTTGATTAAGAACACTTTTTATGGTTTTCTCTATAACATTAACATTGTTATACATTGGGGTTATAATAGAAACTAAAGGTTGCATATAGTTTAATAAGCTTTATCTTCTCCTTTAAAAATATTAATAAAAGTTTGGAAGATAATTTTTAAATCTAGAAGAATAGACCAGTTTTCTATGTAAAAAATATCATATTTAACTCGACCAATAATATCTTTATCCGTTTCAACTTCACCTCTAAATCCACTAGTTTGGGCCAAACCTGTAATTCCTGGTTTTACAAAATGTCTCACCATAAATTTATCAATTCTTTTGGCATACATTAAGGTATGACTTACCATGTGAGGTCTTGGGCCAACTACAGACATATCTCCAAAAAGAACATTAAAAAACTGGGGTAATTCATCAATACTGGTTTTTCTAATGAATTTACCAATTTTAGTTACACGCTGATCTCCTCTTGTGGCCTGGTAAAGATGTGCGTCCTTATTTGGTGTCATGGATCTGAACTTGTAGCAATCAAATTCTTTATAATTAAATCCATTTCTAGATTGCTTAAAAAACACGTTACCTTTAGATTCTAACTTTATTAAAATAGCAATAATTGGTGTTAGCCAAGATAGCACGAAAATAATAACAAAGCTTGAGAAAAATATATCGAAACCTCGTTTTATAAATGTGTTAACAGAGTCTTCTAATGGAATATTTCTAAGCGTAAGAATAGGAATATAATCGTAATATTCATAGCGTAATTTTTTAGCATAAATCTCTTTACTATCCGGTATAAATTTTAGAATCTTAAGATTATTATCTGCAAAATTTACAATGTCCGCAATTTGAACATTACTCAATTCTGAAATGGAACAGTAAATCTCATCGATTCCTTCTTTTAAAACATATTTAAAACATTCTTCTAGTGAGTGTTTTTTGTTTTTTAAATTAAATGTCTTTTTATGTAAATAACCATATTCTGGGTTCTTATTAAAAAAATTATCTAAAGCCAATGTTTTTTTATTTAGCCCTAAAATAACTGTTGTTCTATAATTCCCTCCGAAAGAAGTTCTATACTTCTGTAACAAATAATATATGGCAAACTTAAAAATAGTGATAAGAAGGAAACAGAACAATGTATATTTAACAATTGGTCTTGGGTATATTTTAAACTCATGATATAAACCTGAAAACGCAAAAACAACAAGTAGAAATAAAATAAATTGCTGTACAATGAGAGATAAAATATTTATCGGTCTGGTATATCTATAGACTTCATAAAAACTAGAATATACAGACAATAAAAACCAGCTTACTGATATTAGAGTCAAAAAAATAAAGGGATCATTCCCTTTGAGTAAATACAATACAGCAATTCCATTAATGATTATTAAATCAATAATGTAAGAAATGGGTCTTAAATATCCTGAATATCTACCTTGTTTAAATAAACTCAATACAATGATTTATGTTACGAATGATCATCTATAACTTCAATTAATCTAAAAATAATTGATTAAGATACAAACATTAATCAAAGATGCAACTAAGAATACTATCTACAAAATAAAAAATAAGCTATTATTTAAGAATATATTCAGGTCTTAAATCTTACAAGCTTTACTCTATTTAATTACATATCTATAAATTATTTTTAGACATAAATTATCAATTATCGAGCTTGAATTAAAATCTTTAATAACCAAATAAGAAAATGGAGATTATACAGAATCAATTATGCTTTTGAAGTAAACATTTTTCTAAATAATTTTCATATTTAGAGTTAATATAATCGGAGCTAAATTTATTTCTAATCTCGGTAAAGTTTTGTTCAACTATTGCAAGGTGATCCTTTTTATTCAAAGACATCAACTTAATTATATCCTCATCTGACTCAAAGTAAAAGGCATTTTCTTTTAAAATACTTTTATTAAAAATGTTATTATGAGCAATTATAAAAGCTTTAGAGCCCATTGCTTCAAGTAAAGATGGATTTGTACCACCAACAGAATGTCCGTGAAAATAAAGATTAGAAAAGTATCTTAAGTTATCTAAATGGTTTTGATTATAAACACCTCCTAAAAACTTTATTGAGGGATGGTTTTTATATTTATCTTTTAAATAGTTACCAAATTTAGTTTCATGTTTCCCTATAACCAGAAAATCCTTTTTTGATTTAGATTTAGAAACTCCGTCTAAGATCACTTCAATATTATTCTCTGGTTCTAGCCTAGCGATTAACATATTGTAATCTCCTTTTTCAACATTATACTGAGCTATTAATTCTTCTTTAGGGTCTTCAAATAATTTAGATCCATATGCTATATACTCTGAATCAAGCTTGTATTTATTATCTAAATATTCTTTGATACCTAAAGAATCTGCAACTATACAATCGCTATATTTAATGGCTAGCTTTTCTGCATATTTCAAAAACCTTTGAGTTGGCTTGTTATATTTTGATCTTTTCCATTCTAAACCGTCCATGTTTGTAACAAGGGTTGTTTTTTTATCAAATAAACCATTCCAAATAGAACTACTAGTGTATCCTAATTGTAATATAACATCAAAATTCTGCCTTCTAGAGTGAGTGATACAGTTAAGATCGTAAATAAACTGACCTGAGGTTCCGATTCTATATTCTGGATCGTATTTATGAACAATATTAACGCCTTGCCAAACACTCTCTTTATAAGGATGTTTGTGTGAATTATAAACCGTTACATCATGATTTTTGGACACAAGATACTCTGATAATGATTCTGCAAACTGCTCAAAACCACCATGATAATTCGGTATACCTCTTGTTCCTAATATTGCTATCTTCAAAATTTAAATAATTTATCAAGAATAATATGTTAAAACAAAAGAACTTAATTCCTTTACCTTAAACCTATCTCTATTCAAAAATGAAGACAAAGCTACTAATAATTAGATGTAATAAATATTTATTTCTATTGTGTTTTATAATACGTTTAAAATAACACCAAAAAGTGTATTATTCATTAATAGAAACAAGAATTAATGTGACTCAATTTTATTCTCAAAAATTTTCACAAAAAGAGAATAAAAAACAATAAATAAGAAAAGCCCTCTTTGTCTCCATAAAAGACTTTCTGTGAAAAACATTAAGGTTATAATAATACTAAACATAATTACTAAAAAACTATACGATTTTAGACCTGTAGACCAAATACTGAATAAAATTAATAATAGCATAATTAAACCTATGAGACCTAATTCTGATAAAATCTGAGCATATTGATTATGGTAATTATAATGATGAAAATCTATATATGTATTGTATTTATCATGAAGCACATCTAAACTCTTTCTTGATGCAAAAAGACCATATCCTTTTAATAAAATTGCATCTTCTTGAATTTGTTCTTTTAAAAGCCTAAGCTGAAACAACCTAATTGAGCTGCCAGTCCAAGGATAAATACCTCCAAATTGATCTAAATTTAAGACTTCCGAATATTTACTTTCGTTTTCAAATTTAAATCTATCTATAAGTGTTATTGAACTCGTAATCCCTAATGCAATTAGAAAAAAAACAGATAATATTATTCTCTTCTTATTCCATTTACTACTGTTGTTTTTAAATAAAAAAATAACACTCGAAATACAAGCTATAATAATTACCAACTTAGAAGACAATAAAAAAAGCAGCAATAATAAAAAAGCAATCAAGCCTTTATGAATTTTTGTTTTCTCTTTCAATGATAATAAATAGAATAAACTTATTGAAAATATTAGAGATACATAAATAGCATTCAGATCTAGGACACTTACCAATTCATGATAAGTAAAAACGGACAAAGCCCTCGTTTTATAAAAATTAAATACTGCATTAATCAGAAAAAATATTCCTAATAAAACATTAGTAACTGTAAAAATATTTAATACAATTTTTAAGTGCTTTTTTGATAATTTAGGTAAAAAAATAAAACTAACAGGAACTATAATTAAAGCAACCATTCTTTCTAATCCCTTTAGGGTTTGACCTTTATCTACAGACCAAAAAAATGAAGCAACAAAGTATAGGTAAAGTAATATCGGTAAGATTAGTTTATACTCTAATTTAATTTTAGTCTTATGAATAATTGCATGCCTAATAGAAAACACAAAAAAGACACCTAACATTATGCTACTGGGAGCATACCCTAACAACAACGTTGACAACAAGACTCCTAAAAGACACATTAAAAACGCTGTAGAGTTTATCTTTAACCCACTCTCTTTTTGTAAAAGATTTAAATACTTCATCCCCTTATAACATGTGTATTTTACCAGGTGTTATAACCCCGATCTTAAAATCTTATTATTTGAATACTCTGCTGCTTTGGTACTAAAAAACAATACACCTCCCAAGACTAAAGTAATTGGATCCGATAGATTAAATATCCCTGTAATTACTAAGGTTGTAAAAAAGTAAAATAATGTAATACCAAATATCATATTAGAAATTAAATAATCTTGATTTTTTATTTTTTTATACACGAAGTAATTACTAATCAGAAAGAGAAAATAAAGTATAAGACCTAATATACCTGTCTTAAATAATATAAAAACATAACCATTATGGATTAGCGAAATATATCTCATTCCATTAGGATCATCTGAAAGAGGTGCGTTAAATTTTAAATCGATTAAAGCCCCCATACCAGTACCAAACGTCCATGCTACAGCTCCTTTTTCATTTAATTGATTTATTGCCATATTACCCTCGTAAGCTCTCCAATGATCCCAAAGGTTAGCGTGGTTTTTTATATCAATATCTCCTTTACTAACAAATATTTCAGAGGGTGCTAATTTCAACTTGTATAAAAAATTATCTACAGGACTTTTACTAGCTCTATCTATATCTATTGAAAACAAATAAACATAAAAAAGTATAACTCCTGTAGCAGATAAAAAAAGATATCTCAATCCCTTCATTGAAAGTCTTAAATAACCTGAAAAAGTTAAGGATATTAATATCAGTAGAATGAACATCGTTCTAGAAAGATACAAGACAAAAGATATAGATAGAACAATCATTATAGGTTTTAAGAAATTGATTTTAAATTCTTTATTCTTTAAATTAGCTATAATAATCCCAATAGCTATTAGTTCTAAAAAATTATCTCTTCCCGAAATATTCCTCATCACATGAATAGAAAACACAGAAGTTTGATATATATATAATAAACATTCAATAATATGAACAACTCCAAATACTAATGCGATATTAACAATTAGAATTAAAAAGCTATTTCTATCATTAATCCTTTTACAAAGCAAATAGCCGACAACAAGAAACAGTATAGGTTTGAGTAGGTATAAAAAATCCTTAATAAAGTCTATAAAGTCACTATTGTTATAAAAAATGCCGCTCAAGGCTATTAAGAATAATAAGATTAATGGGGCAAGTACTTCAAAAAAAGATTTTGATAATACTGTTTTTTTAGCAACAATAAGTAAAAGAAATATAAAAACAGAAAGTAATATTACAGCTTCAAACGGAACTGAAAATAGGCTTACAAAAATTAAGGAAGCAAATAGTGTTTTATAAAAAATAATACTTTTAATCATTTAAAAACCTTTCTTTTTTTATTAAAACGTTATAAGTTTTTTATCAATTTTGCTGGTACACCACCAATAACACAGTTCCCATCAAAACTTTTATTAACAACAGAACCTGCAGCTACAATTGTTTTATTTCCTAAACAAACCCCGTCTAAGATAATGGCTCCTCCACCAATCCAACAATCATCTTCAATTTTAACTCCTTTTCTATCTTCTCCTTGTTCTTTAATTAGGCCTTTTCCTGCAAAAATATGATTCTCAGAATAAATCTGAACGCTTGGTCCAATAATAACATTATTACCTATAGAAACACCGCCTTGACCACCAATAAAAACATTGATATTAATTCCTGTATTATTACCAATACTAACCCCTTCTCCTTTATTTGCAATAACACCTGTACCTATAATTGTTCCGTTTCGTTCTATAGTGACATTATCTCCCAGCGTTATCCCTTTTTTAGAAAGTGCATTTATGGATACATTGTCTCCAAGAATTAAATTCTTACCTGCTCTAAACAAATGAGAATGTTTAATCTGAACATGCTTTCCTTTAAAGAAAAACCCGCTAGTTTTAACAAAAAAGACTTTAGAGAAACCTCCTCTTAATATTTGCTTCGCTCTAATAATTATTATTTTAATTACCTCAACGTTAGAATACTCAGATTGAATACTGTAATTTTTATCTCCCTTTATTTTAGAAATAAGTTTACCTAAATTAATCATTCACTACAGATTTTATAACATTATAAATTTCCTTACCAACAACATCTTTTTTAAATTTATTAGCTTGTTCTTTTCCTAAAGTCACTCTTAAATCAAACTGTTCTTTATCTATTAATAATTTATTAATTTGTGTAGCTATATCTTTATAATCGTCTGGATTAACATATAGTGCAGCATCACCACATACCTCAGGCATAGAAGTGGTATTAGAAACTACAGTTGGTGTACCAAGAGCCATTGCCTCTAAGGGTGGTAAACCAAAACCCTCTGCATAAGACGGAAAACAAAATATTTTTGCTGTAGAATAAAATAAATTAAGATCTCTTTCTGGCACAAACCCTACTTGTATAACTCTATTCTTTAAACCTAATTCGCTAATTAATTTATTAATGTCAAACATTTTATGATCAACACTTCCTGCAATAACCAAAGGCGTATTATTTGCCACATCTGGCATTGCTTTGAGTAAATTATAAATATTTTTTCTTGAATTTAACCTCCCTAAATAAAGAATGAATTCGCTAGGTAAATTATATCGCTTTTTAAAGGCTTCTAAATCTTCATTTGAAAAATTAACACTCTCATAGTTTGTAACACCATGATATACAACAGATACATTATTTTCTTTTGCTAATCTATGTTTAACAACTCTATTTTTTTCACTATTAGATATTGTAATTATATGATTACAATATTTAGAAAGGTATTTAATAGGCTTCAAATAAACCTTTTCTTTAAGTGTGAAAAACTTAGGATAATCTAAGAATAAGATGTCGTGTATATAATTTATACTTTTTTTTGCACCGAAAGGACTCGGGAAATTTTGATACATTATAACATCTAAATCTAGTTTTCTAGCTGCTAAAGGGACTAAAAACAAGTTTGCAAATAGATTGTTTGAATCTTTAATATATATCAATTTTACATTGTCTTGTAAAAAAGGAAAGTTATTACCCTTATCTGATTTATTTAAAAATAAAAAAAGCTCGTCTGAAGTATTTAATTTAATTAATTGCTCTACTATATTTCTAATAACTACAGTTCCACTAGGTGGACCTTTAAAAAACCATTTTGCATCTATCCCTATTTTCATTCTCCTAAAATAATTTTATGTAACTCATTAGGTAATATAACCTACTACTGGTGTTTTTTAAACGTTCTTACGATTTAAAGACCATTTATAAACTGATTTAAATGCCTTAAAAATAATAAACACACGTTTAAATTGACCTCTAATAATTCTATTTAATGGAAACATTACGAAGGTCAGTAAAAAAACTAAAGGAGCAAACTTTTTGAAAAATTTTAAAGTTAAAATCAATCTTCCTCTCGTATAATAATAATCGGCTAAAGTACTGTTCTTACCTGTAGAACTTCCCCCTTTATGATATACTAATTCTTCAACTAAAAAGCTTGGCTCAAACGCTTTTTTAGCACCTTTTAATACCCAATCTAATTCTTCAAAATAAAGAAAATAATCTTCTGAAAGAGGCCCTACTATATCTAAGTAGTCTTTTGTAACGACCATAGAAGCTCCATTAGGATATTTTATGGCTTCAGATTTTCTAAATTCATCTTCGTTTTTAGAAATATTTAGTTTAGATATTTTAGGATTATACAAACCTCCTATGGACTGAATTTCCTCTCCGCAACTATATTCCATTAACGAAGTTCCTAAAACCCCATGATTA
The DNA here is from genome assembly GCF_013285155.1 of Winogradskyella undariae. GTDB lineage: Bacteria > Bacteroidota > Bacteroidia > Flavobacteriales > Flavobacteriaceae > Winogradskyella > Winogradskyella undariae. Next base: position 298,797 of record NZ_JABTEL010000004.1, on the reverse strand, counting down.
TTTTGACTTAATGAGTGAGTTACAATAGCATCTAATGCAGAACTTTTAACTACCGTATCATTATTTAGTAACCAACAAATAAAATCTTGTTTTACCGTTTTTAAAGCATTTAAAACAATATTATTGGCAGCTGCAAAACCTTCATTTTTTTCCGATTTTATGAATATTACTTTATCGTGAATGTCTTCAATTTTATGAGAAAACTCTTTTTCGCTTAATGATATATTTGAAACTGGTTTTGTTATTAAAGGAAAAACTAGATTGGGAAACTTAGTTATAATTTCATCTTGATATTTTCCTTTAGACCAATCTTTTAAAACGTTGAAAGAATCTTCTGTTTCAGAATTATCTACAACAAGAACCTGATAATTACTATAGCTTTGTTTTAATAGACTTTCTAAACATTCTATAGTATCAGTTTCATTGTTATAATTAACTAAAATTATATATACCTTCTTTTGTTTATTCATCTAATAAATCTTTCCATTTTAAGTATAACTTATCTACTGAAAAGTATTGAGAATTCATCAAAGCTTCTTGTTTCATTTGGTTTAAATCCTTTATGCCTTCATCTAAAATAGCTTTAGTGTTCTTAACCAATTTAGAATCATCAGATAAAATAAACCCATCAACATTATTTTTAATAATCTCTTTAGGTCCAGAGTGATCTGTTGTTAATGTTATAACACCGTTTAACATAGCTTCGATAATAACAATACCAAATAATTCTTCCCAAGTATCTGATTTTCTAGAAAATAAGATTTGAATATCATGATTTTGATATGTTTTATAAAGTTCTTTCTTATCAGAAAGATAACCGATATAATTAATATTTGATTGTAATTGGGCTTTTGTCTCTACAATGCTTTTTAATTCACCATCTCCAATAATTGTTAAACTGAATTTTTGAGGATCGAGAACATTCATTAAATCAAAAAGTTCTTGAATCCCTTTTTCTTCAATTAATCTACCAACGTAGATTAACTTAGTTTTATTTGATTCCCTCTCATTAACAGCGGTATTTATAAGTGATTTTTGAGAATAAGCATGGTAAACAATACTTGATTTACATTTTAAATCATAATATTCTTTTAGACTAGATAATGCTGAATTTGTAACGGCAAATACACCTTTAATATCCTTTTCTAAAAACCCTCTCCATGATTTCTTAATGTAATTGAAACTAGATAATTTTTTTTTGGGGTAGAAATCACCCGACCAACTTGTCCAAGACGTAAAATAGAAAACATTATGCTTCTTTAATATCAATTTTAAGTGTACCAACCGCCAATCATAAGGTGCAATACCTATTATAATTTTCTTTTTTGATGAAAAACATAACTTTATTAAAAACACAATATTTAATAATTGGTTTTTTAACAAGTTAAAATCTCTCTTAACGATACTCTTAAATAAAAAACGGGTAATTGAAAATTCGTGATAAGCTATTTTCTTATCGTGTCTTAAAGCGTACTCTTCTAACGCTAAAAAATGAGATTTAGCTCCTCTTTCGTGTAATACGTATATATAATTATCCATTTAAACCACGTATTTTATTTTTTAGATAAAGATAGAATACGATTAAGGCGGCAGACAAATTAAAAAACTGAGTTAAGACATTTGATACTGCTGCTGCAATAGCAGGAGAATCTAAAAAAGAAAGTAGACTAACAAGTAAGGTTATATTAATTACACCACCTGCAATGTATATTTTCATTGAGTATTTTTCTAAAGAAAGAGAAAGGAAAACAACGTTGAATAAAAAATAAGATATTGGTGTTAATAATATTAGAATCGCCAAAATCATAAAAATATCTATTCCTGCTAAATAATCAGAACCGAGTACAAGTGTTATAATTTCTTTAGCAAAATACAAAGATATACCGCAAACTATTGCTCCGATAATAATGGAACCTAACAAACCTATTTTAAACTCTTTTAAAGCTCTTTTTTTGTTTGTTGACACAAGATTAGCGAAATATGGATACGTGGCGTTATAAACAGGTGTAAACATAAACTTAAAGGCCTGAATGATTTTTTCAGAGCCTCCATAATATCCCATTATATCATCTTTAACCATATTACCTAATATAAAGGTATTTGTGGTTGTGTAAGCAGATATACTAAAGTTTGAAATAAAAACATGAAACCCGTTACTAAGCTGTTCTTTTATTTTTAGCCATGGTACAATTTTTAGTGATATTTGATATTTATTTTTAAGTAACCAAAGCCCTATTAATCCCGAAATAATAAACCCAAACGAGTTTAAAAGCGGAACATATAAATAATCTTGTTCTTCTGTAATTAAAAAGAATATAGAAAGCGTGAAAATTAATTTTGATATAAAATTTAATATCGCAATATATTTCATTTGCTCTATCCCTTGGAAAAACCATGATGGTAATAATATATTACCAATCACCATACCATAGGTAAAATAATAAATAAGGCTATCTTCTTGAAACCTAGAAAAGGAATTAACAATTATAAATAGGATAATAAAACCTAAAATACCAAGGATCAATCTTAGATTATAAATAGAGGAAACTATAGACTCTAATTTATTTTTGTCGTCTTTATTTTGTGCTATTTGACGAACACCAATTAAATTAAATCCATAATCAGAAAGAATCATGAAGTAATTAATAAAGACTTGCGCAAAGAATATAACCCCATATTTTTCTGGTCCTAAAACTCTCGCTAAATAAGGAAGTACTGCTAAAGGTAAGAGATAATTTGTAGCCTGCATTACCGTTAATGAAAATGCATTCTTTAAAACGACTGTTTTATCTTTACCTATCTTTATTCTTTTTGACATTGCAACTTAATTAGCTCTAATTTATTTTCTAAAGAGGTTTGTTTTACAAATTACTTTAGTGCTAAAATTGCATTATGAAGACTCGTTTCCCAGTCAGGAATATTGATTTCAAAAGTATCTTTAATTTTATTTGTATCTAAAACACTGTATTTTGGGCGCTCTGCTAATGTTGGATATTCTGCAGTTGTTATATCATTTAATTTAATAGTTACACCTGCTTGCTTAAATATTTCTTTAGCAAACCCATACCAACTTACCACACCTTGATTACTATAATGATAAACACCATAGTTTGTTTTTTTAGATTCAATAATTTTTAAAACAGCTTCGGCTAAATCTTTTGCATACGTTGGGCTCCCCACTTGGTCACCTACAACACTTAACTCATCACGACCATCGGATAACCTTAACATTGTTTTTAAAAAGTTATTTTTATATTCAGAATATAACCATGATGTTCTAACTATAAAATGCTTTTCTAAAACCTCTGTAATGGCGCATTCTCCTTCTAATTTTGTTTTACCATAAACCCCTAAAGGACTCGTAGTATTTGTTTCTAAATACGGAACCGTTGATTGCCCATCAAAAACAAAATCTGTTGAAATATGAATTAAAGTCGTATCAAAATTTTTGCAAGCTTCAGCTAAGTTCTGAGCTCCTAAATGATTTACTTTATCTGCTAATTCAGCTACTTCCTCTGCTTTATCTACAGCTGTATAAGCTGCACAATTTATACAATAATCAAATGAAGACGCACCAAAGACATCCTCTATATTCGCTTTATTAGTAATATCTAATTCTGAAGAAGATTTAAAAGTAAATTGAAGATTTGGATGCCCTGAAACTAAGCTTTGAAAGCAATGCCCTAATTGACCATCTTTAGCGGTAACAAGTACATTTATCATATTTTAGCATCTTTTAATTTAGGTAAAATGATATCTTTATCTGAAAGAATAAAATCAGTACTTGGCAGTTTCCAGTCTATATTTAGATCTTCATCATTATAAATAAGCCCTGCTTCTGATGCTTTATGATAATAGTTATCGCATTTATAGCTGAAAATTGTTTCATCTTCTAAAACAATAAAACCATGCGCAAAACCTCTTGGCACAAAAAGCTGTGTTTTATTCTCTTCTGTAAGCTCTACAGCAACATGCTGTCCAAATGTTTTAGAACCTTCTCTTACATCTACCGCTACGTCTAAAACAGCACCTTTAACAACACGTACTAATTTTGCTTGGGCATGTTCACCTAATTGATAATGTAACCCTCTTAAAACCCCTTTAGAGGATTTAGATTCGTTATCTTGAACAAAGTTTACATCCAACCCTAATAAAGAATTAAATGTTTTTTGATTAAAACTCTCAATAAAATAACCTCTTTTATCTTTAAAAATATTAGGTTGTAAAATATAGCAACCTTCTAATTTTGTTTCTTTAATTGTCATTCTTTTTATTTAGATAATAAACTTAATAGATGCTTACCGTAACCACTTTTAATTAATGGTTCTATAAGAGACTTTAATTGATCCTCATTAATGTACCCCATACTAAAAGCCGCTTCTTCTATAGCTCCAATTTTTAAACCTTGACGTTCTTCTATCACTTGTACAAACTGAGAGGCTTGCATTAAAGATTTAAAAGTACCTGTATCTAACCAAGCTGTACCTTTATCTAGAACGCTTACTTTCAATTTTCCTTGACTTAAATAAGCTTTATTAACATCTGTAATTTCTAATTCCCCTCTGTGACTTGGCTTAATATTTTTTGCGATTTCTACGACAGAATTATCATAAAAATATATCCCAGGAACCGCATAATTAGATTTTGGATGTTCTGGTTTTTCTTCAATTGAAACAGCCTTACCCGATTTATCGAACTCTACAACACCATAACGTTCTGGATCAAGAACATGATAAGCATAAACGATTCCTCCATCAGGATCATTATTTTCTTGCAATAAGTCTGATAAACCAGTTCCATAAAAAATATTATCTCCCAGAATTAAAGCCACTTTATCATCACCAATAAAATCTTCACCAATAATAAAAGCTTGAGCTAATCCATTAGGTTCTTCTTGTACCGCATATTGAAAATCACAACCAAATTTAGTACCATCACCTAACAATTTTTTAAATAAAGGTAAATCTTGAGGTGTAGAAATGATTAATATTTCTCTTATCCCAGACAACATTAAGGTTGAAAGCGGATAATATATCATTGGCTTGTCGTAAACAGGCATTAATTGCTTGCTTACTGCTAAAGTTAAAGGGTGTAATCTTGTTCCTGATCCACCTGCTAGTATAATTCCTTTCATATTAACTGTTGTATTTATTAAGGTACCACTCTATCGTTTTCATTATACCAGATTCAAAATTTTCACTCGCCTTCCAACCTAATTCATTTTCTAATTTTGAAGCATCAATAGCGTACCTAAAATCATGTCCTGGTCTATCTTTAACAAATGTAATTAAATCAGCATAAGACGAAGTATTCTCTCTTGGCTTAATAGTATCTAATATTTCACAAATCTTATGAACGATGTATAAATTATCACGTTCATTTTTTCCACCAACATTATAGGTTTCACCAGCTTTTCCTTTTTGAAATGCTAAATCAATTCCTGTACAATGATCTTCTACATACAACCAATCTCTAATATTTTTTCCATCTCCATAAATCGGTATAGCTTCATTATTGATTGCCTTTCTTATAATGGTTGGAATCAGTTTTTCATCGTGTTGTTTTGGACCGTAATTATTACTACAATTGGTTGTAACAACATTCATCCCATAAGTATGAAAATAACTTCTAACAATAAAATCTGATGATGCTTTTGAAGCACTATAGGGACTATTTGGTGCATAAGGCGTTTCTTCAGTAAATAGACCTGTTTCTCCCAAGGTTCCATAAACCTCATCTGTTGATATATGATGAAACCTATTAGTCTCACAACCTTCTTTGAATGAAAATGGTGCATCCATCCAATGTTTTTTGGCAACATCTATTAAGTTAAAAGTTCCATTAACATTTGTTTTTACAAAGGCATCAGGATTCTTAATTGAGTTATCTACGTGAGATTCTGCTGCAAAATGAATGACTCCAGAAAATTTATATTTTATAAAAAGACTATTTACAAGTTCTGTATCACAAATATCGCCTTCAACAAACGTGTAGTTTTTATTTTCTTTAAGTTCACTTAAATTAGAAAGATCGCCTGCGTAAGTCAGTAAATCAAGGTTAACAACCTTTACGTCCTTATAATTCTCTAAAAAATGAACTACAAAATTTGAACCGATAAAGCCTGCTCCTCCTGTTATTAAAATTGTTTTACTCATAATTCTTAATAAAATTAAATGCTTTAAGTACTAAAAAAGTTATTATAAAAAGTAATAATGTTAAAATAGGAAATAATATAAAATAGCGATGACCAATACTTTTGTCTTCATTACCCAACCTATCAAAAGTAGATAAAACATCAAAATAAGTGTTTTCTTCTGCAACACTTTGATTTATCAATTTTAAACTTCTTAAAATCTCTTGTTCCTTAATAAATAAGTCATACTCTTTAGTGACAGACATCTCTTCTTTTAGTGGTATGTTTGATGTATATCCGAATGATAAATCTCTAGTTTCTGAATTATTTTTTAAGACTTGTAAATATGTTTTTTGAATACTATCTAAACGTGTTAATTCTATTTCATACGAAGTACGCTCTATTGACACCATTGTATCTCTAACGTGCTTTTTATGTTTAGAAAAATCATTTTCAAGCGTTTTTTTGAAACCAGGATAAAGCAACGGAAAAATGTCATTTTTACGAGATCTCGCTTTAATAGAAAACAAATTACCAGATAGTAAATTTCTATTTCCTACGTATTCTTTATAACTTAATTCGTCTACCAAAGACGTATCTATAGATTGTACATATTCATCATATTCTACAAATAAATCATTTTGAGTTTCTGGTCCGGCTTCTAATGAAAAACTTACTAATTCATCAGCCGTTAATGTATCTATTTCAAAGATATAAGATAATTCCTTGAGATTATTTGAACCTATTAAAGTATTAAAATAGTTGATATTACTCGCTAATTGGTATTTAGAACCAAAATTAGTTCTAACAACCATGTTTGAATAATAAGTTGGTTTTTTATTCTTTTGAACAACAAAACCCAAAATAGAGGTAATTACAACAGCAATAGCTACTATTTTTATGTTATCTACAAGTGGCTTTATAATATAAATTAAAGCAGAAAAAACCCCTTTAAATATACCACCTATAAAAGAAAATAGTCTTTCAAATAAATTGCCAATCGCATTAAATAATTGTCCTAAATCAACCTCTTCATTTTCTGGTTGCTGCGGTAATTTCTCACTCATTTTTTATGAATTAAATATTTGTTCTAGTATTTTTTTTGTGATTGCATAAGTTGGTCTAACTCCCGAAGCTCCTAATCCTCCAGAAGCTAAAGTCCCTCCTGTTTCTAATGGATTATCACTAGCGTAATACGCATATCTTACTTTTACATCTTCGTTTATATTCCCTCTAACTCTAGATGCTGCTTGGATGGCTTTTTGGTAATGTGCACCTTCCATTTCTAAGCCTATAACATTCCAAGTCGATTTTTTAAAGAATTTTAAAATTTCTTTATTCTGAAGTGATGTTCCCAAAACAGTAACCATCGTTCCTTCAAAAACAGAGAAACCACAATCTAAAAGATCTTCCTTAGTTAACTCATTTTTAAATGGATAATTATCTGCAGTACCTTCAAAAATATGAGCATTAGGAATCATAACATCTCCTTTTCCTCCTTGTAAAATACCAGCTTTCCCCATAATGGAAATAGATTCTACATTTAAATGTACATCTTTACCTGCTACATGTATAGGCTTTAAAAATTCATCTAAAGTTTCATAAGCTTGCTCTCCAAAGGCATAATCCATTACAAAGATGACCGCTTTTTTCTCTTTAGCTTCTTCTAAATACTTAAAGTCTGTTTTAGAAAAATCTATTTTATCGGTATCAAAAATCTGGATATCAATATTAGTCCCTGAAGTATCTTTAATAGTTATCATTCCGTTTTGCAACGCTAATTTTTCAACCTTACTTCTTAAGTGTCCATTTTGAGACTCACTTAAAGCTTCATAAGTTTGAAAAATATCTTTTTTAGCATCTGCTCCTTTAAGTGCTCCTTTGGCAAATAAAGTATTCATAACGCTATGCATGTTAGCACTAATAATATGAATAGGTCTCCCTAATAATCCGTTTTTATGTAAAGCCGACTTTATTTCATCTGCCCAAATTTCACCATGAATATGATGTCCTAAACGCTCTCTTAAAACAGGACTAAATGTTATAGTACGTTTTTCATTATTAATTGTTTCTTCTATCGCTAATTTCCCTAACCAATATACAATATGAAGTAAGCGTTCTGGTTGGTTTTCAGTAGCAAATTTTGGATAAGCATCTGTTAACTCATGAAACGTTCTGCCTAAAATATTAGCAGTATGCGTTATTGCAATTTCACGTTCTTTTTGTGTCAGTTTATTAGTAGAAAGGACAGCATTCTCTAATTTTTGCCAATCTCTAATTGTAGAACCATCTTCATCAATAATAACACGCTTGCTTATTTTATGAGACTCTACAAATAAAAACGTAAGATGTGTTAAAATATCGTAAATCTCAGAACGACCTCTTGTGATTTCAATATTCATTTGCTCATCGTCAATACGATAGCAATTACGTCTTCTTTTAGGTGGAATTATAGATTGAAAATGAGAATTTGCATACCCTTCATCACTTGTTAAGTTAACAAAAGTACACTCTTCTATACCTTGAGGTAAACGATCTACCACATATAATAATCCTTCTAATTCTGCTTTCTCTTCACCAATTGAGCCATAAATCTCTGGACGCAATAGCAATAAAGCTTCACGTAATGTTTCTCCAGAAATCCCCATTGGCTTATAAAAACCACGGTTAAAGAGGTGACGCATTGTTATATACATGCGCTCTATAGCACTAGAACTCTCTTGTGCTCTAGTTCTTCCTTGTTCTTTTTTTGTTGTACTCATAATATTAGTTTAACCTGCAAATATAGGCTTATTTCGTTAAATGAAGTTCATGTAAACTATCTGCAATCTTTCGATCGTTTGATAATCTTGGTATTTTATTCTGTCCTCCCAACTTTCCAATAGACTTCATATAGCTCTGAAAACCATCTTTTTTAATTCTTGTTATTTTTAAAGGTCTAAGAACTTTTCCTGTAATTAAATCTAAATAATAACTGTTTTGTTGTTGTAAAGATTGTTCTAAGGCTTCAATTAATTCAGCTTCATTTTCTGGTTCGTTTTCAAACTCTATTAACCATTCGTGATAAGGTAAACCTTCCTCAGGACTTATTTGAGGGGCTACCGTAAATTCATTAACCGAAATTAACGTATTTTTTGTTGCTTCTTTAAGCGCTTGCTCTACTTCTTTACCAATAACATGCTCGCCAAATGCTGAAATAAAATGCTTTATACGACCGCTAACAATCAATCTATAAGGCTTTAATGATGTAAACGCAACAGTATCTCCAACATTGTATGCCCATAATCCTGCTGTAGAAGAAATAATCATTACATAATTTACACTTAACTTAACATCTGCAATTGTAATTCGTTTTGGGTTTTTATCGAAAAAATGTTCTGCCTCTACAAATTCATAGAATATTCCTGAATCTAGCTGAAGCAACATTCCTTTTTCGTCTTGTTTATCTTGAAACGCAAAAAAACCTTCACTTGCCGGATACAACTCAATACTATCTACTTTTCTTCCTATTAGATTCTCGAATTTAGCACGATAAGGTTCATAATTAACACCTCCAAAAATGAACAAATTGAAATTTTGAAAAAGATCACCAACACTCTTACTAGATTTCTCTATTAATTTCTCAAAATACATTTGTACCCATGGTGGTATTCCAGAAATGATACTCATATCTTCATGGATCGTTTCTTCTACAATTGCATCGACCTTAGTTTCCCAATCTTCAATGCAGTTGGTTTCTAAACTTGGCAATCTGTTTTTTTGAAGATATTTAGGAACAAAATGAGCAACTATACCAGATAATCGACCTAATTTTATACCGTGTTTTTCTTTTAAAATAGGACTTCCTTGAAGGAAAATCATTTTACCATCTACAAATTTCGCATTTCCAGTTTCATGGATATATAGCAAAATTGCATTCCTTGCCGCTTCAATATGAGTTGGCATGCTTTCTTTTGTAATAGGAATATATTTTGCACCAGATGTGGTTCCTGAAGTTTTTGCAAAATAAATAGGTTTACCCTTCCAAAGAATATCTTCTTCACCTGCAACAACGCGTTCTACATAAGGCTTAAGTTCTTCGTAATCTCTAATTGGAACATTAGCTTGAAACTCTTCAAACGATGTTATATTTTTAAAATTATGATCTTTTCCAAAAACGGTGTGTTCCGCTGTAGAAATTAAATTACGAAACACTTTTTGTTGTGTTTCTAAAGGTTTAGAAGACCATTTATTTATTTTCCTTGCGACGTATTTTGCAAAAGGTTTTGAAAGTGCGGCTTTGAGTGATGCCATTACTGAAAATTAATAAAGTTAGTTGGGTTTACAGAGTATCCCTTGCTCCAAAGTTCAAAATGTAAATGTGGGCCTGTGGTTAATTCACCTGCGTTACCAGACATAGCTATAACTTCACCAGACTTCACTAAATCTCCTTGAGATTTTGTAATCGCAGAATTGTGTTTATAAACAGAAATAAGCTCTTCATTATGCTCTATAATAACCACATAACCTGTTTCTATAGTCCATTCAGCAAAAATAACGGTACCATCTGCAGCTGCTTTTACAGGGGTATTTAACGGAACTACAATATCTACAGCAAAATGTTTTTCTTTTAGGTCATAACCTTCAGAAATAGTTCCATTTACAGGTGGAAATAATACGTAAGATTGATCATCTGAGACCTCAAACAAATTATATTTATCTTCCTTATCTACTTTAGCTCTTAAAAGAGAATCTTCTCTACTTGTTGGGACTTGTAAAATATCGAGATCATTTTTAGCTGCTTCTATAATAGAATCTCTATTAAAATCTATGGTTGCAACATCTCCTATTAAAACTTTTCTGATAGATGCGTAATAGCGTTTATTCAACTCTAATTCTTGAACTAAAGAATCTGTTTTATAGTTTAAAACAGTAGCTCTCTTTTTTAACTTAGCTGATGAATAGCCTGGGATATATTCTCTTAAAGGCGTAAATGCAATAAGTAAAACCGTGAAAAAGATAAGTGATATTGCTGAAAGTGAAGATAACACAAACACATTAAGCCTTGTTAACTTTATTGCAAAACGTTCTTCAAAAGTATCTTCGTTTAGTATAACTAAACGGTACTTATGAAGTAACTTTTTAGTAAACTGTTTTTCTTTTTTTTTCTTTTTTGCCATCAAAACAAAATTAGTTAAAATACTGAAATAGTACTACCATTAACTCTTAAAGTTGACTAAAGAATACTATTATATAAACTATAATTACTAACTTTGTGGTCTAAAATTTAAAATTATGATTTTCAATAATATATTTTTATTCATAGGACCATGGCAATATGTTATAATTGGTCTTGCTATACTTTTATTGTTTGGTGGTAAAAAAATACCTGAATTAATGAAAGGATTAGGTAGTGGAATTAAAGAATTTAAAGACGCTAGCAAAGAAGAATCTACAGATATTAAAGAGAAAGAATAATACTTTTATTTCTCTTGTAAGAAAACAAAAGAGGCTATCTAAAATATATTTTAGATAGCCTCTTTTTGTTTTAAGTTTTAATTATTATTTAATCTTAACCGATTTAATCATCGCTTCCAATTCAAAAATATAATCTCTTTTTTCTAAGGAAGGTGCATACACATACCCATCTGCTACAATGTAACGGTTATTAATTTTATCTTCAATGGTATAAGTGATAAATGGACCTGCCATTGTAAAACCATTCATTACCCACATACCTCTCACTTCGTATGCTGGCTTATTATCTATAATCGTTTCAAACATTGATGGCGCATAAGCATCTTCAACCTCCATATAAATACCATCTTCTCCTGGTATTTTAGTTTTTGTAATATCGTTTCTCATCTTTACAATATCTACAATTGCACTATCGCCTTTAGAAATAGTTTCCATTGGTACAGTATAAAGCATTAGGTCTATCGTTTTAGTATTACTTAAATTCTTTCTAAGCCAGAAAAAATCTTCGTCTGACTTAGCGATATTATAAACTGAAGGAATACTCATAGAGATTCCTAACTTCTCTTCTATGTTCTTATCCGTTAATGGAGAAAGCTTAATACGTCTTAATTTTTCGTTAACTTCTTCTTTATTAAAAGCATCAATAATTTTATCCTTATTCTCTTCTAATTCCCTTATGATATCTTGGTTTGTTTTACCACCAACTACAGCAACTGTTTGAGGTTTAGCAAAGGGATTATTTACAATTTTAGTTGTAGATTCTACATTACCTTTTTCAATTTTAAGTACTATTCTGCTTCGTGCAGCAAATCCGTCAAAAACCTGAGTAGGAATTTGTTTCATATTAAATAAAGGCTCTTCTGTTGGTAAACCATTTACTGGCGCAGCAAAAATATTCCTTATCTCCTCTCCGACTTCACCATCCCACACATTATTATCTGCAACTATAGAAATGGTATTTAAATTTCCATTTGAAGCGGGTAAATAAATAGTGTTGTCTTTTTCCTTTTTATCTCCACATGCTACAAGCAATACACAAAATAATACAGTACAAAAAGCTCTCATAATTTATAATTTTTGTTGGTTTTTTATTTAGACACTACAAGTGTCATTCCTATTTTGAGTTTATTACCACTAATATCGTTCCAATCTTTAATATTATCAACAGAAACTCCAGGAAACTTTTGAGCAATACTCCAAAGTGAATCTCCAGACTCTACTTTATAGACTTGTTTTCCTGCTGTATTGATTACTTTTTTAGGCTTTTGTACCGGTTTAGTAACACCATGATTCTTAGCGAAAATAGTAAGACGTTGTCCTACTTTTAAACTATTGCTTCTTAAGCCATTCCATTGCTTTAATTGACTTACTCTTACGCCATATTTCCTTGCAATCTTACCAAGATAATCTCCGCTTTGTACACGATATCTAATCTTACTATCTGCTTTAATAAGTTCTGGTAATGGTTTTTCACGCTTATTAAATTCTGCATTTGCAAAAGCATAAATACGATCTTCGTTAGTGACAAATGTTCCAATTGCTGAACGCGGTAATCTTAAGACATATGTTTTTCCTTCTACCTTTGGAATAATATCTAATTTATAAGCCGGATTTAAAAACTGTAATGCTTCAATATTTATACCGGTAGCTTCAGACACATGGTTTAATGAGATCATTTGTTTCACGTGTACCGTATCTGTTTCAATTAACTGATAATCGGGGCGTTCTGGCTTAAAACCATGCTCCTCTGCATATTCAAAAATATACATTGTTGCTAAAAATGCAGGTACATAACCAGCTGTTTCTCTTGGTAGATTATGACGGATATTCCAGTAATTTGTAGCTCCGTTAGACCTTCTAATCGCTTTATTTACATTTCCTGGTCCTGAGTTATAAGCTGCTAATGCTAAATCCCAATCATTAAAAATGCTATATACTCGATTTAAATATTCAGCGGCTGCTTTTGTTGCTTTTATAGGATCACTACGATCATCTACATAACTACTCACCTCTAAACCGTGTTCTTTTCCTGTTCCGTACATAAATTGCCACAAACCAGTTGCACCAACTCTAGATCTTGCTCTTGGTTTTAAAGCCGATTCTACAATGGCTAGATATTTCATTTCTAACGGAATATCATGATTCGCAAATTCTTGTTCAAACATTGGAAAGTAAAAATGACTTAAGCCTATTAACTTTTCAAACGATCTGCGTCGGTGTTTTAAATAGCTTTTAATAACACTCTCTAAGGATTCGTTATATTCTACATTAAATGGAGTTCTAGCGTTTAAACGTTCTAATCTAGCCTTTAATGTGTCTGTAGAAAGTTCAGGGTAATCCACAGGTTTGTAATTCATTTCTGCTATTGATTTGTAAATAGTATCAAAAAGTGAATTATTATATAATTCTTCTAACCATTTTTCATCGAGTTTTGCAGCTTCGGGTAGGTCTGAAAGATTTTTAACATCTAAAGAATCTTTAATCGGATGAATCTTATCTTCAGTTTTAAATAACTTACCATCTAAAACCGCATCTTCAGTTCTATTAACCTCAGATGGTGTTTTTACAATGCTATCCGTTTTAACTTGTGCTACAAGATGAGCACTAAAAATAATTGTACAAAAAAATAATACTATAACGCGTAGCATAGCTTAATATCGTTTATTAAATTAATCGAATTGATTAATTAGGTTTAAAATAAAAAATTGGGGAATTTCTAGAATGAGGCTCACCTTCTACACCTTGCCGTAATAACTCACCTGTAAAGGTATTTATTGTTCCGACTTCTTCTCTTCCATCTCCATCTATAAAATATTCAAAAGCACTATCTTCAGTATCGTAACCTATTGATGCACTTCCTATAAAAGTATAAGTATCAGAATTATCAGTAATTAAATCACCTTGTAAATCTGTTAAATATTCATGGACTTGATAGCTAATTTCTTTTCTTCCGATTAGGAATTGATGTTCTGCATCACCAAACCCTTTAAAAAAGTTGTAATTAAAGTTTGTATGTTCTTCTACTAAACTAAACGTATCTAAATCGATAATCATAGTTTTTTGAGCTGAAGAATTAAACACATCTTGAATGATAACTAACTTATTAGACGCTTGAAAATAACTAATTCCTTCAATACCAAAATTAGGAATACCAAAGGTTGAAGTTACATTCTGAGTTTCTACCAACGATCCATTCTCAAAAGTTTTTAAAAGAATATTTGAATCGTCTTCAGTAACTAAAAAATGATATCTATTTTCTGATTCCATAAAGACACCAGACATTAAATAATCATTTTCATCAAAATTAATAACAGAAGATTGAACTGTATAGTTGTAATCTCTATTCTCGTATAAGTCTTGTAAATCAATGTAATTCAACTTAAAACCTGAATAAAAATCACTTCTAGAAATAAAGTACAACCGTTTAGATTGTACTTTATTATAATAGCCTAAAATGCTCAAATAATACTCAGAAGAGCTACTTTCAAAAATCACCTTATTTGTTTGGTCACCTATGAAAACGAGATCTCCATCATAATCTAAGAGCACTTTATATCTTATATCTGTTACTTCAGAAGTTGTATCATCAGAATCACAGCTAAAAAAGAAAAATAATAAGAAGATGTATTTAAACAACCTCATATATTAATCTAATATTGCAGCAATACCAGGTAAAGTTTTACCTTCTAGACTTTCTAACATTGCACCTCCACCAGTACTTACATAACTTACTTTGTTTTCAAATCCGAATTGTTTTACAGCAGCAACAGAATCTCCACCACCAACTAAAGAAAACGCTCCGTTTTTGGTTGCTTTTGCTATAGAGTTTCCTAATTCGATTGTTCCTTTTGCAAAACTTTCCATTTCAAAAACACCTAAAGGTCCGTTCCAAAGAATCGTTTTACATTGGTTGACAACAGTATCAAAAATCTCGATAGATTTTGGACCAGCATCTACACCTTCCCAACCATCAGGAATATTTGTAACATCACAAAATTGTGTATTTGCAGTATTGCTAAAATCATCAGCAGCAACAACATCTACAGGTAAATGTATTTTAACACCTTTTGCTTCAGCTTGCTTTAAAATATCTAAAGCCAATTCCATTTTATCATCTTCACAAATAGAATTACCAATTTTTCCACCTTGAGCTTTAATGAAAGTAAATGTCATACCTCCACCAATAATTAAGTGATCTACTTTGTCTAAAATATTCTCAATTACTGTAATTTTTGAAGAAACTTTAGCACCACCAAGTACTGCTAAAACTGGTTTTTCACCATCTTCCATTACTTTTTTAATGCTTTCAATTTCTTTAGCTAAAAGAAGACCAAAACATTTAGCTTCCGGAAAAAACTCAGCTACAATTGTTGTAGAAGCATGTGCTCTATGCGCTGTACCAAAAGCATCATTAACGTATATATCTCCTAATTTTGATAATTTCTCAGCAAAATCTTTATCACCTTTCTTTTCTTCTTCGTGAAAACGTAAATTTTCGAGTAATAAAATTTCACCAGGTTTTAAAGCTGCTGCTTTTTCTTCTGCCTCTGCACCAACACAATCGCTAGCAAATTTTACTTCAACACCTAAAATATCTTCGATTTTAGGAACAATATGCTTTAATGAAAATTCATCTTGAACACCTTTTGGTCGTCCTAAATGCGACATTAAAACGCAGCTTCCTCCGTCTTCTAAAATTTTAATAATTGTCGGTTTTGCCGATACAATTCTCGTAGCATCAGTTACTTCAAACTTATCATTTAACGGCACGTTAAAATCAACTCTGATTAATGCTTTTTTATCTTTAAAATTAAAGTCATTTAATGTTTTCATGATATATATTTTATAACACAAATATAAAGATTAGAAACATAAATATTTTATATAGTTTTGCTTAATATCGAATAGAATTTGAATTTAACGTTTAATTTAAATTTGTTCCATATAAGACGTGAAAAATCTTGTAATAAAAGACCTCAATTAAGAGGTAAAACATAATAGAATCAAAACCATGTTATTTTCTGAAGTTTTAGGTCAAAAACACATAAAAAATCACCTTACAACAAGTGTTGACGGAGGCAGAATTGCACACGCACAGCTATTTGTTGGCGCAGAAGGCTCTGGCACATTACCAATGGCATTAGCTTACGCACAGTACATTTTATGTAATAATACCAATGGTGAAAATACTGGCGGAAAAGATTCTTGTAATATAAAGTTTAAAAACTTCTCGCATCCCGATTTGCATTTTGCTTTTCCTGTTACAACAAGTGATAAGGTAAAAAGCAAACCTGTTTCTAAATATTATTTAGAAGAATGGCGGCAACTATTAGACCAACAGCCTTACGGAAATCTCTTTGATTGGTACAAGCTTTTAGGCGTTGATAACAAACAAGGGCAAATTGGTGTTGAAGAAGCTTTAGAAGTCGTTAAATCACTTACATTAAAATCTTTTGAAGGCGGACATAAAGTGATGATTATCTGGATGGCTGAAAAGATGAACACCGCAAGTGCTAACAAGCTTTTAAAGCTTATTGAAGAACCACCAGAAAAAACAGTATTTATTCTTATTACAGAAGACGAAGGACAGATTATTAACACTATAAAATCCCGTTGTCAGATATTACATTTCCCACCTTTAGCTGAAGAAGCTATTGTAGAAGGGCTAATAAAAAACTACCATATAGAAGAAGCTGTTGCTATAAAAATAGCACAACAATCTAATGGAAATTACAACAAAGCTTGCGACCTTATCTATAATGATAGTGAGGATATTCAGTTTGAAAAATGGTTTGTACTTTGGGTACGTTCTGCTTTTAAAGCACGAGGAAACAAAGCTGCTATTCACGATTTAATTTCATGGTCTGAAGACATTGCTAAAACAGGACGTGAAACACAGAAGAAATTTTTAAGCTTTTGCCTTAATTACTTTAGACAAGCCTTATTATTGAATTATAATGCTAAAGAATTGGTTTATTTAGAACCAAAATCAGAAGATTTTAAGTTAGAAAAATTTGCACCTTTTGTTCATGACGGTAACATAATGGAAATATCATCAGAACTACAAGATGCTATATATCATATAGAACGAAACGGTAATTCTAAGATTATTTTAACCGATTTATCTATAAAACTCACTAGATTATTGCATAAAAAAAGTCAAGCTTCATAGCTTGACTTTTTTATATCCAACCCTAAAATTGAGTACTATTTTTTCTCCTTATAAGATGCATTAAGCGCCTCAAGAACTTCTTTAGTTAAATCATTTGTTTCTTTACCATACATAACGCTTCTAGAAGCATCACTAGTACCAAAAATGTAAGAATATCCGTTAGTTTCTGCATAATCTTTTACAAAATCTACAACTTCAACAATAGAAGAATCTATTTCAGTTTGAAATTCTGTTTGAAATGTTTGCTGGTCAGCTTTCATTTGCTGCTCTATCATTTGCCATTTTTGTTGAAATGGTTGTGCAGCTTGTTGTTGTTGTTGTTCTGACATACCAGCTAATTTTTGCTGCAACTGAGCTACTTCTTTTTGATAAGCTTGCCCAAGACTATCACTTTTCTTTTTTGTAGCTTCATCTCTAGCTTGATATTTATCTTCAATATCTAACTTTCCTTGATAATCATTAATTAGTTCAGAATTATTTACAAAACCTGTTTTTTCTGGTTGAGCACAAGATGCTAAAACAACTAATACGCCTAAGCTTAAAAATATTCTCTTCATGATGTATATTAAAATTAATTTTTACAAATGTATAAAAGTTAGATTGTGATTTGGGTAAATTATTTAACTATTGCTATTTTCTATTGAATTTAATCACCTCCATTAATTTAATCAATTAAAAACAAGCTTAAATAAAGTGTTTTAAGAGGTTTTAAAAAAAACCCTTTACAATAACACATTTACAATCTAAATCAGTAATTAGTGCTCATTAAATCAAGAATTAACCTTTTTTAACACATAAATAAGCGAAGAATACTCATTATTTTGGCTTGCTTTACGATTTGAGCGCCAACCTATCCAAAAAGCTTTAAAAGGATTCATAAATCCGGATTTGTATTTTTCAGAAAGTAAACAGACATAATACGCATCAAATTTCATTGGTAAAGTCTTAACCAATTTCATATTTTCTTTTTTAAATAATTCTGAAATCGATGTTTTTGAAAAATGCCAAAGATGTCTCGGCACGTCATAAGCAGCCCAAAAGTTTTTATAGTATTCCGCATCATAACTTTTATAATTAGGAACAGCAATAACTAAAGTACCATTCGGCTTTAAAAGGGATTTAAATAATGCCGTTTGTTTTTCTAAATCAGGTAAATGTTCTAAAACATGCCAAAGCGTAATAACATCAAAAGAGTTTGGTTCAAAACTCTCTAAGACTTTTGGTTCAAAAACTGTATCATTTGTTTTTGAATTAGCGATTGTTCTTGCCTTTTTATCAGGTTCAATTCCTGTAATCTTCCACCCTCCTTTTAATGCTGTTTGTAAAAAATCACCAGTTCCGCAACCAATATCTAAAAGTGTTTTAGACTCAGATTGAAACGAATTAATCAGTTTTAGTTTACGTTTTAGAGAAATTACTCTCACATAATGATAGGCATATTCTAACAAATTACGCTTAGTATCTGTATGCGAAATGTAGTTTTCACTTTTATAATACGCAGACAACTTTTCGCCTTTAGGTTCCGGAAAAGTCACTAACATATCTAATTCGTTATTATATAATAACTGGAATTCTTCCTTAGAAACAGAATGATCTTTTAAAGTAATGTATGTTGATTTATTTTTTATCACGAGTATAAAATGTTTGAATATTATTAAATTTTAATGAAATTGAAGCCTATTAATTTTTAATCTTAAGACAAAAGTAGAATTATATATTATCGTTTTAAATCTAAATCTTATAAAAAAGACTCTTATTTATTATATATTATTTTCTAATTTAAGACTTAATGATCTAAAAAAAATAACAAAGTAGTCCTGTAATTTTCTTTTTTTTAGAAGCGTTAATAAAATACAAGGAGATTAAAATCACAAAATGGAATTTATTTATTCCATTTTATTAATCTAAATCAAACTATTTTAGCGCAACAAAATGAATAAATCTAATATTAAACAACTTAAAAAATCAATAAAATTTACTTTTAAAAAGTATTAATATTGATAATTTAAACCAAACCTAACCTACTATTTTAGTACATATTTAAAATAAAAAAGGCTGAAAACATATTAAAAAAACACACATTGTTCCACGTACAACATTTTAATTGAGTAGAAAAAGACAATATGTTTCTGTATTTAATCTTATAAAACAATACGATCTTTTAGTTTATTTTAAATAAAACACACTAACTAAAACAACAAAAGTATAAGATTTAGATACCAATACTACTTTAAAAACAAGTGAAATTTACTTTTAAATAGTATTAATATTGATAATTTAAACCAAACCTTACCTACTATTTCAGTACATATTTAAAATTAAAAAGGCTGAAAACATATTAAAAACTACACACATTATTCTTCGTGTAACGTTATAATTAACCTAAAAATAGACACTATTTTTTAGTTTTCTATACTATAAAACAATGTATCTTTTTTACTTTATAGAAAAAATATCACCAAAAAAAGCACACAAAAACTATCTCTTTTTAAAAACAACACAAGCTTTAAATTTAAAAACAACTAAAATAAACAGCTTAAATTTTAATTTTAAAACTATTAATAACAATAAAAAACACAAAATAAAGCATCTATTCAAAGCTACAAATCTTATGTTTAAAAGTTGTTTTTTAAACTAAATCACGCCAATTTCAAGAAGAAATAATTAAAATAAAGAAGCTTTAAAACACTTTAAAAAGAATAAAAAAAAGAATGAAAAAACTCGTTTCAAAGTATAAATAAGGAATAAATATGATATTATTATCTCGATGTTCCACGTGAAACATCGAGATAATAATATCAAAAAACTACTAATACAACATTAATTATCGACCTAAATAAACCAATAAAACAGAAATATCATTAGGTGAAACACCACTAATTCTTGATGCTTGAGATATGGTAACCGGCTCTATTTTTGCTAATTTTTGCCTTGCTTCTATACTCATAGATTTCAATTTTGAATAATCAAAACCAGCTGGAATTTTTAAATTTTCGAGTCTATTAAGCTTATCTGCATTGTTCTTTTCCTTCTCAATATAGCCTGCATATTTGACTTGAATTTCTGTTTGTTCAATCATTTCTTGATCTAATTTATTAGCCAAAACATAATCATTAACAGCTTTAAATTGCCTAACATCATCGATAGTAATATTCGGTCTAGCATACAATTTAAACATCTTATCTTGCTGTTTAACCGGTGATGAATTCTTAGCTTCTAAGACCGAATTTGCTTCTTCAGGCGTTACACTTGTATCTCTAAAAAACTGTACAAACGCATGAGATTTAGATTGCTTTTCTTCCATACGGTCTAAACGTTTTTTAGACGCTAAACCTAAATCATAACCTTTAGGTGTTAATCTAAAGTCAGCATTATCTTGTCTTAAAAGCGTTCTATATTCAGCTCTTGACGTAAACATCCTATAAGGCTCTTCAGTACCTTTTGTGATTAGATCATCTATTAAAACACCTATATAAGCTTCATCTCTTTGTAAAGTAAAAGCATCCCTTTCTTGCACTTTTAAACTTGCATTAATACCCGCCATTAAACCTTGAGAAGCTGCTTCTTCATATCCTGTAGTACCATTAATTTGTCCTGCAAAATACAAGCCTTCAACTAGCTTAGTTTCTAAAGTATGCTTTAACTGTGTAGGCGGAAAATAATCGTATTCAATTGCATAACCAGGTCTAAAGAATTTTACATTTTCAAAACCAACAACAGAACGCAATGCTTTAAATTGAACATCTTCTGGTAACGATGTAGAGAAACCATTAATATAATATTCACAAGTATTCCAACCTTCAGGTTCTACAAATAATTGATGTCTATCTTTATCTGCAAAGCGATTAATCTTATCTTCTATTGAAGGACAATATCGTGGTCCAACACTTTTAATTCTACCATTAAACATTGGCGATCTATCAAAGCCTTCACGAAGTAAATCGTGCACCAATTCGCTTGTATAAGACATATGACAAGAACGTTGTTTTGTCAATGGTTTTGTAATATCTAAATAAGAGAATTTGTCTGGATGTTCATCACCAGGTTGTTCTACCATTTTAGAAAAATCTAGAGATCTTCCATCAACCCTAGGTGGTGTTCCTGTTTTCATTCTTCCAGATTCGAAACCTAAATTCACAAGCTGTTCTGTGATTCCGGTTGCTGCTCTTTCACCTGCTCTACCTCCACCAAAATTCTTATTACCAATATGAATTAAACCATTCAAAAAAGTACCATTAGTAAGTACAACAGATTTCGATTTAATTTCAACCCCGAGTGATGTTTTTACACCAACAACTTTATGATTCTCGACTAATAATCCAGAAACCATTTCTTGATAAAAATCTAAATTCTCAGTTCCTTCAAGAAGCATTCTCCAGTCTTCTGCAAAACGCATTCTGTCACTTTGAACTCTTGGGCTCCACATTGCAGGCCCTTTAGATTTATTCAACATTTTAAATTGAATTGCAGACGTATCTGAAACAATTCCGCTATAACCTCCAAGCGCATCAATCTCTCTTACAATTTGTCCTTTTGCAATTCCTCCCATTGCAGGATTGCAAGACATCTGTGCAATGTTCTGAAGGTTCATTGTAATTAATAATGTTTTGCTACCCATATTTGCAGCAGCAGCGGCAGCTTCACTACCAGCATGGCCAGCACCTACAACTATAACATCGTAAACTTCGTTAAACATATTTATTTTGATTTTGTTCCACGTGGAACAATTTATTCCTACAAGCGTAGGATTTGAGTTTTACTAATAATTTTTAGCTTAATTATAACTTCAATAAAAATTGAAATAAAGCATAACTAAGCATTAATTAAAAATTGCGCTTAGCTAAATAATATTCTTCTTTAGAACGCATCATCTTTTCGTCTTCATCATTCTTATCTTTGTAACCACAATAATGTAAAACGCCATGAATAATGACTCTAGAAATTTCGTCTTTAAATAAGGTTTTAAAATCTACTGCGTTTTCTTTTACACGATCTACAGAAATATAAATATCACCATGTAATTCTTTACCCAAAGAATAATCGAAACTGATAACATCTGTTAACGTATCGTGGTCTAAAAAATCTACATTTAATTTATGTAAATAATCATCTGAACAAAAAATATAATTGATTTCTCCTTCCTTACAATTTTCTTCAGTAATAGCTTTTGAAATCCATTCTGAAATTTGGTCTGTGTGTTCTAAACTGAACTCGGTTTCGTAATTAAAACTAATCATCTGTGTCTTTAAAATACTCTTGAATTTTCTTTTTAAAATAATCTTGCAAAGGTAGTGCTTGACGATTTAAAATTTCGGTTGTATTGAAATATTGTTTTGCTGTTTCAATTTGATTTGAATTTGACTGATAAAACTCTTTAGTGTTTGTTTCAGATTTACGTTTGGTATCTTCACCTTGCATAAATGTAGCATTCTCCATTTTTAATAATTGATGCTGAACATCCATCATTTTTTGAAGTGTCTGATTTGTAAATCCTGTGTTTAATAAATCTAATTCAATCTCTTCCATTTGCTTTATTAATTGACCTGCAGATTGGATTGTTCCATCTTTAGAAATTCTATCTTCTAAAGCTTGTCTTAATTGTTGTTGTTGTTGGTAAATTTTAAACAGCTCTCCATTTTGTTCTTCACTACCGCCTTCTCCATAACCATTATTTTTTTCACCTTCTCCTTCTCCATTTTCGCCTTCACCTTTATTTTTTCCATTCTTTCCACCCTTGCCATTTTTACCTTCTTTTCCATTTTGGCTACCTTCACCTCCTTCACCGTTTTCTCCAGACTTTCCACCTTCACCACTTTTTCCTTCTTGGCCAGATTTACCATTTTCACCACTTTCTCCTTGCTCACCTTCTTTTCCAGATTTTCCTTTATCACCTGGTTTTTCACCTTCACCTTGTTCGCCTTCTTTACCTTCTTCTCCAGGTTTCTTTCCTTCACCTTCCTTACCCTCTTTACCTTCTTTACCTTCTTCTTTTTTTACGCCCTCTTCCATTTGTTTATTCAACTCTTCTTGACTCATAATAATATCTGGTAAAGATTCTCCATCACCTTTTCCTTGTCCTTTTGAAGGTTGCATGGACATTTCCATATTATCTAAAACTTCACTTAAAAAATTAGCCAATTCATTAGTTGCAGTAACAGCATATTGTTGCGCACTTACACCAGAGTAAATTCTATTCTCTGTAAATTCATTAAGAGCTTTATCTATATTGAAATAAACATTTGAAATTTCTGAATTAACCTTTTCAGATATTTTAGGTTGTCTTAATGATAACGCAAATAAACTATCATCAATATGTTCAAAATGTTCTCTAAGATTATTTTGTTCTATAATATACTTACCGTAATTGTTATTATTGACATCTAAACGATCAAAAGTATTCATAAGTTCCTCTTGATCAAATGAATAACTCAGTAAATTCTCTAATATTTGACGTAAAGTATCAATATCTTCAGATTGTTGATCACCGCCACCGCCTCCACCAGACATTGCTTGATCCATCATCTCTGCCATTTGCTTCATCTTCTTAGCAGCTTTCTTTTGCTGTTTTTTAGCCTTTTCCTGCTTTTCATTGGCTTCAATAGACTTTTCTTCACCGTGGTCCTTTTCTTTTTCTTCTAGGGCTTCTTTCGCTTCCTTTTGATCATGATTGATTTCATTCTCTAAAAATTCATCTCTAGGAATATCTACAGATTTTTGAAGTTGTCTATCTTCTCTTTTAAGTTCATCAAGATCTTTTTGAAGTTTCTCGAATTCTTGATTTAGTTTTTCTTGAGCTTCTTTTGTATTTTCATTCTTCTTATCAGAAAGTTCTTCTTGTTTCTCTGATAACGTTTTTAATTCTTTAGAAACTTTCTCTGCTTTTTTCATGACATAAAAACGTTTAGTCAATTCTAAAAGCTGTTGCATGCTTCGTTTCTTATTTTTGTTTTGCTTGGCTAATTCATCAAGTTTTTGCGTGAATTTTTCTTTGTTGATTTTATCGTTTAATTTTTCAAGTTCATCTAAAAGCTTTTCATCTTTTTTAAGTTGCGCTTCATTTTCTTTTAAACGTTCTTTTAAATCTTCTTTGAATTGATCGTCTTTCTTGTCGTCCTTTTGAAATTCTTCTAAATTATCTTGAAGCTTTTTGTTGAAATTTTTCATCAACTGTTCTTGATTTTTTTGACGTTTTAAGAAATCTTCAAATTTCTTTTTATCATTAAAATTAAGACTTTCTTTTTCTTTTTGAGTTTTAGATAATTCCTCAAGCTTCTTATCTTGCTCTTCAAGTTTATCAAAAGTTTTACTGATATCCTTTATCGTTTCACTTTGCTCATTTAATTGTTTCTGCTCTTCTTCGTCTTTTGTTAATTTACGATAACTAAACGTTGAACTTTTTGTGCGCTTATAATTATGAATTGCGTCATTATCGAAAACTTCAAAATAAAGTTGATAGCTCACTCCTTCTTCTAAATTTAATTGATTTGGAAAAGCACTTACAAATTCGCTAAAATTAGAATTAGAGATTGAAATTGGTGAAACCACTTTTTTTGATTCATCTTCTGTTGGATAATACACCAATTGTAATTTGGTTAAACCATAATCATCATTGGCTTGTCCGAAAAAATATAAACTTTGTTGATCTATAGAATCTTTTTGAACCTTAATATGTAACTCAGGATAAATATCCTTTACCACATTAATGTTATAAGCTAAATTCTCGTAATCTGTTAAATCTTCATTACTAGTAGTAATGCTATAATTATAATTTTTATAAAGTTGTTTAGAAGCTTCAAAATTATCGTCAGAATTTAATTTAAAACTCAAAGTGTCTTCTGCATAAATATGAACACTTGTAGTTGCTTTCGTTTTTGCTTTCCATGTTACTTTTGTTCCTTCTGGTATTACAGCAGAACCTGTACTTTTCAACACTTCATCTTGTTTTTTAGTATGTGAAGGGTAATCTAAAACCATATCAAAATTAACAAGGTTTGGTGTATTTACAACTGTAAGTTCATAAGGTATAGACGTTACATCATTAGCCGTTAGTGTAAATTCTACAGCATCTTTTGGTAAACTAAATGTATATTGAAAATTACCAGGACTTACTTGTTGCAGAAAATAAGACTGACCATTAAATTTTATTTGTGCATTCTCAGGTATAACGTTCCCTGCAGTAGATACTTGTAATTTAAAATCTTTATTTTCTACAGCTTGAAGCGATTCATTTAAAACAAAAAACTGAAAAGGTGCAGGTGGTTCATAAGCTGTTTTATAATTTACAACACGTTCATAACTATCACTAAACCAATTGATTTGACCGCTTACATAAGATAATAATAAAATAGCAACAGGTATAGCTGCATATTTTAGATATTTTGTATTCGATTTAAAATTTACAGCAGTTTTAAAAGGAATGGGCTGTAATTCTAAAGATTTCTGCTCTATACTCGCTAATAATAAATCTGAATGTTGAACGCTTTCATTAAGTTGAAGGACATTTAATAATTTGTCATTAACTTCAGGAAAATAATTTCCTATTAATTTAGAAGCCGTTTCAAAATTAATACCTTTTCTTAGTTTGAATAAATGAGATAACGGAATAGCGATAAACTTTACAAAGAGTCCTAATTCTACTAATATAAAGACCCAGAATAAAATAGTTCTGGCCGTAGGACTCAACCAAAAAACATATTCTACAAGCAAAGTAATTATTAAATACAACAAACCAATGGCGAAAAAAAGAATAGCACCTTTGAGTAATTCATTGGTATAATACCTTTTAATAAATTCTTCTAGTTTGTGTTTTATGGTTTCAAAATTGCTCATATATTATTCTAACTGACTAAACTACAATTTTATTTTTATTGCAATTACTGCAAAATTGGTAAGATTCTGTTAATAATAAGCCTTTTTGGTGTTAAATAGAGCTGAAATACAATCGTATTTAATTGAAACCATCAAATAATCGAATAATTAACGAGTCTAATTTTAATCACATCTAAAAAACTTAGTGCATCACACTTCCTACTTAACTGCTATAATTTTATCTTTGCACGATATTCTGAAATAAATTCAGATTCACAAACAATTACGATATTCTGTTATGTCTCAAAAAGTACGAGTGCGTTTTGCACCAAGTCCTACAGGACCTTTACATATTGGTGGTGTGAGAACCGCTTTATTCAACTATTTATTTGCCAAAAAACATGGTGGTGATTTTGTTCTTAGAATTGAAGATACCGATCAAAACCGTTTTGTTGAAGGCGCAGAAGAATACATTATAAAATCTTTAGATTGGTGTGGAATGCCTTTTGATGAAGGTCCAGGAAAGAATGAAAAATTTGGTCCTTACAGACAAAGTGAACGTAAGCATTTATATAGACAATATGCTGACGATTTAATAGCTAGCGGAAATGCTTATTACGCTTTTGATACTGCAGAACAATTAGATGCAGAAAGAAAAGCTAACGAAGCTGAAGGAAAAACATTTATCTACAACTGGCATAACCGTGAAAAAGGACACTTAATTAATTCTTTGGTATTAACACCTAAAGAAACACAAGCTAAGATTGAAGCTGGTGATGATTATGTAATTCGTTTTAAATCGCCACAAGACGAAAATTTAATTTTAAAAGATATTATTAGAGGAACAATTAAAATTTATACTAATATTTTAGATGATAAAGTGTTGTTTAAAAGTGACGGGATGCCAACCTATCACCTAGCGAATATTGTGGATGACCATTTAATGGAAATTACACATGTTATTCGTGGTGAAGAATGGTTACCATCTTTAGCCTTACACAAATTATTATATGATGCTTTTGGTTGGGATGCACCAGAATTTGCACATTTACCATTAATTTTAAAACCAACAGGAAAAGGAAAATTAAGCAAGCGTGATGGTGATAAATTAGGTTTCCCTGTATTTCCATTAGAATATACTGCACCAGACGGAACGGTTTCTAGAGGTTATAAAGAAGATGGTTATTTCTCTGAAGCTGTCGTTAATTTCTTAGCTTTCTTAGGATGGAATCCAGGTACAGAACAAGAAATTTTTAACTTAGAACAATTAGTTTCTGATTTTGAATTAGAAAAAGTACATAAAGCAGGTGCACGTTTTGATCCGGATAAAACCAAATGGTTTAATCACCATTACATGCAACAACAATTAGATTTACATTTAGCTGAACAGTTTAAAACCATGCAACCAGAATTGGCTGAAATGGATGTGAATTTCATCGCTTTAGCAGTAGGTTTAATTAAAGAACGTGCCACTTTTGTAAGTGATTTTTGGAACTTGAGTCATTTTTTCTTTATAACACCAACTTCTTTTGATGAAAAAGCTTCTAAAAAAGCCTTAAAAGAAGGAACTGAAGACGTATTAAATAAAGTTATTGAACTTGTTAATAACACAGAAGATTTTACAGTCGAAAACCTACAAACTAACATTAAAGGTTGGATTACAGATAACGAAATAGGATTTGGAAAAGTAATGATGCCTTTAAGATTAGCACTTGTTGGCGCTTTACAAGGTCCTGATGTTTTTGATATTATGTATATGATTGGGAAAGCTGAAACGGTAAAACGCATTGAAAATTTAATAAAAAGTATCTCATAGAACGGTTTTAATAAGATGTAATCCTTATTGATTTACAGATTGATAAGGATTACTAAAAAACCAAGTTAAACCAACTTAACATTTCGTATCTTGTAGTACTAACTTTTAAATAAAATCATGTTATGGGTAACTTTTTTGGATTTTTTATAATATTTATTGCTCTTGTCGCTTTAGGCTTGTCCTTTTTTGTAGTGAAACAACAAACTGCAGCGATTATAGAACGCTTTGGTAAATTTAACAGTATTAGACATTCTGGATTACAGCTTAAAATTCCATTTGTAGATAAAATTGCAGGAAAATTAAGTTTAAAGATTCAACAATTAGATGTTATTATTGAGACTAAAACTTTAGATGATGTTTTTGTAAAACTAAAAGTTTCTGTACAATACAAAGTAGTAACAGAAAGTGTTTATGATGCGTTTTATAAGTTAGATTATCCGCATGATCAAATTACATCTTATGTATTTGATGTGGTGCGTGCTGAAGTACCAAAAATGAAATTAGATGATGTTTTTGTAAAGAAAGATGATATTGCATTAGCTGTAAAAGCAGAATTAAATGATGCTATGATGGATTATGGTTTTGATATTATTAGAACTTTAGTGACTGATATTGATCCAGATCCACAGGTAAAAATAGCAATGAACCGTATTAATGCGGCAGATAGAGAAAAAACAGCAGCGCAATATGAAGGAGATGCACAACGTATCTTAATTGTAGAAAAAGCCAAAGCAGAAGCAGAAAGCAAACGTTTACAAGGACAAGGTATTGCAGACCAACGTCGCGAAATTGCACGTGGTTTAGAAGAGTCTGTAGATGTTTTAAATCGTGTTGGTATCAATTCTCAAGAAGCATCTGCTTTAATCGTTGTAACGCAACATTATGATACTTTACAAGCTATAGGGCAAGAAACCAATAGTAATTTAATTCTTTTACCAAATTCACCACAAGCAGGAAGCCAAATGTTAAATGATATGGTGGCGAGTTTTACAGCAAGTAACCAAATTGGTGAAGCCATGAAAAACAAAAAAAAGCTAGATGAAGCAAATGATTAATTGCTAAATATGTATAGCAACAATTGTTAATTTGTATTTATAAAAAAACCTCATAACTAATAATTATGAGGTTTTTTTATGAATTGAAAAGAACGGATTTAATGTTCCTTTTTATATTTCTCAATCATCTCTTTTAATTCATTTAGATAATTTTCTAAATCTTCTTTATTTAAACTTCCATCAGAATTATCACCTTTTGGTAATGTACTTCTAGTTTCACCTAAATATTTTTGAAGCTCAGGATAATTTTCTTCAATGTCTCTTGTAACCGTTGAGATTTCTGTAAGTATAGCTGTATGTTTCATAATTTTAAAGTGTTAACTTTAACTTAAGAAATTATACAACCAATCTCTCTCAATAAAATGTTAAATCTCTGAAGCCTCAGCTACTAACAATTCATTTTTATCTTCTTTAGCTTTCTCTATAAACTCATTAATAGTTTCATTTCTTTCTAAGCCATTTTTAAGCAATACTTTTAACGCAATTAAAGTTGCGATACGAGTACCTGCTTTTTTTACAGCAGTACCAAATAAAGGCTCTAAATCATCGTAAGCAACATCATTGGCTAACGTTTGTATCTCTGCTTTAGACTTTGCTTGTTTTTCTTCAGGTAAATTGGTGTATTTTTTACCCAATTGCTGAATAACACTTAAAGCAGGACGTTTTTGTTGTTGCTGTTGCGGCTTATTTTGAGTTTGATTATTTTGAGGTTTTGGTTTTATTTTTTCCCAACTATCTCTTAAGCCTACCGTTTTATTAAAAACTAATTTTTCGGCTTTAGAATCATTATCTACGTTGAAATATCCTAGACGTTGAAATTGAAACTGCTCTCCTACTTTAACATCTGCTAAACTTGGTTCTAAATAAGCCGTTTTTACAGTTAAAGATTTCGGATTTAAAAGTTCCATAAAATCTTTGTCTTTATCACTATCTGGTGACTCGTGCATAAACAAACGATCGTATTCTCTAATTTCAGCTTCAATAGCATGTTTTATAGAAACCCAATGTAAGGTTCCTTTTACTTTTTTAGAGGTATCCTCGTCGTATGTACAATGAATTTCGGTAATCTCACCATTTTCATCTTTAACTACGCTATTCGCTTTAATGATGTAAGCATTTTTTAGTCTTACTTCACCACCAAGTTTTAATCTAAAATATTTACTTCCAGCTTCTTCTTTAAAATCATCTTTTTCAATATAAATTTCTCTTGAAAAAGGTACTTTTCTAAATCCGGAAGTAGCATCTTCCTGATTATTTTCAGCGTCTAACCATTCCTCTTTATCTTCAGGATAATTAGTAATTACAACTTTTATAGGATCTAAAACAGCCATCACACGATTGGCAGATTTGTTTAAATCTTCACGAATACAGAATTCTAATAAAGAAACATCTATTACATTTTCGCGCTTAGCAACACCTACTTTTTTTATAAACTGACGGATAGAATTTGGTGTGTAACCACGACGACGTAAACCAGAAATCGTTGGCATACGCGGATCATCCCAACCCGAAACAAATTTATCTTCAACTAAACGCAATAATTTACGTTTACTCATTATGGTATAACTCAAGTTTAAACGTGCAAATTCTCGCTGTTTTGGCATCATAGGAAATTCATCTTTTGCATAAACATGAACATTTTCCTTAAACCAATCATAAAGATCTCTGTGTGGTTTAAATTCTAAAGAACATAATGAATGTGAAATTTGTTCTATATAATCACTTTCACCATGCGTCCAATCGTACATTGGATAAATACACCAATCATCACCTGTTCTATGATGATGCTCAAACATAATACGATACATCATAGGATCTCGCATTAACATATTTGGACTTTCCATGTCAATTTTAGCACGAAGAATATGTGTACCAGCAGGAAATTCGCCAGCTTTCATACGAGTAAATAAATCTAGATTTTCTTCAATACTACGATCTCTATACGGACTATTTTTACCCACTTGCGTAGGTGTTCCTTTTTGTTCGGCTATTTCTTCAGAAGTTTGGCTGTCTACATAAGCCTTACCATCTTTTATCATTTGAATAGCCCAATCGTATAACTTCTGAAAATAATCTGAAGAATACAGTTCATTTTCCCATTGATAACCTAACCAAGCAATGTCTTTTTTAATAGCATCTACGTACTCTTGTTCTTCTTTTGAAGGGTTAGTATCGTCGAATCTTAAATTTACAGGTGCATTATACGTTTCCCCTAATCCAAAACTAATACCAATGGCTTTAGTATGACCAATGTGTAAATAACCATTAGGTTCTGGTGGAAAACGGAATCGAAGTTTATCTTTTGCTAAACCATTAGCTAAATCTTCTTCTATAATATGCTCAATAAAATTGAGCGCTTTTGTTTCTTCTGACATGTCTTGGGTATTAGGAAATACAGATTATATAATATCCTAGTTCTATAAATCGATTGTAAAATTAAACAAAATGTAACATTTATGCACTTTTTTATACTCATAGTATGAAACAATAATTTAAATATATTATGAATTACAAATGTGTAAAATGCGATAATACTACTTATGAAACAGGTGAAATGAGAGCTACTGGTGGTACTTTTTCTAAAATATTTGATGTACAGAATAAAAAATTCACCTCAGTTACTTGTAAAAAATGTAGTTATACAGAGTTTTACAAAACAAAAACTAGTGGATTAAGTAATATATTTGATTTCTTGACGAATTAAAATACACTAAGAAATTCCTTATAATTCAACTTAATATTACTTTTGCAGCATGGGAATGATAAAAGTAGAAAATATAAGAGTCTTCGCTAACCATGGTTGCTTAAAAGAAGAAACCGCAATTGGAAGTGATTATAAA
The DNA here is from genome assembly GCF_013285155.1 of Winogradskyella undariae. Classification (GTDB taxonomy): domain Bacteria; phylum Bacteroidota; class Bacteroidia; order Flavobacteriales; family Flavobacteriaceae; genus Winogradskyella; species Winogradskyella undariae. Next base: position 266,516 of record NZ_JABTEL010000004.1, on the reverse strand, counting down.
GTAGATATTGAAGTTAAAGCTAATTTGCAAAAATCAGCGGTATCTGATGAATTAAGCGATACTGTAGATTATGTTTTACTAAATAAAATTGTGAGGGAAGAAATGGCTATTCCTTCTAAGCTTTTAGAAACGGTTGCTAAACGTATTTTGAACCGTGTTTTTGTTGAAGAATCATTAATTACTAAGGCTACAGTTACAGTGAGTAAAATAAATCCTCCGATAGGTGGTGATGTTGAGATGGTTAGTATAAAAATAAGTCAGAAAAGAAAAAAGTAAAGCTATTTAGGCAATACCATATATAATTTTTATATTTGCGCTCTCAATAAATAATTGAGAATCCTATTTACAAAAATATAGGGTGTCGTGGCCGAGCGGCTAGGCAGTGGTCTGCAACACCATCTACAGCGGTTCGAATCCGCTCGACACCTCAAAAAGCCTCTAAGTTTTCTTAGAGGCTTTTTTATGTTTAAATTATAATTTTTTTGAGAAATTATGCTTTTTCTAACTGGCTTCTATCTATTAAAAAATAATCTAAAAATAGTAAGATATTAAGACTCAGAATTCCTAAAACAAACAGTAAAGATCCATAAGGCCAATGTTGAATTTTAAATAGCAGACCGAAAAAGACCATAAAAGCAGTTAATGCTATTAAAATTTTATAAAATACTTTTAGAAATCTATTCTTCGTAAATTTTCTATTTTTAATATAAACTGGTCCTTCAACAATAAACCAATAAATAAAAAGAATTAATAAGAGTGTTTGAAAAAGATAAGGCACATAAAAAATATGAAAAGCACCAACCAAATAGTTAAAAACCCAAACTAAGACTAAAGCTAATTTTACATAGTCTAATAAAAATTTAATCGGTTTACTAATAAAACGAATAGTGTATAATATAGCTAATGAAATAGCAGCTATTAACATTAAGTTATTAGCAAAAGGCCAATGCATAATTTTAAATAATGCTCCGAAAATTAAAACGATAACTGAAAGACGTAATGGGAAAGTTAATATTTTAGTTTTCATACAAGTAGAATAACTATATAGAATTCACAGATTCAATCTGCTCTATTCCTTTTTCATAAAGATCAGGAAATAAACCTTGACTTAGTAATATAATACCAAAGACTAGAATAACTAAGGCTACTATTTTCTTCGTCTTAAAAATACGACGTGGAGTTAATTTACTTTTTAGTCTTTTTGCAGCTGCTATTTTAACAAGATCTGTTAGAAAATAAGATACAATCATTGTGGTTATAAAGACTGTTACACCGTTCTCTGAAGTTGTAATAGACGTCCCAATAACAATGAAACCTAACCAACCTAATAGCACACCTATATTTATAAAATTGAGTAAGAATCCTTTTATAAAAAGCATTCCATATTTCTTTTTAGGTAACTCTATTCTATGGTGTTCTCTAACAATATTTCTAAAAGATTTAGATGTTTTAATAAAACTAATAAGCCCATAAATGAGCAATAAAGCACCTCCAAAAACTAAGAGTTTTGGATCGTCTTTTATTTTATCTAACAGAGAATCAGTACTTAAGAATATAACAAAAATAAAAACGATATCTGCTAAAATAACGCCTATATCAAAAATAATAGCGCTAGTAAAGCCCTTAGTTGCACTCGTTTCTAATAAAACAAAAAAAACGGGTCCAATTGTAAAGGCTAAAATTATTCCGAAGGGAATTGCTGCTAAGATATCGTCTAACATGTAAAAACTTACGGTTTTCACAAAGGTAAGAAACTCAAAGGAAACTACATGCGTTTAATTTTTCCGCCTAACATTGTACTTTCGTTAATCTCTTTAGGTTTCCCATAAATATATACACTTCCACCTGCTTTAACTTTTGCATCAACAAATTCAGTAGCATGTATAAAAGCCTCACCTCCAGCGTTAATACTCACTTCAGATTTTTCTGTAATAAATTCCTTAGCATTAAATTCTCCACCAGTAGAAATTGAGATAATTTGATTTTTAGAACTACCAGATACATTAATAATTCCGCCTGTTACAGCTTTAAAATTAGCATACGTCGTTTCTACAACTGCAGTAATCTCTGCACCTTCTTGAGTTCTTAAATCAATTTCGTATTGTTTAAGAGGTTCTTTTACAGTAACTAAAGCACCTTCATTAGCATCTATTGCATCTACAGAAACAAAATAAAGAAGCACAACAGTATCGTTACCATCGTAGCTTTCTTTAATATTCATCCTAATTTTTAGCTTTCCGTTGTTATTAACAATTTCAACATTTTTTTTATTATCTCCTGAAATGACTACTCTATTTTCGTTAGAAGCTATCATTTTAAGATTAATTAAATCGAATACCTTAACGGTAGAAAATTCACCTAATTCTTTTTCAATAGTTTCTTGAGCGTTAGTAAATAAAGTGCTTATTAAGAATATTGCTACTATTATATTTTTCATATTATTGACTTATTTTAAGGTAAATACCTTTTTACTAAAGTACCATTTTAACTGTATTTCTTCTCCAAATTGTTTTTTAACTATTCGTCTTTGAGGTGTTAAAATGATCGTTATTATAGCAGAACAAACTGCTAAAACCAATTGATTAATATCTTCAAAAATGGATTGAAGACTAAATCTCACAATGATATATACAACGGTAAAAATTAAAAAAACGTATAAACCTGCTTTATTACTTGTACTCATTAAATGGTGATTTTTACTGCCGTTCCTGTTACAGAAACCATGGCATAATTACTTCCTGTTAATTCAATTTCAACTTTTATACCAACAACAGCATCTGCATTTAATTTTGCAGCATTATTTTGTAAAACTTGAAAAGCTTCTTCTTTTACAACCTCAATACTGGTTTGTATTTTCGCATAATATTTAGACATACTAAAGCCCATAGCTATAGTTTCTTTATTAATTACAACTCCAGTTACAATACCTAAATACTTGGTAATTTTATGGCCTTCAATAGAATTTGTTGTGGTAAGAATCATGTTTAAATATTTATTTATAAGATCTTAATTTTATTGAAATGTTACAATGAAAATTTTAAACTTCTGTTTCTGTTTCTGCTTCTGGTTTTCCAACCATATAGAAATCTAAATGCTTTTTAACTAAATCTGCATTCTTCACTTTTACAATAACTTCATCACCTAACTGATACATGGTGTCGGTTTTACTACCAACCATAGCATATTGATCTTGATCAAATTGGTAATGGTCATCTTTCATATCTCTAACACTCACCATACCTTCACATTTATTCGAAATGATTTCGATATAAATTCCCCAATCGGTAACTCCAGAAATAACACCCAAAAATTCTTCGTTTTCATGATCTTGCATAAAACGAATTTGCATGTATTTAATAGAATCGCGTTCTGCTTTTGTTGCTAAATATTCCATGTTACTAGAATGTTTACAACGTTCTTCGTAAATCTCTTGATTTGCAGATTTTTCACCATCTAAATATTGTTGTAATAAACGGTGTGCCATAACGTCTGGGTAACGACGAATTGGTGATGTAAAGTGACTGTAATAATCGAAAGCTAAACCGTAATGACCAATATTATGCGTTGTATACTCTGCTTTAGACATCGTTCTAATCGTTAACGTATCTACTAAATTCTGTTCTTTTTTACCAACAACATCCTTTAATAAATTATTTAAAGAAGAAGAAATACTCCCTTTATCTTTAAAGTTTAATTTATGACCAAAACGACCAACAACGGTTTGTAATTGTGCCAATTTAGATTCATCTGGCTCATCATGAACACGATAAACAAATGTCTTTTCTGGTTTTTGTTTTCCAACAAATTCTGAAACTTTTCTGTTAGCTAATAACATGAATTCTTCAATCATTTTATTAGCATCCTGGCTTGTTTTAAAGAAAACACCAACCGGATTTGCTTCTTCGTCTAACTGAAATTTCACTTCTACTTTATCAAAAGAAATAGCACCATCTCGCATACGAGCATTTCGCATTTTACGTGCTAATTGATTCATTTTAATTGTAGCCTGAGCAACATCAACTGAAGTTTGATATTCTTTTCCTGTTAAAGAAACTTCTGCAGGAATCGTTGTATCAATTTTATCTTTGTTCTTTAAAACTTCAACTTCATTAATATCAGCATTATTTTCAATAATAGCCTGTGCTTCTTCATATGCAAAACGCGCATCAGAATAGGTTACAGTTCTACCAAACCATTCGTTTTTAATTTCACATTTATTATTCATCTGAAACACTGCAGAAAATGTATATTTTTCTTCGTGTGGACGTAATGAACAAGCTCCGTTAGATAAAATTTCTGGTAACATTGGCACTACGCGATCAACTAAGTAAATAGAAGTTGCACGCTCGTAAGCTTCATCATCTAAAACGGTTCCTGGCTGTAAATAGTGAGAAACATCTGCAATATGGATTCCGATCTCGTATAAGCCATTATCTAGAACTTTAAAGGATAGTGCATCATCAAAATCTTTTGCATCCTTAGGATCTATGGTAAAGGTTAAATCTTTACGCATATCTCTACGCTTTGCAATTTCTTCTTGTTTAATTTCTAAATCAATAGTATTTGCATAGTCTTCAACTTCTTTAGGAAACTCTAATGGTAACCCATATTCTGCTAAAATGGAATGAATTTCTGTACTATGTTCTCCTGGTTTCCCTAAAACTTCTATAACTTTTCCGTTAGGTGAATCGGCTTTATCTGGCCATTCTTCTAAAGTTACCAATACTTTATCACCGTCTTCTGCTTTATTTATTTTGTTAATAGGTACAAAAATATCAGTATACATTTTGTTACTATCAACTACAACAAAGGCAAAATTCTTTTTATCATGAATTTGAATGGTACCAACATATTCCGTTTTTGCACGTTTTATAATGTTAGTAATTTCACCTTCTTGTTTACCTCTATGTTTTCTTTTATAGGCGTAAAATTCTACTTCATCGCCGTGTAAAGCTTTATTTATATTATTTGAAGCTATAAATGTATCGTCTTCAAAATCATCTGAAATAATATAACCGTTTCCTTTAGAGGCTACGTCTAAAATTCCCGTATGATATTCGTTATCAACAGTGGCTTTAAATTTACCACGATCTACTTCTTCAATCTCTTGTTTAGCTTTAAGTTGTTGCAATTTTTTTATTATCTGATTGCGACTACTAGCGTCATTAACACCTAATTTAGATGCAATTTGTTTGTAGTTGAAAGTTGAATTTCTATCTTTTTTTAAAATACTAAGAATTGTATTTGTAAGGTTGGAAATCTTATTATTTGAAGGTTTCCTTGATCTCTTTTTTGTCATTTAATTTGTAATCTTATTCGTTTCCTAAAAAGTGTTAGGAATTCTAAATTTTAACCCAATATAAGTAGAAGAGAAGATACTGAGTTTATTACAAAGTTAAGATATTATAATTAAATAGTGTTTAGTTAAGGTTAAATAAATGAAAAAGTGCTTTAAACAGTATTTAAAATACCTGAATATTAAAGATTAAACAAAAACAATTCTTCAATTTTAAACTTATAAAAAATAGAATAAAAGTATTCTGTTAATTTAAAAAATAGTAAATAAAGTATACTAGATACCTAAGGTTAATAAAACGTTACCAGAGGAAGTAGAAATATAACGTTAACACATTACTATAGGTTTCTATTTAGTTATTCTGTTACGTTTTTCTTGTATAAAATTTCATAGAATAAAGTCAATTAATTGATTTACAAAGCATTAAAAAATACTTTAATAAAAAATAGATTATAGAAGTTTGTATAGCTTTCTGTAAGGCTTGAGTGCTACGCTATACCTACTATAACCGATATAACACAAAACTATATTTAAAGCTTCTCTAAAGTTTAATTTCTAAAAAAACGATGTTATGAACATATATATACATATCATCTTTTTTTCTTTTAAAATTTAAAAATTAAATAGTGGTTATTATAGTCTGTTAATATGTACCATAACTTTTTGAAGTTTTATTTTGATAACTCGTAGTTTACATTTTACAACATTTTAGTTAACATTAAATTTAGATCTAAAACGTTCATTTTTAAGTAAAACTAAAAAGCTATTAACAACTGTTAATAACTAATGTTAATAGAATTAGGTGATATGTATTTTGTAAAATACTGTTCACTTCCTCTTTTTTTAGTCTGATAACTTATTTTAAAAAAAGTGCTAACTAATTAGGTTTTTAACTTCTGATTTTGGTTTGGAAAAATAACTGAATAATCCTAATTTTTGTTTTCAATAGTTGTAAACAGATATTAACAATTACTGATCATTTTATTTAGAGTTATGAACATTGTTGATGACTCCTTTTAGAAAACCTTTTTACAAACTTAAAACTTATGTATAAGTAAGCCCTTATAAGTTATGCATACTTGTAAGCAATTATTAACTTTGAGGTCTAATAACAAAACACAACGTAACATGACAATATCAATAGGAAACGATCACGCAGGTCCAGATTATAAATTTGCAATCGTAAAACATTTAGAAGCAAAAGGACATACTATTACTAATTATGGAACAGATACATTAGATAGTGTAGATTATCCTGATTTTGTACATCCTGTTGCAAAAGATGTTGAAGCTAAAAAAGTAGATTTTGGTATCCTTATATGTGGTAGTGCAAATGGTGTAGCAATGACGGCTAATAAATACCAACATGTTAGAGCTGGTGTTTGTTGGACTAACGAAATTACTGAGTTAACACGTTTACATAATAATGCTAATATTATTTGTGTACCAGCCCGTTTTACTTCAATACCTCAAGCCATAAAAATGGTAGATACTTTTTTAGAAACTAAATTTGAAGGCGGTCGTCATCAAAATAGAGTAGATAAAATTCCATTGTCATGTTAAAAAGTAGTAAAAATTGATATTAAAATGAGCCATTCGCATCAGCATTCTCATAGTCCAAAAGATTTAAGAGGGCAAAAGCTCTTATTATCAATACTCCTTAATGTAATTATTACCGTAGCTCAGGTCATTGGTGGTTTAGTTTCAGGAAGTTTATCCTTATTAAGTGATGCATTACATAATTTTAGTGATGTATTATCTTTAATAGTAAGTTATGTTGCTTCTAAATTAACCAAGAGAAAGGCATCAATTAATAGAACTTTTGGTTATAAGCGTGCCGAAATTTTAGCAGCTTTTATTAATGCTTGTACGTTAATAATTGTAGCTATTTTATTAATTATAGAAGCCGTAAAACGTTTTCAAGATCCGCATGAAGTGGAATCTGGTTTAGTTATTTGGCTTTCAATTGTTGCCATAATAGGAAATGGTTTAAGTGTTTTAATCTTAAAAAAAGATTCTAAGAATAACATAAATATGCGTTCTGCTTATTTGCATTTATTTACAGATATGTTAGCAAGTGTAGCGGTATTAGTTGGTGGATTATTAATGAAGTATTACCAAATATTTTGGGTAGATAGTTTATTAACGTTATTAATTGCATTGTATTTAATTTGGGTAGGTTACGATTTATTAAAAGTATCTACTAAAATGTTGATGTTATTTACACCAGATACTATTAATATAAAAGACGTAGTAAGAGCTGTAAATAAGCTACCAAAAGTAAGTAAGCTGCACCACGTACATATTTGGAATTTAAGTGATGACGAATTGCATTTAGAAGCACATTTAGATCTTAAACAAGATATTTCTACCACAGAGTTTAATAGTCTCCTTTCTAAGATTGAAAACTTACTTCATGAAAAATTTGATATCAATCACGTTACCATACAACCAGAGTTTAATAAAATAGATCCTAAAGAAGTAATTGTACAAGACTGATGCTGAATATTGAAATAAAAACGTTTAACGAATTATCTACACAAGAACTTTATGCAATTCTTCAATTAAGAAGTGAGGTTTTTGTTGTTGAGCAAGATTGTGTATACCAAGATATCGATGGAAAGGACCAAAAAGCGCTTCATATTTTAGGCTATAAAGACGAAAAATTAGTCGCTTATACACGTATTTTTAAAGCAGGATATTATTTTGAAGAAACCAGTATAGGAAGAGTTTTAGTACGTTTTAACGAACGAAAATTCAAATATGGCTATACAATTATGGAAGCATCTATTGCTGCTATAAAAACACACTATAATGAAACTCTGATTAGAATTTCGGCACAATCTTACCTAAGAAAATTTTATAATAATTTAGGCTTTAAAGAAGTTGGAGAGGAATATTTAGAAGATGGTATTCCTCATATAAATATGATTAAATCTTAATTATTTTTCTTCGTAAATACGAGTTACCAAAATTTCTACACGTCTGTCTAGTTCTGGTTCACCTCCAAGTGGAAATTTTCTACGCATACCAGCAAATTTCATTCGGTAGTGTTTTACACCTTTTTCTTCTAAATAGTCATAAATATATTTAGCTCTAGCTAGAGAGAGGTTACGTTTTTTTGTTTTACGATCAATAGCATCTCTTTGCCCTTGTGTACAGCATACATGTCCTTCAATAGTGAAGTAAATATTGGTACGTTCTACTAAAATTTCAGAAATTCTATCGAGTACAGCCAAAGATTCTTTAGTTAAATAACTATAACCTGTTCTAAATAATAAGTTATCTAATAGAATTTTATCACCTTCTTTTAAATCGCCTTTTAATAAGTCTTCCGCATTAACTTTAGAAGGTTCTTCTACAACTTCTTTTTTAGCTGGAAAAACAGGAGTAACAATGATTTCAACTTTTCGGTTTAGACCTCTAATTTTATTAAGATCATCTTCTTTAATAATATTGACTAAAATTTTACCTTTTCCATCAACATTAGTCATTTTAGACTCATCAAATTCATTATTAGAAAAGACTTCTTTTATGGCATCTGCCCTATTTTGCGATAAAACTAAGTTGTAATTATCACTACCTCTATCATCAGTAAAGCCATAAATAGTAACTTTAGCTATATCTACATCTTCAATTTTTGATAAAAAAAGGAGTAATCTACTGTGTTCTGTTTCTGGAATAACGTGTTGATCAGTTTCGAAATAAACTTCGTGTTTTAATTCTTTTTGAGCAAAAGAAAACTGAAAACACAGGCATAAAAATAGTATTAGGGGTTTCATTGATTCTAATTTTCGTATGTCCAGAAAATGTTAATAACGTTAAATATAAAAAAATTAAGTTCTATCTCAAAATGCTAGCGTACTGAGTAGGATTATTTAGAATATTTAAAGCTTTTTTTATTTCTGAATTGTTAGCGGTGTAATAAGTATATAAGCCTTCACTATAAAAATAACGCTTAATAATTTCGTCTGTTAATAGTGAATTTAATTGCTTTTTATTGTTGTCTATAGCGTTAGATTTATAGGCTTTTAAAGTTTGAGTTAAATTGTTATAATCAGATTCTATAACATTATTAAGACCTTCATCTTCAGCTATTAAAATAGCATTTTGTAATGCTTTTTCTGTTTTAGTTTCAAAATTAAATTCACTTGACTTTATATAATTTTTAAATTTTTTAAAGTCTGAATCTGAAAGCTCAAAGTTTTTTAAATCTTCAACTTTATGATTGTAATAATAATCGGTTGCAAAATCGAATATTAAATTTTCGTTAGATATTGCTTTTGTAATTGGTGTGTGCTTAGCAAATTCTACTTCAACATCAGGTTCTACTCCACCTCCATCAAAAACATTACGTCCATTTTTAGTTTTAAAGGCATTGTAATTTTCTTGTTTTGTTCGGGTTGCATTTCCATTTTCATCACGATTCCAATAATCTAAAGCCTGAATACAGCGTCCTGATGGTGTGTAATATCTAGATATTGTAATCTTCATTTGTGTCCCATAAATTAGGGCTTTAGGACGTTGAACTAAACCTTTACCAAAACTACGAGTACCCACAACTACAGCACGATCCATATCTTGTAAAGCACCCGAAACAATCTCACTTGCAGAGGCACTTTTTCCATCTATTAAAACCACTAATGGTATTTGCGTATCTACAGGTTCATGTTGTGTATAATAGGTTTTATTATACTTTTTAACCTTCGATTTTGTGGTAACTACTAGTTGATCTTTTGGTACAAAAATGTTGGTGACGTTAACAGCTTCGTTTAATAAGCCGCCTGGGTTTCCTCTTAAATCTAAAACTAATTTTGTAGCCCCTTGATTTTTTAAAGCTTTAATAGCTTTTATGGTTTCAGATGAAGCTTTATTATTAAATTTTCTAAGAACAACATACCCTGTTTTTTCATCGATCATAGAATAATACGGAACTGCCTTGATTTCTAAAGATTCTCTAATAATATTTACAGTTTCTGTTTTACCTTGTCTTTTGTAAGTGACAGAAACTTCAGTACCAGCAGCACCTTGTAATAAGTTTGCTGCATCGTCTTTAAAATCTGCTACAATAACTTTATCAACTTTTATAATTTCATCACCAGCTTTAAGTCCGGCTTTATCTGCAGCATAACCTTTGTAAGGCTCTACAATAACCAATTTATCATGTAGGGTGAGTATTTTTGCACCAATACCTGTATAATCACCTGCATTATTAATTCTAGCGGCTTCTACGTCTTGTTCGTTATAAAATTGAGTGTAAGGGTCTAAATCGTCTAACATACTTTTAATAGCTGTATCCATTAAGTCTCCAGGATTGGTATCATCAACGTAATTCATGTTGATTTCCTTAAAAAGTGTGGTGAAAATTTCGATTTGTTTTGCAATTTCGAAAAAGTCATTTTTAAAAGCTGTGGTACCAAAAAATATAAGCACAGCTATTGCAGGAATTATTATTTTTTTATGAAGAAATTTTTTCATGTTTCAGAAGTATTAGACTCTGATTTTTCAACCAAAGGCTCATTTTGAACTAAGAATTTTTTAAATAAAGTATTGATATTCTTATTTACTTTATCAAAAGTAGTACCATCTTTACTAAGGTACAAAATCATAAACGCATAAGAATTAGAACTATTGTTAAAGTATAACGGTTTATTAAGACGATAAGCTTCGCGTAATAATCGTTTTATTTGGTTTCTAGAAACGGCTGTTTTATGTAAACGTTTGCTTACAGAAACACCAGTTTTTAATTGAGAACCATCTTCAAATTCTGTTTTAATATATACAAGTCGTAACGGATAAGCTGTAATAACCTTTCCATTAGTAAATAGCGCTTCAATAAGCTTTTTACTTTTAAGTTTATCTTTTTGCGAGTATTTAAAAGGCATTCTAAGAAATTATGCTTTTTTTAAAGCTTTAAAATTAATTTAACAAAGTAAGTTTAAATCTTAGCAATACTAAAGCTTTAGTCTCAAAATTTTAAGATTATTGAAAATGAAGGTCTAAATTTTCATCGTCGTTTTTTTACCATAATATTAAGTTATTTTTGTGGTGAAGATTTATTCACTTTAATTCAAATACACCACCCAATGACAAAAAGGAAATCTCTGTTTGTTATACTCTTAGTCCTTATTAGTTTTTTATTATACTCATTTTACACTTTTTATATCGATAACAACGATAATTTAAAGTCCATATACTTGGTTCCAGAAGATGCGGTTTATATCATAGAAACCCAAGATCCCATAGATAATTGGAATGAAGTTAGTAAAAGTGATATATGGAATCACCTTAATACCAATTCTTATTTTAATGAATTAGCAGAAAGCCTTAATAAAATTGATACGATTTTTAAACAGGAAAAAAGTGTTTTCGATAGAATAGGAAATAGAGAAATTTTAATATCTGCACACGTTTATAAACCTAAGAAATATGATTTTTTCTATGTTGTAGATTTACAGAAAATAGCAAAATTAAATATTTTAAAGAATCACTTAAACACGTTTACCAATAGTAATTATAAGATAAGCAAACGTAAATATCATAACCAAGAGATTATAGAAGTTTATGATGTTATAAAACGCGAAACTCTACATATCAGTTTTATTAAAAACCAAATGATAGCGTCTTATGTGCATACTTTAGTCGAAGCCTCTATAGATCAGTATAAAGAACCAAAAATAGGGAGAAACCTTGATTTTATTGAAGTAGAAAAAGAAGTTGGTTATGGCGATATGTTTAGGTTGTATGTGCAGTATAAATATCTAGATGAGTATTTAAAAGTTTTTTCTAATGATTCTGGTGCCTTAACAAAAACACTAAGTAATAGTTTACATTTTAGTGGATTTAATTTTGATGTCGATGATAACACTATTACAGCAAATGGAATTACCAATTATGATGAAGCGGTAAGTTTATATTTAAAATCGCTTCAGAATTCTGGTCACAGTTCTAGAAAAATTGCAGAAATAGCACCAAAACAAACGGCACTTTATTTAAGTTTTACTTTTGATAGTTTTGAAAAATTTTACACCAATTTCGAAAATGTATTAAAAGAAAAACCAGAAGAATTTAAAAGTTATTTAGACGGTACAGAGCAAATAGAAAACTTCTTAAAAATAGATTTAAAGAAGAATTTTGTAAGTTGGGTAGATGATGAAATCGCTTTAATTCAGTTACACTCTACAGTTACTGACTCTAAAAAAGATGTTGCATTTATATTAAAAACAACAGATATCGATGATGCTAAAAAGAACTTAGATTTTATTTTAGAACAAATACGACGACGAAGTCCAGTAAAATTTAAAGAAGTTAGTTACAAAGGACACACCATTAATTTTATGGATATTAAAGGGTTTTTCAAAATCTTATTAGGCGATTTATTTAAAGAAATTGACAAACCTTATTTTACAATTATTGATGATTATGTTGTTTTTAGTAATCATCCAAATACATTAAAGAGTATAATTACCAGTTATATTAATGAAGATACACTAGCAAATTTTGAATCTTTTGAAGATTTCGATAATAATTTTGATAGCAGATCAAATGTTTTTGCATACATCAATGCACCAAATTTATACAATAGTGCTTATAACTTTTTAGATGCCACTACAAGAAAAGAATTGAGCGATAACAAGGATTATTTTATCTGTTTTTCTCAAATAGGGATTCAATTAAAATCAGAAGATGATCTTTTTGAAACCAAATTAGTTGTAGACTATGAGGATCCCGAAACTGTAAAAACTAAATATTCATTTACAGATTCATCGTCTAAGACTAAGGGAAATCAAACAAAAAATGAAGTAGAAATAACAGAAGAGACCATAAATAAAGCCACCATTTTTACTATTAAAGAAATCTTTCCTTCAGATTTAACCGCTAAACAGTTTGAAAAGAAATATTACAATGGTAAAATTAGATTTTCTGTTGAACTCAAAAATGGATTAAAACACGGAGATTACTTAGAATATTATAGTAATGGAAAGTTAAAAATTAAAGGAAGTTATAAAAGAGATCAACAAAATGGTACTTGGCGTATCTATGATTATAATGAAGATGTGGTATTTAAAAAACGCTTTTAAGCTAAAGATTTATAAAAAATAAAAAAAGCACAACCCAATGGTTGTGCTCTTTTTTTATTTAAGATTATTATGGTTTTACTCTAAAGTAAATACATTGTTTCCTCTATCAATATCTGCCATCATCTGAGAAGCATCAATCTCAACCGATTTTACGGCTTTTTTAGCATCAAAAGAGTATGTTGGCATTGCCCAGGCCCAATCATTAATAATAGTTGCTGAGGTTGGCTTTTCTCCACGCATCATTTGTAAAGGAATGTAAAAATCTTCGGTAGTTCCGTCTGTATAAGTTACAGAAAGATCTATAGGCATTGGCATTAAACCAATACGCTCTAAAGTAATTGTTTTTCCTTCCACTTTATTAACTCCATAATCAATAGTATTAGTTGTTTGTGCAAAGTCTGTAAAATACCAATCTAATTCAAAATCAGTAATACGTTCTGCAGTTCTAACGACATCTAAAGGCTGTGGATGTTTAAACTTAAAATCTTCAAAGTATTTTTTAATAGTTTTGTTTAAGTTTTCTTCACCAATAACATATCCTAATTGCGCTAAAAGCACAGCACCTTTATTATAAGCAGCAGCTCCATAAGCTTGGTTAAATTTATAACGATCCGAGTGTGTGGTTAAAGGTTGTTCTATACCAGAATTTGCTAAAGCAATGTAACCAGCATAGGTTCTCGCTAAAGGATTTTCACTTTTTTCATCTTTAAAAATTTGCATTGCTAAAGTAGAAATATACGTTGTAAAACCTTCGTCCATCCACTCATGTTTAGATTCATTACTTGCTAATAAAAACTGAAACCAAGTATGTGCCAACTCATGTGCAGTAACACCCAATAAGCTACCATAACTACGTTGTCCGGTAATTAAAGTGCTCATAGCATATTCCATTCCGCCATCTCCACCTTGTATAACAGAATATTGCTCGTAAGGATATTCACCAACAGCTTCATTATAAAACTCCATTAATTCTGCGGTGTCTGCTTGTAATTTCTTCCAATTATCAAGATATTTTTGTTCTAAATCTTTTTTATAATAGAAGTTTAAAATTGTACCATTAGACATTTTATATGTATCGTGAATAAAATCAGGATCTGCTGCCCAAGTAAAATCGTGCACTTTTGGAGCTTTAAAATGTAGTGTTTTTAAATTCGATTTTATAACAGGTTCTCCTTGAAGATATCCGGTACCACCAACAACATAATCTTTATCGATTGTTAATTTTACATCAAAATCACCCCAAACACCATGAAACTCTCTTCCTATGTAAGGATCAGCATGCCACCCTTCCGTATCATATTCAGCTAATTTAGGATACCATTGCGCCATAGATAAAGCAACACCTTCTTTGTTATTACGTCCAGAACGACGAATTTGAACAGGTACTTGTGCATCAAAATCCATATCAAAAGTTACTTTTTCACCGGGTTGAATAGGTTGATCTAATTGAACCTCTAAAACAGTACCAACGGTTTCATAAGTTATAGATGTTCCGTTTTGTTTTAAACTGTTAACTTTTATAAAACCAATTTCATTAGGTTGAAGTTTACTAATACGATCACCAACACGAGGATCTGGATCTTGAATTGTACGTGAACGTACATCCATTTCGCTACCAGGTTGAAATGCATTAAAAAATAAATGGTAATATACGCGGTTTAGTACATCTGGTGAGTTATTGGTATACACCAATTTCTGTTTTCCTTTGTACTGATAGTTGTTAACATCCATGTTAATATCCATAGAATAATCTACATGTTGTTGCCAATAGCAATTTGTAGAATTACTTGATTTTTGAATAGCATCAACAGGAGTTTTCGCTACACTACAAGACCAAAAAATTAGAATTGAAAAAAGACTAAAAATTAAATGTTTCATGAAATTTATATGTTTTAGGGTAAGCATAAAGTTTATAAACCTATAGAATTATTTTATAAAAAATTCAGAAATTAGGTTTGAAAAACTTGATTAAATAAAAAGGTTATCTGTCAGATTTTTGAAAGATAACCTTTTTTAAAATATGCTTATATTAAAAATTTTAATATAAGTAGTAATTATAATTTTGAAGCCATGATTAATGCGTTATAAACATTAACAATTCTACCTGATGTAGATAAGTCTGCAAAAGGCTTAATATTAGTAGCATCACCACCAACAATAACTCTAGTTGTTAAAGCTAACCCAGAATCTAAGATCACCTGTTTAACTTGTGCAGCAGTTAATTTAGGGTAATAAGAACGAACTAAAGCTACGGCACCAGCAACAGCAGGAGAAGCCATAGAAGTTCCACTTATACTTGCATAATCGTTATCAGGAAATGTAGAATAGATAGCAGAACCAGGTGCAAAAACATCTACATTCTTCTTTCCGTAGTTAGAAAAACCAGAAACAATTTTAGAACCATATTTAGACGTTAAAGAACCGACTCTAATGTAAGTGTTAGAAATTTCTTCGAAGTTTACATTATCATCAGGAAAGTTAGTTCCTTCATCAACGTTTTTACTATCATTACCCGCAGCATGTACAAATACAACATCATTATCAGAAGCATATTTAATAGCATCTCTTACCCATTCTGCATGTGGAGAAAAAGATTTACCAAAACTTCCATTGATTACTTTTGCACCATTATCTACAGCATATCTAATAGCTAAAGCTACATCTTTATCATATTCATCACCATTTGGTACTGCTCTAACAGACATAATTTCTACGTTGTTAGCAATACCATCTACACCTAAACCATTATGACGTTCTGCAGCAATAATACCTGCAACGTGTGTACCATGAGATTCACCTTCTTTTATAGGTTTTACATTTGCGTTACCATAACCTGGATTATCAGCTAAATCATCTGGGTTATCTCCAGTTGTTCTTCCTTTAAATTCCAAATTGTAGTTGGTGTTTAAACGCTCAGCTAAACCATCTAATGCTCCTTTTATTTCCTCTTTTGCAGCTTGCACACTTTCTAATCCAAAACTATTCATCTGAGCAGCTACTGATTTATGTTGTAGTAAAGTCTCATCTGTAGTTTCTAATGCTTTAACCTGATCATTAGTATAATCTTCTGTTCCAAAATGCTTTGTAAATGCAGCATCAGCATCTTGTAATGCTTTATAAATTTGCTCATAACGTATTTTAGTAGGAGATAATTTAGCTATTCCTGCTTCTAATTCCGTTTTAGCTTCAGCAAATTGAGGATTGTTTGTGTTACCTGAAGCAACTATTCTAGTCATTTCTAATTGTTCATCGTAGGCATCTCCTAAGAAATTCCAACCATGAATATCATCTACATAACCATTTTTATCATCGTCAATTCCGTTGTTAGGAATTTCATCTTCATTAGTCCAAAGTACATTTCTTAAATCTTCATGATCGATATCAATACCAGAATCGATAACAGCAACGATAACTTTAGTTCCTTTTTTATCTTTTATAATTTCAGTATAAGCTTTATCAACACTCATTCCAGGAATGGTATCTTTTACAAGGTCTAAATGTCCCCAATGTTTCTTTTCAGTATCAGTTAATTCAGTAACTTTTAAAGGTGAAGAATCAATATTTTCTATTGGAGTAGAAAGAATTTCTGATGTGCTACCACAACCTAGAAATAAGGTTCCAACAAGACTTAAGTATGCTAAAGGTTTGTAATTAAATTTCATTAGTTTTTTTTATTGTTTTTTTGTTTAGATAAATAATTCGTTTGTAGTAAAAGTTTCATTAAGCCTTACACCTTTTTCAGTATGTTTAACGGTTATAATTTCGTTATGAGCGTCGTGTTCTAAAAAGAGATAAAAATTATTGTCTGCAGCCATATTTAAAAATAACTCTTTTTCATCGAGAGTTAATAAAGGTCTTGTATCATAACCCATTACAAAAGGCATAGGTAAATGGCCAACGGTTGGCAATAAATCTGCCATAAAACAAATGGTTTTTCCTTTGTATTGTAGCATCGGAATCATTTGTTTGTCGGTATGTCCGTCAGCAAAGAATAGATCGAAATCTAAAGCTGAATTTTTAAGAATTTTATCTTCAGGAAGACCGGTAAATTTTAATTGGCCGCTTTCTTCCATAGGTAGAATGTTTTCTTTTAAAAACGAAGCACGTTCTCTTCTATTGGGTTCAGTAGCCCATTTCCAATGGTCTTTATTACTCCAATAATGTGCGTTTTTAAAGGCTGTTTCGTAACCTGTTCGGTCTTTATTCCATTGTACACTTCCACCACAATGATCAAAATGAAGATGCGTCATAAAAACGTCGGTAATATCATCACGATGAAATCCATGAGCGGCTAATGATTTATCAATGGTATCATCTCCCCAGAGGTAATAATAGCCAAAAAATTTATCATTTTGTTTGTCCCCCATTCCGGTATCGACTAAGATCAGTCGATCTCCATCTTCTATTAATAAACATCGCGCAGCGATATCTATCATATTATTGTTATCAGCGGGGTTTGTACGCTGCCATATAGGTTTTGGTACGACACCAAACATGGCACCGCCATCGAGTTTAAAGTTTCCAGCTTGTATAGGATATAATTGCATTATATAATATTTAGAGATAGACTCCGCAAATTACTAAATCCGTGAAACTTTATCGACGAAAGGATAATTTATTAGTGGTTATTTAACAATTTAATCCTACATATTTTAAACTCACTTTAAAAATAATTACATTTAGATGTATAAAATGAATTAGCAATGAAAAAAGTATCAAAATCACCTTTAAAAATAAAGAAGATTAAACTTTTACGTTTTGGGCGTGATTTTAAGCCAGATCAACAGGTTATTTTGCGAGATTATTTAGCTATTGAACGCACACGTTTGGCTAATGAGCGTACGCTTTTATCTTACGTCCGTTCTTCTCTATATTTATTATTAGGGGCTATTGCTTTGTTTGAGCTTAAAGAGTTTTCAAATTTTCAATACTTAGCACTAACAGCTATTATATTTAGTATCTTATTTTTTATTATCGGTATTTATAGGTTTACGTTATTAAAGAAGAGCTTAAAACGGGTTTATTATAAATCTGAAGAAAAAGATCCAAATGCTGTTGAAAGTTAGATATACATTAGGTTTTATAAGTAAATTTAATATATAAATCTTTGTTATATCCCATAACTTAAAGGCTTATATAAAATTAGAATTTAGTATTTTCACACAAAAAGAAATAAATGTTAGAATTAGCAGGAATTATTATCCTTGGCATATTAGCACAATGGGTAGCTTGGAAATTTAAAATTCCAGCGATTTTACCTTTAATACTTATTGGATTATTGGTTGGCCCTATTGCTGCAGAATTTTTAAGTGAAGATGGTACTAAATGGATTGAACCGATTTATAATCCATTATTAGATCAATATGGAAAACCTATTTTAGATGAGTTTGGAAAGCTAATTCCGGGTAAAGGTTTGTTTCCTGGTGATAGTTTATACTACTTTGTATCACTTGCGATAAGTATTATTTTATTTGAAGGAGGACTAACACTTAAACGATCTGAAATAAAAAATGTAGGTCCCGTTATTACAAAATTGATAACTGTAGGTTCTGCAATTACATTTTTTGGATCTGGTATGGTTGCACATTATGTTTTTGGATTAAGTTTAGATTTATCTTTCTTATTTGCCGGACTTATTATTGTTACTGGCCCAACCGTAATTACACCTATTTTACGTAATATTCCTCTTAAAACAGACGTGTCAGCGGTTTTAAAATGGGAAGGAATTCTTATTGACCCAATTGGAGCTTTAGTAGCCGTTTTGGTGTTCGAGTTTATAAGTGTTGGCGGTGATAGTGGTTTTACTAAAACTGCGCTTATAGAATTTGGTAAAATTGTATTATTTGGTACAACCTTTGGGTTCACTTTTGCACATGCTTTAGCTTTTGCTATAAATAAGAAATTGATTCCGCATTACTTATTAAATGTGGTTTCATTATCTACTGTATTATTGGTTTTTGTTGAGTCTGAATTGTTTGCACATGAATCGGGTTTATTAGCCGTAGTAGTGATGGGAATGGTGTTAGGGAATAGTAAACTAGAAAACTTAAAAGAACTGCTTTATTTTAAAGAATCTTTAAGTGTATTGTTAATCTCAATTTTATTTATTCTTCTAGCAGCAAATATTAATATTTCAGATTTACTTTTACTTTATACATGGAAAACAGCAATACTTTTTGCTATTGTAGTTTTTGTCATTAGACCATTAGCTGTTTTTGTAAGTACTAAAGGTTCAAAATTAAACTTTAGAGAAAAATTGTTTATAAGTTGGGTTGGTCCCCGTGGTATTGTTGCTGCAGGTATTGCTTCTCTTTTTGGAAGTAAACTAATGAGACAAGGTGTTGAAGGTGCAGAATACATTACACCTTTGGTATTTATGATTGTTTTAGGAACCGTTTTATTAAATGCTACCACTGCTCGTTTATTTGCGAGATTGGTTGGTGTGTTTTTAACAAAATCTAACGGTATTTTAATTATCGGTGCTTCTAAATTACCACGATTATTAGGACATTATTTAGTGAATAACGGACGTCATGTAGTGCTTATAGATAGCAATCAAAATAATATAAATAAAGCTCAAGAATTAGGTTTAGATGCTTTGAGTAGTAATATTTATTCAGATACACTATCAGATAATATTGAGTTAAATGATGTGGGTTATATTATGGCAATGACAGGGAATTCTGATATAAATTCTTATGTTATTGAAAAGTTTGGTAAAGAATTTGGTGAAAATGGTTCGTATCGTTTGGTGACTTCAGATGAAATGAATAATCCTGAAAATAGCCCTAAAGAAGGCTTGTTTTCTCCTACTGATGACTATATTAATCTAATGGAAGTAACTCGTAAATATCCAGCAATACAAGAAGTGAATATTGATGATTCGGAGCATTATGCTAGTCTTATAGAATTAGCAAGTAAAGATCAGTTTGTAATTCCTTTATTTTTAAAAGATGATGAAGGTGAACTTCATATAATATCTGTATACGATACTAAAGCAGAAGATATAGGTGAAGGTTTTAAATTGGTGTATTTAGGTAAACCTTTTGATGTTGAAAAGGTTGTAAAAGAAGAAGTATAATTTTTAGGAAGTAAACTCTAAATTATTAGTCGTTTTTAAGTTGATGTAATATGTCTTAATTATTATAACTTTAAATAAAAAAAAGCAGTTATTTCTTTTTGAAATAACTGCTTTTAATTTTAGATAAACAGACTTAAGAAAGTCTTATTTTTTAATAAACTTACTTGTGTGCGTATAACCTTTATCATCTGTTAATTTAACGATATAAGTTCCTGCTGCTAAAGCTGAAGTGTGAATAGTAGATCCGCTATATTCTACGTCTATTTTTCTTCCTATTAATGTAAATAATTGCACCTCTGATAATTGTACATTTTTCACATAAAGATCATCTGTTGTAGGGTTTGGATATAAATCAAATCCTTCAGAGATTGTTAAGTCTGTTGTAGATAGCGTTTCATCTGCTATCACTAAATTATCAATAAAAACATTTGTAGCATTAGTAGTTATATCGCTTTCAAAGGCATAAAATGCAACCTGCACATTATCCACAAAATAAGAGTTGTCAGATAATTCTATTGAGAATGATTCTCCTCCTTCTGCTATAATAGTATTACTATCATATAAGGCTAAAGATGTAAATGTGTCTCCTCCATCTTTAGAAACAAGTAATCTAATTTCATCTCCTTCATTAAGTGCTTGAAATGTACTTTCATTATTTATAGAAAAAGCCATGTCCCACTCAATAAAATAACTACCTGATGCAGGTGTAGCTGATAAATCTATTAAAGGTGTAGTTAACCAATCAAGTTTTACATTATTTGTCATGTTAATTCTAATAGCATCAGATGTTGATTCATTATTAAAAGTATCTGCAGCCCATGCTCCACCAGTAGTATTTGAACTTCCATTAGCATAATTATCATCATCATCTCTAAACTGATCCCAGTCTCCTAAAGAAAATGAATTTGCAACACCAGAAACACCTGTAAAGTCTTCCGAAAACACTTGACCGTTCATTACATTAAATGCAAAAAAAACCAAGAAACATTGTAAAATTCTAATCATAATTATATATTTTAAGTTAATATTAACACAAATATATTAAAAGATTGTATAAAAACAAGTTGTATAGGAGTTATGTTAATTTTTTTTAAATTATATATTTTAATATATAGATTACAGGTTTCAAAATGCAAAAAAAGTTATTTTACAGAACCCTAAAGAAATGACTGTAGTATTGTTTAATATTATCATTCAACTTTAAAATAATTAGACACACTTTCTAAGTTTTTTCTACAAAAACGGTTTAATTAGTTGAATAAATTATTCTATTATTAGTGGTGTTTTATTTTTAATCTAAAATGACAAAAGATGGAATTATTTTTTAATAAACTTACCTGTGTAAGTATATCCTTCCTTATTTTTTAATTCAACAATGTAAACACATTTACTTCATAAAATTCTAAATCTTTCCCATATAGATTATCTGCTGTATTCCTTTAGCAATGGTTATATCTATTGTAGAAAGAGTTTAACTATCTGTTACTACAAAATTATCTATATATACATTTGTAACATTAGCATTGATATCGCTTTCATATGCATAAAAAGTAAACTGCATAACGCTTAAAAAATATGAGTTATCAATACTACGGAGAATATTTCTCCTAACTCTGCTATAGTACTATCAAATAAAGCTAAAGAAGTAAATGTTGTTCCTCCATCTGTACAGATAAGTAATCTAATTTTATCTCCTGAATTAAGTGTTTTAAAAGTAGATTCATTATTTGGATTAGAGGCTATACTCTATTGTAGGATTAACCACCCACGCTTTACACTGTTTGCCATGTTAATTATCATGGTTGTGGTTCCATCATTGAGAAAACCATCTGTGGCCATGCACCACCATCATCTACAGAATAACCATCTTCATAAGAGTCGTTGGTGTCTCTTGTTTCATTTTCAGCCAACTAAGGAAAAGTTGTTCGCTATGCCAGAAGCACTTAAAAAGTCTTCAAAAAATGCTTGTCCATTCATTAAAATAAATTAAAAAATAACCAAGCAACATTGTAAAATTCTACTCATAATTTTCCATATTAACATATTGGGTTGAGTTTAATATTATAATATGTTATTAGTATTTGTTGAATTTGAATTGTTTACTCACGAGTCTGGTTTATTAGTGGTTTTGGTGTTAGAAAACTGTAACCTTGAAAAATTTAGAAAATAATTTGGAGAAAACGGTTTGTGTTTATTAGTGCTTCAGTTAAGATGAGTTTTCCGGAAAAGAGACAGAAAGAAGGTTTATTCTCTCCTACGGATGATTTTTCAATTTAATAGAAGTAACACGTAAATATCCTGTAATGCAAGAAATAGAAGATGTAGCCTATTATGAAAACCTTATGAAAAAGGCAAGTAAAGATAAATATTGGAATCCTTTGTTAAAAAAAATGATGAAGGAGAGCTTCCTTGTTATTTTCATTTTAATAATTTTTATATTAAATAGCTGTTTTTTAGTATTTTATATCATTTATTGTAGGTGATTACCAATTTTGATTGTACCGTTCGTCTAAAAAAAATTATTTTATTTTGTTTTTATCATAAAAAGTGCATATTTGTTAAAAATCTTAACAAAAATCAATTTATTATGAAAAAAATTATTTTATCTTTTGCAGTAATCGCAGCTATCGGTTTTACATCTTGTTCAAGTGATGATGACAGTAGCGATGGAGGAAGTGATTCTGCTTGTCAAACATGTGATTTAGAAATATTTGGATTCGCTACCTCTACAGAATATTGTGATAATGGAGATGGTACTTATACTTATACTACTGAAGGTCAATCGGTTACTGAGGATCTTCCTGAAGGAACTTCTTTTGACGATATTATTTCTGCATATGAAGCAGCAGGAGCTACTTGTAACTAAGAAATAGTTATTATTGTATAAAAAAAAACAGAAGCTAATTGCTTCTGTTTTTTTGAATTATAGGGAAAACAATAAATTTTTAATATTTATTACCAATTAAAGTTTAATCATTTAACTTTAAAACAGCCATAAATGCTTGTTGAGGTATTTCTACATTACCAACTTGACGCATACGTTTCTTACCTTTTTTCTGTTTCTCTAATAACTTACGTTTACGAGAAATATCACCACCATAACATTTTGCAGTTACATCTTTACGAAGTGCTTTTACGGTTTCACGTGCTATAATTTTTGCTCCAATAGCTGCTTGGATAGGAATATCGAATTGTTGTCTAGGTATTAATTCTTTTAGCTTCTCACACATCTTCTTACCTATGTCATGTGCGTTATCTGTGTGTATTAAAGCAGAAAGGGCATCTACAGGCTGTGCGTTTAATAATACGTCTAAACGTACTAATTTAGAAGCTTTCATACCTATTGGATGATAATCGAAAGATGCATAACCTTTAGAAACCGTTTTTAAACGATCGTAAAAATCGAATACAATTTCGGCTAATGGCATTTCAAAAATTAACTCAACACGTTCTGTAGTTAAATAGGTTTGATTTATAATCATTCCGCGTTTTTCAATACACAGACTCATTACATTACCAACAAAATCAGATTTTGTAATAATGGTAGCTTTTATAAATGGCTCTTCAACACGGTTTACGGTTGTTGGTTCTGGTAAATCAGTAGGATTGTTAACTATAAAAGCTTCAGTAGGATTTTTATTGGTGTACGCGTGGTACGATACGTTAGGTACGGTAGTAATTACCGTCATATCAAACTCACGTTCTAAACGTTCTTGTATAATTTCCATGTGAAGCATTCCTAAGAAACCACAACGGAAACCAAATCCTAAAGCTGCAGAACTTTCTGGTTGAAACACCAATGACGCATCGTTTAGTTGAAGTTTTTCCATAGAGTTTCTCAACTCTTCGTAATCTTCTGTATCTACGGGGTAAATACCAGCAAATACCATTGGTTTTACATCCTCAAAACCTGCAATAACATTGGTTGTTGGGTTAGCAAAATCAGTTATGGTATCTCCTACTTTTACTTCTTTAGCCGTTTTTATACCTGTAATTAAATAGCCAACATCACCAGCTTTTACACTTTGTTTTGCAACTTGAGTTAGTTTTAAAGTCCCAACTTCATCTGCAAAATATTCTTTTCCTGTAGCAACGAATTTAATTTTTTGTCCTTTTTTAATTTCTCCATTAAAGACTCTAAAATAAGTTTCAATTCCTCTAAAAGTATTATAAACTGAATCGAAAATTAAAGCTTGAAGTGGTTCATCTACATTTCCTTTTGGTGCAGGAATTCTTTCAATAATGGCTTTTAAAATATTTTCGACACCAAAACCTGTTTTTCCACTAGCGTGAATTACTTCTTCTGGATCACAACCTAAAAGATCAACAATATCGTCTGTAACTTCTTCCGGGTTAGCACTAGGTAAATCTACTTTGTTTAATACCGGAATAATTTCTAAATCATTTTCTAAGGCTAAATAAAGGTTAGAAATCGTTTGTGCTTGTATACTTTGCGCTGCATCTACAATTAATAAAGCACCTTCACAAGCTGCGATAGAACGAGAAACTTCGTAAGAAAAATCTACGTGACCAGGTGTGTCAATAAGATTTAATACATATTTTTCGCCTTTATATTCATAATCCATTTGAATGGCGTGCGATTTTATGGTAATACCACGTTCGCGCTCTAAATCCATACTATCTAAAAGCTGAGCTTGTTGTTCACGAGCAGTTACAGAACCTGTAACATCTAATAGACGGTCAGCTAAAGTGCTTTTACCGTGGTCAATATGGGCTATAATACAAAAATTACGTATGTTTTTCATGTCTTTTTTCTAAGGCAATAACTAATTTGCAAATATAATTGATTTCTTGTGCTTTAACGTATCTAAAATATTTGTTTTATAAAATGGATTATACTGAGGAAAAACCACAATAGAAAGTAAAAAACAATTTATATATTGCGAGACAAACGTAATTTTATGATTATTAACCAACGCCACTATTTTTGTGTCCTTTTTTTTGCTCTATCTTTTATGGCATTTGCACAAGAATATACTCTTTCTGGTCGTGTCGTTGATGTGAATAATAATCCGATTGAGTTTGCGAATGTTGTTCTTTTAACAGAAAATGAAGATGATTACTTTACAGGCACTTCAACAGATGATTCAGGTTTTTTTAGTTTAACTACTTTAACAGAGAGTACATTTTTTCTTAAGGTTAGCTATGTGGGGTTTGAAAACTTTAATCAAAAAATTGTACTTACCTCAGATTTAGATTTAAAAACGATTACACTTAAAGAATCTTCAGAAAACCTAGGAGAAGTTACTGTCGTTGCTAAAAAACCAACCATAACACGAAAACTAGATCGTTTAATTTTTAATGTAGAGAATACAGCATTAATAGAGGGGTCTACATTAAGTGTTTTAAAAAATACGCCTGGAATTATAGTAGGAGATCAAGGTATTAATATTAAAAGTGCAAAAGCAACAGTCTTTATAAATAATCTAAGAGTACAATTAACGTCATCTGAATTAATACAGCTTTTAGAAAGTACACCTGCCAATAATATTAAATCTATTGAAGTTATTACAAATCCACCTGCTAGTTACGATGCAGATAGCGGTTCGATAATAAATATTGTAATGAGTAAAAATTTAGTGACTGGTTATAGAGGAAGTGTACAAACTAATTATACTCAAGGTGTTTTTCCAAGATACAATGCATCAACAAGTCATTATTTTAAAAATGACAAAATAAACCTTAACCTTAACTACAGCTATTCTGATAAAAAAATTAATAGAGATCAAGAATATGTTGTAAATTATTTAGACAATTCTAATAATACAGAAGAAATTTGGGAGTCTAACATAAATAGAAATACCTGGTATCAAACACATAATCTTAATCTTAATTTTGATTATTATATTAATGATAAAAGTACACTAAGCGTAACCAGTACAGGGTTGTATATGCCCTATTTTAAATATAAGATAAATAACAATACTAATATTACAGATGAAAACTCAGTGTTTGCATCCCGTTTTACTTCAGGTAATTTATCTAGAGATAATAAGTATAATGTTGGTACAGATGTAACTTTTGTACATAATTATGAAAACAGCTCTACTCTTTCTTTTAATTTACACTATACAGCTTATGATTATGATAGAGACCAAAAGGTTTTAAGTCGTTTCTATGATAATAGTAATGTGTTTACCGGCGATGCTGAATTTATGACCAATGCAAATCAAAATACAGATATTACAACGGGCAAAATAGATTATAGATTACCTATCAATGAAAGTTCTAATTTTGAAACTGGCGTTAAATATTCTAATGTAAAAACAGATAGTGATATTACAAGATTAGATATTATTGGGAATTCTGAAGTTTTAAATGTGGGTAATACAGATGTTTTTAATTACAAAGAAAATGTGTTTTCAGGATACGCAAACTATAGCACAACTTGGAATAAATGGGATATAATTCTTGGTTTTAGAGTAGAACAAACTAATATTGAAGGAGAGTCTTTAATGATGGGTGAAACAAATACACAAAATTATTTAAATTGGTTTCCAAACACTAGTTTATCATACCAATTAACAGATGATGTAACTATTGATGCCAGTTATAAACGTAGTATTACTAGGCCGAGTTATAAAGATCTAAACCCATTTACCTTTTTTATAAACGAAAATACGGTTGTTTTAGGTAACCCATATTTAACACCTTCATTTATAGATCATTTTAAAGTTGGTGTTAACTTTTTAGACTATTTTACTGTAGAATGGTATTATGTGAATACGGATGATGCAA
The DNA here is from genome assembly GCF_013285155.1 of Winogradskyella undariae. Classification (GTDB taxonomy): domain Bacteria; phylum Bacteroidota; class Bacteroidia; order Flavobacteriales; family Flavobacteriaceae; genus Winogradskyella; species Winogradskyella undariae. The sequence goes on along the minus strand of NZ_JABTEL010000004.1, from coordinate 239,299 downwards.
TTGAAGAATTTCCAAGACAAGATAACGATACAAATATCATTGCTTACACACCAACTAATATTGATAAAACGTCAGAAACGGGATTAGATTTAATTTTTAATTATTATCCATCTAATAAATGGAGCGTTTATGCTGTTTCTTCAACGTATTATGTAAAAGAGCAATTAAATTTTGATACAGACTATGTAGAAAAAGATCAATGGTCTCAGATATTTATTTTATCACCAAACTTATATCTTCTCAAGGATAATAGTTTAAATGTCAATTTATCAATGTTCTATTCAACTAAAAACCTTCAACGTTTTACTACAGTTAAGGGACAACTATTTTCTACGCTAAGCATTTCTAAATCTATTTTAAATAAAAAAGGAACCTTATCACTTTCTGTTGAAGACTTATTTAATAAGCAATATACTTATACAAAAACACAATACTTAGATCAAAGCAATACTGGTTTTGTAAATAGTGATAATCGATTTATTAAGTTAGGTTTTAGTTACAAATTTGGTAACACTAAACTTAATACCAATGAACACACCACAGATGCTGAAGAACGAGATAGACTTAAAGATTTAAACTAATCTTGTCATTGAGCAATAAACAAAATAGTATCTCTACTACCGCTATTATTTCGGTTTGAAAAAAAGCTAAATATTTACCATCGTAAGAAAACACAAGGAATAGATTAAACGTTTCGCAATTTGTAACACGTTTTATATCATTTATACACCTAAAATTTCAGCATCAACCCTAAACTTTGTGTCAATTACGATATTGTGAGTTTCATTAATAGTTTCGTCAGTAGTTGTTCTCACTTTTAGGTTAAAACTATCTTCTTTAATGTATTCTCTTAATTCTTGGTCTAAAATATTTAATTCTAAAACATTAGAATTGATGTTTTGTAAATCAATACCATTTGCAATTTCTATCTCTTCAAGACCTTCAGCATTAATGTAAATATATATTTCTTTTAGAAAATTGAAATCACCATCTTCTGGAGTTTCAATTGTTATTGTCATTGTTTTTAATTTAATACTTTCTATTAAATCTTTGTGTGTGTTATTACTTTCAAAAGAAGATTCAGAACCCGTGGTGATATCGGGAGTATCTAAAGTAATAGGAATATTAACTAAGGTTGTTGGCGGAATTGAAAAATTGCTTTGATAATCTAAATCAAATTTTGTTAATTCATCTATAGCATCACAACTCACAAGTAAGCCTAATACTATAAAAATAGGAAGTAATATCTTTTTCATTTTTAATGTTTTGAGATAAATATACATATTAAAACTGAATTGATTTTTTACATAGTTTATTAAGTAGATTAACAAAGAATAATAAAAACCTTAATTTTGCGACAAAATATATACTCTTGGTTAAAATAGGCGACATAGAATTACCTGACTTTCCATTGCTTTTAGCACCTATGGAAGATGTTAGCGATCCACCATTTAGAGCACTTTGCAAAGAGCAGGGCGCAGATGTAGTGTATACAGAGTTTGTAAGTAGTGAAGGTCTTATTCGTAATGCAGCAAAAAGCGTTATGAAATTAGATATTTATGAAAAAGAACGCCCTGTTGGTATTCAAATTTTTGGAGCCAATATGGAAAGTATGCTGCAAACTATTGATATTGTTGAAAAGTCGAATCCAGATATTATAGATATCAATTTTGGTTGTCCGGTTAAAAAAGTAGTATCAAAAGGAGCAGGAGCAGGTATTTTAAAAGATATCTGTTTAATGGAACAGTTGACTGCAGAAATGGTAAAGCGTACTAATTTACCTGTCACTGTAAAAACCAGACTAGGTTGGGATCATGATTCTATTAAAATAGTTGAGGTTGCAGAACGTTTGCAAGATGTAGGTTGTAAAGCAATTTCTATTCATGGTAGAACTAGGGCTCAAATGTATAAAGGTGAAGCTGATTGGAAACCGATTGCTGAGGTGAAGAATAACCCTCGTATGCATATTCCTGTATTTGGAAATGGAGATGTAGATACACCAGAAAAAGCGATGCTAATGCGAGATTCTTACGGGTTAGATGGCGCTATGATTGGTAGAGCATCTATAGGAAATCCATGGTTTTTTAAGCAGGTGAAGCACTTTTTTGAAACAGGTGAACACTTAGCTCCTATTTCGTTAGCAGAACGTATAGATGCCGCAAGACGTCATCTTCAAATGGCAATTGATTGGAAAGGAGAAACCTTAGGGGTTTTTGAAACCCGAAGACATTATACTAACTATTTTAAAGGAATTCCGCATTTTAAGGAATACCGAATGAAAATGGTAACAAGTGATGACTCTAAGGATGTTTTTGCTGCCTTTGATGAGGTTTTAGATAAGTTTTCTGATTATAAATTCACTTTATAAATTCTTCATATTTAACTAAAATGCTATTATTGATTTGTGCTTACTTTTATTTATTTTAAAAAGTATTGTATGCTAAATTGATTTAAAAAAATGGGCGCTATTTGATTAAAACCAAATAGCGCCCAAATAAGTTTATAAAAGAATAAGTTCTCTAATTTTTAATAAACTTGTATAAGTTTTTATCAATTAAAAGCATGTAAACGCCTTTTTTTAGATGACTTACATCTATACTATTATTTCCTATACTTAGTGTCAATGTTTTAATTTTTTGACCTAAAACAGAATAGATAGCTATTTGTGAAACAGTATTAGTGTTATTTATATTTAAAACACTCGAAGTAGGATTAGGGTAAATAATTACACTGTTTAATTCGTTGTCAGAACCGATAGATAATGTACTTTCCACAACTTCAAGAACTATATTATCTGTGTTATAAGTAATAGAAAACTCTTTATTAGTACCTAAATCAGGATATTCAATACTACTAAAAGTACCTGTTATAGCGTTGGCTTGTAAAATGGTATAAGTTGTTCCTATTGCTGGGTCGTAATCTTCTAGTAGATTAACCTTTAATTTACCACCAATTGTTGCTGTTTCATTAACGTTTACTAAATCAACTTCAGTGGTACTTTCAATTTCTGTTGTTAAAGTAGCACTACTAATTAAGCTTAAGTTAGCATCAAAATTATAAGTTCCAATACTATTACTATTGCTTCCTGGTATTAAATTTTTGGTGTTTACAAAATCTGAAGTATGTATATTATTATTCCCGTATAAACTACTGTTATTTATATAAGTCCCTGTGTTATTTAGAGTTCCATCGTTATAAAATAAAATACTAGTCATAGAAGTTTCATTGTTTAAAACTCCATCAGGATAAATATATGAAAAAGAATTAAGTGTTAGGGTTTCTTTATTTGTGTACTGTCCATATATTCTTAAAAATGAACTAGATAGGTGCGTTCCATTGTTTGTTGCTGTTCCATTAATTGTTAATGTGGATCTATTGTTTAGGTAACCATTAATAGTTAGTTCTCCGTTAATGGTTAAGGTAGACGATGTCTCTAACTCACCATTAATAGTTAGTTTTCCGTTAATAGTTCCGTATAGAAGAGAGACCTCACTATCAGTAGATATTATAGCTTCATCAGTCTCACTTATTATTATGCCAGGGTAATTTGGTGACCAATTGGTTTCTTCTGTCCAGTCCCCTATGCCCGTATAGGTATAAATTGTCTGCGCAGAAAGAGATTTAGAAAAAATTAAAATAGTTAAAAGTAAAAGTTGTTTCATGATTTTGATTTTTAAAATTTGGGGGTATTTGAAAAATAAGTTTATTTATTTTCTAACTTTTTATCAAACCTTGAGTAATTCTCTGAGAAGCAATTTTAGATGCGATAATACCTAAAGTAAAAATCGTAGCTAAAACAATAAGTACATTAAAGAAGTTAATACGAACAGGGTAAGGCAAGTCTGGAGTTAACATTACCAATTCAAAAGATAATTGTAATAAGACTACTACAAGGCCAATACTCACACCAATTAGTCCGCTAACAACAGTCATTAAACTTCCTTGTAGAAAGAAAATAGACTTAATCGTTTTGGTTTCTGTACCTAAATTAAATAAGGTGTTAAGTGATTTTTTCTTATCCAGAATCATCATAATAATAGCACCAATAACATTAAAAAGGGCAATGATAATTACTAAAGTAAATATGAGATAAACAGCAAGGTTTTCAGTATTCAACATTTTGAATAACGCATCATTTAATTGTGCTCTGTTTTTAATTACTATTTTATTTCCAAAGGTAGCTTTAAGCTGTGTTCTTATTTCTTCTTCTTTAGTGCCTGGTTTTAACTTAAGTTCAATAGCACTTAGTTGGTTGTCTTGATAGCTTAATAATTGCTTAGCAAGCGTAATATCTGAAAAAATGTAGTTATTATTAAGTTCTTCATTAATTTCAAATAAGCCAACATTATTTACATATACAGAATTATAATAGCCTTTAGCAGAACTCGCTTGGCCTTTCCCTGCTTTAGGAATATATAAGGATAAGGATTTTCGGAAATCTAAAATGCCAAAAGAGAGATTATTAGATATTCCCCAACCAGAAACGACCTCGTGACTACCGGGTTTAATCCAATACCCTTTTGTTACCATTGAATCAATATTAGTAACATTAAGGTAGTTTTTATCGACTCCTTTTAGAGTTGCAATAAGATTTTTGTTTTCAGATTTAATGATAATCCGTTCTTCAATAATCGCAGAATAGGCCGCAATACCTTCAATCTTTAAAAGAGAATTGATATCGTTTTCTGTCCATTTAAACGACTTACCTTCAGAAGGTAATACTTTTAAATCTGGATCTACAAAAGAGGAAAAGTTAAGACTATAATCTTTTAAGCCCGCAAAGACAGACAATACAATAAAGAGTGCTGCTGCTGCTATAACAACACCACCAGAAGCAATTAACGTCATTATATTAATAGCATTATTACTGCTTTTAGAAAACAGATAACGTTTTGCTATATATAAAGGGAAATTCACTTATGATTTTTTGCGCTTACCTAATAAATCTGGGTTCTCTAACGGATTGTCTTCACCTTTAAGAGAACGCTCAATACCATCAATATATTCTAAAGAATCGTCAATAAAAAATTCTAATTGTGGCATACGTCTCAATTGGTGACGTGTACGTTGCGCTAATTCGTGTCTAATAAGTGGTTTATTAGATTTAATTCCTTCTAATAAAGGCTCAGCTTCTTTATTCGGAAAAATACTAAGATACACCTTAGCCATAGAAAGATCTGTAGTAACATTTACTTTACTTACTGAGATAATAACACCTCGTAAACCCCCATCAGAAGCTGCTTTTTGTAAAACTTCTGCTAAATCTTGTTGGAGTATACCTCCTATTTTTTTCTGTCTCTGTGTAAATTCTTCCATAATAATCATTATAACTAATGATTTGCAAAAGTAGAGGTTATTTAAAGATAATCTTATTTTTGAATGTAAATTATTAATACGATTTCTGTTTTTAGCTGAAATTGTAATCCAATAAAGATGAAAAAAATAGAACATATAGGTATTGCAGTAAAAGACATTGAAAATTCTAACCATTTATTTAAAACCTTATTTGGTGAAGCTCATTATAAAATTGAAGATGTAGAAAGTGAAGGTGTAAAAACCTCATTTTTTAAGTGTGGACCTAATAAAATTGAATTATTGCAGGCAACAACAGAAGACAGTCCGATTGCTAAATTTATTGAGAAAAAAGGGGAGGGCATGCATCATATTGCTTTTGCTGTAGATGATATTGAAGCTGAAATAGAGCGCTTAACAAAAGAAGGCTTTACAATGATTCATAAACAACCAAAACGTGGAGCGGACAATAAATTAATCGCTTTTTTACACCCAAAATCAACCAATGGTGTACTAATTGAACTTTGCCAAGATATAAAGAGTTAAAAATTCTTTGTCAGTTTTAAAATATGTAGTAATATTGCAATCTCTTTTAAATAAGAGTAAAATTAACAGTAATGTTAATTGGTCCTATAGCTCAGTTGGTTAGAGCACCTGACTCATAATCAGGTGGTCCTTGGTTCGAGCCCAAGTGGGACCACTAGTAAACATAAGCCTTACAGAGATGTAAGGCTTTTTTTGTGGATTGAGGTCAAACATAGGTCAAACATTTCTCTTTTTGTAATCACGGTTTTTATTAGTTTTGATTTATGGAAAGTACAGCAGAATTCCCTTTAGCATTTTTTGATTGGTATTTAGAAAATGAAATACATAGAGACCTAAAAAAGTTTTACACAGATATTACTGAAGAATTGTATTTTAATAATACAGATGAAATAGATAATGTAAATCACATTATTAAAGTACTTAACATTCATCATGACGAAGTAGCATCAGAGTATATTACTTTTTCTTTTGAACATTCTTCTAAATCAAAGCTTAAGCAGGAAGTTAAAAGAGCTAAAGAGTTCATTGAGTTAGGCTTTCAGAAACGCTTTTCTGAAAAAAAAGAAGTTAGGGCTTATGCCGATTTTTTAAGAATAAAACTAAACAGTCTTTTTAGTAATAGTGCTTGTAAAGAATTTCCCTTTTTACTCTCGTATTTAGAGCAATTAGATAGCTTGATTGACCAGTATTCAAAACAATCTACAAACTATTCTTATACACCTTCCTTTGTGTTTATAGCAAAGACACCTGAAGAGCAATTATCTAAAATTAAAACTTTATATAAACAGCTTCATGAAAAACCATCAGTTATTTCTTGTTCACTAGAAGAGTTTATTAATGCCTTTACAGGAAAAGAAATAGACGAAGGTATTAATTGGCTAATTACAGGTAAGAATAAAAATTATGTTAGTAAGCCATCATTGCTTTACTTTTTAGACGAGCTTATAGATAAGAGATTTTTAAGTCGAAGTATCATAAACGACCTTTATAAATTCATTAGATATGTGTTTAGAGACCATAAAGGAAATGAATTAAAAAATCTAAAACAATCTAGAGAAGCTATGTCAGACAATCCGGCTTCTAAAGATAGAATTGACATCATTATTTCTTCACTATAAATATAGCTTTACCATACGGTCAAGGTATGGTAAACTAATGTAAGGTCTTCTTCGCAGTTTCTTTGTTTCAACAATAACAAGGATGTGCACATCCATAACAATTTAAAGTTATGGAATTTATCCAAAATGAAATTAAAGAAATTAAAGACCTTCTTTTAGCTCTAAACATACAGCAAAAAGAAATCCTAACTGTAGAAGATGCTACAGTGTATTTACAACTTTCAAAGTCTTGTTTGTTCAAGATGACGAGTAAAAAGGAAATTCCATTTTACAAACCTGGAGGTAAAAAAATCTATTTCAAGAAATCTGAACTTGATGAATGGATTTTTAATGGCAAAGTACTGTCTAATGATGAATTAGATACTGACGTTGAGGACTATTTAAGTAGAACCAGCAAAAATCTAGCATCATGATAGATTTTGTTAGACTTAACTTTAAGGACAAAGATAGAATTGAGCCCTTTGTTTGTAACAAAGATAATTTTGAGGAATTACTTACAGTTCTTGAATGTCATTCAGGTGAAATTAGATACCCATTTACTACTAATATTGGTAATATGGAAATTAGAATCAATGATAAGTATGCTTATGTAAAGAATTCAATTCATAAGTTAAATAACCAATTAAATGGTAAAGATGCTCACAATCATAATGACTTTAGGTATTCTGAACTTTGTAAAACTATAGACCATTTAGATAATAGGTTAACAGATTTAAAAAACACGCGTTTAACCCAGTTAGAATTTGGTTTAAATATAAAATTACCAGTGCCAGCAGAATGTATTATAAGACAAAATTTAATACTACATCAACTAAAAATACATAATCATAATGAGCAGTTTGGAGGTAAAGGAGAATACAAACAATTCAACCATTACAACTATTACTTTAAGATTTATGATAAGGCAAAACAATATGGCTTAGAAGAGCATATTATTAGGATTGAAATAAAGTACAAAAGTAACAAGAGCTTTCACCCAATGGGAGTCTTTAAACTTCACGATTTAAAATCTAAAAAGTGCTTACTGAATCTTTTCAACGATTTACTAAAACGGTTTGATGAACTCACCATAGTAGATAGTGTTATGGCTGATACCAAAATAACTAAAAAAGATAAAAGTCAATTAGAGTCTTACTTAAGCTACAACTATTGGGAAACACTTTCAGAGAGAGAAAACAGAAATCGTAAATCTAAAGAAAAATTAGAATTTCAAAGATTATTGGTTAAAAACGATTTACTAAAAACTAAGACCTTTTTAAGAGCAAGTTTAATCCAAAAGTTTAATGAATTACTAAATAGTTAACAAATAAAGTATTACACATTCCTTACTTACTATAACAGGAATATGTCACTTTTCTAAAACATAAATAAGATGGCAAGTATTAATATAACCCTTAGAAACAAACCGAATAAACAAAATGAATTACCAGTAATCCTAAGAATAGTCAAAGACAGAAAGTCTAAGCTAATTTCTTTAGGTATGATATGTAAAAAAGAGGATTGGGATACTAAAAAAAATGAGTTTAAAAAATCATGTCCAAATGCTTCACAGAGAAATAGAATTCTATTAAAGAAACAAGAAAAAGCACTACAAATAATATACGACTTTGCTTTAGATGACATTGACTTTACTTTAAATCAATTTGAAGCCAAGTTTAGGGGGCGTAAATCTTCCAGTGTAACTGTCTCAGAATTCTGGAAAGAAAAAATAAAAGATTTTATAAAAGCAGGAAGGATAGGTAATTCAAAACCATATAAAGACACTTATAACTCGTTTTTTAAATTTCATAAGAACAAAAACATTGTGTTTAGAGAAGTCACACCAGCTTTTCTAGATAAGTATGAAACCTTTTTAAGGGGTAATAATAATTCCAATGGAGGTATTGGTATAAAAATGAGAACTATTAGAGCTTTATATAACTATGCTATTAAAAGTGGAATTGTAGATGAAAAATACTATCCGTTTAAGATTTATAAAATTTCAAAGTTTAAAGCTAAAGGGGTTAAAAAAGCATTGATTAGAGATGAAATGAAGTTGATGGAAGCTATTGATACCCAGAAATATCCGCATTTGATTAACACTAAGAACTACTTGGTTTTTAGCTATTACATGGGAGGAATGAATTTTGTTGATATGATGAAATTGAAATGGGATAATATTCAAGGAGATAGGGTTCAATATATACGTTCTAAAACCAAAGGTAAGTTTACAGTTAAAATGTTAGAGCCTGTAAAGCAAATTATAGCTTATTACAAAGCTCAGAATAGACCAACAAAATATGTGTTTCCAATTTTACTAAAAGAAGACTTAACACCAATACAAATAGACAACAGGAAGCATAAAACATTAAGACGATTTAATAAGCAACTCAAAGAGATAGCTGAAATTCAAGGTTTGGAACAAAATGTAACATCTTATGTTATTAGACATAGCTTTGCTACTAACTTAAAGTTTGCAGGTATTTCAACTGATGTTATTGGAAAGTCTATGGGGCATGCTGATGTTAGTATAACACAAGCTTACCTTAAAGAGTTTAAAGATGACATTATTGATGACGCAATGTCAAAACTTTTAGAAGAACCCATATTACAATATGCATCTTAAAACTATATGAAAAGACTCTCAACACTGAGAGTCTTTTTCATTATGTACTGAATCTATTCAGGTTCAACTTAAAAATAATTCAAATTAATATTAACCTTCAAAAACATAAGATTATGCAATTAAGAAAATCAGAAAGACAACAAGCAAAAATTAAAATGGCTCTACAAGGTTCATCAGGTTCAGGCAAGAGCTTAAGCTCACTTTTATTGGCTAAAGGGCTAACTAATGACCAACTGGATAAAGTGGCTGTAATTGATACAGAAAATGGCTCAGCTGACCTTTATGCTCATTTAGGTAACTACAATGTATTGCCATTACAACCACCTTATACACCAGAGAAATTTATAGAAGCTATAACTGTTTGTGAAGAGGCAGGAATGGAAGTGATAGTGCTGGATTCCATCTCTCAAGTATGGGATGAGCTTTTAGATTACCATTCAAAACTACCAGGGAATTCTTTTGCTAATTGGAGTAAAGTTACACCTAGACAAAAAGCATTTATAAATAAGATTTTACAATGTGATGCACATGTTATAGCGACAATGAGAACAAAACAGGATTATGTGCTACAACAAAAAGATGGAAAGTATGTTCCTGAAAAAGTTGGTCTTAAAGCTGTACAAAGAGATGATGTGTCTTATGAATTTACTATAGTATTTGATATAGATATTAAGCACTTTGCAGTAGCAAGTAAAGATAGAACTAATCTGTTTTCAGGTAGACCAGAATTTATGATTAATACTTCTACAGGAAAACGCATTTTAGAATGGTGTACTTCACCTGTAAAAGAAGAAGATATAAAACAGAGAATAGAAGAGTGTTTATCTGTTAGTAAACTAATGGAATTATACAAAGAACACCCGAGTTTTCAGTTGCCTTTAAAAGCTTTGTATCAAGCTAAAAAAGATTTATTAGAAAAATTAGTTAACCCACAAAATTTTAGTCAAAATGGAAATAGTATCAGTAACAGAGCTTAACAAGCAACGTCAAGGAGTATTTAATAATCTTGAAGGTATTCCTGAAATTGTGCATCCTTTGCAAATACCTTCAAAAAATAAAGTATATCAGCATAACCCATTTATAGAGGCTAACACAAAAGAGGTTAGCCTTTCTACTTTAAAACATGAATGTATCATTCCTGTATTCAGTAAAGATAATGAGAAGACATTAGCGCATCAAGAGTTTATAGAAATAGCTCAAGACTGTATTGGTAAGGTGTTTTCACATCATACAATTGAAGTGCCAGAGGTTAGAGTTTCTCATCAAATTAAAGGCAGAACTGCTGATGCTATTTACAAGCCAGTAAAAGAGCTTTTAGAACATGAGAAAACACAGTACTTTGAAAGAATGGCATTTATCATTAGAATACCATCTATTACAGAAAACATAAATGGTCATGATGTATCATTAACTGTTGGAGGTGTTAGAGCTTACAATCAAGAAAACTTGTATAACAGAAAAACGTATGAGAAATTTAAGTTTTTTGTAGGTTTTCAAAATATGGTCTGTTGTAACCTATGTATTTCTACAGATGGGTATCAAGATGAAATGCGAGTAGGAAACTATTCTGAATTACAGTCTAAAATTATGGACTTAATAGAGGGGTATAGTGCACAATCCCATTTACAGGATATGAAGCAGCTATCACAGCATAATTTAACTGAACAGCAATTTGCTCAGCTTATAGGTAGAGCAAGGTTATATAACTTTTTACCAAAAGCGGAAAAGGCTCTAATTCCAGAATTAATGCTTAATGATGGACAGATTTCTACAGTAGCTAAAGACTATTATTTAGATGATAGCTTTTGTAGAAACGGAAATGGAGATATTAACCTTTGGAATGTATATAATCTCTTCACAGGAGCTAATAAGGGCTCTTACATAGATTCTTTTCTATCAAGAAATGTCAATGCCTTTGATTTTACTCAAGGTCTGGCAAATGCTATCAATGGTGATTCTAAACATCGTTGGTTTTTGAGTTGAGTGATGCACCCTGTTTAATTACAGGGTGTTTTTTTTATCTTATTTGACTGTGAAATCAATAGGTTTACATAAATGATTACCCAAACCAAAAGGGACTAGTTTTAAGTACTGTAGCCTCCCTATGATGACAGCAGGATGAGTTTTAAATTTATTTGCGTAAGCAACTACGTCTTTTTCAGTTAATCTTTGATTTTTTATTATTTCTTGTTCTTCAGCTTTGGTTAAAAGAATATTTGCAGAGAATTCATTTGCTTCATTTTCATAAACTTGGTTTTCACCATCATATTCAATATTCTCTATTGATATGTATTTTTTACCATGTAGTAAAATATGACCAATTTCATGGAAAAAAGTGAACCAAAAAATATCATTTCTTTTGTACCTACCACTTAATTGTACTAAAGGTGTATTGCCGAGCCATCTAGTAGAACCATGTATAGGAGCTTTAGGTAAGCAAGGTGTATGAACAACCTTAAGACCAATACTTTTACAAAGTTCTTGTATTTGGGCAAAGAAATCAATTGGCTGTATAGCCATTATTTTCTTTAGTTCTGGTAAAACCTTACTTAAGCCGTTTTTACTAAACTCAGTAACTACCATTTTTTTTGCTTGTATTTCACCTTGCCTTAACCAAGCTGCTATTGCTCCTGCATTTTCATTGTTTTTTAATGAAATTCTGAAATTAACTAAAAGTTTCTGATTGTAATAAAAGTCATGGTACCCTTTGGTATTAGAAACCTCGAAGTAATCATATAAATTAATAACTTTTGCTTCTTTTTTTAATGTCGGTTCAATCCAGCCTAATGAAGCCATCTTTGCATAGGGAAATTGTCTAGACCATTCTATTCCCTCTTCAATAGTCTTTTGATACTCTATTCTAGCAAAGTATTCATCATAATTTTTTTGTCTGTTAATCCAAAAGTGTGCAGGAATTTTCAAAACTTGTTCAAATAGAATAGCCATTTCAGGAGTTATACTACTCTTACCATTTAGTACATCTGATATTGTTTTCTCAGGCTTACCTGTTCTTACTGCAAACTCCTTTGCTCCCATTTTTTTTTCAGATAATATTTCTGACAAAGTAGTTCCTGGGTGTGAAACAGACTGCGGATAATATTCGTTAATTGTTGCCATTTTTTTTTTTGTTAGTGATAATCTTCAATTTCAATTACTTCAACCCCCTTTATCTCAATCCAAAGATATTGACCATTCTCGTTTTCAGGGATTGGGTCTTCATGGGGTTCAAAAATTAATCTATAAGGATGAACTAAATTACAAGCCCATTGTCCTTTTCTATTTCCAATTAATTCATGATACTTTCCTGGTAAATATCTAACATCTTCTAAGTTTTTGGCTGCTGTTAAGTCATCAAGTCTTTGCTTAAACAGTTCGGCTTCTCGCTTTCCTAATTTTCTTTCTGCTAAGCTATCATTGTTAGCATACTTTTTTAATTTGTTATTATCAAACGTAATCTTCATGCAAATATAGATTTTTTTGTTAACAGAAGGTGTTAATTAAAATTTAAATTTTGTTGATAACTCAATTTCAATAATTAAAGTTAATCGTTTACATCTTTCCTTTAGGGTAAATTTCAAGCTTGTTTTTAAGTAATCTTAATAATTCTGGGCAATTTAAGTATTGTATGAAATCTGTTTTAGTGAGTTGCATTATCTATAAAAAATATTTAATTGGGTTTGCAGCTCCCTTTTTCTTCGTGTGGGCTATTGACTTATTAGTGTAAAGGTTTCTAACATTGTCCTTTGCTATAGAGCCATTAAAACCCTATCTATTTTGTCTTTTAGCATTTGGAATATAAATAGAATACCATTCATTGTCAAACATAAATTACTCTTCAAAATAATCTAAATCAATTTTTTTGATAACGATAGTATTATCTTCTTGAACGCCTAAATTGTATTCTATGGCAAGTTTCGATAACTCTTGACCATTTATTAAAATGATTTTTTGTTGTTTACTGTCTTGGGCAGTTTTCATAGCACTATCTGAAAATTTGGATGTAGTTAAGAACACACCTTTATTTACTCCTTGAAGAGCCAATGAACCGATGAAGTTTCTTATGTCAGGAGAGCCTACAGTTCCTGTAGTGAATCGTTTTGCTTGTATATATACACTTTCTAGACCCAACCTGTCTTGGTAGATAATACCATCTATACCATTATCTCCTGTTCCTCCTGTAACTGTACCTGAATCTTCTCTAAACTCACCATACCCCATTTTTTGTAATAAGGATATTACAAAGCTTTCAAAATATCCAAACGTATTTTCTTTCAGCTTATCTAATACTTCTGTGGCTAACTGTTTATTTAGTTGAGTAACTGTGTTCGCTAAAATCTCTTCGGGAGTTTTACTAACAATATCTTTAGTTAAAGTGCTATCTACCAAGTCAGGCTGGTCTTGATTAAATGTGTCAGTCCATTCTTTATATTTAGGCATTTTTTTTAAATGCTTTATTCTTAAATCTGTTGGATTAGTTTTCAAGTAATCCTTACCAAAGTCTGTAACTTGATATATTCCTCTACTTGGATAATGAATTAACCCCGCATTTTTTAAATAGCTTCTTGTCCAACCTACACGATTTCTAAATAGCCCCATTTGACCACTAGGAACTTTAATCTTTAAGTGGTTTTGAGTCAAATTAAAATGACTAGAAAGTAATGTCATTACATCATTAAGCGATTTAGGTTGACCATCTGCTAATAATTTAAGCATAGGAAGCATTATTGTTTGAAAATCTGGTATTTGTGTTTTTAAATCTGCATTCATTTTATAATCCTTTTAATACTTCAATTACACTTCTAGCTGTATAAGTATTTTCAACCTGTTTAGATTCAAATACCATAAAGTATTTAAAGTTATCTCCTGCTTTTTCAGCCCAAGTCTTACCTAAAATATTTTTATTTCTACTATCATCATTATCATACACATCTCCTTTGGTTTCTAATAGTATGATGTTTCCTTTTTTTGTATAAAGGATAAAGTCTGGATAGTGGTTAGAACTAAACCCATTTAGAGCAAATCCTTTACCTCTTTCGAGGTTTCTATGCCAAAAGACTATGTTTTCAAGTGAAGCAACCTCCATAATCATTTTCTGTTCATAATTGTTCATACTAGCTTCCCTGTCATACAATGACTTGCTAATTGTGGTGCTAGGATTTAAAAATGATAAGCTTTTTGGGAATACAAAATTCTCCTTTACAATTATCTTGTTGCTATCAATAAGCTTTCTAAATCGTTCTTTAGCATAAGTATCAGTTAATTCGCTAATCTTGTCTTTAATCCTCTTAACATAGATGAAATCATTATCTACTATATCTCTAATTTGTTCTTTAGATAGGTTGTCAAAAACTCTATTAACATACTTTTGAAGTTCTTGCTGAGATATAGGTGTCATATCTCCAAGCTTGGATACTAGAATGCTACTAATCTGATTTACTTGTGATTCTTTAGGTTTAGAAAGAATAGTATCTACAAGAATATCCTTAGCTCTTTTACTTACTTTTTGAGCAGTAGCAGTCTTTTTCTGCTCATTAAAATCTACTGCGTATATCTCTTTAGAAATATCATCAAAAGTAACTTGTGTACTGTAATTAGATAGCTTAAAACCATCAAGTAAACTTACCTTATTTAAGTATTGGTCTTCAGAATTTAATTCTTCAAACAGGCTAACCTCACCAAGCTCTCCTTCTTCCACTTTTTTAAAGAATTGAGGTAATTTAATAGTAGTTGCAACTTCTTTAAATTGGGAGTCCAGTTTATAAACTTTAGGTGCAGTTTTCATAATATCTGTAAAAATAGAAGTGGTATCATCAATTTCAATATCATTTACTTTCTGTTCAAAAGTTTGTCCTTCAACTTTTGCCTTTTCTGTAATATAAGATACTAAAGTATTTTGCTTACTAATCGTGTTTAATGTAACTTCTTCCTCTGGATTAAACTCAACAGCTTCCACATCAAAATCTTCATCAGATTTAACATAGTCATCAGGTTTAGGTTCTTCTGAAAATAAGTTATCTGTAAGTATTTCATTTGGAGTTAATTCTTCTTCAGGTGCTTCTTCTGCATAATAATCATCTTTACTAAAACCAGATTCTTGTAAACCTTTAACAATACTATCTAAAGTTTCATTGAACTTTGCGGAAGCTGTTAAAACAAAAGACATATTTAATAATGCTTCTTTATGTTTAACGACATATGGTTGTCTTAAAACTCTACCTAAAATTTGCTCTACTTCCACAGGGGACGATTTGTCTGCCAATGATGCTAATATGTATGCATTTGGGCAATCCCAACCTTCCTTTAAAGCATTTACTGTAATGATATATTTAACAGGGCAGTCTTTAGCCATTAGGTCAATACCTTTTAGCTCATCAATGCCACTAGTTTTTATTTTTATTTGTTCTTCTGGAATCTTAATCTTTATTAACTGCTCTTTAATCTTCTGAAAAGTAGTGTTGTTCTTTCCTTTTATGTTAGATTGAGCTTGAAATAATACAATAGGTCTAATGTATTTCCCTGTTA
Source organism: Winogradskyella undariae (assembly GCF_013285155.1). Taxonomy (GTDB): domain Bacteria; phylum Bacteroidota; class Bacteroidia; order Flavobacteriales; family Flavobacteriaceae; genus Winogradskyella; species Winogradskyella undariae. The sequence continues at coordinate 223,216 of NZ_JABTEL010000004.1, read as the reverse complement.
GTTTTTCTTCTTCAATAGCTAAAAGTTCTAATTGCCTTTGTAGGTGTAGAGCACTAGTTATAACCTCTTCTTTTTTATGATGATTATAGACTACAACAGGAAGTTTGACCATGCTTTCCTTTTTAAGAGCCAATGCATTTACAAAAGAAATAATATTACTGTTTTCTTTTGGTGTAGCGGTTAAATCTAAAACTAAAGAAGGGTTTAGATTGTTCAGCATTTCAACACTTAAATCACTTTCGGCATTATGGCTTTCATCTACAATTACAATAGGGTTGAGGCTTCTTATAACATTAATTAAGGCAGTTTCATCTGTATCTGGTAATACACGTTCTTTATCTACAATAGTGTTTCTAAAAGACTCTAAAGCGCCATTTTCTTGAAACACTTTTCTATCCTCTTTTTTTCTAGAATTTATGCGTAAACTACTAAAATTGAACACAAAAATATTGAGCTGTTCTGTTACAGAAGTAGGATTGAAATTAGCACCTTGTAAGAGTTGGTCTTTTTCATACACTTCAACTCTGTTACCAAATAGGCTATTTAACTTTTCTCTATATGGGTGATTAGAGTCTGAAAGGTTTTTTACTGTTTGTTGTAATAAATTAGACCAAGGGACTAACCAAACAACTGCTTTTGCATTACCTTGATAAAAATGCTTGTTTAGAGTGTGTATAGCATTGCAAGCAATAAATGTTTTACCACCAGCAGTAGGTACTTTTATAGCTATATGTAATGCATTTGGCACATTATCTTTATAAGGTTTCATGCCTGTAAAAGAACCATCTAATTGTGGGGTATAGGGTATGCCTAACTTGTCTTCCCAATATTGATTAAATGCTTTTGCAGGTGTAGACTCTTTTTGTGTGTAAGACAAAAAATGCTCTAAATCTTTAATGACTTTATGTTGATATGGTTTTAATTCCATTTATTTGTATTACAAATTATTAGTTTTTTTATATGTATTTAATCTAAACAGTAAATCATTTATTTTTAATAGTCTTTTTCCAAGGTCGTTAATAGTATTAGAATTGTCTAATAAACTTCTTGTAGGATGTGCTATTTTATTTCTTAATTCATTAATACTACTGAAAGATTTCCAAACTTGTTTTGACAATAACAATTCATTGTGCAATCCATAACTTTTAATAATATTAAAAAAATCAACAAAAAAAAGATGCTCTGTAAGCATGTTTTCTAAACCTTGTTCTGCTAGGGTATTGTAGGTATTAAGTATCTGTGAGTATTTATTCCTCTTCTCTTTTGAACCTTCAGATTTTTCATTAAGCCATTTCAAAATTTCATCGTTGTTAAGATGAAAGTTGAGGAATATAGCTAACTCTCTTTCTAATTCACATACTAAACTAAATACATAAACTTGAACCTGTTTACAATTCAAGTTTCCAATAGTTATTAAGCCAGAAATCTCCTTATTAAAACTCAAGAAATAAAATGATTTTTTTTCTTTACAAAACTTATCAATTACAGTTTCAATTGTGGTATCTATGGGCAATACATCTTCATGAGAAATTAGCTCTTTTTCTATTTCTGTAAAATTATCTGGAGTTTTAGTTTTGTAGAATTCAGTGATAACACCATTATTTGGAATAATAGGTAAATGGTCTATCCTGTATTCAGACATTTTCTCCCTATGCTTGCCTCCATCATCTTCATCTTCAGTTATAGCAATCCATCTTTTTTTACTGATACCTACTGAAGCAGCTAGTATTTTTACTTTTCCTTCATCTTGAAAATAAATATCTTCTATCATAATTGTTCTAAAATCTAGTTATATCTCTAGGTATCTTTTTAAATACAATGTTATACTTATCCATGATGCTTTGGTCTAGCAAACAATTATCTGCATATATAATGTACTGACTAGCCTTGCTTTTAATAGACCTTAAAAAGCTTTCATCTAAAGTAGTGATACTATCTTTTTGGTAATAGAAATAATAAGCAGTATCATTTTTAGCTCCTAGCAGGTAACCTTCTTTAGGTTTTATAAAAGGGGCTTTAGCTTCACTATACCAAACATACTCTAGTATTTTATCTAACTCAATATCTTCGTTTAAAAAACCATTATCTAAAAACAAAGGTTCTCCTAACTCATAATATGTGAAATCCCCTCCTGTACCTTCAATAGCTTTAGAACCTTCTCCGTAACCATTTATAACTCGTTTTACCCTTTCTCCAGTAATAGTATTAGCATAGTCTTCCATTTCTACTAAAATGAATTTTCTGTTACCACCATTTTCTTTATTAAGATTTAGAACTGCGTGAGCAGTTGTACCTGAACCTGCAAAGGAATCTAGAACAATGGAATTGGGATGTGAGATTGACCTTATTATTTCCTCAATCAATTCATGTGATTTTGGATAATCAAACATTTTTTCTTTAAAAATATCTTTAAGTAAATTGGTTCCTTTAACAGTATAGAAATCCTTTTCTAACCATAGTGTTGGGATTTGACTTCCTTCAGTTTTATTATCACCAAATGCTAATGTCGGAGAATTGTTTTCAGTTCCTGTGACTTCTAATATTTTTGAATTAATTTTTTTTATAACTCCACTTGGCAAATATTGAATACTAAATTTATTTTTAGCCGTATTAGAACGATTCGGACTTATTTTTATATACCCTTTTTTCCAATCTGATTGAAGTCTTGATGATATTAATCTCCATACACAATTTTTTCCTTTACTTGTTACTGGCCATATAGCACAAGTACCTTCAGGTGCTTCATTATAATTATATATAAAAGACTTCTTATCTTTTGTATACTCTCCTGTATCTATTCTTTCCTGTAGAGATTTTCCGGTAGAATGTAATTTGCCATCCTTAAGGTTAACAAAAATTGGGTAAGTTTGATTAGGTCTTTGGATTTTATCAAATGTAGCTAAAGTTAGTCCTTCAAAAGGGCTTCTAGACTTCCCTCCAGAATGTTTTAGATTGTTCGGATTAAAATCTTTTGGAACTATATAAATCAAATATTCATGTTGATAATTAAAGCCTTTAGATGGTTTTCCTCCAGAAGTTTGTATTGTAATAGTAATAATTTGTCTAGTGGCAAAAATTTCTTTACACAGAATTGTCAAATTAGCTATTTCATGGTAGCCAATGCTTATTACTAGTCCACCATCCTTAGATAATAATTTACTTATCAATCTAAGTCTAGGGTACATCATGCATAACCATTTGTCGTGTCTCGATAAATCTTCTCCTTCCTTACCTACAATCTCACCTAACCATTTTTTAAATCTAGGGTGGCTTACATTATCATTATACTTCCATTCTTCATTACCAGTATTATAAGGAGGGTCAATATATACGCAATCAATTTTTCCTTCATATGCTGGTAATAAACTTTTTAAGGCTTCTAGATTATCTCCATGTATAATTTTATTCTGTGAAGTAGCATCGTTACTTTCTTTACCATTAGTAAAGGTGTATTGAGGTTCTAATGTTTTATAGGGTACATCTTGATGATGGTTAATTACTTTTTCTTTTCCTATCCAGTTTAATGTTGGCATACAGTTAGTTCTTTTCTTCTGTTTTAATTCTTTTTAAGGCTATTTTAATGGCGTCTATAGCTAAATCTTCTCCTTTTACATCTTCATATACTTTTTCGCTAAGCCATAACTTTAAAAGTTTACTATGTTCAATATCTAGTGCAATAGCCAATTTATCTATTTGCTCTCTAGTAGGTTTTCTATCTCCTTTTTCAATTTTACTTATTAAAGCCGTATCTGCATCTATCATAGAGGCTACTTCACGCAGTAATAGGTTTTTAGTTTCCCTTTTAGATTTTAGTAATTCTGAGAGTATCATTTGGTAGTCAAATTAGTTCTTGTCAAAGATTGTCTAAATCTAATTAGAAATTCTGTTATAAAAAATTTTTGAAAAATATATTTTTTGAATGCTTTGTGAGAGAGCCAGATACCTTGTGCAAAACCCCCACTAAGTTCTGGGGATAAAGATGCCCCTACCACTTTATACAGTAAAGAAGATTTTCTAGCAGAGTTAATAAATTCAAGGTGATAGTTGAGATTTATATGCTGTTGGTAATTGATTTTCTGTGTGTGGTATACTACAACTCAAAAACTTTTAGAAAAATGGTTAGAATCGTAAATTACAAAGAGAGACAGAAAGAGGATGGTACTTCATTCTTCGTTCTGGAACTGCAAGGAGGAATTGAAATGGTATTAAGCAAAGTTACAGGAAACTTTTATGCTACTGCTAAGAAAGCTTATATACCTTCAACATTTGATGAGCAGGTGTGTACTGGGCTTATTGGTACAGAAATGCCAGGAAGCATCATTAAAGAAGACTGTGAGCCTTTTGAATATGTTGTAAAGGAAACAGGAGAGGAAATTACATTATCCCACAGGTGGGTTTATGTTACAGAAAATGCTGTAAAACCAAAGCAAGAAACTTTTGTGCCTAAACATAATATTATAGCTAATTCTGATGTGTTTTCACAGAATGGTATTCTTGAGCATGCAGAGTAAAAATATAAGCCTAGTCTATGTAAATAGATTGGGCTTTGTTTTTTGAGTTTTAAAATACCCTTACAATATTGTGCTTGATTGCTCATACCTTCATAAATAAAAGATAGTATAACTGTAGCGAGTTTACTTTATTACTATAAGGATATATTATTAATCTTGAAGGTCAGTTGAAATACGCCTAATTGATTGAAATGTTAAAGTTCAAGTGTAAATTTCTTTAAGAATAGTAGAGTTAAAAATAAAAAATACCACTTGTGTCAAAGTACTATACTATTGTTTGACACAGATGGTAAATCATATTATGAAACTTTGTAGAAGACTTTCTAAGAAGTATTTGAGAAAGAAGCTTCTTTTTCTAAGGTATATAAAAAAAATAATTATCATGAAAATTTCAGAAATAAGTGTCTCATACTCAAATAACAGGAGTGATAGGCTAAAAATAAGTAATAGTAAGCAGTCTTATGATATTATAAGAGCTTGTTGGAGTGATTCTACTATAGAATTACAAGAGGAGTTTAAGATATTAATGATGAATAGGAGTAACCAGATTTTAGGTGTTTATCCGCTTTCTAAAGGAGGTGTTTCTGCTACTGTGGTAGATGCGAAATTAGTGTTTAGTGTTGCTCTTAAATGCAATGCTTCAAACATTATAATAGCACATAATCATCCTTCAGGAAACCTTCAGCCAAGTGAAGCAGATAAGAATTTAACACAAAAGCTAAAACAAGCAGGGCAGTATCTAGATATAGTGCTGTTAGACCACTTAATAGTAACTAAAGATGATTTTTATAGTTTTAGTGATAATGGATTGATAAAATAGTCCTCTTTTTTCCATTTCTATATATAGTGAATTGGAAAAAGTGGGACTTTTTGTCTTTTGTTTATGTATGAAAGAGTGTGTGAGTAGGCTTTTTAAGTAAAAAATTACTGTTTGTAAGCCCTATAGATTAATATTAATAGCTAAATCTTACTTTTTATCTTCAAGGTTTACAATATCACATAAAGTGATACCTAAATTATCAGCAATCCTTTTTAAGGTGTATAAAGTAGGGTTGGTTCCACCAGCTTCTAAACGACTAAAGTTAGATTTTTCAATATTACATTTGGCAGCAAGGTCTTGTTGAGCAATACCTTGCTCTTCTCTTAACATTTTAACTCGCTTTCCAATTGCTATTTGAAGTTGGTCTTTATCGTCCATTTTAAAACATACATTATCTAGTTGTCAAAAATGATAATTAAGTAAGCTGTTATGGTTATCATAAATGATAAAAAAAGTATGTTTGTTAAATAACTTTTAAAAAGGACTTATGAATTACTATTACATTTTATTGGCAATATCATTTATAATATTTGGGATACATAACTCAATTTCATCAAGAATTAAAGAAGGTGAGATTCTAGCTACTGGCTCTTTCCTGCCTAATTTGTTGTTAAGAGCAACACCTTGGATTGGCTATATTGTTTTAGCTATTAATTTGTATTACTCATTCTACTGGGGTTATAGTGTGTTGATATTTTTTGTAGGGTTATTAATAGTGCCAGCGATTACTATAAAAATTTTATCTCTTATTGTTCCTAGTAGTATACTTAAATATATAGTCAGCCCTTATCCAAAAACTATTATAACTTACATAACCCTATCTATTTTAATGATAGTTTTATTATTAATAAGTTTATAATGGAGAGCACTAAAAAAGGTAAAACTCTAATAGAGGGGATAAATAAAAACTAACTTTATGAACTTGAAGCTACTTAAACTTTTATTTCAGTGGGATAGAGAAAAACTTAATAAAATTTCAAGATTTATTCAAGATTTATTCAAAGAGATAAATGAAGAGATAGCTAAGTTTTTTGAAGAAAAGGGTGTTCTGAAAATTATAACATTACTAATATTACCTTACATAATATATCACTTTTATCCAGAGTCAATTCCTTATTCAGCTGTAGTATTGGTTGTTTTTCTGGGGTTTCTAAAGATTAAATTAGGAGAAAGTAGTAAAATATCTAGTGTTATTATAATTTTTGGAGGAGTAGCATTTGGCGCTATTATTATTAGTAGTATATGGGTGCTTTTAATAAAGCCTATTTTTAATTGGGTATTAATGCTTTTTAATTAATTATAAACACAGGAAAATATAATATCTATTAAGATTATGAGCCAAAAAGAAGAGTTTATAAACTGTATTTCTTCAATGAATACAAAATCACTAGAAACTGTTTTAGTAAAAAACGCTTTTAAAAGATATGCAAATGTTTCTTTTTTAGAGAAGCTGAACAAGCTATTTACAGAGTTAAAAGCAAGTGGTAATACATCTTTAGAACTTTACAAAACCATTGGTGTTTGTGGCTGTAATAAAGACAAAAAAATATTTTGTTTTGTAGGTAATTACACTCAAGATTACTTTGCAATAACCTATCAAGAAGATGAAAATAATTATTATAATTTTTCTACGTCTTGCAGTGAAATCCTGTATGATAATAAACACCAGTTAGGTAAATTCCATTACTTTTCTATAAAGCCAGAAAGCACTTCAGAATACAGGAAACATCTAAATGATTCCAATCCGATTTGTGAATACAATACATTCAGCTCTAAAAGTGTTTGTAAAATGAAGACTATAGTGTTATGGCTAGAAAAGTACAGAGGTTTCTATGATGATGTGGTTACAATACTAGAAGATAAGAGATATGTTTCTAAACTGAATTCGATAGAGGTATTAGTGAAAAAGGATTTTGAGGTCTTATATGGTAAGTTAGATATTTTATCAAGGCTGTATAAGAAGGAAGCTTACTTTAGGCAACAATTAGATAACTATAACGGAGTTAAAGACAGTGTATTGAAACTTGAAAATTGGTTTTCATATCAAGCAGAAAACAAAAATGAATATCAATTATTTTCTTCTGTATTTTATGATAGTAGAGAGCTTACTCATTATCGTTTAGAATTAGATGAACTAACATTAAACCCTGAAGATTTTAAGTACACACTTAAATACATGAGTATTATAGAGGAAGCTAAAGCTATCCACTTTGAAGGAAAAATCAAATCAATAGATGATTTAGAAGTTTATAAAAAAACTGAAAATACAAGAGCATACACAAGACGTAAAATAGTACTGTCAATTGATGATTTCTGTTGTAGTGAATTTCAAGTGGTTTTTACAGATGGAAGGGTAAAACACTTAGATAATTTAAGTGTAGGTCAGTTTGTAAAAGTATTTGCAAGACTCACAGGTGGAGAGCTGCAAAATTCAGAAGGCACTAAAGGGTATAAACATCATTTATATGGTTGGCGTGTAGAGATATTAGATGCTAAACCAAAAGTAAAGAAAAACACAAAGGAAATGGATTTGTATTATAAATACATTTTACCATTACCTTTTTAAATAAAAAACTATGGAATTAACAGGGAAAATAAAGGTCTTAAATGATGTTCAAAATATAGGGAGTAATGGCTTTAGAAAAAGAGAAGTTGTTATCACTACAGAAGAACAATATCCACAACATATTTTAGTAGAATTCATTCAAGATAAATGTGATTTGCTAGATAGTTTTAATGTAGGTCAAGAAGTGAAAATAGCTCTTAATTTAAGAGGTAGAGAGTGGATTAATCCTGAAGGTGTAGCTAAATACTTTAATGCTATTCTAGGTTGGAGAATAGAGCTTGTCAATAGTGAACAGCCTACACCTCAAACACAAACACAGCAAGAACCAGTTAGCTTTTTGGATGAAGCAGATAACGACTTGCCATTTTAATAAGAATCAATTAACCAATAAATAATAAATTATGAAGAATATCTTTTTAACATTAATAGCGATTTTGTCATTAGTAGCTTGTTCTAGTGATGATGATGGTGAGGTTGCAGAAATGACAAATGCTAACCTCAGTTATAAGTTAGTATATACTACAGGTGTATTACCTAGTTATTATGTAGTAAGAGCGGGAAATACAATTACATATGAAGATTCTTTTGAGTTTAAAGAAGTTGGTTATGATGAAGATACTAGAACTGTTACAGTAGAAACAGATTTAAATCCAGTTAAAATAGAATCGAATTTCTATATTGAAGGAGGTTCAGAAGTAAATATTAAGTTAATTAGTTCTGAAGGTAACATCATAGATGAACAGACTATTTCAGAAGTAAATTATACTTATATCCATAATTTTTAAAAACTAAAACCAAATACAATGAAGAATACATTTTTATTATTAATAGCCATTTTTGCATTTACAGCCTGTTCAAGTGATGATGACAATCAGGAAGAAGAACAACAAATTAGTCAATCTCATATAGTAGAGTTTACAACAGGTGCTCTTGAGGATTGGGTATCTGTAGGCTTAACAACGACATTAACTTCAGATGATGGAACAGAGTCAACAATTAGTTCAGATTTTGACTATACCCAAAATATAGTTAGTGTAGAGATTCCAGAGAATACAGTAAGCTTTGAGTTAGAATTTTATATAGAAGATTCTTCTCAAGCTGAAATGCGTTTTTATGGTTCTGTAGATAACGTTAATGTTCATCAAGAAAGCATAAACCAACAGAGTTTTCAATATCAATATACTTTTAATTAAGGTATGTGTAATTCCTTATTAAAAGAATTTCGCTTTAGTATTGGAGAACAGTATGAATTAAATGAGTTTAATCTTAAGGCTTTAGAATCAACTTTTAGTAATGGATTAGAGAATGAAAATTACGAATATATAAAAGGAGATTTTAGAACACTATTCGGGGTTTCTTTTTGCAGTAATCCAATCTTACAGTACAATGGAGATATACTTTCTAGAATAGTATATAGCTTTGATATAAAGGATTTAGGTAAGTTGCAAGAGAAGTTAAGTGATTATTTATTAATTACAGATAAATTTGATTTAGGTCAAACATTTACTGTTTTCAGTTTTCCAGAATTTAGTCTGATGCTAGATATAGAGAAAGATATAAAGCTAAGAGTGTTTAAAATTCTGGGTCAAACATAGGTCAAACATTTTTATAATAATAGGTAACTAAAGGAAACAAAGAAAAGAATGGTTTTTAATTATATCATTGATAATCAGCCATCTGAAACAAAAAGCAACAATCTGAAACATAACAGTTACAGACTCATAATCAGGTGGTCCATGGTTCGAGTCCATGTGGGACCACTTTTTAAACTTTATAAAGCCTTGATTATCAGTAAGATATTCGAGGCTTTTTTTATTGAGCTCAAGTATATGCTCAAACCTTTCCTGAAACCCTTGCTATTATTGACTTCCGAGAGATTAGGTTTAATCACTAAAATAATAATATTGTGATTTTGTGATTAATATTTGATAAAAACTGAATCGATCATTCTTGTTTAAAGGCATTCTGTCTAAAGAGCTTATCGATGTTTCCGTTTTTGGCAATCACTCATTTTAACTACTTTTGAGTCTACAGTAAAATTAAGTAGTCTCACAACAGTTCCATTTATGCCAAAATACTCTCGATTAAAGCTGAAATTAACAGATATACCGTTAGAATCTGCTATAAAGGTTTTCAGCTTTTTAGAGAAACTATTAAAAGAAGAGAAACTGGATTTAAATTTTTTCAAACAAAATCATCAAAGATTCACAATAGGAGAGACATATTTTTTAATGTATTACTCATTACGATATTTTGATTTTAGTAATCCTAAATCACATATAAGGCTTCACATAGAACAGATAGACGAGTCTAGGCAAATGATAGATGATTTTATATCGTACAAATTCGAAATTAAGTCTAATGCTGAAGAATTACAATACTATTGCTCAAAGCACATTGATAGCACTAGAAGTAAATATTACAAAAATTTAATTAATGGTAGAAAGGTAGGTAGTAGTTGGATTGTTTTTGACAATTCAAACTTAGAAGCTGTTAAGAGGGTTATATTGAATAATAGAGACAATAAAATCAATAAAGGCTTTGATTCTGTTTCAATGAATAGTATAAGAATACCGCTCAGTATTCATATTTCTACAAAAAGTAATCAGGGCATTTTAAAATATGTTGAAATGAATGGTGTTTTGGATGAGTATAAAAGACTTTTCTCTGATTTTCTTTCTAGCAGCGACCTTAAAAGGTTATCAAATAATTTATTTAGGGAATCAAAAAATGATAATAGTATAATTCCTTTAGACTTTCTTAGTCTGAACTGTATCAGCAAGTCTGATTTGTATGATAGAATTTATAGGCTCTACCTAATCTATCGGGAAAATACTCAGAAGGAAATGCTCCTTAATTATGAAAAGGATGTTACTAAGTTTAATAGACTTATAGCTGCTTATGAAGTTAATTTGACTGTTAAAAATCAGTTGGGTAAAGAAGAACTAAAAGATCATTTAGATAAAAAGACAAGAGAGCTTTATAAGAAGCTTGGTCTTAGAAAGAAATTCAAATATAATAGTACGAATGTTAGAAAGTACGATTTTTTATGCGCTTTCTTTTTTTCTTTTCCAGTAATAAGAGATTCATATTTGAATCATACCGAATGTAATGATTATTCGGATTTACCTAATTATCTTAGAACAGAATGCAGAAACATAAAATTGCGTAAATAACGTAATTTCACAATGGTTTTACGCATTTATTACTCACATACCTAACTTCTCAATAAATTTGTTTTCATAACACAGAAAGTTATGGAGCAGGACGCACTACAATATCATCTTTACAAAGCTTTTTCGGAATTAGAAAGTCGGATAGCACAGCGTGTTGTCGATGCACTATCTAAGCAGTCTAATGCTCTAGTTGGAATGCCAATAACGAGTGAAAAACTTTTAAAAGATGTAGAGTTGTGCGAAGCTCTTCAAATTTCTACAGCTCATTTTTATAAAGTTAAACGCAGACACAAGGACTTCCCTGTCTATGACATTGATGGTGCCAAACGCTACAAACTTTCTGAAGTAGAACATTTCATTAAATCTTTAAAACAGTAGAGTTATGGAACATATATTTCCACGAGTATCTCAAATTATTTCTAAGCCGTGGTTTGTCATTGAAGAAGGTAAGGACGCAGGAAAGGTCAAAGTACCAACATTAAATTTTATCAGATTTCTAGGTGAGCTAGGATTTCGTTACGCTCTTGTTAATGGTGTTTATAAAATGGTAAGAATAGTAGACAACATAGTCTATACTATAAAGGACCATTCAGAAATTATCACTTTAGTCAAGCAATGGTTACAGAATAATTCTGAGAGCAATATGATTGATGGTCTTTATATAGATCAAATTGAAAGTGCTTGGATTAATAAGACACCACAATTGTTCAGTCCGCTTACCCTTAAGTTTTTACCTGCTGTTATCATTAACTCTCATTTTGATACAGAAGATAACTGTTTCTTATACTTCAAGAATACCGTAGTTAAAATCACCAGAAATGGATTTGAACTGATCAATTACAAAAACTTAGATGGCTATGTTTTCCATGAGCAGATTATTAGTAGACATTTCAATCCAAAAAAAGTCAAGAAACTATTTCGTAATACTAATTTTGCTAAATTCATCTACAACATATCGGATAAGAAAATACAGCGATCTAAAGCGTTTTTATCTTTAATCGGCTATCTACTTCATCGATTTAAAAAGGCGTCAAATACCAAGGCTATTGTTCTGTTAGATCAGTCTATTAATGAACTTAATGCAGCCCATGGAGGAACTGGTAAAAGTCTATTGATTAAGTCGTTGAGTTATTTTAGGGAGTTGTGTGAACTGCCAGGAAAAGACTTCAGTAGTAACAATCAATTTTCTTTTCAAAGAGCAACACCAAATACTAATATCATTTCAATTAATGATGTCAAGGCTAACTTCAATTTTGAGAGTATGTATGGTCGTGTTACAGATAACTTTACTATAAATAGAAAGTACAAAGACGAGATAGAAATTCCTTTTGAGCGTTCTCCAAAAATAGTTTTATCATCTAATTTTATGATTAAGGCACCTTCTGGGCATAGTACGGAGCGTCGTAAATATGAAATAGAACTTTCAGAACATTATGGATCTCATTTAACTGTATATGATGAATTTCAACAACAGTTCTTTGAAGATTGGAATGAATTTGAATGGAATGAAGTAACACTGTTCATCATCTTTTGTATTCGATATTATTTAAACTACGGACTTGTTGAGGCTGATCCTGTAAACCTTATTGAGCGAAGACTTATTAGTGAATTAGGTGCTGACCTTTTAGACTTCTTGGATGAAAAGTTTGCTGAAAAACCCAAGTATCATAAGAAAGAGCTTTTCAATGAATTTAAAAATGGTGGCTATGTTGATAGACGCTATGCTCCAACACAACGCACTTTCACAGTAAAACTAAAGAAATACTGTGAATATAAAAATCTAGCTTATAAAGAGACGCCGTCAAACTCTAAGGCATTCTTTGAGATTATTACACAAAAAGCAGAGCAAACACTACTGACAATTGAAGATGTTGATGCCGATTATAAAACAGTCGATACACCCAACAAAATGACTCGTCTGGTTAACAAAATGATAAAACATTTTAAAGATCATTCAGATGAGGTTTTAGCTGTTGATTTGGAGACGACAGGATTTGATTGTTTTCAGGATGATATTGTGTGTATGTCATTGACGTTTAAAAAGCGCACGGGCTATAACATTGTATTTCCAAAACATAAAGCCAAAGCATTATTGTTTATAGAACCATTACTTACGTTTTTAACGGCAGAGCATATTACTAAAGTGTTCCACAATGCCAAATTCGACCTTAAATTCTTACATCGCTATGGAATACCTGTTTTAGGACGTATTGAAGACACCATGATACTTGACCATTTCTTAGACCCTAATCGAAAAAAACATGGTTTAAAGGAAATTTCAGAATTGCATTTAGGGTATAGACAAATCAACTTCAAGCAAATAACAGGTGGTAAATTAATTACTGAAATACCTACTGATGAGTTAACCAAATACGCTTGTGAGGACACGGATCTTACCTATCAATTATACCATTTTATAGCTAATAAATTAAATCAATAAATGATGAACCAAGATATACTAGACTTAGAATATAAAACCCTTCATGTTGTAATGAAGATGGAACTTGATGGTGTAAAGATAGACGTTAAAAAATGTAAAGAAACTCTTAAACAGCTCAAGAAATTTAATGAAAAATTAATACGACAAATACAAGCTTTTACTGAAGATGAAATTAACCTAGAGAGTCCTCCACAATTAAACAAACTATTGTTTGAGACACTTCAGTTACAGCCTGAAATTGATAAAGTTGGTAAGAACGGTTGCTATTCCACGGATAAATCACACTTGAAAAAGTTAATAGATAAGCATGAGATAGTTCCATTATTGTTGGATTATCGCAAAACCATTAGTTTAATAAACTTTTGTAAACAACTACAGAATGTTAATCCAATAACTAAAAGGCTTCACGGTCAATTTAATCAATCAGGCACAGCAACAGGACGGTTCAGTTGCAGTAAGCCTAATTTACAGAACATACCCAATGTCAAGCTTAATGACGGAGAAATCAATGAGCTAATAATATTAGAATCAAGATTTAGAGAGATGTTCATTCCCAAGAAAGGTTGCCAGTTTATCTGTGCCGATTATTCTCAGATTGAAATTCGAGTAGTTACTGATATGAGTCAAGATGAATATCTACTAAAAGCATACACCACCAAAGATACCAATGGGAAGAATTTAGATGTACACAGATTAACTGCTTCGGAAGTGTTCAATATTAAATATTCAGAAGTTACTGATGAGCAGCGTTCAATAGCCAAGAGTATTAATTTCGGACTAATCTATGGCAAAACAGCATTTGGTTTATCTGCAACACTGACCGAAATCACTGGAAAACACCATTCCAAAGAACAAGCAGAAGTTATCATGTCCAAATATTTTCAGCGGTTTAGTGGTGTAAAAACATGTTTAGATAGTTTGATAGACTTCGCCGACACTAACGGTTATTCAGAAACCATTTATGGAAGACGTCGACCAATTCCACAATTATCATCAAGTAAACTATCAGAACGTAATGCAGGTAAACGCCTGGCTATGAACTCACCAATTCAAGGTACAGCAGCTGACATTATTAAGATGGCCATGGTTGCCTGTGATGAGCAGATAAAAACCAAAAACTTAAAATCAAAATTAGTCCTTCAAGTCCACGATGAATTATTATTTGAAGTACCTGATGACGAAATGGAGGTTATGGAAACCTTAGTTAAAAATACGATGGAAAACGTGGTTAGACTGTCTATACCATTAGAAGTTGGTTTAGATAAAGGACATAACTGGGCTATGGCTCATTAAACTCATACAATATGAAATTATTTAACTATCACTATGACTTTATTAAGTTTAAGCTATATAATGTTAATTCAAGTCTCATAAATTGGGACGTATTAAAACCTCATAAAACCTTAAATAATCATTATTCATTAGTTTCTAATGGTCGATTCTTCGACAAGAATTTTGATCTATTTATTGATGGCGGACAAAACATCACTATTCGTTCAAGTATACCGTATCTCATTTATGGGCATAATTTTAAGGCGTTTGATGCACTAGATTTACTAAAAGCGATGAAATCGTTGTCAGATATATTAGGTATTGATTTGACAGAGGCAAAACTGATAGAATTAGAGTTTGGGGCTTATCAAAAGATTGAAAATTCTTCAAAGGATTATATTAACTCACTTATCGGGCTACAGGATTATAGGTTAGAGAAATCTACTTCATCAATGAAAATGTTTGGCAATACTAAAGGTCTTCATTTAAAAATATATGACCCTATTATAAATGCTAAACGCAAGAAGACGTTTTCGCTTAGTCAATATCCTAATGAGTGTTTGATTAAATACGAAATCAAAGATTTAAAACCGACGCATTTAAAAGTAGAAGATTTGTGTCTACCTAAGACATTCATATCATTTAATAAAAAACTAAATACACATTTAGATCATTTGCTTATTAGAAGTGATGACCGATATCTACCTATAGATGCCTCAATAAATCACATTCTGTTCGCAACACTTAAAAATGTTGAGCAAGAATTAGGTGTTCCTATTTACGCTAAAACAGTGGACTTATTAGAAAAAATGGAATTATCACCTTCTCAAAAAAAGTAAACGCAAAAAATCCTTGTTGGAGCTAGACACTACCTATAACGCACAACACCAAAAAAGATAACTAAGTAATATCAAAATTAGGGACCTTCCATTAAAATATGGCGTATGGTTGGTTCCATAAAATTGTAAAATTATGGCAACATTAAAATTTGTATTAAGTAAATCCCAACATCAAAAGAAAATTAAAAGTCCAGAATCGATGCTAATGCTTCGGTATTCGCACAAAAAGAAAGTTACGTATTTCACTACTCATAAAAACGTCAGAGATGACTACTGGGACGTTAAAAATCAAAAAATAAAAAGAAGTTATTCTGGCTCAGATCGCTTCAATATTTATCTAACAACTATTAAACAAAAGGTGGATGACATTGTAAACGGACTTTTAATTAAGGGAGAAGACCCAGGAACAATTTATGTTAAGTCCCTTTATAATGAAACAAAGGTTGAGCAACAAAAGAAAACACAATACACGTTTTTTGAATACGCAGAACATTATGTTGAAATCAGTAAAAAAAGTAAAAGTCCTGGTACATTAAAAACATATCGTACTGTACTCAATCAATTAAGAAAATATGAGAGGTATTCTGCAACACAACTAGATTGGCATAATATAGATATGGATTTTTACTATGACTTCCAAGAGTTTTATACAGGTGTTCAAGGCTTTTTGAATAATGGTTTTGGAAGAGTGATTAAAAACATAAAAGTGATATTGAATGACGCTACAGATAAAGGGTTTAACACTCAACTGATGTACAAGAACAAGAATTTTAAAACTGTTAGAGAAGAGGTTAACAATATTTACCTAAGTGAAGAAGAATTACAACGAATGATAGACATTGATTTAAGTTATAATAAATCATTGGAGCGTGTTAGAGATTTATTCATCGTTGGATGTTATACAGGATTGCGATTTAGTGACTTTAGCGAACTAAAAAAAGAACATATTGTCGGGAACACTTTTAAAGTTAAAACAATTAAAACGAACGAATGGGTAACTATTCCTCTCATGTCTTTTGTCAAGGATATTATGGAAAAATATAAAGACAATGTAAATAGTTTACCTAAATCTTGTGTAAATCAGACGATGAATAAGCACCTAAAGGAAATAGGGAGACGTGCTAAAATTAACGAGAGTTTCTTAAAAATAAGAACTAAAGGGAGAAAACGTGTTGAGCAAACATTGAGTAAATATGAATTAATTACAACCCACACTGCAAGACGTTCATTTGCAACTAATATGTTCAAACGAGGTATTCCATCACGAGTAATTATGAAGATTACAGGTCACCGAACAGAAAGAGCATTTTCAACTTACATAAAGGTGTCACAGGATGAGAATGCCGAAATGATGCTGAGGTACCTAGAACAATCAGCATAGGTTGTTTTCCAAAGGTGTTGAAAATATAAAAGCAGACGGAACAAATTCAATTTAAAAACCCTTAAAAGCTATACATAATGAGCGGAAAAAGAACCAATTTTAAAATCATGGGACAGAATGACTTTGTTGCTTACCTAGAAGAAAGGAACGTCCCTTTTAAGAAATTAGATACCATAACCGTATTAGGTCTTAGCGTTACCAAAATTAAACCAGATCATTTCAGACTTGGACCACGAGTGTTTGAAACAAAATCAGGAAATAAGATTGACACAAATACCAAAATGAAAGATATTGAATTAACTACTAAGTCAAAGAATCCGATATCGAAAAAACAATTGATTAGAATTATTGATGAGCGTGTTCAGAATATGGGAACTAAGGGAGTATATCATCCCAAACGTTTAAAACCGAAATGGAACTCGTTGACTGATGATAATGAAAAGCTCGAATTATTTGAAAAATATGTAACGAGCAAAGAATCATCAATTGGTTTTCTAAAACTGATTAAGGTTAATTTATGTCATAAAACATTAGAGGCAGTTATTATTGAATTTCCCACAAGTATTGAGTATTTAAAATCCAATAAGGTAAAATCAATATGTATTGATAAGTTCTCTAAATATAACCATGGAAAACAGTATTTGATTGAAAATGGTATAAAACCTAGTGGTTAAAATTTAGAGTATAAGATTAAATACAGTAAAATTTATGGTGAAGATTCAGAAGGTATTTTAGTGTTTGACATTATAGATTCAAATACAATTGAACGTAAGACCTCCATACTTAAAGGTAACCAATTTAAAAAGTAAAAATTTCTTTCAGTGTCTTTTTATTAAAGAGGAAGGCACTCAAAGAAACTTCGGCAAATAAAGCAGGTCTATTATTCTTTATTTACGTACTAAAGAAATACAACATAACCTCTCGATAAAGCGAACTTGCAAGTTGTTAAAGCTTTAAGCTATAAAGGCCACTCTAATAAAAAAGATATGCAACAGTTATCTTTTATGGATAAAAATGGTGAAGGTTACCAAAACTTTGCACTATGAATATTCACAAAGAAAATGACAAACAAAGAGAAGTAGCAGACTATAATGTTTACTTGCAGTTGAAAGAACTTAATTATACAAATGAGAATATAGCGAAACATTTAAGCTACTCTAAAAAGGAGTTAGGTTGTTTAATAAGTCAACACACATTTATAAACAACTTGGAATATAAACTTCAAGAAAATGAAGGCGATTATTTCTTTCATGGAACATTTTATGTTACTCAAAATGTAAATAGTTGTTTAACACCAGAAGAGATATTAGAAATCTATGTGTTCACTCAAGACTTAGTAAAACAACATAAAAGCATCGATTATTTACAGGTTTTTTATAGTGTTGAGCAAGATTGTAAGCTATTCTTTATAGATCAGCTTAATAAGACTATGCTTGACAGTAATCGATATACAGAACAAGATAACTATTGTACATTAATGTTAGCTAGCGATTATTGATTGATTTCTACGATTTAATATATTAGTGTCATAAAAAAAATCGTATGACACAAAATAATCTAATCCGAGAATTTGAACAACAGCTTGAAAAAAACATTAATGAAGTAGTTGAGAGCATTTACAGGCCTCAATATTTTATAAATATGGTAGACAAATATGGTTATTATCAAGCGGCAAAAAAGATTGCATCAGATAGAGAAGTGTCTGATGGATTTACTAAACTAGCTTTAAAGCAACGCTTAGATTTATCAATAGAAAGTTTGATTGTTAATCCTAAATACGAAAGTATCTTTACAAAAGATGAGATTAATAATTGTAGAATAAAATTGAGATAAAATTTTTAAAAAAATGAAAAGCGAATGACTGGCCGTTGTTAGCCGAAGGCGTTACAACAAGTTATTCGCCACTTCTTTTCTTTAATTCTTTTTTTAACTAGCTATTTAATTATAAGTGCAAGATTGGTGTATTTGAAAATCACAAATGGTGTGAAATGAAATGGATAATTGGTAAGAATGAAATGCAAAATTGGTGTGTTTTGTGAAAACAATGGCATGATTATCAAAAATGAAATGCAAAATTGGTGAATTAACAAAAGTTAGTGATAGTTACATCATAAAATAAAAAAAGGAAGCGTCTTTTTGGGTCGACAGCTTCCTTTTAAAAATTAGTATTAAGATGTACAACAATCTCCATTCTAAAGAGAACAAGCAACTAGTTCTAAAAATTCCTGCAACAATACTTTCAAGTAATGAATTATCGTTTAATGAGAAACTAATTCTCGGATTGGATTATACCTATCAATCTAAAAAAGGATATACCAAGCTTACCAATTCAAAAACAGGTCAGCTATTTAATCTTCATCCTAACATTATTTCGTACTGCAGAAAGAATCTTGTTAAAAAAGGATACTTGTTAAAAGATAAATCTAAATACACTTTAACGGATAAACATAAAGAGCATCAGGCTAAGGATAAAAGAGAAATATTCTTGCCTTTTGAAATATACAATCATAAACAATTATCAACAGGAGCGAAACTGTTGTGGGGAGAATACAACTCGCTTAGCAAAGGGAGAAGAGAGTATTTTGCAAAAAGAAGCTATACTTCAAAGAGACTAAATGCTTGTGAAGAAAGTATCACAAATTGGACAAAACAACTTCAGGAATACCAACTACTAAAGAAATACCAACATCGTATAGGGTATCGTAAGAGCCAAAAAGTAATTATTACTTGTGAGTTTAAAGACGGTAATAAGATTTTAGATATAACTCACATTCAAAATCTAAATGGGGAATGGGTATTGAAAAGATCGAAAATACTTGGATTTGAGGAATGGGAATAGCGAGGTTAATACTTTGTGGACTACTTAATTTTTATTAAAACAGTCTTTAATAAAGGGTTTTAAATCAATTTTTGCTCAAGTGCTAAAATATATGCTCAAGCTTTATTCTATATTATCCAAAACTTCGTAGTAAAACCTTAGTCTGCAAATAATACTTGCCTGTTCGAAAGTTTTTCTTCTTCTCAAAATGTAAATTAATAATCTCACCAAATTTAGTTTGCTGCTCCAATTGGTAAATGAGTTTATTAATAGAATTATAATCACCTTCGAGAACAAATTCATAGGTTTTAATGACTAAGTCATCATTTTCAATGACGTGTGGTTCTAGAAAATTAATTACTTTTATATTGTTGTCACGTGTAAATCTATTAATCACTTTTAGTAGATTATTCTGTATCGATGAACCATCTAACTGATATTTGGTTAATAAAGAATCATAGTACACTTCTTTTTGCTTCAAGAATGATAATTGCTTTGGTGCATTTTTAAACAGAACAGCTTCTTTAGACATAGCATTGTACTGTTCTTTTTGCTCTAAAGTTTTAATAATTGCTAATTGGTAACAGATAACAAGAGCTAAAATAAAGCTTAATATGAGTGCTATGTTTTTTTGGTTTCTAGTCATCTGTTAAAATTAATTTTAGTTTAAAGTCTGACTGATTTGAAGCCGCTTTTCCATAATCAATAATGTCAATTCTTTCTATCCAATCTTCTTTCTCTAGTTTACTTAACCAATTTGAAAATATTTCGCTATCATTAGAACTTCCGGAAACACTAATAGTATTCTCATCCAAATCAATTAATTTCCCCGTTTTTATTCGCTTTGATAGTGGTTGGTAATTAAATTCAGAAAGCAGTATGGAATTAGGTAAACTGTGAATAATGGAGTTGCAATAAAACGAGCTTTTAGATCCATTACTTTTTAATAGATCATCTACCATTTTCTGTTTTTTAGTCACCGTTTCATCAAGTTTGAGAATTTTGGTTTTGATGGATTGATTGATTTCTGAAACCTGTTGTAATTCATTAACCTTATTAAAAAAATAACTAAAGAAAAAGAAGTTGGCTATAAGCAAAATTAAAATAAAGAAACCACCAAGTTTTAAGAACTGATTAAAAAAATGAACGTTCTTAAAGTCCTTGGTTAGAGTATATTTTTTTTCTTCAAAATTCGTTTTTGTTATACCATTTCTTAGAACAGATTTTAATGTAGCTGAAAATGATAATAATTGGTCATTTGAAACTGTAAGTCCGTTGATATTATACGAGTTGTGTTCTGTTTCCTGTTTTTTAATTCGAACAATTTGCTGATCCTTAATAGTTAATACTGAATTAGATGTGAGTATTGACTGATTATTGATAAAAGATTTTATGGAAGAGGCAATGGTGTTTCCAAGAGATAAGTCAATAATTGAAACTCTTTGTTTCGAATAATTTTTAATTATTGATTCAATATAATCTATTCTACAAAGCGATACAAAGTGTGTATTTTTTTCTGAAAGTATTTCAAAATAAAAGTCCTCTAAATTAATATTTGGAAATGCCTTATACACAATTTTAAAAGCATCATTTTGTTCGCTTTCAATGGTTTTGGATAATACTTTATCGTTATTAATTACCAGCGTAACATGTTGGTTTTTGGGAAGCTTTTTAGAAACCTCTTCAATAGTTGCAACGGTAAACGTTGATGTTATATCTAGCTCATTTTTAGATTGTTTAATAAGGCAAATCTGAAGAATATCCTTACCATTATTAGAGTAGTGTTCAATACCACAATAGCAGTTGCCATAGGTCAAATATTTAAGAATATTATTAAACATTAATAGATAACTGTTGGTTTAATTAAGACTGATAGCTTAGATTTTCTAGCAGTTCTCGTATGTCTACTAAAAAGGTATTTGATAATAGGTATTCGTGCTAAAAAAGGTACACCTGTACCCGAATTTGTTTTAGAGTTCTCTTCTAGTCCTCCAAGAATGGCGATATCTTGATCTTGCATTCTTATAATGGATGTAAAAGTCCTTGAGTTTATGTCTGGAGGAGCATCTTCAGCTATACGAGAGCCAAAACTTGATTGAATAACATTTATATCTAGCAGAATATGTCCATCTCCAGATACAGAAGGTTTTATTGTAAGACCTAGTTCAGCTTCAACTGGGACATAATTTACAATTTCATTAGTAATAGGGTTTTCTACACCAATGATACTTCTATCTGTAATAGAATAGTACGAGGTTTGTCCATTTGAGAAATTAGCGCGATGCCCATTTAAAGTTGCTAATTTTGGTGTTGATAAAACTTTAAAATCACCATTAGTTTCCATAGCTTTTATCGTAGCGAAAAAATTAGGAATTACTTTACCTAAATTGAAACCACTAAAATTATTAAATCCACCAATTATTTTGTTAACTGTAGTGGCTCCGAGAGTTAAATCAGTACTGGGGTAGATACTACCTTGTGTTTCTGATGCATTCTCTCCAATTCCCCATTCTACACCTGTATCAGTAGTCGAATTTTTATTGACTTCAATAATCATAACTTCAATTAAGATTACTGGAACAGGCTTGTCTATTTTATGAATAAAATGTTTAAATCTATTTATTTTAGTACTTGGGCCACTAACATAGAAGCTGTTTAGTTCAATATCCGTTTTAAATTCTAACCCTTCTTTTATTTCCTCAGGAATTATGCTTAATAAATCTGAATTATTTGTACTTGTAGTATTAAAAGGTGAATTACTATTGTTTCCTGTATTTTGATAATTAGTGTTTGTGCTATTCTGATTTTGCGAATAGTTATTATTGTAGTTTGGTTGACCTATAATATTTGTAGTGGTTTTAAGGTTATTATTAAAGTTGTTTGTGGAATTTCCTCCTTGTGGGTCTGATAGAAGTTCTACAGAGCGGTACTGTAAATATACAATTTCAACATTACGAACACTTAACTGATTTTCTGTTCCAAAAAAGTAAGTATTGTCTTCTTTTTTAAATGTGAAGTTATTTGGAATATTTGTAGGGGTATTTTGAGTGTTTCCGAATTGCTGTTGATTTGAGACTTTTGGATTGGTTGATGAATTAGATTCAAATATTTTAATAAGTAAATTATTAAAACTAATATGTTTTGTTTTAAAAGTAATAGTTCCTGCTTCTGTTAAGGGGGTTGCAGTAAACACATCAATATTAAGTTCATTACCTATATCATTAATAACATCAGAGATTGGTGTATTAACAAGATCGACCTCAAGCAACTGTTTGTCAGTATCCAGAATTTTAAAGAGAAAATTAGAATTTCGATGCCTTACTGGTCGTTGTCTTGGTTGATTAGAGTTATTGGCATTAGTATTAATAATTTCTGTATTGTCTTCAAATACAAAAAAACCATCTTTAGATTTTTCAAAGTATAGGTCATTTGCAAAAGCAAGTTTATCCATTGCAGCATCAAAATCGATATTTTGTATATAAGCGGTAAGTGTTCTGTTTTCAAGCCCAGGAGAAAACACTAGGTTTTTACCAGTTTCGTCTATAATTCTTTTAAATAAGTCATATAGCTTATCTGCTTTTGCATCTATAGAAATAATATTTGAGTTTGGATTATAGGAAATAGGTATAATTCGTTTTTCAGAAGTTTTCGGTATTTCTTTATAAGACTTGAACGATAAAATATTTCCAGTAAAATCGATAGTTAAGTTGTATTCTTTACAGAGATATACTAAGAGGTCTGTTACAATTACATTTGGAAATTTTGGTGAAATTGATATTTGATTGAGCTCTTGAGAGACATTCAAATTAAGTTTATGTACCTCTGCTAGTGCCAATAAAAAATTAGACAAACTTATGTTGCTAACACTCACCTCTGTTTTTAAATTTTCGGTTAATCCAACAGATTCAACTGATAATGTGGTTAATTGGTTTTTAATTTTTTGTATTCGTACATCTTCTTTTTGTGCAAACACAAAAGTGAAGTTTACAAATAATAATATAGATAGTATTTTTTTCATATTATTTCTCACTAAGGCGGAAATTTTTTAGTTAAAAAGATTAGATGATCACCTAATCAGAAAGAAGAGCGTAAACTTCATCAATAGAAGTAATTCCTTCTTTTATCAGGTCAATAGCATTGCTTTTTAGGGTTGAAATATTGTGTTTTTTTATATAGTTATCGATTTCTAAATCGTTGTTCTTGATGTTTTGTACTAATGTTTTCGTTATAGGAATAATTTCGTAAATAGCTTTTCTTCCAGTATAGCCTGTATGATAACAGTTATTGCAGCCTTTGGCTATAAAATGGGTCGAGAAGTTTTTTGGTATTTCAAAACTTGAAGGAAATAAATCTTTAGTAACTTCAGCTTTCTCTTTGCAGTCAGTACATAATTTTCTAACTAAACGCTGAGCCACACTCACATTTAGAGTACTTGCTATTAAAAATGAAGGAATACCCATATCAATTAATCTAGAGATTGTTGCCCAAGCAGAATTGGTGTGAATCGTTGATAGTACCAAGTGACCAGTTAAAGCGGCACGAATAGCCATATTGGCGGTTTTTGCATCACGAATCTCACCAACCATTATAACATCAGGATCTTGACGTAAGAATGTCCTTAAGGTACTTGCAAAGTCCAGGCCTATGTTTTCTTTGAGTTGAACTTGATTTACGCCTTCAAGTGTGTATTCTATAGGGTCTTCAATGGTTAAAATATTAGTTTGGTCATCATTTAGCAATTTTAGTGTAGCATAAAGAGTTGTCGTTTTTCCTGAACCTGTTGGGCCTGAAATCAAAATAATACCATTTGGTTTTTTTACTGTTTCTTTATAGGTTTTCAATTCATCTTCAGTAAATCCTAATTCTTTTAATTGAATATGATTAGCATCCTTACTAAGAATACGTAATACTACTTTTTCGCCATGAAGTGTAGGTAAAGTGGAAACACGGATGTCAAATTCACTAGTGTTTGTTTTGATGGTAATACGACCATCTTGAGGTAAACGTTTTTCTGAAATGTCTAATCCTGCTTTTATTTTTAGTTTGTTTACAATGACAGGATATTCCTTTATAGAAATTATAAATTGTTCTTTTAACTTCCCATCCAGACGAAACCGAACTCTACATTTATGTTCGTAAGGTTCAAAATGAATATCACTACTGCCAATATCCTTAGCAGTAAATAATAGTTTTTCCAAAAAATCAGTACTATAGTTTAAATCTTGTATTTGGTTTTTATTGCGTTGCCTAAAATTTAGGCTTAGATATTGATGTATGTTTTCGGTAGTATCATAGATTAGTTCAATATCTTTGTTTAGCACAATTTGTAACTCTTGTCTTAGAGTATCAGATTTTGAATCGGATTTAAAAGTTAATATTCCATTTTTTACAGCAACAGGAATTATTCGGTAATGGTACGCTTGCTCACTAGAAATGAGCTGTATTAAGTTTGTTGCTATGTTGTAGGTGTTTTTCAAATTAAATAGTATAAACAGATTTTAAAAAACCAGACCAATAGGCTAGGTAAGCGACTGTAAAAAACAGACTTAAATAGCCAGCTAAAGGAACTGTTTGGTGTTCGGATTTCTTTTTTAAAAAGAGATGTAATAGTAAAGAGAAAATTAGACCAAAAACTAAAAAAACAATAAATGTAACACTTGGAAAACTAAATATTAAAGCTAAAAATAGCATGCCATCACCTAGCCCAAACGTTTTAGATATTGAAGTTTTTAGTTTTAATTTTGAATATATTAAAATCGTTAATAATAAAATGGAAACAAAAGAAAAATTTATAGATACCGAGGTATAAAATAGTTGATCCCATGTGTTTTGATGAAATAAAATTCCAGCACACAACCCCACGGTAGGAAATAAAAACCAATATACTTTACGTTCCTTTATATCTTGAAGCAATATCATAATTAAAGCAATTATTAAAATTATTTTTAAGATAATCACTTTAGTCTTTTACAATTTGTTTGGGTGCCCCATTCTCATCAATCTCCCAAACATTAAAAACACCATCTCCATCAAAATCAGTTATTGCCGTTGCTCTTGCTTTAAAACTATTGTTGGTTGCGCTCAAAATTTCATAGTGATAATACGATCTTCCATTTTCATTCACTGTTTTTGGGGCTTCAAAATCTATTTCATTTAAGTCGACTGAGTATTTTGAATACATATAACGATATGTTGTCTGCGAGCTGTAAATCTGGTTTAATTGTATTTGTGCTTCGGTACTTTTAGCTTTGCTAATAAGAGGCATTAAATTTGGTAGGGCTAATAATAATAAGATACCAATGATTACTAATACCACTAATACTTCTTGAAGGTTGTATGAAGCTACTTTCATATTAAATTGATTTGGAGTTAAAGATATCATTCGAGAATTATAATCGCTAAAATATAGCCTTACTTTTAGTAAGGTTAGGATATGGTTATAAAAAACCTTTCTCTAATATTAGCTTAATAAGCATATTGTCGTCTTTGGGATTGGTGTTAAATTTTAACCTTAGGTTTCGCTTCCTTTTTTCAATTGCACCTATTGATAAGGGTAAATAATAAACAAGATCTTTTGTTTTTGTCCCTTTCCATAATTCATACAGCATTAGTTTATCTATAGGTTCTATACTGATGTTACTCGATATTTTTTTTCGTAATAAATTCAGTACACTTATACTATAATAAGGTTCGTTATTTAAAACTTTTGTTAAAGCATCAAAAATTATTTCCCTCTGTATATCTCCTTTAAGAAGCATAGCGTCAGGATTTACATTTTGAAGAACATTACTTAGTATAAGAGTTTCATAGTGACCTGTGATGATGATGATTTTTATTTTCGGAAACATTTTTTTTAGTAAAAGGCATAAATCCTCGCCAGAACTGTAGTTTCCGTTTTTAGATTTTGGAAGTCGCATATCAATTAGTGATACATCTATAACTTCTTTGTTATTATGATGCATATTATTAATGATTTTAATTGTAGAATCACAACAGGCTGCTGTTAATACTTTAATGGTGTAATTAGGGTTTGTAATTTCATATTGATTTAATAAATTAGAATATGCATCAATGGTTGACTTATGGTCATCTACTAAAAGCACATTTATAAGTTTTTTCATATTGCAGTTGGTCTTTGAATAGTTTTAGAGGAGTAACTTTAGTGTTTTGAAGTAACACATTTTAATGAGTTAAAGTATAGATTTTATTTTTCTAATAATTTCTGATTAAGAAGGATTTACATGTTTTTTTGTAGGAAATAGATATCTATGTAATGGTTTTTTTTGGGTATTCTTAAATATACCTTACTAATTGTAAGGTTTAAAGTAAGTGTAATTAATTATTTTTAACAAAATTTTTAACATATTTTAAAAACACTTAAAAATTTTATAAGTAAAAAAAGTATTTTAAAATGTAAACATTATTATCCATGAAAAACCGCCTCATTATTCCAGTTTTTTTTATATTTTTTTTGTCAATTAATCTTTTAGCTCAAGAATTGCCAGAGATTATTCCTCCCTCTCCTACAGTTGCTAATTTAATGAAATTTGAGGAAGTCCCTGTTAATAATTATACAGGAATACCTGATATTTCTATACCAATTTATAGTACAACCGGTATTGGTGGGTATCCCATAAATTTGTCTTTGTCTTATCATCCATCGGGTGTAGTTGTAGACAATATAGCAAGTTGGGTAGGTAATGGTTGGTCTTTAAATGCTGGTGGAGCAATTTCTCGAACAGTATATGATAAACCAGATGAGCAATTGCAATACGGTTTGTTTTATAATGGTTTATTAAATACTGGTTTTAATTTTCTTCATACAGATAATACTGCACTTATATATGACATATATGCTAATAATAGGTATGATACAGAGGCAGATTTATTTCAGTTTAATTTTATGGGTATGTCTGGGAGGTTTTATTTTCAGGGGACATCTAATAGTGTTGTGGTAGTTTCTGCTAATCGAGAATATAAAATAAAAGCAATAATGGATACTAGTCCTGGGAATTCTGAAATTATAGGTTTTACAATTATAGATGATAAGGGATATAAGTATATATTTATGTCTAGTGAGACCACGACAAAAATCCCTATATTCCCTATAATTTCTTCAGTTAATTTACTTCCTTCAACAGTATTTTCATCGGCTTGGAATCTTTCTGAAATAAGAACACCAAATAATGAATTGATTTGTAGTTTTAATTATACTCAGGTTAAAGAGATTTATGCAGGTAGGAGGGTTTATGTGAGGAATAAAAACAGAACACCTGAGGCTATGTATAGTACCCTTAATATAGTTAAAGGATTGTTGCCTGAGATATCTTTTTCATCATCGAATACTCAAGTACTAACAAAAAAACTTACAAGTATAGATGTTGTAAATAAAGGACGTATCATTTTCTCAAAAAATAACGGTAGGGAAGATCTTATAGATGATGTTAACGTTATGACAGGTAGTTATTTAAGTAAGATAGAGGTTGAAAACGAGCATAGTCAGAATATTGTTTCTTATGATTTATTGCATAGTTTCGAGGGAGTGGGTAATCGTCTTGTTTTAAATGAATTAAGACAAAACAATAGAGGTGAATCTGATTATTTTGCATATAAGTTTAAGTATAATAATATAGAGAATTTACCTGAAATTGGTTCAAGTAATGTAGATTACTGGGGGTATTATAATGGAGTTAGTAATAATAATTTAATTTTTCCTCCGTCTGTAGATGAGGGTATATTATTTGGAGCTGATAGGTCAACAAATAGTTCTAAAGTAACAACGGGGGTGTTAGAAGAGATTGAATACCCAACAGGGGGTGTTAAGAAGTTTGTTTTTGAGCCTCATACTTATAGTTATATTGGAAATCAATTACAAGACAGCTTGGATATTCCAGAAAATAGAGTTTCTAAAAGTGCTAGTCTAACCGAAAGTATGAATTATAGTAGTGTTGGAAGTGTACAGAAATTTATTTATATAGAGAAAAGTCAAATAGTAGATGTTAATTTAAAGGTTTTGAGTTACTCAAGTTTAGATGCAATTAATATGTTTAGGACTAGAATAACTCCAGTAGTTTTAAATCAATTAGGAGAAGATTATATATCGCAAAACACAAGTAATTTGAACCTTATTCCTAATATTAGTCATTTTGAGACATTTCAAGACCCTACTAGAGACAGGCCAAAATCTTTTTTTATTGATGAATGTCTTCCAGAAAACTCTAATTTACCAGGGGAGCATAATGTTACAAGTTTAGAGATTTCAGACCATATGGTTTTAAATGAAGGATGGTATAAAGTGGAATTTGAAAGCACAGATTGTTTCGGTGCTGGTTCGGTTGAAATGGAGTTTGATTTATCTTACTATAATATGAATTATGTGAGAAAATATGTCACAGGAGGAGGGTTAAGAATACAAAAGGTGAAATTTAAAGAAGAGAATAATGTGCTAAAAGAAAAGGAGTATCGTTATCAACTCTTTGATGATAACAGTTTGTCAAGTGGTTCTTTAATTTCTTTTCCATTTTTTAGATATTCTATAACAAAAGGAGCTATATATCAGTGGTCAGCTACTGGAGGGTATCATAATATCAACTTTACATATGACGTGACAACAGATTATAATAATCTAAATGTACAAAAAACTCAAGGAGATATTGGGTATAAAAATGTAGAAGTGATAGAGATTAAAGAAAGTGAGGAGTCACTAATTCTTACTCCTATATCACCACCACAAATATTACTTCCAGAATCAGAAAATGGTAGCCAGCGTTTTACTTATACCTCACCCATAGATTATCCTGAAATTATTGGTAATGGTATGCCTATTAATAGTTACCCTTTTATGTCGTCATTAAACTTAGGTTATAAACGAGGTTTATTATTAAAAACAGAGATATATTCTAGTGATTTAAAAAAACTACAAGTTGAAGAGCGTAATTATAATTTCGATGAACAGGTGATTAAAACAGGTTATAAGGTTTATAATAATCAGCATGTAGGATGTGGTTATCCGTTGGTTTATCCAGGTTATCAATCTTTTATTGATAATGAAGGATGTTATGGTATAAATGTTTATGGTAGTTCTAATTCTTTAATAAGAGTTTTACCGGTTGAAATGGCATCAGGTTGGGCGAAATTAAACAGTATTACTTCAGAAACTTTTTTTCACGATCCTGTTTCTTTAGATATTAATAGTATAACTACTGAAAAGTCATATACATATGGAGCATCTCACAAACAATTGGTAAGAACTGGAACAACGACAAGTAAAGGAGAAAATTTTCAAACAAAAACAAAGTATCCAGAAGATATTTTAAATCCAAGTGAAGCTGTACAGAAAATGGTTGAGCTGCATATGTTAGCAGAGCCTATTGAAATATCAAGTAATAAAGTGATATCTATTAATAGTCCTAATTCTGTTGGAGACATATCTAAATCAGAAACGGAGTTTTATAATTTTGATAACGATTTTGTTTTGCCTAAAAACATCTTAACCAGTAAAGGAGGTAACTCCTTAGAAGATCGCATCACTTTTCATGATTACGATGCCTTTGGCAACCCTTTAGAAGTTAGTAAAACAGATGGTGCAAGGATTATCTATGTTTGGGGCTATAATGACACCCAGCCCATTGCTAAGATAGAAAACGCAAGTTACGATGGGATGTCTCCAGAGTTACTCAGTGTAATAGATATAGCTAAAACAGCATCAAATAATGACGATGACCACTGTAGAGAAGTTGGCTGTAAAGAGGAGAATTTACGTAATGCTTTAGAAAACTTGAGGTCTCATTCAGACCTTTCAGGATCTATGGTTACTACTTATACCTACGATCCATTAATAGGTGTTACTAGCATAACGGATGCTCGTGGCCAGACAATTTACTACGATTACGATGGTTTTAATCGTTTAAAACAGGTTAAAGACCAAGATGGTAATATTTTGAGCAAGAACGATTATAACTATAAACTACAAAACTAGAATAGACATGAAGAAGTTACTATACGCCTTAATAGCAATATTTGTGTCAAATCTAGTTTTGGCACAGACAGATACAGAGAATTACGTTAAGAGTACGACTTATCAAGTTGAGACGACAGATGGCGAAAACGAATCAGGGACAGCCACAGAATTAACACCAGATGATAAACAAGAAACGGTTACTTATTTTGATGGATTAGGTCGGCCAATACAGAGTGTGTCTGCTCAAGCAGGTGGAGAAAAACAAGATATCATAACACCAATAGCATATGATGAGTTCGGTAGGCAGATAAAAGATTATTTACCAATTGCTAGAGATTTTTCTAATAACTCGAGTATTGACCCATTAAGATATCACACGGGTCTTACAGTTGATAGCGAAGGAGGTATATCAGCCTTAAACACTTATTATAGCAGCAAGTATCCAGATGAATGGATTGGAGTTACACCTAATCCTTACAGTCACAAAGAGCTAGAGGCTTCACCACTTGGAAGGGTTTTAGAACAAGCAGCACCAGGTAAAGATTGGGCTATAGATAGTGGGCACACCATAAAATTTGTTTATGATACAAATGGGTTTGAAGAAGTAAAGCTTTTTTCGGTTAATCATCCAGGAGATGATACAGTGCAAACTAGTTTAGTTTATGATGGTTATTATTTAGAAAACGAGTTATACAAAACGATTACAAAAGATGAGAATTGGATATCAGGCAATAACCACACCACAGAAGAGTTTAAAAATAAACAAGGACAGGTTGTTTTAAAGCGTACTTATGAATCTAATGAAGCTCATGACACTTATTATGTATATGATGATTATGGAAATTTAACATATGTGTTACCTCCAGAGGCTTCTGATGAAATATTAATAGCAGGAGAGCAAAACTTTAGGGTAGCCTCCCAGACTAACTACTCTTGGGTAGATTTAGTGAATGTAGATGCAGAATTTGCAGAAGCGTATAATAAAGCGTTAAGTGACTATGATAATCAAGCGATATTAAATGCAGACGTAACCAATGAATATGAAGGACAAGGAGGTTATACTGTTACAACTTTTTCAAACAGTGATTTGGTAACTCTCAATATTAGTTTTTCCGCATTAGAAGCATTAGAGCTCAAAAAAGGAGAGTTATTATCTTTAAAAGATTATGGAGTTTATAAAGACACGGAGTTAGGAGCTTTAAAAGGTGCTAATTACGATTATTATTTTAGTATTAGAAATAACGCAATATATGTAGAAGGAAGTGGAAAGGTAAGTGCTATAAACGAGAGCTATAGTTCAACTCAGATACTTAGTTATGAGTTAGATTATACATGGCCTATGCTAACTGATGTAGATTCCGACTTTGCAAAGGAGTTTGATAATAGCCTTAGAGATTACGCTAATCAAAATAATTTAAGTCCTTTAAGTATTTATATAGACAATGACTATGGGGCGCAAGGCGGTTTACAAATTTTAGTTGATGACGATGATAATGTAACGCTTAATTTTAATATAAATAGTAATGTGCCTTTATCGCTTAATAAAGATTTGTCAATAGCTTTAGGTTTAAAACGACGCCTTTCAGATAGAACTTTAGGTACCGTTTCTGGGCAAGATTTCAGTTATGATTTCTATATAAAGGATAACGTTTTATACGCCAGAGGAGAAGGACTTGTTACGGCTTTTAATGGAAATATATTTTCCTCTTCCCCCGTAATTGCAAATCCAACAATTCAAGAAGAAACAGTAGAGGGGCTTTGTTATATTTATCATTATGATTTAAGAAACCGACTTATAGAAAAAAAGATACCAGGAAAAGATTGGGAGCATATTATTTATAACAAATTAGATATGCCAATATTAACTCAAGATGGTAAGCAAAGTATAGATGGAAAATGGTTGTTTACAAAATATGATGTTTTTGGTCGCGTTGCTTATACAGGGCTATATTCAAATGATGAAGACAGGTCAGCTCTTCAGGACTTGGTTGATAATCAAAGTACACAATTTGAAACTAAAACGACTTTTGCAACAATAATGTATGATGGTACAGCTGTTTTTTACACAGCTGATGCTTTTCCTTTAAACAAGAAAATAGAAATATTAACTATTAATTATTACGACGATTATAACTTTGATATTCCAACCGAATTAGAAGGTTTTCAAAACACTTATAATCAGAATGTCGTACAAAGCACAAAATCTTTAGCTACAGGGAGTAAGGTTCGTGTGTTAGATACAGATTTGTGGATAACTAGTGTTAGTTATTATGATGATAAAGCAAGACCTATATATATGGAGAGTTATAATGCATACCTCAATAGTATAGATAAAGTTGCCACTCAATTAGATTTTGTGGGTAAGGTTATAGAGACTACTGCAATACATAAAAAAGATAATAATGCAGCTGTTATTGTAAAAGATAATTTTACCTACGACCATGCCGGTAGATTATTAACACAGGTGCAGATTATAGGAGACCATGAAGAACTTATAGTTAACAATCACTATGATGAGTTGGGGCAATTAGTAAGTAAAAATGTGGGTGGTATTGTAGCGACTTCTGAGCCAGAGAGTTCTAATGGTTTACAAATTATAAATTATGGTTACAATATTAGAGGATGGCTTAAAACGATAAATAAGGATAATCTTTCTGATAACGATTTGTTTGATTTTGAATTGAGATATAATAACCCTATTACTGGTACAGCGTTATTTAATGGAAACATTAGTGAAACCTATTGGCAAACTGCCAACGACAATAATACGAGAAGTTATGAATATTATTATGATGCCTTAAACAGAATTAAAAAAGCAAATTATATAGGTGATTATGCTTTGGTGTCATATCCAGTTGAGATTGAGGATTATAGTTTAAATAGTGTTAGTTATGATAAAAATGGAAACATATTGAAACTTAGTCGTACAGGACTTGATGAGGTTAATGGTACAATTGGTCTCATCGATAAACTTATTTATAATTATGCACCTATGAGTAATCAATTAATAGGAGTATATGATTCTGCTACAAAAGATGGTTTTAAAGATAACGATTCTGAAGAAATTGATTACCTTTATGATATTAATGGCAACATGACCCAAGATTTGAACAAAGGAATTATAGATATAGCTTATAATCATTTAAACTTACCAACAAAATTAAATATTGAAGGTGATGATGAGCGAGGTGGAATTTATTATAAATATGATGCAACAGGGGTAAAGTTAGAAAAAGTAGTTGAAAACTACAATACGGGAAAAACTAAAACCACCCAATATGCTGGCAATTACATCTATGAGCAAGACAATGAGCAAGTACCCAACCTACTAAAATTTTTTAGTCAACCTGAAGGCTATGTTGAATCTAATAACAATGGTGGATATGATTATGTATATCAATACAAGGACCACTTAGGGAACATTAGACTGTCCTACTCGGATGCAGATAATAATGGTTCTGTGGACAGTTCTGAAATTATTGAAGAGAAAAATTATTATCCCTTTGGCTTACAGCACAAAGGGTATAATAATGTGATAAATGGTACTGAACATCCTTACGGTTTTAATGGTAAAGAAGAGCAGAATGAACTTGGATTAGAATGGTTAGATTTTGGAGCTCGAAATTATGATGCTTCTTTAGGGCGTTGGTTTTCAATTGATGCTTTAGCGGAGTTTTATTCTTTAGTTAGTCCTTATAATTATTCAATAAATAATCCTGTAAAGTATACTGACCCAGATGGAATGGCACCTCAAGATGTTATCATTGAAGGTTCCGCAGAAAATAAGAAAGCCTTTTTAGAGAAAATCAATAAAGATTCTACAACACAGTTTGGAATAAGAGAGACTACAGGAGAATTGTATGTTAGAAATCCAAAAAAGGTCGAAGGAACTTTTGCTGAAAATTTAAATAAGGCTATTAAATCAGAAAATGTTCAAACCCTAAAATTAGTTGATGCATCTGAAAGTGTAATGATAGATGCTTTTAATAGTGGTAAAGTAGATATGGGAGATATGTTATCTGGTAATGCTAATACATTTAAAGATAATGTACTTCATTTTGTTATGGAGAGAAATGATATTGAAGGTGGATTTGACAAAAATAAAGATACGGCATCACGTCAAGATTTTAATGATGCTCATCAAGCAGGGATTGATGCAGAAGTTGATTTTATAAAAGAAACTTTTGGAGAAGATTTAAATATAGAATTTAAAGGGGAAGGTTTTGATAATTCTTCTTTGAAAGTAGGCGAAGATGGTACTGGTTCTGTTAACTATGTCTTTGATTTCGGGGATGTTAAATTGAATTTTAATTTAAAAGTTATAACAGGTGAGGATGGGGAAATATCTGTTACCAATGAAGTCTTAAAAAACGAATTTGTTAAAAATTAATAAAACATTGATTATGAAATTAAATTTTATAAATATTTTAGTATTATTAATATTTTTTTCTTGTACTGCACAAGAAAATGATTTAATCGTTAATAAAAATGGTGATGAGGCAATTGTTGGAAATGAAGATGAAAAAGGGAATAAAACAGGAAGTTGGGTTTTTTATAATTCCTCAAAAAAAGTAAAAAAAATACTCAACTACAAAGATGGTTTTTTAGAAGGATATAGTTATTTATTTTTCGATAATGGAAATGTAGACAAGAGAATGATTTTTAAAAACGGTAGGTTAAATGGCGAAGTGAAATTTTATTCGAAAGAAGGAGAATTGTTAGCTGTTTATATTTATCATAATGATATTATAAAGGAGGTTAAAAGTTATATTCTAAATAAAGAAAGTCCACCAAGAAATCACGATTATGTTCCAGAATGGAAATAAATAATTAAAACCACCTTCGGGTGGTTTTTTTATGCGTACGCTTTTTTAGTTTTAGTATCTCTAATAAAAGCGTCTATAATTTTGGTAACAGTAGATTTATCAGAGCAACATCTATTAAAATCTACAACAAAACTACGCCAATGTTTGCGTGTTGTGATAAAATGATATTAAGATATATTTTTTATAGTTAGTGCAGAATTGTATTTAAGATAGAAAGTACCTAAGACTATGATTTAAAAATAATAGTTTAAAAAACTAAAAAGCATGTGTTTTTTGGTTATTAACATAATTATCTTGTAAAAACACACTTATTAAATACTTTATTGGTAATTACTCGGTTAATTTTGGCTTCTGCTATTTGATTTTTATAATAATCTTTATCAGGTATTTTACCATTTATAACTTCCATAGGATGTAAGCCACATAAATCAGCAGGATGTCTCTCGTAATTATAATATTTAACAAAACGATTAAGACTTTCTAGATGATTTTCTCTAGTTTTAGAAACCTGTCCTTTTAAAAATTCAGTTTTATATATACTATGAGTGCTCTCTGCCATAGAATTAGATAATGGAAAGTCTTTAGTCCTGGCTGTAATTTTAGAAACTACAGGAGGTGCATTAAAATGATGTACCCAAGTGGTGAAATCACCTTTGTTTTCAGAGCCGCCATCAGTTAAAATGTTTATTGGCTTAGTTAAACTGTATAAATTATGTTTATCAAAAGTTTCTTTAAATAATTTGGTGATAAATTTACTATCTGCTTTTTCATAAACAGAGGCATAATGTAAAATAGCTTTAGAAAAATTATCTTTTACAAAGGCTACTTTTTGCATACCATTATCTAGTGTTGGTACTAAGGTAATATCAACATGTAACCATTCAAAAATACGAGTAGCACGTATACCTTTTTTTGGTGGAATCTTTGGTTTCTTAGGCTTTTGGTATCCCAATGCCTTTGCGTATTTGCTAAAGGTAGATTTTCCGCATGAGACTAAATTATGTCGTAAGGCATGGTAATACAATGTGACTTTTGTTTTACCAAAGTGTTTTGGGGCTTTAACAAGTTGTTCTATAGCATTTGTCTCTTTAAATGTTAACTGATTAGGGTGTTGTTTAAAACAGTTATTAAATATATTAAGAGCGCAATTAGCTTTTCGTTTTTCACGATAATACCAATCACTAGAAACACCATAAAATTTACAGGCACGTTTTACTTTAATATGAGATTGAAACACAATTTCGTCAATAGAACCAATAATATATTCTGCATTTTCTTTTAAAACGGTTTTATTCTTATTAACATTGGTTAATACACGGTGATAGCCATCACTTACTTTTATGATAAACTGTATTACTTTTTTTAGTTGCTTACGTTCGTATGTTTTTTTAATACCTTCTATGTGTTCTTCAAAAGGCATTACCCAAGATTCAAAATCATAAGTTTTATCTTTGTTTTTGTTCCAATGTTGTAGGGTGCGTTTAGGTATTTTATTAAGCTGTTGCTTACCCAGTAACCCTTTGGCATAAAGTACTGGGATTAATGAATGGTAGTTTCGCTTTTTGTGTGTCATAAAAAATAATATGACGACAAACTTAAAATGAGAATTTATATATTTACATAAATCATATTAATTAATGCGAAAATTACTTTTTATATCGCCTATTTTACTTCTGTTTTTATTTTATAGTTGCCATACAATATACATAGGTGAGGAATCTCAAAAAACAATTAAACAAAATTTACAACTAGGAACTGTTGGTGAGTACAAAGGTTTTTTATTAGAACAAGATTATAAC
Organism: Winogradskyella undariae; assembly: GCF_013285155.1. Taxonomy (GTDB): domain Bacteria; phylum Bacteroidota; class Bacteroidia; order Flavobacteriales; family Flavobacteriaceae; genus Winogradskyella; species Winogradskyella undariae. Next base: position 185,808 of record NZ_JABTEL010000004.1, on the reverse strand, counting down.
CATACAGCCATACCTAAGTATAAAAATCCTATTAAGGTTCAAATAAACTTTGAGTATTTTAACAAGGCATCCATTAAAGCTTTTAATAAAGCTAAATTATCACAAACAAAAAAGGTGCGTATTAATTATATGGATTCAATGGTAAATAAGCCACGATATATAAAGTTAGAAATAGCAGATAGAGTAAGTGTTTTAAATGCATTAAATGCTAAAGAAAATATAGCTCTGTTTCAGTTTTTAAAAACAAATAATACGGCAGATATAGTTACCAGTGTATCTATGGCTTTAAATGAAAGTGATTTAACAGCAATAGAAAATGCAGATGAAGTTTTTTTAGAAAGGGCAGGTAAAAAGAGTTACGCCTTAAAAACTTATATTAATAATGAAGAGCAAAAAACAGTATTGTTTAGCCATGGTGTTGTTTTTGCTTATGTAAGCTCTAATTTTTGTTGGAAACAAAATGATAAATACCAATTAGAAATCATAGATATCGTTGAAAGTTCGGATAAATGCACTCGTAGTACATATAAATCAGCCAAAAAAGCTAAAAAACAAATAGATTATTTTAAATTGTAATAAAATGAAAGTAGCATATGGGAAATTTAATCACATAGAGGTGTTGATTAATGGCAGACTATATACTACGATATAATAAATAAATTTAAACGCATGAAAAAGATTTTTTGGATTTTTATTCTACCACTTTTTGTTTTTAACTGTGAAGATATTATTGGCGTAGAAGATATTTCAAATAAAGAAGTTTCTATTTTAGCGCCAACGGAGGCTTCTGTATTAACCAATACTACCGTAAATTTTTCATGGAATGCCGTAGAGGAAGCTGATAGTTATAGGTTACAAATAGCAACGCCAGATTTTGAAAACACAACAGCTATTGAAGAAGATACCTTAGTAACCGCAATAAATTTTACGAAGGCATTAAATTCAGGAAGTTATCAATGGAGAGTTAGAGCCGAAAATTCTAATTATCAAACCCCATATACAACACAAAGTTTTAGTATTACTGAAAGTGACGCTGTAGATATTTCTAATGAAGAAGTAATTTTATTAGCACCTGCAGATAATCTTATATTTTTAACAACAGATACTATTAACTTTTCTTGGGATATGGTTTTAAACGCCGAAGAATATACAATTCAAATTGCAACTCCAGACTTTGCTAGTGCCATAGAAATTATTGAAAATGAAATAATAAGCACTACTGTATTTTCGGTTTCCAATTTAGAGGCTCAAGATTATGAGTGGCGTGTAAAAGCACAAAATTCTGATTACGAAACAACATATACAGCACAAAATTTTACGGTTGAAGAATAAAACAAAAATATACATATTATTGGTTGCGGTTTTGGTAATTTGGGGAACAGTTGCTTATAAATTTGTCAATGGATTAAGTCCTGATGTGGCTGAAATAGCACCGCAAGATTTAAATGTTTCTTTTCTACCAAAAATAAGTGTAAAAGTAGACACGTTTTCTATCAAAAATATTGAAAGAGATCCTTTCCTTGGGACATTGAATTTTAATAACAAAGGAAAATCGACGTCTGCTAACACACAAAAAAAAGTTACATCAAATTTTCCTAACGTTACGTATGGAGGGGTTATAAAAAAGCAAGATTTATCAGACCAAGTATTTGTTGTGAATATTAATAAAAATCAATATTTACTAAAGCGCGGACAAATTGTAGATAGTGTAAAACTGATTAGAGGAAATACAAACGCGATCGTTGTTAGGTATAACAACATATCGAAAACCATAAAACGTCAATAATGTTTTGGGAAAAACTAAAAGCAGGAGCATTACAAATAACACTTTTTATTGCAGTGATTATTGCTTTACTACTAACTGCTTTTGTTCTTTTGGTGCAAGCACATAAACAGTTTGGTATACAAACCGATTTTATTATAGAAACCTCTAAGAACAGCAATAAAGGAATTAGTTATTCGTTAAAAAACCATATTCCGTTAAATGACACCACTTATATTGATTTAAAAGATGAAGATTATAAGCGTTTAAAAGTACACCGTGAGTTTTGGGGGATTTTTGAGAAGATAACTGTTGTTTCGGAAATTAAAAATTATAATTTAAAAAAGACGGTATTAATTGGGGGGAGGCAGCCAGAAGACAACAGAGTTGCCTTGTTTGCCCAAGATAATAATAGACCATTAGTATTGGTTGGGAATACAAAAATTAAAGGTGTAGCATATTTACCTGAACGAGGTGTAAAATCGGGAAATATTTCAGGGCAATCATATGATGGCTCTCAACTTATTTATGGACAGACAAAGCCTTCGTCTAAGCTGCCAAACTTATTTAATGAGACTATTACTCAAATAAACACTATAGAAAATGAAATTTTAAAAATAGAGCAAGAAGATTTTTTAATTTTAAGTGATGGTAAAACTTATAAAAACTCATTTTTAAGACCAGAACAGATGGTTTACTCTAATTCTGAAATAAGGCTTAACAGAGTTAGACTCATTGGAAATATTATTGTGCAATCTAAAACAAAAATAGTGGTTGAAAGCTCTTCTGTTTTAAACGATATTGTACTTATTGCGCCGGAGATTGAAGTTGAGAATTATGTTAAGGGTAATTTCCAGGCTATTGCTTCAGAATCCTTAGTAATAGGTGAAAATGTTGACTTAAGTTATCCATCGGCATTAGTGTTAAATGAGAAAATGAATGAACAAGAAAAGCTTATGTCTTCAGGCTTTAATAATAAAAATTTGGTTATTAATACCAATTCTAATATTAGCGGAATAGTATTGTATCTAGGTATGCCCAAAACCAATAATTATAATGTGCAATTAGAATTGAAAGAAAACACTGTTGTTATTGGAGAGGTATATTGTAATCAAAATTTAGAATTAAGAGGTCAGGTTTTAGGAACTGTCTTTGCTAATAATTTTATAGTTAAACAATCGGGTTCAATCTATCAAAGTCATATTTATAATGGTACAATTAATGTTGATAAACTTCCTCAGCAATACATAGGATTTTCATTTAATAATTCTAAAAAAGGAGAGGTTAAATGGTTGTATTAGAAAAAATAAGAGCGTCTACATTAATGGAGACTTTAGTGGCTACAATACTGATAGTCATTGTATTTGTGATTTCGAGTATGATTTTAAATAATCTATTTTCTAACTCTATAAAAAATAATACAAGAGCTATTGATGCGGAACTTTCAGAATTACAGTACTTATATAAAAATGATAAACTCACAATTCCATATACTGATGATTTTAAAGATTGGCAAATACTAGTAGATAGTTATAAAGAAAATAATAATACTATCATTGAATTTGAAGCTATTAATAGTAAAACATCAAAAACAGTTAATAAAGAAATAATTGAAACCAAATAAAAGATTAAAAGCTTTTACATTAAGCGAAATGATTATAGTACTTATTCTAACCAGTATTGTAGTTGGGCTTGCTTTTTCTGTATTGTCTTTAGTACAAAGGCATATGCTCGCTATTCAGCAAAACTACAATAAGACTACTGAATTAAATAGATTAGAAACAGCACTATGGTTAGATTTTAATAGATATACTAAAGTTCGTTATAGTGGTTTTGAAAATGAATTAAGATTCTCGTCACCTATAGATTCTGTTAGCTATAAATTTTACGATGAAAATATAATTAAAGAAACAGATACATTTAATATCCGATTGCAAAATAAGATGTTTTTCTTAGATGGAGAAACAGCAATAGATGGTAAGATGGATGCTATAAAATTGGTAACTTCAAAAAATGCTCAAACTCAAGTTTTATTCATTTACAAAGAGAATGATGCTTCAAATTATATGAACTAATGGCATTTCAACTAGATAACATTACAAAGACTGAAAAGAAGTTGGAAGAGAAGAAGGTGTCTTCAACATCCTTTTTGCAAAAAGAGATTACTATTTTCGGTAGTACCTTTTCTAATAAAATAAAAGAAGATTTTTATATAGAGCTTGGTGTATTAATTAAGGCTGGTATTACGTTAAGAGATGCTTTAGAGCTCATCGAGAATTCCCAAAAAAAGAAAGTAAATAAGCAATTATTTAAAGAAATTTCAAGTGATATTATTTCAGGTTTAAGCTTATCAGAATCTGTAATTAAAAACAATCAGTTTACACAATATGAGTATTACTCTCTAAAAATAGGAGAAGAGACAGGTACTCTTCAGCAAGTTGCAGAGCAGTTAGGGGCTTTCTTTTCTAGAAAGAATGAACAAAAACGAAATCTAATAAGTGCATTAACCTATCCAAGTATTATTTTAACTACAGCCGTTTTAGTAGTGGCTTTTATGCTGTATTATGTTGTACCGATGTTTCAAGATATTTTTGAACAGCAAAAAGTAGAACTGCCAGCAATTACAAAATTTATTATTAGTTGTTCTGATTTTATAAAATCCTATGGGTTATTTATATTCACCTTGATAATTGGTGTTATTTTTTTTAGAACATTTTTCAATAAGAAAAAATGGTTTAAAAAATTGAAAGACAAAATAATTGTAAAAATTCCGTTTATAGGTGATTTTATAAAAATTGTTTACTTATCTCAATTTACACAGGCTATTGCTTTGTTAACAGCATCTAAGGTTCCTGTGGTTTATAGTATTCAATTGGTAAAGCAAATGATTGATTTTTATCCTTTACAAAATGCTTTGAATGCCGTTGAGCAAAACATTTTGGAGGGGCATTCTTTAAGTGAAAGTTTGAGTCAACATCAATTATTTGAAGATAAAATGATAGCAATGGTTAAAGTGGCAGAAGAGACCAATCAAAATGAGTTTATTTTTGAGCGTTTAAATACACAATATAACACTCAAGTACAGCAGAAATCTAAATTACTATCCACAGTTTTAGAGCCATTTATTATTTTAATTGTTGGCGTTTTGGTTGGGGTTATTTTAATAGCAATGTATTTGCCTATGTTTAAGTTGAGTAGTGTGTTAGGGTAATCTTCTTGTGATGCTCAAACCTTTGTACGGAAACAACCCTAAATAATACTTTTCTTGATTAATAATTTTGACTCAATGGTGCTATATGAGTATATAATACTCTTTATTGCTCTATAAATATTAATACATGTGGGACCACAAAAGAAAAACCCTTGTAAGCACTAGTTGTTTTCAAGGGTTTATTTTTTAGCATAGTTAAAATCTAGTAACTCCGATACTAGATATAAAAAGATCCATTTTTATTTATTAGCAATCTTTACTTAGGTTTTCAAGAGATTTACTTTTTTTAATTTGAAAGCATCTTCAACTTCTTTCGTCTATTTTAAGTATTAACCTGTAATCGAAGCACATGTTATTTTTTTAATAACATAATATCGGGATACTTTCTTGATACTTTAAGATTAGATTGCCCACAAAATATATTGAAATGGTTCAAATTTTAGTTGTCGAAGACGACGTTCATATAGCTGAATTGGTTACTATAAACCTTGAAGACGATCAAACAAGTTTAAAAAGTTGTTATAATGGTAGCGAAGGTTTTATAGAAGCTTCTACAAATGCTTACGATCTAATTATTTTAGATGTAATGTTACCTGGTAAAAAAGGCTTAGACATTTGCAGGGAGTTAAGAGCCTCTAATATTAATACTCCAATACTCATGCTTACCAGTAAGAGTGATGAAATCGATAAGATTTTAGGCCTTGAAACAGGTGCAGACGATTATATGACAAAACCGTTTAGTGTTCGCGAATTGCAAGCTCGTGTAAAAGCTATAATTAGGCGCCAAACCTTAGATACTAAAACAGCTACATCAGAAGAAGAAAATTTGCCTCTATTAACGCGTAAAGATCTTGTGGTCAATCAGGAAATGAGAAAAGTAGAATTACAAGGTGAACGCCTTAATCTTACACCTAAAGAATTTGAATTACTGTGTTTATTAGCCAATAATGTGGGTAAAACCTATAGTCGTGCACAATTGTTGCATCGTATTTGGGGGTATGAATTTGAAGGTTATGAACATACCGTAAATTCTCATATTAACCGTTTACGAGCAAAAATAGAACAAGATCCTGGAAACCCAGAATATATACTTACCACTTGGGGAGTTGGGTACCGATTTTCCGAATACTAAGACATTATGAAAACAAAAAACACTTTATTTTACAAAATTGCAGGTGTACTCACCCTATTATTTGTAGTACTTGCCTTTTTAATTACCAGAACATCCACCCAACTTTCAGAAGATTATCACGACGAAATTACACAAGGCTTAAATAGAAATGTAGCAGGATATATTGTTGAAGAAATTCAAGGACTTTACGATGGTGATTCGGTAGTCGGTTCTAAAATGAGTAGTCTAATGCATCATGTTATGGCTACAAACCCGGCGACGGAAGTTTACTTGTTAGACTTAGAAGGAAATATCCTTAAACATGTAGCTATGAACAAAGAGGTGAAAGCAAAGCGCATCGATTTAAAACCTATAACAGAATTTATCGCCCAAGATGGTGAAGTATTTATTAAAGGAGATGACCCAAAATTACCGGGCACTAAAAAAATATTTTCTGCAGCACCCTACCTTTATAATAACGAAAAAGTAGGCTACATCTATACTATAGTAGGTGGTAACGATTATGATTCGCTGATTAAAAAACATGAGGCCAGTTATATTCGTAAACTAAGCATGCGTAATATCTTATATGCGCTATTTGCAGCATTATTGGTGGCGTTGCTTTCCATTTATATTATCACAAGAAATTTCAATAAAATTATTGCGGCGTTTACGTCTTTTAAAAATGGTAATCACGATGCCCGTGTAGCAGGTGTACAGCATGGCGAAATGGGGTTGTTGGCTAATACCTATAACGACATGGCTGATACCATTCAAAGTAATATTCAAGATTTACAAAGTGTCGACAACTTACGAAAAGAACTTATCGCAAATATTTCACACGACTTAAGAACACCTATTGCTTCTATTCAGGGTTTTATAGAAACTATTATGATTAAAGGTGATGCTTTAGATGAAAAGGAAAAGAATCGTTACATGGAAATAGTGCTTAAAAACTCGGAACGTCTTAAGAAATTGGTTAACGATTTGTTTGAATTAAGTGTTTTGGAAGCCAATCAAAAAGCCGTGCAGCCAGAAGCCTTACAAATGGCAGAAATTATTCAAGATATCGCCGATAAATACCGCATTATTGCTAAAAATAAAGGGGTAAGCATAAATACGGTGTATTCTAAAGATCTTCCTTTTGTATACGCGGATATTGCTTTAATTGATAGAGCATTACAGAACATCATAGACAATGCCATTAAACATTGCGAGCAAGGTGATGTCGTTACCTTAGAGCTTTACACAGCAAATGATCAGGTGATGGTAAAGGTGTCCGATACGGGAAGAGGTATAGAGTCTCAAGAGTTACCTTATATATTTGAACGCTACCGAAAAGGCAAGTTTTATTCTGATGCCACCAAAGGTAGTGGACTAGGGTTGGCTATTGTTAAAAAGATAATGGACCTTCACAATTCAACTATAAAAGTAGAGAGCATTCTAAACCAAGGAACCCAGTTTTATTTCAATCTGCCAGTGCTTAAAAGAACGGCATCGTTATAAATTTTATATAATAATTTATACTATGGTTATATCGTTGTTATAATTTGGTGATACTCTTGGAAGATATTTGTGGATATATAATCATTAACATATTTACAAATGAAGAATTTTAAATTTATTACACTTTTATCCGTTATTACACTTTTTGCAAGTTGCGATAATGACGACGACAACACTACAGTAGATCCAAGCGAAACTACTAATTTTACAGTCAGTATTGAAAATATTGGTAGCGCCTATAGTTTTATAGATTCTGGAATATTTAATACTCCTGTTGGTGATGCTGCTCCTGGACCAGCAACTCCAGGAAAACGTTATGAGTTTACTGTTAATGCTGGGAGAAGTCAAAAATTATCTTTTGCAACTATGTTAGCTGCAACCAACGATTTATTTTTTGCTCCTGACGGTAATGGAATTGCATTGTACGATGATAATGGAGATCCTATTTCTGGAGATGTTACAGATCAAGTTTATTTATGGGATGCCGGAACAGAAGTTAACGAAGAACCAGCAGTAGGTCCTAATACGGTAGGCATGCAATCTGGTCCAGATACCGGAGAAGTAGAAAACGGTAACGTATTAAAAATTGCAGACGTAACCAATGGTTTTATGTTTGATTTTCCAGAGGTAAGCGAAATAATTTCAGTAAGCATTACGCATGTAGAGGGTACAATGTTTACAGTTTCTATAGAAGACTTAGCAACAGCAAGTTTAAATACAAGCGCAGGAATGTCTGCTGCTCCTTTATCTCCTGGTGTTTATGTGATTCATGGTGATACAAATCCTTTATTTACAGAAGGTGAAGCTGATTATGGTCAAGGTGTAGAAGGTATTTCTGAAGATGGAAATGCTACACCTCTTGGTGAATACACTGCTGATAACACTGGTGTTACTTACCCGTCATCTCCAGGAATCTTTGTAGTTCACGAAGGAAATACGATGCCATTATTCACATCAGGAGTTACAGATTACGATTTAGGATTAGAGCATATTGCTGAAGATGGAAATACGGCTGTTTTAGCAGATAACCTAAGTGGATTAGAAGGCCAAATTTCAGGTGCTGTTTTTAATACTGTAGATGGAGGTAGTGGTCCTGGGCCTTTATTACCAGGAAACACTTACACGTTTAGCTTTACAGCTGAAGCTGGAAATAGCTTATCATTTGCAAGTATGTTAGCGGCTACAAACGATGTGTTGTTTGCAACTCAAGATACAGGAATTGAATTATTTAGTGCAGACGGAACGCCTTTAAGTGGTGATGTTACAAATGAGGTTTACTTATGGGATGCTGGAACAGAGGTTAACGAACAGCCTGCTATTGGTCCAAATACAGTGACGAATCAATTAGCAGCAGATACTGGAATGGATGAAACAGGACAGGTTCAATTATTATCTAATGTTAATGATGGCTTTGATTACCCAAGTGTGAATGCAGTTTTAAAAATTACAATTACTGCAAATTAAGAATATAAATTATTTTATATAATCCGCGTTTCTCCATTAGGTGAAACGCGGATTTTTTTTGTGACTTAGGATTCTTATATATGGTTCAATGATGTAACGTCGTTTTTATGGGAAAAGTGGTTATAAAAATCTGAAAGCATTATAATTTAAACACCAAGGCTTCTTTCTAAAACATTAAATTGTTGTTTGTTTTAAATACATAAGGAATGCCAAATACATGATATTCTGGTATAAATTAGATAGGATTGCGGCGCTTACTTTTGTAATAACTCAAGTACTTCTCTTTCAGAAGCGAGTTGGCTATCAGGAAATGTTTTAATATCTAATTTTCAAAATCGAAATAATTAACCGCATTATGATAGCAAATATCTTGAATCATTTTTCCAAGAAATTCAATATCATTTGGTACAAGCCCGTTATTGACATCTTCTGCAATTAAATTACATAGAATTCGTCTAAAATACTCATGTCTCGGGAAGGATAAAAAACTACGACTGTCTGTTACCATACCAATAAACCGACTTAATAAGCCCATATTAGAAAGTGTGTTTAACTGTTTTTCTATACCATCTTTTTGGTCTAAATACCACCAGCCAGAACCCCATTGCATTTTTCCAGGAATACCTGCTTCGCTATAATTCCCCATCATGGTGGCAAAAACTTCGTTTTGAGAAGGATTTAAATTATAAGTGATGGTTTTTGATAATGAATTTTCAGTATCTAATTGATCAAACAATTTAGACATGGCTTTTGCTTGACTAACATCGCTAATAGAATCTCCGCCAGCGTCTAAACCTATTTGGTCTAATAATGTGGTGTTATTGTTTCTTAATGTACCTAAATGAAACTGTTGTACCCAACCTTTTGTGTGATACATTTTGCACAATTCAAATAAGATACAAGAGGCAAATACATTGGCTTTGTCTTTTGAAATAGCGGTATTTGATAGACGTTTTTGAAAGATAGCATCGGCTTCGGTTTTTGTAAAATCAAAAGCATAAATTTGCTCTAATCCATAATCTGAAAGTCGGCAACCTAACGTGTTAAAAAAGTCAACTCTATGTTGAATAGCCTTTAATAATTCTGATAAGTTTGAAATTGAAAATTCAACTTCAGAAGCTAGTTTTTTAATATAATTGACATAATTACTTGCTTCAATTAAAATTAAGTTATCGGATCTAAATGTGGGTAGAACTTTAGTGAAGAATCCTTTTTTTGCAATTATTTTATGATGTTCCAAATTATCTGATGGGTCATCAGTAGTGCAAATGACTTCAACGTTCATTTGCTCTAATAATTGCGCAGGCGTTTTGCTTTCTAAAACAGTGTTTGCTTTATTATAAATTACTTCTGCTGTTGCCGGTTGCAAAAGATCATCAATATTAAAATAGCGTTTGAGTTCTAAATGCGTCCAATGAAACAGCGGGTTCCTTAATGTATAAGGAACCGTTTCTGCCCATTTTAAAAATTTTTCTTTTTGCGTTGTTTTATTTCCTGTAATAAAAGTTTCCTCAATGCCATTAGCACGCATACCACGCCATTTGTAATGATCACCATTTAACCAAGCTTCTGTAATATTTTTTATAGGTAGATCTTCTGCAATGATTTGTGGTGACAAATGATTGTGATAATCTATAATCGGTAAATCTTTAGCGTACTGATGATATAGTGTTTCTGCGACTTCAGATTGCAGTAAAAAATTAGCCTTTATAAAAGGTGATTTACTAGTCATTTTGAAAAAAAATCTATGTTATAATGAACGTCTAATACCTAATTCTAAACCACGTAATTCTGCCAAGCCACGTAAGCGTCCAATACCAGAATAACCAGGGTTTGTTTTCTTTTTTAAATCATCTAACATTTTGTGTCCATGATCGGGTCTAAATGGCATTCTAAGATCTGTTCGTCCGGCTTCAATACGTTTTTGTTGCTCTTTAATTAAAGCTTTCATCACGGCATACATATCTACATCGCCATTTAAATGATCTGCTTCATGAAAATTACCTTCAGCATCTCTTTTTGTAGCCCGTAAATGAATAAAATGAATACGATCACCAAGACGTTCTACCATTCCTGCTAAATCATTATCAGCTCTTACACCGAAAGAACCTGTACAGAATGTTAGTCCGTTATTGTGAGAAGGAACCGCTTTGTATAAATCAACAATATCTTGTTCTGTTGAAACCACTCTTGGTAAACCTAAAATTGGAAAAGGTGGATCATCTGGGTGAATACACATTAAGACTCCAGCTTGTTCTGCTGCGGGAATAATTTCGGATAAAAATGAAAATAAATTTGCTTTTAATTCCTCCGGACCAACATTTTTATAAGTGGCTAAAATGGCATTAAATTCTTCTAAAGTATAACCTTCTTCAGCACCAGGTAAACCCGCTATAATATTTCTAACTAAAGTCTTTTGTTCTTCAGCTGTTGAATTTTTTAAAAACGTTGCTGCTTTTTCTTTTTGAACATCAGAATAGTGGTGTTCTGCCCCTGGTCTTTTTAATAAATACAATTCAAAAGCTGCAAAAGCTGCTGCTTCAAAACGTAATGCGGTTGATCCATCAGAAACTTCATAATCTAAATTGGTACGTGTCCAATCTAAAACAGGCATAAAATTATAACAAACGGTATCAATGCCACATTCGCCTAAATTTAATAAGGTTTGTCTGTAATTGTCAATATATAACTGATAATCCCCAGACTTTGTTTTAATGTTTTCGTGGATAGGTACGGATTCTACAACAGACCATGTAAGTCCAATATTTTCTATAACTTCTTTTCTTTTGTTGATTTCTTCAACCGTCCAAACTTCTCCATTTGGAATATGATGTAATGCAGAAACAATTCCTGTTGCTCCTGCTTGTTTTATGTCAGATAAAGAAACAGGGTCATTTGGTCCGTACCAACGCCATGTTTGTTCTAAATTTTGTATCATTTTTTTATTTTTTAAACGCCACTATAGGCTGAAAATCCACCGTCAATTGGCACTACAACTCCTGTTACAAACTTTGCACCTTCACCACATAACCATAATGTTGTACCTATTAAATCTTCAGGTTCTCCATAACGACCCATTGGTGTTTGGTCAATAATTTGTTGCCCTCTTTGTGTTAAACTTCCGTCTGTATTTGTTAGTAATGTTCTGTTTTGGTCGGTTAAGAAAAAGCCAGGAGCTAATGCATTAACACGGATTCCTACTTTAGAAAAGTGAACAGCTAGCCATTGTGTAAAGTTAGAGACTGCAGCTTTTGCACCACTATAAGCAGGTATTTTTGTTAAGGGTGTAAACGCATTCATAGAAGAAATATTCAATACAGAACAACCTTCTCTACCTACCATATCTGTTGCAAATACTTGTGTAGGAATTAAAGTTCCTAAGAAATTAAGGTTGAATGTAAACTCTATTCCTTTTGGATCTAAATCGAAGAAAGTTTTAAAACCTTCTGTTTTATTTGCTAAATCTTCTAATTCTAAAAAGGGATTAGAAGTTGTTCCTAAAGGGTGATTTCCACCTGCTCCATTTAATAAGATATCAACTTTTCCAAAAGCATCATTTACAGTTTTCTTGGCTGCTATTAAAGTGTCTTTCTCCAAAACATTTGCAGTAACTCCAATAGCTGTTCCGCCGTTAGAATTAATTTCATCTGCTACTTTGTCCGCAGCCTCTTTTCTTAAATCTAAAACAGCAATTTTATTTCCTTGTTTTGCAAGTGCTATAGCTAAAGTGCTACATAACACACCGCCTGCTCCTGTTAATACGATTACTTTATTCATTTAGGTTTCTTTTTGATTTGTATTTTCGTGTACGTACACAAATATAATGATACAATTTTGTGTACGCACACAAAATTGTATATTTTTGACAAAATTGTCTAGGATTGAGCTAGGTGTCGTTATACATTTCTTAGTTTTTATTTAGCGACGATGAGGTTTATTAATTTTTAATATGATAACAATAAAGGATATAGCGAAAGAGGCGAATGTTTCGGAAGGAACTGTAGATCGCGTTATACATAGTAGAAGTGGAGTTTCTAAAAAGACAGAAGCTAAAGTTCGAAAAATTCTTGAACGTCATAGTTTTAAAGTCAACCCCGTTGCAAGTGCACTAGCAATGAAAAAAAAGCATCAAATTTCCGTATTAATTCCTGAGTATAATGATTCTGATTTATTTTGGAAATCACCATATTTAGGAGTGTTAAAAGCAGCTGAGGATGTTAAAAATTTCGGAGTTTACGTTAGTGTCTTTAGATTTAATCAATCTGATCCGGTTTCATATTTAAATGCTTTTGAAGATTTATTAGAAACAAAACCAACGGAAGTTATTATGGTTCCTAATTTTTCTGATGAAACCAAACAAATTATTAAAGAACTAGAGGTTTTAAATATTCCTTATTTATTTCTAAATATTGATATCAAAGGATTTAATAACATTGCTTATGTTGGGCAAGATTCTTATACTGCAGGTTATGTAGCAGGAAAATTGATGCATTTAAATAATCCAGAATCTTCTGAATTTTTAATTATTCAAACGCTTCAGAATATCACTAAAAACAATTCTATATCAGATAGGATTGAGGGTTTTAAAGATTATTTTTTTAAAAATGAAATTAAATCTAACCCTAGAGGCTTAAAACTTGAAAATTTAAATGATACTCTTGAAAATCAAGAAGTAATCAATTCTTTCTTAAAAAATCACCCTGAAATTAAAGGGGTTTTTGTGCCGTCTAGTAGAATTTATATGGTGGTTAATTGTTTGGAGGAACATCATTTAAAAAACTTACAACTCATAGGTTTTGATAATACACCACAAAATACAGAATGCTTAATTAACGATTCGGTTGCTTTCTTAATATCTCAAAAGCCATTTGATCAAGGCTATAAATCTGTCAGGCTTTTGGCAGATTTTTTAATACAGAATAAAACTCCTGAGTATAAAACTTACCTACCTATAGATATTCTTATGAAAGAAAATGTAAAATATAATGGAAGGGATGAATTTGTATCTGAAAATAATAATGCCGTTGAGGTCTTTTGATTTTAGTGTGTTTAGATTTTGTAACAATTATTCAGATTTATCGACAAATCTTATAAATAATAACTTTTGAGCCTCACAACAAACTCCATTACAACAGAAGATAAAGAAATCTTATTGCAAGCAAAGTCTAGCATGCAGAATTTAGGTTGGGCTATACGCAACGTTAATAAAATTGGTAATACGGTTGAAACTGGAATTAACTATGTGCCAGAAAAGGCATTAGTTAAGGTGCAGAAAATTACAGAAAAGGTATTACTGAAAGTTGTTAAGGCTAATTTATTAACGATAAAAAAGAATCAAACGTTTAAGAAGCCTTCAATAAATACGTACAAAAGTATTGTAACAAGTACAGGGGCACTAAGTGGCTTCTTTGGATCTTCTACAGGTTTAGGTACAGCTATTTTTGCATCGGAAGTGACGCTGACTACAAAATTTTTAATGCGAACTATTATGGATATAGCGCGTAGTGAGGGTGAAGATATTTACACGCTTGAAGGGCAAATGGCATGTTTGCAAGTTTTTGCTCTTGGAGGAGATGCTAAAGATGATGATGGAATGGAAACTAGTTATTATACCACACGTATGGCATTAAATTCGGCTTTAAAAAATGTATCGACAGCAAGTATAAAAATGAGCTTAGATAATTTGGTTAAAGGTGTTGGTGTTTTAGGTTCTAATGTGGTTGGTAATTTCTTATCTAAAATAGCCACTAGATTAAGTCTTTTAATTAGTGAGAAGTTTTTAGCACAAGCTGTTCCTGTTGTTGGTGCAATTGGAGGAGGTGGATTAAATTATGTTTTTGTAGATCATTTTCAGAGAATGGCAACGGCTCATTTTAGGGTGAGACGCTTAGAACGAAAATATGGTGAAGACGTTATAAAATCTATTTACCAAGATTTAAAAGTATAGGATAGTTTTATATTTTATTTTGGTGTAAATTAATAAAAAGGTTTCGTTCCGGAATTGGTGTATATACTTGGAATTTATCCAATATAAATAACTATTATAGAATTAATTTAGCTGGTAATGCGCAGAAGTTTTCTAGATATTCATTAGGAATTACAACAAATGCAGTTTTGCGTATTTATTTTTATAAAAGCATAGAAATTAGATGCGTTTTTTAGGTTTTGAGCGTTTTGTTATATTGTTTTAAATAGCTTCAATATTATATTTGCGTTAAATGATAGGTTGAAAATTAGGTGTTTTCTCTATTATAACCCATATTTTTACGTTTTAACGGTGAAATATGCTTTTTATAGATGTTTTTGATTAATTTGATTTTGTTAGTTCGATTTTTTTTATACTTTTACGCCATATTTAAATAGAATGCAAAAGAAAAATATATTTGCCTTAATCTTGGTTTTTTTAACGGGTTTTGTTGCTTTAGCTCAAGTGGATAATTTGCCTCAGCCTCAGACGTTAGAAGCACCTGGGCCTCCGGGTATGCCTATAGATGGTGGTATCATAGTTCTATTTGTACTAGCGTTAACTTATGGTATTTATAAATCTTATAAATTATCTAAGCGAACAGTTTAATTACGTAAGTCGTTTAATCGTGCTACATATTTTCCAATAACATCAAATTCTAAATTTATAGTATCTCCGTCTTTTATGTGTTTAAATGTAGTGTGGTTATAAGTATAAGGTATAATAGCTACAGAGAAACTATTAAGTTTAGAATTAACAACAGTTAAGCTTACCCCATTTACAGTAATAGAACCTTTTTCTATAGTTATGTTATTTAGGTTTTTATCATAATCAAAAGTAAAAAACCAACTTCCTTCTTTTTCTAATATACTAATACATTTAGCCGTTTGATCTACGTGGCCTTGTACAATATGTCCGTCAAGTCGGTCGCCTAGTTTCATAGCGCGTTCTATATTTATAGTATCATTTTCCTTTAGTAGCCCTAAGTTAGTTTTATCTAAAGTTTCTTGGATAGCAGTTACAGTGTAAGTATCTCCGGCTATATTTACAACAGTTAAGCATACGCCGTTATGAGCAACGCTTTGGTCAATTTTTAATTCATTTGTTATAGAACTATGAACCGTAATATGAAGATTACCATCTTCTTTTTTTAATTTCTCAATTTTTCCTAGATCTTCTATAATACCTGTGAACATAATTTGTGCTTTATTTAGTTAAATTTGCAATTACAAAGTTAAATACAAAAAATGAAAAAAGACGAAAAGATAATTGTAGGGATTTCAATTGGTGATCTCAATGGTATTGGTGCAGAAATAGTCATTAAGACATACGAAGATCCAAGGTCTTTAGAATTAAATACTCCTGTTATTTTCGCTTCAGCTAAAACTATGCAGTTTTTTAAAAATCATTTTAATAGTAAAATTAATTTTTATGGTATAGAATCGCCAGAAAAAGCCGTTCACGGTAAAGTGAATGTGGTCAATGTTTGGAAGGAGCCTGTGAAAATTGAATTTGGAACAGAAGATAAAAAAATAGGTGAATATGCTATAAAATCTCTAGAGGCAGCAACCAATGCTTTAAAGGAAGCAACAATAGATGTATTGGTAACGGCACCGATTAATAAACATAATATTCAATCAGAAACCTTTAATTTTCCTGGTCATACAGACTATTTAGCAAAAGCTTTAAATGGAAAAAGTTTAATGTTTATGGTTTCAGATGAATTAAGAGTCGGACTTTTAACCGATCATGTTCCCTTAAAAGATGCGAGTGAAACCATAACAGAAGATCTTATAAAGGAAAAAATTGCAACCGTAACAAAATCCTTAAAGCAAGATTTTGGAATTAGAAAACCAAAGATTGCTGTGTTAGCCATTAATCCTCATGCGGGAGATAATGGAGTTATTGGTAATGAAGATGATGTTGTTTTAAAACCAGCTTTAGAAAAAATTAAGAAAGATGGCAGTCTTGTTTACGGTCCTTATTCTGCCGATAGTTTTTTTGGGTCCAATACTTACCGTAATTTTGATGCGATTATAGCATCCTATCACGATCAGGGTTTAATACCTTTTAAAACGATAGCTTTTGGTAAAGGTGTTAACTATACAGCAGGTTTAGATAAAGTTAGAACGTCACCTGATCACGGTACGGCTTATGAAATAGCAGGAAAAGGTATTGCTGATGAAAGCTCTATGAAACAAGCTATTGTAACTGCAATAGAGATCTTTAGAAAAAGAGAAGAGTACAATATTTATAGTAAAAACCCGTTAAAAAGGTTGTCTAGATAGTTATAAACAAAATTTGTTGATATCTAGGCTTGAAGTAAATAAAAATTTATATATTTGCACGCTCAAAATGAATGTGATAATGAAGGCATTAAAATCTTATACTATCCCTTTTGTAGGATTAAAAATAGGAGAGCATCATTTTGATTATCAAATTGGTAACGCGTTCTTTGAACATTTTGAATACGATGAATTTAACGCAGTTGACGTGAAAATTGACCTGAAATTCGATAAAAAATCAACCTTTTTTGAGTTGTTTTTTTCAGCGAAAGGGTCTGTAAATGTTAATTGTGATATAACGAATGAGCCATATGACCAAGCTATTGACGACAATTTTAAATTGGTAGTAAAGTTTGGTGATGAGTACAATGACGAGAATGAAGATATCTTAATTGTAGCGCATGGCGAGTATGAAATTAATATAGCTCAATATATATATGAGTTAATTATTTTAGCAGTTCCTATAAAAAGAGTTCATCCAGGTATAGAAGACGGTACATTACAGTCCGATATACTTTCAAAACTAGAAGAATTGAGTCCAAGTGAGGATCAAAAAACAAAATCACCAGAGGATAATGATCCTCGTTGGGATAATTTAAAAAAACTATTAACGGATAAATAACATTTAAAATGGCACATCCAAAGCGTAAAATTTCGAAAACAAGAAGAGATAAAAGAAGAACACATTATAAAGCTTCTGTACCTCAAATAGCAACTTGCCCTACAACTGGTGAGCCACATTTATACCATAGAGCTCATTGGCATGATGGTAAATTATACTACAGAGGTCAAGTCTTAATTGACAACTCTGTTGAAGAAGAAAATGTAGCATAAGTACTATGCATGCATACAAGAAAACGCTCCTTTGTGAGCGTTTTTTTTGTTATTATTTTTTCAATACCGCAAAAACCACTTACTTTGCGTTTCTATTTTTTGCTAAAATCAAGGAGAATTGAATATAGTATATCAATTTTTCATATTTTTAATTAATCTAAAAGCTAATAATGAGTAAAATCACAGCGGCAATTACAGCTGTCGGAGGCTATGTACCTGATTTTGTTTTAACTAACAAGATTCTTGAAACAATGGTTGAGACAAATGATGAATGGATCACTTCTAGAACAGGTATTAAGGAGCGACGAATTCTTAAAGAAGAAGGTAAAGGTACATCGTACCTCGCTATAAAAGCAGCTGAAAATCTTATTCAGAAAAAAGGCTTAGACCCAAAAGAAATTGATTTGGTGATTGTTTGTACTGCATCACCAGATATGAAAGCAGCTTCAACAGCTGCGTATACAGCGACAGAAATTGGAGCTGTAAATGCATTCTCTTTCGATTTAGAAGCAGCGTGTTCTAGTTTCTTATTCGGGATGTCTACTGCAACAGCCTACATCGAATCCGGTCGATACAAAAAAATTCTTTTAATAGGCGCAGATAAAAATTCTTCATTTATAGATTATAAAGACAGAGCTACATGTATTATTTTTGGAGATGGAGCAGGTGCTGTGCTTTTTGAACCCAATGAAGAAGGTTTAGGTTTACAAGATGAATTGTTAAGAAGTAATGGTGAAGGAAGAGATTTTCTACAAGCTACCTATGGTGGTTCTTCTTACCCTATTACTAAAGAAACTTTCGACGAAGGTAAACACTATGTATTCCAAGATGGGAAAACGGTATTTAAAAATGCGGTTTTTAACATGGCAGATGTGGCCGAAAAGATTATGAAGAGAAATGATCTTACCAATGATGATATTTCATGGCTAGCAGCACACCAAGCTAATAAGCGTATTATTGATGCTACAGCTAATAGAATCAATTTAGAAGAAGATAAAGTCTTAATGAATATAGAGAAGTATGGTAATACAACTTCTGCAACACTACCTTTATTATTATTTGATTTCGAATCAAAACTTAAAAAAGGTGATAAAATAATATTTGCTGCCTTTGGTGGTGGATTTACTTGGGGTTCAATTTATTTTAAATGGGCCTATAACTCCTAAAAAAAAACTAACTAACAAAATATCTTATATTATGGATATAAAAGAAATTCAAAACTTAATAAAATTTGTGGCTAAATCTGGTGCAAGTGAAGTTAAGTTAGAAATGGACGATATTAAAATTACGATCAGAACAGGTTCTGAGAATGAGACTACAATTGTTCAGCAAATCCCGATGCAATCAGCTATGCCTCAACAACAAATGCCACAACAATCAGTTGTACCTGCGGCAGAAGTTGTTCCAGCAACCCCGGCTACTGAGGATTCAAAATATATTACTATAAAATCACCAATTATTGGTACATTTTATCGTAAACCATCTCCAGACAAACCGGTCTTTGTTGAAGTGGGTACAGATATAAAAGAAGGAGATGTACTTTGTGTTATTGAAGCAATGAAATTGTTCAACGAGATTGAGTCAGAAATTTCAGGAAAAATCGTAAAAGTACTTGTTGACGATTCAACACCTGTTGAATTTGATCAACCCTTATTTTTAGTTGATCCATCATAACCAAATTTAAAATTCCAAAACATAATTCCTATTACATCGGAATTTGGAATTTGAGATTTTAAATATTAAAAAGTTATGTTTAAAAAAATATTAATTGCCAATAGAGGTGAAATAGCTCTTAGAGTTATTAGAACCTGTAAAGAAATGGGCATTAAAACGGTAGCGGTTTACTCTACTGCAGATGCAGAGAGTCTTCACGTTAAGTTTGCAGACGAAGCAGTATGTATTGGCCCACCTTCAAGTAGTGAGTCTTATCTTAAAATGTCTAACATTATTGCTGCTGCAGAAATTACAAATGCAGACGCTATACATCCTGGATATGGTTTTTTATCTGAAAATGCTAAATTTTCTAAAATTTGTGAAGAGCATGGCGTAAAATTCATTGGTGCGTCAGAAGATATGATAAACCGTATGGGTGATAAAGCCAATGCTAAAGCTACAATGAAGGCTGCAGGTGTGCCTTGTGTACCTGGTAGTGAAGGAGTCATTGAAACTTTTGAAGAATGTATAAAAGTAGCTAAAGAAACAGGTTATCCTGTTATGCTTAAAGCTTCAGCCGGTGGTGGTGGAAAAGGCATGCGTGCCGTTTGGAAACCAGAAGATCTACAGAATGCATGGGAATCAGCAAGATCTGAATCTAAAGCAGCTTTTGGAAATGATGATATGTATATGGAGAAGCTTATAGAAGAGCCTCGCCATATCGAAATACAAATTGTAGGTGATTCTCGTGGAAAAGCTTGTCATTTATCAGAACGTGATTGTTCTATACAAAGACGTCACCAAAAATTAACAGAAGAAGTGCCTTCTCCGTTTATGACAGATAAATTGAGAACTAAAATGGGTAAAGCTGCTGTAAAAGCCGCTGAGTACATTAAGTATGAAGGTGCTGGTACTGTAGAATTTCTAGTAGATAAACATAGAAATTTCTATTTTATGGAGATGAATACACGTATTCAGGTAGAGCATCCAATAACGGAACAAGTTATTGATTTCGATTTAATCCGTGAACAAATATTAGTCGCAGCAGGAGTTCCAATTTCTGGTAAAAACTATACGCCAAATCTGCATTCAATAGAATGTAGAATAAATGCTGAAGATCCATTTAACGATTTTAGACCTTCACCAGGAAAAATCACAACGCTACACGCACCGGGAGGTCATGGAGTAAGATTAGATACGCATGTTTATGCAGGTTATAGTATTCCTCCAAATTACGATTCTATGATAGCAAAGTTGATTACAACAGCTCAAACTAGAGAAGAAGCTATTAATAAAATGAAACGTGCTTTAGATGAATTTGTAATCGAAGGTATTAAAACAACAATACCTTTCCATAGGCAATTGATGGATCATCCAGATTATTTAGCTGGTAATTATACCACGAAATTTATGGAAGACTTTGTATTAGAAAAAGAGATTGAAGAATAAATTAAAACCCAAACGTAAAAGTTTGGGTTTTTTGCTTTTATGCGTTATAAGCCCCTGTTAATACAGGGGCTTTTTTAGGCTTCTGACTATTTTAAAATAAATAGCTTAACTTTATGCGCTATCAAAAAAGAAAAATATATGTTAAAAAATTATTTTATTAAAATCACATTTGTCTTAACTGTGATTTTTTCATTATCTGCTACGGCACAAAATACAAGTAAATTATGGACAAGTATTAGTGAGCAAAAGGCAGAACAAACAGAACAAGTTATAAGAAGAGTAGAGCTCAAGTCTGAAAAGTTTTTTCAACTGAATCTCGAAGCTTTAAAGCATACTTTAGAAAATGTTGGAGATAGAAACAATATAGGAAATACAATTATTTCTTTTCCAAATTCAGAAGGCGTATTAAGTGAATTTAAAGTATTTGAAGCTTCTATTATGGAGCCAGAACTTCAAGAAAAATATCCGAACACCAGAAGTTATGCTGGTCAGGGTATAGATAACCCTACAGAAATTGTTAGGTTTAGTATAACTTCAAAAGGACTTCATGCTATGTTTTTAGGAACAGAAAGAGGAACTCAATTTATAGATCCTTTTTCTAAAGATGGAAATATTTATACTGTATATTCTAAAAAAGATTTATTAGAAAGAAATTTTGAATTTGAATGTGGAGTTATAGATGATGATTCGCTTTCAAATAGAGCTACTTTTGAAGAGCCTGCAGAAAGAAATGCAAATGATGGTACCTTAAGAAATTATCGTATTGCAATTGCTTGTACTGGTGAGTATACACAATTTCATGGTGGTACAGTTGCAGATGCTATGGCTGCAATAGCCGTAACATTAACAAGAGTTAATGGTATTTACGAAAGAGATTTATCTATAACCATGACTTTAGTTGCCAATAATGAAGCTATAATATATACAGACGGAGATGATGACCCTTTTACTAATAGTAACCAAAGTATTTTAATAGGCCAAAGTCAAAGTGTTATTACAAGTACAATAGGCTCTGCTAATTTTGATGTAGGTCATACATTTAGCACAGGAGGTGGCGGATTAGCTGGTTTAGGTGTTACTTGTAATACAAACAGTAAGGCTAGTGGTATAACTGGTTCTTCTCAGCCAGTAGGTGATGCTTATGATATAGAT
Organism: Winogradskyella undariae; assembly: GCF_013285155.1. GTDB lineage: Bacteria > Bacteroidota > Bacteroidia > Flavobacteriales > Flavobacteriaceae > Winogradskyella > Winogradskyella undariae. Next base: position 163,416 of record NZ_JABTEL010000004.1, on the reverse strand, counting down.
TTTGTAGCACATGAGCTAGGACATCAATTTGGAGGTCCACATACGTTTAACGGAACAAATGGTAACTGTACTACTAATTCAAGATCTGGAGCAAATGCTTATGAACCAGGTAGTGGTTCAACTATTATGGCATATGCTGGTATTTGTGGATCTGATAATATACAGAATAATAGTGATGCTTATTTTCATCAAGCTAGTATAAACCGTATTTGGGCACACGTTACAAGTACAGGTTCTTGTCCTGTAAGTAGAACATCTACAGGTAATACAGAGCCAGTAGCGAATGCAGGAGTTAATTATACAATACCTCAAGGAACACCTTATAAATTAGATGGAAGTAACTCTACTGATGTAGATGGTACAGAAACTTTAACTTACACTTGGGAGCAATACGATTTAGGTTCAGCAGGCTTACCAACTGAAACAACTACAACAGGACCTTTAGTTAGATCTTTTGAAGGTACTGAAAGCCCTGTAAGATATGTTCCACAACTTTCAGAAGTATTAACTAATGGAGGTACTTCTACAACATGGGAAAAATTATCTAGTGTAAACAGAAGTATAGACTTTATGCTAACAGTTAGAGATAATGATGCTAGAGGAGGGCAAACCGACTCTGATGAAATGACTATCACTAATGTTACTGCAGCGGGACCGTTTACAGTAACTTCACAAAGTACAGATCAGATTGTATGGACACCTGGTGATACAGAAACTATAACGTGGAATGTAGCAGGTACAACAAGTAATGGGGTTAATGCCTCAAATGTGAATATTTTATTATCTACTGATGAAGGTTTAACATATACTACTATTTTGGCTTCTAATGTGTCGAACGATGGTTCTCATGATATTACTGTTCCTAATGTTAGTGGTGCTAAGTGTCGTGTAATGGTTGAAGGAGCAGGCAATATCTTTTACAATGTTAATACTGCTTTCTTTGCTGTTGGTAACTATGTTTATGAAAGTGTTGATGTTTGTGAGAGTTATACATTTGATTTTGGTGGTTTAACAGTACCAGAAAGTACAACTAATTATAGTGGTTACAGTCTTAATGTTCCTGTGTCTTTAATTATGACAGATGCAAATATTTCGGTAGATATTACACACCCTGATAGTGGTGATTTATATTATGGATTTAGACACCCAGAATATTCAGGAACTTTTATTATCGAGTTAGCATCTCAAGAATGCTCAGGAAGTGCTAACCCTAATTTTGTTTTTGATGATGAAGGTTCAGTTATTAATTGCGGAACGATAAGTAATGGAGATGCCGTTATACCAGAAAACGCCTTATCTGAAGTAGACGGAACAGATTCTCAAGGGGATTGGTCATTTTTTATTTTAGATAGTACAATAGATAATACAATTAGTTCAATCAATTCAATAACTATTGAGGTTTGTCAAAGTTCGTCTGAAGCTGTGTTGTCAGTACAAGACAATGAGTTAGAAGCTTTAAGTATTTATCCTAATCCAAACAACGGTGAATTTAATGTTCAGTTTAACTCAACATCAGGAGAAGCTGTAGCAATTAATGTTTACGATATAAGAGGACGTTCAATTTATTCTCAAAATTTTGATAATGTTGGTACTTTTAACGAGGCAATTAAGCTTAATAATGCACAGTCAGGTGTATATTTATTAACTATAATTGACGGAACTAAAAAAGTGACTAAGAAAATTATAGTAGATTAATAACTTAATTTATAACTTTAAAAGCTCCTATATTTAGGAGCTTTTTTTTGTGTTAATAATTTATTGTGTTTAAAAACAATTAGAGATTTATTTGATGAAACGATGAAGAGATTTTTTCGATTTATAGCGAAACTATTTATATGGAGTGTGTTGTTTTCCGTAGGTTTGGTCGTATTATTTAAATACGTTCCCGTCCCTGTAACACCACTTATGGTTATTCGATATTTTGAAAATACTGAAGAAACTGATCTTTGGAATCACGACTGGGTTCCGATAGAAGATATTTCAAAAAACATGCAATTGGCTGTGATTTGTAGTGAAGATCAGAAATTTGTAAACCACAATGGTTTTGATTTAGAAGCGATTGAAAAAGCATATGAATATAATAAAAAAGGAAAACGTATTAAAGGCGGAAGTACCATTAGTCAGCAAACGGCAAAGAATGTGTTTTTGTGGCCAGAACGGAGTTGGTTGCGTAAAGGTTTAGAAGCTTATTTTACTTTTTTAATTGAAACGATCTGGAGTAAAGAGCGTATTTTAGAAGTGTATTTAAATAGTATTGAAATGGGTAAAGGTGTTTACGGTGTAGAAGCTGCGGCACAACATTGGTTTCGTAAATCGGCTGCTAATTTAAGCTCTTATGAAGCTGCTGCAATAGTTGCGGTGTTACCCAATCCTAGAAGTTATAAAGCAAATCCGGCATCAGCTTATATTCAAAAACGAAAACAATGGATTGTAAAACAGATGCGATTTTACGGAACATTAAATCTAAAGCCAAAAGAATGAATATAAAAGAAGAACTATATAAGGAATGTCTAAGGTTTATTGATAACCGATTGTTAACGGTGAATAAAGCAATTTCAGACATTCAATACTCATTAGAGTCTGAAACTAAAAGTAGCGCAGGTGATAAGCACGAAACAGGAAGAGCAATGCTGCAGTTAGAGCGTGAAAAAGCAGGTAATCAATTATCTGAAATTGAAAATCAGAAACAAATTCTTCATAAAATAAATACAGACTCAAAACACAATAAAGTGGCTTTTGGTAGTGTTGTACAAACAACGAAATCTAATTATTTTATAGCAATAAGCGCTGGTGAAATTAAGATAGACAATACATCATATTATGCAATTTCTGCAGTAACACCAATAGCACAGTTGTTATTATCTAAGAGTGTTGGTGATGAGGTTGTGTTTAGAGATCAGAAATATGTTATAGAAACTGTTTTATGATATTTCATGAAAATCATTTCAAGCTGATAATTTAAAAAAAAGCAAATAAAAAATCCGAACATTTAAATGTTCGGATTTTCTATATATAAGCCTAAATAAATTAAACTCAAATTATTTTGCTTCAGCGTAACGACGCTCAACTTCATTCCAGTTAATTACATTAAAGAAAGCTTCAATATAATCTGGTCTTCTGTTTTGGTAGTTTAAGTAGTAAGCATGTTCCCATACATCTAAACCTAAAATTGGAGTTCCTTCACAACCAATTCCTGGCATTAATGGATTGTCTTGGTTTCCTGTAGAGCAAACTTCAACTTTTCCACCTTCATGTACACATAACCAGGCCCAACCAGAACCAAAACGTGTTGCTGCTGCGCTAGAAAATGCATCTTTAAACGCTTCAAAAGAACCAAATTCTGCTTCAATAGCATCTTTTAAGTCTCCAGATAAACGTCCTTTTCCTTCAGGATTCATTACGTCCCAAAATAATGAGTGATTGTAAAATCCACCACCATTGTTTCTAACCGCTTTGTTTTCTGTATCTAAATTAATAAGGATATTCTCTATAGTTTTTCCTTCTAAATCAGTTCCTTCAATTGCTGCGTTTAATTTATTTGTGTAGCCTTGATGATGTTTAGTATGATGAATCTCCATTGTGCGAGCATCAATATTTGGTTCTAAAGCATCGTAAGCATATTTTAATTTCGGTAATTCGAAAGCCATAATGTTTTTCTTTTATTGGTTAATAAATAATCTTTATGGTCAAATTTACAATATTGTCCTTAATTTTCTCTTAATAAACTATTAAGATTCCCTATTTTGGTATAAAAATTATCTCTTTTGCAAAATTCAGCCTTTAAAATATATAACGCTTCTGCCGGTAGTGGTAAGACATTTACACTCGCTAAAGCCTATTTAAAAATACTAATTCAGTCTAATAGCTATGATCAATTCAAGTCTATTTTAGCAATCACTTTTACTAATAAAGCGGTTGGTGAGATGAAGGAAAGGATTGTAGACATGCTTAAAGTTTTTTCTAAAGAAGAAAGTTTAACGGATCCTAACCCAATGTTTCAGGCTATTTGTGAGGAATTAAAAATTCAACCCGAAGCCCTTCAAACTAAATCAAAGAATGTTCTAAAACATATTATTCATAATTATGGTGCGTTCGATATTTCTACCATTGATGGTTTTACACATCGTGTTATTAGAACTTTTGCGCACGATTTAAAGTTACCTATGAATTTTGAAGTTGAACTAGATCAAGGTCGACTTTTAAATGAGGCAGTAGATAGTCTTATCGCTAAAGCGGGAAGTGATAAAGGATTGACTAAAATATTGGTCGATTTTGCCATTGAAAAAGCAGACGATGATAAGAGTTGGGATATCAGTTATGACTTTAATAATATTTCAAAATTATTAGTTAATGAGAATGACCTTTTTGGAATACAGACGCTGAAAGAAAAAACACTTGATGATTTTAAGACCTTAAAACAAGAATTGTCTAAAGAGGTCATTCAACTTGAAGAAAGTTTAATTGCTACAGCAGATAAAGCTTTAACTTTAATTGACGAGAGTGGTTTACAATACAATGATTTTAGTGGAAGTTATCTTCCTAAATATTTTAAAAAAATAAGCTCAAAACAGTTTGCTGTTACATTTGAAGCTGCTTGGCAGAATACTTTGGTTGAAGGTAATGTTTTGTATCCTAAGCGTGTTAAAGACGATATAGCATCTGTTATAGATAGTATTCAACCTCAATTAGCCGAAGCTTTTTTAGATATAAAAGCATCTATTTTTAATGTAAAACTGAAAAAAGGGTTTTATAGAAATATCACGCCACTATCAGTTTTAAATGCCATAAAGAATGAATTAGATGCATTAAAAGCGGATCAGAATAAAATGTTGATTTCAGAATTTAATACCATTATTAGTAATGAAATTAAAAATCAGCCAACACCTTTTATTTATGAGCGTTTAGGAGAAAAATTCAAACATTATTTTATTGATGAGTTTCAGGATACGTCTAATATGCAATGGGAAAATTTAGTTCCGTTGTTAGAAAATGCACTTTCTGGAGCTAAAGGAACATCCATGTTAGTTGGTGATGCCAAACAGGCTATTTACAGATGGCGTGGTGGTGAAGCAGAACAGTTTATAAAACTATATAATAAGATTGATAATCCGTTTCAGCTCGAAGCGGAAGTCTTAGCTTTAGAAACCAATTACAGAAGTGCCAAGGCTGTTATTGAATTTAATAACACATTTTTTGAGTTTTTAAGTGAACATACTTTTAGTGAAGCTGCGTATGCTGATCTGTATAAAAAGGCAAAACAAAACACACATAATACATCAGAAGGTTTTGTGAATCTTAATTTTTTAGATCCTGAAAAAGATGATGATATACACCAAATGTATGCCGCAGAAGTTTTAGAAACGATAAAGAACTGTCAAGAAAAGGGGTATCCACTTCGTGATATTTGTGTTTTGGTCCGTAAAAGAAAAGAAGGTGTTGCTATTGCTAATTATTTAAACGAAAATGGCATTAATATTACGTCATCTGAAACGTTACTTATAAAAAACTCGGATAAGGTTAATTTTATTAATTCGTTTTTAAAATTATTAATTCAACCCAATAATGATGGTCTTAAAATTAAGGTGCTTTCATTTTTAGCAGATCGTGATCAAATTGAAGATAAACATCAGTTTTTTGTTAATTATCTAAAAGATAATTTAGATGAGATGTTATTGGGATTAGCCGAATTGAATATATATATAGATAAAAATCAATGTCTTCAGTTGCCTTTATACGATCTTGTAGAGCATTGTATAAGAGCATTCAATCTAAATGAAGCATCAGATGCATACCTTCAGTTTTATTTAGATATTGTGTTAGAGTTTACTCAAAAACGAAATTCTGATGTTACTGATTTTGTCAATTATTTTGAAACAAATGAAGAAAAGCTCAGTGTTGTAACACCTGAAAACAGGAATGCCGTACAGATTATGACTATTCATAAATCTAAAGGTTTAGAGTTTCCGATAGTAATATTCCCTTATGCAGATCTTAATATTTATAGAGAAATAGAACCTAAAGTTTGGTTTCCTGTAAAAGCTGAAGACTATAATGGATTTAATACGCTTCTACTTAATTACACTAAAGAAGTAGAGAATTATGGTGAAACCGGAGAGCTCATTTACAAAACACACAATGCGCAATTAGAATTAGATAGTATTAACCTAATGTATGTAGTTTTAACAAGAGCCGTTGAGCAGTTGTATATTATCACTAAGAAAGATATTAATGCAAAAGGTGTCGTTAATAAGGATACGTATGCGGGTATGTTTGTTAATTTCCTGATTAAAGAAAATAAATGGACAGACAGCCAGCTTAATTATAGTTTTGGGACTATGGTTCCGAATCAAAAAGTGGTTGAGGTTGAAACTCCTGTAGAGCAATTTAAAATGATTTCAGTTCCTAAAGAAGTTCACAATTTAAATATTGTTACTAAATCGGGATTATTATGGGATACCGAGCAAGAAGCTGCTATAGAACGTGGTAATTTAGTTCACCTTATTTTATCAAAAATTAAAACAATAGAAGATATTGATTCAGCCTTTAATGAGTTATTGATTTCTGGAGATATTACGACTAAAAACACAGATGAATTAAGAACGTTAGTCTTAAGTGTTATGGAACATGTTGAGTTAAGTAAATATTTTCAGAATGATTTTCAGATCTATAACGAACGCGATATTATTCCATTATCGGGTAAGATTTTAAGACCCGATCGTTTAAATATTAATTCTAATAATGAAGTGACTATTATTGATTATAAAACCGGAGAGCAAAAATCCTTTCATGCAGCACAGCTTAATGATTACGAGTCGGTTTTAAATGAGATGAATTTAAAAGTAACACATAAAATATTGGTTTATTTAAATGATACTATTGAAGTTATTGAAGTCTAAATTTTCATAGTATCTTTGATCGCGTTAAACAAAAAATTAAAACATGTACGGAGATATAAAGAATCATTTACAACAAGAAATAGAATCTATAAAGGAAGCTGGTCTTTTTAAGGAAGAGCGTATTATTACCTCACCACAAGGTGCCGAAATAACCTTAAATACAGGACAAAAAGTTTTAAACTTTTGTGCTAATAATTACTTAGGTTTATCTTCTCATCCCGATGTTATACAAGCAGCAAAAGACGCTATGGATACACATGGTTTTGGGATGTCTTCAGTACGTTTTATTTGTGGAACTCAAGATATTCATAAAGAACTAGAACAAAAAATAGCTGATTTTTATGGTACAGAAGATACCATATTATATGCAGCGGCTTTTGATGCCAATGGTGGTGTTTTTGAGCCTTTATTAACAAAGGAAGATGCTATTATATCAGATTCTCTAAATCACGCCTCAATTATTGATGGAGTAAGATTGTGTAAAGCGGCCAGATATCGTTATCAAAATAGTGATATGGCTGATTTAGAAACACAATTAATAGAAGCAAATGCAAACGGAGCTCGTTATAAAATTATAGTAACGGATGGTGTGTTTTCTATGGATGGTTTAGTTGCGCCTTTAGATAAAATTTGTGATTTAGCAGATAAGTACGATGCCATGGTTATGATTGACGAATGCCATGCAACAGGTTTTATAGGTGAAACAGGAATTGGTACTTTAGAAGAAAAAGGAGTACTTGGTAGAATTGATATTATTACAGGAACTTTAGGTAAGGCATTAGGTGGTGCTATGGGAGGTTATACGACTGCAAAAAAAGAAATTGTAGAACTTCTTCGTCAACGTTCTAGACCTTATTTATTTTCAAACTCTTTAGCACCTGCAATTGTTGGTGCATCTATTAAGGTGTTTGATATGCTTAAAAATGACACGACACTTAGAGATAAAGTAGATTGGAATGCTAAATACTTTAAAAAAGGAATGAAAGAGGCTGGTTTTGATATTGTAGATGGAGATTCTGCAATTGTCCCAGTAATGTTATACGATGCTAAATTGTCTCAAAATATGGCAAATATGCTTTTAGAAGAAGGTGTTTATGTTATCGGTTTCTTTTACCCTGTTGTGCCTAGAGATAAAGCAAGAATTAGAGTGCAACTATCTGCTGCTCATGATAAAGAGCAACTAGATAAAACAATAAATGCATTCATAAAAGTTGGCAAAGAATTAAAAGTTATCTAGAATGATTAAAATCTTAGCTCAAACGCTTTGAAATCGCGTTTAATGGCATAAATTTTATATCTTTGTCTTTGTTAATAAATTTTAACATCTTATTTTTGCATTAATTAACACTTAAAATTAAAATTAATTAAAATATGAAAAATCTTAGCAGATTATTTTTTGTCGCAGTGCTTATAGCGAGCTTTAGCACATCAAATGCACAAGACAAGAACAATCCATGGGCTGTTGCTTTTGGAGCCAATGCAGTTGACTTTTATCCAGTAGGAGAAGAAGCACCACAAGGAGACTATTTTGATCAATACTTTCAAGTAGGTGATCACTGGAACATTATTCCTTCTATCTCAACACTTTCTGTATCTAGATACCTTAGTGATGGCTTTACAGTTACAGCAAAAGGATCTATAAACACAATTGATAAATTTGGAGATAGCTCTGTAGATGATTTAACATATTACGGTTTAGACGGTAATGTATCTTATAGCTTTATGGATCTTCTTAACTCAAAAACTATTGAGCCTTATTTAGGAGTTGGTGGTGGTTACACTTGGGTTGATGAAATCGGAGCTGGTACTTTAAACGGAACTTTAGGTTTTAAATTTTGGTTCTCAGAAAAATTAGGTGTAGATATTCAATCTGCATATAAGCATTCTTTTGAAGATTATTTACCTTCACATTTCCAACATTCAGTTGGTGTTATATTTAAATTTGGTGGTACTGATACTGATGGTGATGGTATTTACGATCAAGATGATGCTTGTCCAGAAGAAGCTGGTTTAGAGATCTTCAACGGTTGTCCAGATTCTGATAACGATGGTATCCAAGATTCTAAAGATGATTGTCCTTACACTGCAGGTTTACCAGAATTTAATGGTTGTCCTGATACTGATGGTGACGGTGTAGTTGATAAAGATGATAAGTGTCCAGAAGTTGCTGGTCTTAAAACTTTAGCTGGTTGTCCAGATGCTGATAGTGACGGTGTTGCTGATGCTGATGATAAATGTCCAGATACTGCAGGTCCTGCTGCAAATAACGGATGTCCTTGGCCTGATACTGACGGTGATGGTGTTTTAGATAAAGATGATAAATGTCCAAACGAAGCTGGTACTGTGGCAAACAATGGTTGTCCTGAAATTGCACCAACTGAAGAAGTAATGGATACTTTAAATGAATATTCAAGATCTATCTTGTTTAACTCAGGTAGAGCTACTTTCCAAAAGCAAACTAACCAAGTATTACAGTCAATGGTAGCGATCTTTAAAGAATACCCAAAAGCTTCTTTCTCATTAGAAGGTCATACTGATAGTGATGGTTCTAAATCTAGTAACCAAGCTTTATCTGAAAGACGTGCAAATGCAGTAAGAGATTACTTAATTGCTAATGGTATTAGTGCTGATAGATTAACTGCTGCTGGTTTTGGAGAGACTACTCCTATCGCTAGTAACAGTACAAGTGCTGGTAAAAAAGAAAACAGACGTGTAGAGGTGAAGTTGAAAAGCTAATCACATCTAAAATATATTAAAAAAACGCTCCGTAATCCGGGGCGTTTTTTATTTTTATAGAATGATAAGTTTTATAAAATCAGTACTCATTGATCTTCAAAATAAAAATGTTAATTTTCAAGAGTTAACATTTGTACTTCCAAGTAAAAGAGCGGGTGTGTTTCTTAAGCATCACCTTTCTTCTTTATTAGATCAACCTATTTTTACACCTCAAATAATCAGTAGCGAAGAGTTTGTAGAGGAGTTATCCGGATTACAAAATCTACCTAACACCGATTTATTATTTCGATTCTACGAAACCTATAAAGCCTTAACAAAGGAAGAGGAGCAAGAGCCTTTTGAATCTTTTTCAAAATGGGCACAAATCTTATTACAAGATTTTAATGAGATAGATCGTTATCTTATTCCGCAAGATCATATATTCGATTATTTAAATGCTATAAAAGAGCTTGATCATTGGTCTTTAGAAAGTAATAGTACCGATTTGGTTACAAATTATTTAAAGTTCTGGAAATCTCTTAAAAATTACTATGCTTCATATACCGAAAACCTTTTAGCGTCAAAGCAAGGTTATCAAGGTTTAATCTATAGAAAAGCTGTAGATAATTTAGAACCTTATATGGAGGATTGTAGTGGAAAAAACCATGTGTTTTTAGGGTTTAATGCTTTAAACTCTGCTGAGTCTAAAATTATTCAAGGTTTATTAAAAAATGATTTAGCTCACATTTACTGGGATATTGATAAAGCCTTTATTGATGATAATGTGCACGATGCTGGTTGGTTTACAAGACAACATAGAGCGCACTGGGATTATTTTAAAACAAAACCCTTTAATTGGGTTACGGAAACTTATAGTACACCTAAAAATATTCAAGCTATTGGTATTCCTAAACTTGTTGGTCAGGCTAAATATATCGGTCAATTATTAACAGATTTAACGCAAAAAGAAACTAAGTTATCAAGTATAGCAGTTGTTTTGGGTGAAGAGCATTTATTGCTTCCTGTATTAAACTCAATACCAAGTACCATAAGTAAGCTTAATGTAACAATGGGGTTACCATTACAGTTTGTGCCTTTAGCATCTGTTTTTGAGCAGTTATTTGTGCTTCATAAAAACAACCCAAAAGAGTTTTATTACAAAGATGTTGTTAGTGTATTGTCTCACCCTTCTATTTACCCGTTGTTTGAAACCGAATCTGGTAATGTATCTGTGAATTTAGTTGCTCACATTACTAAAAATAATTTGGTTTATATGGGCTTGAGCGATCTTAAGAAGCTTGTTACAGAGCATATAGATCTTATAGAATTCTTATTTCAATCTTGGCAAGACAAGCCGTTAATAGCGCTCAAAAACTGTTCTACACTTATTTCTAGAATGAAAACAAATTTAGATGGAGATAAAAAAAATCACAGTTTAGAATTAGAATACCTCTATCGTTTTAATACGTTATTTAATCAACTTTCAGAATTAAATACAGCCTATAAATACCTTAATTCGGTGTCGGCATTGCAAACGATTTATAAAGAATTACTAAGTTCTGAAACCTTAGATTTTAAAGGCGAACCGTTAGAAGGACTTCAGATTATGGGAATGTTAGAATCGCGAGTTTTAGATTTTGATACCGTAATAATAAGTTCAGTAAATGAAGGTATTTTACCTTCCGGAAAAACAAATAATTCGTTTATTCCGTTCGATGTAAAAATTGAAAGGGGCCTACCAACCTTCAAAGAAAAGGACGCCGTTTATACCTATCACTTTTATAGACTTTTACAACGTGCAAAAAATGTCTATATTTTATATAATACAGAAATTGATGCTTTAAAAGGAGGAGAGAAGAGTAGATTTTTAACGCAATTAGAGATTGAAGGTCAGCACGAAATAGTGAATAGTGTTATTGCTCCCGAAGTACCTATAATTGAACAAAAATTACAAGAGATTGTAAAGTCTGATGCTGTTATTGAACAGTTAAAAGTATTTTCGGCTAAAGGATTTTCACCTTCATCACTATCTAATTATATTAGAAATCCAATGGACTTTTATTTTGAAAAAGTTTTAGGAATTAAAGAATTTGATGATGTTGAAGAAAACATTGCGGCCAATACTTTAGGTTCTGTAATTCACAATTCACTTGAAGATTTTTACAAACCATTAGAAGGTGAATTGTTAACTTTAGAGCACCTTAAAACTTTTAAAGAACAAATTAAAATCACCGTTACAAAGCATTTTAAAGATTTATATAAAGACGGCGATTTTACAAAAGGAAAAAATTTAATCATTTTTGAAATTGCGCAACGTTATATTTCTAATTTTTTAAACCTTGAGCGCGATAGCTTAAAAGCGGGTAATGAAATAAAAATAATTGCGATTGAATCTGATGAGTCCATTAATATTGAAATAGACGGCTTAGATTTTCCTATTCGTTTAAAAGGTAAAGTAGATAGAGTAGATCAGTTTAATGGCGTTATTAGGGTTGTAGATTACAAATCGGGCAAGGTAGAACAGAATAAATTAGAGATTGTTGATTGGGAAGATTTGACTACGGATTATACGAAGTATAGTAAGTCTTTTCAGATTTTGTGTTATGCTTATATGATGCGTCAAAATAAACGTGTAGAATTACCTATTGAAGCCGGGATTATTTCATTTAAAAACTTAAACGGAGGGTTCTTAAAATTCGGTAAAAAAGAATCTTCGGGCTCAAGAAAAAAAGATCAATTAATTACTAATGAAACTTTAGATGATTTTGAAGTTGAACTTAAAAAATTAATAACTGAAATCTGTAGCCCAGAGCTCAATTTTATTGAAAAAGACTTAACGAAATGAAAATAGATAAAAACATACTTCTAACAAGAGAAGGAAAAAAGTCAATTCTTATTGATACGTTTTATTCTGAAGAAAAAATCAATCAGCCTATTGTAATTTTCTGTCACGGTTATAAAGGTTTTAAAGATTGGGGCGCTTGGAATTTAATGGCAAAACATATTGCAGATGAAGGATTTTGTTTTATAAAATTCAATTTTTCACACAATGGAGGTACTGTTAATGACCCTATAGATTTCCCGGATTTGGAAGCCTTTGGAAATAATAATTACACTAAAGAACTCGAAGATTTAAACGATGTGATTGATTGGTCACAAGAGCATTTCAAAAATAATTCAGCTATAAATACAACTGAAATAAGTTTAATTGGTCACAGTCGTGGTGGCGGTATTGCAATAATAAAAGCATCAGAAGATTCTAGAATTACCAAGCTTATAACTTTAGCTAGCGTAAGTAATTTTGAAAACAGATTTGGTTCTGAAACAGAAATTGAAAATTGGAAAGAAAAAGGTGTTAAGTATGTAAAAAACGGTAGAACAAAACAAGAAATGCCACACTATGTTCAGTTTTTAGAAGATTTTGAAGCCAATAAAGAAAGGCTTCATATAGAATCTGCAACTAAAAGTTTAGAGCTTCCTGTTTTAATAATTCATGGAGATAAAGATACCTCTGTAAACATTGATGAAGCTTACAATATTTACGAATGGAGTAAAAACAGTCAATTAGAAATTGTAGAAAATGCAGGCCATGTCTTTAATACAAAACATCCATGGGAAAAAGATATTCTTTCGGTAGAGCTAAATCACGTTTCTGAAACTATAAGTAAGTTTCTAAAATAGATTGAGGAGAATTATGCGACGCTTAAGTTGTTGTCAAAACAATATTTTATTTTTTCGAAAAGTAAATCTCTTTTAACAGGTTTAGTCATGTAATCATTCATGCCGATATCTAAAACACGTTGTCTTGTTTCTTCCATAGCATCGGCAGTTACGGCTATTATAGGAATGTTTACAATTGAAGAACCTAGTTCTCCACTTCTAATAAACCTAGTGGCCTCGTAGCCATCCATTACAGGCATTTGTAGATCCATTAAGATTAAGTCATAGACATCATTTTTTAGTGCCTTTAAAGCTTCTCTACCATTTTCTACCACAGAGAAACTAACACTCGTAAAGCTGCCTAGTAGTTTACGCATCACTAATTGATTTAGTTTATTGTCTTCAACAACTAAAATATGTAACGGTTTTTCGAATATTACAGTACTTTTATTATCAATCGGTGCGCTTTCATTTTTTAATTTCTTAAGCGGTATTTTAATAAAAACATCTGTTCCTTTATCAATTTTGCTTTCAATTTTAATGGAGCCATTATAGAGTTCAATTAAATGTTTAGCAATGGTTAAGCCAAGTCCCATACCTCCAAATTGCCTTTTGTGGTTGAGTTGCATTTGATTAAAACTAACAAATACATTGTCTTTGCTAATATCACTCATGCCAACTCCAGAATCTGATATTTGAAAGCAGAAACTAGATATATCATTAGGCTGTGGTAAGCATTTTAGTTTTAGAATTACTTGACCACTTTTTGTGAATTTAACAGCATTGGCTAATACATTATTTATAATTTGAACGAATCTGTCAGAGTCGCCTACAACTTTTGTTGGGATTTCAGAATCCATTTCAAAGGTATATTTAAGTCCTTTTTTATTCGCTTCTGTTTTCCAATTATTACTAATTTGATTTAATACAATTGAAGGATTAAACTCTTCCTTTCTTAGTTTTAGTTCTTTCTTTTCAATTTTTTCAAAATCTAAAACATCATTCACGTTACTTAATAAGCTTATGGAAGCATTTTTAATTATTTGATATTTTTTTCTACTTTCTAAATCGTTATCTGCATTTGCTAATTCTATATCTACCATTCCCATTATGGCATTAATCGGTGTGCGTAGTTCATGACTTATATTAGACATAAAGTAACTCTTAATCTCACTAATTTCTTCAGATTTTTTTAATGCTAGTTCTTGCGAATGTTCATTCTCTAATCTTAGTTTTCTTATTAGGTTTGTCATAGAAAGTGAAAGAAAAACAACTTCTATTCCTGTCCCGAATTTAGAACTGTTTTGAGTGTAGAAATTTGTAGGAATTAGTCCTAAGTTATTCATTACAAAACCTGTTAAACCAATAACTAAAAATAAAATTCCTAAAGAAAAGAAAGGATCTACATAAACACGTTTAAATCGCATTTTAAAAACAGTAGTTACAATTAATATAAGACTTAATAAGCCGTTTAAATTGCTTAATGGGTAAGCTATTTCTAATGTTTTAGAATTGATAAATAACATTATTAACAAAGTACATATAACACCGTAAATAATATTATAGCCAATTTTAAAGTGTTTTAAATTTGTATTTACTTTTAAATAATACTCACAATATTTTAGTAAAAACAGATTGGAAAATAGTGCAGTAATTAAAACAACTCGGCTATTTAAATAACCCCCATTAGGTAAAATGTATTGATATATAAAGCCGTCTAAAGACATTTGCATTAAGGCAATCGAAAAAGCATACAAGGAATAATATAGAAATGTTTTATTACTTAAGCTGGTGTAAAAAAACAAATAGATTAAACTCGTTAATAATAAAACGCCATAAAACAGACCTAAAAATAATTGTTGTGTGTAATTTTTATTTATAAAAGAGCCTTCATCGTATAAATTAAGTGGCAGATTTAAGGTTTCACCATCACTAGATAGATTAATATAAAAGAGTTGTTCGCTTTTTGCTTTTAATTTTATTTTAAAAACATTTTCTCTGTGATTAACCTCTTTTTGATTAAAGGAGATTTGATCTCCGTTTTTATAAACTTTAATTTCGGGTTCAATACTGTATAAGTCAACAATATCTGTTATAGGCCTGGCAGTTACTAAATAATAAGTTTTATCGGTGTTTAGGGTGTTTTTTAATCGAAATCTAACCCAGTAGTTATTGGTTGTAAAACCAAGATCATGATTCTCTGATTCTAAATCAGAATATTTTAAATCAGAGTTTTGTATAATATCTTCAATAGAATATTTAGCGTTTTCGGTATTTGTGTATTCTGAGTATTCGAATAATTTGCCAAAAGATTGTTCTGGATTAAAAGCAGGTTTTTGAGCATACAAAGAGCATGCTAAAAAGTAGATAATTAGTAAGGTAGGCTTCATGTTAGGGGCATTAAACGGTTGCTAACTTACGTAAAAAATGTTAATAAAGTTTTTTTATTAAGAAAAAAAGCATAGTAATAAGTATGCTTTAGTGGAGAAGATGGGATTCGAACCCAGGACCTCTTGACTGCCAGTCAAGCACTCTAGCCAACTGAGTTACATCCCCATTACAGTTGTAAATATATACTTATTTTTGTTCACTTTTTAAAACTAAATTCTAAGTTAAATTAATGAGCTATAAAATTGAAAAAGCAATAATAGATGATGTTCAATCACTCTTGGTTATTACCAAAGCCTGTGCTGAAACAATGATATCTAAAGGTATTTATCAATGGAATGAACATTATCCAAATACGACTGCTTTTGCTAAAGATGTTGAGAGAGAGGAGCTTTATGTTTTAAAAATTAAAGATAATATTATTGGTTGTATTGTAATTTCAAAGCAAATGGATGTAGAATACATTCCTGTAAAATGGTTAACTAATAATGTTAACAGCCTTTATATTCATCGCCTAGCTATTCATCCAAAATATCAAGGATTAGGTTATGCACAAAAACTAATGGATTTCGCAGAGCAATTTGCTCTAAAAAATAATTATACTTCAATTCGGTTAGATACCTTCTCTCAAAACAAAAGAAACCAAAAGTTTTACGAACTTCGCGGATATAAAAAATTAGAGGATATTTATTTTCCAAAGCAAAGTAAATTTCCTTTTCATTGTTACGAATTAGTTCTGTGAGCACACAAATAACTTTAAAACAAATAAATAAACTCGCTATTCCAGCATTAATATCTGGAGTGTCCGAGCCTATTCTGTCTTTAACCGATGCCGCTATTATAGGTAATATGGATTATGAAGCCACAACATCCTTGGCAGCTGTTGGTATTGTTGGGACGTTTTTTTCGATGCTTATTTGGGTTTTAGGTCAAACCCGAAGTGCTATTTCTTCTATAGTGTCTCAATATGTTGGTGCAGATCGTTTAGATGCTGTAAAGAATTTACCGGCTCAAGCCATTTTTATAATTACCGCGTTAAGCTTGGTTATTATTGGTGTTACTTATCCTTTTGCTGCACAGATTTTTAAACTTTACAATGCTTCTGGAGAGATCTTAAATTATAGTGTAGAGTATTATCAAATCCGTGTTTTTGGTTTTCCGTTTACGCTATTTACTATCGCTGTTTTTGGAACTTTTAGAGGGTTGCAAAACACCTATTATCCCATGCTTATTGCGATAGTCGGAGCGGCTTCAAACATTGTTTTAGATTTTACTTTTGTTTATGGTATTGAAGGCTTTATTCCTGCAATGCATATAAAAGGTGCGGCTTATGCAAGTGTATTAGCTCAAGTTATTATGGCATTACTTTCTGCATTTTATCTCCTTAAAAAAACAGATATTCCTTTATTAATAAAACTGCCTTTTAATGTTGAAATGAAGCGCTTTGTTGTAATGATAGCGCATTTATTTATTAGAACATTAGCTCTAAACTTAGCTTTATATCTAGCAACGAGTTTTGCTACTAAATATGGAGAAAACTACATTGCAGCTTACACTATTGGGATTAATTTATGGTTTTTAGGCGCCTTTCTTATCGATGGTTATGCTAGTGCAGGTAATATTTTATCTGGTAAATTGTATGGTGCTAAAGATTATAAGAATTTAATTGAGTTGAGTAATAAACTTATTAAATACGGTATTCTAGTCGGTTTGATAATTAGTGTAATAGGTGCGATTTTCTATTACCCAATAGGGCGTATTTTCAGTAATGATGAAGACGTACTCAACCAGTTTTATAATGTTTTTTGGATCATTTTAGCGATGCAACCCTTGTGTGCATTGGCTTTTATTTTCGATGGAGTTTTTAAAGGCTTAGGTAGAATGAAATATCTTAGAAACGTTTTACTATTTTCTACATTGGTTGTTTTTGTACCTATTATATTTTGGACTGATAGTTTAGATTACAAACTTTACGGCATTTTTATTGCTTTTACATTTTGGATGATAGCGCGTGGTTTACCATTGATAATAAAATTCCGTAAAACATTTAAATCACTTGCTGAAAACGCTTAAATTTGATTTATAAATGAATCACTTTAAATGAATCTATTAATTGCATTATTTCAAGATCTAAACATAGACGAAAAGCTAAAAGAAGCACCCGATGATTATTATAGTATCGGTATTCTAATAGGTAATTTGGTGCCTTTTCTAGTGTTGGTAGCTATTGCCTATATCATTTATAGATATAATAAAAACAGATATAAAGAAGAATAAAATGGATGTACTTAGTTTTTTAGGTGGAAATGGCCTATTCCTTATATTAGGATTAGCACTTGTAATTATATATTTCTACAACAAATACAAAAAACGCTAATACAAATTTACCGTGTTTTTAACCAACCTGTAATACTCAATCTTTGTGTATTTACGGGTTTTACTTCGTGCTCTAATTCCTGACTTTCAAAAATGACAACTTTACCAGGAAAAGGGTAGATTACTTTATTCTCTCCATCTAAATAAAGTACCAATTCACCACCGTTTTCAGGTTTCCAGTCTTCACTATTTAAATAACATACGAAAGATAATTTACGCCTATCATCATTCTGAAACGTATCTAAATGACGTTTGTAGTAGGTGTCTTTTGGGTAAATAGCGTAATGAAATTCCTTCTGATTTATTCCTAAAAAACAAGTACGGTTTAGGTAATCTTTTAAATCGTTAATTTTATTGAAGAATAATTTCTCTGCCGTATTAATAATATTCTCATTTATCCAAAGAATAATATCACCACGGACTGCTTTTTTTATGAATTTATGGGTTTTATTTCCAATAGCTGCTTTTTTAAACGCATCTTCTTCATACTTTAAAAGCAACGAGTGTCTTAAGGCAATAACTTCATCTTCTGAAAAGAAATCATCAACAATACTATATTTTTGTGATGAAATGTCTGAAATAATACGCTCATAAAGCGGGTTTTCAACAAACGGAATAGCTTCAAAAAGACTACTCAACGTGACTTTTGTAAGAATTTAATCTTTTCATATTATCTTAATAAAATTAAAAAAAGTGAGCAAATGTAATCTAAAAAGCCATTCCTTTTACATTTATAATATCTTTGCATCCTAATTAAAAATAGCATGAGTAAAATACGCATTACAAAACAGTTTTCTTTTGAAGCAGGTCACGCATTATATGGTTACGACGGGAAGTGTAAAAATGTACATGGCCATAGTTACCAACTTTATGTAACCGTAATAGGAACGCCAATTTCTAATACCACAAACGTAAAATACGGAATGGTGATTGATTTTGGGGATTTAAAGAAAATTGTAAAGGAAGAAATTGTAGATGTTTTTGACCATGCTACTGTTTTTAATAAAAATACACCACATGTTGAGTTAGCTAGAGAATTACAAATTAGAGATCATAACGTGTTGTTGGTAGATTATCAGCCAACAAGTGAAATGATGGTGATTGATTTTGCTGAAAAAATAAAACAACGTTTACCCAAAACTATAAAATTACATTCATTAAGGCTTTCAGAAACTACATCGTCTTTTGCAGAATGGTACGCATCAGATAATGAATAAATCCACTCATATTACTTTAGCTGAAGGAAAGAAAATTTACTTCGCATCTGACAATCATTTAGGCGCACCAACTAGTGACGCTTCCAAACCACGTGAGAAAAAATTTGTGGCTTGGTTAGATGAAATTAAACACGATGCGGCAGCCATTTTTCTGTTAGGTGATTTATTCGATTTTTGGTTCGAGTATAAAACCGTTGTCCCAAAAGGATTTACAAGAACGCTTGGTAAGCTTGCCGAAATTAGTGATTCCGGAATTCCGATTCACTATTTTGTGGGGAATCACGACTTGTGGATGCATGGTTATTTTGAAGAAGAACTCGGTATTCCTGTATATCATAAACCTAAAGAATTCATGTTTAATGATACTTCTGTTTTTATTGGTCATGGCGATGGTTTAGGACCAAATGATAAAGGTTACAAACGCATGAAAAAAGTGTTTACCAATCCTGTTTTTAAATGGTTATTTAAATGGATGCACCCAGATATTGGATTGCGTATTGGGCAATATCTATCGGTGAAAAATAAAATGATTTCTGGTGATGATGATGCTACTTTTTTAGGTGAAGAAAATGAATGGTTAGCCGTTTATTGTAAACGTAAATTAGAAGATAAACATAGAGACTATTTTGTATTTGGGCATAGACACTTGCCTTTAGAAATTGATTTGAATGAAAAGTCTAAGTACGTTAACCTGGGCGATTGGATACAATATTATACTTACGGTGTTTTTGATGGTGAAAATTTTGATTTGAAGAAATACTAAGCGATTTCTTCTTCTTTTTCATGTGCTTCAATATCTTTAGTTAAATCAAGATTTCGTAACGTTTTATTTTTAATACCAATGGTGGTTACTGTAATTAGAGTCATGGTGCCACCAAATATAACAGCAACTACTGGTCCCATTATTTTAGCTGCCAATCCGCTTTCAAACGCCCCAAGTTCGTTAGAAGATCCTACAAACATAGAATTTACCGAAGCTACACGCCCTCGCATATGATCGGGTGTTTTTAGTTGTAAAATGGTTTGTCTAATCACCATAGATACACCGTCTGCAACGCCAGATAAAAATAAAGCAACAATACTTACCCAGAAAATTTTAGACATACCAAAGGCTATAATACAAAGTCCAAACCCAAAAATAGAAATCAACAGTTTCTTACCTGCATTTTTGGTTACAGGTAAATAGGTGGTGATAAACATGGTAAGAATACTTCCTATGGATATAGAGGCATTTAAAACCCCAAAACCTTTAGAGCCCACATGTAAAATATCTTGAGAAAATACAGAAAGTAAAGCAACCGTTCCACCAAATAAAACGGCAACCATATCTAAAGATAAAGCACCTAAAATAGATTTATCACTATATACAAATCGCAATCCTACTTTTAAACTTTCCTTTACTGATTCGCCAATATTTGGATTTAAAATAGGCTTTTTCTTAATTTGAAATGTAATAATTAAAGACAAGGTCACCATTACAAAAACAATACATAACGTATAGTCAACACCAATCCAATCTATAGAAAATCCTGCAAAAAGAGCACCTAAAACACTTGCAGCTTTCCAAGTGCTACTGCTCCAAGTAGCTGCATTAGGATATACTTTTTTAGGTACAATAAGTGCAATTAAAGAAAATATGGTCGGTCCAAAAAACGAACGTAAAAACCCACCAAAAAAGACTAAGGCATAGATGCAATATAAAACGGTTGTTGTTTCCCAATGTCCTACCGCTTGCTCCCAAGTTAATAGAAATAAACCTAAGCTAATTAAAGAAAATGCTGCAATGCATAAGGCTAGCAAATTTCGTTTCTCACTTTGGTCTACAATATGGCCAGCAAATAGCGCCATTGTAAATGCAGGTATAATTTCCATTAAACCTATTAATCCTAAATAGAGAGGGTCTTTGGTTAAAGTATAAACTTCCCATTCTATGACAATAAATTGCATAGACCAACCAAAGATTAATAAAAAGCGTAAGAGCAAAAAGGTATTAAATTCTCTAATCCTTAATGCTGCGTATGGATCGTTTTTTGCCAATGTAATTAAGAGTTGCCAGACCTATCAGATCTGAAATTTATGTCATACAAATGTAGAATAAAGCTTTGATATTTTTTTAGCTTTGAATTAACTTAAAAGTAACACGTCTGTTTTGTAGCCTACCTTCTTCCGTTTCATTGCTTGAAATAGCTTGGGTACTTCCAAAACCAAAGGATTTAATTTTAGTTACACTTAGACCTTGTAAAATTAAATAACCTTCAGCAGCTTTTGCACGTTGTTCGGATAATTCTTGGTTTCTGGTTTCTAATCCAACATTATCGGTATGACCATAGATTTCAACTTTTAATTTAGGATGAGCTTTTAAATGTTTATAAAGTTGATTTAATTCTTCTTTTGAAACCGTTAATAATTCAGCTTTATCAAATTCGAATAGCACATTTTTAAAGGTGTAAACTTCGTTGACTTTAAGGTTTGGTTGTTCAACAGTTTCTGTTGTTTCCGTTAGTATTTCTTTTTCTAATGGCTCTATAGAAATATCATCGATGTAGTAATAAGAAAACGATTCGTAATCCGTTTGTCTTGCTTTACTTTTTTTAGTGTCGGAATTATTATTAAAATTCCCAATAGCAAAATAGTTTTCAAAGCCTTGAGCCGTATAGGTAAATGAAACCTCTACCCATTCTTTATCATTATCATAGAATTCTTTATTAAAGGTAGAACGTAACGTTAATCTTGGATGACGCTTAGCAATATGTTTTGCATAAATATTTATGTTGGCTTTAAAGTTCGCTTTCGTGGAAGTAAACATAATACCAAATTCCTTTAGTGCATATCTTGAATTCTCTGCTAAACTGATATAAAACTTAACTTGATATTTCTTTCCTCTTTCTAATTTAGATGTTAATGAGCCCTGAATGTATTCTCTATAATCTTTTTTGAAATAAGTATAGATTCCAGCATAACCTTTTCCTGTTCTCGCCTCTTGATAACCATTAAAATTTTGAAATCCTATAGCTTCACTGCAGTTGTTGAAGTAGTCCGTTGTTCCAGTGCTAGGAATTGTCCAATTTTTTACATTTCTATCAAAAAAACCTATTGCCAATGGGCAGTCAAAGAAGTCTTCAAAACTCGGATTTAAAACTAAGTTTTGACTTGTTGAAATAAGACTACAAAAAATGAATGCGAATAGCGTTATTTGTTTCATGTTTTATCAACGAAAATATGAAGAGGTATATTTTATAACTACAAGGTTTTAAAAATATTCATTATGCTTTTATATCCTTCAACTTTAATTGTAAACTTACAGTACCATTCCAATGGTTTTCATCAATAGCATAAGCAGCACTAAATAGTTTTTTATCTCTAATGATATCTATTTTATCACCTAAACCAAAACCAATACACACAATCTTATTACTTCGACTTTGCTCAGCACAGGCGTTTAAAGATTGCGTTGCTGTCAGTCTAATATGTTTATCATCTTCCCCTACGCATTTCCCCCAACCTGTATCTTTTAAGTTTTGCGACATAAAAGTTGGCGACATATTTCCGGGGCCAAAAGGGGCGAATTGCTTTAGAATTCGCATTAATTTATCATCGATTTCCCCGAGTTCAATATCTAAATCTATTTTTAACTCTTCCATTAATAATTTAGGATCAATGGTTTCTTTTACCACACTTTCAAACTTGGCTTTAAAAGCATCATAATTTTCTGGTAGCAAGGTTAAACCTGCCGCATATTTATGACCACCAAATTGTTCAATATGTTCCGAACAAGCTTCGAGTGCATTATACACATCAAATCCTTTTACAGAACGTGCCGAAGCGGCTAATTTATCACCACTTTTTGTAAAGACTAAAGTGGGTCTATAATACGTTTCTATTAAACGTGAAGCCACAATCCCAATAACACCTTTGTGCCAAGATTCATCATAAACAACGGTTGTAAAGCCTTCTTGTTCTTTGTTGTCTTCAATTTGAATTAAAGCTTCTTCGGTAATACGTTTATCAGTTTCTCTTCGGTCAGAATTATAATCTTCAATTTCCAAAGCATAAGTTTCTGCAAGATTAAAATCGGTTTCAGATAATAGTCTAACCGCATAATTACCATGTTTCATTCGTCCTGCCGCATTAATACGTGGTGCGATGGTAAATACAACGTCTGTAATGGTAAGAATATCTTTTTTAACCAGGTTGATAATAGCTTTCATTCCTGGTCTAGGATTGGTGTTAATAACCTGTAATCCTAAATAGGCTAAAGCTCTATTTTCATCTACAATAGGTACAATATCTGCTCCGACAGCAGTAGCGACCAAATCGAGATACTCGGTTAAATCTTCAGCAGTTTGTCCTTGGTTTGCAGCTAAAGCGGTAATCAGTTTAAAGCCCACACCACAACCACATAATTCTTTAAATGGATATTCGCAATCTTCCCGTTTTGGGTCTAAAACGGCAACAGCATCCGGAATTTCAGCTCCTGGTCTATGGTGATCACAAATTATAAAATCAATCCCTTTTTCATTCGCATAGACTATTTTATCAATGGCTTTAATTCCACAATCGAGTGCTATAATTAAGGAAAACCCATTATCGTCTGCAAAGTCAATTCCTTTATACGATACGCCGTAACCTTCGTCATAGCGGTCTGGAATATAAGTTGCAATACTATCTATTCGTGTTTTTAAATAGGTAGACATTAAGGCTACAGATGTTGTTCCGTCTACATCATAATCGCCATAAACCATCACGTTCTCACCTGCTGTTATGGCGCGTTCAATACGTGCAACAGCTTTATCCATATCTTTCATTAAGTAAGGATCGTGAAGGTCTTCAAAACTTGGTCTAAAGAATTTTTTAGCTGCATCGTAAGTATCAATATCTCGTTGTAATAATAAGGTTGCAACGGTATCATCTACTTTAAGTGCTGCTTTTAGTTCTTCAACTTTTGAAGCTTGTGGTTTTGGTTTTAATGTCCAACGCATATGTAGCTAAAATAAATTGATGTTTAATGTCTGGTCGAGCGCAGTAGAGACCTAATGTTAATAGGTTCATAAATCCTTCGACGGCGCTCAAAATGACTTGTTTTTTAATGAAAATGAATATTGGTTTCAATAGTTGCAAAACGACGAAACATTTCCATAACGCCACAGTATTTTTCAACAGATAAATTAACGGCGCGTTCACATTTTTTTTCGTTTGAATCTGCTCCGTAAAAATGATAATCCACAGTAACGGTATGGTAATACTTAGGATGTTCGTCTGTTAATTCACCTGAAACATCCATTTTAAAATCTTTAATTTCAACTTTCATTTTATCTAAAGTAGAAATAACATCCAAGCCAGAACAGCCAGCTAAAGAAGATAGCATCATGGCTTTTGGAGACAGGCCATTTCTTTGGTCGGTACCTTCAATATTTGTATCCATAAGGACCGTTTTTCCACTTGGATTATCAGATTCAAAAGTTAATCCACCTTTCCAATTTGTCGTGATTTTATGTTGCATAATTTCTGATTTTAAAAGTTATATATAGTTGAAGTGTTTAAGGCTGTATTTTTGTTAAATCTTAAAATACTATCTTAGTTACCTCAAAAATACTACTAAAAAAATAACTATGGCATTAGTAACACCTTTGTCTGCTGAGCACGATTTAGAAACCAAAGCGTTAGCAGAATTCTTTAATGAAACCCTTGGGTTTTGTCCTAATTCGGTTTTAACCATGCAACGCAGACCCGTAATAAGTAAAGCGTTTATCAATTTGAATAAAGCCGTTATGGCTAATGAAGGGCGAGTAACCTCAGCTTTAAAACGTATGATTGCTTGGGTGAGTAGTAATGCAACGGGTTGTCGTTATTGCCAAGCGCACGCCATTAGAGCTGCGGAACGTTATGGTGCGGAACAAGAGCAGTTAGATAATATTTGGGAATACAGGACGCACGCTGCTTTTAGCGATGCAGAACGTGCGGCTTTAGATTTTAGTTTGGCAGCAAGCCAAGTACCAAATGCCGTAAATGCTGAAATAAAAGAACGTTTATACCAACATTGGGATGAAGGTGAAATTGTAGAAATGTTGGGGGTAATTTCACTTTTTGGTTATTTAAACCGTTGGAATGATTCTATGGGAACTTCTATTGAAGAAGGTGCTGTTGAAAGTGGTGAAAAATATTTAGGAAAACATGGTTACGAAGTTGGTAAACATGATGGATCGGAATATTAGATTTTAAACACTTTATTTTTTAAATAAATAAGAAAAAAACTTTACTAGAAATAGTGAGGTTTTTCTGTGTTATTTTAAATATATAGTATTAAGAAAGTAGTGATTTTACCTTCTTTCGTAATTCAGGAACAACCAATTCCTCAAACCAAGGATTTTTACTTCTCCAAAATCTATTGGTTGGCGACGGGTGTGGAATAGGAAAATATTTGGGTAAATATTCTTTATAGTCCCCAACGGTTTCTGTTAATGTGCGTTTTGCTTTCTCTTTTAAATAATACTTCTGTGCGTAAGCACCAATTAAAATAATCAATTCCACATTTGGCATTTTATTTAATAATGCATCGTGCCATTTTGGTGCACACTCTGGTCGTGGAGGTAAATCTCCTGTTTTTGCTTTTCCTGGATAACAAAACCCCATAGGTATAATGGCGAAGTTTTTAACATTGTAAAATTGCGCTTCTGTAACATTAAGCCATTCTCTTAATCTTTTTCCGCTTTGGTCGTTCCAAGGAATTCCAGATTCATGAACCTTAATTCCCGGCGCTTGCCCAATAATTACAATTTTAGAATTGCTATTTGCTGTTACTACAGGCCTTGGGTCTAATGGTAAATGTGCTTTGCAAACAGTACATTGGCTTATGTTATGCAGTAAGTCTTTCATAGTTTATTCTTCATCCTTCAGCATGCTTTTTAAATCACTAGCGTAAGATGGATATGTAAAGATCTGTTTTTTAAATTCATTTGTAGTTAAACCTTCATTTAAAGCAACGGTCAAAACATTAATAGTTTCATTGGCTTGTGAGCTTAATAAATGAGCACCTACAATTTTATCTGTACGTTCGTTAACTATTATTTTATAGGCATAAGCTTCTGCGTTTTCCTTTTTGGCATTATACCATTCTGAGGCATCACCTTTATAAATTTTTACATTTTTATAACGACTTTTAGCTTCTTCTTCAGAATAACCAACCGTAGCCAATTGTGGATGTGTAAAAACGACAGAAGGGACTAACGGATTTTCAAATTCTTTAGTATTACCATTTATAATATTGTGGCCAGCAATGTAGCCTTGCAACCCAGATAAAGGTGTTAAGGGTAAAGATTTACTAGAAACATCGCCACAAGCATATACGTTTTCATTACTTGTACTTTGCATAAAGTCGTTTACTAAAATACCAGTTTCATCTGCTTTTATATTGGCTTGGTCTAAATCTAGTTTTTCAATAGCAGGAACACGTCCAGCAGTATTAAAAACTTTTCTGGCTTTTATAGTTTTAGATTTACCATCTTTTTGAAATGTTAGTTTTAGGTTTTTCTTACCTTTTTTAATGTTTTCAGGTTGTACATCGTATATAAATTGAACACCTCTTTTTTCTAAAACCTTCGTTAGTTTTTCGACTAAAAACGAATCGAATTGTGATAATACTTGTTGTCCAATTTCAATCATTGTCACTTTGCACCCCATTGTAGAAAGCATATAGCAAAATTCCATACCAACATAACCCGAACCAATGAATATGGCTGATTCAGGAATTTTTTTCAACTTTAAAATAGCATCACTTGTTTGTAGAAATTCAGCACCTTTAAACTCAAGAGTTCTTGGTACAAAACCTGTTGCAATTACAAACTTATCAGCAGAAATAGTTTTGCCTTCTACAGTAATTTCGTTTTTACTGATGAATTTTGGGGATTGATGGTATAAGTCAATCCCAAGATCTACCAAGTTATTTTCAGTAGATAAAGGAACAGGTTTTGTGAAAGTAGATTTGAATTTCTGAACGGCTTTCCATTTAATTTTGGGTCCATTTTTAATCCCTAAACTTTCAAGTTGCTTAGCTTTTTGCTCTAAATCGGCAAATTGCATTAATACTTTTTTAGGATCGCAACCTCTTGTGGCGCAAGTACCGCCAAATTCTCGTTTATCTGAAATAGCAACTGTTTTTCCGGCTGCAATACAAGCTTTTGCTGCGGTTTGTCCGGCAATACCACTTCCAATTACAAATACGTCGTAATGTATAGTTTCCATAGTTTTATTTTGAAATAGAAAATTATGGAAACTAAGCGGGAAAGACTGATGCTGATGAGGTAAAGATTAACCCAATTACGAAAAATGGGTTATTTCTTTTTTAAAGGAAAGATTTCAAAATGTAAACCCGTAAAACCTGTTGTTATAAAATTTCTAATATTTTGATGTCCTGCTCCTGTTGGATTTATTAAAACATCTTCAAAATAATAAGTTCCAAAACAAGCTAAGGTTTCTTCTTTTGTTAAATTCTGATCTACAGCAAAGGCAAACAATTTACAAGATCCTGAATTTTGATCTACAGCATTTTCTATAGTTCCATTGGTGAAAGCGGTTGGTGTAAATTGGTAATAGGTTTCTATTACGGCCATTGTTTCAGAAAACGCAATCTGTTTTGGACTCGATTTAAGTTTGGCTAAAAAATCTTCTAAAGTCATATTTCTATTTATGTTTTCCGTCTACAACAATTACAATTTCGCCTTTTGGTGGTTTGTTGGTATAATGTTCTAAGACTTCTTTTGCGGTTCCTCTTATGGTTTCTTCGTAAAGTTTAGTAATTTCTCTAGAAACAGAAACCAATCGGTCTTCACCAAAATATTCGCAAAAATGACCTAGGGTTTTAATTAACTTGTGTGGACTTTCGTAAAAAATAATAGTTCTTGTTTCTTCTGCTAAAAGTAACAGTCTTGTTTGTCTTCCTTTTTTAACAGGAAGAAAACCTTCAAAAACAAACTTATCGTTTGGTAATCCGCTATTAACCAAAGCGGGTACAAATGCGGTTGCGCCAGGTAGGCAATCCACTTCTATATGATGTTCTACACAAGCTCTTACTAGTAGAAACCCTGGGTCGGAAATAGCAGGTGTTCCTGCATCACTAATCACAGCTATTGTTAATCCTGCTTTAAGTTTTTCTATTAAATGGTCAACCGTTTTATGCTCGTTATGCATATGGTGACTTTGCATATGTGTGGTAATTTCAAAATGCTTTAAAAGTTTACCTGAAGTTCTAGTGTCTTCGGCTAAAATTAAATCTACTTCTTTTAAAACCTCGACAGCTCTAAAAGTGATATCTTTTAAATTTCCAATTGGTGTCGGTACTAAGTAAAGTTTACTCATATTTATTTCTCGCGAAATCGAGAATATTTTATAATTATTATCTAGTCTCTTAAATATTTACCTAAAAAGTAGGACGGAAAAAGGACTACTAATCCGTAAAATGAAAAGCCAAAAATACCATGACCAGCATAATGGTGTGCTGCAGTTGCTAAAACTAAATCAAAGAAGAAGCCAGCATAAGCCCATTCTGTAAGCCACTTACTTTTTCGCCATAAAACCATTGCAATACCAAGAAGTTTTAAAATAGCGAGTGGAATAACAAAATAACTAGGATAGTTTAGACTTTCAAAATAACCTTTTGTCATTTCTGTGTTTAACAGATACATCTGTGCTGAATACAGAAAAATTAAGCATAATAATACTGTACAAAACCAATAAATAATTTGTTTGATTCTCATTAATTAAATTTTCCTTCAATTAGTTGAAGAAAACGTTCTTCATATTCTTCTTTTCCTTTCCAATTATTATAGTCTGGTTTTACCATTTCTATAATTAAAGATTTAGCTTCTGGTAAAGTTGCTGTGGTATTAATTTGAGAAATTACACGATCATAATCTTCACTTTCTCCTTCAAATAAATGTTTAATAAAAGCTAATTTGTCGTTAAGTCCTACTTTTAAGTTTTGCCCTTTCAGTTTATCGTTTAATGATTTGTTTGTTGATTCTACTTCGTTTATTTCAACTTCACGCTTTTGTGCTTCTTCAATAGGTTCAAATTCTGGTATTTTATCAAAACCAGAAGTAATGGTTTCAAACTCAATTGAAGATTGTTGTGTTTCGGTTTCTTCTGGTAAGACTTTTTCTGGTGTTGGTATTTTTTCAACTACAGGTTTTTCTTTAACCTCTTCATCGGGCATATGAGATACTAAGTCTTTAATCTTAGTCATCACAGGTTCCATTATTGCCTCATCTTCGGTTTCATCTAAATGAACATAAGTCTTATCTTCAATTTCTATGTTGTCACTATATTTATTGTTGAAAGCGGTTTCTAACATGTCGAAAAAAGAAGAATCATGACCAATTGTTGGAAGTCTGTCTTCAAAGTTATCTTTTGCAAATTTTAAAACCGTCAGTTTCTCATAGAGCACAGCAACTTCTTCGTGAAGTTTATTGATGTCTTCTCTGCCTGTTAATTTTAGAATCCTATGGGCAATACTTACTAATTCTGATTCTAATTTCTTTTTCATAGTTCTAAATTTTTATAATGAAGCACTTTAGCATTTTTTAGTTTTGAAAATCAATTCTTACACCAAATAAAAGAGGAATATAGTCTCTTTATTTTCTTTTCGTAAGTTTTGCTTTCTATTTTTTAATAAATTTGTCTCACCTTTATAAAATCGAAGATCGATCTTTGATTTAGTGCTAAAATTACAAAATGTTTCTCGAAAATACAGTAAATCAGAAAGAACAATTTGGGTGGATTGAAGTCATCTGCGGATCTATGTTTTCCGGTAAAACGGAAGAATTAATTCGTCGGTTAAAACGTGCCCAATTTGCAAAACAAAAAGTTGAAATTTTCAAACCCGCTGTAGATGTGCGTTACGACGAAGAAATGGTTGTTTCTCACGATGCTAATGAAATTCGCTCTACACCAGTTCCTGCTGCTGCAAATATTCCAATATTAGCAGACGGTTGTGATGTGGTTGGTATTGATGAAGCGCAATTCTTTGATGATGAAATTGTACGTGTTTGTAATGATTTAGCAAACAAAGGAATCCGAGTTATCGTTGCGGGTTTAGATATGGATTTTAAAGGTAACCCTTTTGGACCTATGCCTAATCTTATGGCAACAGCAGAATACGTTACTAAGGTGCATGCGGTTTGTACAAAAACAGGAAATTTAGCACAATATAGTCATAGAAAAACGCTTAGTGATGAGTTAGTTTTACTTGGTGAAGTTGATGAATATGAACCCTTAAGTAGAGCAGCGTATTATAAAAGTATTCAAAGAGATAAATTAAGGCAGCTTAATGTAAATGATGCAAAGGAAATGGACTCTAAAGAAGACGATAATGCCTAAAGCGCAGGAAACAGTTCTCGAAATTGATTTAAGTGCATTAACTCAAAATTACAACTACTTAAAATCTAAATTACAGCCAGAAACTAAGTTTTTAGCGGTAGTAAAAGCTTATGCCTACGGAAGTGATTCTGTAGAATTGGCAAAGCATCTTCAAAAATTAGGTGCCGATTATTTTGCTGTTGCATACACCCAAGAAGGTATTGCTTTAAGAGATGCAGGAGTTACAACACCTATTTTGGTTTTGCATCCGCAGTCTTTAAATGCAGAAACTTTAATTGATAGATGTTTAGAGCCTAGTATTTATAGCGCTAGACTATTAAACGATTTTATAGCTGTAGCAGAACAACGTGGTCAGAAAAATTACCCTGTTCATATTAAATTCAATACAGGTTTAAATCGTTTAGGGTTTGACGAGAAGGATGTCGAGTCTATTGTGTCTCAATTAAAAGCGACTACAGCCGTACAAGCAAAATCATTATTTTCTCATTTGGCAGCGAGTGAAGATCTTGAAGAAAAAGATTTTACAGAGCAACAAATAAAAACCTTCAAATCTATAACCGAAAATTTTAAAACAAAATCAGGAACGGAGCCTTGGTTACATTTATGTAATACTTCAGGAATTATTAATTATCCTGAAGCGCATTTCAATATGGTGCGAAGTGGAATTGGACTCTATGGTTTTGGGAATTCGGAAGAAGAAGATAAAAATTTTAAGCCTATTGCTAGTTTGAAATCGGTTGTTTCTCAAATTCATGATGTTGAAAAAGGGAAATCTGTCGGTTATAATAGGGCTTATACTTCAAATAATAACGAAAGAATTGCTACAATCCCAATTGGTCATGCTGATGGTATCAGTCGTATTTATGGCAACAAAAAAGGATTTGTATTTATAAATGGAGAAAAAGCATATATCATTGGTAATGTGTGTATGGACATGATTATGGTAGATGTTACTGACATTCACTGTAAAGAAGGTGATGAGGTAATTGTCTTCGATGCCACTCATAAAGTTAATGATCTTGCGGAATCTGCAGGTACAATTTCTTATGAAATTCTAACAGCATTATCGCAACGTATTAAACGCGTTTTTATACCGTAATAATCTTTTTGTTAACTTCTTGTGACTTTTTTATTAACTTGGTGTCTTAATTAATAGCCTAACTAAAAATTAAAAACTAAATTATGTTAAAAGAATTCAAAGAATTTGCAATGAAGGGCAACCTTATAGACATTGCTGTTGGTTTTGTAATGGGTGCTGCTTTTAAAGAAGTAGTTACTGCATTTACAGGAGGTATTGTATCTCCATTAATTGGTATGATTTTCGACTCAGACTTTAAAGCGTTGAGGTACCAATTAAAAGAGGGAACTTTAAATGACGCTGGCGAAATGGTTGGTGATGTTTTCTTAGAATATGGTACATTCTTAACTAACGTTATTGACTTTATCATTGTAGCATTTGTTATGTTCCTTGTTGTAAAAGGAGTTAATAATATGAAGAAGAAAGAAGAGCCTGCACCAGCTGCGCCTGCAGGACCAACTGAACTTGATTTATTAAAAGAAATCAGAGATTCATTAAAAAAATAAAATACGTATAGCTTCATCGCTACACTATTATTTTAATCAAACCCAGACTGTAAAAGTCTGGGTTTTCTTTGTTGTAATATTTTGTAATGCATATCCGATAAATAGTACCCTTTATTTTTATCAGATTTTTAAGACTAAATTACTCTAATTAGTAAAAGAAATATTCTAATTTTGATATCTTAGCTTTGTGTTTTGTGAAGCATTTAGAGCTAAAAATTAGTCACTTATAAAAAATAAGTGGTAGATGTAACATTAGATTTTTAAGAAATATTAAATTGAAACGTATGAAAGTAGCAATTGTAGGTGCAACAGGTATGGTTGGCAACGTAATGCTTAAAGTATTAGAGGAACGTAATTTCCCTTTAGATGAATTATTATTGGTAGCTTCAGAGCGTTCTGCAGGTAAGATATTAAAATATAAAGGAAAGGATATTAAGGTAATTAGTATTCCTACAGCTATTGAAGCACGTCCCGATATTGCTTTGTTTTCTGCTGGAGGAGGTACATCTTTAGAATGGGCACCAAAATTTGCTGAGGTTGGGACAACGGTTATCGATAATTCTTCGGCATGGAGAATGGATGGTTCTAAAAAATTAATAGTTCCGGAAATTAATGCAGGTGAATTATCTAAAACAGATAAAATTATAGCGAACCCAAATTGCTCTACCATTCAAATGGTAATGGCATTAGCACCACTTCATAAAAAATATAAAATTAAACGTCTTGTTATTTCTACATATCAGTCTGTATCTGGTACAGGTGTAAAAGCGGTAGAACAAATGGAGAATGAAATAGCAGGTAAAGAAGGTGATATGGCTTATCCTTACCCAATTCATAAAAACGCAATTCCACAATGTGATGTTTTTGAAGAAAATGGATATACCAAAGAAGAAATGAAATTGGTAAATGAAACGCGCAAAATTCTTTGTGACGACTCTATTGCTGTAACGGCAACAGCAGTTAGAATTCCAACTGCTGGTGGACACAGTGAATCTATTAATGTAGAGTTTGAATCTGATTTTGATGTTAACGATGTTAAAACATTACTTAGTGAAACAGATGGTGTTACGTTACAAGATAATTTAGATGAAAACCTTTATCCTATGCCAATGTATGCACATGGTAAAGATGATGTTTTTGTGGGACGTATTAGACGAGATGCTTCTCAACCTAACACTTTAAATCTTTGGGTTGTAAGTGATAATCTTAGAAAAGGAGCGGCAACTAACACTGTTCAAATAGCAGAATATCTTATTAAAAATGATTTAGTGTAGCGAGTCATAGTACATCTTTTAATAGCAAGAAATTTAGATATTTCAACTTTATTCATTTTAAAGTTGGTCTAAATTTTTTGCTATTTTTTTTACAACAAGTTTTAGTTTTTTATAATTATCAAATCACTAAAACCTTATATTTGAGGAGATGATATTTTATTTCAAAAAACTAAATTATGAAAAAAATAATCTTTACAATTTTAGCATTTAATATGCTTGTGTCTTGTGAAAATGAAAACAAAGCCGTGAAAACAAAAGCAATAGATTACCCTCAAACCCATAAAGCAGACACTGTAGATACTTATTTTGGTGAAGCAGTTGCAGATCCTTACCGTTGGTTAGAAGATGATAGAAGTGAAGAGACTGAGGCTTGGGTTAAGGCACAAAACGAAACTACATTTGAGTATTTAGATAGTATTCCTTATCGAGAAGAATTAAAAAAACGATTAACGAAACTTTGGAATTACGAAAAAATAGGGTCTCCATTCGTAGAAGGAGATTATACCTACTATCAAAAAAATGACGGCTTACAAAACCAATATGTCATTTATAGATATCAAACAGGTGATGATCCAAGTACCGCAGAGGTATTTTTAGATCCAAATACGTTTAAGGAAGATGGTACTATTTCTTTAGGAGGTACAAGTTTTTCAAAAGATGGTAAAACCTTAGCTTATGCGATTTCTGAAGGAGGAAGTGATTGGAGAAAAATTCTAATCATGAATACTGAAACTAAAGAAATTATTGAAGATACTTTGGTTGATATCAAATTTAGTGGCATGTCTTGGTATAAAAATGAAGGGTTTTATTATTCTAGTTATGATAAACCCGTGGGGAGTGAATTATCTGCAAAAACTGATCAACATAAAGTTTATTACCACAAATTAGGAACAAAACAATCGGAAGATCAATTAATTTATGGCGGTACGGCTGAAGAAAAACACCGTTACATTTATGGTATGGTTACAGATGATGATCATTATTTAGTAATTACGCCTCGTGTTTCAACTTCAGGAAACAAACTTTATATAAAAGATTTAACCATTCCTAATGCGCCTTTAGTAGAAATATTAGGTCATACGGATTCGGATTCTAATATCATAGAAAATGTAGGGTCTAAACTCTACATCATGACAAATTTAGATGCTCCAAATCAAAAGATAGTAACCGTTGATGTTTCAGATCCTAGTCCAGAAAATTGGATTGATTTTATTCCAGAAACAGAAAACGTATTAACGCCTTCAACAGGTGGTGGTTACTTTTTTGCTAATTATATGGTAGATGCTGTTTCAAAAGTATTACAATATGATTACGATGGTAAGTTAATAAGAGAAGTTGGGTTACCAGGAATAGGAACTGTAGGAGGTTTTACAGCAAAGAAAGATGAAAAAGAGCTTTACTATTCATTTACTAATTATGTTACTCCTGGAAGTATCTATAATTATGATATAGAAAAAGGAACATCAGCGTTATATACAAAACCAAGTATTGATTTTAATCCAGAAGATTACGAAAGCAAACAAGTTTTTTATGAATCTAAGGATGGGACTAAAGTTCCGATGATTATTACTTGTAAAAAAGGATTAGAGCTTAATGGCAAAAACCCAACTATTTTATATGGATATGGTGGTTTTAATATTAGCTTAACGCCTAGTTTTAGTATTGCAAATGCTGTTTGGATGGAACAAGGTGGTGTTTATGCTGTTGCTAATTTAAGAGGTGGTGGAGAATACGGAAAATCATGGCATAATGCAGGGACAAAGCTTCAAAAACAAAATGTGTTTGATGATTTTATTGCCGCTGCAGAATATCTTATTTCAGAAAAGTATACATCATCAGATTTCTTAGCGATTAGAGGGGGGTCTAACGGAGGTTTATTGGTTGGGGCAACAATGACGCAACGACCAGAATTAATGAAAGTAGCTTTACCTGCAGTTGGTGTTTTAGACATGTTACGTTACCACACATTTACTGCTGGTGCTGGTTGGGCTTATGATTACGGAACTGCAGAAGATAATAAAGAAATGTTTGAATATTTAAAAGGATATTCTCCAGTTCATAATGTAAAAGAAGGAGCACAATATCCTGCAACACTTGTTACTACTGGTGATCATGACGATAGAGTGGTACCTGCACACAGCTTTAAATTTGCTGCTGAATTACAGAGTAAACAGACAGGAGATAATCCAACTTTAATAAGAATTGAGACCGATGCTGGTCATGGTGCTGGTACTCCTGTTAGTAAGACAATAGAGCAGTATGCTGATATTTATGGTTTTACACTTTATAACATGGGTTTTAAAGTTTTGCCAGTAAAAATGAATTAAAAGTTAGATTGTAAATTTATCAAGGGCTCAAGTTTAAATTACAATTGCCTTTAATAATAATATTAAAAACCGTTTGAGAAATCAAGCGGTTTTTTTATGCTGATTCTTTAATGATATAGTATTTTTGTAAAATGCTTAAAGTAAAAAACATCACTTTCGGATATTCTAAAACTAAGGTTTTAAATGCAATTGACTTTAATGTTAAAGCTGGAGAAAATCTCGCTATTATAGGTGAAAGTGGCTCGGGAAAGAGTACGCTTCTAAAACTTATTTATGGGGAGTATGATTTAGATAAAGGTCAGATTTTTTGGAAAGATGAAGAAATCTTAGGTCCAAAATATAATTTGGTTGTTGGTTATGAGTTTATGAAGTCAGTTAGCCAAGAATTTGATTTAATGCCAGTAACGACGGTTGCAGAGAATATTGGAAAATTTCTTTCTAATTTTTACCCCGAAGAAAAGCAGAGACGTACCAAAGAACTTATAGAGGTTGTAGAGCTTGAAGCTTTTGCTAATACTAAAGTTAGAATGTTAAGTGGTGGTCAAAAACAACGTGTAGCGATTGCTAGGGCATTAGCTAAGCAACCTGAGATTTTATTGTTAGACGAGCCTTTTAGTCATATCGATAATTTTCAGAAACAAGGACTTAGACGTAATGTGTTTAATTATCTAAAAGCGAATAGTATTGCTTGTATTGTTGCTACGCACGACAGAAATGATGTTCTTGGATTTGCAGATGAAATTATAGTCTTAGATGAGTCTAAAATTATAGCTAAAGATACGCCTCAAAATTTATACAAAAACCCACAACTTCCTTTAATTGCTTCCTTTTTTGCTGAGTTTAATGTTATTGACCCTTACGGGATTGTTTACGAACATCAAATTAAAATTGTAAAAGACTCTAATTTTAAAGCGATTGTTAGAAGAGCTTATTTTAAAGGGAATTCTTGGTTAATTGAAGTAGATTACAAATCTGAATCACTATTTATTGAGCATGGTGTTGAATTAGAAAAAGGATTGGAAATTCAATTTTCAATCTCTTTATAATTTTTTACTGAAGTTTTTAGTTTTTTAAGCATTCTATTA
The DNA here is from genome assembly GCF_013285155.1 of Winogradskyella undariae. Classification (GTDB taxonomy): domain Bacteria; phylum Bacteroidota; class Bacteroidia; order Flavobacteriales; family Flavobacteriaceae; genus Winogradskyella; species Winogradskyella undariae. Next base: position 126,524 of record NZ_JABTEL010000004.1, on the reverse strand, counting down.
CGCAATTTTAGAGGTTTTAAAACTTCAATACTATCACCAAAACCTAAAATGAGACGCTCTAATTCAAAATTAATCTGAACAAAAATGTTAAAAATCACACCATTATTTGTTTTTTCAATGATGCGTTGCGATGCATGGAAGGGCTTTGTAATTACATAAGGTGCATTTTTGTTGTCTATTTTAAACTGAATGCGTTCTGCTCTAGAGTTTGAAACTGTAACACCAACAACGTCTTTGTAATAGTGGTCACCATCAATTTTAAAATCTTCATAATTCTCATTTTCAAGTATTACAATTTCGTTCATTCGGTCTAATGCGAAAGTGATAAATTTTCCGTTTTGACTTGCTAATAAAAACCAGCGATTATTGAATTCTTTTAGTAATTGTGGATGCGCTTTCTGCACACTAGCCTCACGGGCTTTAAAAGATTGATAAGATATTTCAATCACCTTTTTTGTTTGAATAGCCTCGTATAAAGTATCAATAAATTCAAGACCTTTTAGCTGTTCGTTTTTATCTAAATGAATGATCGCTCGTTTATCTTTTTGCGATGAATTTACAGAGTCTTCTAAACGCTGTAAAACACCATCCATTTCTTTAAATAGCGAAAAATCTTTAAACTGCCTCAGTAACTGAATGGCTTCATTCATTACTTTGATATCTTTATCCGTTACAGGAATATTAATAATACTATAGTCCGCATCTTCATACTTATAAAACTTACGATCGTAAACCACAATTGGGGCATTGTAACCTAGCTTATCGCTTCGCATCATTTGTAAATCTAACTGAACGGTACGTTTGCTAACATCAACATCTTTGCCTTCATATTCGTAAAGCGCATCTGAAACCGCTTCAATTAGGTCGTTGAGCGTCCATTTTTTAAACTGATTTTGAAGACACTTATCAATGGTTTTATATCTAATTAATGCGTTTTTGTTTACTGCCATATTGCTAAATCATTTTATACTAAGACTTAGCAGGTTTTAAAAACCTAGCAAGTCTAAAACTATAAATTTAAACGAAAAAAACAATACGCAAAAGGATTACGTAGTTGCTGAAACTTTTCATTTCAAAAAAAATTGCCATATTTGCACTAATAAATAACTAAAACAATAAATCTATGATACTACATAAATCAAAATATAGGATGCTGAAAAGCTATTTCTGTAGTGTAGAGAAATAGATAAAACTAAAATATTCAAGTTTAAAAAAGCATCCTCTTAAAAAAGGATGCTTTTTTTATTAATTTTTTTCAAGTTGATAATTATGCATGCCTAAAACGCAAATAACTACACTTCAATTTGTTAGATAATCTGCCATTTGCGGACAGGGATAACTTATTTTAAATTCGACGTAAATACTTGATTAACAATAAAATATGTTTAAATATAATTTGGATAGTTCAAAAATATCCCTTTATATTTGCAGCGGAATAATATTCCAAATTAGTCGCTAAGCATTACTGAAATGAAAATATATTTTCATAGAATGTACCCAAGAAAAGCTTGCTAAGCACAACCAAAATAGAAATAGAATTAAAAATTAGAAACTATGAGTTTATGTATAACATATCAAAACAATCCAAAAGGAATTCTGCCTTTTGTGATGCTTCGTGATTATCGTTAGATAAACTTTTCAAATTTATAAATGAGAAATCCGAAGCCAGTTAAACACTGTTTCGGATTTTTTGTTTTCCACAATTAGCGATTCTGCTAAACATCTTTCCACAAACAGTAAAAAATTAAAACTGATCCTATATGTCACGTTGAGCGCAGTCGAAACGTCTCGTATAGTTTTACGTAAGAATTATTAAAACAATTTTAAAATGAAACACACACAATTCACATAGAAACCGATTCCTAATTCGAAGTAATTATTGGAATCACCAAAACAGACAAAAAACAATTTTTAACATGTCTAATGAAACCAATAAACATAAAAGAACAGCGGTTAAAAGAAGTCTGTCGTTTACAAAATAGGCAATGGGAAATTTGGAAACTTCAACGTGAGTTAGGTTACATTAAATTAAAAGAACCTATACGTCACGGTTGGTATAAAGAAATTGTTATAACAGAAAGAATTGAACGCTATAAAAACAAGGCTGAAATTCTAGAACTTTATAATAAAATCGAAAGGTATTATTGGGGAAGAACGAAAGAAGAGGCAGAAAAGAAATGGCTGAATCAAACGTCAAAACATCTCATATACAAAGGGTTTCCGACTATAAGCAAAAAGCAATTTAATAAACTAAGTTTTAAAGCACAATGTATGTGTACTGCGTTTCAGTTTAGAAACGAAAACAAAAAACTAAGCGTTCGATTTTATATAAGAATCCCAAAAGGAGCCTATAGAATTAAACACGCAAGAGCTTACATAACCCATAGAAAACGTATTGACCCAGAATTAATTAGAGAAGCAGATTATATCACATCTCAATTTAATAAAAAAGGCTATTACAACATTTATGAAGCTATGAATCCTTGGAAAGACGACTGGAATTTAACCTATTTCAAACAAGAAAAATTAAAAACAAAAAGACATCTCAAAGGGCTAAAAAAATACGCGCTTAAGGATGTTATTAACGAAACAGTATCATGGGAAAACCATTAATAAATACTAAAATAATACAAATAACCTCAGGACGAGGACCAGCAGAATGTTGTTGGGTCGTGGCTCAAATTCTAAAACATTTCTTAGAATCTGTTAACGACAAGGATATTGAATATAAAATCCTAGATAGAGAAAAAGGTATTGAAAACATGACGTTACATTCTGTAACTGTTCAACTCAAAGGCAATAATCTAAGTCGGTTTTTAAGTCAGTGGACAGGAACAATTCAGTGGATTGGCACTTCAACTTTTAGACCACAACACAAGCGTAAAAACTGGTTTGTTGGTTTATATGAAATACGGAAAAGTGAACAATTTCAAATTCTTGAAAAAGATATCACGTATCAAGCCACTCGAAGTTCTGGACCAGGAGGGCAACATGTAAACAAAGTGAGCTCAGCTATTAGAGCGACGCATCAGCCCACAAAAACGCAAGTGTTGGTTATGGATAGTCGCTCGCAACATCAAAACAAAAAAATAGCAAAAGCACGCTTACAAGAAAAAGTTGCAGAAGTACAATTGGAAGCTTTACAATCTGGAATTAAAAACCAATGGAAAAATCATCTATCGATAGAAAGGGGCAATCCTATAAAAGTTTTTAAAGGCAAAGATTTTAAGAGAAATACAATTGTAAAAGATTTTAAAAAACAACGTTGCGCATTAAAAAATGAATTGCGCAATCAATTAAAAAATTAAAAAATGGACACGAATTTGTTAAACAACTACGTGCTTAAAGCCATAGATGCTTATCCATACGAACTAGAAGAAACAGTAGAAAATCTAAACTACGCCTTATCCTACGAAGCAGACAACGCTTATGCTTTGTACTTAATGGGACGCTTACAAGCAGAGCAGTTTGGTGATTATGAAAAAGCCAAACACTATTACGCAGAGGCTTTGGCTAACAAACTAGATTTTCACAAAGTGTATTCAAAATATATTCTGGTTTTAATGTGGAACGAAGATTACGAAGAAGCTCAAAAACTTATTGACTTTTCTCTAACCGTTAAAGGGTTAAACAAAGGGGAAGTTTACTTGTTTCAAGGGCAACTTTTTGAAATTCTTCAAAAATACAAGAAGGCATTAAAGACTTTAAAGCTCGCAAAAAAGCACGTTTACAATAACAGTTTTATCAGTTTCATCGATTCTGAAATTAAAAGAATTAAGGATAAAAAGAAACCGAAAAAGACTAAAAAAACCAAGTGCAAGAAAAAAAAGAAGAAGAAAAAATAAGAAAATTAACCCAACCTGCGAAGTCCAAACAACTTTGCAGGTTAACTAACAAAACGTAGAGAAGTAAAAAGAAAGCATTCAGAAACCATCGATTTTGGGCCTAATAAAGTAAAAACTCAAGTCCCAAATTTCGACAAAGTCGGAAAACATCAAAATTCAGAAATAATGAGCGAAGAGATGAAGATGCGAAGCGAAGCTTCAAGCACGAAATCTTGAAAGTGAATGATGCTTTAGCAATTTCCTACATTTTGATCGTGATTTTTTGGTTCGTTTACTCGTGGGTTTTCATTTTATGGAACTCGTGATGTGCTTCGCAGTTTGTATCAATACAAAATGAAAAGAAATAAAAAATCATGAAATAAATTTAACTACGCAAAAAGATTGCGTAATAGCACGAAATATTTGCATTGTAATTAATTAGAAGTCTTTTATATCAGACTTTAAAAGTACCGCTCTGCCAGATAAAAGAAACTGGCAGAGCATAATAAAAGTTCTTTAAAATATTAAAACGGAAGCATTGAGCAATTGGTTGGCTCGCGAGATTGTAAATCTTGTTTCGTAATGAACGTGTAGGTTCGAGTCCTACTGTTTCCACATCAAGCAAGTCTTGTTAAGTGTTTCGGTATAGCACTATTGTATAAATCCTTACCAATTGGTATGAGGTTTTTATATTCAACTTGACTTGAAGGCTTCGGTTATTTGCCAAAATAATAGCCTCCATCTATGTACACAGGTTCGAATCCTGTCTTCTCTAACGGGAAGTAGCTAAGTCCGGTTAAGCAATAGATCAATTTGTAGGTTCGAGTCCTGCCAAACCCAAATGGGTTTGTGGCGAAATTGGTAGACGCGCAACACTTTAGATGTTGTATTGAAATGGACTCAAAATCCATATCCCAGAGCTTGGTTATCTCACAAAACTAACCACCAAGTGCGTCACACTATAAATGGCAAAACAAAGTGAACTAAAACTCGCAAAGGCAACTTGTTGAAAATGCAGTCAAGAAAACACCTTGAAATACTAATGTATTAAAAGACGCTTTAGGTTTTCTTTTAAGGATTCATTTTTCAATTAACAAGTCGATAATGTCGATTTAAAATTGATGAATCATCCAAGAAACAGAATTTAATACCCCTCTAAATCGCTTGTATTTCCGTAGTTAGAAAGATGGTTTTCTTTCGCTTTTTTTTAATTGAATAGCCATTCTCAAAAAGAGAATTCTATTATAAATATTTAACCGTTCTGATATAAAAAAACAAATCAGAACAAAAAATTAGAAATCATGTTTAAAGAAAGAATTCATGCAGGTACAGTAGGTTTAGTGTTTAAAAACGGTAATTACGCTCGCGTTATTACAGCAGGAAAACATTGGTTAAACTTTAGAGAACAAGTCTTAATATACGATTTGTCTCAAGCATTCGTTGCGCCAAAAGCATTAGAAATCTTACTTAAAGATGATGTTTTGGCTCAGCTCTTAACCGTTGTAGAAGTAAAGGATAGCGAAATTGTTTTAGTTTATGAAAACAACAACTTTAAACACATATTAACAGCTGGTCGTTACACGTTCTGGAAAGGCTTAATAAATTACAAATTTGTAACCGCAGATTTAAGTAAAATCGAAATTACAGAAGACATTAAAAAAGTCTTGTTTAGCACTATGCAATTGCGTCAATACATTAGAACTTTCGAAGTTGCGGCTTTCGAAAAAGCGATTATGATTGTTAATGACGAGTTTGTTAAAATCTTAGAACATGGAACCTACCATTTTTGGAAAAATGAACAAACCATTAAAATCTTAAAAGCAGATATGCGTCAGTTGCAATTAGAAGTTGCAGGTCAAGAATTATTGACCAAAGACAAAGCAGGCGTTCGTATTAATTTCTATGCACAATACAAAGTTACTAATGTAGAAACCGCGTTAATGCAAAGCAAAGATTACGAAAAGCAATTGTACATCACCTTGCAATTAGCGTTGCGTGCCTTTGTTGGTTCTTACACCTTAGACGAATTGTTAGAGCAAAAGGAAACGATTGCCAAAGCCGTTTTAGAAGATGTAAAAACACAAGCCACTAAGTTAGGTGTGAGCGTATTGTATGCAGGTTTGCGAGACGTTATTTTACCAGGTGATATGAAAGAGATTATGAATCAAGTATTGATTGCTCACAAAAAAGCGCAAGCTAATGTGGTGACAAGACGAGAAGAAACAGCCTCTACACGAAGCTTGTTAAATACCGCGAAATTAATGGAAGACAACAGCATGTTGTTCAAATTAAAGGAGATGGAATATGTTGAGAAAATTGCCGATAAAATTGGCGAAATCACGGTTGCTGGTAACGGTAATGTCATTGAACAATTAAAGGATATTTTCTCTGTGAATAAGTAGTGTTATGGTGTTACCCAAACCGAAAAAGGTTTGGGTCGCGCTTTTATTCATGCTTTTCTATTTTAAATTAATGAATTCATGAACATAAATGTTTCACTATATCTTTTTTAAGAAAAATAAAAAAGGATGCCGTTCCAACTACGAAGTAATCACGATTTCCTATTTAATAAAATAAGAATGGATGAGTAATCCCTAATGCAGAACTAGCGAAAAGCTTAATCAAAGCAAAGTGCCTTTAAGCAAAGGCAAAATGAACACAACAAGAAACAATACCTACAAGGTCATAAAACACCCTACAGGATAAAAAAATTAAGTACGCAAAAACACTACGCAACACACTATAATATTTGTAGTGTAATTAAGATGTCATTCAGAGCACAGCGAAGAATCTCATCAGAGTAAATTATTAATTAAAAAGATTCCCACTTTCGTGGGAAATGAATATGAAAACAAAAATAACAGGTCACGATTTAAAGGCATTAGGTTACAGACAAGGAAAATGGATGAAAGAAGCCATTACACACATCAACAAAAACAACCTTGAAGACGAAGCAATAACAACCTATTTAGAGCAATTTAAATCACCAGATCCCATAGAATTACATAAAACACCCGTTAACTTTTCAATAAATATTAAAGCCGAAAACGAAGAGGAAAAAGACAACGTTGACAAAGTCATTAACTCAATGCAAACCTTAATGAAAACACCAACATTAGTTAATGGTGCTATTATGCCAGATGCTTGTCCAACGGGTCCAGATGGAACAATTCCGGTTGGAGGTGTAGCTGTTGCAAAAAACGCCATTCATCCAGGGATGCATAGTGCAGATATTTGCTGTTCAGTAATGCTAACCGATTTCGGAAAAGCAGAACTCAAAGACGTTTTAGATGCAGCACATGCTATTACACATTTTGGACCGGGTGGACGTGATAGAGATTCACAGTTTCGTTTTCCAAAAGAATTATTAGACGCTTTTGAGTCTAATTACTTTTTAAATGATGGAGCCATGCTTCAAATCGCAAGATCACATTTAGGAACACAAGGCGATGGTAATCATTTCTTGTTTGTTGGAACTTCTAAAAAAACAGGAAATACAATGATGGTCACACATCATGGTTCAAGAGGTCCGGGAGCAAGATTATATACAAAAGGGATGAAAATTGCTGAACGTTTTAGAAAAGAATTATCGCCAGATACTAAGAAACAAAATGCGTGGATTCCATTTGAAACTGAAGAAGGTAAAGCTTATTGGGAGGCGCTTCAAATTATAAGAGATTGGACAAAAACCAATCACGAAGTATTGCATAATTCAGTAGCTGAAACTCTAGAAATTAAGATTGAAAACCGTTACTGGAACGAGCACAACTTTGTCTTTAAAGATGGCGATTTATTTTACCATGCTAAAGGCGCAACACCTTTAGAGCCTAAGTTTATGCCAGACATTACAGGACCACGATTGATTCCGTTAAATATGTCTGAGCCTGTTTTGATTGTTGAAGGTAATACCACAACCACTAATTTAGGTTTTGCACCACATGGAGCAGGTAGAAATGTGAGTAGAACCCAACATAGAAAAAGTAAAACGGGTTCTACGATGCAAATCTTTAAAGAAGAAACACGTGGATTAGATGTTCGGTTTTTCTCAAAAGAAATTGATATTACTGAGTTACCATCGGCTTATAAAAACGCAAAAGCAGTTAGAGAGCAAATGAATGAATTTAATCTCGGTAAAGTTATTGATGAGGTGATGCCTTATGGCTGTATTATGGCTGGTGATTTTCAGAAGAATGCACCTTGGAAAATTCGTAAAGAAAAGAAAAAACGAAATAGAAAATGATTAAAAAGACTTGCTAGGTTTTTAAAACCTGCAAAGTCTCATAATTAAACAGACCTAGCAGGTTTTAAAACCTTGCAGGTCTATAATTTTAACCTTAGAAAGGGGAAAAGTGGACTGACTTCAGTTGGTCTGCTTTTTAAAATTTATATATGAATAACGGTTACTGAATAAAGTAATTCGAAACTTTGAGAAGAAAGTATTGTGCTCAATACTTTTCAAAAAAGAAGTTATTTAGGAATCAACAGAAAATGAAAAAGGATGAACAGTTGTTCATCCTTTTTGCCCCAAATCTACCATAAACTTAACCTACTTATGTTATGGTAAATCAAATATAAGTGTACATTTTCTTAATTTTTAATTTTTTGGACAAACGACATATATATTAGTCTAAGCGTGGAAGACAAAGAGGGGTGCGGTGTAATTCGCTCCATATAGGGAGCTTGTGTGAATAAGATAATACACTTTATATAAAAAAAGGATGAACAGTTGTTCATCCTTTTTGCCCCAAATCTACCATGAACTTAACCTACTTATGTTATGGTAACGACAATGTATATTTTTTTTGATAAAAAAAATCAAAAACCAGACCAAGTGCGTTTTTATCCGACTAAAAGTGATTTTTGATTTTTAAATTAAATATCTGAGTGTTTAGTACGCTCTTCTTTTATTGCCTTCAAAGAAATTAATAAAAGCTCTGTTGACTACTCTATTACCGCCAGGTGTAGGGTAATCTCCTGTAAAGTACCAATCACCTAAATTATCAGGACAAGCCTCGTGTAGGTTTTTAACAGATTGAAAAATAACTTTCACTTCTGCTTTGGTGTCCTCTTCAATTAATAACTCTGCGATTTTATCAGAAATCTCTTCATCTGTAAAATTGTCGTATATCTCTTTTACATAGTTTACAATCTCTTTGTCCTTTCTATTAACTTGTTCAATACATTTATCGTAAACATCTTTAACGATATGGTATTGATTGGTTTCTTTTAATAATGCTAAAGCAGCTTTAAAAGCGATTAACGTTTCTAAATTAGCCATGTCTATACCATAACAATCAATAAAGCGTATTTGAGGTGCAGAAGAAACCACTACGATTTTCTTAGGGTTTAAGCGGTCCATCATTTTAATGATACTCTTTTTAAGAGTTGTACCTCTTACAATACTATCATCAATAATAACTAAGTTATCAGTTGGCTTTATAACACCGTATGTGATATCGTAAACGTGTGCAACAAGATCATCTCTACTGCTATCTTCAGTAATAAAAGTTCTTAATTTTACATCTTTAATAGCTATTTTTTCAATACGTGGACGCTCAGATAAAATATCTGTAACCGTTTCTGCAGATAGTTTACCATTACCATCAAGTATAGATTTTATTTTCTGCTCGTTGAGGTGATCTTCAACAGCTTCTATCATACCAAAAAACGAAGTTTCTGCTGTGTTTGGTATATAAGTAAACACACTATTTTTAGTGTCGTTATCAATAGCTTTTAAAACTTTAGGCATTAATAAGCGACCTAGTTTTTTTCGTTCTTGGTAAATTTCAGCATCACTTCCACGAGAAAAGTAAATACGCTCAAAAGAACAAGCTTTACGTTCTAAAGGTTCTAATATTTTTTTAATCTGAGTAACTCCAGACTTTTTAGTAATAATAGCATGCCCTGGTTCTAATTCTTTTACAGCTTCAAAAGGAACATTAAAAACAGTTTGAATTACAGGTCGTTCTGATGCAACCACCACCACTTCATCATCTTTATAATAATAAGCAGGTCTAATACCAGAAGGATCTCTTAATACAAACGAATCTCCATGACCTAATAAACCAGCCATAGCATAACCACCATCCCAGTTTTTAGCAGCACGTCTTAATATTTTTCCAACTTTTAAACGTTCTGCAATTAAAGGAGAACACTCATTTTTATTATAACCTTCTTTTTTTAAATCTTTGTAAATTTTAGCAACAGCATCATCTAAAAAATGGCCAATTTTTTCCATTACAGTAACGGTATCAGCTTTTTCTTTTGGGTGTTGTCCTATTTCAATTAGGTTATCAAAAAGCTCATTAACATTAGTCATGTTAAAATTACCAGCAACAATAAGGTTTCTGTGCATCCAGTTGTTTTGTCTTAAAAACGGATGAACACTTTCTACACTGTTTTTACCATAAGTTCCGTAACGTACATGTCCTAATAAAACTTCTCCGATATATGGAATGTGTTTTTTTTGTAAATCTACATTATCTTGATATTGCGGATTATTATTAAGGTCATCGTTAATACGCTCGTTGATTTGAGCAAAAATATCTTGTATCGGTTGTTGGGCTATAGATCTTACACGACTAATGTAGCGTTCACCAGGTTTAGTATCTAATTTTATACTTGCAAAACCAGCACCGTCTTGTCCACGGTTGTGCTGTTTTTCCATCATTAAATACATTTTGTTTACACCATAAAAAGCACTACCATACTTTTCTTTATAGTATTCTAATGGTTTTAAAAGTCTAATAAGTGCAATACCGCACTCATGTTTTAAAGCATCACTCATAATTGTTTGTCCGCAATTAGTGTTATATATTATTTTGAAAATAAAAACGCGCTCATTTTAGAGCGCGTTAGTTTATGATAATTCGATATCAAACTGCGTTAGAGTTTTAAACTGCTCTAAGCGTTTGTAAATTTCTTTGTCTGTAATGTTTTGCATGCGTTCCGTTCCAAATTTCTCAACACAGAAGGAGGCTAAAGTAGAGCCATAAATAACGGCCGTTTTCATGTTTTCAAAAGAAAAGTCATCAGTTTTTGCTAAATAACCAGCAAATCCTCCTGCAAATGTATCTCCGGCTCCTGTTGGGTCAAAAACTTCTTTTAAAGGAAGTGCAGGTGCATAGAATACCTGATCATCATGAAATAATAAAGCGCCGTGCTCTCCTTTTTTAATGACTACAAATTTAGGGCCCATTTCATGGATTTTTTTGGCCGCAACCACTAAAGAATACTCCCCGGTTAATTGTCGGGCTTCTTCATCGTTAATGGTAATTACATCCACGTTTTTAATCACAGAAAGCAAATCATCTAAAGCGATATCCATCCAGAAATTCATGGTGTCTAAAATAGCTAACTTAGGTTTCTTAGTCATTTGGTTTAATACCCCTTGCTGTACTAAAGGGTGTAAGTTACCTAGCATTACGACTTCTGCATCTTTGTAATTTTCAGGAACAACAGGATTAAAGTGTTCTAATACATTAAGCTCAGTTGCTAACGTATCACGAGAATTCATGTCGTTATGGTATTTACCACTCCAAAAGAAGGTTTTACCATCTTTTACAACTTCTATACCTTCAATATCAACGTTTCTATTTTTTAATAGATCTAAATATTCTTGTGGAAAATCACCTCCAACTACAGAAACTGCTGCAGAATCTACATTAAAATTTGAAGCTGATAAACCTATATATGTTGCTGCTCCACCGAGGATTTTATCGGTTTTCCCAAAAGGGGTTTCAATAGCATCAAAAGCTACTGTACCAACAATTACTAACTTGCTCATTACCTTAATTTGAATTAAGTCGCAAATTTACGTAAAATATATTCTATGTGAAACATGAAATTAAACAATGGTAGTTAGGTTTTAATTCTTTCTATCTTAAACCAAATATTACTTTAAGTACTAATATGTTGTGTTTTTAGTTCTCAATGATACTTAATACCAACGTTAGATTGCACAAAAAAGCCACAATTTTTAAATTGTGGCCTTTTATATATGTTAGTACTTAATTAACTTATAATTTAACAATACCTATGTGTAATAAATCACCACTGACGCTGCTGGCAGTATTACCAATAAAATAACTAATATCTACAATATCGTCAGCTGCAAATACATATTGAAATGTGCCTGAAGCTCCAAAATAATCTTGTGAAGGCAGGTTTACAGCACCTCTTGCCATGTACCCAGTACGAGTTCCATTTATAAATATTGCAAAAATGTATTTTACACTACCTGATTCTAAATTTCTAGTAGCCCAACTTGCATTAATTAAATAACTTCCTGCTTGAAGAATTTTTATTTCACCTTCACCCAACACTTCAAAATAATCTAAATCATTTTCTGTAACCTCAGAAGCACCTAAAGGAAAATTATCAAAATTAGTAGTATTACTAGATGTTGTAAGGCTAGCTCCATTCAGATTTTTATACATTGTTAAAGAAGGTGTTCCTTCAGATTCTGTAGTTAAACGCTTCCAGCTTGTTGAGCTTAATTCAAAGACTTCAAGACTCTCTGTAGTTGTATTATAGATAGTAAGACCTTCAGCAGGAGACGCAATAAGATCACGCTCTGTAGTTGTCATTCTAGGTAATAATAAACCACCTTCAGTACTTTGCAATTCTAAAATACTAGATGCATCTGGATTTTCTGTACCAATACCTACTTGGGCAAAACATGTTGTTGTGCATATTAAAAAAGCACCTAATAAATTTAAAATAGACTTCATGATTCTTGTTTTGTTGAACTTAGATGACAAATTAACATTAAAAAATGTAATTTATCAAGCTTCGATGCTTTAATTTTTAAATCGCATATGGGGCTTTTCTTGGGGAATTTTTCCTACAGTTTTTTTTAAATTGATTAAAGTTTGTTTAATTATATGATTTTCAGGTTTTTAAATTGCGGTTTTAAGGTGGGTATTTATTTTAAATATACAATTTTGTTGAGTGAAATATTTTTAAATGTTTGTGTGTCACATAGATTATTGCAATTTCACTTGAATAATTAAAATTATTGGCGTTTATTGCATACTTCCTGATAAATTTGGATCAAAATGAAATATAATTTTATTGTTTTATTGTCAATTTTTTGTTTAAGTCTTGAAGCTCAAGATTTATCAAGTACAATGACTGTTCGTGAAGGTACATCTGTTTCAATTGCAGATGGTGCTATTTTTACTGCTGATGAGTTAAATCTAAAATCTACATCAGACAGTTTTGCTTGTGTTATGTTAGACGGAACCATTACTGATGGAACTGTTGTTAATTATGATAGGTATGTTAATGTTGTTGGTACTTCTGGAGCAAACGGAGGAAATGATTTGGTGTCATTACCTGTTAAAGCTACCGATACAGATTATAATGACTTTTTAAATTATGGTACTGTTAATGGCGATGATAGCATGGCTAATTATAATTATATTCCAAGTTCAGGAGCTTTATATGCATTTGGTCCTTACAGTAATGTTAGTCAGTCGTATGTTAATTATAATTCAATTTCTAATGCTACGGTTTTATTACAGCGAGGTGTTGGCTATAGAGCTGCAACAAGTAGTGGACAGACCTTGAGATTTTCTGGTACTATATCTAAAGATACTGAAAACGTAACGATTACTACTACAGATCCAATAATTGCACCAGATACAACTGGTGATCCAAAAAATTGGAATTCAGTAGGGAATCCATATCCTACATATTTAAATTCTACTCTGTTTTTAGATGAAAATGAAGATCAATTAGCAGAAGATGCTGCAGGTATATATGGTTATAATAGCGGTACGCAGTCTGGTACTGGTACTATTGGTAATTTTACAATAATTAATAGATTGGTTAATATAGGTCTTAGTATAACTCCTGGTCAAGGGTTTTTAGTTGCTAATGATTTCACTGATGCCTCTAACGTCATAAGCTTTACACCTGCAATGCGTGTTTTTAGTGGCTCTGATGATTTTATATTAGGAAGAGATGAAAATGTAAATGAAATGGTAAGATTAAAGGCAGAACATGCTGGCGGTGATTTTGCTACAGAAATATATTTTAATGAGAATTCTACACATGGTGTAGATCGTGGTTATGATGCAAAGCTTTTTGGAGCATCATCACTTAGTTTTTCATTATACTCTGAATTACTAGAGGATAGTGAAGGAAATGGTATGGCTATTCAAAGTTTAGGGTCTTCAGATCTTAGTGATGTTGTTATTCCTTTAGGTCTTAAGGCTTCTCAAGGACAACAAATTACTTTTAGTATTGAAACTTCTACTTTGCCTGCTGATGTTGAGGTTTATCTTGAAGATAATATTGAAAACACATATACATTATTAAATCAGGGTAGTTATACATTTACGGCAGATACTGCAATTAGTGGAACAGGGAGATTTTATTTAAACATAGGTAACGTTACATTATCTCAAGTAGATAATGACTTTAATAGTTTAAGCTTATATGCTGCGAATAAAAATATTTTTGTAAACGGACAATTGTTAGCAACAACTCAGGTTGATGTTTATGATACTTTAGGACGTATAGTAATGTCTTCTAGTTTAGAAACAGGCTCTGATGCAAATAAAATTAATGCATCACAATTAAGCACAGGTATTTATGTGGTTAAATTGGCTAATGGTAAACAAGAGCTTACTAAAAAAGTGATTATTAAATAATAAGGAATTATATATAATTATAAAGGGTTCGTATTAAATTTAATACGAACCCTTTTTTGTTTGTTATTCTTAAAACAGGAGTGTTTTAGCTAGCTTCTAGTAATAGATAGGTGTTTGTGTTACTTTCTTCCAAAGTCCGCAGGAATCTCACCCCAAGCCTTTGTTTCCCACTTTACAATCGTTGTAGAATATTCATTAGTTTTTAACCACTCTACAGCACGATCTACCAAATCGTAAACAGGTTTATTTTTTGCATTTCGTTTTAACTTAGAATTGCATGTTTTTTTACGTACCCAACTCATAGCGGTTCTAGAATCGGTGTACATAATGCGCTCGCTTTTATGTTGTTTTAAAAAAGCTAAGCCATGTACGAGTGCTAAAAATTCGCCAATATTATTAGTCCCTTGTTCAAAAGGGCCTTGAATAAAGAGTTGCTTTTTTGTTTTAGTATCTACACCTCTATATTCCATAATCCCAGGATTACCACTAGAAGCCGCATCTACAGAAATAGAATTGTAATTTGGTAATCCAATTTTCTTGAGTTCTGCATTAGTAAGACCACTACTAAAGGTTTTGTTCTTACCGATGTAATCAAAATAATTTCCTTTTAATGCTTTTTCGGCTTCATCAAGTGTTGGGAATGATTTGTATTGCGCACCTTGGTAATCTTTTATTTGGGTTTTACATGCATTCCAAGAGGTAAAGACACCTTTTTTGTGTCCTTGCCAAACGGTATAATATTTTTTTTTCTTTTTACTCATCTTCAGTTTCCGTGAAAACGGGAATCTCTTTTGTTATTCTGAATGAAATGAAGAATCTCATAAAGATGCTTCGACAAGTTCAGCATGACATTTGATTAATTTTATAATAACTCATTAACTACTACAGGAAAATGCTCCATCTCTAACAAATGAATTTTTCCTGCAACATCATCTGCTGAATCCGATGGTAAAACTTCACATTTTGCTTGAAAAATAATAGCACCTTCATCGTAATTTTCGTTCACATAATGGATTGTGATACCTGTTTCAGTTTCTTTATTAGCAACCACAGCGTCATGAACATTCATGCCATACATGCCTTTTCCACCATAATTAGGAAGCAATGCAGGGTGAACATTAATAACTTTATTTTCGAATTCTTTTAATATGAATTCGGGAAACTTCCAAAGAAAACCAGCTAATATTATAAGGTCTGGTTGTGCCGTTTTTAAAATGTTTAAAACATCTTCGGACTTAGAAAAAGCAATTCGATTAAAAGACAATGCGCTAACATTTAGTTTTTTACAGCGCTCTAAAACTTTGGCATGAGGATTGTTTGTTAATACCTGAATAACAGACGCAGTATCGCTGTTTTGAAAGAACTTAATTAAATTTTCTGCATTAGATCCACTTCCGGAGGCAAAAATCACAATACGTTTCATCAATTAATTTTATTTTAGATTATATTGAAATGTAATTTATGAATTAAAATTTACAGAATGTTTAGCAAACTTTAGTTCAGTTCATTGCATTTACAGTTATATTTGTTTCAAATATTCGAACAAAAAAAAGAATAATAATTTACAATTAGCGGTAAAAACCAAATACTTCTATCGATTTGCATTATTTTATGTGTACATTTTATCGGTAAAGGTGTTTTTTAAAATAAAGTTTTTTACTTTTGCCGTCTAATAAAACTTAAAATTAAAAAATTATGTCAGACATTGCATCAAGAGTAAAAGCGATTATCGTAGACAAGTTAGGTGTTGATGAAAACGAAGTTGTAACTGAAGCAAGCTTCACAAACGATTTAGGAGCGGATTCATTAGATACTGTTGAATTGATAATGGAATTCGAAAAAGAATTTGATATTCAAATCCCAGATGATCAAGCAGAAAACATTGCAACAGTTGGTCAAGCAGTTTCTTATATAGAAGCAGCAAAATAATAACTCTATTTTTATGGAATTAAAGCGAGTAGTAGTTACAGGTTTAGGTGCACTTACACCAATAGGAAATACCAAAGATGAATATTGGGATGCTCTTATTAGTGGAAAAAGTGGTGCTGCCGAAGTAACACATTTTGATCCTGAAAAATTCAAGACTAAGTTCGCTTGTGAAATAAAAAACTTTGAAGTTACTGACTTTATTGATAGGAAATTAGCAAAGCGAATGGATAAGTTTTCGCAGTATGCAATGGTCGCTTCTGATGAAGCAATTGTAGACTCGAAACTAGATCTAGATTCTTTAAACAAACTAAGAGTAGGTGTTATTTGGGGAGCTGGTATTGGTGGTTTAGAAACATTTCAGAATGAAGTGTTAAACTTTGCTGCTGGTGATGGTACACCTCGTTTTAATCCTTTCTTCATTCCGAAAATGATTGCTGATATAGCACCTGGAAACATATCTATAAAATATGGTTTTATGGGTCCTAACTATACTACAGTATCTGCGTGTGCTTCTTCTGCAAACTCAATGATCGATGCTTTAAACACTATACGTTTAGGGACTTGTGATGTGATTATAACAGGAGGAAGTGAAGCTGCAGTTACTATTGCTGGTATGGGCGGATTTAATGCTATGCATGCTATGAGTACTCGAAATGACGATCCTCAATCAGCTTCTAGACCATTTGATGCTAACCGTGATGGTTTTGTGTTAGGTGAAGGTGCTGGTGCGATTGTTTTAGAAGAGTATGAACATGCAAAAGCAAGGGGAGCTAAAATTTACGCCGAAGTATTAGGTGGAGGTTTATCTTCTGACGCATATCATATGACAGCGCCACATCCTGATGGGATTGGAGTTGTTGCTGTAATGAAAAATTGTTTAGAAAACGCTGGTTTAAAACCGGAAGACGTAGATCATATAAATACACACGGAACATCTACACCTTTAGGTGATGTTGCAGAGTTAAAAGCTATATCTGAAGTATTTGGAAGCCACGCTAAGAACATAAATATTAATTCTACAAAATCTATGACAGGTCACTTGTTGGGTGCTGCTGGAGCTATTGAGTCTATTGCCTCAATATTAGCGATGGAGCATGGTATTGTACCACCAACAATCAACCACGAAACGGTTGACGAAAACATAGATCCAGAATTAAATTTAACGCTTAATAAAGCTCAGAAACGAGACATTAAAGTAGCAATGAGTAATACCTTTGGATTTGGTGGTCATAACGCCTGCGTATTATTCAAAAAATTAGATTAAATCCCGAATGAGCTTCATTCGTAACATATTAAATTCCCGCTCTCAAGAAGACGGGAATTTTTTTATTCAACTTAAGAAAATTATTGGGTTTAAACCCAAGACTAAGTCGTTGTATATTACTGCATTTACGCACCGTTCTATGAATATTAAGGACGCTAAAGGAAATGCAATTAACTATGAACGTCTAGAGTTTGTTGGTGACGCCATAATTGGGGCAGTTGTCGGCGCATACTTGTTTAAAGAGGTTCCACATGGTGATGAAGGTTATCTAACTAAGATGCGTTCTAAAGTGGTGAGCAGAGAAAATCTTAATAAGTTAGGTGAAGATCTAGGACTTATAAACTTTGTAGAAAGTAGAATTCCGACTTCTAATTTTGGTAATAACATACATGGTAATCTTTTTGAAGCTTTAGTTGGAGCCATTTACCTAGATAGAGGTTATAGTTTTAGTGAAAAATTTATTTACAAGAGTGTTATTACGCCACATGTAGATATTGAGTCCTTAGAAGGTAAGGTGATAAGTTATAAGAGTTTACTTATAGAATGGTGCCAAAAAGAAAAGAATACCTTTAATTATGAGGTTTATGAAGATACAGGTAAAGATGAGTTAAAACATTTTTCTGTAAAACTTTCTATTAACGATAAAGTCGTTTCTAAAGCTCGTGCCACATCTAAGAAAAAGGCCGAAGAAAAAGCTTCTAAACGCGCTTTTTTTGCTTTACAAAACAAAATTAACAGCTCTCATTAATCCGTAATTTCTTCCTATTAAATTAAAAGCATTTAACGAGAACGTTTTCGCTGGTTTTAAGAACTAATCTTAACCATTTCTTAAGCTAACTAATCTTTTAAAGTGGTATATTTGCAATTCAAAGTTATAATTGAATGGCTTTACACAAACTTCAGGTTGATGATTTTTATGATGACTCCTATACATTAATTGCGATTCATTGTAGGTTAGAAGATTATCGGTTGGCTTATTTGCTTAATAAACATTTAGAGCTTAGATTAGAGCGTAAAGATCAAGATGTTGACTTTAAATATTTGGAATCCTCTTACAGTATTTTTGAATGGGATAATGAAACCGAATATGTATTATGGAATTTAATTTCAAATGTATGTAAAAAGGAAGAAGATAGTCTGCTTAGTTCTGGGACGTTATTTGATGATAACGAAAAAGTACTGAAAACATTTTATCTAATTTCTGAATATAAAAAAGTAGATTTTTTTCTTAAAATTTCTGAAGAATCACACAATTTTGATGAAAACTCTATTTTAAGTAAGTTAAAAAGTATTCCACAAATTATAACAAGTTATACGGTAGATCCGTTAAAAATAAAATCAAAAGACCACTTAATTTTTTGAATAGATGTCACACAAGAAAACAAAAATAGTAGCCACATTAGGCCCAGCAACAAGTAGCAAAGAAGTTTTAAAAGCAATGCTAGATGAGGGGGCAAATGTATTTAGAATCAATTTCTCTCACGCTGATTATGCAGATGTTGAAGAGCGTATTAAAATGATTCGCGAACTTAATAAAGAGTATGGTTATAATGCTTCAATCTTAGGAGATTTACAAGGTCCTAAATTACGTGTTGGAGTAATGAAAGAAGAAGTCATCGTAAATGAAGGTGACGAAATTATTTTTGCTACAGGAGAACGTTTTGAAGGAACTAAGGATCGTGTTTACATGACTTATGATAGGTTTCCTCAAGATGCTAAACCAGGTGAACGTATATTATTAGATGACGGAAAATTAATTTTTGAAGTTGTATCTACAGATAATGTAAGTGAAGTAAAAGCTAAAGTAATTCAAGGAGGTCCATTAAAGTCTAAAAAAGGAGTTAACCTTCCTAATACAGATATTTCTCAGCCTGCATTAACAGAAAAAGATATAGAAGATGCAATTTTTGCAATCGGTCAAGAAGTAGATTGGATCGCTTTATCTTTTGTACGTCATGCTGAAGATTTAATGCAACTTGAAAAATTAATCAGTGAGCATAGTGCACATAAAATTCCAATTATAGCTAAAATTGAAAAACCAGAAGCAGTAGAAAATATCGATAAAATTGTTGCTTACTGTGACGGTTTAATGGTAGCTCGTGGTGATTTAGGTGTTGAAATTCCTGCAGAGGAAGTTCCTTTAATACAAAAACAATTAGTACTTAGAGCTAAGCGTGCTAGAATTCCTGTAATTATTGCTACCCAAATGATGGAAACAATGATTACAAGTTTAACACCAACACGTGCAGAGGTTAATGATGTTGCCAATTCTGTTATGGATGGTGCTGATGCAGTAATGTTATCTGGTGAAACTTCAGTTGGTCAATATCCTGTACAGGTTATTAGACAAATGGCTAATATTATTCGTACTGTAGAACATTCTCCACTTATTCAAGTACCACAATCTCCACCACATATTCGTACTAAACGTTACATAACTAAAGCGATTTGTTATCATGCAGCCAATATGGCAAATGAAATTAATGCAAAAGCGATATCTACATTAACAAATAGTGGGTATACGGCATTTCAAATTTCAGCATGGAGACCATCAGCTCATATTTTAGTATTTACTTCTAACCGTCGTATTCTTACTCAATTGAGTTTATTATGGGGTGTTACAGCATTTTACTATGATAAGTTTGTAAGTACTGATGAAACTATTGATGACGTTAATACTATAGCTTGTAAAAAAGGTTATGCTAATGTTGGAGATATGCTTATTAGTTTAGCAGCGATGCCAATACAAGATAAAGGTATGGTAAATACACTAAGAGTTAGTGAGATTGAAAGCTGTAGCTTATAAATAATTTTGTTAATGATAACTTAGACTCTGTTTCAGTCTTTAGGTTAATTCGTTAGCTTACTATATTTCTAAAGTCAATTATTGAACGATTAAAATTTAAACTTTAATTGTACACTAATTGACTTTTTTTCTTTTAAATCCTTTTCAGGAAGTTTAGCATTGATATTTAAATTAGATAGTGAAATTCCTAATAAACGAACGGAGTTATTCAGCCTATCTTGGTATAATAAATCCTTAGCTGTTTCTAAAATAATTGAAGTTTCTTTCACATAATAGGGCAAAGTTTTACTTCGTGTTTGTAATGTAAAATCACTATATTTTATTTTAAGAGTTATTGTTTTACCAGATACATTGCTTTTTTGCAATCGTTTGGCTACTTCTTCAGCAATCTGCTCTAATTTTTCTAGCATAAAGATTTCAGAAGAAAGATTTTCACTAAAGGTGCGTTCTGCAGCTAACGATTTACGAATGCGATTTGGTTTCACTTCACTTGTATGAATACCTCTTACAACATTGTAATAGTACAGACCAGATTTCCCAAAGTTTTTACTTAAGTAATCTATAGATTTAGTTTTTAAGTCTTTCCCTGTAAAAATCCCTTTTTGATACATTTTTTCGGCGGTTACTTTACCTACACCATAAAATTTTCTAATATCTAATTCCTCTAGAAAAGGAAGTACATCTTCGGGGTTTACGGTTTTTTGTCCATTTGGTTTATTGTAATCACTAGCAACCTTTGCTATAAATTTATTAATAGAGATGCCTGCGGAAGCTGTAAGGCCTACTTCTTCATATATCCTTTGTCTTATCTCTTCAGCAATTAAAGAAGCGCTAAAAAGCCCTTTTTTGTTTTCTGTTACATCTAAGTAAGCTTCATCAAGTGATAATGGTTCTACTAAGTCTGTATAATCTAAAAAAATGGTTCTTATTTTTTTTGAAATAGTTTTATAACGCTCAAAATCTGTTTTAACAAAAATTAAATCAGGACAAAGTTTTATCGCCAATCGGCCAGACATGGCACTTTTTACACCAAACTTTCTAGCTTCGTAACTTGCAGCACTTACAACACCTCTTGTTCCTCCACCTCCAACAGCTATGGCTTTACCTTTCAGTTCCGGATTGTCCAATTGTGCTACAGATGCATAAAATGCATCCATATCTACATGAATTATCTTTCTTATTGGTAAATCGCTTAGCATACTGTAAATTTATGAAATCCTGTGGCTGCAGGAATCTCTAATTTGAGATTATAATTAATTAAATAATATCCCTGTATTTTTCAGGACAAAAAATGGAAGAAATAGAACGTAAATTTTTAGTGACTTCTAATGTTTTTAAATCGGAAGCTTTTAATAGTTACAGTATAAAGCAAGGTTTTTTAAATAGTCATAAAGAACGAACTGTACGTATAAGATTAAAAGATGATCAAGGTTTTATTACCGTTAAAGGAAAGTCTTCAGTAAATGGGTTAACGCGTTTTGAGTGGGAAAAAGAAATATCTAAAACGGAAGCTGAAGCTTTATTATTACTTTGTGAACCTGGTATTATAGATAAAACACGTTATGAAGTTAAATCTAATAATCATGTTTTTGAGATTGATGAATTTTATGGTGACAATGAAGGTTTAATTATTGCTGAAGTTGAATTAATTTCTGAAAATGAAACCTATAAAAAACCAAATTGGTTAGGAAAGGAAGTTACTGGTGATATAAAATATTATAATTCAATATTAAGTAAATCCCCATATAAATCATGGTAAAATTAAAACAAGTACTTTTTTCTTCTTTGGTTGTTTGTAGTTTTTTTAGTTGTAAGAATGAAACGACAACGGAAGTTAATGCACAAATTCCACAAGTTGTTAATTCTAAGCAACCTGTAATTGAATTAGATAAAGTATTAAAAGAGCCAAAAATATCAGTAGCTGATTTAAAGAAACAGTTAGAAGCTGATGGGTTTAAGGTGTTTGATTATGTAGACAATAAGACTCAAGATACAATATTAATGCAACAATATTTTATGGCTTTCTTGAAAGAAGGACCTATTCGTAATCAGAATGAAGAAGAGGCTGCTTTACTACAAGAGTAACATTTAGCACACTTAAGTAAAATGTATAGTTTAGGTTTGGCTGATATCTCTGGTCCATTTGATGATGATGGAGATATTAGAGGTGTTACAATTTATAATGTACCTACATTAAAAATAGCTGATAGTTTAGCAAATTCTGATCCTATGGTTAAAGAGGGGAGGCTAACTATTGAAATTCATCCCTGGTGGGCTGCAAAAGGTCATCATTTACGGTAAATAAAAAAGCTCTGAATTTCTTCAGAGCTTTTTTTATAAATCATTAATTGATTTTTATTCTTCTATTGTTTCTGTTTCTTCAGTTACAATAATAAATTCAGAACGTCTGTTTTCAGCGTGTTGTGCTTTAGTACATCCAGTAGAACAATCTACTTTAGGTTCTGTTTCACCTTTACCTTCACCTGTAATACGAGATGCGTCAATACCTTTAGAGATTACATACTGTACCGTAGTTTTAGCTCTACGATCAGAAAGCCCTGTATTATAAGATTCAGGTCCTCTAGAATCTGTATGAGAGGTTGCATAAATTTTCATTTCAGGATATTTGTTCATAATCTGAACCAATTTATCCAATTCAAATGCTGCTTGTGCTGTAATGTTTGACTTATCAAATTCGAAGAAAATCGGAGCTAAATCTATTGTTTCAGCTAAGATTAATTTTTCGATAGGATCTAAAGAAATCTGAACATTGTTTTCTTCTTCGTTAGTTCCTTTGACTTGTACTTTTTTACTGTCAAAACCATCCATAACAACTTCCAATTCTGTGTTTTCTTCACATTCTATCATGAATTCAACAAGACCTTCTGCGTTTGATGTTTTAGAAACAACCTTATTACCTTCTGCATCAAATAATGTTACTGTTGCACCTGCAATTGGCTCACGTGTTTTATCATCTAAAACTGTAGCATTAATTAATACATCACAAAGCGGTTGTAGTTTTTTAAATTCATAAATATCATCACTTCCTTTTCCGCCAGCTCTGTTAGAAGATACTAAACCTTGGTCATTTTCTTCGTCAATTATAAAGGCAAAATCATCAGTATTACTGTTTATAGGAATTCCTAAATTACGAATTGTAGCTATTTTACCATCTATTTCTTTTGTATAAAATACATCTAAACCACCAAGTCCTAAATGACCATTAGAAGAGAAATATAATGTATTGTTACTACTGATATATGGAAACATTTCTTGTGCTTCAGTATTTACTTTTTGTCCCATGTTAACAGGTTCTCCTAAAGTACCATCTGTATTAATAGAAGCTTTGTAGATATCAAAGTTTCCATATCCACCTGGCATATTAGAGGCAAAGTATATTGTTTTACCATCTGCACTTACTGAAGGATTTTTTACAGAATAGTTTTCACTGTTAATAGCTAAACTTTCTACAGTATCCCAATCATCACCTAATTTAGTTGCTTTAAATAAATAAAGTTGACTAAATCTAGCGCTGCTAATTGAATCTTTTTCGTAGTCTTTTTCAAAATAACTTTCTCTTGAAAAGTACATTGTTTTTCCATCTGGAGAAAAAGATACTAAACCTTCATGGTATTTTGTATTGATCTCATTGTTTGCTAATGTAGCTTCTTGAGAAGTACCATCTGTGTTTTTAGTAATTGTATAGATATCTAAAAATGGTTGATCATTCCAACCATAGTTTTTTCTATTATCATTACGACCAGAAGTAATATAAAGTTTACCATCATTCATAATACCTCCAAAGTCTGATTGTTCAGAATTATAATCAGCATTTTGAATGTTAAACTTTTTACCTTGTTCTAAAATTTTAGGTAAGTAATCTGGATTCTCCCTGTATGCAATAGCTCTATTATCTGAAGGGTTCATTGTAGCAAATTTATCCATTTGCACATTAGATTCTTCATACTTTCCATTAGCCTTGAGCATTTGTGAGTACTTAAAAACCATTTCAGGATCACTTGAAGTTTCTAAAGCTTTAGCATACCAGCGTTCTGCTTCTACGGTATTAAAAATGTTATAATAACTTTCTGCTAATTGTCCGTAAACATAGCTGTCTGCTTTTCCTTTTTCAACAAGCTTATTATAATCATCTACAGCCTTTACAAATTCGTAACGGTCAAAATGTTTATCTGCTTTTTTTGTGTCTTTGTTTTGAGCAGTTAAGCAAAAGCCACTCATCAACGTAATAAGTAATAATGTATTAAAGTTTTTCATAATTGTTTTAGCTTAACTGATTAAAAGTATCTAGGTGAACGAGAAACACGTTTTGGGAAATTAAGATCAAATAATAACATGATCTCATGAGATGCAGGCGCGTACTCTTTAATGTCTGATGTTATAGCATCGTATGCGTAACCAATTCTTACAGACGGTGTAATAGCAAAGTTTACTAAACCAGAAAACGAATCATCTAATCTGTAAGAAGCTCCTATTTCAAATTTCTTAAAGAATCTAGCATTTAAGTTAACATCAAAAGACGTCGGTGCATCAAAAGCAGATTTTACCATTACAGAAGGTTTAAGTTCTGTATTAGGTGAAATATCAAACACATAACCACCAGATAAGAAGTAGTGTTGCGTTTCAGATCCTATTTTATAACCATTTGCATCTAAATGCACTGATGATAATAAGTTAGGTGCAGATAAGGATACATAGTATTTATCGGTATAGTAAAATAATCCAGCACCAACGTTTGGAGTGACCTCATTAACATCTTGAGAAAAGAATGCATCAGTTGGATCTACAACATCTAAACTTGTTAAACCGATATCATGAAATGTAGCACCGGCTTTTACACCAAAGGCAAGGCGGTGTTCACCGCCAAGCTTTAGAGTGTATGAAAGATCTACATAAGCATTGGTTTCTGTAACCGGCCCAATATGATCTGAGATTAAAGACAGACCTAAGCCTAGGTTATTACCAATTGGTGTATGTCCAAAAAATGTTCCTGTTTCAGGTCCCCCATCAATCTTAGTCCATTGATTTCTGTATAATAGTCCAAAAGAAAGGTTTTCTTTTGATCCAGCATAAGCAGGATTTACTATGTTCATATTATACATGTACTGGGTGTACTGAGGATCTTGTTGACCGTGCATTTTAAATGCTAAAAGCAAGACCACTATAATAGTGAGTTTTTTCATTGTAATTATTTGATTCGGTTAGTTTTTATTTTGATTATCTGTTAATATAAACCCAAGCACTTTTAGATTTTGCTCCACCTTCATAAATAACGGTGTAGAAATAAGTTCCAACAGGTAAATCATCCCCATCGTTTGTTTGACCATGCCACTCATTTCTATAATTATCTTTAGAATATACAAGTGTTCCGTATCTATTAAATATTTCTAGTTTAATTACACCAAAACTGCTTAAGTCAAAAGTATCATTTTGACCTGGTGTAACACCTGGTGAAATACCCTCTGGGAAAACACAAGATTCAGCTTCTTCTACAGTAATATCTATTGGGTTTATACAGCCTGAATCGTTAAATTCTATTATTGCTGTATACTCACCTGACTCTAAAACAGTATCTAGAGTTAAGCCACTACCTTCAATTGGTGTACCTTCTAATTCCCAACTTATAGTTACATCTGCTTCATCAAAATTTAAAGGTAATATACCAATTGTAACCGGTGTAGTTGCATCTGGACATACAATATTATTATATTGAGCGTCAATATCAGCCAATGGCACAAGGTTTATCTCTATATTAAATGATGTTGTTTCGTAACATCCCGTTACTGTATTTAATGCTCTTACATAAATAGTTTCTCCACCACTAGTATACGTATTTGATAATGCATTTGTTCCTGCTTCTGCATCTTCTAATGACGTGTAATATGAAACTTCCATATTGTCTTCAGAAGTAACTTCACTGTCAATTGATGTTAAATTGAAATCTGTAAGACCATCAACTGCACCATCTAAATCATCACATACAATGAAATCTTGAGGTTGGTTAATTACTGGTCTTTCATTCACTATTAATTCTACATCAGCTAATTCAGGACATCCTAAATAACCATCGTTAAATGCAGCTGTATCTTCTACTCTTATTGTTAATGTTTCTCCTGCAGATTCATATGGAGAACTAACAGGGTTTAAAGTTTGATATGCATCACCTATACTCGTATAATACGTTACCGTAAATCCTGTAAGGCCAAGTGATGTTGTTAATGCATCTAAATCAAACTCTTCTATTCCATTTGCTTCAGGTCCATCACATACTGTAATTGTTTGTGGGTCAATAGGATCTGGTTTAACGTATAGATTAATATTTACCAATTGAGATAAAGCGTTTGAATTACATTGAGTGTCAAATGCTTGTACTTGATAGACTCCTGATTCTGTAACGATAAGACTATTTCCGTTTTCACCATCTATTGTAGTTCCATCTTTAGTCCAGATAAAATCATCTGCAAAAGGTGAGTCTGTTTCAATTGTAATTGAATCATAATCACAAACAGGAACTTCATCTATTTCTGATACATCGTTAGTAGGGTCTATATAAATATCATCACTTACAATTGAAGCGGTTATATCTGCTATTGTACTACCGGCACCAGCACCTCCAACATTTGTTTGTCTTACTTGTATTACACCTACGTCTTGTGCAAAGTTTGTAATTAATAGTAGGTATATTTCACCTTGTTGAGCTCCTGTAAGTGTAACATCTTCAACTGCAGCTGCAGAATAACTACAGTCTACTACAGCTGATAAATCACATAAATCGTCATCTTCTGCAAATGGTCCCCATAGAATAAAATCGACATCTAATTCTTCTCCAATTGGATTATCGTTAGCATCAAAAGCCGTGTTTTGTACCATTTCAATTAAAATATCTCCAGATGTTCCTATTTCTAAAAGACTATAGGTAGGGTTTGGTGTTGAAAATAGACAGTCTATAGTACCATCACCAGGAGTTACGTTTATTGTATTATAAGTATATAATATATCACTTTCATCACTACCACTACAATAGTTTTCAGCTAAGTCACATTCCAAGTTTTGAGGAGCAAGGTATGGTGTAATACATAGATCAAAAGTTGTATCTTCATTAGAATTGCCACCAGAATATACTCTAATATAGTATGTTTCTCCAATGGTAAGATCCGTTGCTGCACTAGATACTTCAGAGAAGCCAGATGTACATGAAATTTCTGTTAAGTTGTCGCAAGTGCCCTCGTAAACTGAATGATCTAAATCAGTAGTATTACTGCC
Source organism: Winogradskyella undariae (assembly GCF_013285155.1). Lineage (GTDB taxonomy): Bacteria > Bacteroidota > Bacteroidia > Flavobacteriales > Flavobacteriaceae > Winogradskyella > Winogradskyella undariae. The sequence goes on along the minus strand of NZ_JABTEL010000004.1, from coordinate 98,759 downwards.
TCCTATGTTTGCAAACGAGATTAATTGAGATTCATTTTGTGCTACAAACTGAAACCAAACATCATCATCCGGATCTCCACCACATGATGGATCTGCAATACTAGGTTCTGTTGGTGTTGCAGCTAATAATGTACCTGGTGTGCTCTGTACACATAAGATATCATCATTAACAAATGCAATAGTCGCATTACAAGGATTATCATTTTCTGGTGGACATCCTGTAATTTCGTAATTAGAACTACTTATAAGACAATTACTATCTTGTTCATTCTCAACGAAAACTTTTGCTACGGTTCCATATCCAAAAGGACCTACTTGGTAAGTACCTGTATTTAGCGCTTGTATTGTATTTGTATCAAAATTATTTGAAATTTCAAGTGAAGTTGCACTACCTAAATCATTAATAGTTACATTAATAAAAAATTGATCATTATCGCAATCTATAACTGTTTCGTATTCTGCTTCAGCTAACGTACAAGTTAAATCTTCAATGTTAACGATGAAATCTAAAGTTACCCCACTTGTACCTGTATAACAAGGCGTTGGTGTTGAAAAATTAGTAGTTACGACACGCATTCTGTGCTCACCGACTTGAGCTGATAATGGTACTATAAAAGAAGCGTCAAATAAATGTGATGAATCTGTAAAATCTGCACCTGCTGATTCACCATCGAAGACTAATTCTGTATCATCGAAAATTAAATCATTATTAAAATCAATCCATACGCTAGTGTTATAGGTTGAAGTATGTCCAAATTCTATCTCGAAATCTGTTGTTATTCCTCTAAATATATTAACAACAGTTGATGTGTTGTTTTCATAATTAACATCTCCAGAACTAGGGAAATCTATAACTCCAAGTCTAGCATTGTTAACCCCATCACCTGTATTACTTGTTGGGAGTGAAACACAATACCCTGTATAGAATTCAAAAGGACCATTATAAGAACTTTCGTCACCAGGACTACATATTGCTTGTACATAAAATTCATAACTTGTATCAGCTGTTAATCCAGATAATACATATGGATTAGAGGTAATACCTAGTTCAAAAGTACCTGTACCCATTTGAAAACCAGCTTCACCATATTGTATATTCCATGATGTAGCTCCTGCAGCTTCTGTCCAACTTAATTCTGTTGAAGTTAAACTTAAGTTTGTCGCGGCTAAATCTACAGGTTCAGGACATGTAGGAATACCTCTTACTCTAAAGTTATCTACAAAGACTTGAACATCTTCAGAGTCATCTACAGTTCCTTCAGATGCTAAAATTCCAAATTGTACAATCTGACCACTATATGCTGTTAAGTCTACTACAGGGTGTTCTCCATTTGCAGATACTACAGAAGTATTATCATAAGTTAATAGACTTATCCAAGTAGTTCCATTGTCTGTTGACATAAGTAGTTGTACAATATCATCAGAACCTAAAGTTCCTGCAACGGTTGAACTAGCATAATCCATAATACCAAAATCAAATTCTACTTGAAATGGTCCGCCTGTTAAATCAAATTGAGGGGTAAGTAACCAATCGCTTTTTGAAGCTAGCCATAAGTTAATAGCATAAGCACCTGTGTTTCCATCATTAAGAAATCCGTCCTCTAACCAAGATCCATTTCCAAAATCTGATGGTCCTGTTGTTGCATCTCCACTATCAGCCTCATCCCAACAATCTGGAGTTATATTTGAGAAGTTTTGAATATAATCAGGTATAAAAACATCACATAATGTTGTAAAAGTATAAGGTCCTGCCCATGCACTAAATTCACTGCCACAATTAGCTTGTACATAGTAGTCGTATGTTGTTAATCCGCTTAAGCCAGTTGCTGTATATGGATTAGAAATATCTGTTGCTGTTGGTGTCCCTGTCGGTGTAGTTCCATTAGGTACAACTTCAACATTCCATTGCGATACTGTTCCTGCTTGTTCCCAGCTAAGTTCTGCATTACTTGCTCCAATTCCTGTTGCTGTTAAAGCACTTGGAGGAACACAATCTGGTGCTTCTGTAATATTTATAGTCATATCCGCAGTTACACCATAGAGACCTGAATAACAAGGGTTGGGCGTAAATTGTCCAGAGTCAGCTGTACCTATTCTCATATTGTATACACCTAAAGGAGCATCTGGCATTAAAAAAGATGCGTCTAATATCGTTGGATTATTAAATGTAGATTCTCCTTGATAAAATAGCTCTGTATCGTTATCAAATACTAAATCATTATTGATATCAATCCAAACATTTACATTATATGTATATCCTGTAAGAAATGTTATTTGCATGTTAGCTGTTATAGAAGCTGCTAAATCAACTGTTGTAGCTGTAAAATCTTCATAAGTAATATCTCCACCAGATGTAAATACTTCACTTCCTAATTGTATTTGTCCAATACCATTACCATCATTGCTTGTTGGTGTAGAATCGCAATAACCTGTATAAAAAGTAAAAGGTCCAGCCCATTCGCTTGATCCGTTTGTTGTACCACAGTCAGATTGGTAGTATACATAATAGGTTGTAAACTCTGTTAAACCTGTTAAAGATATTTCTGGTGTTCCTGTTATGTTAGTAGCAAATTCTTCCTCACCGTTTCCTGGGACAAAATCAGTTTCGCTAGTGTATTCTAAATTCCATAATGTTTCTGTATCTCCAGCATTCCAAGCTAAATCTACAGATGTTGTTGTTAACATTGAAGTAGACATCGCAGAAGGTATAATACATGTAGGACTTTCATATAATGTTACAACAATATTAGACCAGTTTGCATCAGAGATAAAATAAGATTGATTAAGAATTAAGTCTAAGGTTCCGTCTGTTGTTGGGGCATAAGCTCCTGGTAACTCGCCAGCAAATGTTATAACGGCATCACTTCCCAAACTACCATTAGTTGTTGGTGGATCTATTGTAACGCTACCAGCTGATGTTGTTAGTGTTATATCAGCCTCTGAAGACCAAGGACCTCCAGCCCCTGCAGACCAATCTGCAGTTACTAAAAAGGAATTATAAGATCCTGATGATGAAGCTGGCACTCCAGATGAGTTTGCAACGTCATTTAGTTCAATAGTAACAGGTGTTCCTTCAACCACGTTTGTGGGACCTACTACTGTTGGAAAACTATACTGAGCACTAGCCGTTAGGAAAAATCCCAGCATAATTAAAAAAAGAGTAATTTTTTTCATAGTTAATCAGTTTGTTGAAAATTATTCGTTCTCTATAAAACACTTTCTTTTTGTAACTAGTTGATTACAAATAGTTTTGTTGGTTTTGTAGAGAATAAGAGGTGTGAAATGTACTGATTTCGCTAGTTAGACGATCATACAATACAAACCCGAATATATAAAAAATGTCTATTAACATCTTGTTAACACTGCTAAAATAGATTAACTACAAGATTAATCGATAAATGGTCTGTGGATTTTTTATGAAGGCTTCAATTCAATGAAAACAGGAAAGTGATCACTATAACCACCATGGTATTTTTGCCCCACAAAAGTTCGAAAAGGTTGGCCTTTGTACCGACCTTGCTGCTGAGTGATAAATTTATTGTTAAAAACCTGAGCATTATGGAATGCTAGTTTGGAGTTATTGGGGTCAAAAAAATTAGTACTAAACAAAATTTGATCGAATAATTGCCATTGAAAATTATGACTAGAACTTCCATTATCATAAGACCAAACCGTTTTAAAAGGATTAAAAAGAAGGCTTTCGTCTTCTAGTAATTGTATGCTTTTGGTATTGGGATTATCATTAAAGTCTCCCATTACAATTATTTTTGCATCTAGATCATCTTTTTTTAATGATTTAATAACAGAATTAACCACATTTGCCGCAGCAATACGCTTAAATTCGGTTTCTTTAATCCCTTCTCTTCGTGAAGACCAATGATTAACAATGACATTAATTTTTTCATTATTAAGTTCACCTTTTACTAGTAAGATATCTCTAGTATAATCTTGTTCTCCATTTTCTCTTTCAAGATACACAGAGAAAGTTTCAGAGTGGCTTACTTTAAATATAGCACTCTTATATAGTAATGCAACATCAATTCCTCTTTCATCTGGAGAGTCGTAATGTATATAACTATAGTTTTCACCTTTAAGATCAGGACTATTAATTAAGTCTGAAAGTGCTTTTTTATTTTCTACTTCAGCTAAGCCAACTAATACTGGTGCTGTTTCATTATTATCATTACCTATTTTAGAAATTACGGATCCTAATTTTAATATTTTATTATCATAACGCTTTTTTGTCCATTGTTTTCTTGATGTTGGTAAAAAGTCATTATCATTTATTAGGTTATTGTTTTCTATGTCAAATAAATTTTCGATATTATAGAATGCAATAGTGTAATTTGTAGGTGTATTATTCATAGGGAATAAATATAGGTTTTTAAACATTATATTGGGATAAACCAAATGCTTAACTTTGTACTTTACTTTAAATATGATAGAAAAAAAAGATATAGATTTAGAAAAAGCAGTACTCATTGGTGTTGTAACTCAAAACCAGGATGAGGAAAAATCTAAAGAATACTTAGATGAATTAGAGTTTTTAACCTTTACTGCCGGTGGTGAAGTTATAAAGCGTTTCACACAAAAAATGGCTATTCCTAATCCTAAAACCTTCATTGGTACAGGAAAAATGGAAGATGTAAGGTTGTTTGTTGAAGCAAATGATATAGGTACTGTTATTTTTGATGATGAATTATCGCCTGCTCAAGAACGAAACATTAGTGGCATACTAAATTGTAAGATTTTAGATAGAACCAATCTTATTCTAGACATTTTTGCGCAACGTGCACAAACGAGTTATGCTAGAACACAAGTAGAATTAGCTCAATGTGAATATTTATTACCAAGACTAAAAGGAATGTGGACACACCTCGAACGTCAAAAAGGGGGTATTGGAATGCGTGGACCTGGTGAAACAGAGATTGAAACGGATAGACGTATTGTACGCGATAAAATTGCTTTACTAAAAGCGAAGATTAAAGTTATAGATAAACAACAAGCCGTACAACGTGGTAATCGTGGTAAAATGGTACGTGTAGCATTAGTTGGTTATACCAATGTTGGGAAATCTACGTTAATGAATGTCATTAGTAAAAGTGATGTTTTTGCTGAAAATAAATTGTTCGCAACCTTAGATACTACTGTTAGAAAAGTAGTGATTGGTAACTTGCCATTTTTAATGAGTGATACTGTTGGTTTCATTAGAAAATTACCAACACAATTGGTGGAATCTTTTAAAAGTACTTTAGATGAAGTTCGCGAAGCAGATTTATTACTTCACGTTGTAGATATTTCTCATACTAATTTTGAAGAGCACATCGATTCGGTTAACCAGATTTTAGACGAAATTGATAGTAAAGACAAGCCAACTATCATGGTTTTTAATAAAATTGATGCTTATGAGCCAGAACCTTTTGACGAAGAAGATTTAGTTGAAGTACGCACAGAAGCTAATTTTACTATTGACGAATGGAAAAAAACATGGATGTCTAGAGTTGGTGATAACGCTTTATTTATTTCAGCATTAAATAAAGAGAACATGGACGATTTTAGAAAACGCGTTTATAAAGAAGTCAGAGAAATCCATGTGACACGTTTTCCATACAATCATTTCCTATATCCAGATGTTGAAGATATAGAATAAAAACCTTTCCTTTTTATGAATACTTCCCAATCGCGTTTTAAAACTTCGATTAAAAAGATATTAAAAAGCAAATGGATAAAATGGCTCGTTATTTTAATAGCAGCCATTTTATTATTTCTTTTTGGTTTATACATTAGCATATATGCTGGTTTTTTTGGAAAAGTTCCAACCATAGACGATATCAGTTCTATTAAACAAGAACAAGCCACGCAGCTTTTAGATAAAGACGAAAAATTAATAGGTAAATACTATATTTATGACAGACAGCCTGTAAAGTTTGAAGACCTACCCAAACATCTTATTGAAGCCTTAGTTGCGACAGAAGATTCTCGTTTTTATGAGCACGACGGTATAGATAATATTAGTTTAATGCGTGTGTTTGTTAAGAATTTAATTCTTCAAGATAAATCAGCCGGAGGAGGAAGTACAATTACGCTTCAGTTGGCTAAAAATCTATATGGAAGGAAGAATTATGCATTTTTTAGTATGCTAATTAATAAGTTTAAAGAGTCTATTGTAGCACAACGTATTGAAGAGGTTTATTCTAAAGACGAAATTTTAACCTTATACCTAAATACCGTTCCGTTTTCCGATAATACCTATGGTATAGAAAGTGCGTCGCTTAAATTCTTTAATAAATCGGTGAAAGATATTTCTATTAATGAAGCAGCAACTTTAGTTGGGACACTAAAAGCGAATACCTATTACAATCCCAGAGTACACTTAGATCGCAGTAAAGACCGACGTAATGTGGTTTTATTTCAGATGAAAAATTATGGTTATCTGTCTGAAGATTCCTTAACTTATTATTCTGATCAAGAGTTAGAATTAGATTATCGCTCTTTTAATCACAATGTAGGTTTAGCCCCTTATTTTAGAGCTGAAGTTAAAAAGCAGTTAGAATCTATTTTAGATACTTTAGAAACACCAAATGGTGAAAAGTATGATTTATATAAAGATGGACTTATTGTACATACCACTCTAGACTACAAAATGCAAGAATTGGCAGAAATGGCCATGCAAGAGCACATGAGTAAATTGCAAGCTGCTTTTGAAAGTTCTTACGGGAAATTTGGACCTTGGGAAACAAATAGGAAACTTCTAGAAAGTGAAATTAATAAATTACCTCAGGTAAAAGCTTACAAAGAAAAAGGACTTACGGATCAACAAATTAAAGATTCTTTAAGCATTAAACGACCAACAGATTTATTTACTTGGCAAGGCGATACGATTAAAAATATATCTACACTAGATAGTTTGAAGCATTATCTAAAGTTTTTAAACACAGGAATGCTATCTATTGAGCCAACTACAGGAGCTGTGAGAGCTTATGTTGGGGGTGTTGATTATCGTTATTTTAAATACGATCATGTTTCTCAAAGTGAACGTCAAGTCGGTTCTACTTTTAAACCATTTGTATATACTGCAGCTGTAGATGATGGTTTAGATCCTTGCACGTATTTTTCATTAAGCAAAGTGACTTACACAGATTATGACGATTGGGCACCTAGTAATTCGGGAGACTCTGAAGAAGATCCGTATATCAATTATACACTAGAAAAAGCCTTGAGTAATTCCGTAAATACCATTTCTGTTAAGGTGTTAGAAGAAGTCGGAATTGAAAAGGTGATTGAGCAAGTTGAAAAACTAGGAATCACAAAAGAAATGCCCGAAGAACCTTCTTTAGCCTTAGGTGTTGCTGAAATTAATTTGAAAGAATTAACAGGTGCATATGCGAGTTACTTAAATAAAAGTAAATCCGTTACCCCTTATTATATCACTAAAATTGAAGATAAAAACGGAAATGTTATTGCAACCTTCGAACCTGAAATTGCCGAAAAACAAGCCTTCAGTGATTATACAAGGCAGGTGCTTTTAGAGATGATGAAATCTACAGTAAATAAAGGAACCGCAACACGATTGAGAAATACTTATGGTTTAACCAATGATATTGCAGGTAAAACAGGAACTACACAAAACAATAAAGATGGTTGGTTTGTTGGTTTAACGCCAAATTTAGTCACTATAACTTGGGTTGGTAATGACAACCATAGTATTGGATTTAAATCTACAGGAATGGGGCAAGGTGCAAATTCAGCTTTACCGATTTTTGCCAAATTCTATCAGAAGTTAAACAAGGATAACGACTATAAATCGATAACAAGGGCTAAGTTTGAAAAACCTTCAGATAAAGTATTAGAAGATTTAGATTGTGAGCCAACTAAACGAGATGGCTTTATTAAACGCTTGTTTAAGAAGAAGGATAAGAAGAAAAAGTTCAACTAAAGTTGTGATGTAATTGCATAAAAAAAAGCCTGTCTAAAGATAATTTAGACAGGCTTTTGTACTTTTTATAAGTTGGTTAATTAAAACGAGTATGATAAACCAACAGTGTAATAAGATTGTAATTTATTGTCTACAGAATCGAAAGTTTCTGAAGGATTACCTCCATCTGCAACAGGTAGATTTTGTATGTAATTTAAAGCTTCTTGTTTGTTGCTACGTAAACCAAAGTCAAAACCAACACCAATCATTTTCCATAATTTATAACTAAATGAGTTTGTCCATGTCCAGTTAGATAAATCAGAAGATTCATAGCTTTGAAAAGCAGATAGGTTTGTTTTGAAGTGGATAGCTCCAATTTGTCTTGTATAATCTGCTACAATTTTAGCACCTAAAGAAGATTCGAAAACAGTGTCTTCATCAGCAAAAACAAAATTGTAGTTTAAAGGATGTACTACTACGATTAGGTTTTCAATTGGTGTCCATGTTGCACCAATACCAAGGTCTAAATATCCAGGATCATTAAAGTTATCTAAAAGTGTTGTTCTGTATTCTCCTAAAGCTGAAATAGCTATTGTTTTAGTGATATTTCTACCGTAAAGGGAAGAAATATTAAAGACATCAGTAGTAGATTCGAAAGAATCGCTGTCCGTATTATCATCTTTATCATCTAATTTTACCCATGCAAAATTTGTAGTTAAAGCGTTTCTCCAAAAATATTTGTCTTCAATTTTATTTGCAAATGCATTAAAAGAAATTCCAATATTTCCAGAACTGTTATTTGGTGTTCCTTGAGAGTACCAGTCGCTAAATTCAGATAAGTTACCACCAATGGTACCAAAAGCACCTGTTCTCCAACCTGGTAAAGCGTCAATTTGTGCTTGTAAAGCATTAGCTTCTCCTTGAAACTTGTTTGCTTCTGCTTGTTTCTCGGCTTTTTGAGTTTGTAATTCTTCTTTTGTTTGAGAAAAACCAAAGCTAATGGCTAACATTAACGATGCTGATAAAAATAATTTCTTGTTGATATTCATAATAAGGTAAATTTTATTTTTTTATTGTTTTAGGTTACATTAATTAAATTACTCTATTGTTAGACCCATTTTATTGAGTGAAGTCACAATTTATATTCGATAATAATATAATTTAAAGGTGTAAAATTATTTTGTTTTCATCTAGTAAGCCAACTCAAAAATAGATTTTAATAAAATTTTAAGATTTGCTTATGTTCTATCGTTTTTTATATAGAGGAACAGCAGAGCAAGCCTCGCCAAACATAATAGATCTGGCAATTGGTTTTAATTTTTGAGAGAGTAGTACTAATGCATTTGCTGGTACAGGTTTGTTAGAACAGCCTTTGATGATCACTGGAAATCCTTCATATTCTGAAACATCTAAGTTAGAAATAATGTGAGCGTAAAGTAAAGATTCTAATTCATCTAAAGTACCTATAATAGTTTGTTGACTGTAGGTTTCTAGTTCTATAGCAATAAGCATATATGCCCAATCGGGTACAATAGCATCAGTAGAGCAGTGTAGTGCTACAAAACAATCTTGGTATTGGGACCAATCTTGTGCTGCAACATGCGCTCTAAATTCTTTTTCACGAAGTACAAAGCCTTCCAATAACCAATCTTTTATATCAAAAAGAACACGTTTCCCTTTAGGATAGTAATCTTCCAAATCTATAACTCTTAGTTTGCTACTTGCAACTCTATTTATAATGTCTTCTGCCATAATTTAAAGGTAATTATTTTATTGATAGCCTTCTGCTTGTAGTGTAAACAATTCAGCATACAGGTTTTGGTTTTTCATGAGTTCTTCATGGGTTCCAATTTCTAAAGCTTTACCGTGTTCTAATACCAAAATTCTATTGGCTTGACGAACGGTGCTGAATCGATGGGAAATAATAATGCTAGTTTTTCCTTCGGTTAAACCAATAAAGCGTTCAAAAACGTCGCTTTCTGCTCTTGCATCTAAGGCAGAAGTAGGTTCGTCTAAAACCATAACTTCTGCGTTTTTCATATAAGCTCTTGCTAAGGCTACTTTTTGCCATTGTCCGCCTGATAATTCTTGTCCGTTAAAAAAGCGTTTTCCTAATTGTTGATTGTAGCCTTTTTTTAGTTCTTTAACAACATCGTTAGCCAGACTTAGTTCTGCAGCATTTTCAATTTTAGCTTGGTTCTCTAGTTCGTTGATATTTCCAATGGCTATATTTTCTTTTACAGTAAATTCATATCGAAAGAAATCTTGAAAAATAACACCAAAATATTCCTGATATTCGGCTATGTTGAAACGATTAATATTAACGCCGTCTAATAATATTTCACCCGAAGTAGGTTCGTAAAAACGCAATAGTAGTTTGATTAATGTGGTTTTTCCGGCACCATTTTGACCTACAAAAGCTAGTTTTTCACCTGCTTTTAATGTGAAAGTGATTCCTTTTAGAATTTCATTATCAGAATTTGGATACGCAAAATGTACATTCTTAAACTCAAAACCTATTTTGATATGTTTTGGTAATTTAATATCTTCTTTTGCTTTAGAAACGATTGAAATATCAATAAAATCAAAATAATCTTTAAGATATAAAGCACTTTCAGAAATACGTGTGAATTTAGAAAAGAAGTCTTGTAAATTCTTCATTAAGCGGTTAAATGCACCCGATAAAAAGGTTAACTCACCCAAGGTTATTGTTCCTGATAGTACGCGATAGATAATAAACACATAAGCTCCGTAATAACTAATAGAACCTAAAACGTTGAATAGAAAGCCAAGTGCAGAACGCTTTATGGCTAGTGTTTTATTAAGCTGGTAATATTCTTCGGACAGGTTTTGAAAACGATTCACAATAAAATCTGTCAAGCCAAAAAGCTTAATTTCTTTTGCTGTTTTATCGTTAGCACCTATAAAACGTAAATAGTCTAATTCTCGACGTTCAGAAGTCCAGCTTCGTGCTAATGAATATTGTTGTTGGCTAAAGCGTACCTCATTTATAAATGAAGGGATAATACTTAGAACCAACAGAATTATTAAATACGGTTCAAAATAAATTAAACCTGCAACAAGTGTGGCGATAGAAATACCGCTTTGTACTTGAGAAAGTACGTTAGACATAAGTCCAACACGTCCGTTGGTTTGTGTTCTGGCACGTTCTAATTTATCGTAGAATTCAGAATCTTCTAATAAACTAATATTTATTTGATTGGTCTTTTTTATAATAGTGACAGAGCTGGTTATATTGTACTCATCACCAAGCAAACCATCGGTTAATGAAATAGCTCTGCTCACTAAATCTGAAAGAATAATTAAACCAAATTCCGTCCCTACATAAGTCCAAAGTGTGTAATAATCTGGATTGTCTAATGAAATTTGTAAGATAATTTCATCTACAATAAGTTTTCCTATCCATAAAATAATAACAGGAAGTACAGCACCTATTAACCTACAGAATGCAGATAGAAGAAAAAGGCCTTTGTTGACTTTCCAAATTTCTTTAAAAAATCGAGGAATATATACTAAAGCATTAAAAGACGATTTGAAATTAGTTTTCTTATCGTCTTTTAGTGATGTAAAATGTCTTCTTGGCATTTATAAATTGTAATTAAAGCATTCCAAGCTCTAACTTGGCTTCTTCGCTCATTAATTCTTGAGACCATGGTGGGTCAAAAGTAATTTCTACTTCAGCATCTTTAACCTCGTTGAGAGACTTCACTTTTTCTTCCACTTCTAAAGGTAAAGTTTCTGCAACAGGACAATTAGGCGTTGTTAGTGTCATTAAGATTTTAACCTCATAATCTTCATTTATAAAAACATCATAGATCAATCCTAGTTCGTAGATGTCTACAGGGATTTCTGGATCGTATATTGTTTTTAAAACTCTAAGGATTTTCTCTCCTAATTCTGCCGTATCTATAGTATTATCGCTCATTTTTTTAGTTTATGTGTTTAAAGATTTAGAGTTTAGTGATGTAAAACTCTAATATTTAAACTTAATTCAATTGTGTCTGGTATGCAATAGCATACAATTTTAGTTGTTTTATCATGCTTACAAGGCCATTAGCTCTTGTTGGTGATAAATGTTCTTTTAAGCCAATTTTATCAATAAAATCGGTGTTTGCATCAAGGATTGCTTTAGGATGCTGGTTAGAAAATACTCTGATCAATATCGCAATAATACCTTTAGTTATAATGGCATCACTATCTGCAGTAAAGTTTACTTTATCGTCTTGCATATTGGCATGAACCCAAACCTTACTTTGGCAACCTTTAATAATATTATCTTCGGTCTTATATTTTTCTTCTATTATTGGTAAGTCTTTACCTAGATCTATCATGTATTGGTAACGTTCCTCCCAATCTTCAAACATAGAAAACTCGTCAATAATTTCGTTTTGTACTTCTTCAATAGTCATAGTCTCATTGTTTGTGGCAAAATTACAAAATCGCTATTGCTTTGCTAGTTTTTCTTTTACGGATAACACTTTATTAACTAAATTTTCAATAGCTTGTGGTGGATTACCGTGGTCAAAAGTTTTTGTCATGTACATTTGGTCTCCAACAGTAATAGACAGATTTGCGTGCGGTGCTCCATCATATTGATGTTTTGTAGATGGTGGTGTTAACTTATAGAGTGTTTCTAAATCAATAGCTTCTACTAATTCGTTTATGGCCTCCCAATCCTTTGTTTCAATTTGAAAGGTCTCATTATTGATAAGGCTTTCGTCTTTTGAAATTAAAATTTGATCTTTTGAAATAAGGATATAATCAAAAGAGTTTCTTGAGTAATATTTGTAATTAACAGAGGTCTGGTAATTGATATCGCTTTTTTTATTTTTTTCTAAAGGAATAGTTTGAGGTATTTTTGTTATTAATACTTTTTCATTATTTGAAAATGAAATTACATCATTTTTGATAGAAAAAGTATTGATAGAATTTAAGTGTTTTAGAACCTGTTTTTCAATGGCATTAACATCTTTACTGCACATTTTTTTTGTAGTAGCAATATTAGAAAAGCTGATGTTGTTGCCGTCTACATTATATGATCCGAAGAAATTATTACACCCAGAAAATCCTGTAACTTTATTTGTAGCTTCATCAAAATGAATAGCTATTTTGTTTGAAGAGGCATCGTTATCACCAATTTGGTTTATGTAATAGGTGCCCGAAGGTGTTTCTTGCATTTGTTTGCTGTTTTCAAGGGCTTTTTTAGACGAATCACAAGAGGTGAATGTCAAAATAAAGGTAAAAAAACTAAGTAAAAATTTCATCTGTTAAGTGTTTAACGATTTAAGTTACACTTTTAATGCCAAGGTTTAAGAAAGCATCATGATTGCTTTTTTAAGCGCAACAATAAAAGCGTCAATTTCTTCTTTAGTATTGTAGAACATAAAGGAAGCTCTTATAGTTCCTGGAATCTTGTAGAAATCCATAATAGGTTGTGCGCAATGGTGACCTGTACGAACTGCGATACCCATTTTGTCTAAAATAGTTCCGATATCATAAGGGTGAATAGTGCTAACATTAAAAGAGATTACTGAGGTTTTTTCTTTTGCTGTACCGTAAATTTTAACGCCTTCAATTTTAAGCAATTCTTCTGTACCGTAATCTAAAAGTTCATTTTCATATTTAGCAATAGTATCAAAGCCAATATTATTCATGTAATCTAAAGCAGCTCCAAAAGCAATACCTCCACAGATATTAGGTGTTCCTGCTTCAAATTTATGTGGTAGTCCAGCGTAAGTTGTTTTTTCAAAGGTTACTTGGTCTATCATTTCACCACCACCTTGGTAGGGTGGTAATTTTTTAAGCCATTCTTCTTTTCCGTAAAGAACGCCTACTCCAGTTGGTCCACAAATTTTGTGTGCAGAACAAACATAAAAATCAACATCTAATGCTTGAACGTCTGGTTTTAAATGCGGACAAGATTGTGCGCCATCTACTAAAACAGCAGCTCCAACACTATGTGCTTTTTCTATAATATATTCAATAGGGTTTATAGTTCCTAAAGCGTTAGAAATATGATTTACAAAGACTAATTTTGTGTTTTCGTTTAGTAAAGCATCAAATTCTGGTAGAATTAATTCGCCATCCTGATTCATAGGAATGACCTTTAAAATTGCACCTGTGCGTTCGCAAAGCATTTGCCATGGCACTATATTGCTGTGGTGTTCTAAGGCAGATACTATAATCTCATCGCCTTTATTTAATAATGAAGTAAAACCTGTAGCAACCAAGTTAATACCATGAGTTGTACCTGCTGTATAAATAATTTCGTAGGGTTGCTTGGCATTAAAATGTTTTTGAATTTTAATACGTGCTTGCTCATAAGCGTCTGTTGCTTCTTGGCTTAGACTATGAACGCCTCTATGAATATTTGCATTGTAGTTTGTGTAATAATCTACAATAACATCTATAACTTGCTGAGGTGTTTGCGATGTTGCGGCGTTATCAAAATATACTAATGGTTTTCCGTTAACCTTACGATTAAGGATAGGGAAGTCTTTTCTTATTTTTTGTACGTCGAACATAGTTTATTTAAATATAAAACCTGTCGTGCTGTTGAAACAAAACAGGTTTAAAATTTTAGTTTATAAATCAAACCCAATATTTACGCCTAATTTTTCGGCAATAAGTTTAGTAATTCTTGTTTTCATTTCTGGAATTTTAACAGAATCTAAAACGGTATTACTAAATGCAAACATTAATAATGCTTTAGCTTCTTTCTCTGGAATACCACGAGAACGTAAGTAAAACATTGCGCTTTCATCTAATTGACCAATAGTACAACCGTGAGAACATTTTACATCATCTGCAAAAATTTCAAGTTGAGGTTTTGTGTTAATAGTTGCTTTATCGCTAATTAAAATATTGTTATTAGCTTGAAAAGCATTTGTTTTCTGTGCTAATTTTTCAACAAGAACTTTACCATTAAATACCCCTGTAGATTTATCATCAAAAATACCTTTGTAATCTTGGTGACTTTCGCAATTTGGTTCAATATGATGCACTAAAGTATTATGGTCTATATGTTGCTTATCACCAATAATGGTTATGCCTTTCATTGTAGAATCAATACGCTCACCGTTTTGGTAGAATTCAAGATTGTTTCTTACTAATTTACCTCCAAAAGAAAATGTATGCACTTTGGCTAAACTTTCTTGTTTTTGGTTAATAAAAGTACTATCAATTAAAGAGGCACTTTGGTTGTCATTTTGAATTTTATAATAGTCAACTATGGCACGTTTATTAGCAAAAATTTCAGTCACAGAATTCGTTAAAACAGCATTTTCTGTTAAGCTCTGGTGACGTTCAATAATTTGCACATGTGCATTTTCATTTACAACAATTAGATTACGAGGTTGTAATAGCATTGCAGCTTCGTTACCTGTTGAAAAATGTATAATTTGAATTGGCTTATCTACAACTTTGTTTTTTGGAATATTGATGTAAGCACCTTCCATAGAGAATGCAGTATTCAAAGAAGATAAGCTGTCTTTGTTAGCTATTTTATTAAAGTAATTGTCAATGATTACTTTGTATTTAGGCTTAGATAAAGCAGCAGACATTAAACAGACATCTAAACCATCGTGTGTTGTTTGAGATAGGTGTGATGAATATTTTCCGTCTACAAAAATGATTTTATACGAATCAATTTCATGGATAAAATATTCTTTAACATCTTTATATTCAAGTGCTTTTTCGCTTTTAGGAAATACACTATAATCCTGTTTTAAAACGGAATTTAATGATGTATATTTCCAGTTTTCCTGTTTTTTAGTAGGAAAATCTTCTGCTTCAAATATTTTTATAGCTTCTGTTCGTATGTCATGTATAGAAGAGTGTACATCTACATTATCTTCAAATGCCATAAATGACGATACTAATTTTTCTTTTAATTCCATATTTCTGTCATTCCTACAAAAGCAGGAATCTTTTTAATGTTAACTTATAAGTTTATTATGGATTCCTGATTTTTCAGGAATGACAAGCTAAGCTTATGCGTTTACTTCTTCTTTAATCCAATCGTAACCTTTTTCTTCTAGCTCATGTGCTAATTCTTTACCTCCGGATTTTACAATCTTTCCGTTTAATAAAACGTGAACAAAATCTGGTACGATATAATCTAATAAACGTTGGTAGTGTGTAATTACAATTACTGCGTTGTCTTTAGATTTTAATTTATTAACTCCATTAGAAACAATACGTAAAGCATCGATATCTAAACCTGAATCAGTTTCATCTAAAATGGCTAATTTTGGCTCTAACATTGCCATTTGAAAGATCTCGTTTCTTTTCTTTTCTCCTCCAGAAAATCCTTCGTTTAAAGAACGTGATAAAAACTTACGGTCAATTTCTAGTAATTCTGATTTCTCACGAATCATTTTTAACATGTCTTTAGCAGGCATATCTTCTAAACCTTTAGCTTTACGAGTAGAGTTAATAGCTGTTTTTATAAAATTAGTTACACTAACTCCAGGTATTTCTACAGGGTATTGAAATGATAAGAATACGCCATTGTGTGCTCTTTCTTCTGCAGCTAAATCTTCTATATCTTCATTTTCTAATAATATAGAACCTTCAGTAACTTCGTAGTCTTCTTTACCTGCAATTACTGAAGCTAAAGTACTTTTACCAGAACCATTTGGTCCCATAATAGCATGAACTTCTCCTGCTTTTACTTCAAGATTTATTCCTTTTAATATGGCTTTATCTCCTATACTTGCGTGTAAATTATTAATCTTTAACATAGTCTTATTTTGCTAATTTTATAACGTCTTTTGATTCTGGATCAGGTGCTTCCACCTTTAAAATTTCTTTTATTTCTACTCGGTACTGCCATCCTTCTTCGCCTTCGTTTTTTTCAAACTCTCTAACTCTGACGGTAACAGGTACCATATCTGTATCTTCTTTTTTATAAGCTTTTACTTGCTTATCTAGTTGGTGCATATTCTGGTCTATTACCACACCGTAAATTTCATTTGCTGTTTGTAATACTGCTGCATCTCCGTAATACACAAATTCACCTCTTAAAGTAATAAAGCCATCGTTTTGATCGTAAGATTTTGCACGATTTGCTTCTAGATTTACCTCTTCTTGTTTTGGTTCGTTTTTACAAGCAAATAATGCTAAAGCTAAAACGATGATTAAGTTGATTTTTTTCATATTTAAATTTTATATCTATAATACTTTTGCTTCAACTAAGCTTAGTGACCAACTTTTGGTTTGTTATCCAACAGAACCTTCTAAGCTAATCTCTAATAATTTACGAGCTTCAACTGCAAATTCCATTGGTAACTTATTCAATACCTCTTTACTAAAACCGTTAACAATTAATGCAATAGCTTTTTCAGTATCAATACCTCTTTGGTTACAATAGAAAATTTGATCTTCACCAATTTTACTTGTTGTTGCTTCGTGTTCTATTTTTGCTGTTTTGTTTTTTGCTTCTATATATGGGAATGTGTGTGCGCCACAATCGTTACCCATTAATAAACTATCACATTGTGAAAAGTTACGAGCGTTATCTGCTCTAGGTCCTATTTGAACCAATCCACGATACGAGTTTTGTGACTTACCAGCAGAAACACCTTTTGAAATAATAGTTGATTTTGTGTTTTTACCTAAGTGAATCATTTTAGTTCCTGTATCTGCTTGCTGATAATTATTAGTTACAGCAATAGAATAAAATTCACCTACTGAATTATCACCTTTTAATATACAGCTAGGATATTTCCATGTTACAGCAGAACCCGTTTCAACTTGTGTCCAAGAAATTTTTGCGTTTTTCTCACAAAGCCCCCTTTTTGTTACAAAATTGTAAACACCACCTTTACCTTCAGAGTTTCCAGGGTACCAGTTTTGTACTGTTGAATATTTTATTTCAGCATCATCTAAAGCAATAAGCTCTACAACAGCAGCGTGTAACTGATTTTCATCTCTGCTTGGTGCAGTACAACCTTCTAAATAAGAAACATAGCTTCCTTCGTCTGCAACAAGAAGTGTTCTTTCAAATTGTCCTGTTCCTCCTTGATTAATTCTGAAGTAAGTAGACAGTTCCATTGGGCATTTTACACCTTTTGGAATATAACAGAATGATCCGTCACTAAATACAGCAGAATTTAAAGCCGCATAGAAGTTATCTTTAATAGGTACAATTGTTCCTATATATTTTTTTACTAATTCTGGATGCTCTTTTATAGCTTCAGAAATAGACATAAAAATAATTCCTTTTTCAGCTAAAGTCTTTTTAAAAGTAGTTGCTACAGAAACAGAATCTACAACAATATCCATTGCAACATTGTTCATTTTTTTCTGCTCATCTACAGATATCCCTAACTTTTTATACATTGCTAATAGATCTGGGTCTACATCGTCTAATGTTTTATTAGGGTCTATTGCAACTGGTGCAGAATAATATGCTATGGATTGAAAGTCTGGTTTCTTGTAATGTACATTTGCCCATTCTGGTTCGGTCATTTCTTTCCAAGCCTTAAAAGCCTCTAGTCTCCATTCGGTCATCCATTCTGGCTCTTCTTTTTTCTTAGAAATAGCGATAACAATTTCTTCATTTAGACCAATAGGGAAAGTTTCAGATTCTATATCTGTGAAAAAACCATATTCGTATTCTTTGGTTTTTAATTCTTCTCTAAGATCGTCTTCTGTATATTTACTCATAATAATTTTTACGTTTGTTTAAGCTTCTCCGAATTGGAAGGTTGAGGTAATTTTGATTTCTTGATTTAAAGAGAAAAAGATTCTCCACAACCACAAGTACGATTTGCATTAGGGTTATTAAATACGAAACCTGTTCCATTTAGTCCACCCGAATATTCTAAGGTTGTACCAATGAGATAAAGGAAGCTTTTTTTGTCTACAATGATTTTTATATCATTTACTTCAAAGATTTTGTCGTCTTCTAGTTGTGTTTTATCAAACTTTAAATCGTAAGATAAACCAGAACAACCACCACTTTTTACACCAACTCTAACGAAATCGGTGCTTGGGTCGAAGCCATCATCAGTCATAAGTTCTATGACTTTCTTTTTTGCATGTTCAGAGACTTTAATCATATTTCATAGCTAGATTAATTCTAAATAGAATGCAAATATACAATATAGCAAGTGTTTAACCATAGGTACTAACATTATATTAGTATATGGTTAGATAAGCGTTGACTATAGTAGGTTAACCAAGTAAAGGCCAAGTAGAAAAGTGAATTAGGATGCGACTTTTGTTTTTGCGATGCATTTTGTAAGTCGATATAATTCTTGTAATGTTTCTGATATTTGTTTGTTTGCAACAGTATTGTTTTCAAAATTTCCATGATGATCTGTAACAACAACTGTGTCGCAATGTGTGCATGTCATCTCTATCGTGTGATCTATATTTGTTTTAGATTTTACATAATTATGGCCAAAAATAGCACAAGGTAGAGCTTTGGTAGTCTTAGGTTTCATTAGTTAGGGTGTTTGGGGGTGAGCAATTTATATAAATTTTGATTGCTACAGGTTGAAGTGCTTAATTTTTCGATGAAATGCACTTGTTTTGTTGGTTTTGAGTCGATTTATCTCAAAAACCTTATGTTTTTTTAATCGGAAATGAATTATTAAGGTTTGAATTTAAGTTGTTTAGAGTGTCTTTTATTAACTGTTTATAGCCGTTGTTCTGTTTGGTGTCTTTAAATTATTATTAAATTGTTTTATAAATAATTGTTTTAATTCAGCTTATTAAAAAAAAGCATAATATTTTTGCATTATGATTGAAGATAAAAACCCACAGCGAACTCCTTTGAGTGAATTAGGAGAGTTTAAACTAATTGAGCACTTAACTGAACATTTTAAAGTCACACAGAAATCCACAATTAAAAGTATTGGTGATGATGCTGCTGTACTTAATTTTGGTAAGAAGCAAGTTGTTGTTTCTACTGATTTACTTGTCGAAGGTGTGCATTTTGATTTGAGTTATGCGCCGTTAAAGCATTTAGGTTATAAAGCTATTGTTGTTAATCTTTCTGATATTTATGCTATGAATGCAACAGCAACTCAGGTTACTGTTTCTATAGCTGTATCTAACCGTTTTCCTTTAGAGGCTTTAGAAGAATTATATGCAGGTATTACAACTGCTGCTCAAGTTTACAATGTAGATGTCGTTGGTGGTGATACGACCTCTTCAACTTCTGGTTTAATTATTTCTGTTACCGCTATCGGTGAAGTTGAAAAAGGTGATGAAGTTTTAAGATCTGGTGCTAAACCTAATGATTTGTTAGTTCTATCTGGAGATATAGGTGGAGCATATATGGGATTACAAGTTTTAGAGCGCGAAAAAGAAGTCTTTAAAGTGAATCCGCAAAATCAACCAGATTTGTCGATGTATACTTATATTATAGAAAGACAATTAAAGCCTGAAGCTCGTAAGGATATTGTTGAATTACTTAAAGAATTAGATGTTAAACCAACGAGTATGATTGATGTGAGTGATGGTTTATCTTCAGAAGTGATACATTTATGTAAGCAAAGTAAGGTAGGTGTTGATCTTTATGAAAATAAGATTCCATTAGATCCTCAGGTTATTTCTACTTGTGAAGAATTTAATATAGATAGTACTACAATTGCTTTGAGTGGTGGCGAGGATTATGAATTATTGATGACTATATCTCAAGAAGATTTTCCTAAAATTAAGGCAAATCCTAATTTAACTGTTATTGGTTTTATGACAGAAGAAGACAGAGGAATGCATTTAGTTACTAGAAGTGAAGAGAAAATTCCTATTATAGCTAAAGGTTGGAATGCGCTTAAAGATCAATCATAAAGACTTTTTGCCCTTTCTCTAGTCGCTTGTTGTGTACTTGATTCAGTACGGTGTTGATTTCTTTAAATTTTGGTGTTAAAGGAATAAATTTTCCGTCACCATCAATTGTTCTTTCAGTTTTACAATTTTTACATCGATATTCTTTTACGTGATAGGTTACATTTTTGGACACTTTGTATTTATGTCCAAACAATGCGCAATAAAGTTTTTTCATTAACGAGTCTTCTTAGGAGTTAGTGCGCTATTAAATGGAATTGGAATGTAAGAAAAATAGTAGAAAAAAAGTTATCAACAATTAATAAATCGACGAACGGAGTGTTTTTTGCTTTAAACGTAACGACTTATGGTTGTATATACGCTCTAAAGCAGAGTTTATGTCCTGATGTTTAGGTGTTAATTCTGTGAGCTTTCCGTTACTACCTGTAGTTAACTGTTTTTTGCAGCATTTACAAGTGTATTCGTTTACGTGGTTAGTGACTTTTTTGGTGATTTCGTAGTTATGACCAAATAAATCACAGTAGATTTTGCTAGGTGCCATACTTGTGATATTTAATTTTCTTACGTAAACATAAAAAATATACGAAAACAAAGCGTTAAAAGACTTTATTTTTCGATAAAGTGTAATAATACGTAGGTTAATTCTGATTTATTTTCAATATAGCTCATATGTCCACCGGATATTAGTGCGTAATCTATATCTGTGTTTTTAATTTGAAGAGTTAGAGAATCGCTATCTATTAAGCCATCTTCCTCTCCAATAATTATAATTTTATTTATTGGTAGTTTTTTAAAGAGTTTTATATAGTTTGGCCGTAGCTTCATACCTTCTTGTGCAGCAATGTAACCTTGAACAGGTGTTAATAAGGCTTGCTGAAGTGCTTTATTGTAATCGGCTTCATGTTTAATTTTACTTTCAGCTGTAAATAAATTAGCAAAGGACATTTTTACTAAAGCTTCATAATTGGTTTGTGCCATTTTACAAGCTCTAGATCTAATTAGTTTTCGTTCTTCTGTATCGGCTTCAAATGTAGAATTCATTAAACAGAGTCCGTTAAATAGATTTGGGTGTTTTTCAGCGAGAGCTAAAGCAACATAAGCACCCATGGAATGGCCAATAAAGTGTGCCTTTTCAATATTTAAATATTCTAAAACAGCAAAAACGGCTTCGGCCATAGTTTCCATAGTATGTACATAACCTAAACATTCTGTTTGTCCGTGACCTAAGAGGTCGATGCAAATAACCTGGTGTGCGTTAGTTAGTTTTGGAACTAAATCATTCCACATATTTACGCTTTCTAAGAAACCGTGCAGTAAAACAACAGATTGTCCTTTTCCTTCGGTAGTAAAATGTATGGTGCTGTTTTTATAGTCTAAAATCATATTAGCAAAGATATATTTTGAAAACATTATGGACCATTAATCATTATAACATTTTAGTATCTTTGGTGGCATTCAAAATTAAATTTTCATTTCATGTTTTTAAAACGATTTTTTACTTCGGTTCTATTTGTTTCAGTTTTCTTGTTAAATGCACAAATTAAAGAACAATCCTTAGATAGCTTAATTGAAGCAACATTAACCACGTTTGATGTTCCTGGTATCTCTGTTGGTATTTATAAGGATGGGAAAATTATCTATTCTAAAGGTCATGGTGTACGTTCATTGACTAATAAAAAGGAAATGAATGACGAGACTTTAGTGGGCATCGCTTCAAATAGTAAGGGATTTACATGTTTTGCTCTAGCAATGATGGTGGATGCGGGTAAGTTGAATTGGGATGATAAAGTTCGTCAGTATATTCCAGAATTCAAACTTCATGATGCTTGGGTAACTGAGCAATTTACGGTTAGAGACTTATTAACACATCGTAGCGGATTGGGTTTAGGTGCAGGTGATTTAATGTTTTTTCCTGAGGGAGGAGATTTTACAATTGACGATGTTATTGCTAATGTTCAGTATTTAGAACCTGAAAGTTCATTTAGAAGTCAGTTTAAGTATAATAATAACATGTTTATCATTGCGGGTGAAGTTTTAAAACGTGTAAGTGGTTTGTCTTGGGAAGAATTTATTGAAACTAAAATTTTGCAACCTGTTGGAATGACAAGTAGTAAAGCATCA
This sequence comes from Winogradskyella undariae, assembly GCF_013285155.1. Lineage (GTDB taxonomy): Bacteria > Bacteroidota > Bacteroidia > Flavobacteriales > Flavobacteriaceae > Winogradskyella > Winogradskyella undariae. The sequence continues at coordinate 75,901 of NZ_JABTEL010000004.1, read as the reverse complement.
TACAATCGTGTTACCGATAAATCGAATATTATTGATGCGCATACAATGACTGAAGGTGAGGTTATTCAGATTCCGCATGATTGGAGTGCGCTTGCAAACCCAGCTGGTGGAATTGTAAGTAATATTACAGACATGCTAACATGGTCTCAGTTTTTAATGAATAATGCTGTAACTAAAAATGGAGAGCGTCTATTGAGCCAAAAACAATTTCATGAGCTTTGGCAATTACAAACCCCATTAAAAGTGTATCCAAATGATTCTTATAATTCTAACTTTAAAGGTTACGGTTTAGGTTGGTTTGTTTCTGATGTAAAAGGTGGACATAAACAAGTTTATCATACCGGTGGTTTATTAGGTACCGTAACTCAGTTTACAATGATTCCGGATTTAGACTTAGGGATTGTTGTTTTAACCAACCAAATGAATGGTTCTGCTTTTAGTACCATTACAAATACTATTAAAGATGCTTATTTAGGTTATGGCAATAGAAATTGGTTAGAGAATTATGGTTCAGGAAACGCTGATTACATTAAATTTAATGATAGTGTAAAAGCTGAGGTGTATGCTAAAGTAAAAAAAGCAAAGAAATTAAAAACGATACCAAAACCAGAACAGATTGTGGGGACTTATGCGGATGATTGGTTTGGGGATATTGTTATTTCTCATGAAGCTAAAAAAGGATATACAATTAAGAGTGTAAGATCTTCCCAGTTATTTGGTGAGTTATTACCATATAATTCAACAACTTTTGTGGCTAAGTGGAATAATCGAAGTTTTGATGCTGATGTTTATGTCCAATTTACCTTTAATGAAAAAGGAGAAGCTGTTTCTGCAACAATGAATTACATTGCTCCAATTACCGATTTTAGTTTCGATTTTGGAGATTTAGAACTTAAGAAAAAGTAGTAAGTGAATATTCAACGTAAAGAACTTTTAATAACTAGTTTTGGTCTGTTCTCTTTATTTTTTGGAGCAGGAAATTTATTAATTCCGCCATTATTAGGTTATAATGCAGGAGAGAATTGGTTTTTAGTAACCATTGGCTTCATGATTACAGCTGTTGTTATTCCTATTCTCGGGATTCTCGCTCATTCAAGATTACAAGGAACACTATTTGATTTTGGCAAAAAAGTATCTAAAAGTTTTAGTGTAATTTATTGTATCTTAATTTATGTCATTGCTGTTGCTATTCCATCACCAAGAACTGCTGTGGCAACACATGAAGTTGCTGTGTTTCCTGCTTTTGGAACAAGTCCTTTACTAACAAGTTCAATTTATTTCTCTTTGGTTTTGATTTTTGTGCTTAACCGGGCAAAAATTCTTAATGTTATCGGTAAATTTTTAACGCCTTTTATTGTGTTGCTTTTATTGGCTGTTATTGGTATTGCTTTGGCTTCTTCAGAATTTAATACAGGAGTTTCACAATCTAAAACACCAATTATTACAGGTTTTTTAGAAGGCTATCAAACCTTTGATGCTATTGCTTCTGTTGTTGTAGGTGCTGTGATTATTGTGTCCTTAAATTTTAAAAACATGTCAGTCGAGGCTTATAGTTCTAAACGAACATTAATTAGAAAGTCGGGCTTTATAGCGGGGTTAGGTCTTTTTGTTATTTATGCTGGTTTAATTGCTGTTGGTGCTTATTACAGTTCGGATATTTCTATAGATTCAGGATTAAGTAATGATATGCAACGTGCTAATTTATTGCGTGGTATTAGTATTGCTTCCTTAGGTGAATTTGGAAACACGATTCTTAGTGTTTTAATTTCATTAGCCTGTTTAACTACAGCTATTGGTATCGTGGCTGGTACTGCAGATTATTTTAAAGGTTTACTTAATGATTCTAAAACGGTTTATATTATTTCGGCAGTTCTAGCTTGTGTATTTGGAGTTGTAGTTGGTCAGTTAGATTTTAATTCTATCATTCTAGTGGGTATTCCGGTGTTATTATTTATATATCCAATTACTATCATTCTTATTTTGTTGAATGTCTTACCAGAAAAAATAGCAACTCCTTTAGTTTTTAGAGCGGTTGTTGTCATTACAATTTTATTTAGCATTCCAGATGTTATTGGTTTTTTAAGTCCTACTGAAGGATTAAAAAGTATAACGAATTATATCCCTATGGCAAATTATAGTTTAGGTTGGGTATTACCTTCTTTTATTACTTTTTTGAGTGTTTCTGTTTTTCAACTAAAGAAATAGAGGTCATTTATTTCTTCTAAAGTCTTAATTACACGGTTAATTATTCTATTTTTGTTATATATTTAACAAACTGTGTAAAAAATAACTATTTTTTTAATTTTTATGTTTATTCCAAATGTCACCTCTACATTTGTATCATAAAATTAAAAATTATGTTAGTATATAAGTTTGGAGGTACGTCAGTAGGTTCTGTAGTTAACATGAACCACGTTAAAGATATTATAAGCACTAAGGGTAAGAAGATTGTGGTTTTATCAGCAATGTCTGGTACTACAAATGCTCTGGTTGAAATTTCAAGTTTAATTAAGGGGAATGAAACTAATGAAGCAGAAGCAAAAATTAAGGCATTAAACGAAACTTATAGAAAAACAGTTTTCGATTTAATTCAGAATAAAGCTTTATATCAAGAGGTGATTCAGTATGTTAATTCAATTTTTGAATCTTTATTAGCTGCTGTAAATCAACCACATTCTGTATTACTTCACAATACCATTTTAGCGAATGGAGAATTACTTTCTACATTTATGTTTAGTAGATTACTGCAACAAGATGGCTTAAAAGTTGCTTTATTGCCTGCTTTAGAATTTATGAGAACGGATAGAGCCAATGAGCCAGATAACTTCTATATCAAACAGAATTTAGAGCGTTTAATGCAGAATACAAATGAAGCTGATGTTTATATTGCTCAGGGTTTTATTTGCTTAGATGTCGATGGTGTAATAACTAATTTAGAACGTGGAGGTAGTGATTATACAGCAACTATTATTGGGGCTGCTATAGAAGCTGAAGAGGTACAGATTTGGACTGATATTGATGGATTTCATAATAACGATCCTCGTTTTGTAGATAACACAACAGCTTTATCACATTTATCTTATGATGAAGCTGCGGAGTTGGCTTATTTTGGAGCTAAAATTCTACATCCTCACACGGTAATGCCAATGCGCGCATTAGATATTCCGCTTCGATTAAAAAATACAATGGATCCTGAAGCTCATGGAACTTTAATTACTAATGAGGTTAATGGTGAAGGAATCAAAGCGATTGCGGCAAAAGATAATATTACAGCGATTAAAATTAAATCTGTACGCATGCTATTAGCACACGGATTTTTAAAGAAAGTTTTTGAGATTTTTGAGAAATATGAAACGTCAATAGATATGATTACAACCTCTGAAATTGCGGTGTCTTTAACGATAGATAATACGACTCATTTAGAGTCTATTACAGGGGAATTAGAAAAATTCGCAAAAGTTGCAATCGATGACTATATGAGTATCGTTTGTTTGGTTGGAAACCATATTATTTATCACCCAGATACACCAGAATTATTTCAAGTTTTACAAGATGTAAATGTAAGAATGATTGCATATGGTGGTAGTTATAATAATATATCACTTTTAGTAAATACGAGTGATAAATTAGAGACCTTGCAAAAATTACAACGCTATGTTTTTGAAGACAATAGCGTTGCTGTTTAATTGATTAATTTTTATTTGTTCAAAAAAAAGCCAAAACAAATAAATGTTTTGGCTTTTTAATATGTGATTTAGATGAAGATTTTTAGTTCATAAGATCTTCAATCTCATCTGCTTCAATAGGGATATTACGCATTAAGTTGAAAGGTTCACCGCTTTCTTGTATAACAACATCATCTTCAATACGGATTCCGAAACCTTCATCTGGAATGTAAAAGCCAGGTTCTACGGTAAATACCATGTTGGCTTTCATTGGTTCGTGTAGAATACCGTAATCATGAGTATCTAATCCCATGTGGTGAGATGTTCCGTGCATAAAATATTTTTTATAAGCAGGCCAATCTTTATCCTCATTCTGTACATCAGCTTTATCTAGTAGTCCTAAGCTTAACATTTCTGAAGTTGCTATTTTTCCTACTTCATTATGGTAATCTGCCCAAATTGTTCCGGGAGTTAACATTTTGGTTGCTTCATTTTTTACACGATTTATAGCATTGTAAACTTCTTTTTGGCGTTTAGTAAATTTACCAGAAACAGGAATCGTTCTACTCATATCACTTGCGTAATTAGCGTATTCTGCTCCGATATCTAAAAGAATTAAATCACCAGCTTTACATTGTTTGTTGTTTTCAATATAGTGTAAAACGTTGGCGTTGTTTCCTGAAGCGACAATTGGTGTGTATGCAAATCCTTTTGAGCGATTGTTTAAAAACTCGTGCATAAACTCCGCTTCAATATTGTATTCCCAAACATCTGGTTTTACAAATTCTAAGATTCTTCTAAATCCTTTTTCTGTAATGTTACAAGCTTCTTGTATAATGTCTAATTCTAAAGGATGTTTTACAGAACGTAAACGTTGTAAAATAGGGTTGCTTTTTTCTACTTTATGCGCAGGGAATTGTGCTTTAACAGCTTTATTAAATCGATCTTCGCGTGTTTCAGTTGCTACGCTAGCGCGGTAATGTTCATTAGTGTTAATGTAGATTGTGTCTGCTTGAGACATAATTTCTTTCATGACACGGTCAAAATCTTGAAGCCAATAAACGGTACTTACACCAGAGGTTTCAAAAGCTTTTTCTTTAGTTAGTTTTTCACCTTCCCAAACAGCGATATGTGCATTTGTTTCGGTTAAAAATAAAATTTCTCGATGTTTTGGATTCGGGCAATCAGGAAAAAGTATTAAAACACTTTCTTCTTGATCTACACCACTTAAATAAAATATGTTTCTATCTTGCTGAAAAGGTATAGTACTATCAGCCCCAATTGGGTAAACATCATTAGAGTTAAAAACAGCTAAACTGTTGCTAACCATTTTGTTTTTAAAGTTTTTTCTGTTGTTTATGAAGAGATCGGAGTTAATTTGATTGTATTTCATAATTTTGGAATTTATTTTGAATTACAAAGCTAAGGTTTTATTTAACGAATACTTAAAATAGGAGTTTTGTATCTTAGGTTTTTAACATTTCATTATCATTGTTAATTTTACAATTATAATGAACCTGAAAGTTGAGGTTGAAATTAAATATAAAAACTTACTACAACGTATTCGCTCAATGTTTACGAGGTATTCAAGAATAAAAATTTAATTATTATTTGTGGTGATGACCTATAAAGTGATATTAATCATAAAATTGAATTGAGCAACCGTATACTTTTGTTCAGCTAAATAAAAATAGTTATTGAATATGGGATTTATTTCAGAATTACTCACCAAAGACTACTTTGTATTATTCCTAGTTATTGGCTTTGGGATTGCGCTTGGTAATGTGCGAATAAAGGGAATTAGCTTTGATACTTCGGCAGTTATCTTTGTGGCTATTTTCTTTGGGTATTTATATAATTTTTATGGCGTAAATTTTAGTATTCCACCGATTATACAGAGTGTAGGTTTAGTATTGTTTATTTACACAATTGGTATGCAAGCTGGGCCTTCGTTTTTTAGTTCATTTAAAGAGAATGGAGCAAAACTTATTCTGCTTGCAGGAATTAGTGTCACAGCCGGTGGGCTTACAGCTATATCTATTTCTTATATTTATGATGTAGATATGAACATGATGAGTGGTTTGCTAACAGGTGCATTAACTTCTACACCGGGTTTGGCAGCATCTATAGAAGCTTCAGGGTCACCGTTAGCATCCATTGGTTATGGTATTGCATATCCGTTTGGTGTTTTAGGAGTTATTTTATTTGTAAAGCTTGGGCCTTTATTATTTAAAGTGAATATTAAAACTGAAGAGAAGAATTTTGAAGAGATATCAAAATCAAGTACACCTCCGGTAATTAATAAGAATTTAATTATTTCTAATGAAAATGTAAACGGGAAAACGATTAAAGAATTGAGAATACGTTTTATGACTAAGGCGAATATTTCTCGTATAATGAAACCTAATCAACTTCCGTTCTATCCAACACGTGATACTATTTTAGAGACAGGTGATATTATAAAAGCGGTTGGGACTGTCAATGCATTAAGTCGTATAGAGCTATTGTTAGGTAAAGTTACTGATATAGAAATACCACGTAGTGGCAAATACGATATTAAGTGGTATGTTGTTAGTAATGATACTGTGGTTAACAAAACAATAAAAGAACTTAACCTTTTTGAAAATTACTCGGCAACCATCACACGAATAAGAAGAGCTAGTATAGATTTAGCACCTCACCCTACAACTCGAGTTAAATATGGTGATAAAGTTTTAGTATCTTCTTCTAAGGGTAATGTGTCAGCAGTAACACAGCTTTTTGGTGATAGTTTAAAAAGAATAGGAGAAACAAGTTTTTTACCTGTTGCATTTGGTATCGCTATCGGTGTAATACTTGGTTTTATTGCTATTCCATTAGGAAGTATGCATCTTAAATTGGGTTTAACAGGGGGTGTACTTTTAGCATCAATATTTTTAAGTTGGAAAGGTAAATTTGCTGGTGTAATTTGGAATTTGACAGGTCCTGCAAATCAAATATTACGTCAATTTGGACTGTTGTTATTTTTAACTCCCGTTGGCTTAAATGCAGGACAAAGTTTGGTTTCAGCCATTCAAGAGCATGGGGTTGTTTTATTTCTATATGGAGCAATTATTACATTAGTGCCAATGATTATAACAGTTATTGTAGGTCGCTTTTTTATGAAGATTAATTTCTTGTCTATTTTAGGTGCTTTAACAGGTGGAATGACATCAACACCGGGTTTAAGTGCTGCGGATTCTATGACAGAATCTGAAGCGCCTCAAATTGCTTATGCTGCAGTTTATCCTTTTTCATTGGTCTTAATTATAATAATTGCCGAAATAATGGCAGTGTTGTAATTGATAGAGCGTGTTCTAAAGTGTTGTATTCATTGACTTTATGATGTGTTCTAGAGGAGGACTAACAATGGCATTGACGGCTAATTAAATTGATTCTAAATAAATTATTTATAACACGGTGAAGTTGTCAAAAACCCATTTGCTGTGTATCTTTGTTAAACATAAAAACTAATCAAATCAACAATGAGCGGAATTCTAAATTCGTCGATAGGAAGAAAGATTGCCATGGCACTTTCTGCGTTATTCCTAATTTTTTTCTTAATTATTCACTTAGCAGTTAACATTACGTCAGTTTTTAGTGCTGACTTGTTTAACGAATTATCTCATTTTATGGGAACCAATCCGTTAGTACAATTTGCGCTACAACCCGTTTTAGTTTTCGGAGTGATTTTTCACTTTGTACTTGGGTTTGTTTTAGAAGTGAGAAATAGAAAAGCTGTAGGGAATATTAGCTACAAAAAAAATAATGGAGCAGCAAACTCATCATGGATGAGTAGAAACATGATTTACAGTGGACTTGCTATTTTAGCATTTATTGTACTTCACTTTATTGATTTTTGGGTTCCAGAAATTAACCATAAATATATAGAAGTATTACCAGAAGATCCAACAAGATACTTTGGTGAGTTACAACATAAGTTTGTTCCAATATGGAGAGTTATAGCATATGTAGTAGCTTTTGTCTTCTTATCATTACACTTAATGCACGGATTTACTTCTTCTTTACAGTCAATGGGAGTTGCTTCTAGTAGAAAGAAATTCTTTAAAAACTTTGGGTTAGCATATTCAATTATCATTCCTTTAGGTTTTGTTATCGTAGCATTATTTCACCACTTTAACCATTAATCTTAAATATATATGGCTTTAGATTCAAAAGTACCAGAAGGTCCAATTAAAGATAAATGGACAACTTATAAAGATAATATCAATCTTGTAAACCCTGCAAACAAACGTCATATCGACATTATTGTAGTAGGAACAGGATTAGCTGGAGGTTCTGCAGCAGCAACTTTAGCAGAATTAGGATATAACGTAAAAGCTTTTGCTTACCAAGATTCACCTCGTAGAGCGCACTCAATTGCGGCTCAAGGTGGTATTAACGCAGCAAAAAATTACATGGGAGATGGTGACTCTAATTACCGTCTTTTTTATGATACTGTAAAAGGTGGAGATTACCGTTCACGAGAAGCAAACGTATATCGTTTAGCTGAGGTATCTGGTAATATTATTGACCAATGTGTTGCTCAAGGTGTTCCTTTTGCACGTGATTATGGTGGATTATTAGATAACCGTTCATTTGGTGGTGTATTAGTATCAAGAACGTTTTACGCTAAAGGACAAACAGGACAACAATTATTATTAGGAGCTTATTCTGCAATGAACCGTCAGATTGCTCGTGGTAAGATTGAGATGTTCAACCGTCACGAAATGTTAGATGTTGTAAAAGTTGATGGAAAAGCAAGAGGTATTATTGCTCGTAATTTAATTACAGGAGAAATAGAACGTCACTCAGCTCACGCCGTAGTTATAGCAACTGGAGGTTACGGAAATGTATATTTTTTATCAACAAATGCTATGGGGTCTAATGCCACTGCAGCTTGGAAAATACATAAAAAAGGAGCGTATTTCGCAAATCCTTGTTTTACACAAATTCACCCAACGTGTATTCCTCGTTCAGGAGATTACCAATCTAAATTAACGTTGATGTCAGAGTCATTACGTAATGATGGTAGAATTTGGGTTCCTGCAAAATTAGAAGACGCTAAAGCAATACAACAAGGAAAATTAAAACCTACTGATATTGCAGAAGAAGATAGAGATTACTATTTAGAACGTCGTTACCCTGCTTTTGGTAACTTAGTACCACGTGATGTAGCATCTAGAGCAGCAAAAGAACGTTGCGATGCTGGTTATGGTGTTAATGGAACAGGAGAAGCTGTATATTTAGATTTCGCATCTGCTTTTGTACGTTATGGTAAAGAGCAAGCAAAGATTCATGGAATTAAAAATGCTTCTGACGCAGAAATTAAAAAATTAGGTCAAGGAATTATAGAAAGTAAGTATGGTAACTTATTTCAGATGTATGAAAAAATCATCGCTGAAAATCCATATGAAACTCCAATGATGATTTATCCTGCAACACACTATACAATGGGTGGTGTTTGGGTTGATTATAACTTAATGACTACTGTTGAAGGTTTATACTGTATTGGTGAAGCTAACTTCTCTGATCATGGTGCAAACAGACTTGGTGCTTCTGCTTTAATGCAAGGTTTAGCTGATGGTTATTTTGTATTACCTTATACAATTGGTGATTACTTATCTAATGATATTAGAACAGGAAAAATTTCAACTGAAACAAAAGAATTTGATGAAGTTGAAAAAGAAGTAAGAGATAGAATAGAATTCTTTATTAATAATGAGGGAACTAAATCTGTCGATCATTTCCATAAACGTCTTGGGAAAGTAATGTGGGACAAAGTAGGAATGTCTAGAAACGCAAAAGATTTAACGGAAGCTATGGCTGAAATTAAAGCGATTCGTGAAGAATTCTGGAAAGAAGTAAAAGTTCCTGGTACTGCAAACGAAATGAATGTAGAATTAGAAAAAGCGGGTCGTGTTGCAGATTTCTTAGAATTAGGAGAATTATTTGCTAAAGATGCTTTAGAAAGAAACGAATCTTGTGGTGGACACTTTAGAGAAGAGTCTGTAGAACTAGATGGAGAACAAAAAGGAGAAGCAAAACGTAACGATAAAGATTACGCTTTTGTATCAGCTTGGGAATACAAAGGAGAACCAGCAGATGCGGTTTTACATAAAGAAGAATTAGAATTTAAAGATATTGAACTAAAACAACGTTCATACAAATAAGATTGACATTATGGATTTAACACTTAAAATTTGGAGACAAAAAGACTCACAAGATAAGGGTCAAATGGTCGATTATAAAGTAACTGATATTTCAGAACATATGTCTTTCTTAGAAATGATGGATGTTTTAAATGAACAATTAGTAAATACAGGTGAAGAACCTGTTGCTTTTGATCATGATTGTCGTGAAGGAATTTGCGGAATGTGTTCTTTATATATTAACGGTGAAGCTCATGGTCCTGACCGTGGAATCACAACTTGCCAGTTACACATGCGTATGTTTAACGATGGTGATACTATTACAATTGAACCATGGAGAGCAGCAGCTTTTCCTGTAATTAAAGATTTAATTGTAGACAGAATGGCTTTTGAGCGTATTCAACAAGCAGGTGGTTATATTTCTGTAAACACTTCTGGTAATACACAAGATGCTAACTCACTTCCTATTTCTAAACACGCAGCAGACGAAGCTATGGATGCAGCAACTTGTATTGGTTGTGGTGCTTGTGTAGCGAGTTGTAAAAACTCTTCTGCTATGTTATTTGTAGGAGCTAAAGTATCTCAATATGCTTTATTACCTCAAGGACAAGTTGAAGCTGCAGATCGTGTTAAAAACATGGTAGCACAAATGGATCTTGAAGGTTTTGGTAACTGTACAAACACTGGTGCATGTGAGGTAGAATGTCCTAAAGGAATTTCTTTAGAAAACATTGCTCGTATGAACCGTGAATTTATGTCAGCAAACATTAAAGGTTAAGATTAAAACCTAATTTCTTCTCAACAGAAGACGTTAAATGATATATAAATCCCAAGCATAATTATGTCTTGGGATTTTTTCTTTTCTTATATTTCAATTTTATTATAGACTTATGCAAAATCCAGCGTCTTTTTACAAAGAACAACTAGAAATAAATCAAGCAGCTTCTAAACAAATATTTAAAAAGCTTAGCTTATATAGTATACTTAGACTTACCATTTTTGTACTTGTAGTAACAGGAATTTATTTTACCTATCAGAACTGGCAAATCGCTGCAGGAATTGCTTTAGTTGGTATTGCTTGTTTTTTGTTTCTATTAACTCGCTATACAGATCTAAAATCGAAACGAAACTTACATAAAAGGTTAATTGCTATTAATGAGGAAGAATTAAAAATAGCAAAAGGTGATTTTTATGAAAGAGCAGATGGGGAAGCGTTTCAAAACCCTAAACACTTTTTTAGTCTAGATATCGATTTATTTGGTAAAGGCTCTTTCTTTCAATTTATGAATAGAACAGCACTTAAAGAAGGTGCTCAGAAATTGAGTGAAAATTTACTTTCTAACGATATAACTAATATCAAAGAGCGACAAGAAGCTATAAACGAATTAGCAGATTTACCAAAATGGAGACAAAATTATGTTGCTGTAGCTCAAGGCGTGGAGATAGAGCATTCTGCAACGTCAATCATTACCTGGTTAAAAGAATATAAACCTTTTTTAGGTAAAACACAGTATATTTTAACCATCGTATATGCTATGGCATCGGTTGTACTTTTAGGCTTAGGAATTACTGAAATTATATCGATTTCTATAGCAGGTTATTGGTTATTATTAGGTTTAGGGATTACAGGTCGTTATTTAAAACAGATTAATAACCTTTCACAACATACGGAACGCGCAAAAGATACTTTTAGACAATATGCATTGTTGTTAAAAGCGATTGAAACCACAGAATTTACTTCCGAATTATTAAAAGAAAAGCAAAAATTGATTCAGTCTGAAGATGTAAAAGCTTCCGAGATATTTTCAAAATTCTCAAAGGTTTTAGATGCTTTAGATAATAGAAACAATTTGATCTCTGCTGTTTTTGGGAATGGATTTCTTCTTATTGATATTAGAAATAGTTTTAATGTTGAAAAATGGATTTCTAAATACGGGCATAAAGTAGATGATTGGTTTGAGGTTGTTACCTTTTTTGATGCCTTTAATAGTTTTGGTAATTATGCCTTTAATCATCAAGATTTTACTTACCCAATTATAACGGAAGATCCGGTGACTATTTTAGCAGAAGGTTTAGGGCATCCGTTATTAAATGCAGAAAAACGTGTAGATAGTGATTTAGAGTTAAAAGAAGAACAATTTTTCATTGTTACCGGTGCAAACATGGCTGGGAAAAGTACGTTTTTAAGAACTATAGCGCTTCATATTGTGATGGCTAATGTTGGACTACCAATTTGTGCAAAACAAAGTAAATACAAGCCTATTAAGTTAATTACAAGTATGCGAACTACAGATTCATTAACCGATGATAGTTCGTACTTCTTTAGTGAGCTTACGCGCTTAAAGTTTGTGGTAGATACCATTGAAAATGATAAAAACTATTTTGTTATTCTAGATGAAATTCTAAAAGGAACAAACAGTACAGATAAAGCAATTGGCTCTCGTAAGTTTGTTGAAAAATTAGTGAAACAAAACGCTACAGGTATTATTGCAACCCACGATTTAAGTCTTACTGAAATTGAAAAAGAATTAGTAGCCGTAAAAAACTATTATTTTGATGCCGAAATTATAAATGATGAGCTCTTCTTCGATTATAAATTAAAGCAAGGTGTTTGCCAAAATATGAATGCCAGTTTCCTACTGAAGAAGATGGAAATTATATAAATTAAAAACCCTTTCTTAAATATATAAGAAAGGGTTTTTTAGTAATTATGTGTTTGCTGTTATTTCAAATTTAAAGCATCTACAGCATGATAGAAAAAGTCTTTTTCATCATTCATAGATACAAATAAACCATTAGGGAATTTTTTTCCTAAGGACGTCGTTACAATATCGCAACCATCCGTTTCTAGTGTTCCTAAATTTAAGGTTTTAACATAGCTGTTATCACTACGTTTATAAAAGTTAAAACTATGATCTTGTTGGTTAGATACGATAATAAAACCTTCACCATTTGGGTAAGTTGCTATAGCAATACCTTCAATGTCCTTTTTAAAGTTTTCACCACCAAATAGCGAAATCTCTTCATTTCCCATTTTAGGATCTGCATATATTTTTCTAATGCCAACACCTTCATCAGAGCAGTACACAAAACCTAATTCATCATCTACAGCTATAGCTTCGATTTCTTTTTTTCCACTAAATTTCCCTACTTTTCTTAAAAGATTAGCATGAACACCTAAAGAATCAGATTCTAAACTATACTGGTGTAAATAACCTTCTACAGGACCATTTTTTCGACTTACAAATACAGAAATAGCTTCTGTTTTAGGATTTTTATATATAGAAACTCCCATTGGTCGTTTCATTTCTATATCCGTTTCCTCAGTAAATACTTTAAATCCGCCATTATCTAAAGGTGTCATATCTGGAATAGAGTACATACGTATTTGATGTTTTTCTCTTTCTGAAAATACCATAATATCCGTTTCTGTAGAGTCGTTAATTTTAAATCCGTATTCTACATCGACGTTATTAGGATAAGCAATTCCTGTTAGACTTTTTTCTTTGATAATTTTTCCATCTAAGTCAAACGCATAAACACCGCCATTAACTTCGTCTTTATTGGTACCGAAAACAATACTTTGCTCAGGGTTTTCTTTGTTAATCCATATTGCAGGATCATCACTATCGTGTGGTAATTTTTCGGTTATTAAAGTTGGTGCTATTTCTGGTAAACCGTTTCCACATGAAACAATTACCATAGACATGATACTTAATATTATTACTTTCTTCATCTTCTTATTTTTTAAATAGGTCATATTTTAATCCTACAGTTAAACGCTTTTCGTAGTACTCCATTTGCATTGTTCTGCCTTTTACACCTTGGTAATAACGTAACGGTTGGTTAGTGATGTTGTTTAAGTTAACATACATGCTTAAGTTGTTGCTAAGTGCAATGTTTGCATTAAAATCTAAGAAAAACTGCTCGTCATAATAACGATCTTCAAAAGCATTTCCACCAATTTCATCGATGTAAGAATCTGAATAATTAGTAGATATACGTAAACTGAATTTTTTTCCTGCATAACCTAAAGAAGCATTGTACATGTTAGGTGATGTTTGTGGTAAATCTAAGTCTAAACGCTCTTCACCATCTTCATTTCTAATTCCGTCTGTACTAGAAGTAAGGTATGTATAGTTTAAATACACACTAAGGTTTTTAGCAAAACCAGGTAGGAAGTCTAAACGACGTTGGAAAGAAAATTCAGCACCTAAAACAGAAGCATCATCACCGTTTAATGGTTGGTAAACTTCATAACCGTTTTCATCTTCTGATTGAAAAGTGTAAACAAAATCTTGAATATCTTTATAAAATACACCACCAGAAATAATACCTACAGACTTAAAGTAATGTTCTGCCATAATATCAAAATTCATAGATGTTGTAGGATTAAGTTCAGGATTTCCTAAAAATATCTCTTCATCTTCATTGCTTATTTCACGGTAAGCTACTAAATCTACATAGTTTGGGCGCGCTAAAGTATTTGTCCAAGCAAATCTTAATATCGTGTTGTCATTAATATCATATTTTAAATGCACACCTGGTAATACGTTAGTATAAGTGTTTTTATCTTTCAACGTATTAATTCCTGAAACATCACCATCTGTATCAAAAACTAACTCGCTACCTTCACTTTCAATAGACGTATGTTCTACTCTTATACCAGCTAATATGCTGAATTTGTCTGATAAATTTTGAGTTAACATCACGTAACCAGCATATACATCTTCATTGACGTCAAAGTTTCCTGTAATGTATTCTTCAGGAAGATCTTCACCTTCAAATAATTCTGTATTGTAAAGGTCTAGGTTCCCGACGAATTCTGGGCTAGCAAAATTTCCTATTTGATATTGGCTACCTGCTAAGAAATCTGAATTAGTATAGTTTCTTGTTGGTACCATTCCTAATAAATCTAAAGCACCTGTTTCATCTCCATATTCTGTAAAATCATTGTCTCTATTTTTATTCTTAATTCTAGTTTTTGCACCAATTTTTAAGAACCCTTCGTTGCCTTCAATTAAAGATAATGGCAAACGTGCATTTACAAACAAGTTGAAATCTTTCTCTTCAGTATATTGATTTTCTTCAGTTAATTCACCAAATTCAAAATCTTCAAAACTACCTTCTCCAGTTAATGGCGTGTATAATGGCTTATCTTCATTGTTATTAAATGTAATTCCGTATTCGCTTTCGTATTCTAAATAACGTTCGTTTAAGCGTTCTTCAGAGGCTTTAGAGAAAGACGCGGTCCAATCTAATTGCATATCACCAAATAAGTGCTCACCACCTAAACTGTAGTTTTGCATTCTTTGATCTTCTAAACGTGTGTTTTGGTTACGGTCGCTATTAATACCACCTTTAGACTGACGTTTAGCTTCTACAAGAAAGCTAGTAAGGTTTCCATCAGCATCTACAGAGAAATCTCCTGCTCCGATATCTTCACCATCTAAAATTTCGTGTTCTAATCTAAATCTATTTTCTCTATCATCTCTCCAGTTATAGATAGATTTGAAGAAAATAGTATTGTTTTCGTCTAATTTATAATCGAAATTAGCAGAAAAACTTCTTCTAATACGTTGTACTTGGTATTCTCTAATTTCAAATACATTGGCGTAAGGATTAACATCTACTTCTAGAAGATTGTCTTCATCTCCTGCATTATATTCAAATTCGTCAGTCCATTCTGCTTCTACATTATGACTACCAAAATCGTTATCATTAACAGATGCAGCTACTACCCAACCAAATTTGTCGTTTTTAGAGCGATCACCAACTAAGAAAGAACCATTTAAAATTCTTTTATCTGAAATAAAGTTGATACCAGAACCAGCTGTTGCAGATAAACGGAAACCTTGTGGTGATGTTTTGGTAATTAAATTTATTGATCCACCAAGCGCATCGGCATCCATATCAGGAGTTACTGCTTTATTAACTTCTATAGTTTGAATCATATCTGATGGAATTAAATCCATCTGTACATTTCTATTATCACTTTCTGCAGAAGGAATTCTACTTCCGTTTAAGGTTACCGAATTTAATTGTGGTGATAATCCACGTATAATAACGTTTCTTGCCTCACCTTGATCCATTTGCATGGTAATACCAGGAATACGTTTAATAGCATCTCCAATATTTGAATCTGGAAATTTACCAACTTGGTCTGTAGAAACAATGTTTGTAATATTTTGTTTGTTCTTTTGAGTGTTTAATGCTCTAGATTGTCCGCTTAGTCCAAATCCAGAAATTAATACTTCGTCTAAACTAGTGTCTTCAGAATTTAATGTAAAATTAAGAGTTACAGTTTCATTTGGTTTTACAACAACCGGATGTGTAATGTCTGCATAGCCTAAATACTCTATAGTAATATTGTAGTTACCTTGAGGTATGTTTACTAAGGTATACTTACCATTAAAATCAGAAACAGTTCCTTTGTTTATAGTTACTATTGAAACGGTAGATCCAGGAACTGTTAGTCCGTTTTCATCGGTTATGATTCCTTGGATATTTCCATTTTGTGCATATCCCAAAATCGGTAATGCTAATAAGAGGAATAGATTAAAAAATTTTTTCATTTTAGGTTGGTTTTGTTTTTTACAAAACTAGACTTAAGCACTATTTTTTAGCGAAAGTATGTGTTATCAAAAAGTAACAAAACCTAGTAAAATAGGCATATATAAGAGCAACATTTACATTAAGATAACATTGAAAAAAGATTAAGGATATGTAGTTTATAAATGGAGTAGAAATACCAAAAGATCGTCTTTAGAATCTATTGGTAATTTTTTTCTAAGTCTATATCTCGCAATTCTTACACTGTCTGGTGTAATATGAAGAATATTTGCAATTTCTTTAGAGGATAGATTAAGAGTTAAAAGCATGCTTAATCTCGTTTCTGAAGCAGAAAGTTGTGCTAATGCTACTTTGGTTAAATTTTCAAAGAAATTAGGTTGTATTTGACTGAAGTAACCCATAAGTTCTGTCCATTCATTTTGGTTAGCTAAATCGGCTTCTATTTCTTTTGATATAGCTATTAACTTCGTTTTTATTAAGGTGATGTTTCTGTCTTTTAATTTTGAAAGTGTCTTAGACACATCAGAAAGCATCTTGTTTTTATGAGCAATATTTAAACTGTAATTAGTTAGTGCAGATACTTTAATTTCTATTTCGTGCTTTAAAGATGTTTCTTGAGCTATTTTTTTATCTAGGTCAACCTGAAGTAATTGTTGTTTGTATTCTAAAATGTGTTTCTCGTGTTTCCTTCTTTTTTTCCAATAAATCAGCCCACCTATTAATCCTAAGATTATAAAAGCAGCACTTATTACAATGATATACTGTCTCACTTCTGTAATCTGCTTTTGTTTGTTTAGTAATAGTAATTCGGCTTCTTTTTCCTTTACAGCATAAAGTACTTCCATAGTACTAACGACTTCTATATTCTTTCTCTTTAATTCTTGTTCGTTTACTATACTTTGGTTGTTGAGGTATTTATAGGCTAATTCATAATTACCCATGTCAGAGTAAGTTCTGGCAAAGTCTTTATAAGCACTCTCTATTTGTGAGCTGTTGTTTGTTTCTTTTGCTAATTTTAAAGCTTCATTAGTGTATTTAAGCCCTTTTTCAAAATAACCATTTTTGCTATTAGCATCTCCTTTATTATTAATAATGTTTATCTTGATATCAGAATTACTGTTTTTAGCATACCCATATGCTTTTTTGAAATAATTATATGCTAAATTGTATTGTTCTAAATCTTCGTAAATACTCCCAATGTTTTCATTAGTTATAGCTAAACCAGTACTGTCTTTTAAAACCTGAAACGTTAACAAGCTAATGTTTTGGTATTCTAATGCTTTTTTATATTCCCCTTGTTTTTCGGCAATGCTTCCTAACAAAGCATGAACATTTGCAATACCTTTATTGTAATTAAGTGTTTTTGAAATTTGAAGACTTTTTGAGGCGTGGTTTTTAGCGTCATCAAATTTCTTTAAATCTAGATTTATTCGCGCTAAAGCATTTTCTACATAGACATAACTAGTGTCTTTTGTTTTATAAATATTACGAAAATCTTGATAATATTTTATAGCCTCACTAAATAGACTTAGTTGGTAAAAGAAATCACCTAACTTAAGGTGCAACTGTGCTATTTGTGTAGAATCTTGTGAGAATTTTGCTTTATGTAAGCTCTGTTTTAATTCATAAAGCTTTACGTCGAGATCTTTCAGTTCTCTGTTTGTGTTTTGTGCGTGAGATGTTATTCCTAAAGCACAGAAGATAAAAACAATAAATTTCAATTTAAGCAAAGCAACATCTATTTAGATAACTTGTAAAGTAAAGCGATGTATATTAATTGAATGATCTTGTTTTGTGAAGATAATGTTATATAATAAAAAAAGCGTCTAATATATATTAGACGCTTTTTAATATTTTAAGAAAAGATGTTCTTAAGCCTCAAAAGGCTCTATAGAAACGTAAGATCTGTTATCTTTTTTCTTAGTAAATTTTACTAAACCATCAACTTTAGCATGTAAAGTATGATCTTTTCCTTGGTATACGTTCTCAGCTGGGTGATGAGTATTACCACGTTGTCTTAAAATGATATTTCCAGCAATAGCAGCTTGTCCACCAAATATCTTTACGCCTAAACGTTTTGATTCTGATTCTCTACCATTCTTCGAACTACCAACTCCTTTTTTATGAGCCATGATCTAAGGTTTTATTTTGTTAATATTAATGTAGTTGAAAATTACTTTTCAATTCCACCGTCTAATCTGTCTTGTAATTCTTTTAACTCGTCCCACTTACCATCTGCAGCTAATTTAGCTTGTTTTGGCCAAGTATCAGTAACGATGTGAGATAATCTAGAGCTAGCTTCAGAAAGGATGTTACTCAATTCTTCAGGTTTAGCTTCTGCAACTTTAGCAAAAGTTTCTAAACCAGCGTTAACCAATGCTTCAGCAGCTTTTGGTCCAGCACCTTCGATTTTCTTTAAGTCATCAGCTTTACCAGTTGCTTTTTTAGCTTTTGGTGCTTCTGCTTTTTTAGTTTCCTTCTTTGGAGCAGCTTTTTTTGCTCCAGAAGCAGTAATACTTTCAATTACGATTTCAGTTAAAGATTGTCTGTGTCCGTTTTTTACACGGTAACCTTTACGTCTTTTCTTCTTGAAAACTATTACTTTGTCACCTTTAAGGTGTTTTAAGACTTTTGCACTAACTTGTGCTCCATCTATAGCTGGGGCGCCTAAAGTAATATTGTCACCATCACCTATTAAAAGAACATTGTCGAAAGAAACTTCCTGACCTTCTTCTATAGCTAAACGGTTAACAAAAACTCTTTGGTCTTTTGCAACTTTAAATTGCTGCCCTGCTATCTCTACAATTGCGTACATAGCGTAACGTTTTTATTAATTTGTTTATTAAAAATAATGCTTTCTTCTCAGAAAGCGGATGCAAATATACTCCTAATTTCTTAATTTACAAACGTTTTGAGTATTTTCAAAATGCTTTAGTGTTAAATAGATAAATATGAGCGATATTATTGGTATTGATTGGTTTAAGTCTTCGTGTTTTTAGATGTTATTATGCTCTAAAGTAAAATCATTGTTTATTTTTGTGAGACTTATGTAACAAATTACAATAAGTATAGACCAATACGTAAACATTTTAAACAAAACTACAATGAAAAACTATTTACTGGCTTTGGCTTCTTTGTTGTTATTTAGCCATCAGGCTATAGCACAAAAAGTTGAATTTGAGGAATTTGATCTAGACAATGGATTACATGTTATTATGCACAAAGATAATACAGCGCCTGTTGTTATAACATCTGTAATGTATGATGTTGGAGGAAAAGATGGTGACCGTGCTCGTACCGGATTTGCACACTTTTTTGAGCATTTATTATTTGAAGGATCAGAAAATATTGGTCGTGGAGAATTTATGAAAATTATCCCTGCAAACGGAGGTACTTTTAATGCTAACACTTCTCAAGATAGAACTTATTACTACGAGATTTTTCCTTCTAATAAATTAGAATTAGGATTGTGGTTAGAGTCAGAACGTATGTTACACCCGGTTATTGACCAAATAGGTGTTGATACACAAAATGAGGTTGTAAAGGAAGAAAAACGTCAAAGTATGGATAACAGGCCTTATGGTGGTTTATTAAAAGCAATTGGTGAGAATCTTTTCAGTGCACATCCTTACAAGGATCAAAACATTGGTAAAATGGAGCATTTAGATGCTGCAACCTTAGAAGAATTTAATGCGTTTTTTGATAAATATTATGTACCAAACAATGCTGTATTAGTAGTAGCGGGTGATATTGATTATCCTAAAACTAAAAAAATGGTGCAAGATTATTTTAGTGCTGTTAAAAAAGGACCTGAAGTAGTGCGTAACTTTCCAAAAGAAGCACCTATTACTGAAACTAAAAAAGCTATAGCTTACGATAAAAATATTCAAATACCTGCAATTATTGCTGCTTACCGTTTGCCTGGTCAATCAACCAGAGATGCTTATGTGTTAGATATGATATCTACTTATTTAAGTGCAGGAAAAAGTTCAGTACTTCAAAAAAAGTTAATGGATGAACAAAAACAAGCTTTAGGTGTACAAGCCGTTAATATCGGTCAAGTTGATTATAATATTTTTGCATTATTTGCTTTACCATTAGGTGATGTTAGTTTAGATACTTTATTAGCCGAAATGGATGAGGAAATTGTAAAAATTCAAGATGAATTAATTAGTGAACGTGATTACGAAAAGCTTTTAAATCAATACGAGAATAACTTTGTAAGTTCTAACTCTAGTGTTGCTGGTATTGCAAGTTCTTTAGCAACATACTATTTATTGTATGGTGATGTAAATATCATTAATAATCAATTAGAGACTTACAGATCTATAACAAGAGAAGATATTCAAGCAGCAGCTAAAAAGTATTTAAGTCCAAACCAACGAGTAGAAATTCAGTATCTACCAACAAAAGACGAACAATAATATGAAAACAGCATTTAACATGAACACTAAAATAGTAGCGTTTTTCGCATTATTTATAATGACTATTAGTGCCAATGCACAAATAGATAGATCTCAACCACCTGTGGCTGGTCCTGAACCAGAAATTTCAATAGACAAGCCAGAAGAGTTTACCTTAAAGAATGGATTAAAAGTACTTGTGGTAGAAAACCACGTTTTACCAAGAGTATCTTATTCTTTACGTATAGATAACAGTCCAATTGCAACAGGTAAAAAAGCTGGAGTAGAAAGTTTAATTGGAAGTATGTTAGGTAACGGAACAACAACAATTTCTAAAGACGCATTTAATGAAGAAATAGATTTCTTAGGTGCAAGTTTAAATATAGGAATTAGTGGAGGTTTTGGAAGTTCACTAACTAAGTACTCAGACAGAATATTAGAATTAATGGCTGATGCAGTTATTAATCCTCTATTAACTGAAGAAGAGTTTGATAAAGAAAAAACAAAATTAATAGAAAGTTTAAAATCTGATGCAAAAAGTGCAGATGCTATTGCGGGTAGAGTTGGTTCTGCTTTGGCTTACGGAACAAAACATCCTTACGGAGAGTTTGTGACAGAAGAAACTATAAATAATGTTTCTTTTGGTGATGCTGTTGCATTTTATGAAAAAAACTTCAATCCTAATAATGCATATTTAGTTGTTATTGGTGATGTAGAGTTTAAAGATGTTAAGAAGAAAATTAAAAAATACTTTAAAGATTGGACTAAGTCTGTAGATGTAAGTACTACGGTTCCAAAACCTAGTCCTAATGTACAGTACACACAAATTAATTTTGTAAATGTACCAGACGCAACACAATCTAATATTTCTCTTACTAATAATGTAAATTTAAAGATGAATGATCCAGATTATCATGCAGCTTTAATTACGAACAACATCTTAGGTGGTGGTGGAGAAGGTTATTTATTTAAAAACCTTAGAGAAGAGCATGGTTACACTTACGGAGCTTATTCTCGTTTAGGAACAGATAGGTATGGTGCATCTCGTTTTAATGCAACTGCTAAAGTTAGAAATGCAGTTACTGATAGTGCTGTAGTTGAAGCTATAAAAGAAATCAATAGAATTAAAACTGAACCTGTAGATCCACAGTTATTAAAAGATGCTAAGGCAAAATACGTTGGTAATTTTGTAATGGCTTTAGAGCGTCCGCAAACAATTGCTAGTTATGCTTTAAACATTAAATTAAATGATTTACCTGAAGATTTTTACACAACTTATTTGCAAAAAATAAATGATGTAACAGTTGAAGATATTCAACGTGTCGCTAACAAATACTTCAAGACAGATAATTTAAGAATTGTAGTAGTAGGTAATGGTGCAGATGTATTAGATAATTTAGAGAAAACAGGAATTCCAATTATGTATTTTGATGAGTATGCAAATGCTACTGAAAAACCTGTATTTGATGTTAAGTTACCAGAAGGTGTAAATGCCAAATCTGTAATGAATAAATACATTGATGCTATTGGTGGTAAAGACAAAGTTGAAGCTTTAAGTTCTATTTTATTAAAATATGAAGCTAGTGCAATGGGGTCTACTATTATTAGTGAAGAAAAACGTATGGATGGTAAACTTTTACAAACCATTTTTATGAATGGAAATGCTATGATGACAGTTTTAACTACACAAGAAGTTGTGACTATGAACAAAAATCCACTTCCAGAAAATATGGTTGCTGATATGAAAGCTTTAGGTGGTTTATTTACAGAATTAAATTTATTAAATTCTGATAATTCAAAAATCACTAGTATTGAAGAAGTAGAAGGTAAAGATGCTTACAAAGTTCAGGTTTCTGGAGAGGTAGTTTCTTTAGCTTATTTTTATGATGTTGAAACAGGACTTAAAGTAAAAGAAGTACAAACGACTTCTATGCAAGGTCAAACTCAGAGTCAAGAAGTAGTTTTAAAAGATTATAAAGACTTCGAAGGAGTTAAGTTTCCAACAACTAGAGAAGGTTCTCAAATGGGACAACTGATCGTTTATAAGCTTTTAGAAGCTAAATTAAATTCAGGTGTAACAGATGCTGATTTTAAATAATTAGAATAACATACATGTTTAAAAAAGCCGAAGTGAAAACTTCGGCTTTTTTTTATATCTAATCCTTTGAGTTCTTAATTATATGCCATGCTAAATTAACTCATGTAAATCTACGAACCGGTAGATATTTATAAAGAATATTTTAAATGATCACTTATAAATAAATTAATTATTCAGTTTATCCGCTGTAATTATTCTATGTGTAAAAGGAATTAATTGTTAGTCTAATCTTTCTTTCGGTATTTGTTATATAAATATTTTTGCCTTTTTTAATAAATTCAGATTCGTTAGTTTCTAATAGAATTTCAGAAATCAATGTTTCAATTTTATCTTTAGAAAGTTCTAAATTCAACTTTTTATTTATTCTACCGTAAACAAGTTCTGTGTAACAAATTTTGTTTAAAATATCTTTTTTGTAAGTGTTCATTTGTTAGTTTTTATTGGTAAATATATGTCAATTATAGAGTTTGCTTTGTTCTATTAAAACAGATAATCATCCGTTTTAAATTTTTAACTTGAGATTTTTTCAATGTCCGCGAACTCCTTTCAGATGAAATTTTAATTTGTTTTTGTTAGTCTTCATCACTTTAATAAAATAGTTAGATCACTTTATTGGTTATAACGATTTTAAATAAAGGTTTTTTATGTGAAATTAATATAAATGAGTCATAAAATTCGTTAATTATCACGTATGAAAGGGCAATATTTATTAGTTTTAGGCAAAATTTAATTAGTTAATTCAATGAAGACATTAAGAATAACAGGTTTAGTCGCAATTATGGCTTTTGTTTTTACATCTTGTAAAAATGAAACACAACCAGAAGTTAAAACAGTAGAGGTGGCAGTGGCTAAAAAAGATGTTGCTCAAACTCTAGATCCAAATGCAACTTACGCTAAAGTAGAATTTGGAATTGAAGGAATGACTTGTGCAATGGGTTGTGCCAAAACTATTGAAAAGAAAATGGCTAAAATGGATGGTGTAAAATCTGCTAAGGTTGATTTTGATACACGTTTAGCGATGGTTGAGTATGATGAAGCTAAAGTAACACCTAAGTCTTTAGAAGAAGCTGTTGGTAAAGTTGCAGACATCTATAAAGTTAAAGACATGCATAAAGTTGATGCTTTTGGTGGTGAAAAAAAAGCTTGTAGTGCTGACTGTAAAAAAGAATGTTGTGCAAATAAAACAGAAGCTGATAAGAAAGCCTGTTCTAAAGATTGTAAAAAAGAATGTTGCAGCAAGGATAAAAAAACAGAAGAGAAAACTGAAGAAAAAGCTAAGTAGTTAGTTTTACAAAAAACACATATAGAAAAACGCAATCCGAAAAGGGTTGCGTTTTTTTATTTAACCATTTTAAACAAGACCTTATTAAACTTTAAGTAGTATAAGGGCTAGTGTAATACAGCCAGCAGGTATGATCCATAATAAATATATAGGCATAGTGTTAGGCTTAGCTTTTGCATTAAGAATGGTTCTTTTCTTTCCATTATAGCGCATCCAATTTTTAGATATTACAAATAATGCTATCAAAACAAATAATACCCAAAACTTTGTTGTAGACATTACAGTTATCTTCATTTGAGTAGCAAATGCTTTTAAAAACGCACCTAAGACAAGAATTATACTAATCTCTAAGGCATTAATATAAAATAAAGCTATTGAGATACTTTTTTTGCCAAATGCTTTTTTATAGTGTTTAAAAATGGAAATGTAGTAAATGTCTAGCATAGAGGAATGTTTTTAATTGTTGTGTCTATTTTAGGTAAAGTGATTTGTTGTAAGTAAGTGCTGTGTTTTGTAAAAAAAAAAGAGACTGTCTACTTTTGTAGACAGTCTCTTTTTATAAATTAAAAACTTTTATTGAGCAAGTATTTTTACATCACCTAAATCAATAGTAGATGATATTGTTCCGTTATTGCTATCATATACAAGAGCTATAACTGCATTACCAGAAATTGAAGAAAGATCAATTAAACCGGTAGTATCATAATTATTATCAAAATATCCATCATTTACAGCAAGTGCTGCAATTGCAGAAGAGTCTATTGTTGTCCAAGTTACATCATCAGGGTTAGAACCTGAAGTGTAATCATTAGAATAGTATAATTGCAATGGTTGTCCGTTATTATATGCATCAGCAATCTGTAATATTAATTGCTCGTTTTCTTGTGCATCAAAATCAATAGAAGGAGAAATTAACCAGCTTACCATATTATCAATATCACCACTAGAATATCCTGAAGCTCTTACATAATATGTGCCGTCATAGTTGCTAGCATACCAGCTATTTGATCCTGTTGTATTTGTAACTTCCCAATCATTTAATCCATTACTAAAATCTTCAGAAAAAACAACATTATAATCATTAAGATCATCAGGCGTACAACGGTCATTAGTAAATTGAACATCTGATAAATCGTTAAGTAAAAATACCAGATTGTCTCCACCATAAGATTTTAATACTACTGCAGAAATATTACCTCCTTTTTCTGTTGGTAATGGTGTGTTGTAAAAACTAGCGAATGAACTTGTTTCTAAAGTAAAAGTACTGTATCCAAATCCTTCACAAGCTTGAAGTGTTCTTGATGTATCAAAGTCTTCTGTTGGGTCTCCGTAAGTAGATCCAATTAAGCTTTCTGGAAATTGTACATTGTTAGAGGTTACAAACATACCAACATGAGAGGCATTAATTTCAGATAAACTAAGCTCTAAAGGAACGATTGTCTCTGTGTTTGAAGATCTAAAAATGTAATCACTAACTTGAGCTTCTGTAAACTGTCCTACTTCATCACCATCTTCTTTTCCTCCTATAGAAATTATTTCGTTAGAATTATAACCAACATAAGTGTCAGTAAGAAGGATGTAAATTTCACGTCCCTTATTAAATTGGTTGTAAGAATCGACTTGATTTAAAACAACACCTATACCAGCTGTTGGATTTTCAGGAGCATCTTGCATATAAAATTCTTTGTAAAAGTTTCCTGTAGCATCTGAAGATGATACATATCCTTTTACTAATAAGCTGTCCGTTATTTGAATGAAATGATTATAGTCAAAACCAGATTGACCTTCCTCATAAGCTTCGTAAAGTGCTTTTAAATTAGAAATAGAAATTTCTGTTAAATTAGAGTCTTCTGAATCTAGTTTAGCAAGAAGTTCTTGTAAATTTTCGTTTTCTTCATCTCCTAAGCTACTAGGAATGGTGTAGTCATCATCTTGTACACAAGACGTTATAGCAACAGAAGCTATTAAGACTAGCATTAATTTTAAAGATTTAATCGCTTTATTCATAACTTTTTTGTTTATAATTATTGAATTTATGAAATTAATACATTTCATAATTGTAGTATTTTAATTAATTTTTCTTTTTTAGAATCTTACGTTAAGGTTAACAAAATAATTAGCACCACGACCGTACCAATATTTTGATCCAAATTTAGGTGCTCCACCTGCATTGTCATCTCTTAACTCTGTGTAATTAGCATTTCTACCTTGCTCAAAACCTCCTGTTTTGTATACTTCGTCTAAAATGTTACCAACACTAGCAAAAAGGCTAATGTAATAATCGCCTACTTTCCAAGATTTACCACCAACAAGGTTTACCACCATATAATCGCTGATTTTTTCTTGTTTTAGTAATTCAGTAGCTATTTCTTCATTGTAATCATTTAAAGGAAGTCCGTCAGAATCTAAGTAGAAATTCTCTGTTCTTGTTAATGCATTTACATCAATGTAAGCATTAGAAAAGAAGTTGGCTGTTGCACCAAACCACCAGAAGTTAGGATCTCTATATTCAAAACCAATAGAAGCCGCTCTTTGAGGGCCACCGGCTAATTTGTAATCTTTTAGGTTAGCTTGACCGTAATCGATAGAGCCATTTTCCGTTTCAAAACTTGCAGATGTTAAATACAAGTTAGGATTGTTGTCATAAGTGTATTGACCTATTGATGCAGCACCTTTTAATTTAATTGTAGGTGTTACTTGTGCTTCAACACCTAACTCAACACCTAAGTGTTTTTTATCTATACCTTGTAAAACTTCTTGTACAAAGGCAGAAGTATCATTGTCTGCAATATCATTTCCACCACTTAAACCATCTGCGTAATAGAATCCTACTTCGTTAGCATCTTCAATTTTTGTGTAGAATCCTGTTATTTTTGCGTTTACTATTGGAGATCTAAAAATATAGCTAGCGTCAAAAGATGTTACAATTTCTTCACTGATATCTCTTACTACACTGTGGTTTTCTCTTGAGTTAGAGAATGTGTTACGTAAATTAGGAGCTCTTGTTAAATAGCCACCGTTAACATCAATTAAATGTTTTCCAGAAATTTTATAAGTAAATCCTGCTTTACCCCCAACGCCTGTAAAAGATAATTCTTCACCTTTTCCGTAAGAAAGATCACCTAAAAATCTACTGTGCTCCCATAATCCTTCTCTTTGGTATGTTGTGCTTGTGATGTTCCCTGATAAATAGAAGTCAAATTTATTATAAGTGAATTGTCCTTGTGCATAACCAGAAACAACCTCAGCAAATAAGTTGTAATTATATCTGTATTTATCACCTTCTTGAACTAATCTTCCCGCATTTTTGTTATCGTATTCAAATCCATCAAAAGAATCAACGTTTAATAAACCAACATTAGATCCTAATAAATCTAAAACCTCACCAAAGTTTTCTGATTTAAGGTTTTTATAGTTTACTGCACCATTTAAAATAATATGGTCGTTAAGCTCTGAAGTGAATATAGAATTAACAGTTAATTGGGTATCATCTGCTCTGTCTTCATATAACGCATAAGCAGAACTAATATCATTGATATTATTAGTAACGTTAGCGTCTATAATACGATTCCAATCTATTTGTCCATCATTTATAAACTCTTGTTCAGATAAGTAAGCACCAGTATAATCAGGTCCGTCTGTGTCAGATAAGGCATAGCTAGGTAAATCTTGGTAATATGCAGGACTTGGGTTTCCTCCTCCAGAGTAATCTAATCTACTGTTTCCTAATTTACCAAATTGGTAACCTACATTAGTATTTAATTTTGTTTTAGAAGAAATATCCCAATAATGATTTAACATAAAGATAGGTTCTTCAACTTCTTTAATACGTGAGTTTTTTTGCTCACCATCTAAACTACCCCAGTATTCATTGTATTTAATTCCTTTTAAGTCATAAACCTCCTGAGTGTTAGCTGAAGATTTTCCTCTTCTATTCGGTGTGTAAACAGAAGTAAAGTTAATACTGTGTTTATCGTTTATTTTCTTTTCTACAGAAGCGAAAAATGAGTTAGAATCATATACGGTTCCATCTACAAAACCTTCATCTCCCCATCGTCTACCAAGCATAAGAGCAAAAGACCATCCGTCATCTAGTAATCCAGAAGCGTAACTTGCCATAGCACGATTTGTATAACTTCTATTTGAATTAGAAAAAGTAACTCTACCACCTTTTCTGTAAGAAGACGCTCTTGTTATAATATTAGATGTTCCTAATACACCACCAAAGTTGTATTCAGAAGGTGTAAGACCTGTTGTTAACACTTGGTTACGCATCATGTCGTTTAATCCACCCCAATTACTCCATTGTGGTCTTCCGTTGTAAAGTTTGTTCATTTCAATACCGTTCATTAAAACAGAACCGTTTTCAGAATCTAATCCTCTTACCTTAAAAAATGAAGAACTAAATTCGAATGCTGCTGTTCTCTGAAAAATGTCTAATGAAGAAGATAATAAACCAGAGATGTTATCTGCCCCACTAGTATCATCATTTAATTCATCATCAGATAATGTAATTGTAAACATATCTTGTACATCGGATACATCGATATCTAAAGTCATATCTGTAATATCAACTGTCTGTCCTTTGTTTACGATAATAGGATAGCGTTTAGTCTTATATCCTGTTTTAGAAACTCTTAGAACTTGCTCTCCTAATGGAACATTGCTGGAGAAAGTAAATTCTCCGAAGCCATCAGTTAATGTTGATTTTTGAGTTTCTTCAATAGTTATTGTTACATCTGGAATTGGTTCAGAAGATGTAGCATCTTTTACACTACCTTTTATAATGGTGCTTTGCGCCATCATAGTAAAGGAAGTTAAAACTCCAAAGAGTAAAATAATTAGACTTTTTTTCATAATTAAATTTAAGTTAATAATGTTTGATTATTAAATAATAGTTATTTAAGGCGTGCAAATCTACATTATTTATAATAAATATATACTTTTGGCCCAAGAATTGTAAAGTAATTAATGTTAATTTAATATTCACAAGATGAAAAGTTTGAGGTTCAAATTTATAGCTATACTGTTGTTAGTGTCAGTAAGCATAAGTGCACAAGAAAAAAAGAAATACAAAATACATACCGTAGCTTTCTATAATTTAGAGAATTTATTTGATACTATAAATGACACAACTATATATGATGAAGCCAGTCCTATGATGGAATTGAATGAGTCTCTAAGAGGTGAGGCTTATAAGAAAAAACTTCATAATATGGCAAAAGTAATTGCAGATATAGGTTATGATGACACACATAACTCTCCTGCTGTAATTGGTGTTTCTGAAGTTGAAAACCTTCAGGTCTTGATGGATTTGGTTAATGATCCTCAATTATTAGATAAAGATTACGGTATTGTGCATTTTGATTCTCCTGACAAAAGAGGAATTGACGTCGCATTATTATATCAAAAAGCACTTTTTAAGCCCCTAGAAACGAGTTCTCATGAGTTACTTATATATGACGATTCTACAAGAAAACGTGTATTTACAAGAGATCAATTGTTAGTTAGTGGAGAATTAGAAGGAGACTTAATTCACATCATTGTTAACCACTGGCCATCTCGTAGTGGTGGTGAAGCAAGAAGTAGATTTAAGCGTATTGCCGCTGGTAAATTGAATAAGCAAATTATTGATTCATTACAAGCTAATGATCCTTATGCTAAAATCATGACTATGGGAGATTTTAATGATAACCCAACAAATGATAGTATGAAAAAAGCTATAAAAACTGAAGCTGACAAAGAAGATGTAAAGCTTAAAGGTGTCTATAATCCTTTTGAGAATCTATATAAAAAACAAGGTTTAGGAACAACAGGTTATAGAGATGCTTGGAGTTTGTTTGATATGATTTTATTTACACAACCTTTATTAGAAAAGGATTATTCTTCTTATAGATTTTATAAAGCTGGTATTTTTAATAAAAGCTATTTAACAAACAAAGAAGGGCGTTACAAAGATTATCCTTTAAGAATGAAAAATGCAGGTCTTTCAGGTGGTTATAGTGATCACTTTCCTGTCTATATTTACTTAATTAAAGAAGATAATAAGAAATAGTCAACTTATTACATTATAAAAAAAGCGTCTAGAAATAATTTCTAGACGCTTTTTTTATGTGTTATAATTTGAAATTTAAAACCAAATACTCCAAGGTATTTTAGCTAATACTAATACTAAAGCTAGCGTATAAAAAATAGCCAACATTTTAAATTTAGATCTAGATGTCAATTTCTTTTTGTGTTTAGAATAACCGATTGTTAATAAAGCTATCGCAATAAGCATTGTAAGTGGGTGCTCTACAACAAGGTTTCTTAATGCTTTGTTACCCATTAATTTTCCCATTCCACCAACTTGTTCTATTAATGAGAAGTAATCTTTCATAAAAAATAAAACAATTCCAAGTAGCAATTGAATGTGCATTGTTATGAGAGCAAATAGAGATAATCTAAAATCTTTAGCATCAAATTCTTTATCTCCAAAAAATTTAATAAGTGCGTTAAATGTAGCAAGTACTAATACTAAAAGTACTAAATATGCCCATTTTGAATGTATAAATTGAATAGTTCCCATAATGATAAGTTGATTTATTTCTGCAAAAATAGGGATTTACTCATGAAAGTTATTACTCCGAAATCGTAATTCGATGTTTTAATTCATTTCCTAGTTCGTCTGTAACCGTTATAATATGTTCACCAGGACTTGGTAAAATGGCCATATCGTGAATATCCTTTGTGCTTCCTATGTATTGATTATCAATATACCAATAGAGTTCTAACTCTGGTTTAGAAAGGGCTACTTTTAAGATGAGATCGTTTGTTTTTCCATCAAAATCTTTAGGTAAATAAATAGTGCTTTGTTGATTGGGATAAATAAATTCCATAGAAACTCCAGTAGATTCGGCACAATCAGACCGGTATGGAGGTAAGGGTTTGTAAAAAGGGTTTTTAGTCTTGTAATAATAAGCTTGTAAAGGTGGTAATATAAACCACGCTTTGTTAGTGATATTTGAAATGGCTTCGCAAGATGAATTTACTTGATACTGTTCTGAACTATCTAAATGGACTAATTCATGAAATGGACAGGCTTGTGTTTTTTTTCCACTAGCTTGAATGTATCGCATTTCTGTATCATCACAAATAGTAGAAGCTCTATAGCCACTTTTCTTACAGATGCTTACCTCTAGCATTTCGTCATAGGGTTTTGCAAACCAATTGCTCTTTGGTAATAGGTCAAAAACATCAAATAGAATAGGAGCAGCAGTTTGTACACCGACTAAACCGGGTCTTCCTTCTCCATCTGCATTACCAACCCAAACACCAACAACATAATCTTTAGTTGTACCAATTGCCCAAGCATCTCTAAAGCCAAAACTTGTTCCAGTTTTCCAAGCAATCTCTTGAGAAGAGTCGTAATATTCCCAACTTTCATCGCTTTCTGGCCGATTAACTTGTTTCATGCTTTCAAACGTTAAATATACGGAAGCGGCGTCAAAAACATTTTTTTCTTTCGATAATTTGCCGAAATCAACATTTTCTTTCGAATCGAAAACGGGTTGTGTGAACTCGTTTGAGTAATATTGACTAGAATTCGCATTAAAATGGTTTAATGTAGAGGCCATGCCGGCATAACTTTTACACAAGTCCCAAAGGTTGCTTTCTGCACCTCCAAGCACAAGAGATAAACCGTAATGATTGGTGTTGTATTTTAAATCTTTAAGTTGAAGTGCTTTTAGGTAATGGTAAAAACGATCGAGTCCAAACTCTTGAAGCATTCTTACTGCGGGTACATTTAATGAACGTGATAAAGCTTCGTTAGCATGTACAGCTCCGTCGTAAGTTTTGTTATAATTTTCGGGTTGATAACTTCCAAACTGAGTTGGTACATCTGCAACTAAAGTATTTGGTAATAAATCGCCAGCATCTAACATTGCTGCATATAAAAAAGGTTTTAAAACACTACCAGTACTTCTTGGTTTATCAATAATATCAACACTATTTTGATGGGCTTTATCCGTTGGAGAATTACCTATATAAGTTAGGACTTCTCTTGTTTTTACATCTAAAACTAAAACTGAAAGATTATGAATTTCGTTTTGTTTTAATAGATTATAATGCTGTTCTACAATAGTATTAGTCTGTTCTTGTAAATTAATATTAATGGTTGTTTTTACGCGTTCACCTCTATTACTTTTAGCTACTTTTTGTAACAAATGGGGTGTGATTTGTGGTAAAGGATATGGTCTTTGTGGTAAACCTTCTGCAATAGATAATTTATAGGTTAGTTCGTCGATCGTTGCGTTGTCATAAAGTTTTTTTAATAATCTATTCCGCTTGTCTAACAATCGCTTCTGATTTTTTCCAGGGTAAATTAAACTAGGGGCATTAGGTAAAACGGCTAAAGTTGCACTTTCGGCCCAAGATAAATTAGAAGCATTTCTATTAAAATAGCGCCATGCTGCAGCATCTATACCAACAACATTTCCTCCAAATGGTGCGTGACTCGCATAGAGGTTTAAAATTTCATCTTTAGACAATCTAAATTCTAATCGTGTGGCAAGAATAAGTTCTTTCAGTTTTTCAAAGTAAGTACGTGATTGTCCTTTTCTAGAGAGTCTAATAACTTGCTGCGTTATAGTACTTCCTCCTCGTTTTACAGATCCTGAGTTTAAATTTTGTTTAAGAGCTTTAAATATTGAAACAGGATTAAAACCAGGATGTTTGTAGAAGTATTCGTCTTCAAATTGAAGAATACAAATTTTGAATTTATCAGGAACACTATCATTAGCAGGAAAACGCCATTGGCCATCTTCTGCAATTAATGCGCCTAATAATTCATTAGATCGACTTGTAATAATGGTTGCTGTCGGATCTTTAAATAATTGGTGGGGTAAACAAAAATAATAAGCAATTAAAAGTAATGTCACCACTACAGATTTGATTCTATTTCGCTTTAAAAAATTAATTAACCTATACATAGACTATACAAAAGCTGATTTGCCAAACTTCTGCTTAAAATTTAAGATTATTAGACAAAGATATTTATATATTTAAACGTGAGAAATTCATTATTAGACTTAAAGTTACTTGTATTTATTAGTATTTCTTTATTATTTTCAAAAGAAATGCATGGGCAATTAGGATTCTGTCAAGGGAACTCTGGAGATCCTATCTTTTCTGAAACCTTTGGTTCGGGAACAGATTATGGACCTGGCTTACCCACAGGCACTACGACGTATACATTTGTTAATACTACAGGACCACAAGATGGTGAGTATACCATTTCTCAAAACACATTTTCTTATGGGTGGAATTTACCTAGTGATCACACAGGAGACGTTAATGGAAAGGCGCTCATTGTCAATGCAAGTTTTACAACAGGTGAATTTTATAACATAGCAGTTAGCGGTTTGTGCGAAAACACAACGTATGAATTTTCTTCTTGGTTGATAAATATCTTACCGAGCTCGGGTTGCGGTGGAAACGGGATACCTGTTAATGTTGAATTTCAGATTTGGGATGATACAAATACCAGCCTTTTAGCGAATGGTAATACTGGGGATATTTATGGATCCGCTACTCCGAATTGGGAACAATATGGTTTAGTGTTTCAAACGCTGCCTGGTCAAACTTCTGTTATCTTAAAAATTATTAATAACGGAGCCGGTGGTTGTGGTAATGATTTGGCCATAGACGATATTATCTTTAAAAGTTGTGGGGACTTAATTGCAACAGAAGATAATGGCACTGGAAACTCTATTGAGATGTGTAGTACTCAGGCTCCTTTTTCAGATACCATTACGGCTATTCCTGATAATACTGTTTTTAGTACTCATTTTTACCAATGGCAAGTGAGTAATGATGGAGTGAACTGGACTGACCTTGCAGGTGAAATAAATGCTTCTATAGGTGTCTCAGGAATTACGACAACAACTTATTACCGAGCTAAAGTTGCAGAATATGCTGCAAATTTGAATAATTCTGACTGCTTAACGTTTTCTGACGTTTATGAAATTGTAATAAATCAAGCTCCACCACCCCCAATAATGGCATGCTGGGAAACGGCAACATTTGATGATTTGTCGTGTAGTTGGACGGTTGTAGGAACACAGCCTGTTGAACCCGTAGGTTTGGAGTGTTGGGAATCTACATTTTTTAATACAAATACCTGTACTTGGGAAATAAATGGAACGCAGCCTATTCAACCCACTTTAGAATGTTGGGAAATAGCAACTTTTAATGATATAACGTGTACATGGGATATTTTAGGTGCGCAACCAGTACAACCAAATATTGAATGTTGGGAAACAGCAACCTTTAATTCTACAACATGTGTTTGGGATGTTTCAGGGACACAACCAGTACAACCAGCTTTAGAATGTTGGGAAACAGCAACTTTTAATGATATTACGTGTTCATGGGATGTTTCGGGTGCGCAACCTGTTCAACCTACTTTAGAATGTTGGGAAACTACAATATTTAATACTACAACATGTACTTGGGATATTTCAGGAATACAACCAGCACAACCCACTTTAGAATGTTGGGAAATAGCAACTTTCAATGATATTACGTGTTCATGGGATGTTTCAGGTACGCAACCTGTTCAACCTACTTTAGAATGTTGGGAAACTACAATATTCAATACTATAACATGTACTTGGGATATTTCCGGAATACAACCAGTACAACCAGATTTAGAATGTTGGGAAATAGCAACTTTTAATGATATTACGTGCTCATGGGATGTTTCGGGTGCGCAACCTGCTCAACCCACTTTAGAATGTTGGGAAACTACAATATTTAATACCACCACATGTAGTTGGGATATAGTTGGAGCTCAACCAATAGAATTTATTGAAGAATTCTTGAGTTTCTGTGATGGAAATGAGGTTGTAATGCAAGCAGATTCAGATATCGTTAATCCAACCTATCAATGGAGTTCAGGTGAGGTTACTGAATTCAAAACCGTTGACGTTGCTGGGACTTATGAAGTTTTAATTACAGATGGGTGCTTTACAATTGAAAAAACGATTTATGTAGAACAAATACCAACTCCAAATATAGAAAGCATTACGTCTGATGGCAGCTCAATAATTGTAAATATGTCTAATTCTGGAGATTTTGAATATTCATTAGATGGTATTTCATTTCAATTTAGTTCTATATTTTCTAATATGGATGCTGGTTCTTATACCATTTATGTGAAAGCTTTTGATTGTGATGTTATCATAGTAATGAATTATTTTCACTTTTTTATACAAAAATTTATAACACCAAATGGTGATGGTCAGAATGATTTCTTTGCTTTAAATTTGGTTCCGTATTTTAGAACGTCAGAAGTTTATATTTTTGACCGATACGGTAAGTTATTATTCTCATCTATTAATAGAAACGTATTTTGGGATGGTACATTTAATAATGAAGATTTACCGACTTCAGATTATTGGTACCGAATTGTTTTAGATGGAGAAGAATTTGTTGGACACTTTGGTTTGAAACGTTAAAATACAATCCTGGCAGGTTTTAAAACTTACCAGGATGAATTTTTCAAATTAACAACCTTTAGGTATTTCAAATTCAATAACTTTTTCTGTAATATTATTTTCAGAATCGGTAATGATGAATTTTAAAAACATGCGGTTAGTGGCTAAACCAACAGGATTCGTTTTAAGATTATCTGTGTTGGTTATTTCGGTTAACCATGCTTCACCACATTGATCTATAATATCTGTTTTTAATTCTTCGATAGCTGAGGTTACAAACTTTTTCCAGTCATTTTCGGTATAAGTTAAAGTCTGAAATGTATTAGATGTTAATTGTTTTAAAGGTTTCCATTCCGAATCAAATTGCGTCCAATCTTTAACATCGCAAGGTGTGTTTGTATCTATAAAAGCGATACTATTCTCGTAACGTTGAAAAATACTTACATGTTTATAGTCGTTATCTACCAACACAATTTTTTTGCCTTCGGGCGAAGCGCCTAGATCAACACTAATTTTAGCAGAGTCTAACTGTTTTAAATTGTAGTTTCTTTTATAGTCTTTAGTGGCTAGATTCTTTAATTCGACATTCAACGCGTTAAAATCAAACCTTATCGTTTTAGAAATCTTAGTTGGTGATAAATACCCATTAAATACATAACCGATATGGTTTCTTGTTTCCACTTTTACCCATTCTCCACTTACCTTTTTTCCGCCATCGAGAATAACGAGTTTGTGTTCTGTTTTTTCTAATATTCCTATGGCTTCACCATAAGATAGTTTACTCAATAATTTTCCGTCTACGTCTGGTTGATCTCTAAGAGATAATCCGCTTTCTGCGGCTACATAAGCATTTTGTTGTGCTGTTACGAATGCTACACTCAGTAACATTACAATCGCTAAAATCTGTTTTGTGATTTTCATAATTTTGTGATTTAAGATTAAACATTTGTTTTAGCGGTTTTGTTTTTTAGCATGCTTGCCTTCCGGACGGCGAGTTTTTAATTTATGTATGGTTTTTTATGGTGAAGTCTTTTTCGAGTGAATTTGAAGCGCTTCAAATTTGTGTCGAGAAACAGATATATTTACAAATGTTCTCGATACAATTCTGATAAAAGATCAGAATCACTCGAATTGACGTTAAGTTAATTTTTCTTTATTTTTCAACAGTAATCCACTGTCCTTTATTTCTTACTAAATAATCATTATCGTACATCGCCTCAGCTTGTGTACCTGGTAAATAATAGGTTCCTAAGTAAGATGCGTTTAACATAACAGAGAATGTTTTAGTGCCATATCTTCCTTTTGCATTCATATCAAAATAGAAGTTTACACGATCATCTCTAATGTCTGTGTATCTAGCCTGACTTACGGTTGTATCTCCAAAATCTGTAAATCGTGTATTTACAATATCCCAACCAGAAGGGAAAATTTGGGTTAGAGCAACATCATTAACAAAATCACTTGTTAGGTTAGAAATGCTAACTGTAGCGACAAAATCTTGACCTTGTTGTAATTTTGTTACATCAATAGTATTGCCTTGTAAATCTTTATAAGTCGTTGAAATGGTAAAGCCACGTTGCTCTGCTAATTCTTCGCCTAATTTTAATTTCCCAGAGTTAATCACTCTCACATAGACTAAGTTATTTTTAGCATTGTTTATAGCAATTGCGTTGCTTCCGTCTTTAATAGAAACTGTACGTTGTGCAATAGCATTTTTAGTTTCTATAGTTTCTGATTTACCATTAATAGTATAGCTTAATTTTAAATCTTTTCCGCCATTTTTAATAACCATTTTCCCCATAGCTAATAAACTATAAGCCGTGGTTTGTGTGCTCATCCATTGGTTGCTAGATAAATCTTTAGCGATAGATTTTGCTAAATCTCTAGCTTTAGGATTACCGGTAATAATCATAGTTTCTAAAGCCATAGCTCTATTTCTATCTACAGAACCATAAGTATAATAGTTAGATTTAGGGGGGTGAAAATCGATATTAGCCGATTTTGAAATGGCATCACTCGCTTCCTTTTGTCCTGCTAAAGCATAAGCGGCAGCTAAACGCCATTTTGCTTCGTTAGAAATTTCATCAAACTCACGCAACCTATTCATGCTTGCTAAATCGGCACTACCTGCTAAAGCCAACGTGTATAAACGGTAGGCTTGTGCTAAATCAGAATGGTAAACCTTATAACTTGGTCTCCAATCTCTAGCCGCTTGCTTTTGGTACGCAATCCAGTTGCTTTTAAAAGTTAACGGTAATACGAATCCTTTTTTCTCTGCTTCAATCATAAAATGACCTGAGTAACTTGTTCCCCAGTCATTGGCCGAACTTTCTCCCATCCAATAACTCATTCCTCCGCTAGGTTGTTGAAAATTACCCAAGCGCTTAATGCCTTTTTCTATGTTTTGCTGTACTTCTTTTTTCTTTTGAGTCGTTAAATCAAAGATATCACCCAAGAATAATTGAGGGAATACACTAGAGGTTGTTTGCTCTAAACAGCCGTGTGGATAACGAACCAAGTATTGTAACCTACCTGTAAAATCCATTGGTGGTAAGGTTGAGAATTCTACGGTTGCAGAATTTGTTCCTGTAACTCCAAAAGTGGTAATATCTATATTTTGTTTGCCATTAGCTTCTAGTTCATAATCCATAACACGAGACGTATACGGATTAGGATTTTCTACATCAATCTCTACTTTGTACGTTGATTTTTCACCATTTCCTGTCGCGATCACTTCCACGGTGTTTACACCTTTTGCTTTGGTAACATCTAATTCAAAATACACCATTTTTTCATCTGGTTTATCAAATTTTAGAGATTGCGTAGCGCTTCCTTTTACCGTAATTCCATCACTTAATTTTAAAGATAGTTTTACATTTTTTACTTTATTTTCCATGGCAAAAACAGTCACAGGAAGGGTTACTTTTTCACCTGGACTTAATTTACGTGGCAAAGTTGCTAATACCATTAGTGGTTTTCTAACCGGAACTGATTTTTCAGCACTTCCGTAAGCTTCAGTTGTATTGTTACCAGCAATAACCATAGTACGAACAGCTCCTATATAATTTGGCATTTTAAGTTGGTGTATTTTGGTTTGCCCTTTGTCTAAAAGAAAAGGTCCTAAATAGGTAACTACAGGTTTAAAACGATTTGCTTTTTTGTTTTTTCCGCCAGCTGCGCTTCCATCACCACCAATAGCAAATACCTGATCAATACTACCTGAATAAGCACCAATAACATCGTCGAAAATATCCCAAGTTTTTACACCTAATGCTTCACGGGCATAAAAACTATCCCAAGCATTTGGGGTTTTAAAACGCGTTAAATCTAGTAAGCCTTCTTCAACAACTGCAATAGTATACGTCATGGCTTTGTCATTTTTTTCAGAAACTTCTATTTTATAAGATTGCTCTGGTTGAATAACATCTGGCATGTTTATTACAGGCTTTAATTTTGTTGCTGGATTTTCTACCATCACCGGAATTACACCGTATAAACGAATTGGTAAATCGTTAGACGTAATGGCATGTGGTTGCAATAATGAAATATTGATAAATACGTTTGGTGCCATTTCTGGTGTTACCGGAATATCAACAGTAGTCTCTCCAGTGGTTGTTTTTACCCATTGATGTTGCAATACTTCTGAACCATTTTCTATACTTACCAATGCTCTTCCTTCAGAACCTGAAGGGAATGTTAATTTAGCCGTTTCACCAACATTATATTTTTCTTTATCTGTTGAAAACACTAACATTTTAGCAGCTTCTTTATCACTAGAAGGGTTTGTAGACCACCAGTTTTTATAGAAGTAAGCCGTTCTACCTGTTGCATGTCCGCTTACAGGGTCTACAACTCTAATTAAATAACGCCCGCGTTCTTCTTCAGGAATCTTAAGGTTAAAATGACCTTTACCGTTTGCGTCTGTATTTATAGAAAATGTTTGAACAGGTCTGTGGTAACTGCTAGATATGTAGCTCGATAAGTTATCGTAAGAAGAATTCCACCACCAGCGCCATTCAATTTTATAAACTTTTACTTCAACATTTTCTCTTTGTACAGGTTTGCCTTCAGCTGTTACAGTTGCTACATCAAACTTTTGATTTTCATCTGTAAAAAATGAACCATAACTATTTCCTTTTGGTGATTGCAGACCAACAAAACTTTGATAAGGTGCATAAGGCATGGTGAAAGCATCTAGTGAAAAATCACCTCCATTTTCAAAAGCTCTAACTAAAAACTGAGCCGTTAGCATCCCTGGTGCGTTTCTACCAATATTTAGTCTAGAGTTAATTGTTGCATTACCTTCTTCGTCTAAATTACCTTCGAAAACATTAGTTTCTTCAGAATCAAACGTTCGTGTAGGGTCGTTAAAAACATAATTTTTATAGCCTTTAAAACTTGTTGAAGTCGATGCGAATTTCACTTTAACTTCAGCTTTTAAGTTTTTTGCAGGTGCACCATGTAACCAAGTCACGTTTAAGTCACCTTGAAGTGGTTGGTTATTGTTTAAAATCTCGTTTTCGAAATCTATTTTTATTTTAAGTCGGTTTGG
The DNA here is from genome assembly GCF_013285155.1 of Winogradskyella undariae. Taxonomy (GTDB): domain Bacteria; phylum Bacteroidota; class Bacteroidia; order Flavobacteriales; family Flavobacteriaceae; genus Winogradskyella; species Winogradskyella undariae. The sequence goes on along the minus strand of NZ_JABTEL010000004.1, from coordinate 35,678 downwards.
TTTTACAGTTTCAATTTTTAAACTTTTTGAAAATGTAGCACCACCAACAGAAACCTTTGCATTATAGTTTCCGGTTTTGTAATCGGTTGAGGTTGGAACTATAAAATCATAGAAATGATTGAGGTTGTCTATAGAGATTTTTCTGTAAACTAATTTTCCAACAGGATCTGTGATTTCTAATTTTACAGGATGACGTTTTGGTAATTTATTGGCGTTGTCATTCAGCATAAAAGTTAAAAATAAGCTATCACCAGGTCTCCAAACACCACGTTCTCCATAGATGTAACCTTTTAATCCGCGTTGAAGTCTGTTTCCTGAAACATCAAATTTACTTAGAGATAGAGAATTTCCATCTTCTAGTTTTATGTAGCTTACACTTTTACCTTTGATTGCTATGGCAAATGCAGCTTTGTTTTTAGCATCAATTTTTAAGATTCCTTGGTCGTCTGTGGTTCCTTTTGCTAACTCTTGTTGTTGGTAATTGTATAAAGTGATTTTTGTTCCACTTTCTGGCTTTGTGTTTAAAATATTAGTTACTGCAAAGAAGTAATTATTGTCTGTGCCCTGTTTGGCAATTATACCAAGATTAGAACTAATGATATTTTGAGATACAGTATGGCCTTCATAGTTGTAGTAAGAATTTGTACAAGGGTTTTCTCTATCTCTCCATCTGTAATCTGTGTTTTTATAGCTGTAACTTAAATTATCCCAATAGCGTTCTTCTAATTGATCTTCTTCGGCTTCTGATAAATCTTGTGGAGCATAATAATCGTCATCATAATAGTCGTCGTAATAATCGTCTTCTTCAATATTAGTTGTAGTAGCATTTGAGTCACAATTATATAAAGAATAGTCCTTTTTAAAGCTCAACTCTACTCTGTAAATAGCACCAGGGTCTGATGTAAGATATTTAGATAAATCGATGCTATAAGCTTTCCATTTACCTGTGTTTTGGTTTTCGTCTTGAATTAATGTTATGGTTTCTTTTGCAATACGTCTTCCTACTTTTTTAATAGCATATTGATTAGTGTTATCAATATTATAATCTTGTAAAAACTGAAGTACATTATCTTCAAATATTTTAATAATCCTAACATCTACTTTGCTTAAACTAACAGCTTCAAAATTGAATTTTAAGTTATCTGAATTTGGAAGAATTGTTCCGTTACTGATTAATCTTACTTGAGGTTTTAATTCTTCAAAAGTTAAGATTTCAGAATAAGGATTCTTTAATTTAAAACCATCTGTACTTTTGATACCTTTAAATACTTCAACTCTAATATCTCCAGTTAATTTAGTATTCGGGTAAACCTTTAATACGTTTCCGTCTACAATATATTTTGGATTTCTAACGCCTTGAATAGATACTAATCCTGAAAAATTTTGCTGCTTTAATAAGGGGTCTGAAAAATTTAGAGATAAGAATTGTTCTGGACTCTGAATGATATCAGTATTAACGATTGTAAAATTATTTTTGCCAGGAATTGTTATAGAATTTTCACCTTTGTTTTCTGCTTTTATAGCTTTTCCATCCCATTGTACATCAATTTTGCTGTCTTCTAATAATCTATTGATACTGTCAATTTTAAACTCAAAGAATTTTGAACTTGTATTGGCTTCATTCCATACTAATTTTAAAGATTTATTGGTTTGCGAAGCAGATACCAATTGTTTAGCTTTTTCTAAAGAAATAATATCGGCAGAGCGCAGTTGGGCATGTAGATATTGCCACGCTTTACTGTAAGATTGTAAATTTTGTGTGGTAATATTAAAACTTGGAGTTATGGTTTTAAACTGAAAGGTATAACCTTCAAATTCTGATGGTATATTTTGATAGATATCACTTAAATCTACGTTTACGGTATATTCTGTTGCTGATTCTAAATTTTCATCTGGAGTAAAAAGAAGCGTATGATTGTTCATTGCTTTTAATTCTCCTTGAACGTGAGGTGTTATTTTTACCAATTCTGAAGGTAAAGTTTTATCAATTTCCCATCCGCTAACGGTGTCTGATAAACTAATTTTTATTGGGTCAGTAACAGAAACTAAACCAGAGGTTGTGTAGCTAATGTAATCTCTAAACTTAAAAATATTATCAGTTTCTACAGTTTTGTCTTTACAAGAAAACGCAAAAGCTAAAATAAAAAGTAGGATGAGGTGTTTTTTGATGTTCATGATGTGTATAATTAAAATCTTGGCTAGATAAAGGTAAGTTTATTCTTGTTAAATAAGTACGCTAATTTTTTAGTATTTGGACTTGTTGTTTTTGTTAAATTGGTCTTAAAGTTTGTCTTTATATTTAAATGAGTTAATCAAATCAAAACTGTTTTATTATACAATTTTGTTTTTTTTATTAAACGAGACAAGCAATTTTATCAATTTAATTGCACTTCAAAGTTACATTATTAAAGAGAGTTGTGTTTCGACTAACTAACATTTTATTAGTAACTTCGTAAAGAAATTTAATAATTTATAAAAAATAAGCACATATGGAAGCAGTATCTGCCGATTTCGGAATAAAAGAAGCCTTGCAACAGTTGGGTGTTAACGCTATAAATGAAGGGTCTTCTACGGGGTCTAATAGTTTTTCTAACGGAGAAGTTATTGAATCCTATTCTCCTGTAGATGGCAAGTTAATTGCTAAAGTAAAAACGACGACAAGAGCAGATTACGATAAAGTAATGGATGCAGCAACTGGTGCATTTAAAACTTGGAGAGATGTGCCAGCACCACAGCGTGGAGAAATTGTACGTCAGTTTGGAAACAAATTAAGAGACTTAAAAGAACCGTTAGGTAAATTAGTGTCTTACGAAATGGGGAAATCTTTGCAAGAAGGTTATGGTGAGGTTCAAGAAATGATTGATATCTGTGATTTTGCAGTTGGATTATCTCGTCAATTAAATGGGCAAACTATTCCATCGGAAAGACCAGGTCACGTAATGAGAGAGCAATGGCATCCTATTGGTGTGGTTGGTATTATCTCAGCATTTAACTTTCCTGTAGCTGTTTGGGCTTGGAATACTGCTTTAGCTTGGATTTGTGGTGATGTTTGTGTTTGGAAAGCTTCTGAAAAATCATTGTTATGCTCTATAGCATGTCAAAATATTATAGCAGAAATATTAAAAGAGAATAATTTACCAGAAGGTATTTCTTGTATCATTAATGGTGATTACAAAGTTGGTGAAATGATGACAACAGATGCTAGAATTCCTTTGGTTTCTGCAACAGGTTCTACAAGAATGGGACGTATTGTTGGTGCTAAAGTAGCGGAACGTTTTGGTAAATCTTTATTAGAATTAGGAGGGAATAATGCTATTATAATTACACCAACTGCAGATTTAAAAGTAGTGGTTCCTGGTGCTGTTTTTGGTGCTGTTGGGACTTGTGGTCAGCGTTGTACTTCTACACGTCGATTAATTATTCATGAATCGGTTTACGATAAAGTAAGAGATGCAATTGTTGGAGCTTACGGACAAATTAAAATAGGGAATCCGTTAGATGAAAATAACCACGTTGGACCATTAATAGATAAGGATTCTGTAAATACTTATTTAGCTGCTATTGAAAAAGCAAAAGCTGAAGGTGGAAATGTTTTAGTAGAAGGTGGTGTTTTAGAAGGTGAAGGGTATGAAAGTGGTTGCTACGTTAAACCAGCCATCATTGAAGCTGAAAATCATTTTGAAATTGTACAGCATGAAACATTTGCTCCAATTTTATATTTAATGAAGTACTCTGGAGAGGTTGAAAATGGAATTGATAAACAAAACGGAGTTGCTCAAGGTTTATCTTCTGCGATTATGACTAACGAATTAAAAGAAGCTGAGAAGTTTTTATCTTATGCAGGTTCTGATTGTGGAATTGCTAACGTAAACATCGGAACTTCTGGTGCGGAAATTGGTGGAGCATTTGGTGGTGAAAAAGAAACAGGAGGTGGACGCGAGTCTGGGTCTGATGCTTGGAAAGTTTACATGCGTAGACAAACTAACACAGTTAATTACTCTGATGAATTACCATTAGCTCAAGGAATAAAGTTTGACCTTTAAGTGAAGGTTAAGTTATAAAAATAATAAAAGCCACATCGAAAGATGTGGCTTTATTTTTTTATATTGTGAGACGCAACCTTTTTGTTTAAATAACATCTATTGGTAAATAAAAGTCTTTGTTTACATGAAACAACTATTACTATTAATTTTATACGGCTTCACAATAACACTAGTAAGTTGTGATGTTCAATTAGAACCTAATGTTAGAATTTTAGCCAAAGGAACTGTAACGGATCAAGATAATTTACCTATTTCAAACGCGAAAATCAGTGTTCAGACTAGAAGAAGTAATTACAGCTTTGGAGAGGAACAATATGTTATAGGAGAAGGATATAGTGACAATGACGGTAGTTTTTCGATACTCTCATTTTATGATAAGGATATGGATTTTGCAATTGAAATCGATGCCGGTGAAAACTATAGTACTTATGTCTATAAAACAAATACCTTAGATTTTACACCCTTAGACTTAACTTTTAATCTAGAATCTATAGCCTTAAAAAGGCTGGCAAACTTTAATTTTAATATGGTTAGAACGAGTGGAGATTCTAACTCTATCAATTATAGTATTAAATATATTGAGGATTTCTGTTTAGAATATTATGAAGGCATGCAACTTAATGCGTCTCAAAGTATGTGTTACCAAGAGTATATTTTAAATAGATCTGCGAATGATGATAACCCAAATTACGATACTACTTTACGTGTACCATTTGGTGAGACTGTACAGTTTACATATACCATAAATGACGAGCCTGAAATAACTGAAATGATCACCATTAATCAAGAAAATTATGACTTTACCTTCAGCTATTAAAGGATTGATAATAACGTTAGGATTATTATTCTGCTCTATTGGTTTTAGCCAAAATACGTTAGATGCAGATGAACCCGTAACGGAGCAGCGTAGTACTTTTTATAACGCAGTAGAACGTCAACGATTTTTTGCCATTACGGTTGGTGGTCATATTCCTTTTACTAGTGGAGATAATTTTATGGGTGAAGGATTAGAAGGTAAATCAGGGTTTGATTTTAAAGTGCAGATGTATGTGTATAAGCACTTGTTTGTTGGTCTCTCAACGGGTTCGAGTTATTTTGAAGTTAAAAATCAAGAGTTATTAGGTCTGTATAAAAAATCAAGGGTTGCCTACGATTATGTCTATATAGGTTATGAGTTTTTTCCGGCCGATAAACTAAGACTAGGTGTTAATATCTCCATAGATGGCAACCTAGCTTACAAAAATTATGATTTTAATACGCTAGATATTAATCATCAAAAGGATACGGCAACTTTAAATCGTTATGGGTTTTATCTCAATTATGAGCTAGGAAAACACTTTATGATTTATCTCGATTATGGTTATAATGTGAGTAAAACAGATATTGAAGTGCCATCAGAATTAAACGATTTTTTTGGAAAAGGGAATTATAGCACCATAGGTTTGGGGCTCGCTTTTACAATTGGTAGTCGTGATTTAATATCTCGTTTTATAAAATAATGGATTGAAAAATTTAATTATATCTAACCTTTCTAAGTATCCTAATCGTTTCTTTATAGGCGCTATATAGTTTTAAGCTGTGTTTTTTTAAATAGGGCTTAGCAATTTCTAGTTTTAATAGCGCGTTTTCAAAGCCATTAAAATAACAGATTAAATAACTAGCCGCTAAATCCTTTAGATCCTCTTCTTCATTTCGTTTAAGAGGTCTGTTTTTTTGAAGCTTTTTTAAAATAGTATTGTTTGTATTGTAGATATGATGCAATACTTTTTTGTCAAATTGAGGCGGCTCGAAAATAAGATTTGTTTCAATAGAGTAATTGGCATTATCATTAAAGTGAATAATTTTTTCTTCAAGTTTATAGTACTTGTAAGATTGGTGCAGACCGAGTTTTACATATTCAACTATTTTAAAAGAATCTTCGGTATATGAAATAGCCACTTCATCTAAAGCAGAATAAAACAGAAGAACATGTTCGTTTACCATTTCAATGTCAACCCTAGAAAAGAATATTTCGTTCTTCACCTGTTTTTTAGCACCAGACCAACACAGCACAAAGTACTCTTTAAAAACCATGTATTGTGGGTTAAAATCTTGGCGTTTATTTAAGAAATGAAAAACACCATCGAGTGTGAGTTGAATATTGTTCTGAGCATTGTTTTCAATCGCAGCAACAATTTTAGAGTTCACATCTTTAATTTCAAGATCAAAAACTTTAGGCATACTGATGCTTCCGTCTCTAAAAAATACAGAACCACCATAATATTTCCAGATGTTTTTTCTTAGCGATGTTATGCTGTCAATAGGTCTAATGGTAACTAAGCCTACAACTTTGTTTTCTGGTAAATGCGGAAAAGGAATGTTTTCGTATTGAACAATTGGAGGATTGGTGAGATAGGCATTAATGAGATTTTGAATTTTACTATCGTCAAAAAAATCAACCCCAATAATTTTGTTATCTTCATCTTCAACCCCAATTACAATGTAAGAATTGTTTTCTGGATTACTATTAGAAAGTGCACAGATGTGTTTTAAAAATTTCCCTTTTCCTTCTTTAGAACCAATATCAATTTTTCGCTTTTTGTCATAAAAACTGTTCTCATCGTTATGAGCAAGCAGATGTTTTATGAGAAGGCGTTTATTGATCATGGTTACTTCTTATAAAATTAAAAATCTCATTATTAAAGTAATTCGATTTCCTGTTTTAGGTTTTCTATGGCTTGTTTTTCAAATTTAGTTTTAAACCTATCTGTAAAATATAACGAATCTCTTTCTAGAAACTGTTTGAGAACTTTTTTTCGTCCAGGTTTGTAAAGAATATCTGGATAAATTGCGTATTCTTTTCTTATAGATTCCGTGTAGCTCTTGTAGGTCTCCCAATCGGATCTTAAAATGGATAAATCTAAATCTAATAAATAGGCGTTATCTGTATTTTTATTTAAAGCTAATTGGTGTTTTTTAGTCGAAATGATTAGTGTTTTTATCTTTTCAATCTTAAAATCATCAATCTTTAATGTTTTCAGGCCTTTCTCACAGTAATTGGCACTTTGCTCTTCGTTGTCTTTATGGGTTGATTTATAAATAATATCGTGATACCAAATGGCAAATTTTACAGCGTTTAAATCTTCAATGTCATTTTTAAAATCTTCTAATTGAAGCAGCATGTTGTAGAGGTGAGAAAGATTGTGGTAATGTCTGCTTTTAGAATTGTAATGATTCTCAATATCTTTCCACATAATTTTGGCTAGAGAATTGTCAGTATAGTTTAATACTAATTTGTTCCATTCATTCTCTAGCCAATGATTCATTACAATTCTTTTTTTACAATTGTAGAGCTTGCTTGTGCTGTACAAAACATTAAGACATCTGCAATATTTACATGTGCAGGTCTAGAAATCGCAAAATAAATAACGTCAGCAACATCTTCGGGCTGCAATGCTTTGTAGCCTTTGTAAACATTATCTGCTGCAGCATCCCCCTTAAATCTTACTTCTGAAAATTCAGTTTCTACCAAACCAGGATTCACGGCACCTACTTTTATTCCAAATGGATTTAAGTCAATTCGCATGCCTTCGGTTATAGCTAAAACAGCGTGTTTACTTCCGCAGTAAACATTACCATTAGGATAAACTTCTTTTCCTGCAGAAGAACCAATATTAATAATATGTCCCGATTTACGTTCTGTCATTCCGGGGATAATGGCTTTGCTAACATAGAGTAAACCTTTTACGTTAATATCCATCATGGCATCCCAATCGTCTAAATTTCCAGTTTGTATTGGGTCTAAGCCGTGTGCGTTTCCGGCATTATTAATTAAAATATCTATGTTTTTAAATTCTTCTGGTAATGATGCAATGGCTTCTAAAGCTTGTGTTTTATCACGCACATCAAAATTTAGAGTATGCACGTCAGTTTCTTTAGATAAAGCCTTTTTTATGCTGTCTAATCGCTGTTGGCGACGGCCGCATAAAACTAACTTAATGCCGTGTTTAGCAAATTCATGAGCCGTTGCTCGTCCAATTCCGCTTGTTGCTCCAGTAATTAAGGCAACTTTTTTTGTGTTCATAATATTGTTTTTGAGTTGTAAAAGTTTGTTTTTATGAAGTGCTTTTGTTTTAAGGAACTTCGTGTCCTTGTGCAGCAGCTAAGATTAAAAACCAATCTTCTATTTCTAATTCAATTTTTGTAGCTTCAATAGCTAGTTTTAATCTTTTTTCAGTTGTTGTGCCTACAACAGGGTGAATGCCTGAGGGATGTTTCATAATCCAAGCCAATAATAATTGGTCTTCAGTAGCATTGTATTTCTCCATTAACTCACCAAGTTGTTTGTGTATACGCCTGTTTTGCTCATGGTCTTCTTTAAAAACAGTTCCTAGCGGTGACCAAGCCATGGGTTTTATACCACTTGTTGTCATGTAATCTAGAGTGCTATTATACATTGCAGAATGTTCTGTAAGCGAAAATTCTATTTGGTTGACGTCAATATCCATACGTAAACCAATCATTTCCATTTGTGGTGGTGTAAAATTAGAAACTCCAAAATCTCTTATTTTTCCATCTTTTTTTAATAGTGTTATGGCTTCCGCAATATCTTCAGCCACCATTAAAGGGCTGGGTCTGTGAAGAAGTAATAGGTCTAAATATTCTGTTTCTAGATTTTTTAAAGATGTTTCAACAGACTGAATAATATGTTCTTTAGAGTAATTATAATGTTTAACAACATTACTTCGGTTACCAGATAGAAGTTGAATACCACATTTTGATATAAGCTGAATAGCTTCACGGTCTATATTAGAGTCCTTTAAAGCTTTTCCAAATTCGGCTTCAGTGGTGTAGCCACCATAAATATCTGCGTGGTCAAATGTGGTTATGTTATTAGAAATGCAGAAGTTTATTAATGACTCCATTCCTTTCTTTGAGAGTTGTTTTCCCCAGCTCCCCCAAGTCATTGTACCTGCTATTAATCGAGAATATTTCACTTTGTTTTCTGTTTATACGGGTTTTTATGCTATTCATGTATAAAAGTACTCAAAACATTAGCAATGAAGGTATCATTGTAGAGTAATTATTCTAAACCCCAAATTATGAAACATTTACACCTAACCAAACTTTTCGCATTCGCCTTTATTATTTTATTAAGTATTACAAGTTGCTCTCAAGATGAGCTTTCTGATGGAGAATTATCAGGCATTACAGTAAGTCTTAAAACAACTTCTAATGATACTAATGCTGTATTTTTAGAGATTGAAGATGTGCAGGTTAGAATAGGTAAAGATGCTAGTTTAGCGAGTTCTTGGACCAGTTTAGAAACGATTAACTCAGGGATACATAATGTAAGTGATCTTAATGGTGACTTAGAATTAATGCTTGTTAATCAATCTGAAATGTCATCGACTTATATTTATGAAATTAGATTGGTATTAGGTGATAATAATTTTTTAAACATGAATGAAACTTTAGTAAGCTTAGATGTTACAGGAGAAGGATGTAAAACACCATCTAATATAATTGAAACTGAATTTAATGCCAATCACTTTTATAATGTGATTATAAACTTAGATTTAGATGAGTCTGTAAGCTTTGATGAAAATGAAAGCATGATGACTTTTAAGCCTAAGTCATATACAGAAATAAGACAAATTGAATATTAATTATCCTAATCCATGATTAATAGTTATAAAGAGAGTAATGCTTCGGTGTTACTCTTTCTTTTTTTTAACCAATTGTTAACAGCAACTAACAAATAATTTTAACACTTTGCAACATATAAAATATTTCTAAAAATAGTTTTGTTCTTAAACCCACAAAAAATGGAAGAAACGAGTACAGTTGATATTAAATCAATTAATGAAAAGATAGAAAAAGAAAGTGCATTTGTAGACTTACTAACCTTAGAAATGAATAAGGTAATCGTAGGGCAAAAGCATATGGTAGAACGTTTGCTTATTGGTTTACTTGGTCAAGGGCATATTTTATTAGAAGGTGTTCCTGGTTTAGCAAAAACATTAGCGATTAATACACTTTCTAAAGCAATAGATGCTAGTTTTAGTAGAATTCAGTTTACTCCAGATCTTTTACCAGCCGATGTTGTTGGTACATTGATTTATAATATGAAGGAGAATGACTTCAAAATTAAAAAAGGACCGATTTTCGCAAACTTCGTTTTAGCAGATGAGATTAACAGAGCGCCAGCAAAAGTGCAATCTGCTTTGTTAGAAGCAATGCAAGAAAAGCAAGTGACTATTGGAGATGAAACTTTTATTTTAGATAAACCATTTTTAGTAATGGCAACAATGAACCCCGTTGAGCAAGAAGGAACATATCCTTTGCCAGAAGCACAAGTGGATCGTTTTATGTTGAAAACTGTCATCGATTATCCAAAAATTGATGAAGAGCAAATGATTGTTAGAGCAAACTTAAGAGGAACTTACGAAAAAGTAAATCCTGTTGTTTCTGTAGCTCAGATTTTAAGTGCTCAAAAAGCAGTTAGAGAAGTTTACATGGACGAGAAAATTGAAAAATATATTCTCGATATTATTTTCGCAACGCGTTACCCTGAAAAATATAAACTAGGAGATTTAAAACCTTTAATTTCTTTTGGTGCATCACCTCGTGGTAGTATTAACTTGGCAACAGCAGCTAAATGTTATGCTTTTATAAAAAGAAGAGGTTATGTAATTCCAGAAGATGTACGTGCTATTGTGCATGATGTTTTACGTCATAGAATTGGTATTACTTACGAAGCTGAAGCAGAAAATATAACTTCAGAAGATATTATCAATAAGATTGTAAATGTTATCGAAGTACCATAAATGGCGGTTGATAAATCAGTAATCCGTTAGTGATCGCTGACTAGAAATCTGATTTATATTAACTGTGAACTGAAGCTTGAAGACTGCAAACTGAAAAAATGGATACTAAGGAATTACTCAAAAAAGTACGAAAAATAGAGATTAAGACACGTCGTTTGTCTGATCATATATTTGGAGGCGAATACCATTCTACCTTCAAAGGTCGTGGTATGACTTTTTCTGAAGTACGTCAATACCAATTTGGAGATGATGTAAGGAATATAGATTGGAATGTTACGGCAAGAACCAGTCAGCCACACATTAAAGTATTCGAGGAAGAGCGAGAGCTTACCATGATGCTTATGGTAGATGTTTCTGGTAGTGAAATGTTTGGTACGCACAATCAATTTAAAAATGAAATTGTAACAGAAATCGCAGCAACCTTAGCATTTTCTGCAACACAGAATAATGATAAAATAGGGTTGATTTTATTTTCAGATGACATTGAGCTTTATATTCCCCCTAAAAAAGGACGTTCTCATGTGCTTAGAATTATTAGAGAATTAATAGAGTTTCAGCCTAAAAGTAAAAAAACAAATGTTTCTAATGCGTTTAAGTTTTTATCTAATGTAATGAAGAAGAAAGCGATTGTTTTTGTGCTTTCAGATTTTATAGCAGACGATTATAAGCAAAACTTAAAAATTTCAGCAGGAAGACATGACATTACAGGGATTAGAGTTTACGATCAGCACGAAGCTGAAATTCCTAATTTAGGAATGGTGCAAATGGAAGATGCTGAAACAGGTGAGATAATGTTGGTTAATACGGGTTCTAAACAAGTAAGACTTGATTATAGTACGTTTTACGATGATAAAGTGACTTATTATAAAGATAGTTTTACCAAATCTGGAGCTGGTACTATTGATTGCCGTGTTGATGAAAGCTATGTAAAAAAATTACTAGGCTATTTTAAAAGAAGAGGATAAAGCTCTAAGAAGTAAAAGTAAGAATTGAAAAAGTGAAAAGTTTTAAATCCATATATAACGTATTAACAAGAAATATTGGCTTAACTGTTGTCTCTAAAAAGGCTTCGGTTTTAGGCTTGTTTTTTGTTTTTTGTTTTCTGTCTTCAACACTTGTATCGGCTCAAGTAAAAACAGAAATAGATACCACCAAAATTAGAGTTGGAGAGCAAATCAACTATAAAATTAATGTCGAAGCAGATTCTTTGGCTTTAGTTGTTTTTCCAGAAGGGCAAACTTTTATGCCTTTAGAAAATGTTGAGGCTTTAAAAATAGACACTACAAAAAGAGAAGCGAAGTTTTTATTATCTAGAGTTTATAAATTAACCCAATTCGATTCGGGTTCGTATACCATTCCAAGACAGAAAGTAATTATAGGCGAAAAAGCTTTTTTTACAGATTCGTTAAAAGTTGATGTCAATACCATTGTAGTAGATACTACAAAACAAAAGCTTTACGATATAAAACCAATTATAGAGGTTGAAGAAGTAGGCGGCAATTGGTGGAAATGGTTATTGGGGGGCGTATTAATCGTAGCATTAGTGGCATTTTTATTGTATTGGTTTATTTGGAGGAAAAAACCACTAACAGAAGAAGAGGAAATTGCCTTATTACCACCTTACGATCGTGCAAAATTAGCATTACAGAAATTAGATGAAAGTCAATATTTAATACGTTCAGAGGTTAAGGAATATTATTCTGAATTGACTTTTATTGTTAGAAAATATTTAGATGAGCAAGTTTATGATCGTGCTTTAGAAAGTACAACTTCAGAATTAATTACACGTTTAAATTTATTAAAAGAAGGCAATCAAATACCACTTTCTAAAGAAACAATTTTACATATAGAATCGATTCTTCAACGTGCCGATTTAGTAAAGTTTGCAAAATCAGCACCAGATACAGCACTTGCCGAAATGGATAAGTCAACCATTGGTAAAGCAATCGACCATGTAAAAGTGAGTCTTCCAGAACCTTCTGAAGAAGAAAAATTATTAGATCAAAAATATAAGGAAGAACAAGCGCGTAAAAAGAAACGCCAAAAAGTATGGATTACTGTTGGTGTCTCAGTATTTCTTCTTGTTGCGACTTATGTTGGTTTTGGGCTTAAATACGGATTTGGTTATGTAGCAGATACTATTTTTGGTCAAGAAAATAAAGAGCTTCTAGAAGGTAACTGGGTAGAAAGCGCTTATGGTTTTCCACCTGTTTTTATAGAAACACCAAAAGTTTTAAAACGTGTTGAGACTGAACTTCCAGATGAGGTTAAGCAAAAAATGTCAATGACTACGTTTGCATATGGATCAATGACAGATGTCTTTAGTGTTGTTATAAATACAACAACGCTAAATGTGCCAAAACAACAACCTGCACAAGGTGAAGAAAATAAAGAAAATCCAACTTTCGATTTATTAGAAGTTTCAGAACAAACCATTAAAGATTTCGAAGCAAAAGGTGCGAGTAACATTGCGGTTAAGAAAGATAAATACATTACACCAAATAAAGCGGAAGGATTAAAAACATTTGGAACTTTAACTTTAAAAAATCCAAATTCTGAAAGCACAGTAGACGCAGAATATGTAGTACTGTGTTTTGCAAACGAAAATGTATTACAGCAAATTATAATTACTTGGCCAACTGATGATGATTATGCCAATGATATGGTAGAGCGAATTACAAACTCTATAGAACTGAACCCTGAAGAGTTACAAGAAGAGACAAAATGATGTTTGAAAATATAGAATTTTTAAATAAAGAATTATTCTGGTTGTTATTGCTTTTGCCAATAGCGATAATCTGGTATGTTCTAAAGCACAGTAAGCAAACGGCAGAGCTAAAAATGTCTACCACTAAAGGCTTTAAGACATCATCGTCTTTTTGGTCTAAATTTAGACATGCTCTTTTTGCTTTACGTTTAATTGCTTTAGCCCTTTTAATTACAGCTTTAGCAAGACCAAGAACAGTAGATGTATCTACAAAGACAAAAACCACTAACGGAATTGATATTGTTATGGCAATTGATGTTTCGGCTAGTATGTTGGCAAAAGATTTACGTCCCAACCGATTAGAAGCTTTAAAAGAGGTCGCTGCAGATTTTATAGATGGTAGACCTAACGATAGAATTGGTTTAGTAGAGTATGCTGGTGAAGCGTATACAAAAACACCAATTACAAGTGATAAATCTATTGTAAAAAGATCTTTGAGAGATATTAATTACAATAATATTATTGAAGGAGGAACCGCTATCGGTATGGGACTCGCAACTTCTGTAAACCGATTAAAAGATAGTAGAGCAAAAAGTAAAGTTATTATTCTACTTACGGATGGTGTTAACAATTCAGGGTTTATAGATCCTAAAATTGCTAGTGAATTAGCCGTAGAATACGGAATTAAAGTTTATGCTATTGGTTTAGGGACTAATGGAATGGCATTATCACCAATTGGTATTAATCCAAACGGAACTTTTAGATATGGCCGTTCTCAAGTAGAAATTGATGAAGCCTTATTAAAAGATATTGCAGCAGAAACCGGTGGAAAATATTTTAGAGCAACTAATAATGACAAGTTAGCTGAAATATATGGCGAAATCAATAAGCTTGAAAAAACCGATGTCGAAGAAAAGAAATATTACAATTACGAAGAAAAATATAGACCATTAGTATTACTAGCTGGACTATTATTATTGATAGAATTATTATTAAGAAACACAATATTTAGAAGCTTTGTTTAGACTCGATGAAAACATATGGTTTTGGACGTTATTGGTCATACCGGTAATTATTCTTTTGTTTATAGGACTTCAAATTTGGAAGCGTTCTGTACAAAAGAAATTCGCAAATTCTAGCTTATTAAAACGTTTAAGCCCAAATCAATCCCTATTTAAAAGTGTGCTAAAAGTATTTGTACTTTGTGCTGCTTTTGCATGTTTATCTATTGCTTTGGTCAACCCAAAAATCGGAACAAAATTAGAAACCGTACGTAGTGAAGGTGTAGATATAGTATTTGCAGTAGATGTTTCTAAAAGTATGCTTGCTGAAGATATTGCACCTAACCGTTTAGAGAAATCTAAACAATTGGTAACGCAAATTGTAAATAGTTTGGTGAGTGATCGTGTGGGTATTATTGCTTATGCGGGTAAAGCATTTCCGCAATTACCAATAACCACAGATTATGCTTCTGCAAAGATGTTTTTACAGAATATGAATACCGATATGATGTCTTCACAAGGAACAGCAATTAGCGAAGCGATTCAACTTTCTAAAACTTATTTCGATAATGAAGATCAAACCAATCGTGTTTTAGTCATCATTTCAGATGGAGAAGATCATGATGGAGAAGCACTAAATGTCGCAGAAGAAGCAGCAGAACAAGGTATAAAAATACTAACGGTTGGTGTTGGTGATCTAAAAGGAGGGCCAATTCCTATAAAACGAAATGGTGTTATTCTAAGCTATAAAAAAGATAATAATGGAGAAACTGTTATTACGCGTTTAGATGAAACTACTCTAAAGGATATTGCTTCAGAAGCAAACGGTGTCTATATTAATGGTCGTAATACAGCAGATGTTGTAAGTGCTATTAAAGGCGAATTAGATAAAATGGACAAACAAGAATTTGAGTCTAAACAAATCGCAGATTTTAAAGATCAATTTCAGTGGTTTTTAGGGATCGGAATTTTGCTTTTATTTATTGATATCTTCTTCCTAGAGCGAAAAACAGCTTGGTTAACTAAGTTGAATCTATTTAACGAATCTGGAGTTTAGTATTTGCATTGAATAATTGTTAAAAATTAGCTATTCAATTTGTGACAAAAACAAAAGCTTATAGAATTCTAACTTTTTTAGATTTTTTTTAACGCTAAGTCATTAAAGGCTTTAGTAATTTAGAGGTCGTTTTCATAATAAAGAAACATATGAAATTTTACATACTACTTATCATACTTTTTATTGGAGGTTTAGGTTTTTCTCAAGAATTAAATGAGAAACAACTTGAAGCAGACAAAAACGCCACTAATTTAGTTTATAAAGCGAATACTTTAATTAGTGATGATAGTTATATTGAAGCAGAAATGGAATATAGAAAAGCCATTTCAGAAGCCCCATCAAAAGCTGTAGGTTCTTATAATTTAGCACATTCTTATTATCAAAAAGGAAGCTTTAATGAGGCTTTATTTAGAAGTCAAGAAGCAGCTAAAAATGCAACGAGTAAAGACGAAAAACACAGAGCATTTCATAACATTGGTAATATTTTAATGAAAAATGAACAATGTAAAGAGGCTGTTGAAGCTTTTAAGAATGCGCTTAGAAATGATCCTACTGACGAAGAAACACGATACAATTACGCTTTAGCTAAAGAATGTGCAGAGCAACAAAAGCAAGATGGTGGAGGTGATGATAATAAGGAAGACGAAAATAAGGATCAAGAGCAAGATAAAGAAGATCAAGAAAAGAAAGAGGACGAGAATAAAAAGGACGATAAAGAAGATAATAAGGATAAGAAAGACGAAGGAGATCAGGATAAAAAGGATGGTGATAAAGATGAAGATGAAGACGGAAAACCTAAAGATGATAAAAAGGATGATGGTAAAGGGAATGAAGATAACAAGGATCAGAACCAAAAACCTAAGCCTCAACCAGGACAAATGTCTCCTCAGCAGGTAAAGAATATTTTAGAGGCGATGCAAAATCAAGAACAAAAAGTTCAAGAGAAAATGAATGCCGAAAAACAAAAAGGTGCTAAGGTTAAGACTGAAAAAGATTGGTAAACTTGCAGAAAGTCGTTAGTTTGCGTTTTCTTATAAAAGTCGGTATTTACAACAAAAAAATAGAGTTAAAGATGTCTTTAAGACAGAAATAGCTATGAGATTAATTAAAAACATATCAATTTTACTTTTCATACTTGCAACAAGTATAGCTTCTGCACAAGTGAAATTTGAAGCTAAAGTCAGTAAAAAGCAATTAGGAGTTAATGAACGTTTACGTATAGATTTCGAAATGAATCAGGACGGTGATAATTTTGTACCGCCTAGTTTTTCTGATTTTGATGTTGTTGGTGGTCCTAATACATCTGTAAGTAATTATTCTAGAAACGGAAAGCGTTCGTATTCTAAAACATATAGTTATTTTTTATCTCCTAAAAAAAGAGGAAATTTTACCATTAAGCAAGCTACAATTGAAATTGATGGAGAATCTTATAAAACGTTCCCTATTAAAGTTACCGTAACAGAAGCTGTTAAAGCTCCTAATGGTAATGGGGCTGCTTCAGATGTGGCCTCAGATAAAATTCATTTAGTTGCAGAAATTTCTAATTCAAGTCCATATTTAAACGAAGCTATAACTGTAGTTTATAAGTTGTATGTTTCTCCAGATATTGGAGTAAGTAGTAACTGGCGTGAAAAAGAAACGCCTAGATTTAATGATTTTTGGAGTCAAAATATAGAAATTAAAGGGCTTAATATTTTAGAAGGTGAATATAAAGGTGAAAAATACCGTTATGTTATACTTAGAAAAACAGTTTTATATCCACAAAAAACAGGACCTCTTAAAATAGATCCTTTAGTTATGGATATTATAGCTGAAGTTCCAACAGGTCGTGTAGATATTTTTGGAAGACAAATACCTACAAAAGTACCACAGGTGGTTACTGCGGGTAGTAGAACAATTAATGTAAAACCATTACCAGAAAAAGGTAAACCTTCAGATTTTAAAGGTGCAGTAGGTAATTTTTCATTTAAGGTATCAACTTCTAAAACGGAATTAAATGCAACAGAATCCCTTCAAGCTAAAATTGAAGTGAAAGGGAAAGGGAATTTAAAATTATTTGAATTGCCAAAACTGACTGTTCCAAGTTCGTTAGAGGTTTATGAGCCTGAACATGAAGAAAAAGTTAGAACTAATTTAAGTGGTATGCAGGGAAGTATTTTGGATACTTATACGATTGTACCTCAGTATCGAGGAAAATATCCTGTGCCTAGTATATCATTTTCATATTTTAATCCAAATACGGAAACTTATAATCGTATTACCTCAGACGAAATTGTAATTGATGTAGTTGAAGGTCCAACGGCAGCTAATGATAATTCAAATGCTACAGCTGAAAACGCTAAGCAAACAGTTACTGCTAATACTAATACATTTGCGTTTATTAAAACATCATCTAATTGGACGTCTGTAAAATCAGAACAGTTCTTTAAATCAAAAAGCTTTTGGTCATTGTTATTGTTGCCGTTTTTAGCAATTCCTTTGGCTATTATTGTGAGAAGAAAGCAAGATGCTCGTAGTGCAGATGTTCAAGGTAATCGTATAAGAAAAGCAGATCGTTTAGCTAAAAAATATCTTACCGAGGCTAAAAAAGCTATGGGTCAAAAGGAAGCATTTTACTTAGCTCTAGAGAAAGCTTTACATAATTATTTAAAAGCAAAATTAAATATCGAAACAAGTGATTTTAATAAAGAGAAAATTGAAAGCTTATTAATTGATCGTCATGTTGAAAGTGAAGTTGTTTCAGATTTTATTTCAATTTTAGAAAATTGCGAATTAGCACGTTATACGCCAATTACACAGGTTACGATGCAGAATGATTATGATAAAGCAGCGAAAACAATTTCATTAATAGATAAACAACTCAGATAATATGAGAGCGCTTACCATTTTACTTTTTTGTTGTTTTAGCGTTATTGGTTTTTCTCAAAATGACCAACAATTTGATAAAGCTAATGCGTTATACAACGACGGAAAATACGCAGAAGCTATTGATCAGTATGAAGCTATTTTAGATTCAAAAGAGCATTCAGCAGAATTATATTTTAACTTAGGAAATGCGAATTATAAGCTTAATAATATTGCACCTAGTATATATTATTACGAAAAAGCACTACAGCTAGATCCAAAAGATAAGGATATACAGAGCAACTTAGCATTTGCACAAAACATGACGATTGATGCTATTGAGAAAGTGCCTGATGTTGGTTTTTCTAAGATTATTAATAATATTGTGAACACATTTAATACGGATACTTGGGCAGAAATTGCAATTGGAGGTGTTCTTTTATTTGTGATTATATTTTTAATGTATCATTTTTCGTATTCAACATCAAAAAAACGTGTTGCTTTTGTTGTGAGTATTGTGAGTTTAATAGTGGCTTTTTTAGCCGTAGCCATGGCTTTTCAAAAGTCGGGTTTAGATAAAAAGAATAATCCAGCAATTGTTTTTGTACAAGAAAGTAGAGTGAAATCAGACCCTAATCCTACTAGTGAAGAGGTGTTTAGATTACATGAGGGAACAAAGGTTCAAGTTGTTGAAACTTATGAGGATTGGAATAAAATTAAACTATCTGATAATTCTACAGGTTGGATTCCTTCAAAAGAAATTAAATTATTAAAAGTTTTTTAGAACTTATTTAACGGTTTTTTAAGTCTAACTTATTATATTTGGCGCTTATGCCAAAAGCTTCAAAACATATAATTACTGCTTTTTTATTCATATTATTTGTGGCGCTTATTTCTGCGCCTTCAGTAATAATGTCTGTAGATGATTCTATAGACACGACTTGTTTCTTTAGCATAAGTGAAGAAGAAGACAACCACAGTGTTAAGATTCTTTTTGATAAAAATCACCAAACATCAGAGTGTGTGTTTGAAAATAATACAGATAAACATTTAGTGGGGTACACATTTGGGCATTATCCAAAACCGCATTTTAATTTAATTTCTCCACCCCCGGATTCTATTTCATAATTTTTGTAAAAAAGGGAGACCATCTTTAGTCTCAAAAAAAATTATTGAAAATTGGCTTTAGTGAACACCCTATTGCCCTAATTATTTATACATGTTTAAAACTATTAAAAACGACTTCCCAGCAAGTATCGTTGTATTTTTTGTGGCATTACCTTTATGTTTAGGTATTGCATTAGCCAGTGGCGCGCCTCTTTTTGCAGGAGTAATTTCTGGTATTATTGGAGGAATTGTAGTAGGAGCCTTAAGTGGTTCTAAAATTGGAGTTAGTGGACCTGCAGCAGGTTTAGCAGCAATTGTGCTAACTGCAATTGGATCATTGGGAGGCTATGAAAACTTTTTAGTAGCCGTTGTGTTAGGAGGAGTTATTCAGTTAATTTTTGGGGTATTAAAAGCCGGTATTATTGGTTATTATTTTCCTTCATCTGTAATTAAAGGAATGTTAACCGGTATTGGTATAATCATTATCCTTAAGCAAATTCCTCACTTTTTTGGTTATGATGCAGAACCAGAAGGAGCAGATAGTTTTATAGAAACTTCGGGAGAAAATACGTTTTCAGCAATATTAGGTATTTTCGATAACATTATTATAGGCTCAATGGTTGCAGGCTT
Organism: Winogradskyella undariae; assembly: GCF_013285155.1. Classification (GTDB taxonomy): domain Bacteria; phylum Bacteroidota; class Bacteroidia; order Flavobacteriales; family Flavobacteriaceae; genus Winogradskyella; species Winogradskyella undariae. The sequence goes on along the minus strand of NZ_JABTEL010000004.1, from coordinate 15,480 downwards.
TATAGCATTGGGTATTTTGCTACTATGGAGTAACGTATTATCTAAAAAAGGTAAGTTTTTCCAAATTATTCAAGGACCATTAGTTGCTGTAGTAGTTGGTATTATTTTTTATGTATTAACACAATCTAGTGAAAGCTTTGCTATTGCAGAATCTCATTTGGTAAGTGTGCCTATTCCAGATAGTTTTGACTCTTTTATTGGTCAATTTCGTTTCCCTAATTTTAGTGTCATTACAAATCCTGAAGTTTGGATCGTAGCATTTACAATTGCCTTAGTAGCAAGTTTAGAAACATTATTATGTGTAGAAGCATCTGATAAAATTGATCCTGATAAAAATGTAACCCCTACAAACAGAGAATTATTAGCTCAGGGTGCAGGTAACATTGTTTCTGGTTTAATTGGAGGTTTACCTATTACTCAAGTTATTGTTAGAAGTTCTGCGAATATCCAATCGGGTGGAAAATCTAAAATGTCGACTATTTTTCACGGTTTTTTACTTTTAATATCTGTAGTTTTAATTCCTACATTATTAAATAAAATTCCATTATCTGTATTAGCAGCAATCCTATTATTAGTAGGTTATAAATTAGCTAAGCCATCATTATTTAAAAAGATGTACGATTTAGGTTGGAAGCAATCTGTGCCATTTTTTGTAACCGTAGCAGGAATTGTATTTACAGATTTATTAGTAGGTATTAGTTTAGGGTTATTAGTAGGTATTGTAGTTATTTTATTGAAAAACTACCAAAACTCACACTTCCTTCATATTGAAGATGAAAGTAACGGAAAGAGTGTTATAAAAATGACACTTGCAGAAGAAGTAACTTTCTTTAATAAAGGTGCTATTTTAAAAGAATTAGATAATTTACCAAAAGGTAGTTATTTAGAATTTGATGTTACCAAAACGAGATATCTCGATTATGATATTATTGAAATATTAGAAGATTTTGCTTTTAAAGCTAAAGAACGAAATATTAATATCAAATTAATTTCTAAGCGTGGAATTGTTGAAAATCCAGAAAGCTTTATAGAGTTCTTTAAACTGAGACCTAAATCTAAAATCAGTTTAAGTTAAAACAAGATGATTAATCGTAAGTTTTAACTAAACAGAAAAACCCTTCTGTTGAAAATGAAGAACAATTAGTCGTACATATTATTTAAATAAGAGTTTAATGATATGTCCTAAGTTTTTTGATGGGTATTAATAGTAATTATTAAGAGAAAAGAAAACACATGAAAGCACATACAAGAGAAACACAATCAACAATGACGCCTCAAAAGGCTTTAGATTTTTTAAAAGAAGGAAACGTTAGATTTCAAAATAACTTAAAAGCGAATAGAAATTTATTAGAACAAGTTAATGATACAAGCGAAGGGCAATTTCCATTCGCAACAATATTAAGCTGTATCGATTCTCGTGTATCTGCAGAATTAGTATTTGATCAAGGTTTAGGCGATGTCTTTAGTGTACGTATTGCAGGTAATTTTGTAAATGAAGATATTTTAGGAAGTATGGAATTTGCTTCTAAATTAGCTGGTACTAAACTTATTGTTGTTTTAGGACATACAAGATGTGGAGCTATAAAAGGGGCTTGTGATGACGCAAAATTAGGAAACTTAACCAAGTTGATAGAGAAAATTAAGCCGGCAGTAGAAGCGGTTAAAGAGCCTCAAGATGCCAGTTTAAGAAATTCTAAGAATTTAAAGTTTGTTGATGAGGTATCTCATATGAATGTAGATTTAACCATAAAAAGAATCCATGCTGAAAGTCCGGTACTTACAGAAATGGAAAAAAACAATGAGATTCAAATCATTGGCGCTATGTATGATGTAAATACAGGAGCTGTAGATTTTTACGAATATGAGAATTAGTCTAATAAGACTTTTTTAATTTATATAGTTAGGCAGTATTGACATAAACGTTAATACTGCCTAATTTTTTTATAGTTGAGATAATTAAAAAGATTCATCTTAATACATAGCATTTTTAGTAAATTTGATTAAAACTGTATATGGTATAAAACACCTGAAATAATATGGATATAGATAACGTATTTAAGAATAACGAAAGTTGGATAAAAGAAAAGCTTGCTATAGAACCCGATTATTTTGAGAAATTAGGTAAAGGGCAAACTCCTGAGTTATTATACATTGGTTGCTCTGATAGCAGAGTTACTGCTGAGGATTTAATGGGATTAGGTCCTGGTGAAGTTTTTGTACATAGAAACATTGCCAATATGGTGGTTGGTACAGACTCTAATTGTATGTCTGTAGTCAATTATGCAGTAACACATCTAAAAGTAGATCATGTTTTAGTCTGTGGGCATTATGCTTGTGGCGGTGTAAAAGCAGCTATGGAATCAGCAGATTTAGGTGTTTTAAACGGATGGTTAAGAAATATTAGAGATGTGTATAGAATGCATAAGGATGAGCTTAATGCCATTGAATGTGAAGAAAAAAAGTACGATCGTTTAGTAGAGCTTAATGTAAAGGAACAATGTGTTAATTTAATTAAAACAGCAGCAGTACAAAAAGCTTATAGAGAGCGTGGATTAAAAGTACATGGGTGGGTTTTTGATGTCCACACAGGAAAATTGATAGACTTAAAAATAGATTTCGATAAATACCTTAAGGATATTATGGAAATCTATCACTTAGACTAAAAAAAGATAGTTATTGACCTGTGAGTTTTAAAACTTACAGGTCTTTTTTTAGAAATTAAACCTCTTCTTTTTCTTCTTCATTAGAAGTGTTTTCTTCTATAGTTTCAGATTTCTTAATTATAGTCGGAAAAATCATTGGTGCTAAAGATTGTATTGGGCTATAAAGTATACTTTCTTCTAAATCTTCCTTTTCCATAAAGGGAAGTGTATCATTCATTTTATCAAATACACCTAATAATACACTTAGAATTAAACCAATTTTAAGTGCGCCAAAAACACCACCTGCTAATTTGTTTATTAATCCTAAAGCAGCAAAATCTGCTAATTTTGTTAAAGCTTTTCCGGCGAGACCTATAGTTAAAACAATAACCACAAAAGTGATGGCAAAGGCTACAATATTCATGGTTTTTTCATCCCAATCAACATAAGGTTCTATAAAATTAGCGGCATAATCACTAAAATGAATTGCGCCCCAAACTCCTAAAACTAATGCCACCAAAGAAGCAACTTCTACAAAAAGTCCTTTAAATAATCCACGAACAAACCCAAATAATAATAGGGCAGCTAAAACAATATCTATAACACTCATATAATTGGCGGTTTAGGCAAAAATACATGAATTTTTTAAGTTGAAATTTGAGCTTTTCAATTAAATAAATAATAACCTAATTGAAGCTACTTTTGTTTCTTAACTTTGAAGTCTTGAATAAGAGTTGAATCTGAAGTTATAATTTTCAACTAAGAATAAGATTTTTAATAATTAAAGAAATTCCCGTTTTTATGGGAAATGAGCATGGCAAGAGACGAACAATTAAAAGAACGATGGGATTTGGTGGTAGAAAAACTCTCAAATCAATTTGCAGATGGTGATAGATTAGATCTCGATTCTATAATATATCTCATTGGAGTGCAAGAGCTTGGTCAGTTACATAGAGAATACAAAAAAGATCATAAACTAGATTTAATGCATATTGCTATTTGTAAAGTGTTAGAGCCTTATGGTTTTTATGAATTTGATTATGTAGATGATGATGGTTGGCCACACTACAAAGTATTGGCGCAATTGCCACACCTTAGAGCAGGTGAACAAAGTGTACTAATGAAAGAAGCTATTGTCAATTACTTTGTAGAATCAGAGTATATAAAATAGCAATTTATAATTTTATAGGGTTTTACTTTTAATATTGATTAGAGTTACTCTTAATAGGGTAAAAGAAGTATTATTAAATATAAATATTCAATAAGGTTTTTACATAAAATCACTAAATTTGCCTCCTACTTTTACATACTATGATAGACAAGATAAAAGAACTTATAGCAGAAGCAGAAGCTTTTAAAGCACAATCAAAAGAAGAAGTTGAAGCTTTTAGAATTAAATATTTAGGCTCAAAAGGACATTTGAAAGCGTTTTATGGCGAATTAAAAAATGTGGCGAATGATCAAAAAAGAGAATTCGGGCAAATTATTAATGAGCTTAAAACTACGGCAGAAGCTAAAGTAAACACTTTAAAAGAAGCTTTAGAAAGTGCAGATGAAGACAAAGGAATCTATGGTGATTTATCTCGACCTAGTGAACCTATTGCTTTAGGTGCACGTCACCCAATTTCTATTGTAAAAAATGAAATTATAGACATCTTTTCTCGTGTTGGTTTTAATGTAAGTGAAGGACCAGAGATTGAAGATGATTGGCATAATTTTACAGCATTGAATTTGCCAGAATACCATCCGGCAAGAGATATGCAGGATACGTTCTTTATTCAAACGGATCCAGATATTTTATTACGTACGCATACCAGTTCGGTACAAGTACGTTATATGGAAAACAATCAGCCTCCAATTAGAACAATTTCTCCAGGTCGTGTATTTAGAAATGAAGCTATCTCTGCACGTGCACATTGTTTCTTTCATCAAGTAGAAGGTTTATACATTGATAAGGATGTCAGTTTTGCAGATTTAAAGCAAACACTTCAATATTTTACAACTGAAATGTTTGGGAAATCTAAAATTAGATTGCGTCCATCATATTTTCCATTTACAGAACCTAGTGCAGAAGTTGATGTGTATTGGGGACTAGAAACTGAGACCGATTATAAAATTACTAAAGGTACAGGTTGGTTAGAAATTATGGGATGCGGTATGGTAGACCCTAATGTTTTAGAAAATTGTGGTATTGATTCAAAAGTATACTCTGGATTTGCATTCGGAATGGGAATTGATCGTATAGCAATGTTATTAAACCAAATTAGTGACATTCGTTTACTAAGCGAAAACGATGTTCGCTTCTTAGAACAGTTTAAAAGTTCACTTTAACCGTTAAATATCTTATCGGTAGCTTGTTTTGCGATGTTTAAAGGTCGTAAAGCATTCTTTCTTTTAAAAGAATTAGATTCCATTCTAATCAAAATATTCTCAAGGGTTTTTATAGCATTATTGATATAAGAACCCTTGTTTAGCATTACACATTCTGCATAAGCACCTTGTGTAGCATCGCTAATTTCTGCTCTGGTTGGAATTCCGGTTTTTGCTAAATTTTCAAGTACTTGAGTAGCCCAAATTACAGGAATATGTGCCGCTTCACAAATCCATAATATTTGGTTCTGTACTTCAGAAATTCGTTCAAATCCAACTTCAACAGCAAGATCTCCACGAGCAATCATTACTCCAATTCTGTGGTGTTTCATGCCTTCTAATAATATTTCTGGTAAGTTTTCAAAAGCTTCTACATTTTCAATTTTAAAGACAACGCCTATATCTTTTGCTTTTTGTTTTCTTAACTGTTCATACAAACATTCTACATCTTCTTTGTTTCGTACAAAAGAATAGCCTAGTAAATCTGTATTTTCGCAAGCAAAAGGTAAGTTTTTAATATCCTGCTCGGTAAGCGCAGGTAATTTGTATTTGGTATGTGGCAGATTGATGCCTTTTTCTGATGATAATTTAGATTTATAGCAATCTGTAATTAAAAGTTCAACATCTTTTTTAGATTTAGAAAGTACTTGTGCTTTTATCATTCCATCATCAAAAAACACAACATCGTCTACTTTAATTTCATCAACGATTTCATGTAGCATTACTCCAATTTCGGCTTTTTCAATTTGTGTATTGCTATTATCAAATTTAGAAGCTTTTCCTTTAGTATTTCGTTTTGTTAGAATGATATGATCTCCTTTTTTTATAGGAATACTTTTTCCTATTTTACCATTTTCATTTCTAATCTCTATGGTTGATGTTCTAAATTTTGGACCTGCTAAGTCCATATAAATTTTAATATTAAAATTGGTCTGGTTGTTAATTTCCTTAATGTAAGTGACCATTTGTGTCCATTCTTCTATTGTATCATGACCTAGATTTATTCGGGCTATTTCCATGCCGTTTTCAGCCATTTCTCTAATGATAGATTTGTCTTTTGCAGCTGTATTAGGTAAAGTGACCATAATTTCAGCAAAATGCTTTGTGCGTGGTCTTTTAAATAAAAGATTAGCGTGGTTTTTAACCAGTTTTTTGCTTTTTTTATAACCAATTAATTCCACATTAGAAGGCTCTGATTTTGGTAAGCCTTGTAGCAGTTTTAGATTTCTTACTACGTTAAAAATGTTGCTGTATACATAACCTTCAGATGTTCTTATAGAGGAGACACCAACTTCAGATAAATTGTCTTGGTACTTTCTTAAATCGAAAGTTCTTAAAATTAAATAGCGACACAGGTTTTTTGCACTAAGCTTATAATTGTCGTGAATTTCCTCTGTGATTCTATTAATATTATCTTCATTTTTTTCTAGTGTATGAAGAATATTTTCTAGTCCGTTGGTTAATTTTTCCAATTTCATAAGACGCAAATTTTAATATTTTATTTATCTGAAATATAAGATATAAAGGTAGCAATGATGTTGAAGATATTTCATGATTTCCATCATAAACAAAGGCCATATCTTTGTGGATATGACCTTTGTTTTCTTTCAATTATATTTAAAATATTCAGCGATTAAAACTCAACTGTATCTGGGGTTAATCCTGATGCTCCAATATTTTCCATCGCATCAATTGCAATCATATCTGCTTCTGAAATTTCAAAATCAAAGACATTAAAGTTTTCTTCTATGCGATGAGGTGTTACAGATTTTGGTAAAGGAATTACATTGTTTTGTAAAGCCCAACGAATACAAACCTGAGCGACTGATTTATTGTATTTCTCAGCGATGTTTTTCAGCATTTCATTATCTAATACTTCACCACGACCAAGCGGGCTCCAACCTTCAACTTGAATATTGTTATCCGTACAGAACTTTACACAGTCTGGTTGTGTAAATCCTGGGTGATATTCTATCTGATTTATAGAGGGTTGAATTTTAGCTGTTTTCATTAAAGGCTCTAAGTGATGCGGCATAAAATTACTTACACCAAGGCTTTTAATTTTTCCTTCATTGTGTAGTTTTTCCATGGCTCTCCATGTTTCTGCATTTATTTCTTGCCAATTCTCAAACTGATGTGCTGCAGCTGGCCAATGTATAAGATACAGATCTAAATAATCGAGTTGTAAGTCTTCTAAGGTTTTTTCAAACGCTTTTAATGTGCTTTCGTATCCACGTTCAGCATTCCATAGTTTACTGGTTATAAAAAGGTCTTTGCGCTCAATTCCGCAGGCTTTAATCCCTGCTCCAACGCCTTCTTCATTTGCATAAATGGCTGCTGCATCAATATGTTTATAACCAATTTCAACTGCTTTTTTTATTGATTCTATAGCCGTTTCTCCATCGGGTGTTTTCCAGGTTCCGAAACCTAAAGATGGAATTTTAATACCGTTGTTAAGTGTGAAATATGTTTTCATTAGTAATCTATTTTTATCTAATTCCTTTTATTTTTAATTCTGCATAAACATCTTGAGCTCCGTGAATTTCTTTTCCAAACATCATCTGAATATCATATGTAATGTTGTATTCTTTTAGAACTTCATCAATGTTATCTTTTTTGCTTTTAGCGATCTCAATGTCTTGTCGGTATGTGTTTAATGTTCCAAATGCTTTTCCGAGTAAGGTAATCCCGATAACTATAATCGTTATTGTTACTGAGGATATAATTCTGCTTTCTAAGGTGAATTTACCAAATAAAAATCCTCCAATTATTACTGCGATTCCCATTACGGCAAATACAACAAAATAGGTGTAGGTTAAAAGCTTTTTTCGCTTATAATTTTGGTAATCTATGTTAACATATTCTAGTTGATCTTCAAACTTTTTATTTAGCTCGATTTTAGAACAAGTTTTATTAAATTCTGGCTTTCGATTGTTTAGACCACAGGTTGTACCAATTTTTAAACTCGTTATTTGGTGATCGCATAAACGACAATGTCTTGCTAAATCCATTAAATGATAAGTTGAATTTTATATGGATAGAATTAAATAGTATTCATCATCATGTTCGCCAAAAACGAAATGAAAATTCTCGTTTTTGTTTATTTTATCAAAAGCATTTTTGTCATTTAGTTCATTAAATACTTCATGAATGGCTATAATTCCTTTGAGCTGAAAACATTTTGCTAACTCTCTGTCTTCGGTAATTAAAACCCCATTTTCGTAATAAGATTTCCCTAATTTCTTTTTTACAAATGGATTAAAGAATTGAGTTTTTATACCTTTAATTTGTTCTAATCCGTCAGCGAAATCATAAGAGAATCCCATTTTAACCTTTACATGTTTAATGGTTTCTTTCTTCCAATTAATAATTCCGTATAGTTTGGTTTTTTGATCTTTTTCTTGCGGGAATTCGTGTTCAAATAAAATGGCATCTAATTTTTGTTCTGGGTTTATCCCTTCTTTAGGATTTGTCCATCTCTTTTTAATTTTCTTTACAACCTTCTTTTTTAAGTCGCTTTTGTATTCATCAAAATCATAAGACATTAATTTATTAAAGACTTTTTCAGTTTTTTTAAATTTATTGGATGACTTATATTCAGAAATAGCGATTTCTAATTCACTTTTTAATTGGTTACCAATTTCTTCATTTGAAAGCATAAGAAGATTTATTTAGTTGCGTTAAATATGTTTTAGCTTATGAAAGACCTAATTTAGGAAATAAAAATTGAATACTGCAAACTATTCGTTTTGAGTTAAACATATTTATGCCCCTGTTTTCAGGGGTTTTCGTTTTACTAAATTAAGGGTTTTGCTGAAGAGTTAAGTTCTATATATTTGCATCGAAATGTAAGAAACATAATTAATTATGTTAAACATTACAAGCTTATAAATTAGCTGTTGTTTTAAATTAAAACCATTACGAATGTCTATAAATTAACTAAAATCACTTAAACAAATATGAAAATTAAATTACTAGTATTATCAGTATTCGCTTTCTGTTGTGTATTTAACGCAGAAGCTCAAAAATTAAAAAAGTTTGGAAGTTCAGTTGAAAAGAAAATTGGACCAAAAACAATTAAAGTACCTTACACAGATGTGATCTCTTATTTAGGATATGCTTCTGAAGGGAATGAAGATGAAGTAGTTGATGGTAAAAAATTCTATTACATTTATTTATGGGTTCCTGCTGTTGCACCAGAATTGGGTGTAAGAATGCTTTCTCCTGTTGCTAAAACTAAAGTTAAAGATGCTATTAAGTCTGAGGCTTACGAAGCAAACGAATCTTCTAGTGATTATTTTGATACTTACATTACTTTAGAGCGTTCTACTATTTTGAAAAAAGAAGATATTACAGAAGAAGCTGCTAAAAGTGCAACTTGGACTACACTTGCTAAGAATGATGATAGTAGTGAAATGCCAAAGCAACCAAGTGGAAGCAGCTACAACTCTTTATTAAGATATGAAAGTGAAGTAGGTAGCCCTACAAAAGCTTTAACAGCTGGTTTATACCGTATTGGTTTTACAACTTATAAAACAGGTGAAGTTAAAGGAACATTTTTAGCAGAAGTTGCGGCTCCGGTAAAATTACCAGGTGTTGTAATGGCTAAAACTATAGAAGAACTTTTAAAAGGACTATAATACAAAAGCAGACATTCGTATTTTGTAAAACACCTCTTTATTTTTATAAAGAGGTGTTTTTAATTATAACCATTTTTTATGTTACTGTAATTATTTTTTAGTCTTTTAGTTCTGTTATATCTCCAATTGAAATGTTATTCTCTTTAAATTTATTTATTCAATTCGCTCATTTATTTTTTCTAACCACAAATCTCTTTCGTTCACCACAAAATCATATTTATTTCCGTCATTGGTTATTATTCTAATTCCATTGTTTATTAGTTTTATCGTTTTTCTTTTACTGATTTTATCTATGTTTTTATATTCAATGTTTGTTTGCCTTATTTGAATATTGATTTTATGAGATTTAAATATCAGTTTTTTATCTGTTAGAAAAATTTTTCCACCAACGCCTTCGATTCCTTGATACAAATTTGCAGGTCCTTCAATTTCAATATTTTCATTTTCTTCTAAATCGGGTTTTATTTTTACTCCAATTTTATTAGTGAATTTACCAGCAAGCTTTTCATTTATATATGGAAATCCGATTCCGAAAAATAGTCCAAATAAGATTCCTTGAATGATTAAATTATTTACTGAATACAGTTTTTCTTCAGAAAAATAATCAAATAACCAAAGCGTCATAGAATACATAATTGTAGTTATGATTACGAATAGTATTCGGAATTTTAAGCTTGGTTTGGTTAATTTAGTACCTATTTCCATGATGTTTTTATTAATTTCTAAATTTGCGTGTCTTTATGCTTTTCTTGTACATTTGTTTTAATTACACATTAGCTTTTTCTATTATTTCAGTCATTACTTCTTTAGGGATGCTCCAGTTTAATTGCTTAAAAGGTGTAAGGTTTAGTTTCTCTGTTAACTCTCTAATAACAGAAGAATTAAAAATATCATATTCATATTTAAGGTAATCTATTTTTGAAATATTATAGTTGATGATTCCTGTCATTTTTCTATCGTTATCCGTTGGGTAGAATTTTAACTCTCCAACACTGCTAACAAGAAATTCGGCATCAACCTTAATTTTTTCAAAATCTAATTGGGCGTAAAAACTTTCAAGAAATAATAAATGAATTTTATCTAATTCATTAGTTGAGAATCTTGGAATAATAACAGAGTAGAAACTTTTTGAATTTACAAAAATCAGACATTTTTTTCTGGCAATATATAAGACTGAAGCGTTCCATTTTCCAAAAATATTTTCAACAGTTATGGTCTTATTTTCAACTCTTTTTTTTATTATTTTTTCTAGTTTTTTTGTTGTGAATATTTCTGTCATCAGTTTTTGTAAGATTTTTATGCGTAATTAAGCAGGTAAATTACAGATGGCATTAGGTATCATTTTTATTTGATTTTTTTAAGTTCTTCTGAAATTTCCCAAACTGTTTGTTTACCAAATTCGCCATAGTTGGCAATAAAATTTCCTTTAGAGTCAATAACTACACAACTAAAACAAGGGTAATGATATTTAAAAAACATTTTTTCAACAAATTGCTTACTATCCTTTTTCCATCCTTTCTTTCTTTTATAATAATATTTTAAGTTTTCATCATCTTTATAAATCCAATGATGACTGATATCACTAATTTTTTCTAAGTTTTTTAAATAGTCTTTGTCAAAAATATTCCACGTAGAGTATTCTTCCATACCATTACAATTGTCTTTACCTGGATAATAAATTATTACAATTAGTTTATTATCAATACTATCTTTGATAGCTAAATTGTCTTTTAATTCATTAAGCTGATTTTTATTCAATTTCCCAATAGGTTTTCTTCTTACTAGTAAGCATTGAACTAAAGAATCATTTTCAAAATATAAGTCAAGATATTCTCTAGAACTTTTTCCTTTTACAAATTCGCTTTTATCTATTTCTTGATGACTATCATTGAGATAAACAACTTTTTTGTCTTGTGAAAAAAGTTTAAAAGAGATTAGTAAACAAATTATAATTAGATTTTTCATTTATTTAAAATTATAGTTGATAGCGAGTCAATATACTGTTTGTTTCATTAGCTAATTTAGCAATAAATTATCTATAGTTTTGCGTCTGTAACTTTCTAATAGACTTCATAGAAATCTTTCTCTTTAGGTTTTCATTTTGGAGGTGGTGGAGGTGGTGGAATTTGCCTTAAATAATCAAAATATATTCTCAATTCAATAGTGTCGTTTACTTCTTCTTTTATCTCGTCAAATACCTGTGTTAATTTACTCAAAACCTTTTTGAGTTCCTTTCCAGTTTTATTTGTATTAATAGTAATTTCTACAAGACCATTTTTAGGGGAGTCTGGATAGTATGGAACTTTATCTTTATTTAAATAATGTCTTTTTAAAATGCGTTTCAGTTCGTTAATTGAGTATTTGTTATCTATTAGAATTGAATCAGATTTTATACGCAATATATTTTTAGACTTAATTAGTCCGTTATCATAAACGTATGGAGTAACTCTTTTTTTTATTTTTCCATCATCGAATTCTACAACCAATTTCCCATAATCTTTATCGAATGTTCCAACCTTATTTGTTATTTCTCTAAAATTTAATTGAGTAGTATCAAGTCCGATTATTTCTTTAGTTTCAACAGAAAAATTTCGATCGGTCGGATAATATCGAATTTCTGTTGTTTTGTTTTCACAACTTAAAATCAGTAAAATAGACAGTATGGACAGTGTTTTTCTCAAAATGTATGTCTAGTGTGTTTGTGGATAGAATATTGTTTGGGAAAGTAACTAAGTTCGTAATTAAATACATTCCGATTATTCCTCCTAAAAGCATTAAGGAAAAAATAATTTAACCTGTTTTGCTGTTGTGTCAGTAATTCCATTTAAGCTTGAAATTCTAAGTTGTCAATTTTGTTGATATACCTTTTAATTATTTTTAATTCAATTTCTGCTTTTTCACATTCTCCCTTTCTAATTAAGCTGAATGATTTATGAATTCTTGCAACAATTTCCTCATATTTATTTTAGTTAGTAGTTGGTGTTGAATTGCTGATTTTCATTTTGTTTAATTCGGTTATATCACCTATAAAATCATTGCCATCTACTGTTGTTATAATACCTTTAATTTTAGTTTGCTCAGTGAATTGATGGAATTTCCAGTCAACATTTTTTAAACGATGTTTACCAGAATAAGCAGCAATCCATAAAGGGTAGTCATCAACATGGCCTTTTAAAACATGTTTGTAAAAGGTTAAACCTGTGTATATCATTGGTTTTCTTCCATATTCTTTTTCTGCTAGTTGTAACCAATTTAATACACCTTTTCTGAGGTTGTCTCTCCCAAATTTGCTGTCTTTTTCTATATCAAGTATGGGGATAAAATCACCCTCTTCTAATTTTACTACAGATTTGAAATTTTCAAATTGTTGTGTTGAGTTTTCGTTAGGTCTGTAGTAATGATATGCACCACGTAAATAATTGTGCTTTTTTGCGTTTTCCCAATTTCTGTCAAACTGTATGTCCTCTCCATTCTGTCCCATTGTTGCTCGTATAAAAATATACTCAATTGGGTGATGTGATGTTCTTAGTTCACTCCAATTAATTTTACTCTGATAATGAGAAATGTCAATTCCGAAAAGATATTCTGAGTTCGAGATTGCTAAGTTTTCTGGTCTTTTAGTTGTTGACTTAGCATAATTGTAGAAAATAACAGATGCTATTATTAGAAATTGAATTAGAATAACACTAATTAAGAATCTTGAATCTTTTAAAATACTTCTCTTTTCTTTTTTTACATTGGGTGTTTTTCTATTCTTTTTTGAAGTTACTATAGTCTCTTTTTTCTGGATATTTAATATCTTAGTTATAAGAGGTAGGAAGTTTTTATAAAGAATAAAAATTATTGCAATAAATAGGAGTGTTATGCCTACAAGTATTATCCAGAATCTAAGAGGATGAATTTCTTTATAATTTATTAAATAATAGTAAACGTCATTCATTTATCTGTAGTTTCTTTTGTCTTGAGAGCTCGAAAGTTAGCAAATAAAAACTGAATATAAAATCCGGTTGGATTTTTGTAATAAATATAAATACAGTGAATTATATGTGTTTTATGTTGGTTTTTAGCTGTGTTTAAGTTGTTTCGTTCATTAATTTCCTAACGGTTTGGTTAAATACCCACATTTTAATTTTCTGTTTTTTCTAATTTTGAAATTTCTTCTTCTTTTAAAGCGTATGATTTAATAATCATTACCGTTATAACAGCTAATGGGATTCCTATTATTGATAATATTATATCTCCAGTTGTACTGTTTATATAGTTTTCTATTGTTTCTGCTTTAAAAGCACTTTTTAGAGCATAATTTCCAATATAATTAGATACAATCCATAAAGTCCACCAAAGACCAATTGTCATTGTGTTGCTCTCTAAATAATCTGAATTTTTAGATTTTATTAATTGGGTTGTTTTAGTCGACATCTCTTTCATTATTTGATATGGTCTGTACAATGAAATTATTGGCACAAACCAACTTCCGGATGCCCAACCCTCAGAATGGTTGCAATTTGTTCTAATATTCAGGTTATAATAAGCTCTTCTAAACCATTGTATAAAAGTTACCGCAGAAATTATAAAAACTATAAAATCCCTATAATTTGTTGTCTTGTGTCATTTGAGTTTAACATTTGATCCGTTACCTCTTCATTGTTTTGTAATGACTTAAGAAGGTTGTATTGTGAGTAAGAAGAAAATATTGAAACAACATCTAAAGCCATGACTATCCAAATGAATAATTGGGCGATTTTTGCTCTCTTAAAATTTGGTCTAATGGCATTGATTTTATTTTCTTTTCCTAAAACAACACGATTATCAAGGTTAAAGTCTGTACAAGTATTTTCGAATTCTATACTTTTTCCTTTTAGATTACAGATGTTTTCTTTTTCAATTACTCCTTTTTTTCGATTTAAACATTGTTTGCAATTTTCGAATTGTTCTACTGTCATTTTAGAGTTTAATATTTTATTTGTGGTAACGTATTTTTTGTTAAGCAACTAATTTAGTGAACAAACACGAGCAAAATAATATTTCGAAGTACTTTTCTAAGTAAGCAATTGTACAAGCCATAAATAAATATGGTGTTTGTAAAATCATTTTTTATTCATTTTTAGTTTTTTTTTTTGAATATTTGATTTCTCATCCAAAAGAGCCAAAAATTCAGCGAGAGGTAATTTAGCAGTATTTTTTTTAGAAATTAAAATTTTAATAATAGAAAAATAACCAATACCTTCTAATTGGGTTAGATAATAACGGTTAAATATATTCTCGTTGTTTGTTTTAAATAGATAGAAAGGTCTATTCTGAATTTCGAATATTTTTAAATCAATTATTGATTTGTATTCAACTCTTTTATTATCAAAATAAACAGCACTTTTTGAAAATTCTACTTTTTTTAAAGTGATAAATAAAGTGAACGTCAGTAATGCTATAGCCCAAGTTCCATAATCCCATAATCGACTTAAATTAAAAAATTGAGTAATTAAATAAGCTATTAACATCACAAACCAAGAAAGGAAGTATTTTCTGAATTTAATGTTAGATGATATTTTCTTTCTTTGTTCCATTCAAATGTTTGCTAACGTGTGTATGTATTGTTACGTGTTTAAGCAATTAATTATACACGGCTTAAGTTAGCATTTTAATAAAAACACTAAATTTAAGACCTATAAAAAGAAAGCACAAAAGAGAGGAATAAGGTTAATATATACGCAGAGACTACAGATCTCGTCAACATTGAAAATCCCCTCTCTTTTACTACACAGATTTCGTACAGTTCTATGAGGCGTTTAGACCTCGATTTTAAGTCGTTGAAACTCGCGTAGCTTGTCCTT